>JAUMAX010000001.1:0-242262 GCA_032116115.1 Porphyrobacter sp.
TCGCCTCCAGCTTTGTTGCCGCGCTGGAACTGGCCAAGCGCGGCAGTGCCGAAATCGAGCAGGAGGGCGCGTTCACCCCCTTGCGCATCCGCCGGTTGAAGAGCGCCGCGGCCGCATGAGCGACGAGATGAGCTACGGGCGCCCCGAAGAAGCCGGCACGCTCGAACGCGCGGTCGAAGCGACCTTGTTCGCCGCCGAAGCGCCCATGACCCCCGATGCCATCGCCGCCCATCTCGGCGGGCTGGAGCCGGGCGATGTGCGCGAGGCGCTGGCGCTGTTGGAAACCCGCTACCGCGCGCGCGGCGTCCATCTGGTCGAGCGTGACAAGCGCTGGCATTTCGAAACCGCGCCTGATCTGGCCCACCTGCTGCGCCGCGAAAAGGAGCAGGTCCGCCGCCTCAGCCGCGCGGCGACCGAGGTTCTCGCGATCATCGCCTATCACGAGCCTGTCAGCCGCGCCGAAATCGAATCGATCCGCGGCGTGCAGACCAGCGCCGGCACGCTCGATGTGCTGATGGAGGCAGGCTGGATCAAGCTGGCGGGCAGGCGCGAGGTGCCGGGGCGTCCGGTGATCTACGCTACAACGCCCGAATTCCTCGACCATTTCGGCCTTGCCAGCCGCCGCGATCTGCCCGGCATCGACGAATTGCGCGCCGCAGGCCTGCTCGATCCGGTCGACGAGGCGCTGGAAGCCTCGATGCGGTTCGATCCCGATGATGCCGACGAACGCGGCGCTGAAGACGACGAGAATCTGGCGGACTGACTCGCAATTGCCGAAGGCATGGCCTAAATGGGCCGTTGATCACTGCCGGGGCGTGTCTCCGGCACTGCGGCATCACCTCTGCCGCGTCCGCGCTTTCCAGGAGTTGAGACAATGGGTTTTTCCTCGATTTGGCACTGGGTCATCGTTCTGCTGATCGTGCTGATCCTGTTCGGCCGTGGCCGCATTGCCGAGATGATGGGCGATTTCGGCAAGGGCATTTCGAGCTTCAAGAAGGGCCTCAGCGAGACCGAGGATACCGCCGCCAAGGCTGTGCGGATCGAACCTCCCGCTTCCGCGCCTGCGCCGACCGAGGCACCCGCTCCGGCGCCTGCGGACAAGACCGACACCACCGGCGCCTGACCGCTCCCCCCATCGAGGAGGCGGGCTGACCGCGCCCCTGTATGTTTGACATCGGCATCGGAGAACTGCTGGTCATCATCATCGTTGCGGTGGTGGTGATCGGGCCGAAAGACCTGCCGCTGGCCATGCGCACCGCGGGGCGCTGGATCGGCAAGATGCGGCGCGTCTCGGCCCATTTCCGCAGTGGGATCGACGCCATGGTGCGCGAGGCCGAGCTGGAGGAAATGGAAAAGAAGTGGAAGGCGCAGAACGAGGAAATCATGCGCCGTTCAGCTGCCCTGACCGAAGCCGAAGCTAAGGCCGGACATGATACGCCGGTGATGACGGGGCCACCTGCGGCCGAAACGCCGCCCGCTGATCCTGCACCCGCACCTGCGCCGGAGGCTGCACCCGCACCCAAGGGCGCCGCCGATGTTTAACGTCAAGGACCTCGACGAGACCCGCGCACCGCTGCTTGATCATCTGATCGAACTGCGCACCCGCGTTATCCGCGCGCTGCTGGCACTGGGGGCAGGCTTTGCGGTGTGTCTCTATTTCGCGGACGAAATCCTCAGCCTTCTGGTGTGGCCGCTGAAGCAGGCTTTCCCGGAAGGGCAGGGCCAGCTGATCTTCACCAAGCTGCCGGAGGTGTTCTTTGTCGAATTGAAGGTCGCCCTGTTTGCAGGCTTCATGGTCAGCTTTCCGGTGATCGCCAACCAGCTGTGGGCCTTCATCGCGCCCGGGCTTTATGCGCGCGAGAAGAAGGCGTTTCTGCCGTTCCTGCTGGCAACGCCGGTGCTGTTCGGCGCAGGCGCAGCGCTGGCCTATTTCGTGGTGATGCCGGTCGCCTTTACCTTCTTCCTCGGTTTTGGCGGGACAGCGGGCGGCATGAAGCTGGAGGCGCTGCCGAGTGCGGGGGAATATCTCAGTCTGGTGATGCAGTTCATCCTCGCCTTCGGGCTGACCTTCCTGCTGCCGGTGCTGCTGCTGCTGCTTCACCGCGCAGGGATTGTCACCCGCGCGCAGATGGTGGCGGCGCGGCGTTATGTGATCGTGGTGATTTTCGTGATCGCAGCCGTCGTCACGCCGCCCGATCCGGGATCGCAGATCATTCTGGCGGTGCCGCTGTGGCTATTGTTCGAAGCCGCGTTGCTGCTCATGCGGTTCCAGGAAAAGGCGGTCGAGGCCGACAGGGCTGCGCGCAAGGCCGAGGAAGCAGCCGAGCAGCAGGCGGCAGCGGAGTAATTACTCCCCGCCGCGCACCCTCACGCCGCCGACCCACACCTGAAGGATTTTCGTTTCCCGCAGCGCCTCGGGCGAGGCGAACAGCGGGTCGCGGTCGACCAGCAGGAAGTCCGCCCGCTCGCCGGGGATGAGGCGGCCAAAGCGCCCCTCGGCAAAGCCGGCAAAGGCCGCGTCCGAGGTGTATCCGGCCAGCGCGGTTTCGCGGCTGACCGTTTCTTCCGGGAACCATCCGCCGAAGGGCTGGCCGGTGGCATCGGTTCGGCTGATCGCGGCGGCCATGCCGGCCCACGGGTCAGCCGGTTCGACCGGCGCGTCCGAGCCGAAGGCCAGCCGCCCGCCAACCTTGATGACAGAGCGCCAGGGATAGGCCCCGTCCAGCCGGTCCGGCCCCAGCCGCGCTTCGGCCATCAGCCGGTCGGAGGTCTGGTGCAGCGGCTGCATTGAAGCGATCACGCCGTGCTGGCCCATCCGCGCAAGATCGACCGGATCGATGATCTGCGCGTGTTCGATCCGCCAGCGCCGGTCGCCGGTGTAGCTTTCCGACAGCTCCTCGACCGCGGCGAGCACTTCGGCATTGGCGGCATCACCGATGGCGTGAACGGCGGTCTGGAAATTGTCCATCGCCGCGCGGCTCATCAGGTTGCGCAGCTGTGCAGGGCTCAGCAGCGGCAGCCCCTTGGCGCCCGGATCGTCGTGATAGGGCTCCTTCAGGCTCGCCCCGCGCGATCCCAGTGCGCCGTCGAGATAGAGCTTGATCCCGCCCATCCGCAGCTTGTCGTTGTAAAGCCACACGGTCGGCTCCGGCCCGGCGACAGTCTCCAGCGTCTCGAACGAATCGGCGTAGGACATGATGCGGATCTGCAAGCGGCCCTGGTCGCCTGCGCGGCGGAAGGTCGTCCAGTCGGCCATTTCGGTGCCCATGTCGGCGACCGCCGTGACGCCCCGGGCCAGCAGTGCGTCCTGCGCCGCAACAAAGGCCAGATCGCGGTCTTCGGGGCGGGGGGCGGGGACGACCTTGCCCACCAGTTGCACCGCATAGTCGACAAACACGCCCGCAGGCGCGCCCTTGGCATCGCGGATGATCTTGCCGCCTGCGGGATCAGGCGTCTTGGCGGTCACGCCCGCCGTGGTGATGGCGAGCGTGTTGCCCCAGTTGGCGTGATTATCCGCGCGTTCCAGCCACACCGGGCGGTCTGCCACCACCGTGTCGAGTTCTGCTGCCGTGGGGAAGCGGCCCAATCCCCACTTTTCCTGATTCCACCCGCGTCCGATAATCCACGGACGGCCGGGGTTCGCGTCGGCAAAAGCCTTGATCTTGGCGAGCGCCCCTTCCAGCGACGTCGTGTCCGACAGGTCGAGCGTCAGCGCGCCAAAGCCGATATCCATCACGTGGACATGGGCATCGATCATGCCGGGGAGCATCACCTTGCCTTCGCCATCAAGGCGGTAATCGACCTGCGGGCGCTTGTCGCTGCGGGTCAGCACCTGTGTGATCTTGCCATCCTCGTCGAACACCACAGCGTTGAAACGCTTGACCTTGCCGTCGGCATCGATCGTCACCCCGTCGACATTGTCGACCAGCGTATCGGCCCACGCCGGAGCGGCCAGCGCGAGGGCGGAAACAGTGGCAAAGGCAAAAGCGATGGTGCGGAGCATGGTCATCCCTGGACGAAACATCATGGAAAGGCCGGTGCCTATCGCTTTGCCGCGCGCTTGCCAACCGGACCCGCGCATACGAAATCGGCGCGGGGCCGATTGCCCTTACGGCGCCAAACCTCTAATCGCCCGGTCGCTATGTCGACACAACCTGCCTCAGCCAGCCCCAAGGGTGCCGCCGCCACACCGGCCGACCTGACCATTGATGATGTGCGCGCTGCTGCGGCGCGCATTCGCGGCGCGGTGGTCGAAACGCCGATGATGCATTCGATCACGCTGTCGGAAATTACCGGCGCGGATATCTGGCTGAAGTTCGAAAACCTCCAGTTCACCGCCGCCTACAAGGAGCGCGGGGCGCTGAACGCGTTGCTGTTGCTGACGCAGGAACAGCGCGACCGCGGCGTGATTGCGGCTTCTGCGGGGAACCACTCGCAGGGCCTCAGCTATCACGGCACCCGGCTGGGCGTGCCAGTCACCATCGTGATGCCGAAGCCCACGCCCACGGTGAAGGTGATGCAGACCGAAAGCGTCGGCGGCAAGGTGGTGCTTGAGGGCGAGACCTTCGATGAAGCCTATGCCCACGCCCGCAAGCTTGAGATCGAGCTGGGCCTGACCTTTGTCCATCCGTTTGACGATCCCGATGTGGCCGCCGGCGCAGGCACAGTCGCGCTCGAAATGCTCGAAGTGAAGCCCGATCTCGATTGCATCGTCACGCCGATCGGCGGGGGCGGGCTGATTTCGGGGATGGCGACCGTGGCCAAGGCGCTGAACCCGAATATCGAAGTCGTCGGTGTGCAGGCGGGCCTGTTCCCGTCGATGTTCGACCGCATCAAGGGCGCGAACCTTCCTTGCGGCGGGGATACGCTGGCCGAAGGCATCGCAGTCAAGGTGCCGGGTGATTTCACGGCGAAAGTGATCGCTGAAAAGGTCGACGACATCCTGCTGGTGGACGAACCGGCGCTGGAAAAGGCGGTGGCGCTGCTGCTCCAGATTGAAAAGACCGTGGTCGAGGGCGCAGGCGCAGCGGGTCTCGCCGCGGTGCTTGGCAGCCCCAAGCGGTTCAAAGGCAAGAGCATCGGTCTGGCGCTGTGCGGCGGCAATATCGACACGCGCCTGCTGGCCAACGTGCTGCTGCGCGATCTGGCGCGTCAGGGCCGGCTGGCGCGGTTGCGGATTACCTTGCAGGATCGTCCCGGCGCGCTGTTCAAGGTGATGCGCCTGTTTGACGAGCACAACGTCAACATCATCGAAATCTATCACCAGCGCATCTTCACGACGCTGCCGGCCAAGGGCCTGATCACCGATATCGAATGCGAAGCGCGCGACGCCGAGCAGGTTGAACGGCTGGTCGAAGGCCTGCGCGCCAAGGGCTATATCGTCCAGCTCGTCGAACTGGGCTGACACCACCCCCAAAAAACCGGCGAAGCGGGCGAGCAACCGTCCCGCTTTGCACCATCATGGACGCGCTTTTGCGCCGGGCAATGCGCTTGCCTGCATATTTCGTGATATTTTCATGGTTAAGGGACTTTTACCGGGAGACCTGTGCGGGCATAAGATTTTCTTAACACTTTCGACCACCCGCGATTCATCCGCACCCTCAGGCGCAAGAAGGACTGGCCCCACCCGTGACGGCACCGATCCGCTTTCCCCGGTTCTTCGTGACCAGCCCCGCGCCCTGCCCCTATCTGCCGGGCCGGAGCGAGCGCAAGGTCTTCACCGAGCTGAAAGGCCCCCATGCCGATCAGCTGAACGAGGCGCTGGGACGCATCGGTTTCCGGCGCAGCCAGACGGTCGCCTACCGACCGTCCTGCCTCGATTGTCAGGCCTGCGTTTCGGTCCGCGTGCTGGCAACCAAGTTCGAGGCCTCGGGCACGCAGAAGCGGGATCTGAAGCGCAATGCCGATCTGATCGTCACCGAATGCCGCCCCTGGGCGACTGACGAACAATTCGCGCTGCTGGCGCGCTATCTCGGCCACCGCCACCCCGATGGCGGGATGTCGGCGATGGACGAGCTCGATTATGCCGACATGATCGAACACACGCCCGTCAACAGCGTCGTCACCGAATATCGCGAGCCGCTGCCGAACGGAAAGCCCGGGCGGCTGGTGGGCGCCTGCCTCACTGACCGGCAGGGCGATGGCCTGTCGATGATCTACTCCTTCTATGAACCCGATCACCCGACCCGCGCAGGATTGGGGAATTTTATTATCCTCGATCATATCCGCCGCGCTGCGGCTGAGGCATTGCCCTATGTCTATCTGGGATATTGGGTCGAAGGCAGTCCGCGTATGCAATACAAGGTTCGCTATCGCCCGCTTGAGCGGCTGACGCGGGAAGGCTGGCAGCTGATGGAATCGCAGGAACAGCACCGGCTGATTGCCGCCGCCACAGCGCCGCGCCAGCCGCAGGAGCCCGGTCTTGCAGGCGTGGGCGGCAAGGATGGCCAGCCTGTCAAATTTTCGGCCAGTTGAGACCCAGCGGCTTCTTTCGCTCGGTCTCGCCATTGTCGCCGGATTGGGCCATGGGGCGCTGGCGCTAGGCGCGTCGCCGGCTGCCGCGCAGCAGGCGGTGCCGGATGACGAGGTGCCGCCGACAGGGGAAGAGGGCGAACCCGCGCCGATCTCGCTGCTTGATCCCGATCCTGCGCCTCAGCCTGCCCCGGTGCCGGAATCGCTCGATAGCCTGATCCCGCCCGAGGCTGTCACCAACCCGGACGCATGGGCCGCTGGCGGGGTAGCCGATCTGTCGCCCGTGGCAGAGCCTGACAGCGTGCTGGCCGATGCCGCCAGTCCGCTGTCAGATGATGGGCTAGCCGGTGATGGGCTTGAGGGCTTTCTCCCGCCACAAAATCCCGCTTTGCAGGGTGCCATCGACGGCGTTTTTGCCGATTTCGTGCTGGAAACACCGGAACCGCTGCCGCCCGATCCCGAGCTTGAGGCGCTCGCTTCGATCGCCGCGCCGGTGCTGGGTGAATTGCCCGAACTCGCCGAAACCAAAATCGGCAATACGTTGGTTCTCGCCCTGCCGGCCGCCGCCGAAGCCTTCCCCGAGAAGGACGAATTCATCCAGCGCTTCAGGGATCTGTCGACCTTGCGCGAGCTTGACGACGGGGTGGAATCCGCCCCGCAAGTCGCCGCCCGCGCCCGCGCCGATGAAGAACTGCTCGGCGATATCCTGCGCACCTATGGCTATTATGATGGCGAGGTCGTGCGCCAATTGTCCGGCGGTCGCCGCGCTGGCCAGACCAATGACGAGGCGAATGACGCCGCCGATGCCGCCGCGCGCGAACCCAGCGTCCGCTTCGATATCCTGCCCGGTGCGCTTTACCGCTTCGGGCGGATCGATCTGGGCGCGCTGCCCGCCTTGCCCGAACCCGATGCCAGCCGGTTGATCGCCGCTTTCGGGATCAAGCCGGGTGACCCGCTTTATGCCGACCGCATTGTCGAGCGCGAGATCGAATTGCGCGTCGCGCTCGGCGAAACCGGCTATCCCTTTGCCGAAGTGGCCGAGCCCGAATTGCTGATCGACCATGCCCGCGCCGAAGGTGATCTTGCCCTGCCGGTCCAGCCCAGGGGCAAGTATGTCTTCGGTGAGGTCGTCAGCAGCGACCAGCGCTTCCTTTCGGGCCGCCATCTGGCTGAAATCGCCCGGTTCGCACAAGGCGATGTGTTCCAGCAGAGCCTTGAAACCGATCTGCGCCGCGCGATCATCGCCACCGGCCTTGTCTCCAGCGTCACGGTCACCCCGCGCGAAACCCGCGCGCCGCAGGACGGTGCGCCGGGCGAGGTCGCGCTCGATGTCGATTTCGAGCGCGCGCCATTGCGCACAATCGCTGGCGCGATCGGTTACGGCACCGAGGACGGCTTCAAGGTCGAAGGGCGGTGGGAACATCGCAATCTGTTCCCGCCCGAAGGCGCGCTGCGGCTGCGCGGCATCCTCGGCACGCGCGAAGTGCTCGCCAGCGTAGGCGTGCGGCGCAACAATTTCCGCGGGCGCGATCAGGTGCTCACCGTCGATCTGTTCGGCAGCGACATCACCACGCAGGCGGTGGATTCGCGCGGCTTCGGGATGCGCGGCACCTTCGAGAAGGTGTCGAACATCCTGTTCCAGAAGCCGGTGAGCTGGCAGCTGGGTGGCGAGCTGCTCTACACCGACGAACGCAACCGTCTCGCCCGGCCAGCGCCGGGGGCGCAGGTGCCGCGGCAGGCGTTCCTTGTCGGCGGCTTGTTCGGCAGCGTGACGCTGGATGCCAGCGACGATCTGCTCGATCCGACCCAGGGCTACCGCGCGACCCTGTTCCTCGCACCGGAGGTGTCGCGCACGCAGGGGGCCGAGACGTTCTATCTGCGCTCGCAAGCCGACGCCGCCTATTACATGTCGGTCGGATCGACCGTGCTGGCGGGACGGGTGCGCGCGGCGACAATCCAGGGCGCAGGCATTGACGACATCGCTCCGTCGCGCAGGCTTTACGGCGGGGGCGGGGCGTCGGTGCGCGGATACGGCTTCCAGGGCGTTGGTCCGCGCGATGCCGCGGGCAATCCCACGGGCGGGGCATCGCTGCTGGAATTTGCGATCGAAGCGCGGGTGGAGACACCGTTGTTCGGCGGCGCGGTCGAACTGGTGCCGTTTATCGACGCAGGTTCTGTCGCGCGCGGATCGACGCCGGACTTTGACGAGATCCGCTTCGGGGCCGGGATCGGGCTGCGTTACAAGACAACCTTCGGCCCGATCCGCGTCGATGTGGCGACGCCGCTCAACCCGACCGAATTCGATAGTCCGGTGGTGGTCTATGTCAGTCTGGGTCAGGCGTTCTGATGGCTGGGGATAGCACAATTCCGGAGGATCCGGCGCCTGCGCAGCCTCGGCGGCGGCGGCGCTGGGGCAAGTGGCTGGGCTGGGCGCTGGGGCTGCTGCTTGCACCTGTCCTGCTCGCCGCGCTGTTCTTTGCCACACCCATCGGCAAGCGTTTCATCGCCGACCAGATCGCGGACGTTGCCCCTGCCTCCGGCCTCAGGTTCACCGTCGGACGGATCGAGGGCGATATCTACGGGCAGGCGGTGCTGCGCAGGGTGGTCGTCAGCGATCCCAAGGGCGCGTTTCTGACGATCCCCGAAGTGCGGATCGACTGGCGGCCGCTGAACTGGCTGTGGAGCGGGCTCGACATTCGCGAGATTACGGCGCGGCGCGGGCGGCTGGCGCGGCTGCCGCAGTTGCTCCCCGGTGACCCTGACGCGCCGCTGCTGCCCGATTTCGATATCCGGGTGGACAAGCTGGCCATCGAGGATCTGGTGATCGCCAAGGGCGTGGCCACCGCGCAGGACGAACGCGCCAACCTCGCCGCGCGGATCGACATAAGGCAGGGGCGTGCGCTGATCGACGCCAAGGCGCGGCTGGGGGCGCAGGACCGCATCACTCTGCTGCTGGATGCCGAGCCTGATGGCGACCGCTTCGATCTGTCAGGTGAGGCCCGCGCACCGGCAGGCGGCGTGCTTGCCGGGCTGGCGGGGCTGGAGACCGGCTATAGCGGACGCATCATCGGCGATGGCACCTGGGCGCGCTGGCGCGGCGCGGCAGTGGCGCGGCGGCTGGATGCAGATGGCTCGCCGCCGGTTGCCGCCTTCCGCATCACCAATGACGCAGGCCGTTATGGCGTGCTCGGACAGCTGCGCAGCGGCATGGGAACCGGGAGCATCGCTGGCCGCGCGCTGGGCGAGACGCTGTCGCTCGCCGCCAGTTTCCAGCTTGAAAGCAGCGTGGTCGAGGGCCGCGCCGCCGCCGTCTCGAACGCTATCGACCTTCGCGCGGGCGGGGTCGTCAATCTCGCCGACAATGTGGTTGACGCAGCGCGGGTGCGGCTCACCATGCGCGACCCTGACCTGTTCGGCGATGCCTTGCGGATCGAAGGCGGGCGGCTTGCGGCCAGCCTTGCAGGCGCTTTCGATGACCTTGCGATCAAGCATGAAATCAGCGTTGCCCGGCTGACCGCTTCGGGCGTGGTCGCCACCGGGCTGGCGCAGGAAGGGTTGGGGCGGTTCAACGGATCCTTGCTGAACCTCCCGCTTGCGTTGACGGCCGAACGGGTGACGACCGGCAACCCGCAGGCCGATCCGCGCCTTGTCAAAGGCCGTGTCACCGGCCTGCTGACCTACGATCTTGATCGCCAGACACTCGCCGCCGACCGGGCGCAAGTCACCTTCCCCGGCGCAGAGGCGACGCTGGCCCTGCGCGGCGATATTGCCGCGGGGGCCTATGCCATCGCCGGGCCGGTCACGGCCAAGGGCCTGACGATCGACGGGCTGGGCGATGTCACCGCCAATGCCAAGCTCCTCGTCAAGTTCGGTCCAGCCGTGCCGTGGAGCCTGCGCGCCAACCTTGCCGGTGTTCTCAGCCGCATCGGCAACGCCACCATCGTCAACCTTGCGGGCGAGCAAATCCGCTTCAAGGGCGAGCTCGGCATGGGCGCTGGCGAGCCGATCATCTTGCGCAACACCACCATTGCCTCGCCGCGCCTCAACGCCCGGCTCGACAGCAAGGTGGTGACCGGCGGCGGCGTGACCCGCACCGTGCTCGCCGGAAGCGGGCGGCAGGCGCAATATGGCCCCTTCACTTTCGATGCCGAGATCGCCGCCGATGGCCCGCGCGCCGTGCTGGTGCTGGCCGATCCCTATCCGGCGGCGGGCCTCAAGGACGTGCGCATCGCGCTCGCCCCCAGCGCCGAGGGCTTCGGGCTGGATGTTGCGGGGGGATCGCTGCTCGGCCCGTTCGACGGCGCGCTCGAACTGTTCTTGCCTGAAAACGCGCCCACCCGCATCGCGATCAACCGGCTCGACGTCTATCGCACCAATGTCACCGGAGAGGTGCTGCTGGAGGATGCGGGCGTTTCGGGCGACCTGAGGTTCGCAGGCGGCGGGGTCAGCGGTACAGCGGCGTTCCGTCCGCAGGGCGGCGGCGCAATCGGCTTTGCGGTCGATCTGGCCGCGCGCAACGCCAGCTTCGGCGGGGCGACCCCGATCAGCATCGACCGCGCCGATGTGACCGCAACCGGGCGCTATGCCGATGGCAGCACCAGCGTGGATGCCGATATCTCCGCCAGCGGGTTCGAATATGGCGGCCTGAGCCTCGCGCAGCTTGACGCCAAGGCGGCGATCGCAGGCGGGCGGGGCAAGGTCACAGGAACGGTCGCCGGACGCAGGGCAGACCGTTTCGCGCTCAATTTCGATGCCGATGTCGCACCCGGCCGGATCGCGGCCGCCGCGCGCGGGCAATATGGCAATGCCCAGATCACCATGCCGCGCCGCGCCGTGCTGACCGCGCTGGAAGATGGCGGCTGGCAGCTTGCCCCCAGCCAGGTCGGCTTTGGCGGCGGCTTTGCCATTGCCAAAGGCACCTTTGGTGACGGCGCCACCGATCTCGAATTCAAACTGGCGCGGATGCCGCTGCGGCTGCTCGATCTGGCCGGGGCAGATCTCGGGCTGGGCGGGCGGCTGACCGGGGTGATCGATTACCGCCAGCAGGGCCGCGAGCCGCCGACGGCGACGGCGCGGGGACGGATTGATCGCTTCAGTCGCGCGGGGCTGGTGCTCTCGTCCAAGCCGATCAATGTGCTGGGCGTGATCGATCTGACCGCGCCGCGCCTGACCGCAGCGCTGCGCCTGTTCGAAGGCGAGGAACGGCGCGGCGATGTTGCGGTCAGGATCAGCGATCTGGGGCAGGACGGCACGCTCACCGACCGGCTGATGCGCGGGCGGCTTGATGCCCGGCTTGCCTTCGATGGCGCGGCAGAGACGCTCTGGCGGCTCAGCGGGGTTGAGGTGCTGGATTTCTCCGGCCCCTTGCGTATCGCCGCCCGCGCGACCGGCACGCTCGGCAATCCGCGCATCACCGGGACGCTCGCCAGCGACAATCTCACTGTGCAGAGCGAATTGACCGGAACCCGCGTCGACAAGGTGAGCGTTCGCGGTCGCTTTGCCGGATCGCGGCTGGAGCTGGTGCGCTTTGCCGGAGCGACAGCGGGCGGCGGCACAATCAGCGGCAGCGGCACAGTCGATCTGGGAGGCATGAGCGCCGCGCGCGGGCCGCAGATGGACCTGCGCGCTTCGGTCAAGGATGCGCGGGTGCTGGATGCCAACGGGCTTGAGGCAACCATCACCGGCCCCATCCGGATCGTCTCCAGCGGCCTTGGCGGCACGATTGCCGGACGCGTCACCATCAACCGCGCGCGCTGGGCGCTGGGCGTCGCGGCGGAAGATGTCGCGCTCCCCCGCATCGCCACGCGCGAGATCAACGGGACAAGCGGGCGCGGGCGCACGCAGGTTTCGGGCCGCGATGCGTCATGGCGCTATCTGGTCAATGCCAGTGCGCCGGGCCGGGTGATGGTCGAAGGCATGGGGCTGGAAAGCGAATGGGGGATCGACATCGCCCTGCGCGGCACGGTGGATGATCCGCGCATCGGCGGCAATGCACGGCTTGTGCGCGGCGGTTACACTTTCGCTGGCACCCGGTTCGACCTCACGCGCGGGCGCATCCTGTTCGACGTGGGTGAGCCGATCAACCCGCGACTGGACGTGCTGGCCGAAACGGCCCGCAACGGCACCAATGTCGATATTGCGATCACCGGAAATGCCATGTCGCCGACCATCGCCTTTTCGTCAGATCCGGCCCTGCCCGAGGAGGAAATCCTGGCGCGGCTGCTGTTCGGCGGGTCAGTGACATCGCTTTCGGCGACCGATGCGGTGCAGCTGGCCGCCGCGTTGGCGGCCTTGCAGGGCGGGGGCGGAGGTCTTGACCCGATCGGCGAGCTCCGGCGCTCGATCGGGCTTGATCAGCTGCGGATCATCAGCGCTGACCCGCTGATCGGGCGCGGCACCGGCATTGCCATCGGCAAGAACATCACCCGCCAGATCTATGTCGAACTGGTGACTGACGGGCGCGGCTACAGCGCGACGCAGGTGGAGTACCGGATCACCAGCTGGCTGGCGCTGCTCGGCACGGTGTCAACCATCGGGCGCGATTCGGTGCTGCTCCAGGTGTCGCGGGATTATTGAAGGTACAGCTCGGCCTCGGCCGCACGGCGGCGCACGAGGCCCTTCATCACCCGCCCGCCTGCGCGGTTCCAGCGGGCAAATTCGCGCGCCGCGCTGGCATTGTCACCGGCGATGTGGCGCTGGGTGAGCGTGGCGCGGGCGATGGCGCCGGTGTTGTAGTGGAAGCTCACCAGCGCATCGAACTGGCTCTGGGTGGTCGCGGGGGCCGTGCGGATCGCAGCGGCGACCTCGGCGGCGTAGCGTTCGAGATCCTGCGCCAGCCGCGCATCGCACTGGGCCTGCGTCCAGCGGGTGCCGGGACCGATGCGGCCACCGTGGAAGGTGTCGTTCCCCGTGGCGCCCCAGCCGATGGTCCAGGGTTCGGCGCCCGTGCCGGGATCGGGATAGGCCTCGACCATGCCATCCTTGGCCATCCGGGCGCAGCCTTCGAACCGTTTGATCAGCGCGATGCCTTGCGGGCTGATCCGGCGCGGGGCCGGAGCGGCGGAGGCGGGCAGTGCAGCGAGCTTGCGCATCAGCGACATCAGCGGGGTGGGTCGGCGGTTGGACATGGCAAGCGGCCTCCTGAATGGGATGAGGCCCGGCAATTAGGCACGCTTCGCGCGGGTAGGAAAACGGATTTTCGGCGTAGGCAGCCGCAGGGGTGACAAGAGCTCTTGACTGACAAGAGTTCTTGTCTGTAAAGAGCTCTTGTCAGAGTCGCGGCGCTTTCGGTGATGCCGGACGCGCTTCTGTTATTCACTTCATCAGCTTGCGAGCCCGGCCCAACGTGGAAAACCGTCTGAAACACTACCGCGAGGCCAAAGGCTGGAGCCAGGGCGAGCTTGCCCGGCGGCTCGGCGTGTCGCGGCAGACGATCAATGCGGTCGAGACCGACAAGTATGATCCCTCGCTGCCGCTGGCCTTGCGCATGTCGCGTCTGTTCGGGGTGGCGGTGCCGGAGCTGTTTATCGATCACTGGGAGCCTGAAGCATGATGTCAGACGAGAATTCCCCCGCCCCCGGATCCGGCATGCCCCGCTGGGTGCGCAAGTTTCTGATCCCCGCGTTGATCGGCGGAGTGGCGGGCTTTGCTGCAAGCGCCGGGATGATGCGTTTCATCGATTCCTCCGCAGTCGGCGGTCTGAGCGGGTCCGCCAGCATCGCCGCTTTGGTGGGGGTGGCTTATGCCGTGATCGGCTTGGCCCTGACGCTCGGTACCGCCAGCCCGCAGGTCGGGGCCAAGTTCCTCAATGTCGAAGATGCCGACGAACTGCGCGAGCAGAAGAAGGTGCTTGGTCTGTCCGGGGGTGCGATGCTTCTGTGGGGTGTGGCGCTGATGGCGTTGGCTTTGGCCGCTCCCGATGGCCCTGTGCCGCAGGCCGCTGCGCTCGCGATCGGCCTTGCAGGCCTTGTGATCGGAACGGTGCTGTCGGTGATGGTCTATCGCGCGTCGGACGAGCTGATGCTGGCGGTCAACCTTGAAGGCGGGGCCATGAGCTATGGTCTGGTGTTTGTGGTTGTGGGCGGTTGGTCGATGCTGTCGCACCTCGGCTATGTCGCCGCGCCGCAGCCGCTTGATCTGCTGAGCCTGTTCTATGTGCTGGTGCTGTTGGCAAGCTTCATTGCGGTGGGCCGGCGCGGGATGCTGACGATCCGCTAACTCTCGGTCTGGCCAACAAAAAGGGGCGCCCGCATCGCTGCGAGCGCCCCTTTTTTGTGCCTGTCTGACGGATCAGAAGCGGTAGGTCGCCGTTCCGCGGAACACCTGCGCATCGGCGTTGTCGCGGCCGATGGTGGTGTCTGCCCCGACGGTCAGCTGGAGCGGACCATTGCCGACCGACGCGCTGATCCCGATTTCACCCCAGGTGTGATCTGCGGTGTCGAGCACGAAGTTGGCGTTCGGCCCAATGCCGGTGGCGAAGTTGGCGCCGAGCAGTTGCGGGCCGTCTTCGAACTCCCACACAAACTGGGCGTTGGCATTGATCGACACCATCTTGCCCTGCTTCTCGTAATCGAAGCCGAACCGCGCCTGCTTGCTCTTGAAGGTTTCACGAGCGACCGACAGCGCCGTGTTGCCGCCGCTTTCGCGCACAGTGGCAAGGTCGACGCTGGCAATGCGGCCTTCGATACCCGGCGAGAAGGTGCCGATGCTGCTCTTGAGGTCATAGGAGATGCCCAGCGCACCCGAGATCAG
The DNA here is from genome assembly GCA_032116115.1 of Porphyrobacter sp. Lineage (GTDB taxonomy): Bacteria > Pseudomonadota > Alphaproteobacteria > Sphingomonadales > Sphingomonadaceae > Erythrobacter. The sequence goes on from JAUMAX010000001.1 coordinate 15,223, forward strand.
CAGATCGTCCGACGAGGATTCAAGCGTCTGCGTCGCCCCGAGGAACTGCACGGCGCGGCGGGTGTCGAAGCCCATGCTGCCCATGCTGAACTGGCCGTCGATGATCGGCCCGCCTTCGAAGGCATGGCGCATATAGAGCGAGGCCGCGTAGGTCTCGCTATCCACGCGCTGGCCGAGCGGAACGTCAGCTTCGAGCGAGTTGTAGTACGCCGAGAGGCCGACCATGGTGGCATCGCCCGGATAGAACTCGACCCCGCCGGCGATGAAGTAGCCCGAGATATCGGTCTGCTGTGCAAAGCCGGGCATGCTGTCCGCGTCGGCAGTGACGTAGCCGCCCGACAGGAACATCCCGACATTTTCGGGCAGGCTCGTCTCGGTCATTTCGGTGGTTTCAGCACCGTCCTGCATCGCCATCATCGCGCCGCCGAGCGGCTGGCCCATCGGCGTGAGGCTCATCTGTGCCAGATCGAGCGGACGCCCGGTCACGGCAACCTTGCCGCCCGAACGCGACTTGTCGGCTTCACGCATCCGCGCATCGTTGAAGTTCTGGAGCATGTTGACCGACTGCGCCGAGAGCGAACGCACCGCCTGTTCGTTCACCGGCGCAAGGCCGTTGAAGGTGCTGCGGATCGTATCGACCGAGGCGAAGTCGAGGCCATAGAGGCCAGCCAGCGCATCGTTCGTCCGGTTCTGATCGAACAGCTGGGCGTAGGCATCCTGCACCGGATTGTTCGGATCGATCACCGAGGCATAGCTCGCCGCGCGGATCTCCATCAGCACCGCGTTGGGCTGATAGGTGAAGGCCTGGCTGAGGATCGCCGAGATCGAACGGGCGGTGAAGGTACCGGTGACCCCGTTGGTGCCGGTGACGATGGTGTAACGCTCGCCGCGGCCATTGACCCGCTGCATTACGCCGGTGCCGACGTTCACGATCCCGCCGACATTGGCGATGCCGGTCACAGCGAGACGATCGGAGGTGAGCCCGCTGCCAAGGTCGACATTGAACTGCGTGCCCGAGGACATCACCAGATTGCCGGCAATCCCCAGCGTGCCGGTGGTGCCCATCGTGCCGGGCGAGAACACGCCGGTGATGCTGGTCAGGAACGGCGCGGTAACCGTGCCGGTGCCTTCGAGCATCCCTGCAAACAGCGTGTAATCGCCAACCGAGCTGATCCCGCCGTTGACGTTCACCCGGCCGCCGAACTGGTTGATGTCGATCAGCGAGCGCAGGCTCCCGCCGGTGTTCACCGTCAGGCCGGCATTGTTGCGGATGGTCAGGCGGTCAATCGTGACGTTGCTGCTGAGCGTGGTCGTGCCGGTCTGGCTGAGGGTCACGTCATAGTAGCGCGGATCGACGCGGACCGTTTCGGTGGTGACGGCATCGATGTTGTTCGGCACGAACCCGGTCGCACCCGGCAGGCCGTTGGCGAGCGTCGGAGCGGGCAGGGTGGCTGCGCCGTTCTGGGCTGCGTTTTCGGCCGCCAGTCCGGCGCGCGCGGTGGCGCGCGGGGCGGTGAGCGAGGCTTCGAGCGTCGTCACATTGCCCGGCAGTGCAGTCTCTTCTGCCGAAACCGAACCGTCGAGCGAAACCCGTGCACGGTTGTTGGTGAGATCCGCGGTGCCGCGGCCATCCTGATTGGCGCCTTCGCCGGGGAAGGTGTCGACGGATTCGCCGGTGGCAAGATCGGTGCAGAAATCGCCCGGTTCCTCGAACTCGACGCAGATCGCGCCAAAGTCACCATCGGTGCCGTTCGGCCCGAGCTCCGGCGTGGTCGGCAGGCCGTTGACCACCTGACCCTGCGCATTGATGATGCGGTACATCGGGTCAAGGTCGGTCCGCCAGTGGTTGGGGTTCTCCCAATTGCCGTTGCCCGCGACAGCGCTGACATAGCGGTAGGGGTTATTCTCGACGATATACTGCCAGTAGAGCGACAGCGGCTGGTAGAAGCTGGTGGTGCCGATCGAGCTGAAGGCCTGGCCGCCAAAGAAACGCGACCCGCCCGAAAGCACGCCGATCACCAGATCTTCGTTCGACAGGGTGTTCCGATCAGCTCCGAGGATCAGCGGACCGCCCGAGTCCCCGCCGGCAGTCGTGCCTTCGTTGGGCAGCGCATCATCGCGATAGACGTTGAAGTCGCGGAAGAAGTCGCGATCCTGCGAGTCGAAATCGAGCTGGTACAGGTTCTGCGGGAAGGTCGGCACATCGGGGCCGAAGATGACATTGTCGCGGTCATCGAGCGAGAAGAAGCCGCCCAGCATGTTTTCCGCTGCGCGGCGGCGCCAGTCGATCCCGAGCACGGCGCCCTGCGCCGCGTTGCCGGTGCTGCCATAGCCGACGATGTTGACGTGATAGCCCGTGCCGGTGACCGGATCGATGCTCTCGGGTGCGGGCAGGGTGGTGAACAGCAGCGCCCAGGTCGGGATGCCGGCAGCCGGCGTGTCGAGGCTTGCCAGCGCAATGTCAGCTTCGATGAAGCCGAGCCCGAAGGCGTCCTGGGTCGAGCGGGCGTCCCAGAAGATGCGGTTCACGTTGAACACGCCCAGATTGGGGTTGCTGCGGAAGTTGTTGGCGAACCAGTTCTGGAAGCCGGGCAGGGCGTTGACGTTGAACGACCATGCCGCCGGAACACCATCGACGGTAGTGGTGTTGTACTGCTCTTCGGGGATGTCGTTGACGCAGTGCGCGGCAAACAGCACGGTGCGCGGGTTGATCAGCGTGCCGGAGCACACGAAGCCGTCCGCGCGGAAGAACATGCCGACGCCGCGATATTCGTTCGCGTTGTCGACGATGTCGGCCGGGGTCTTGTCCTCGTTCGGGACCACCGCCAGCGCCGGGGTCGCGGTTGCCGCGATCGACAATGCAGCGAAAGCCGTGCCAACCATAAGCCGACGGCGCGGATTGAGCTTCGATTTCATTGGGTTCTCTCCATTCGTGCTGCCCGCAGGGGCAACTAGGCTGCCGAAAACTAGCGACTCAAGTGGCTAAGACAATTAAGTTTTGTCGCGCGGCAACACGCAAAGGCCAAGCGTTGCAATAATGCCTCAGCGCAGCGCCAATAGGGCGGTATAAGCTACGTAAAGAGCGACCAGCAAAACGCCCTCGATCCGGGATAGCTTCCAGCCGCTGCGCAGCTGCACGATCAATAGTGCGGTGACGCCGAGCATCACCCAGATGTCGAACGCGGCGATCTCGGCCGGAACCTCGATCGGCTGGATGATCGAGGTCAGCCCGAGAATACCGAGCACGTTGTAGATGTTCGAACCCACGATATTGCCCAGCGCCACATCTTCATGCTTGCGCAGGACAGCGACGATGCAGGCGATCAGTTCGGGCAGGGATGTGCCGACCGCAACCACGGTGAGGCCGATGACGCTTTCGGAAACGCCCGCAGCGCTTGCCAGAACTGTGGCCCCGTCAACCAGCCAGCCTGCACCGAAAATCGCTGCTGCCAGCCCTGCGACGATCATGCCGCCAAGGATGACCGGGCCGGTGCCAGGCGGCACTGGGCGGTCTTCGGCCTCTGCCTCGTGGCGGTGACATTCATCGTCATTGGCCACGCTTTCCGATTTGTAGGCCCACCAGACATAGCCGACGAGGCCGGCCAGCAGCACAATCCCGATCAGCGGGCCGAGCACGCCGGACAGCACCGCGCCGGTGCAGAGCACCGCGCTTCCGCCCAGCGCAATCGAATCGCGCCGGAACGACTTGGGATTGACCGACAGAGGCAGGATCACCGCCGACAGGCCGAGAATGAACAGGATATTGGCGATGTTCGATCCCACCACATTGCCGACCGCGATCCCCGGCGATCCGGCCATGGCCGCCTGCACACTGGTGGCGAGTTCCGGAGTCGAGGTGCCGAAACCGACGATGGTGAGGCCCGCCAGCAACGGCGATATGCCGAGCCGCGCCGCCATGCCCACAGCGCCGCGCACCAGCAATTCACCGCCCAGCGCGAGCAGAACTAGGCCACCGGCCACCAGCAGGATCGATCCGGTCATAAAGGCCTCGGATGGTTGAAATCGCGCCAGTCTTAGCCGTTTGGGGCAGGCAGGTGAAGCAGGGCAGGCGCGGTTCTGCACGGTCGTCTGGGCAACCCCGGCGCGGGCGATTGTCAGACTGCGGGTGTGATGCTAAATCTTCTGTCAGGGTCGTTTGGCACGTCGGGGGGCGTGATGAACGGATATGACCTTGACCGGCGCACGGTGCTGCAAGGCAGCCTTGGCGCTTTGGGAGTGATGGCGGGGGGCGGTCTGGCTGCCCCGGCGCGGGCAGCGGACACGATGGTGCCGCTGGGTGCCATGAGCCTTAAGAATTATCATCAGGTGATGGCCAAGGTGCTGGCGCGGACAGACCGGATTGCCGTCCCGTCCTTTCGCTTTGGCCTTGTGATGCGCAACGGCATGGGCGCGAGCGGCGGTTCGGGCGCGAGCTCGGTGGATATGAAGGCGGATCTGGTCGGGGTCGATGCTGCGATGATGCGCCAGCTGGCGCACCTTGCCTTCAGCGATTTCATCGAACGGCTGCGCGCCACGGGCCGCACCGTGCTCGGCTGGAACGAGATTTCGGGCAGCGAGGGCTATCAGAAACTCGAACCGACAGCCGATCCTTTCGTCAAGAAGCCCTTTGCGGATTCGCGCACCGTGGCGGTGGTTAGCCCGGAATATCTGCCGCTGCTGACAATCGGGCCGGAAGCCCCGCTGTCGGATCGCTCGCCGTTCAACCTCAAGAATGCGCGTGCCTTGAACGCCATGTCCGCCGCGCTGAAATGTCTGGTGATCATCCCCAGTCTTGTGATGGACTTTGCCGCGCTCACCGGCAGCGGGCACCGGGTCTATGGCGCGGGCGCGAATGTCGGCATCCAGCCGGGGCTGTTTCTGGTGCCGCTGTTCACCCATTGCAATTTCTACCACGCCAAGATCGCGCTGGCGGGGGAAGGCGGCCGGTTGATCCTCGAAGACCGTGTCGCTGTCGGGCAGGCGGGTGAGCTGGTGCAGACCGGCAGCTACAACAACCGCGCCGAGATCGAGCAATGGAACACCTATGTCCGCAGCAACGCGTGGTGGACCGAGCCGAACATGGCGGCGCCTGACCGCCCGACCTCGGCTTACGATTATTCGAGCTACCAGTACCGGATCGATCCCGGATTGCTGCAAACAGCCGTGATGGACGCGGCGCGCGCGACGCACGGGCTTTACATGGGGGTGATCAATGCCAATCGTCCGGCCTAGCCTCGTTGCAGCCTTGCTGGTGCTGACCGCCCCGGTGCTGGCCCAGAACAACCCGCTGGCAGGCGACACCCAGGCCCCGCAAACAGCCGCGGCGACCGATGCGTTGGGCGGCGTGATTGTCCCGGCCAAGGATCGCGGCCAGTTGCTGCCCGATCCCGCATTGGCCGACACCGGCGGCGTCGTGTTTGCCGATGAGCTGGGGTGGTATCGCTTCACCATGGCCGATGGCGGCACGACCAGCCTTGATGGCACCATGCGCAAGTTCGAATTTCCGGCCGGGACGATCCCCACCACCTGTTTTGCAGTGCGGGTGCCTGATACGTCCTTCGGCAAGTTTTCGTTCGGCCAGATCCAGGCAGAGCTGGAAACCCTCTACACGCCGTTCGATCCGCTTATTGTCGGGGCGGGTTTCACGATCGATGATCGCAAGACGCTGCTGCTGGATGCTGCCGGACAGCGCACGGCGTCGCCCTTCAAGCTGCTCGGCTGGGATTCCCGCAACGCCGATGGCTTGAGGGTCACATGGACCATGATGCCTTCGCCTGTGGGGCAATTGCTGTTTGCCTGTTCCGGCGCCGATCCGGGCCACCACCGCGAAGTGATCCAGCGCTACCTGCGGATCGGATCGGGCATGACTTCGCCGCCCTGATCCCGAAACGGCCCTGACCCCGAAACGACAAGGCCCGGGACATTGCCCGGGCCTTGTGCTGTGCAATGAAGGGCAGGCCCGGTGCTGACGCGTCCGGGCCTGCGGGCTTCTTACATCGAGTAATACATGTCGTATTCGACCGGGCAGGGGGTGGTTTCGGTGCGGATCACCTCTTCCCACTTCAGCTCGGCATAGGCTTCGATCTGGTCCTTGGTGAACACGTCGCCCTTCAGCAGGAATTCGTGGTCAGCAGCAAGGCTGTCGAGCGCTTCGCGCAAGGAACCGCACACGGTCGGCACTTCGGCGAGTTCGGCCGGGGGCAGATCATAGAGGTTCTTGTCCATCGCCTCGCCCGGGTGGATCTTGTTCTCGATCCCGTCGAGCCCGGCCATCAGCAGCGCCGAATAGCACAGGTAGGGGTTGGCCATCGCGTCGGGGAAGCGGAATTCCACGCGCTTGGCCTTGTCGCCCGTGCCGTAGGGAATGCGGCACGAAGCCGAACGGTTGCGCGCCGAATAGGCCAGCAGCACCGGCGCTTCGAAGCCCGGCACCAAACGCTTGTAGCTGTTGGTGGTCGGGTTGGTGAAAGCGTTCAGCGCCTTGGCATGCTTGATCACGCCGCCGATGAAGTAGAGGCACATTTCCGACAGACCGGCATATTCATTGCCGGCAAACATCGGCTTGCCATCCTTCCAGATCGAGATGTGGGTGTGCATCCCCGAGCCGTTGTCGGCCTTGATCGGCTTGGGCATGAAGGTCGCGGTCTTGCCGTAAGCATGGGCGACCTGATGCACGACATACTTGTAGATCTGCATGCGGTCAGCGGTCTGCACCAGCTTGCCGAAGGTCAGGCCCAGCTCGTGCTGGGCGGCGGCGACTTCGTGGTGGTGCTTGTCGCAGGGCAGACCCATTTCGAGCATGGTCGAGACCATCTCGGCGCGGATGTCGACAGCGGAGTCGACCGGCGCGACCGGGAAGTAACCACCCTTGGCACGCGGGCGGTGGCCCATGTTGCCGTTCTCGTATTCCTTGCTGGTGTTACCCGGCAGTTCGATATCGTCGATGGCAAAGCCCGATCCGGCATAGCCGTCTTCGAAGCGCACGTCGTCGAACATGAAGAATTCGGCTTCCGGGCCGACATAGACAGTGTCACCGATGCCGGTGGACTGGAGGTAGGCTTCGGCGCGCTTGGCGGTGGTGCGCGGATCGCGGCTGTACCAGTCGCCGGTCGACGGCTCGACGATGTCGCAGTTGATGATCAGCATCGGCGTGGCGCTGAAGGGATCGATCCAGGTTTCGCTGAGATCGGGCTTCAGGATCATGTCGGATTCGTTGATAGCCTTCCAGCCGGCGATCGAGGAACCATCGAACATCAAGCCGTCTTCAAGCTCGTCTTCGCCCATGACGCTGGCGACCATGGTCAGGTGCTGCCACTTGCCCTTGGGATCGGTGAAACGCAGATCGACCCACTCGATTTCCTCGTCCTTGATCAGCTTCAGGACGTCTTTTGCTTTCGACATTTGTGTAGTGCCTCCGAGATAAATTCAGGCCAGCCCGCCGGTTTGGTCAGGCAGGAGAGGGTGGAAAATCAGATCGCGTCGTCGTTGGTTTCGCCGGTGCGGATGCGAAGCGCGCTTTCGATCGGGGTGACGAAGATCTTGCCGTCACCGATCCGCCCGGTTTGCGCGGCGGCCGCGATGGCTTCGACCACGCGTTCGGCCTGATCGTCGGCGACGACCACTTCAAGCTTCACCTTGGGCAGGAAGTCGACGACATATTCGGCGCCGCGATAGAGTTCGGTATGGCCCTTCTGACGGCCGAAACCCTTGGCTTCGGTAACAGTGATACCGGACACGCCGATTTCATGCAGCGCCTCCTTCACCTCATCGAGTTTGAAGGGTTTGATGATCGCTTCGATCTTTTTCACGTCGTCCCCATCCGCGCTTGGCTGTTTGCTGACCGATTCTTAACAAGAACCGTGCCAAGCCTTAAGGTGGTGGCTGCGAACGATCCTTGCCGCTTGAAGACTCAAGGGTAGGGATGTCTTTCACCGATGCCCTGCGGTTAGCAAGATTATGGTGCAGTGCGCAATGGCGCACAGCATTTGATCGGGGCTTGCCTAAATTTTAAGCAGACGTGCTCGGCGCGATGTGCAGTCCGGCTGTCTCGTCGAGGCCGCACATGATGTTGAGATTCTGGATCGCGGCGCCCGATGCGCCTTTGCCGAGGTTGTCGAGATGGGCGATCAGGCGCACCTGCGTTTCGTCCGCATTGGCATAGCAATAGAGCGCCATGGTGTCCTCGATCGCGGCATCCTTGCGCAACAGTTCCTCGTCGAACCCGCCATTGCCAAAGGTGATCATCGCGCCGTTTGCGGCAAAGGCATCGAGGCAGTCGCGGATCGCGTCCACCGATCCCGCGCCGGGGATTGCGGCAAGCGGCAGCGGCACATCGACGATCATCCCGCGGAACGCCGGAACCACGGCGGGCGAGAACACCGGAGGATAGGCCAGCCCGGCATAGGCCTGCATCTCGGCCAGATGCTTGTGGCCCATCCTCAACCCATAGGCGCGGAACGCGATGTCGGTGTCACGCTCGAAACGGTCGATCAGGGCATTGCCGCCGCCCGAATAGCCGCTCACCGCGTTGACGGTGTAGGGCCAGTCGGCGGGCAGCAGCCCGTCGCGCACCAGCGGCGCGACCAGCGCGAGGAAGCCGGTGGGATAGCACCCCGGATTGCTCACAAATTGGGCATTGGCGATCTTGTCCTGTCCGATCAGCTCGGGAAAACCATAGGTCCACCCGTCGGCCACGCGGTGCGCGGATGAGGCATCGATGATGCGGGTGGCGGAACCTTCCGCCAGCTTCACCGCGTCCTTGGCGGCATCATCCGGCAGGCACAGGATGGCGATATCAGCGGCGTGGAGCGCGTCGCGGCGGGCGTTCACGTCCTTGCGCTGGGCATCGTCCAGCACCAGCAATTCGAATTCATCGCGCCCCTGCAACCGCTCGCGGATTTCCAGTCCGGTGGTGCCTGCGGCCCCGTCGATGAACAGGCGGATCGCCACCGCGCGTCAGGCGGCGTCGGTCGGGGTGGGGGCAGGAGCGAGTTCGCTCGCCCGGCACCATCCGCTCGGCCCTTGCGGCCCGGGGCAGCCCCACACCCATTCGCCCGCCACGTCGAGCAGTTCGAACCGGCTTCCGGCGGCAAGCTGGCTCACCACGTCGGCGTCGTCGCGCGGGTTGAGGCGAAGGCCCGCGCCAGCCGCGCCAACCTCATGCACATGGGGGATCACGTAATGCGCAGCCAGATGAATCCCGGCGAGCGCCATGTGCGCCAGATCGCCGCGCAGCGGCAGCGTACCGGGCGCAGGCTTTTCGACCGGGCCTTTCAGACCCAGCACGCCCGCCGGCACTGCATATTCCGTGTTGTCGCGCGCGGCGCCGCTCATGGGTGTTCTGTCTGCCTTCTCATGTGGCGCCGCGCCTTTTGCCTACGGCGCAACGTGGCAGGCCCGTTAGCGACAAGTCGCCTCTGGAGCAAGCTCAGGCGCCCCATTCTTGTCAGGCGTAGCGCGCGCGGATCGCGTGCCACGATGCGCGCAAGCCCAGCCCGCGCCCCCCGCGCGAACGGCCCGGCTTGGGGGCAGGGGTCCAGGCGAAGGTGTCGAAATGCACCCAGTCGATCCCCTCGCCGACAAAGCGGTCGAGGAACAATCCGGCGACGCTGGCTCCAGCAAAAGGGTTGCTGGCGGAATTCGCCATGTCGGCCACGTCCGACGACAGATATTCGCGGTAGCCCTCGTGCAGCGGCAGGCGCCATGCGGCATCGTCATTGGCCTTGCCGGCCGCGAGGAAGGCGTCCGCTGTCTCGTCCTTGCGCGCCATCATGGCGGGCAGATCGGGGCCAAGCGCAACGCGCGCCGCGCCTGTCAGGGTGGCAAAATCGACGATCAGATCGGGGTTTTCCTCCGAAGCACGGGTCAGCGCATCGCCAAGGATCAAGCGGCCCTCGGCATCGGTGTTGTCGATCTCGACCGTCAGACCCTTGCGGCTTTTCAGCACATCGCCGGGGCGGAAAGCGCCGCCGGAAATGGCGTTTTCGACCGCCGGGATCAGCAGATGCAAGCGGACTTTCAGCCTTGCGCCCATGATGAGCCCGGCCAGCGCCAGCGCATGGCCTGCGCCTCCCATGTCCTTCTTCATCAGCCGCATCCCGGCGCCCGGCTTGATGTTGAGCCCGCCGGAATCAAAGCACACGCCCTTGCCGACCACCGCCAGCACCGGATGCGACGGATCGCCCCATGTAAGGTGCATCAGGCGCGGCGCATGATGCCGTGCTGCTGCCCTGCCGACGGCGTGAACCATCGGATAGCCCTGCTCCAGCGCATCGCCGCGCACCACCTTCAGTTCCGCCTTGTGCGCCTTGGCGAGGCGTTCGCACTCGGCTTCCAGCGCGGCTGGGCCCATGTCTTCGGGCGGGGCATTGACCAGATCGCGCACCAGGCATTCCGCCTCGGCCTCTGCGGTCGCAGCGTCGATCTGCCCGACCTGCGCGGTCAGCAGGATGCGCGGGCCTTGGCTCTTGTCCTCGCTTTTGTAGCGGGTGAAGCGGTATTGCCCGGTGATCCAGCCGAACATCGCCGGACCGGGTTCGGCATTGGCGACCCGATATGTGCCCTCAGGCAGTTCCTCGGCGAGCTTTGCGAGGCACCAGCTGGACAGGCTTTCAGGGTTGGCCACCCCGCTGACGACGAACCATGTGTCCCCGTCAGGGATGATCGCGTATTGATACCCGCTCCCGTCGAATTTCTGCGCGGCAAGGCTGGCGCGCTGGCCTGCGTTCAAACCTTTGGCAAAGGCTTCGAAGCCGTCCTTGTTGACGAGATGGATGGCAATTGCGTCTTGCCCGCGGTCGGGCCGGATCAGGGCTTTGGGTTCGCTCATTCCCGTTCCATAATCTGCCGATGCCGAATGTCACCAGCAGATTCGCGGGCAGGCAGGGAGAGGGTTGATGGTAGTTCCCGAAATGTTCCACGTGAAACATTTTGCCAGCGCGGCGGCGGTTTTGGGGCTGCTGCTGGCGGGTTGCTCCTCGCCCGAAGCGACTGCGAGCGAAGCGGGGACTGCCCAGTCTGCCGCGCCTGCTGCGCCCGCGCCTCCTCCTGCCCCGGCCCCCGGCGAGGTCGCCTTCACCGACAACGCAAGCAAGGGCGAGGCCGGGCGCGAGTTCAGCTACACCTGGCCTGCCAAGGTCTCGGCCGTGCCGCAACTGGTCGAACGCTTCACCGCTGAACGCGGCAAGCTGCTCGCCGAACAGAAGGCCGAATGGGAGCAATCGCTCGTCGAATTCGCGGCAGACGACTGCGGCGGCTGCGTCAATCGCGACTTCCAGAAAACCTGGGAGGTTGTCGCCGATCTGCCGCGCTTCCTGTCGCTTTCGGCCAGCTTCTACGTCTACAGCGGCGGCGCGCACGGCAATGGCGCTTATGATGCGCTGGTGTGGGATCGTGAGGCCAAGGCGGCGCTCGACCCAAAGGCCATGTTCCGCTCGGCAGACGCGCTGCAAGCCGCGCTGGGCGATCCGTGGTGCAAGGCGCTGAAGGCCGAACGGATGAAGCGGATGGGAGAGGATTACAGCGAGGACGGGATTTTCACCTGCCCGCCGATTTCCGACCTGACCGTGCTGCCCGGTTCTTCCAGTAAAACCGCATTTGACCGCATCGGCCTGCTGGCCGCGCCCTATGTCGCGGGTTCCTATGCAGAAGGCACATACGAAGTGACGCTGCCCGTTACCCCTGCAGTGCTGGCGGCGGTCAAACCCGACTACAAGGCGGCATTTGCGCTCGCGAAGTAGCTTTTTGCGCTGGCCCTCGCTATGTAGGGGCCATGCACGAATATCAACTCGTTGACGGCGATCAGACCGTCTACCGCGATGGCACCATCAAGCTGCACACGGCTGAAGGCTTTGCCGCAATGCGCAAGGCAGGGCGGCTGGCCGCCGAAATCCTCGACGCCTGCGCCGAACTGGTGCGCCCCGGCGTCACCACCGGCAGCATTGACGATGCGGTGCGCGGGATGATGCTGGATGCCGGCGCGATCCCGGCAACGCTCGGCTATCGCGGCTATGCGCATAGCTGCTGCATTTCGATCAACCACGTGATCTGCCACGGCATTCCGGGCGACAAGGTGCTGAAGGATGGCGATATCCTCAACATCGACGTGACCCCGCTGGTCGATGGCTGGCATGGCGACACGAGCCGGATGTTCTACGCCGGCGAGCCTTCTCTGAAGGCCAAGAAGCTGGTTGAAGTGACCTATGAATGTCTGATGCTCGGGATCGCGGCGGCACAGCCGGGCGCGCGGCTGGGCGATATCGGCGCGGCGATCGAGGCCCATGCGAACCAGTTCCGGTACGGCGTGGTGCGCGAATTCTGCGGCCATGGCTTGGGCCGCCTGTTCCACGATGCGCCGGAAGTGGTCCATGCGGCGAAGGCCGGGACGGGGCCGGAGCTGAAGCCGGGAATGTTCTTCACCATCGAGCCGATGATAAACCTCGGCAAGCCCTGGGCCAAGGTGCTCGGCGACGGCTGGACCGCGGTGACCCGCGACAAGAGCCTGAGCGCGCAGTTCGAACACTCGATTGCGATTACCGAGACGGGCAACGAGATTTTCACCAAGAGCCTGACGGGGCGGGATTGTCCGCCTTACGTGTGATGTCCTTGAATGGAAAACACCCGCCTCGGGTTTGACCCGGGGCATTGCTGCCTGACGCTCACGCCTCGCCGTTGCAGACCGCCGTGACCAGTGCATGATTGGGCGGGTCATACTCGACATGCACCACGCCGCAGCCGCCATCCATCGGGCCGGGGGGCAGCGCATCTGGTTTGACCCAGGTGACCTTGGCTTCGGCGCAGGTCGCCCAGCCTTCGCCGCACTCCTTCGTGTACAGTGCCCGGACATGCCCATCAGCCGCGAGCGCATAGGTCCGCGCATATTGGCCGGGCCTGACTTCGGGTAGCATTCGGCTCACCGCCGCCTCGATCTCGGCCGTAAGCGCGGATCGATCCTCCGGGGCGACATCGGATGAGGGCGTGCAGGCGACGAGCGCCATGATGATTGTCAAAGGGGCAATTTTTCGCATCGCGTCCTTCTCCCGCTTTACAAGAACAACACCGCCAGCACCGCGCTCATCACCACCACCAGCCCGACCGAGAAGCCCAGCATCGCCAGCACCGGCTTGGTCACGCGCCCGTGCAGCACCCAGTCATACCCGCAGGCAATCAGGATCGTGATCGGCGGCTGCACGGCAATCGCGACCGGATCGGGCAGGCCCAGCACCTGCACCACGCGGGCATAGGCGGGGGTCATCAGGGCGAGTGTCGCGATCAGCATCGCTTGGCGGTGCGCTGCGATGTCGCGGCGGCGGGCGAAGTGCAGGGCGGCGAAGTAGAGCGGGATGAAGGTCGCAAAGGCGGCAAGGTTCACCACTGTCACTTCGGGGCGGCCAAGCTCCAGACCGATGCGCCACGAGATTACCGCTCCGCTCACCAGCATCGCAGCCACCAGTGCGATCGAGGCGCGCCCCGTCGCCCGGTGGGCGCCCAGCTTGAAGCGCGCGGCGGCGAAGGCCTGGGTTGCGAGCAGGGTCAGCCAGGCGATCATGCTGACGGCATGGAACACCACGATCGGCGTGTAGCGCGCCTGCACTTCGGGGTGCGCAATCGCCTTCAGCGCAAAGGCGAACAGCGTGAAGCCCAGCAGCCCCAGCGCGATATTGCCCATCAAGAGGTTGGCCCGAACGTGACTTTCAGGTGCGCGCATCACGTCTCCCTCACCGCCCGCTGCGCCTCTCGAACGGCATCAAGCCCGGCACAGGCTCGATTTCGCGGCATTGGGCGGTGCCGATCACCTCACGTTCCGGCGATTCTGCATTTGCGGTCTGCCAATGGGTGAGCACTAGACTCTTCCGATCGATCGAGCTGTTCACAATAGGCCAACCGCCTGACAATCGGTTCCGATAAAGCCAGATCGCATCGGTCTCGTATCTGACCCCGAAGCTCGACCTTCCCCTAGGGTGGTTAGACGGCCTGCCGTACGCAAGCCGGTGCTCAGCGTTGATGGCAAGGGTCATGCTAGCATAAACCCCGCTCACGGCGGTGCATTCGAGGTAGAGATCGCGCTCGGCTGGCGCAGCCGTGTCCTGTGCGGTTGCCGAGCGGGATAATGGCAGGGTTCCGGCCACGAACATGGCCGCCAGTGCCAACCGCCGGGCTTGCTTGTGCACGATCAGTTCTCCCTTGCCGCCCGGATCGCGGCTCCGGCGGCAAACGGAGCGAGTGCCACCAGCGCGAGGCTTATGGCTGCAACGAACCCGAGGCTGACTTGATCCTGACGGGCGAGCGCGCCGGCGCCGAAAATCAGGATCGGCAGGGCGAGCGGGATCAGCAGCAGGCCCGAAAGCGCCGCTCCTGCGCGCAGGGAAGCGGTCAGCGCGGCGATCATCAGACCGATGGCAGCGAGGCCCGGTGTGCCCGCGATCAGGCCTAGAACAAGGATCTGGAACGGCTCACCCTCGATCTTCAGCAGCGCGGCGGCTGGGAAAGTCGCGAGCACCAGCGGCGGGCCGAAGCTGAGCCAGTGGGCTAGAAGGCGCACCGCCATCATCGCTTCTTCGGCCATGCCCCGCAGCCGCAGTTGGTCGAAGAACCCTAGTTCAATGTCCCGCGCCACCAGCTTTTCCAGTGGCAGGATCGCCGCCAGCAGCGCCGCGATCCACACGACCCCGCCGCCGGTCTTGGCCAGCAGATTGGCATCCGGCCCGACCGCGAAGGGGAATAGCATGGCCACCGCGACGAAGAACACCACGGGCAGCGCCGCACCGCTCCCCGTAAACGGGAAGAACTGCGCCAGATCGCGGCGGAGCAGGGCGGTGATCATGCCTCCTCCTCCTGCTCGGCAGGGGCAAAGTCCTCGATGGCGAAACTCGTCATCCCCGGCACGTCCAAGGGCTGGTGCGAGGCGATCAGCGCGATCCCGCCGCCCGCGCAATGTTCGCGCACCAGGGCGCTGACCAGCCCTTGCGACGCGGTGTCGAGGCCGGACAGCGGCTCGTCCAGCAGCCAGACCTCCGCGGCCTGCCCTAGCACCCGGGCCAGCGCTGCACGCTTTTTCTGGCCGGTCGAAAGATAGCGCACCGGAACCTCGGCCAGCGCATCAAGCCGCAACCGCGTCATGATCGCCGCCGCATCCGCCGCCCCGTCCAGCCCGAACCAGAAGGCAAGCGCCCGGCCCAGCGGCAGATCGGGATCAAGCCCAGTGCGTTCATCCAGCAGCGCCAGCGCGCCAATGCGCCGAACTTCGCCCGCATAGGGCGTGGTCAGCCCCGCCACCGCGCGGATCAGTGTCGTCTTGCCAGCCCCGTTCGCGCCCGTGACATGGCACGCCGCGCCCGGCTCCAGCGCGAAGGACAGCCGCCGGAACAGCAACCGGTCCCCCCGGCGGCAGGCGAGATTGTCGGCGATCAGCGAAGGTGAGGGCGCTTGCATTGCTCCGCTGCGTTAGGGAAAAGGGGCCCATCAAACAAGCGACCCCCTTCAAGGAATTGCCCCATGTCCGTCCCCGAATTGACCGCTGAAGAAGCCACCGAGTTGCTCGGCCAGCATCCTGCATGGACCCTCGCGCGTGACGGCAAGGCGATCACGCGGACGTTCCAGTTCAAGGATTTCTCGGCAGCCTGGGGCTTCATGTCGCGCGTCGCCCTGCTGGCCGAAGCGCAGGATCATCATCCCGAATGGTTCAATGTCTACGCCAAGGTCGAAGTGACGCTGACCACCCATGATGCCGGGGCCAGCGGCGGCCTGTCGCAGCGCGATGCCAAGCTGGCGCGGGCGATTGACGGGATTGTGGGGTAGCCTACCTCCCCATAGGCCCCGAACTGGCGCGCAGTTGCTTGCGCACCTTGCCCGGCATCCAGCGCTTGCTGAAGGCCATCCGCTTTGACGTGGCGCCGACGAAATAATCCAGCTTTTCGCCGTGGACTGCGTCCCAGATCGCCTTGGCGACTTCCTCGACCGGGGTGATCTCAAGCCCCGCAGCGCGCACGCGCTCGCGGATCGGTTCGTTGGATTTCCGGTTGCCGGTGCCGTTCAGCAGCGGCGTTTCGATGAAGGCGGGGCAGATCGAGGCGACAGTGATCCCGTCGGGCGCCCATTCTCCATCAAGGCATTCGGAAACCGCGCGCACGCCGAACTTGGTGGCGCAATAGACGCTCATGCCCGGCGAGCCGACGATCCCGGCCGCGCTCGCGATGTTGATCAGGGCAGAGCGGGGTGCGCTTGCCTTCAGGTAGGGGTAGACCGCCTGCGCACCATACAGCACGCCTTTCAGGTTGATATCGAGGCAGCGGTCAATCTCTTCGGGATCGAGTTCCGACAGCGACCCGCCGGTGCCGATCCCGGCATTGTTGACCAGCGCGTCAATGCGCCCGCCGGTCGCCGCGACGAAGGATGACAGCGCCTCGTCCCAGCCCGTCCGGTCGCGCACGTCGAGCCGGCCCGCCCACTTGGCATCGCCCGCGATCCCGGCCAGCGTCTCGGCCATCCCGGCTTCGTTGATGTCGGCCACGCCCACGAACCAGCCCTGCGCAGCGAAGTGCAGAGCGGTCGCACGCCCGATGCCCGAGCCTCCGCCGGTGATGAAGATGCTGCGCTGAACGGTCATGAGAATCCCCTCTCGATTGCTATTTGCAACCTGACTAGAGCGACGAGGGCCGCTTGTCAGCAGGGCATTGCCGCTATCCCCCGAGCGCGGCCTCCAGCCCCTTCACGTGGCTCGCGCCCTCCACGATCTGCGCGCTGGCGGAGGCCAGCACATCGCCGAGCGGTTCGGCCCGTCCGCCCATGCATTCGGCGAGGAAGTTTTCGGCGATGGCATAGAACGATATGTTGTTTTCGGGCCGGGCAAAGCCGTGGCCTTCATCGGGGTAAAGGACATAGGTGACCGGAATCCCCGCCGCCTTCATCGCGCCGACGATCTGGTCGCTTTCCGACTGCTTGACGCGCGGATCATTGGCGCCTTGCGCGATCAGCAGCGGCTTTGTGATCTTGTCCGCCTTGTAAAGCGGGCTTGCGGCGCGCAGCAGCGCCTTGCCCTCTTCGGTGCCGGGATTGCCCATCCGTTCGTGGAAAGTCTTCACCAGCGGCGCCCAGTAAGGCGGGATGGTTTCAAGCAGGGTTTCAAGGTTGGACGGGCCGACGATATCGACCCCGCAGGCGAACACTTCGGGCGTGAAGGTGAGGCCCGCGAGTGTGGCGTAGCCGCCGTAAGATCCGCCCATGATCGCGACCTTGCCGGCTTCGGTGATGCCTTCGGCAATCGCCCAATCGACCGCGTCGATCAGGTCATCGTGCATGGTAAGGCCCCACTGCTTGTTGGCCGCGTTGAGGAAGGCCTTGCCGAACCCGGTCGAGCCGCGGAAGTTCACGCTCAGCACGCCGTAACCGCGATTGGCGAGCAGTTGGTGCGCAGAGTTGAAGCCGTAGGTGTCGCGCGCCCACGGCCCGCCATGGACCAGCAGCACCAGCGGCACGGGCGCATCCGGAATGCCGTCGCCGTTCGCATCGCTGCCCGGCGGCAGGGTGAGGTAGCAGGGCAGGGTGAGGCCATCGCGGCTAGCGATTTCGCGGGGGTGCATCGGCTGGAGCGGCGCTCCCTCCAGCTCGGGCCGCGAGACATAGAACGGTGTCAGCGTCTGCGTCACGCGGTCAAAGATGAAGGTGCGCACCGGCTTGGTCAGCGGGTCATTGGCGATGATCCACACGCTGTCATCATCGGTGCGGCTCTGGACGCTGAATTCGCCCTCCAGCTGCTCGCTCAGCCACGCCAGCGCAGCGGCGATGGCAGAGTCAATCGCGATCCAGCTGCGGGTGAGATAATTGACGGCATAGGCCTCCACCACGCCGGTGACCGGATGGCGCAGAGTGCTGACGATATCGGCGCGGTCGTCCTCGGCGATCAGGCGGCGCTCGCCCGTGGCGGTGTCCTGTGCGAACAGCGCCGCAGTGTTCCGCCCGCGGCTGTCGATCCAGTACAGCGTCGTCCCGTCACTGGTATAGCCTGCAGGCGTGGTGGTGAGCGCATCTTCCATTGCCGAGGTTTCGAACGGCTCGGGCTCGACCGCATTGTCCACCACGCGGAAGTAATCCGTCCCGCCTTCCTCGTTCTGGCTCATCGCCATGCGCAGGGTCAGCGTGTCGTCCGCCTCAAACCCGGCATAGGCGTTGTTTTCCATCACCAGCGTCAATTCGCCGGTCGCCAGATCGAGCAGGTGGACATCGTGCCATTGCGGATCGCGGTTGTTGAGGCCGAGCAGCAGCTTGTCCTTGGCGGTGGTCGATGCACCGACCAGCTGGACGCGGGTGTTGTCGAACGGGGTGAGGGTGGTTTCGGCCCCGGTGGTGACATCGACGCGGTAGAGCAGGTAATTCTCGTCCCCGCCCTTGTCCTGGATGTACATGACCGCGCTGGCATCGGGCGACCAGAAATACTGCCGGATCGGGCGGTCTGCGGAAGCGGTGATGGCGCGGGCGGCGTCGGGATCGCTGGCAGGGGCAAGCCAGATGTTGAGCACGCCCTCCAGCGGCGCAAGCCAGCTCAGCCAGCGGCCATCAGGGCTGATTTGTCCCGCGGCACGGGTCGGGTTGCCGAACAGGGCGGCGCGGGGGATCAGGGGGGCGGTCGTATCGGTCATGGTGTCTCCTGTGTTGCGCAGTTAAGACACCCTTCCCGGCGGTTCAACCCGCTGCACGCATCACAGCGCCGGGTTGGCGTAGAAATGCCAGGTGAAGATTGCCATGCTGCCGCGCTGCGGCGACCACGGCTCGGCCAAGCGGCGGGTGACGTTTTCACCGGGGCGTTCTTCCAGATCGAGCAGGCGTTTGACGCCTTCTTGGACGGCAAGGTCTCCGGCGGGCCAGATATCGGGGCGGCCTTCGGCGAACAGCAGATAGATTTCCGCCGACCAGCGCCCGATGCCCTTGATCCGGGTGAGCAGCACTATCGCGTCCTCGTCATCTTCGGGCAGGCTGCCGAAATCGAGCTCGCCCGATTGCGCCAGTTCGCACAAGCTGCGGGCATAGCCCTGCTTCTGGCGGGACAGGCCGCAGGCGCGCAGGGTCTCGAAATCGCGTTCCAGCAGGCACCCCGGCGTGAAACCCGCGCCCAGTTCCGCCTCCAGCTTGTTCCACACCGATGCTGCCGCCGCGACCGAGACCTGCTGGCCGACGATGGTGCGCAGCATCGTGGCAAAGCCCGGTTCGCGGATGCGGGCATCGGGGTAGCCGACCCGCGCCAGCGCCGCTGCCAGTTGCGGCTCTCGTGCAGCCAGCGCATCCAGATCTTCGCGCAATTTTTCCGCTGTCAGCCCCACTGCCACTTTCCTTAACTTGCCTTGCGCGCCAGACTATCTTAGCAGCGCCCCTGCACTCTCACAGCGGCCGTTCTTGCGCCCAATAGCCGAAAAGGAATTCCGATCCATGCCCAGACTGGTCGTCACCAACCGCGAAGGCGCCACCAGCGAGATTTCCGTCGATGACGGCCTCACTGTGATGGAAGCCATCCGCGACAATGGCTTTGACGAGCTGCTGGCGCTGTGCGGCGGATGCTGTTCGTGCGCGACGTGCCACATCCACGTCGATCCGGCCTTCGCCGACAAGCTGCCGAAGATGAGCGAAGACGAGGACGACCTGCTCGAATCCTCCGATCACCGCGCCCCGACCTCGCGCCTGTCGTGCCAGATTCCGCTGACCGCCGATCTGGACGGGCTGCACGTCACCATCGCTCCCGAAGACTGATCGCGTAGCGCACAGGACCGGGCCGGTGGACGCTGATCTCGCCCGGTTCCTGCGCGACGAATTGGGCCATGCGCCGGACGCTTCTGCGGGAGCGGGTCCGTGGCTGGTGCGCGGCCCTGTGTGGCTGTGGCAGGGCAGCGACGGCGCGCCTGCCAAGGGCAGCTGGTATTTCCTGACCATCGACGGCGACACCGCACTCGCCATCCGTGCTGCTGCCACCAATGCCGCCGCCTGGGGCTCGGTCTATGTCGAGGCGACCATCGGCGGCACCACCTGGCGCACATCGCTGTTTCCGTCGAAACAGGCAGGCGGCTGGCTGCTTCCCCTGAAAGCCGCAGTGCGCAAGGCTGAAGCAATCCTTGACGGCACTGTCGTTGAAGCGCGGCTCACGCTTGGCTCCTGACACCGCAATCTGTGCCTTCGGCGTTGCGGCGAGGGCCTTGAGCGCCTAACTCTCCTCCCATGAACATTACCCGACCCTTTGGCGATACGCTCGCCCTGATCGGTAACACCCCGCTTGTGCGCCTGTCCGGCCCCAGCCAGGCGGCGGGCTGCGACATTTACGGCAAGTGCGAATTCGCCAACCCCGGCTCCTCGGTGAAGGACCGTGCCGCCCTGTGGATCATCCGCGACGCCGAGGCGCGCGGCGAATTGCTGCCCGGCGGTACGGTGGTCGAAGGCACGGCGGGCAATACCGGGATCGGCATCGCGCTGGTCGCCAATGCGCGCGGTTACAAGACGATCATCGTCATGCCGGACAACCAGTCCAAGGAGAAGATGGACACGCTGCGGGCGCTGGGCGCGGAACTGGTGCTGGTGCCTCCGACCAAATTTGCCGATGCAGGCCACTTCGTCCACACCTCGCGCCGTCTGGCCGAGGAAACGCCCGGCGCAGTCTGGGCCAACCAGTTCGACAACATCGCCAACCGCCGCGCCCATATCGACGGCACGGCCCCTGAAATCTGGGAACAGCTGGGCGGCCGCGTCGACGGCTTTACTTGTGCAGCCGGCACGGGCGGGACGATTGCCGGCGTGGGCCTGGGCCTGAAGGCGTTCGACGAGAACATCCGCATCGCGCTCACTGATCCGCACGGCGCGGCGCTGTACAACTACTACGCCCATGGCGAATTGCGCGCCGAAGGTTCCTCGGTGGCCGAAGGCATCGGGCAGGGGCGCATCACCGCCAACCTCGAAGGCGCGCCGATCGATACGCAATACCGCATCGGCGACGAGGAAGGCCTGATCTGGGTCGAGCGGCTGCTGAAAGACGAGGGCCTGTGCCTTGGCCTGTCGTCCGGCATCAATGTTGCGGGCGCCGTGGCGCTGGGCAAGGAACTGGTCGCGGAAGGTCGCCCCAATCCGCAGGTGGTGACGATCCTGTGCGACACCGGCTTCCGCTATCTCTCGACGCTTTACAACGCCGATTGGCTTGCCGCCAAAGGCCTGCCGGTGTTTGACTGGCTGGCCCGCAGCAACGCCTCTGCCGAGGCGGTCGGCGCATGAGCCGCCCTTCGCTGCTCGAACGGTTGCGGCGGATGAACCAGCGCAGCCTGTTCGGCCCGGGCGGGAGAATCCTCGCCGCCGAGCCGGAGGAAAGCACCGAGGCGGAGGATATTTCCACTGCCCGCCAGGCCCGCGCCGAAGCGGTGCAACGCTTGCAGGTCGGGGTGTTCGGGATCGGGGCGATGGTGCTGCTGGTCGGCCTTGCCAGCATCATCGGCGGGCAGGCCGACATGAATGACAACCTCGCCGTTCCCGAGGCTGCCCCGACGACCGAGCCCAAGCCTGTTCCGGCCCAGGCCAATCCGCTGGCCGATGCGGGTGTGGTGCCCGATATTGCTGCGGAACCCAGCGCCGCGCCTTCGGCTCTTCCGCCTGCCGCTCCGGGCAATGCAGCGCCTGCGCAATAGCGCCCTTGCAGCGGCGCTGATCGTACTGGCGGCTTGCGGGAGCGCGCCTGACACGCCTGCCGCGCAGGAAAGCCCGTCGTCCGCCGCGCGGCTCGGGCTGATGACCAGCCTGCCGCTCTACTGGCCGCTGGGGGCGGACCTTGCCTCGCTTGCAGCGCCCGATGCCGCGGTGCCGTGGCAGAAAGCGGCGCTGAGCCACGATTATGATCTTCTTCCGCTCGACACGCTGTCTCCGATACCCGGCCTGACCACGGACGCGCCGGAGGTCGATGTGCTGGGCGAGATCGACCGGCTCGCCATCATCCAGCCGCGCGGGCTTTCGCCAGCGGATAATGTCGCGCTCGATAGCTGGGTGCGCGCCGGAGGGCGGCTGCTGCTGGTGCTCGATCCGGCGCTGACGGGGGAATATGACCTGCCGCTGGGCGACCCGCGCCGCCCGGTCGATACCGCACTGATCCCGCCGGTGGTGGCGCGCTGGGGGCTGGCAGTCAGCTTTGACGAGGCGCAGAGCGCCAAGCCCAAGGATTCCTCCTTCGCCGAAACGTACCTGCCGTTGATACTGGCCGGAGACGTCACGATCACCGATCCGGCGGCGGCAGACTGCACGATCGAGGCCTATGGTGCTGCAGCGCGCTGCCGCGTGGGCAAGGGGCAGGTGACACTGATCGCTGACGCCGCGATTTTCGAGCATGAAACCTTTGCGGGCGAAGGCGGCATCGCCTTGCGCAACCTGCTGGCAGAGGTCTTCCGATGAAGGGCGCGGGAAATCACGGGCAGGCGGGACTCGGATTCGGGCCGATTTGGGAAAACCACGGGATGTCCTCGTTTTGTTCCCGTATTTTCAGGGATTTATGGGGCAAACGCGATCCGGTAATTCGCCTAGGGTGGCGTAGGATATTTAATAAAATCAATATGTTCCCAAGTTTTCCCTAAAATTCCCGAGAAAATACCTTCCATCCCCGCCTCATCCCCGATATGACCGGGGTCCATCAGGCATGTCTGTATGTCGCACGTCCGGCTGGTGGGGTCGGACGAGCCGCCGCGCGTGCGCGCTTGGCGGGACGGGGAAGGCATGTCGCATCAACAGGCGGAGGCGCTCAGCGGCGCACCGCATCGGGGCTAGAGGGGAACGCAGGCACGTGTCTGCTTTTGGAGGATATAACGGCCAAGCTTACTCGCCTGCGGGCGAGAAGGGCCGCTTTGTCCTTCCGCCCGAGTTCCGCAAGGCGGTCAAGGAAAGCTCCGGTGGCAGCCGCACCCTGTGCCTCGCATCGCATGGCAAGTTTGATTGCCTGATCGGCTTCGGCCAGTCCCGCCGCGAACAGCTCAACGCCCAGCTCGACCGCGAGGAAGAGCGTGCGATCCGTCTGGGTGACGCGAATTTCGACCGCGACGTGCGCGCCGGCCAGCTGTTCGGCTTCTCGCAACTGCCCTTCGACGACAGTGGCCGCTTCGTCATGCCCGAGCATCTGCGCGGTCTCGGCAAGGTGAACGACGGCCTGTATTTCCACGCCGCGGGCGACTTTTTCTTCGTCTGGGCACCCGAAGAGCTCATGCGCATGGGCCCCGAATGGAAAAGCGCGCAGGCCGCCTGCGAGACGCTCATGGCTGCTGCCAGGAAGGGGGCTGCGTGATGCAGGGCGCCCCCCACATCCCCGTGCTGCTCGATGAAGTCGTTGCCGCGCTGGCCCCGCGCCCCGGCATGACCATTGTCGATGGCACCTACGGCGCGGGCGGTTATTCGCGGGCGCTGCTGGAGGCAGGCGCGCGCGTCTATGCCTTCGACCGCGATCCCTATGCCATCGAAGAAGGTGCTGCTGACGAGGCGCATTACGCTGGCCGCCTGTCGCTCCACCCGCACCGTTTCTCGCTGATGCACAAGGAAATGCAGCGCATGGGCGTGCCGCAGGTCGATGCGGTGGTGATGGATATCGGCGTTTCCTCGATGCAGCTCGATCAGGGTGAGCGCGGCTTTGCCTTCATGCTCGATGGCCCGCTCGATATGCGGATGAGCCAGGCCGGGGAAAGCGCCGCCGATTTCCTCAACACCGCCGATGAAGAAGCCATCGCCAACGTGCTCTACCACTACGGCGAGGAACGCCAGTCGCGCCGTGTCGCCCGCGCTATCGTTGCTGCGCGCCCGCTGGCGACGACGGGTGAACTCGCCCGCATCGTCCGCCGTGCGCTGGGCCACAAGCCCCATGACAAGAAGGACCCGGCGACCCGCACCTTTCAGGCTGTGCGCATCCATGTGAACGACGAGCTGGGCGAGCTTGAAGCCGGGCTGGCCGCTGCCGAGGACCTGCTGGCCGAGGGCGGGGTTCTCGCCGTGGTCAGCTTCCACAGCCTCGAAGACCGGATCGTGAAGCAGTTTCTGCGCGACCGGAGCGGTGCCGGCCGTTCTGTCTCGCGCCATCTGCCGGGGGAAATCCCCGGCCCCCCGCCAACCTTCGCACACGTGTCCAAGGCTATCCGTCCGTCAGAGGCCGAAATCGCCCGCAACCCGCGTGCCCGTTCGTCCACCCTGCGCCATGCCGTCCGCACCGGCGCCGCATCAAGGAGCTTAGCCGCATGATGAACAGCTCTCAGGCCCGTTCGCTGGGTTGGATGGTGGTGCTGGCGATGTGCTTTGCGCTGGTGGTGGTGCTCAGCTTCAAGGTGCACGCGGTCAAAAGCGAAGTTCTGCTCGCCGAGCGCCAGCTGATCGCGCTCGAACGCGAGACCTTGCTGCTGGAAACCGAGTTTGAGACCCGCGCCAGCCAGCGCCAGCTGGCGGAATGGAACACGGTCGAATTCGGCTATTCCGCGCCGCGTGCCGGGCAGTTCCTCGATGCCGAACGCCAGCTGGCGAGCCTGGGCGAGCGGCTTGGCCCGGATGCGCCTGCGCCGATCCGCCTTGCCCGCGCCGAAAGCACCGATGCCGAAAGCGCGCCGGTCAATGATGCCCCGATGCGTTCGCCGGTCTCGGGCGCGAAGGTGACGCTGGCTTCGGCCGAGCGCGAGAAGGATGCAGGCGCGGTGTTTGCCGATGCCTTCGGTGACTTCCTGATCGAAGCCTCGCCGATCCGGCCCGCGCGCGCCGAAACGGGTAAGTCTTCTGCCAAGGCCGTCGCTGCGGGGGCAGGCGAATGAACACGCTGGCGGCCACCCACGCCGCCCACGCTGCCACACCCGTCATTCCTGCCGGGCGGCTGCCCAGTCTGGGCCTGCGCGCGCAATTGCTGTGGACCGCAAGGGTGCGGGTTTTGTGGCTGCTGGCGGGATTTGCCGCGGTCGCTCTGATCGCGCTGTTCAGGATCGCCTCGCTCGGCTTTATCGGTCAGGCCCCGCAGCGCACCAGTCTGGAAGAAGCGCTGCTACCTCCGCGCGGCGAAATCACAGACCGCAACGGCGCCCCGCTGGCGCGCGCTTTCCCCGCCTATGCGTTGCGGCTCAATCCCGAGGCGATGAAGGATAGCGGAAGCCCGCTCGTTCGTTCTCCGGCCGAAATCGCGCGCGACCTGAAGGCGATCTTCCCCGATATCGACCAGGCGCGCATGGCCCGCCGCCTCGCTTCGGGCAAGGCTGGCTATCTGCGTCGCCGTATCCTTCCCGAAGAGGCCAACCGCGTGTTTGCGCTGGGCGAGATCGCGCTGGAAATCCCGCGCGAGACCGATCGCTATTACCCCCAGGGCACGCTGGGCGCGCATGTGCTGGGTTACGTGGTCGAGGAAGAAGGCGGCAAGATCGGCATGGAAGAGGTGCTGCAAAAGCAGCTCAGCGATCCCGACCTGCGCACCCAGCCGGTGGCTCTGTCGATCGACGTGCGGGCGCAAGGCGCGCTCGAGGATGAACTGCGGCGCGGGATGCTGGCGACCAATGCCATCGGGGCCGCGGGCATCGTGCTTGATGTCGATACCGGCGAGGTCATGGCGATGGCGAGCCTGCCGGAATTCGACCCCAACACCGCTGGTGCAAGCGGGGCGATGAATGTGTTCAACCGCGCCACAAACGGGGTCTACGAACTCGGCTCTACCTTCAAGCCGTTGAGCGTTGCCGCTGCGATTGATGCAGGTGTGGTGCGCGATCTGGGCAAGCCGTGGGATGCCAACCCTGTCGCTGTGGGGCGCCGCACGATCAAGGATCTGCACCCCAAGGGCGCCAGCCTCAATGTACCGCAGGCGCTGGTCTATTCCTCCAACACCGTGACCGCACGCGTGGCCGATGCGCTGGGTGCGGAACGCTTGCGCCAGACCATGATTGATCTGGGCATGGACCGCCGCCCCTTCATCGAACTGCCCGGAAAGGGCAAGCCGATCTGGCCGCAGGGGCCGTGGAGCCGGGTGACCAATATGACCGTCAGCTACGGCCACGGCCTTGCAGTGACCCCGCTGCATCTGGCCAGCGCTTATGCAGCGATGGTCAATGGCGGGATCTGGCGGCCGTCGACGCTGATGAAGCTCGATCCCAAGGATGTGCCGCGCGGACGGCGGGTGTTCAAGGAATCGACCTCGTGGAAGATGCGGCAGATGCTGCGGATGATCTCGCTCTACGGCACCGGCAAAAGCGCCGATGCGCCGGGCTACCGCGTCGGAGGGAAGACCGGATCGGCCGAAAAGGCGAGCGGCGGCGGGTATAACAAGACCTCGCTGGTGTCGTCCTTTGCTGCCGCTTTCCCGCTGGACGCGCCGCGTTACGTGGTGGTGGTGGTGATGGACGAACCCAAGGGCACCGTCGCCAGCAGCTTCCAGCGCACCGCTGCCTTTACCGCCGCGCCGGTCGTGGGCCGGTTGGTGCCGCGGATCGGGCCGATGCTGGGCGTGCAGCCCGATGAAAGCCGCGATGTCGATATCTCCGACCTGCGCTATCTGGTGGACAAGCACTGATGCGGCTGGCGGAGCTTCTGGCCAAGGCGGGGCTTTCGGCGGAGGGCGCTGGCGATCAGGCGGTCACCGGCTTTGCCATCGACCACCGCAAGGTGGCTCCCGGAACCATATTCGGCGCCTTTGAAGGTGCTACCGTCAATGGCGAGGACTTCATCCGCCCCGCCATCGCCGCGGGCGCGATTGCCGTCGTAGCCCGCCCTGAAGCCCGCGTCGAAGGTGCGCTGCACATTATCGACGTCACCCCCCGACGCGCCTTTGCGCGCCTCGCCGCGGGCTTTTTTTCTCCTGTGCCTGCCACCATCGTCGCGGTGACCGGCACCAACGGCAAGACCTCCTGCGTCGAGATGACCCGCCAGATCTGGCGTATGGCGGGTGAGCGTGCGGCCAGCATCGGGACGCTTGGCGTCACGACGCCGGACGGCTCGGTTTCTACGGGCCTGACCACGCCTGATATCGTCACCTTCCTTGGCAATATGGCAGGCCTTGCGCGCGAAGGTGTGACCCATGTCGCTTACGAGGCATCAAGCCACGGATTGGACCAGTATCGCAATGAAGGCCTGACGCTGGCGGCCAGCGCCTTCACCAATTTCAGCCGCGATCACCTCGATTACCACGGCACCATGGAGGCCTATTTCGCGGCCAAGATGCGGCTGTTCACCGAAGTGGTCGAGCCCGGTTCGCCTGCGGTGATCCATGATGCAGGTGACGGGTCCGAGTGGACAGCCAAGGCGGTTGCTAAAGCCAATGCGCGCGGGCTCAAGGTGATGACGGTAGGCGAGGGCGGAGACTTCCTGCGCCTCGCCGCGCGTGAACCCGGCCAGCTCGGGCAGATGCTCACAATCGAACACGCAGGCGAGACGCGCAAGGTCAACTTGCCGCTGATCGGGGCCTATCAGGCGGCCAATGCGCTGGTGTCCGCAGGCCTTGCGCTGGCGACCGGGGTTGCGGCGTCGACCGTGTTTGACGCGCTCACCCGGTTGCAACCCGTGCGCGGTCGGCTGGAGCGGGCAGCGCTCAATCAGGCAGGCGCGCCTGCCTATGTCGACTATGCCCACACGCCCGACGCGCTCGAAGCCGCGATTGCCGCGCTGCGACCCCATGTGGCAGACGGCGGCAGGCTGATCGTGGTGTTCGGCGCGGGCGGTGATCGCGATGCGGGCAAGCGGCCGCAGATGGGCGAAGTCGCCGGGCGCGCCGCCGATCTCGCTATCGTGACCGATGACAACCCCCGCAGCGAAGACCCGGCCGCCATCCGCGCCGCGATCATGGCGGGTGCCGGGGCCAATACGCGCGAGATTGAAGGCCGCCGCGCCGCGATTGCTACCGCAATTGGGGAAGCCGGGCCGCGCGATATTGTGCTGATCGCGGGCAAAGGCCACGAGCAGGGACAGATATTCGGGTCAGGAGAAAACATGCGGATCGAAGCTTTCGACGATGTCGAAGTTGCGCGTGAATGTGCAGGAGGCCAGTGCTGATGAACGCGCCTGTCGCTCACCCGATGCTGCACCATTGGCCGGTCACGACCCTCGACACTTTGCACCAGGCACTGTGGACCGCGGCCGAGATCGCCTCTGCGACAGCCGGCATCGCCAGCCATGATTTTCAGGCCTCCGGCGTCGAAATGGATTCGCGCGATGTGAAACCGGGCGATGTGTTCGTGGCGCTCAAGGGCGAGGCGATGGACGGTCACCGCTTCATCGACGCCGCTTTCGCCAAGGGCGCGGTTGCCGCCATCACTGACCGCCCGGTCGATTACCCCCACGTGCTGGTGGAAGACACCACCGCTGCGCTCCACGCGCTGGCCCATGCCGCGCGCGACCGTGCCATCGAGGCGGTGCGGATCGGAATCACCGGATCGGTCGGCAAGACCGGCGTGAAGGAGGCGATCTTCGCCTGTCTCGACCGGGCGAGCCGCGGTGCGGCGCACCGCTCCGTGCGCAGCTACAACAACCATGTCGGCGTGCCATTGAGCCTCGCCCGGATGCCAGCCCGCGCGAAATTCGGCGTGTTCGAGATGGGGATGAACCACCAGGGCGAAATCGCGCCCCTTTCGGCCCATGCCCGCCCGCATGTGGCGCTCATCACCACAATTGCGCCCGCGCATATCGAGAACCTCGGCAGCCTTGAGGCCATCGCGGACGAAAAGTCGCAAATCTTCACCGGCCTTGTTCCCGGCGGCGTGGCGATCATTCCGGCGGACAGCGAGTGGGCCGAGCGCATGATTGGCCATGCCAAAGCGTGCGGCGCGCAGGTTGTCACCTTCGGGCGGTCCAAAAGCGCCGATGTGCGGCTGCTCGATGCCATTCCGGCGGCAGGTGGCGGTTCGCTCGTCACGGCTGACCTTGGCGACCGGCGCATTTGCTACACCATCGCCGAACCGGGCGAGCATTGGATCGTCAATTCGCTGGGCGTCATGGCGGCTGTCCGCGCCGCTGGCGGCGATCTGGCGAGCGCGGGGCTGGCGCTGGCCGAGATGGGCGGGCTGAAGGGCCGGGGCGCGCGCCACACGATTGCGGCGGCGGGCGGAACTGCGCTGCTGATCGACGAAAGCTACAATGCCAACCCCGCCTCGATGCGCGCAACGCTTGCCGCGCTTGCGGCGACGCCTGCCACCCGCCGGATCGCGGTGCTCGGCTCCATGAAGGAACTGGGCGACTTTGCCGATGCCTTCCACCGCCAGTTGACCGAGCCGCTGGCCGAGGCAGGCGTTGTCCACGCCATCCTCGTCGGAGCGGAAATGCGCGCGCTTGCCGACGAGTTGGGGAAAGTCTCCGCCGCCACGCTTGGCAAGGGGCCAAGCTTCACGCATTGCGAAGGGCCTGCCGAGGCCATCGCGGCGCTCGCGCAGCTCGGGCTGGCCCAGGGCGATGCGGTGCTGGTGAAGGGGTCCAATTCGGTCGGCCTCGGCAAGCTGGTGTCACATTTTACCGACGATGTCCGTGCAGGAACCGCAACCGGAGGCTGAGGCCACCCCAAAGGACTTTTGAATGCTCTATCTGCTTGCCGAGTGGCTTGGCTTCGAAGGCATCCTCAATCTGGTGCGCTACCAGAGCTTCCGCGCGGGCGCGACGCTGATGACGGCGCTGGTGATCGGTCTGATTATCGGCGAGCGCTTCATCAACTTCCTGCGCGTCCGGCAGGGCAAGGGCCAGCCGATCCGTGAAGACGGACCGCAATCGCACCTCGCCAAACGCGGTACCCCGACGATGGGCGGCCTGCTGATCCTGACCGCGCTGACACTGTCGCTGCTGCTGTGGATGGACCTGACCAGCCCGTTTGTCTGGGCCTGTCTGGCGGTGACGATCGGCTTCGGGATCATCGGCTTCCTCGACGATTACGACAAGGTCTCCAAGAACAGCCATGCGGGCGTGCCTGCGCGGGTGCGGCTGCTGGGCGAGTTTGTGGTGGCGGGCGTGGCCAGCTGGCTGATCGTCAGCCAGATCAACACCAACCTCTACCTGCCCTTCCTGACCGGAGTGAGCATCCCGCTGGGGCCGGCATACTACGTGTTCGCCGCTTTCGTGATCGTGGGGGCGGGCAATGCGGTGAACCTCACGGACGGGCTTGACGGCCTCGCAATCATGCCGGTGATCATCGCCAGCGGCACCTTTGCGATCATCGCCTATCTGGTGGGCCGCGCGGATTTCTCGGCTTATCTCGGCATCCCGCATGTGCCGGGTGCGGGCGAGTTGGCGATCTTCTGTGCGGCAATCATGGGCGCAGGGCTTGCCTTCCTGTGGTTCAATGCGCCCCCCGCGGCTGTGTTCATGGGCGATACCGGCAGCCTTGCCTTGGGCGGCGCTCTCGGCGCGATTGCTGTCGCTTCGCACCATGAGGTCGTGCTGGCGATTGTGGGCGGGCTGTTCGTTCTCGAAGCGGTCAGCGTGATCGTGCAGGTGTTCTGGTTCAAGCGCACCGGCAAGCGGGTCTTCCGCATGGCGCCGATCCACCACCACTTCGAGCAATTGGGCTGGAGCGAGAGCAAGGTCGTGATCCGGTTCTGGATCATCGCCATCGTGCTGGCGCTGATCGGCCTTTCGACGCTGAAGCTGCGATAGGGAGGGGCGCGCGCGCATGATCACCTCCCCCGCCTTTGCCTCGAAGCGCTTTGCCGTGCTCGGCCTTGCGCGCTCGGGCGCGGCGGCGGCCGAGGCCCTGATTGCAAGCGGGGCCGAGGTGATCGCGTGGGACCGGCAGGATGTCGCGCGCGCGCCGTTCGAAGGGCGCTGCCGGTTGATCGACCCGCTGGAGCTGGATCTGACCGGCTTTGCGGGCGTGGTGGTGTCGCCCGGCGTGCCGCTGAACTCGCACCCCATCGGCCCGCACGCCTGGCAATATGGCCTGCCGGTGATCGGCGATATCGAACTGTTCGCGATGGCGCGACCTGGCCTGCCGCCGCACAAGGTGGTCGGCATCACCGGCACCAACGGCAAGTCGACCACCACTGCGCTGGTGCATCACATCCTGCAAACCGCAGGCGTGCCGAGCCTGATGGGCGGCAATATCGGCGATCCGATCATGGGGCAGGCGCCTTTGCCTGATGGGGGCGTCTATGTGCTGGAGCTGTCGAGCTTCCAGATCGACCTGACCTTCACGCTCGATTGCGATGTCGCCGCGATCACCAACATCACGCCGGATCATCTGGATCGCTACGCCAGTTTCGAAACCTACGCCGCCTCGAAAGAGCGGTTGTTCCAGATGCATGAGCAGGGCCAAGCGGTGATCTGCGACGAGGACGAGCCGACCAGCGCGATCGCCGAAGGGCTGGAAACGGCGGGCAAGTCGCTGGTGCGGGTGAAGACCGCCGATCTTGACGCTGCAGGCCTTGCCGAGGGCCGTTCGCCTTCGCTCGCCGGGCCGCATAATGCGCAGAACGCCGCTGTTGCGGTCGCGATCTGCCGCCAGCTTGGCCTGACCGACGCACAGATTGCAGCTGGCCTCGCCACCTATCGCGGCCTCCCGCACCGGATGGAGCGGGTGTGCGAGGTGGACGGCGTCGACTACATCAATGACAGCAAGGCGACCAACGCTGCCTCGGCCGCCCCTGCGCTCGCTGCCTTTCCGCCCGATCCCGCGATCAACGACGGGCTCCCTCGCATCCACTGGATCGTCGGCGGCCTACCCAAGGAAGACGGACTTGGGGCCTGCGCCGATCACCTTGGCAATGTCGCAGCTGCCTACACCGTGGGCGAGGCCGGACCGATGTTTGCCGATCTGCTCGAAGGGCAGGTGAAGGTGGAACGCTGCGAGCTGATCAGCGAAGCGGTGCGCCGTGCATCCGAGGCTGCGCGCCCGGGCGATGTGGTGCTGCTCAGCCCCGCTTGCGCCTCCTATGACCAGTTCCGCGATTACGAAAAGCGCGGACATCACTTCCGCCAGATGGTCGGCGTGATCACCGGCTGCGATGCCGGAACGGGCGACGACGCTGCCAGCCGGAGCATCCTGCCATGACCGCACCGGCCTATAGCCCGGCCGCCCGCAGCGGTGGCAATTATCTGCCGCCCGTGCCGGTCCAGCGCCGCTGGCGCGATGGTTTGCGCATCTGGTGGCGCGAGATCGACAAGGTGCTGCTGGCTCTGATCCTGCTGCTGATGGCGGTGGGAATCGTCGCCGTCGCCGCCGCTTCGCCCGCCAGCGCCGACCAGCTTTCGACCTCGAAGGCGCGGGTTGCCGATTTCATGTTCTTCCAGCGCCATATTGTCTTCCAGCTGATGGGCCTGACGCTCATGATCGGGCTGTCGTTCCTCAACCGTGATCAGGCGCGCAGGCTCGGCATTCTGGTCGGTGCGGTGATGCTGGCACTGCTGTTCGTGGTGCCGATCCTCGGCGAGGAGAAGAATGGCGCGAAGCGCTGGATCAATGTCGGCATGAGCCTGCAGCCGTCCGAATTCCTCAAGCCCGGCTTTGCGATCATCTGCGCCTGGGTGCTGAGCTGGCGGCTGCGTGATCCGGGGCTGCCGGTGGTGGTCTATGTCACCGGCCTGATGGGCTTGATCGCCGCGCTGCTGATGCTGCAACCCAACCTTGGCGATGCGATCCTGTTCGGCGGGATCTGGCTGGTGATGGTCCTTCTTGCAGGTGTCGCATGGCAGCGCATCGCGGTGCTGATCGGCGCGGGGGTGGGGGCTTTGGGCCTCGCCTATGTGTTCTATGACAATGCCCGCCACCGGATCGACGGCTTTCTGGGCGGCGGCACGGCGTATGATCAGGTCGACCTTGCCCAGCGCACCATCACGGCGGGCGGCTGGACCGGCACCGGCCTTTGGCTCGGCACCCGCAAGATGAACCTGCCCGAGGCCCATACCGATTACATTTTCTCGGTCATTGGGGAGGAATTCGGGCTGATCGTGTGCGGGATGATCGTGCTGCTCTATTGCGGGCTGGTGCTGCGGGCGCTGATGCGGCTGGTGGGTGAGGACAATCTGTTCGCACTGCTGGCAGCGGCGGGGCTGATCACCCAGTTCGGCGGGCAGGCCTTCATCAACATTCTTGTGAACCTCAAGCTGTTCCCGTCCAAGGGGATGACCTTGCCGCTGATTTCCTATGGCGGTTCATCGACACTGGCGGTGTGCTTCACGCTTGGGCTATTGCTGGCGATCACCCGGCGCAATCCGTTCCTCGCCCGAGAAGGCGGCGGCTTGCGCGAGTTGATCGAACGCAAGGACACCGGCGCATGACGAGCCACACCCCAACAGGCGCTTCTCGCCATTATGTGCTGGCCGCAGGCGGCACCGGCGGGCACCTGATCCCGGCCTTCGCGCTGGCGACCGAACTGCACGCGCGCGGCCATCATGTGGCGCTGATCACCGATGAACGCGGGGCCAATATCCCCGGCAAGCCCGATTTCCTCACCGCCCACGTGTTGCCCGCCGGGCGCTTCGGCAAGAACCCGCTCGGCTGGCCTGCCGGGATCAGCGCGGTGCTGGAAGGCCGGGCGATGGCGCTGCGCCTGTTCGAAACCTTCTCTCCTTCTGCGATTGTCGGCTTCGGCGGCTATCCCGCGTTGCCCGCGCTGCTGGCTGCAACCGCCGCCAAGCTGCCGAGCATCGTCCACGAACAGAACGCCGTGCTGGGACGGGTCAACCGCCTGCTCAGCGGCAGGGTGGATGCGATTGCGACCTCCTATGACAAGGTCGACCGGCTCAACCCCAAGCACGCCGGCAAGGTGCGCCTGGTCGGCAACCCGGTGCGCGCCGAGGTGCTGGCCTTGCGCGAACAGGATTTCCCCGCCTTCACCGAAGAAAGCCTGCTGCGCATTCTGGTGACGGGCGGCTCGCAGGGCGCCCGCGTGCTGTCAGAGGTGGTGCCCGATGGGCTTGCCATGCTGCCACCCGCGCTGCGCCAGCGGTTGCAGGTGACGCAGCAATGCCGCGCCGAAGACCTTGAAGCGGTGCGCAAGCGTTATGCCGAGCATGATATTCCGGCCGAACTGGGCACCTATTTCGAAGATATGCACGAACGGCTGGCAGGCGCGCATCTGTTCATCGGGCGCGCAGGCGCGTCGACCATTGCGGAACTGACCGCAGTGGGCCGTCCGGCGATCCTGATCCCGCTGCCGATTGCGACCGACGATCATCAGGCGGTCAACACCCGCGAGATGGTCAAGGCGGGCGGCGCGCGGATGATCCGGCAGGATGCGTTCCAGCCCAAGGAACTCGCCAAGCAGATCCAGGTCATGGCGATGAATCCGCAGAGCCTCGCCAATGCCGCGCATTGCGCCTTCAATTGCGGGCGCCCGGATGCCGCGAAGGACTTGGCCGATCTGGTCGAAAGCATGAGCGGAATCGATCTGATGGACGTGATCCGGGTGGGTGAAGGCGCACACAAGGCCGCGCAAACCGCCACCCGCCCGCAGTCCGCAACCCGAGAGGCCGCCAAGGACGCCGTGGAGCATACTGCATCATGAAGGGCGTCGGCACCGATATCGGCACCATCCACTTCGTCGGCATCGGCGGGATCGGCATGTCGGGCATCGCCGAGGTGATGAGGAACCTCGGATATAACGTGCAGGGCTCCGACATTGCCGAGAGCGCCAGTGTCGAACGTCTGCGCGCGCG
The DNA here is from genome assembly GCA_032116115.1 of Porphyrobacter sp. Taxonomy (GTDB): domain Bacteria; phylum Pseudomonadota; class Alphaproteobacteria; order Sphingomonadales; family Sphingomonadaceae; genus Erythrobacter. The sequence continues at coordinate 49,789 of JAUMAX010000001.1, forward strand.
CGGGATCACGGTGCATATCGGCCACAAGGCCGAGAATGTCGCTGGCGTGGCCGTGGTCGTCACCTCCACCGCCGTGCGCCGCACCAACCCCGAAGTCGCCGCCGCCCTGGAAGCCCGCATTCCCGTGGTGCGCCGTGCGGAAATGCTGGCGGAGCTGATGCGCCTCAAATCCACCGTCGCGGTGGCCGGCACCCACGGCAAGACTACCACCACCAGCATGATCGCAACCCTGCTGGACGCAGGCGGGATTGATCCGACCGTCATCAATGGCGGGATCATCGAACAATACGGGTCAAACGCGCGGCTCGGCGATTCCGACTGGATGGTGGTCGAAGCGGACGAGAGCGACGGCAGCTTCCTGCGACTCGACGGCACCATCGCGGTCGTTACCAACATCGATCCCGAACACCTTGACCACTACGGCGATTTTGACGGGGTGAAGAAGGCCTTTGTCGAGTTCATTCACAACGTCCCCTTCTACGGCGCGGCGGTGCTGTGCGTCGATCACCCGGTGGTGCAGGCGGTGATCGGCGACGTGCGTGACCGCAAGGTCGTGACATACGGCTTTTCGCTTCAGGCCGACATCTGCGGGGTGAACGTCCGCTCCGAGGACGGGGGCAACAGCTTCGATGTGATCGTGCGCCAGCGCGGGCTGGAGGATCGCCGGATCGAAGGCGTGCGCCTGCCCATGCCCGGTCGCCACAACGTCCAGAACGCACTTGCGGCGATTGCGGTGGCGATCGAGATGGGGTGCAGCGACGAAGTGATCCGCACCGGCTTTGCCCGCTTCGGCGGCGTGCGGCGGCGCTTCACCAAGGTTGGCAGCATCGCGATGGACGGCGGCGCTGTGACGGTGATTGACGATTACGCCCACCACCCGGTCGAAATCCGCGCCGTGCTGGCCGCCGCGCGCGAGGCTGTGGCGGGGACAGGTGGCCGGGTGATCGCAGTCGCGCAGCCGCACCGTTATTCGCGCCTCAATGATCTGATGAACGACTTCCAGTCGTGCTTTGACGATGCCGATATCGCCTATGTCGCCCCCGTGTATCCGGCGGGCGAGGAGCCGCTGCCCGGTGTCGATCACGCCGCGCTGGTCGCGGGGATGAAAGGGCGCGGTCATCGCGCCGCGCGCGAGATTGCCGGTGAGGACGCCTTGGCGGAAACGCTGACGGGCGAAATCGCTCCCGGCGATATGATCGTGTGTCTTGGCGCGGGCGATATCACCCGCTGGGCGGCGGGGCTTGCCCCTGCCATCACCGCCCGCAAAGGCGGCGCGGCATGAACCAGCCCGGCGACGGTTACGAATTTGATGGCGGCGCGGCCCCGACCTGCGCGGTCGAAGGCGGCGTATCCGCGCCCGTGCCGCTCGAAGGCCTTCGCGGCAAGCTGACCTGCAAGGCCCCGCTTGCACCCTATACCTGGTTCAAGACCGGCGGTCCGGCCGACTGGTTGTTTGAACCGGCGGATAAGGAAGACCTCAAGCTGTTCCTTGAACGGCTCGGCGGCGAGATTCCGGTCATGGCGCTGGGGCTGGGGTCGAACATGATCGTGCGCGACGGCGGGGTTCCCGGCGTGGTGGTGCGGCTCGGCAAGGCGTTTGCGGGGGTCCAGCACAGCGCGGAATTGGAACTGACCTGCGGCGGCGGGGCGAGCGGGATTCTGGTCGCTTCGACCGCGCGTGATCTCGGGATTGCGGGGCTCGAATTCCTGCGCGGCATCCCCGGCACGGTCGGCGGCTTCGTCCGCATGAACGGCGGTGCCTACGGGCGCGAGGTTGCCGACGTGCTGATGGACTGTGCGGTAATCCTGCCTGATGGGACCTTCGTCACGCTCACCGCAGCCGAACTCGATTACGGCTACCGCCATTCGGCCCTGCCCGATGGGGCGATTGTGGTGTCGGCCCGCTTCCGGGGCCACCCCGGCGATCCGGCCGAAATCGGCGCAGAAATGGACCGCATCGCTGCCGCGCGCGAAGCCTCGCAGCCCTTGCGCACCAAGACCGGCGGATCGACCTTCAAGAACCCTGAAGGCCACAAGGCGTGGCAATTGGTGGATGCTGCCGGATGCCGGGGGCTTATGCTGGGCGGCGCGCAGGTCAGCGAGAAGCACACCAACTTCCTCATCAACACCGGCACCGCCACCAGCGCCGATATCGAGGGGCTGGGCGAGCTGGTGCGCGACAAGGTCTATGCCCATTCCGGCGTCAGCCTCGAATGGGAAATCCAGCGAGTAGGACGCCCGTGATTTTCGATAAGCCCCTCCATGTCGCAGTCCTGATGGGCGGCTGGGCCAATGAACGCTCCGTTTCGCTGACCAGCGGCGCGGGCGTCGCCGATGCCCTGGAGAGCAAAGGCCACCGCGTCACCCGGATCGACATGGGCCGCGATGTTGCGCTGAGGCTGGCCGAGGCCAAGCCCGATGTGGTGTTCAACGCGCTCCATGGTGTTCCGGGTGAGGACGGCACGGTGCAGGGGATGCTCGACCTGATGGGGCTGCCCTATACGCACTCGGGCCTCGCCACCTCGGTGATCGCGATCGACAAGCAGCTGACCAAGCAGGCACTGGTCCCCCACGGCATCCCCATGCCCGGCGGGCGGATCGTGACGCGCGAAGAGCTTTACGAACGCGACCCGCTGCCGCGCCCCTATGTGCTGAAGCCGGTCAACGAAGGCTCGTCCGTGGGCGTCGCCATCGTTACCGCCGATAGCAACGTCGGCAACCCGATCAGCCCGGATGCGCGCGGGCCGTGGCAGGAATTCGGCGAACTGCTGGCCGAACCCTTCATCAAGGGGCGTGAACTCACCGCCGCCGTGCTCGACGGGCCCGATGGCCCGCGTGCGCTGGGCGTCACCGAACTGGTGGTCGCAAACGGCTTCTACGACTACGAGAACAAATACACCGCAGGCCGCACAGAACACATCTTCCCTGCCAAGCTACCGCCCGAAATCACCGTCCTGTGCGAGGCCTATGCCGTCAAGGCGCATCAGGTGCTCGGCTGCCACGGCACCAGCCGCACCGATTTCCGCTGGGACGAGGAGCTGCGCGAGGACGGGCTGTTCGTGCTCGAAACCAACACCCAGCCGGGCATGACCCCGCTCAGCCTCGTGCCAGAACAGGCGGCGGGCTGCGGCATTCCTTATGCCGATCTGGTCGAGCTGCTGGTGGCAGAGGCGCTCAGGGTTCACGCGGGCAAACGGGCAAAGGAGGGCGGCAATGGCACAGCAGATCCGGCGTAACGGCGCCTCCGGCGTCCGCCGCGCCGCCAAGGCACAAAGCCGCGCCGTCACGGCCCGCAAGGCGCGCGGGTCGGCCAGCGGCTTCATCGACAGGGTGATGGGCCTCCTGCCCTTTACCGAAGAACAGTGGAGCCGCATCTGGCTCGCGATGATCATCGGCACCGGCGTGGGCGTCGCCTTCATTATCGCCAGCCTTGCCGGGGTCCCTGCGCTGGCGCAGGCGCAGGTTGCCGCCATTGCCGCCGATGCCGGGTTCGAGGTGCGCCACGTGCGCGTTACTGGCACGTCGCGGATGGACGAACAGCAGGTCTATGCCCGCGCGCTCGCCACCCGAAACCAGGCCATGCCGGATGTCGACGTGGCCAAGCTGCGCGCCGAATTGCAAGCCCTGCCGTGGGTCAAGGATGCGCGCGTCTCGATCCAGCTGCCCCACACGCTCGCTATCGACATTGTCGAGCGGACCCCTCACGCTGTGCTCGAAAAGGCAGACCGGCTGGTCCTGATCGACGCGACCGGCGTCGAACTTGAACCGGTCAGCGTGGCCAAGGCCAAGGGGATGCTGCGGCTCGCCGGGCCGGGTGCGGGCAAGCAGGCCAAGGGGCTGGAGGCTCTGCTCGCCGCTGCGCCAGCGCTGGCGCCCAAGGTCGAAGCCGCCGAATGGGTTGGCAACCGCCGCTGGAACCTGACCTTCGAGACCGGACAATTGCTCGCTCTGCCGGAAGGCGAGATCGAAGCGGCCACCGCGCTGGTCAAATTTGCGCGGCTGGACGGGCAGAACCGCCTGCTCGGCGGCAAGGTGCTGGCGTTCGACATGCGCACCCCGCCGCGCCTCTACCTGCGCCTGCCTGAAGACGCGCCCAAGCCCAAGGTCGTCGCTACGGCCTCTGCCGGAGAGACCACCTGATGGCCAGTCGTGCCGCCGCCCCGCGCCGCCTTGCGCGCACTTATGCGGCCGTCAATGTCGGCAGCTTCCGCATCTCGGCGATGATCATGGGCGAGACCGAGAACGGCGAACTGCAGGTGCTCGGCTCTGGCCACCGCGCGAGCGCCGGGGTCAAGCGCGGCTACGTCACCGACATGACCGCTGCCGCTCACGCTATCCGCGATGCGGTCGAACGCGCCGAGAAAAGCGCCAATACCCCTGTCAGGAGCGTATGGATCGCCTGCGCCGGTGCGGGGCTGGCGAGCCATGTGGTCGCGGTCGATATCGAGATCGGCGGGCGGCGGATCGAGGACGAGGATGTCGAGCAGCTGTTGATCGAGGCGCAGGACATGATCCAGCCCGACGGCCGCAAGGTGTTGCACGCCCAGCCTGCCCATTACACCCTTGATGGCGCTCACGGCGTTGCCAACCCGCGCGGGCTGCATGCCGAGCGGCTGGGCGTGGATATCCACGTGATGCTGGCCGATGGCGCGCCCGTGCGCAATCTGACCGAGGCTGTGCAGAACGCCCACCTCGAAGTCGAAGGCGTGGTTGCAGCGCCTCTGGCAGCCGGACATGCCTGCCTGACCCCTGAAGAACGCGAACTTGGTGTGGCGCTGGTCGAAATCGGCTCGGACATTACCAATGTCGCGGTGTTTGCCGGCGGGATGCTGTTAGGGCTGAGGGCGGTGCCGATGGGGTCTGCCGACATAACCGATGCCATCGCCAGCAGCTTCGGCATCCGCCGCTCGCAGGCGGAACGGCTCAAATGCGTCGCCGGATCGGCCATCGCCAGCCCCGCCGATCACCGCGAGTTGATCCCGGTGAACGGCCCCGGAGAAGCCGGCGGCGAGGGCGGGGAGGGCGCACCTGTCGGACCGCTGGCGCGCGGGGCGGATGACAAGAACCGGATCGTGCGCGCCGAACTGGTCGCCGTGGTCACGCAGCAATTGGCCGTGCTCACCGGGGAGATCGGCAAGGCTCTTAAGTCGATGGGCTTTGCGGGCAGTCGTGCGGGACAAGTGGTGCTCACCGGAGGCGGCGCGGAACTCGCCGGGATGGCGGATTTCGTCCAGGGCGCGCTGGGGCAGCCCGTGCGTCTGGGCCGTCCGCCGCAACTGCCCGGAATGCCCGATGCGCACCACGCGCCCGGCTTTGCGACGCTGGCGGGCCTGTGCCTTTACGCTGCCGAAGACCCGGTTGATATCCGCGCGGTCGGCGCCGGGCGGGGCGGTGTCTACCGTGCCTTCACACGTGAAACCGGCATATTCGCGCTGCTGGCGCGACTGATGCGGGCGGTGAAAGAGTATTTCTAGCTGTGCCGCGCGGCGCTTGACGCTGCGGCGCGTGGCGCAAAAGGGGGCCCTTGCGTTGTGGATAAGGGTTTTGCCGCTATAAAATGTACACCGTGATTATGTCACAGAGGATAAATGCGGGGGAATAGCATGATAAGACGCTACTCTTGCACCTGGAGGACCAGCTGATGAGCATCAATATCGGACCCGCGGCGACTGACGATCTGCGTCCGCGCATCACCGTTATCGGGATTGGCGGGGCCGGTGGCAACGCGATCGCGAACATGATCGCTGCCGAAATCGAAGGCGTCGAGTTCATCGTCGCCAACACCGATGCGCAGGCGCTGAGCACCTCGCCCGCGGAACGCCGCATCCAGCTTGGTCCCGACATCACCGGCGGTCTTGGCGCAGGCGCGCGGCCCGAAGTGGGCAAGGCTGCCGCGGAAGAAACCGTCGCGGAAATCGAAAAGGCGCTCGAAGGCGTCAACATGTGCTTCATCGCGGCCGGTATGGGCGGCGGCACCGGGACCGGCGCTGCGCCTGTGATCGCGGAAGCCGCGCGCCGCATGGGCGTGCTGACGGTCGGCGTCGTGACCAAGCCGTTCCTGTTCGAAGGCACCCGCCGGATGCGCGCTGCCGAAGCCGGGATTGACGAACTTCAGGCCCATGTCGACACGCTGATCGTCATCCCCAACCAGAACCTGTTTCTGGTTGCCAAGGCGGAAACCACCTTCAAGGAAGCCTTCCAGCTTGCCGATGAAGTGCTGCAGCAGGGCGTGCGTTCGATCACTGACCTGATGGTCATGCCCGGCCTCATCAACCTCGACTTTGCCGACGTGCGCTCGGTGATGAGCGAGATGGGTAAGGCGATGATGGGCACCGGCGAAGGCGAGGGCGAGAACCGCGCGCTCGACGCTGCCGAACAGGCGATCGCCAACCCGCTGCTCGACGGCGTGAGCATGGCAGGCGCCAAGGGCGTTATCATCTCGATCATCGGCGGCGAGGACATGCGCCTGCTCGAAGTCGATGAAGCCGCCAACCACATCCGCGAATTGGTGGATGAAGATGCCAACATCATCTGGGGCAGCGCCTTCAACCCCGACCTGAAGGGCAAGATCCGCGTCTCGGTGGTCGCCACCGGGATTGAACAGGGCGCGATCCAGCACAGTGATCGTTCGCAGCCGGTTTCGCTCGGGGTGTCACGTGCACCCAAGCGTCCTGTGCTGGAATTGTCGGAAGACGAAGGTCTGGTTGCATTGCCGCCCGTCGATGTGGCTCCCGCTGCGCCCGAACCGGCGCCTGTCCCTGTCGCACCGGCATTCGAACTCAGCGCGCCCGAACCGGCCGCCGCCTTCGATTATGATGACGAGGCGCTCGACCTGTCCGATGAAGCGGACGAGGAAACCGATTATCCGCCCGCCGCACCCTTCGAGCTGAGCGGAATGCGCGCCGGAGACGATTACGGCGAGGAATATGAAGACGACGTCGATGACATCGTCGATCCGCTTGCAGGACTGCGCGGGGCCGATGCCAGCACCGGCCTCGGCTATGCCGGAGCTGCGGCGGCGGGTGACGATGCCGGGACGCTTGATCTGGGCGGCGACTTCGCCGCTTACGAGCCGGGCGAACAGCCAGAAGACGATCTGCTCGCCAGTGCTGACCGTCTGGCGGCTGAAGACCGCCCGGTGGAAGCCAAGCTTGGCGGCGGGCGCCGCCGTGCGCTGCTCGGCGGCGATGCCGATGGCGGTGCCGGTGGCGGCGGCGGGGCCGGAGCGGGCGGAAGCACGCTGTTCGAACGCATGGCTAACCTGTCGCGCAGCACTGCCCGGGATGACGAAGACGATGACGACGACGGCGATGATGGCCCGGCGCTCAGCATTCCGCGCTTCCTCGGACGACAGAACAACCAGTAAGCCGGGCCTGTGAATCCGGCACGGCGCTGTCCGGCGTGCGCGCGGCGCTGTTCGCCGCGCCGCTTGGCCAAGCCTCTGGCGGGCTGCAACAGGCAAGCTAGAGCAATTGTGATGGTGTCGCGCTTCCCCGTTCCCTTCGCCTTTGCCCTCCTGCCGGCATTGCTGGCGGGCGTGCCCGTTGCCGCGCAGGAAACCGTATCTCAACCCGTGGTGCAGGCACTGCCCGCGCCTGAAGTGCAGCGTTTGAACCGCGCGCTGGTCGCGCTGGCCAAAGCGCCGCGGGACCGCGATACGCTGATCGAGGCAGGGCAGGCCTCGCTCGGGGTTGATGATCTTGAAGCGGCCATCGGCTTTTTCGGCCGGGCGGCCGAGGTCGATCCCGGCCATCCCAATGTCGCACTCGGTCTCGGGTCGGTCTATCTGCGCGCGGGCCGCGCAGGGGAGGCCCTGGTGCAATTTGATCGTGCGCTGGCGGGCGGTGTGGACGAGCGTGCGGTCTTGACCGATCAGGCGCTCACCCTCGATCTGGTCGGCGAAGGGCCTGCCGCGCAGGCTGCCTATGCCCGCGCACTGACGCTTGATCCCGCCAATGACGAAGCCCGCCGCAGGCTTGCCATCAGTTTCGCCATTTCGGGCAACCGCGCGCGCTTTGAGGAAACGCTCCGCCCGCTGCTCGACAAGCGTGACACCGCCGCCCAGCGCGCCCGCGCTTTCGGCCTCGCGATTCTGGGCGACGGGGACCGGGCGACCGCGATTGTCGAGCAGGTTATGCCGCGCGATCTGGCGACGCGGCTGGTACCCTATCTCGGCTACATGCCGCGCCTGACCAAGCCGCAGCAGGCCGCTGCGGCCAATCTCGGGATATTCCCTCGCGCTGCCGATATTGGCCGCGATGATCCGCGGCTGGCGCGCTTTGCCACCGAAGAACGCGCCGATAACCGCCTTGCACCGTCAGGCCCTCCGCTTGATGCGCGGCCAGCCGCAACGCCTGCGACCGCTGCCGCTCAGGTGCCGGGTCCGGCCCCGGAACGGGTGGCGACGGTGGCTCCCGTGGTGGTTACGACAACTGCGCCCGTGCCAGCGCTTGTCCCTGCTGCCGCGCCCATCGCGCCCCCGCCTTCTCCGCCCGCACCCCCGGTGCGCGTGGCCGATGCCTTTGCCGATTTGCTCGACGATCCGCTCCCCGGTGCTCAGGTCAGCGGCGATGCCGTCGATATTTCGCGAATCACGGTGAAGCGCGAATTGCCGCCCGAAAAGGCCGCGCCGCCGCCCGAGAAAGCCAAGCCCAAGGAGCCGCCGAAGCCTGTTCACCCCAGCCGGGTCTGGGTGCAGGTGGCGACCGGCAGGAAGGTCGATGCGCTTGCTTTCGACTGGCGGAGGATCAGCAAGGAGGGCGGCAAGTCGCTCGCCAGTCTGAAGCCGCACACCGCGCGCTGGGGTGCGACCAACCGGCTTGTGGTCGGCCCTGTTGCCAGCCGCGACAAGGCCGAGGCGCTGGTCCGCGAGCTCAAGGGCAAGGGGCTCGACAGTTTCCTGTGGCTTAGCGATGAAGGCGAACAAGTTCAGCCACTTAAATGACGGTTGGGATTGATCCCCCACTATCTTTGCACAGGCTTTGCACAGGTCTGTCCGGTTCTCCCCAGCCGCTCCAACTTGGGTGATTGCCAATCGCCCCGCTTACCGTTCATGCCTTGCCTCAATGGTGCGAATGACCCTCCCCCCCGCGAACGCCCGGCCATGAGAGTGCAAGACATGGACTATTCCGCCGAGGACGATGCCGCCCCCGTCGAAATGCTCGCCAGCCTGTTCACGGCGCGTGGCTGGCCGTGCGATCTGGTGTCGGATGACGAGATGACCGGTGAAGTGCAGGGCAGCTGGGCCAATTACCAGTTGCGTGCAATCTGGCGGGCCGAGGACGGCGTGCTCCAGTTCCTGTGCTTGCCCGATATCCGTGTGACGGATGACAAGCGTGCTGCGGCCTATGAACTCTTGTGTCTTGTCAACGAACAGATGTGGCTCGGCCATTTTGACATCTGGTCGAACGGCGATGTGCTGCTCTACCGCCACGGCGCGCTGCTGGGCGATCACGGGCGGCTGAGCATCGATATGGCGCAGGCGCTGGTCGAAAGTGCGATCGACGAGTGCGACCGGTTCTATCCCGCCTTCCAGTTTGTGCTGTGGGGCGACAAGAGCCCGCGCGCGGCGTTGGATGCGGCCATGGTTGACGCGGCGGGCGAGGCCTGAGAGCCTCCCTGGCATGACTCGAAAACTCCTCATTGTCGGGTGCGGCAACATGGGCGGGGCGATGCTCGCTGGGTGGCTGGCCGCAGGCGAGGCACCGGCGCGGTTTGCCGTGCTCGATCCCGCCTTGCCCGAAGCGCCCGCCGGCGTAACCCTTTATCGCAGCGCTGATGAAGCGGCAGGCGCAGGGCATGATGCGGTGCTGCTGGGGTTCAAGCCGCAACAATTGGGAGCGCTGGGCCCCGGCTTGCAGGGGCTGACAGGCACGAGTGTGACGGTGTGTTCGCTGCTCGCGGGGATTACGCTGGCCCAGCTGGCGGACGCGTTTCCGCGGGCTGGCGCGCATGTGCGGGTGATGCCCAACCTTGCCGCGCGGATCAACAAGTCCCCCGTGATCCTCGCGCAAAGCGGGCTGGACGACGGTTCGTGCGCGGGGGTGTTCGCACTGTTCGATAGCCTCGGCAGCGCGGTCTGGCTGGAGGACGAGGCCCAGTTTGATCTGGTCACCGCGTTGGCCGGATCGGGGCCGGGCTTCGTCTATCGCTTCATCGACGCGTTGGCGGGCGCAGCGGTGGATCTCGGGCTGGATCAGCCGACGGCGGCCAGCCTTGCGCTGGCCACGGTCGAGGGGGCAGCGGCGCTGGCAGCAAGCGCCGACGTTGGCCCCGCGACCCTCGCCGACCGGGTGGCAAGCCCCGGCGGGATGACCCGCGAAGGTCTGAATGTGCTCGATGAAGGCGGGGCACTGCGCCGCCTGCTGACCGACACCTTGCGCGCCACCGCAGACAAGGGTGCGGCGCTTTCCAAGGGCAGTTAAGATTAACATCGGTTAAGCTGAACCGATTGCGCCGATTGCAATCCGGTTTCGCTTGAAATGCGCTGCCGAAACCCCGATATTCCCCCCATTGGAGAGCGCGGGCGTTTCCGCGCTCCGATAAGAAAGGCTAAGGGTTTCGCAATGGCTGACTGGAATGACACCTCGCGCGATGCGCAGCGGCTGGGCTCCGTGCCCCGCGCCGGAGGCGATGTCGCCGGCCGCGCGGGCTATGACGAGGGCCTGCGTTCGCACATGCTCTCGATCTACAATTACATGACTTCGGGCATCCTGCTGACCGGGATCGTCGCGCTGCTGGCCTTCACCAGCGGTGTGGCTGAAACGATCTTCACCGGCGGTATCCTGCGCTGGATCGTCGCGCTGTCGCCGATGGCCATCGTGTTCGCGATGAGCTTTGGTGCCAACCGCTTCAGCACCGGTACGCTCCAGCTGATGTTCTGGGGCTTTGCCACGCTGATGGGTCTTTCGCTGTCGTCGATCTTCCTGGTTTACACCGGTGGTTCGATCGCCACGACCTTCTTCGCCACCGCGGCGGCCTTTGCTGGCCTGTCGCTGTATGGCTACACCACCAGGAAGAGCCTGTCGGGCCTCGGCAGCTTCCTCATCATGGGCGTGATCGGCCTGCTGGTGGCGATGATCATCAACATGTTCCTGCAGAGCCCCGCGTTCCATTACGCGATCAGCTTCATCGGCGTGCTGATCTTCGCTGGTCTGACCGCCTATGACACGCAGCGTCTGAAGAACGAGTACGAATATCTGCGCGGCACGCAGTTCGCGGGCAAGGCCGTGATCCTCGGCGCGCTGAGCCTCTATCTGGACTTCATCAACATGTTCCAGTTCCTGCTCAGCTTCCTCGGCAACCGCGAGTAATCGCGGGTCGCCGCAGGCCCTTGTGGCCTGACGCAGGTGTTGAAATGTCGGATGCCCGGGGCCTTTGCGTAGGCTCCGGGCATTTGCTTTGTTAGCCGGGGCAGCTATCGCTGGTGCTTAAGGCTGGAGCAAGCCGGGCGCACACATGCTCGCGCCGCCAGCGGCAGCACAGCCCGCAGCAAGAGAGGTTTTTTCAATGAGCGCGGTTTCGCACACGCCGTCATCCCCGTCGCCGACGCAGGAGCGTGGCAGCACGCCGTTTGGCCTCGTCATCACCACGCTGGCCGTCGGCAGCGCATTGCTGGCCGCCTGTGCTACCCCCGCTCCGCCGCCACCCCCGCCGCCTCCCCCGCCGCCGCCGGTTCAGGCGGCAGAGATGGTTCCCTATCGCCCGCTCCCCCCGGGCGGTGCGCATTATGTCATGGACATTCCTCCGCGCGGGGCTGATGGCCGGCGGGTCACCGTCAACACCGACCTTTCGAACGACCAACTGGTCTGGAACCTGCGTTCGGCCTGGAACGTCGCCGCGCTCAATTGCCTGACCCCCGAATACGAACCGATCCTTGATGGCTATCGCGACTTCCTGACGCGGAACGTCAAATCGCTGAAGGCGGTCAATGACCGGCTTGAGAAGAGCTACACCAGCCGCTTCCGGGTCAAGCGTGACGCGATCGTGGCCCGTGATGGCTACACCACGCAGGTCTACAACTTCTTCGCCGAACCGGCCGCCCGCGCCGGGTTCTGCCGCGCGGCGCTCGACATGGCGAACCGCGCTCTGGCCGCGCCGCCTACCGATCCGCTCGCCTTTGCCCGGGCCAATTTCGATGGGCTGCTGATGCCGTTCGACCAGTTTTTCACCGATTACGAGGCCTATCAGCAGGCATCGGCCGCGTGGGACGACAAGTGGGGCACGCTGTATGGTGCCTCGCAGCCCGGCTGGGTCGCGGTGCAGCAGGCGCGCGCGAGCGGCATCCCGGTGCCGACCGTGGCGATGCAGTCCGCGATCGATCCCGTCACCGGGCTGCCGGTGCCGGTGATCCCGGTCAATGAAGGCGTGATTTCGCAACCGATCGTCGAGCCGATGGCCGCCCAGCCGGAGCGCAAATCGGGACAATAGGCGGCATTCGCCCAGGCTGGCGGCCGCAAAAATGGCCGTTGCATGGGCTTGTCCTTCTCGCTAATGCCCGCGCTTGCCTGCCCCTCGATCGGGGCTGAGGGCGCGAAAGCCTGGGACGGGGCCGTAGCTCAGATGGGAGAGCGCGTCGTTCGCAATGACGAGGTCAGGGGTTCGATCCCCCTCGGCTCCACCAGGCGTTTTTTGTTTTCGCCCTAAGACGCCGGGCGGCGGACGTCCGTCCGCCTTGGGTTCCGCGGCGGAAGGCGCGGCGGCCGGTCGGCCTTGCGGCGCTATGCGCCGATTGGCGCGTTCAATCGGTATCTTTACACCTCTTGCCGTCAGCTTGGCCTGACGCTATCCGTCTGTCCGCGCCAAGGTAACGGGAATGCGGTTTGATTCCGCAGCTGTCCCTGCAACTGTAAGCGGTGAGTATGCGGTGCGCGCCCTGTTTTGGGCAGCCACTGGAGCGGCAACGCTCTGGGAAGGTGAGCACCGGATGCGTTGATCCGTGAGCCAGGAGACCGACCGGGGCGTGTCGCTCTTTGCTTGGCTCAGGGATTGGTCAGGCGCGGAAAAACACTTCTGTTGTGAGCGACATCACCGGGCTGTGAGGGACGCAAACCCCTCGCGGCCTTCATGTTGCTGATGACGGGAGGAATCCGTGAAAAATCTGAAATTGCTGTGCAGCGTCGCTGGGGCGGCGCTGGTTTGGGCTGTGCCGGTGGCGGCGCAGGATGAGGGCGTTCAGGATGAGGCCCCCGAAGGTGCCGAGGTCCGCACCGCTGCGGCGCGTGACGATCTCCTTGTCACCACCAGCCGCTCCGGCCGCCTCGACCTGCCCGCGCGCTACCCCGGTTCGGTCACGGTCATCACCCCCGAAGACCTCGAAAACCGCCAGACCCGCGACATTGCCGATGTGCTGCGCGATGTCCCCGGCGTGGCGGTCGCAGGCATCGCAGGCCAGACCCAGATCCGTCTGCGCAGTAGCGAGGCCAACCACGTTCTGGTGCTGGTCGATGGCATCGAAGTTTCCGATCCTTTCGCGGGCGAATTCGACATCGGCACGCTGCAAGCCGAAGTCGGCGCCCGGGTCGAAGTCCTGCGCGGGCCGCAGTCGGCGCTGTACGGGCCGGACGCGATCGGCGGGGTGGTCGCCTATCAGAGCGCCGACGGACGGAACAACCAGGGCTTTGGCGCAAGGCTCGAAGGCGGCACGCAGGGAACCGTCAACGGCGCGGCGCGATACGGATATGCAGGGGTGGGCTGGGACGCGGCGCTGTCTGCCGTCGTCGTCAGCACCGATGGCCAGCCCAACGCCCGCAATGGCGTGCGCGACATCGGGCGTGACAGCTACACCCTCTCGGGCAAAGGCAGCGTCGACATCGCCGAAGGGTTCGCCCTGCGCGCCGCGGCCCGCTTCATCCGCACCGAGGGCCAGACCAACGATAGCAATTTCGACCGCACCAGCCCGACCTTCGGCTTCATCATCGACAGCCCCGGCGTGACCTTCACCAACGAGGCGGTTTACGCCCTTGTCGGGGCGCGGGCCGAGGTGCTGGACGGGCGCTGGACGCATGATCTGTCCGCTCAGGTCGCAGAAGTGGACCGGCAAACCGACAGCCCCTTCGGCCTCACCTCGGCCAGCGAGGGTGACCGTGTGAAGGCGTCCTATGTCACCGCCTTCAAGCTGGCGGACGAGCACAATCTCACTTTCGCCGCCGATTGGGAGCGGGAAAGCTTCCGCAACGCGCTGGCTGCCAGCGGCGGGTTCACCGGGCGGCGTGCGGTCGAACAGACCGGCTTCGTCGGTGAATATCGCTATGAGGGCGGGGCGTTAGATTTCTCGGCAGCGATCCGCCACGACATCAACGACCTGTTCCGCGACGCAACCACTTTCCGCGTCGGCGCTGGATATGGCGTCAACGACACCACCCGCATCCGCGCGGCGGCGGGCAGCGGGGTCAAGAACCCCGGCTTCTTCGAGCTTTACGGCTTCGTCGATGGCCGCTTCATCGGCAACGAGGCGCTCAGGCCGGAAAAATCGACCGGGTGGGAAGTCGGGCTGGATCAGGACGTGGGCGATAACGCAAACCTGTCGGTGACGTATTTCGACAGCGAGTTGGAGGGCGAGATCTTCACCACCTTCCCGGCCCCGACCTTCATCGCCACGCCTGCCAACCGCACTACTGTCAGCCAGCAGCGCGGGGTTGAAGTGTCGTTCAATGCGCGGCTGGCCGAACAATGGAGCCTCGATGCTGCCTATTCCTATCTCGATGCCGAGGAGAACGGCGTCGAGGAAGTGCGCCGCCCCGAACACATCGCCAGCGCGGCGCTGACCTGGACTGCACCGGGCGACGCGGCCTCGGCGACGCTGGTGGTGCGTCACAACGGCGCGACGCCCGATGTGGCCTTCACCGATCCCAGTTTCGTCCCGGTCAGAGTGCAACTGGATGACTATACTCTGGTCAACCTCAACGCGCGCGTTAAGCTGGCCGACGGGGTCGACGCCTTCGCACGCGTCGATAACCTGCTGGATGATCGTTACGAACAGGTCTTCAGCTTCGTCTCGCCGGGCCGCTCGGCAGTGGTGGGAATTGAAGCGCGGTTCTGACCTTTGTCCCCCTCCCTCATCGGGGGAGGGGGACGTTTTGCCATTCCCCTCGCATTCGCAGCAAAAATTGCCTATGCGCCCGCAATGCATTTTCTCGACCAAGCCAAGATCTATGTGAAGTCCGGCGGAGGCGGCCCCGGCGCCGTCTCGTTCCGGCGTGAGATGTACGTCGAATATGGCGGCCCTGACGGCGGTGACGGCGGGCGCGGCGGCGATATCGTGTTCGAAGCTGTCGCCGGTCTCAACACGCTGATCGACTTCCGTTATTCGCAGCACTTCAAGGCGCCGCGCGGCGGGCACGGGATGGGCAAGGACCGCACCGGCGCCTCTGCCAAGCCGCTCGTCATCAAGGTGCCGGTCGGCACGCAGATCCTGTCCGAAGACAAGGAAGACGTGCTCGCCGACTTCACCATGATCGGCCAGCGCGTCGTCTTCCTCGAAGGCGGGATCGGCGGGCGCGGTAACGCCAGCTACAAAACCTCCACCAACCGCGCACCGCGTCAGCACCAGGACGGGATACCGGGTCAGGAAGCCTGGGTGTGGCTGCGGCTGAAGCTGCTTGCCGACGTGGGCCTTGTCGGCTTGCCCAACGCGGGCAAATCGACCTTCATCAACGCGGTCAGCAACGCGGGCGCGAAGGTCGGCGACTATGCCTTCACCACGCTGGTCCCCAAGCTTGGCGTGGTGCGCCACAAGGGCCGCGAATTCGTCCTCGCCGACATTCCCGGCCTGATCGAAGGCGCGGCAGAGGGTGTCGGCATCGGCGACCGTTTCCTCGGTCATATTGAACGCTGCCGGGTGCTCATCCACCTGATCGACATCACCGGGACCGAAGACGCCGACCCCGCCGAAGCCATGCGCATCGTCGAGGACGAGCTCGCGGCTTACGGCGCAGGTCTTGAGGATAAGGCGCGGCTGGTGGTGCTGAACAAGCTCGATCTGGCGGACGCAGAACTGGTCGAAAGCTTCAGCGAGGAACTGCTGGCCGCCGGTGCGGACAAGGTATTCGCTGTCTCGGGCGTGACCGGGGCGGGGATTCCCGAACTGCTCGACGCGGTGCTGGGCTATTTGCCGGACCGCACCTCGACCGAGACCAAGACCGTAGAAATCGAGGACGAGAGCGACGCAGCCGAGTGGTCGCCGTTGTAATCCGCCAATGCTGACGCGCCTTTCGGACATTCCCTCCGCGCGGCGGATTGTGGTCAAGATTGGCTCCGCGCTGCTGGTCGGCGGGGGGCAGGCGCGTGAGGGCTGGTTGACGCGCATGGCGGCAGACCTTGCGGCGCTGCGCCGCGAGGGCGCGCAGGTGATTGTGGTGAGTTCGGGCGCGATTGCGCTGGGCGCGGCGCGGCTGGGCTTGGCCAAGGGCGGACGCGGGAGCCTGGCCGATGCGCAGGCGGCGGCGGCTGTCGGCCAGATCGCGCTGGCGGATTTGTGGAGCCGCGCGCTGGGGGGTGAGGAGATCACCGCGGCGCAAATGCTGCTGACCCTGGGTGATCTGGAAGACCGCCGGCGCTATCTCAACGCCTCGGCTACGCTCGACCGGTTGTTGGAAGCGGGCGTGATCCCGGTCATCAACGAGAACGATTCAGTCGCCACCGAAGAAATTCGCTTCGGTGACAATGACCGGCTGGCGGCGCGGGTCGCGCAGGCGGCCAATGCCGATCTGGTGCTGCTGCTGTCGGACGTGGACGGGCTGTATGACCGCGACCCGCGCGCAGAGGGCGCGGTCCTGATCCCTGTGGTTGACGCCGTGACGCCGGAGGTGATGGCGATGGCGAGCGGGGCTTCGTCGTCTGGCCTCGGTTCAGGCGGGATGGTGTCCAAGCTGCAAGCCGCGCAGATCGCGACGCGCGCGGGCATTGCGCTCGCTATCCTCAACGGCACGCATGACGCGCCGATTGCCCATGCGCTTGGCGCAGGCACGGGCACGCTGTTCCTGCCCGTCCGGGCCGATTCCGCCCGCAAGGCATGGCTCGGCGGGCGGTTGGCGCCTGCAGGCGAATTGCGCGTCGACAAGGGCTGCGCCGAAGCGCTCAAGGGCGGGGCGAGCCTGCTGGCGGCGGGGGTGGTCGGCGTGTCAGGGACATTCCGGCGCGGCGATCTGGTCAGCGTGCTGAGCCTGAAGGGCGAGCGGCTGGCGCAGGGACTTGCCGAATATGACGCCGCTGAAATGCAGCTGATCGCGGGCCGCCGCGCCGAGGATCAGGCTGAACGGCTGGGCTATGCGCCGCGCTCCTGCGTGATCCACCGCGACCACATGGTGTTGCTGTGAGCCTTTTGGCGATCACCGGCGCGACCGGGTTTGTTGGCAGCGCGGTACTGGCCGAGGCTTTGGCGCAGGGCCATCAGGTGAGGGCGCTGGCCCGGCGCGATCAGGCTCCGCGAGCGGGCGTGGAGTGGGTGCGGGGCGATCTGGACGATGCGGCCGCGCTTGCCGCGCTGGTTGCCGGGGCCGATGCCGTGATCCATGTCGCGGGTCTGACCAACACGCCTGATCCGGCGCAGTTCGAGGCTGCCAACGTCACCGGTACCGCCAATGTCATCGCTGCGATGAAGGGCACGGGGCTAAAGCGGCTGGTGTTCGTCTCCTCGCTCTCGGCGCGCAAGCCGGACCTGTCGGCCTATGGCGCGTCCAAGGCCAAGGCAGAGGGACTGGTCGAAGCCTCCGGTCTCGACTGGACCACTGTGCGCCCACCCGGAGTCTACGGCCCGCGCGATGTCGACTATCTGGAGATGTTCCGCACTGCCAAGCTGGGCTTCGTGCCGCTGCCGCCCGGCGGGGCAAGTTCGATCATTCATGCGCAAGATCTCGCAGCGTTACTGGTGGCGCTGGCCGCCACCAATGCCGCATCGACCAAGAAGCAGACCTACGAACCTGACGACGGCCGCGAGGGCGGGTGGAGCCACAAGGAGCTGGCGCAAGCGATCGGCCGTGCGGTAGGCAAGCGCAGCGTGTTCGCGCCCCATCTGCCGCGCGCGGTGCTCGACGCTGCTGCAACCGCCGATCGCCTGATACGCGGCGACCGGGCGAAACTCACCGCCGACCGCGTCGGCTACATGGCGCACCCCAACTGGGTGTCACGCTTCGACCGCAAGCCCCCGCCGGGCATATGGCAGCCGAAGATTGATGGCGAGGAAGGGCTGCGCATCACCGCCGAGTGGTACAAGCGCGAAGGCTGGCTTTAGGGCTTCGGCGCGGCGCAGGCTTCGGTGCCGTAGGCTTCGGCATAGGTCTTGCCCCAGCACCGCTCGAAGGCTTCGAGCACGTTGAGGTTGGGCGGCCAGCTCATCTGGATCACGGTTCCGTCGGACAGGGTGAGGCTGTTATTCTCTGGCTTCGGCGCCTTCATAGCCTTCAATCCCGCGATGGACTCCCGCAGGTGTTCGCGGTCTCCGAGCAGAAACGCGATGGTTCCCGAAACATAGAAGTTCCAACCGAAGCCGTGATCGAATTCGGGCGCTTTGTAGGTGCGCTGGAACAAGGCGATGGCCTCGGCGGTTTGCCCGCCGAAAGCGCGCATCTGGCCTTCGTGCCAATACAAGATCGCCTCGTGGTCCCGCTTTTCATGCCGCCATGCGCGGATCAGTTCGGCTGCGGCGATTTCGCACCCGTCTGTCCTGGCGAGCGCGCGCCACCCGCCGTCTGGCAGCGTCTGATCGAAGGCCTTGCGGTCGAGCGCCAGCATCGCCTCCAGATCATAGGAGCAATCGGGCAGGGGCGGGGCTTCTGCAGGCTGGGCGGCGGCGAGGAGCAGGGCGAGCATATCGCGAAGTTAGCGCATTGTTTTGGCTTGGCAAAGCGCAAACAACACACGTCACCCCAGCGAAAGCTGGGGCCTAGGGCATCTTGGCGCAGCGCTTGCCGCTCTAGGTCCCAGCTTGCGCTGGGATGACGGGAGAGGCGAGAATGCGCCTTACAAAAACGGTTCCTCGCCCGGCTTGTGGATGCCGCATTCGGTCTTGTCCCAGCCCTTCCACCGGCCCGAGCGCGGGTCTTCACCCGGCGCGACCTGCGAAGTGCAGGGCGAGCAGCCGATCGAAGGATAGCCCTGCGCGATCAGCGGGTGACGCGGCAGGTCGGCTTCCATGAAGTAACCCTCGATCTGGCCCGCGTCCCAATCGATCAGCGGGTTGATCTTGAGCCGCCCCTGCGCGTCCGAGGTATCCACCTCGAAGCGCGGCAGGTTGGCACGGGTCGCGGCCTGGAACGCCTTCCTGCCGGTAAAGCTGGCGTCGTACTGTGCCATCGCCTTTTCCAGCGGGCGCACCTTGCGGATCTCGCAGCAGCCATCGGGATCATAGGACCATCTGAGGCCGGTTTCGTCCTTCTTCGCCAGTTCCGCAGGCTCCGGCGTCAGCACCACCAGATTGAGGCCGAGGCGCTGGGTCAGGAGATCGCGGTATGCCAGCGTTTCGGGGAAATGCTTGCCTGTGTCGAGGAACAGCACCGGCACGTGCCGGTCAACGCTGGCGATCAGGTGCAGCAGCACCGCGCTCTCCGCGCCGAAGCTGGAGACGACCGCCAGATCGCCTGCAAGACCATCCCGGATTACCGCTTCCAGCATTTCGATTGTGGTGCTGCCGCGGAACATCCGGTTCAGCCGCACCGCATCATGCTCGGTAAAACGCGGGGCGAGGTCGAGCGTGTCGCGGGTGCGCGGTTCGCCGGAGAGGCCGAGCTCAGGCTTCATGGCGCTTGTCCGCAATCGTGGCCCGGCGGTCTGCCGCGCGCTGGTACACATTCTCCCACGTCGCGAAGGCGCGGGCCGCGTCCTCTTCGTCAAGGCGCTTGTCCGGCGCGAAGCTGTCAAACCCGCAGCGGCGCATGTGGCTGAGCTGGTCGATCAGCACTGCGCCCACCGCGCGCAATTCGCCTGCATAACCCGCCTCGCGCAGGATGCGGGCCGAGGAATAGCCGCGCCCGTCGCCGAAGACGGGGAAGTTGACTTCGACCAGTGCGAGGCGATCCAGAAACGGCAGCAGCACCCGCGCATCGTCACCCGGCTCGATCCGGACAGCGGTGGCGTTGGTCTGGTCGCAGCAGGAATCGACCGTGACGGCGGCGTGATCGACCGGCTCGTCATCGCGGAAGCGGAACTGCACCTCGTCAGGGGAGGTGCCGAGATCGCGGGCGTTACCCATACAATGCCTCCTTGAACGGCTCCATGCCGATGCGGCGGTAGGTATCGAGGAAGCGTTCACCATCGCTGCGGGCGGCGAGGTAGACGTCGGTGACCTTTTCGACCGCGGCGATCACGCCGTCCTCGTCAAAGCCGGGGCCGGTGATCTTGGCGAGGCTGACGTCCTCGGCCTCCGACCCGCCCAAGGACAGCTGGTAGTTTTCGACCCCCTTCTTGTCGACGCCAAGGATGCCGATGTGGCCCGCATGGTGGTGCCCGCAGGCATTGATGCAGCCGGAGATTTTGAGCTTCAGCTCGCCGACCACCTCGGTTCGACCGGTTTGCGCAAAGCGTTCCGAAATGCGCTGGGCGAGCGGGATCGAGCGGGCGTTGGCGAGCGAGCAGTAATCAAGGCCCGGGCAGGCGATGATGTCCTCGATCGTGTCCATGTTCGGCGCGCCGAGGCCCGCTTCGTCGAGTGCGGTCCACACAGCGTGCAAGTCTGCGATCCGCACATGGGGTAGCAGCAGGTTCTGCGTGTGCATCACGCGCAGTTCGTCAAAGCTGTATTCGCGGGCGAGCCGGGCGACGATGCGCATCTGCTCTGAGGTTGCATCCCCCGGGATGCCGCCAGCGGGCTTCAGGCTGATGACCGCCGAGACATAGGCGTCATGCTTGTGGCGGTGAGTATTGCGGTCCACCCACAGCGCGAAATCGGGGTCGGAGCGATCGAGCGTCTTGGCGCCGTCAACAAAGGCGGGATCGGCGAAGTGCGCCGCAATCCGCGCCAGTTCCTCGCGCGGCGGCTCTACGCCGACGCTCAGCATGTGGGCGAATTCCTCTTCGACCTGGCGAATATACTCCGCCGCGCCGAGTTCGTGGACGAGGATCTTGATGCGCGCCTTGTACTTGTTGTCGCGCCGTCCGTAGCGGTTGTAGACCCGCAAGGCTGCCTCGGCATAGGTGATGAACTGGTCGATCGGCACGAAATCGCGGATCAGCGGAGCGATCATCGGCGTGCGGCCCATGCCGCCGCCGGCGTAGAACTGCGCGCCGACTTCGCCGTCGCGCTTGACGATGCGCACGCCGATATCGTGCAAGCGCATTGCCGCACGGTCTTTCTCCGACGCGATCACCGCGATCTTGAACTTGCGCGGCAGGTAGGTGAACTCCGGGTGGAAGCTCGACCACTGGCGCATCAGCTCGGCATAGGGGCGCGGGTCCACCACCTCGTCGGCGGCAGCGCCCGCGAAGTGATCGGAGCTGATGTTGCGGATGCAGTTGCCGCTGGTCTGGATCGCGTGCATCTCCACGGTCGCCAGATCGGCGAGCGCATCAGCGCAGTCCTCCAGCTTGATCCAGTTGTACTGGATGTTCTGGCGGGTGGTGAAGTGGCCATAGCCGCGGTCATACTTCTCCGCGATGTCGGCGAGCATCTCCATCTGGCGTGAGTCCAGCGTCCCATAGGGGATGGCGACGCGCAGCATATAGGCGTGGAGTTGCAGATAGAGGCCGTTCATCAGCCGCAGCGGCTTGAACTGGTCCTCGGTCAGCTTGCCTTCGAGACGGCGGCGGGCCTGATCGCGGAATTCCTCCACGCGGGCATCGACCATGGCTTGGTCGTATGAATCGTAACGGTACATCTCAGATCACCCAGTCCCAGCCGGTCTTGTCGGCAGTCGGCACGGCGAGGTCGCGCCGCACGGTCGGGCCGAGTGCGCGCACCCGGTCCTTGATATGGGCCGGGCGGACGTGCCCGGCAGCGTCGATGGTGGCCTCGATGGCGTAGGGCACATTGACCCGCCGCGCGGCTTCCTCGCGGGCGAGGATTTCCTCGGCCTCCTCGCCAACGTCCACGGCATCGTCGACGAACAGCGACCAGCCGGCGCCGTTCCACCACGTCACCGCGCCCGAGCGCAGATCATTGCCGGTGAGGATTTTCATGGCTGGATCTCTCCGAAAAAGCGCCCGTCATCCCGGACCTGATCCGGGACCGTTGCCAACAAGGCGCTTACCTCAACCCGATCCCGACTTGTGTCAGGACGACGGGAAAGGCGCGCCGTCACTTCACCGATGACGATCAGCGCGGGGCTCTTCACCGCCTCGGCTTCCACCAGATCGGGCAGGCCCGCGAGCAGGCCGCGCAGGACCCGCATGTCCGGGCGCGCGGCGTTTTCGATCACGGCGACCGGCATGTCGGGGGCGAGGCCATCGGCCATCAGCTTTTCGGCGATAGCGGCGGCGGTCGAGACGCCCATGTAAATCACCAGCGTGCGCCCCTTGCCCGCAAGGCCGGACCAGTCCTGTTCGGAAAGCCCCTTGCACTGGCCGGCGACGAAGCTGACGATGCTCGACGCCTCGCGGTGCGTGAGCGCGATCTGCGCCGCAGCGGCCGCACCGTTGGCTGCGCTGATGCCGGGGACGACTTCGACCGGCACACCGGCGGCGCGCGCGGTTTCGGCTTCCTCGCCGCCGCGCCCGAAGATGAAGGGATCGCCGCCCTTGAGGCGCACCACATCGTGGCCCTGCAAAGCCTCTTGCACGAGGAGGGCGTTGATATCCTCCTGCGGCATGGTGTGGCGCGCGCGCTGCTTGGCGACCGAGATGAGGCGGGCGTCAGGCCGCGCAAGGTCGAGAATATCGGGGCCGATCAGCCCGTCATGCACGATCACCCGCGCGGTCTGGATCAGGCGGGCGGCACGCAGGGTGAGGAGGTCCACCGGACCCGGCCCCGCGCCGACGAGATAGATTGTGCCAGGATGCTGCATGGTCCAGCACATGGCGCAGCGCGGCCCTGCGAGCCAGCGAGAATGGATTGGCCCTCGCGTAGCTCAGCTATTGCGGCGGATCGTCCCTGCCGTCCCGCCGCACTTCCAGCGCCGCGATCACCCGGTCCATTGCCTCGCTTTCCTTCAGATGGAGGTCGCGCTGGGGGTAGGGCAGGGCAATCCCGTGTTCCTTGAACAGCGCCCACAGGTTCTTGAGCACATCGCTGCGGACATTGCCGATGCCGTCTTCGGGATCATTGATCCAGCAATGGATGGTGAAATCGACCGCGTTGTCGCCAAACCCGACCCACCAGACTGTCGGTGGCGGGGTTTCGAGCACGCGCCGCGCCTTGCCCGCCGCTTCCAGCATCAGCTTTTCGGCCAAGGCCATGTCGGCATCATAGCTCACCCCCACCGGCACCTGAATCCGCACGTTTTTCGACGAATAGGACCAGTTTTCGACCTGATTGATCATCAGATTCTCGTTCGGGATGAGATATTCGCGCTCGTCCCGCGTCGTGACCGATACTGCGCGGATGCCGATCTTGCGGATCTGGCCGAAGGTCTGTTGCCCGGCCTGATCGGCGATGGCGATGACGTCACCCGGCTTGATCGACTTGTCGAGCAGCAGGATGATCCCGGCGATGAGGTTGCCGAAAGTCTTTTGCAGGCCGAACCCGATCGCAAGGCCGAAAGCGCCCGAAAACACCGTCAGCGCGGTCAGATCGATGCCGAGCAGGTCGACGCCCACCAGAAACGTCACGACCCAGATGACAATCGTGGCGATTTTCTCGGCGAGCACGCTCTGTGTGCCGTCGAGCGCGGTCATGCGGCGCAGGGCGCTGCGGGTGAGGCGGGTGGCGACCAGCGCGAAGGCGAGCACCAGCAGGATTGCCGCCACCGCGAACAGGACGTCGAAGGCGGAGATGCGCCAGGTGCCGAGTTCAAGCGCCCACCCGTCCAGCCGGTTGACGATATCGCCGATGGTCTCGCTGCGTTCGGCAATGTCGGCGCGCAGGTTGTCCGCGCCGCTGACGATTTCAGCGTCAGGGGTCGGAGTGGGTGCCGGAGCGGCGGCGAGCGTCATGCCGCCGCCAGCGCCTGCGCCAGATCGGCGATCAGATCATCCGCATCCTCCAACCCGATCGCAAGGCGGATCGCGGGCTTGCCACCGGTGCAGGGCATCAGCGAGCGGTAATCTGCAGGGACAATCGGCAGGGCGAGGCTTTCAAACCCGCCCCAGCTATAGCCGATGCCGAACAGGTCGAGCGCATCTGCCACGCGGGCCGAGGCGGCAGGATCATCGCTGGCCAGCACGAAGGCGAACAACCCGCACCCGCCGGTAAAATCGCGCTTCCACAGGGCATGGCCGGGATCGGAAGGCAGCATCGGGCAAAGCACCCGGGCGACCTGCGGCTGGGCCTCCAGCCATTCGGCGATGCGCAGCGCCGAGCGGGTTTGCGCCTCAAGCCGCACGCCCATCGTGCGCAATCCGCGCGCGGCGAGCGCCGCATCATCGGGCGAGACGACCTGCCCCAGTTCCTGCGCGGTGCGCCTGAGGGCGGTGTACCAGCGTTTGCCCGCGCTGGCGCTGCCCATCATCAGATCGGAATGGCCACCGACGTGCTTCGACAGGCTCATCATCACGATGTCGCAGCCGTGCTCCAGCGCGCTGAAACCGAGGGGGCTGGCCCAGGTGTTGTCGATCATGCTGACCGCGCCATGCCCGCGGGCGATGGTCGTGAGGGCGGGAATATCGGCCATTTCGAAGGTCAGGCTGCCTGGGGTTTCCAGCCAGACCGCCTTGACCGGCGCTGCAAACAGCGCCTCGTAAGCCTCCAGATCGCGCGGGTCGAAGAAGGTGGTCGTCACCCCCATCCGCGCCAGCAGGCCTGTCGCCATGGAGCGCGAGGGGTCATAGGCGTTGTCGGCCATCAGCAGCCGGTCGCCCGGTTTCAGCACCGCCAGCATGGCCCCGGCAATCGCCGCCACACCGCTGGGGTAAAGCTGGGTGGCGTAAGCACCTGGCTCGATCTGGGTCAGCGCCTCGGCCAGCGCCCACTGCGTCGGTGCGCCGCGCCTGCCATAGAAGAACTGCCCGTCGGCATTGTTGCCGCCTGCGGCATGGCGATCAGCGTCCTTCTCGTAAAGGTGGGTCGAGGCGCGCCACACCGGCGGGTTGACCACCGGCCCGGTCCATTCCTTGCGCCTGCCGCCGCGCACCAGCCGGGTGGCTGGCTTGCGGGTGCTGTCATCGCCACCGCCGCTCATGCTTCGGGTCCTTGCGCCTTGGGCGTATCGGGATCGGCGCCCCATTCGCTCCAGCTGCCGTCATACAGCATCGCCGTGTCCACGCCGGCGAGGTGGAGCGCGAACAGCAGGACGCTCGCTGTCACCCCGCTGCCGCAGGTGGCGACCAGCGGGCGGGCCAGATCGACGCCCGCGCCCTCGAAAGCGGCACGGATCTCGCCGGTCGATCGGTAGGTGCCATCGGCGTTCAGCACCTCGGTGAAAGGCAGGTTCAATGCGCCGGGGATCCGGCCCATCGGCAGGCCGTGAACCGGATCGGTGCCGGTGCCATAGACCCGGTCGGCCGAGCGCGCGTCCAGCACCTGTTCGCGCCCGCTATCCAGATTGGCGAGCATTTCGGCCTTGCTACGCACCCGCCGCAGCGGCGCGAGGTGGGCCGGTGCGACGGCTTCACCATGTTCGGCGCCGGTCGCCAGCGGACGGCCCTCGCTGCGCCACTTGCCCAATCCACCGTCAAGGATCGCGACATTTTCCCACCCGCTCGCGGTCAGCATGAACCACGCCCGCGCGGCGGTGCGGATCGCGCTGTCGTCATAGAGGATGATCGCGTCCTCGGGCCGCACTCCCAGCAGGCCCAGCCGTGCGGCGAGTTGATCGGGGGTTGGCAGCGCGTAAGGCACGGGCGATCCGGCATCGAACAGACTGGCAAGGCCAAGGAAGCGCGCGCCCGGAATATGTGAGGCGGCAAATTCACCCGCCGCATCACGCCCCGCAGCGGGCAGGTGGTGCGAGGCATCGAGCACAGCGAGGCCGGGCGCATCCAGGTTCTCGGCGAGCCACTCGGTTGACACGAGGGCGGAGGGAAGTTTGGTCATGGCCCAGACCCTAGCCTTCCCGGACGGCCCCTGCCAAGCTTGGGCGGTCAGACGTCAGCAGAAACGGGCGGAATGGCGATGGCTTGCGCCACCAGTCCGGCAATCGCGCCGGGCGGCTGATCGAGCGGGATCGGGTGGACGCGGCCGGCGCTGCTGGGTGTGCCGATGACAAAGCTCCTGGTCATGGCGCGCAGGCCTTCCCCCTCCAGCGTCACATGGGCGAGGGGGATGAACAGCGGCGACGATCCCTGCCGCAAAGGAGCAATCGCACTGAGGGGGAGTTGCACCGTCCCGGTGACAGAGCGCGCCTGATGCGGGCCAACGCGGGCGATCCCGGCGAGGCTCTGGGCTGCTCCCGGCGAGGCATTTCCGGCACTCGCCCGCGCGCAGGCAAGCTGCACCGCGGCGCTGACATCGGTCACGGCGCGGTCTGACCGGTTGGCGATGGTGAGGCGGTATTCCACCGTGAACATCATCACGCTGCGGGTCGCCCCGATAATTTCGAGTGTGAGATCAACGCGGGGCTGTTCGTCGGCCATGTCAGGCCCGGCGCTTGCAGCAAGGGGCGCGGCAAGGCGCAGTGCCTTGGGTTTGCGCCGCCGCCACAGCATTCCGCCGCCCAGCAGCACCAGCGCGGCAAGCCCGCCGGCAGCAAAGGGCCGCCAGTCAACCTGTTCGCCCACAGTGATGGTCGGGCTGGCAGCTGGCACCGGTGCGGCGGGCAAGGTTTGCGGATCGGCTGGCGGGATCGCCAGCGGATCGCCCGCCGGGCTGGCTGATGGCGCCGGGGCAGGCGCGGCCGATGTTGCCGGAGCAGGCACAGACGCCGCCGGGCTGGCTTGCGGCGCGGGTCGGGGCGCTGCGGGACCGCTCTGGGTGGCCGGGCGCGGCGGCAAAGGTGAGGGTGATGGCAGCGGCTGGATCACCGGGGAGGCCACTGCATCAGGCGCGGCGCGGGGCGGGATTGCGACCCCGGCGCGCTCGTCAGCCGGGCCAGCTGGCGCGGGTGAGGGCGCAGGCGTGGCGCTGGGCAAAGTGAAGGTTCCGGACTGCTGCTGGGCGGCCAGCGGCGCCGCCAGCGCGATTGCGGCGGCACAAACGGAAGCGGACAAATGGCGGGCAGGCAAGCGGATCATGGCGCGATGGGGCAGCTCTAATGGGTCAGGAATGCCGGGTCTTGTCGAAGGTGCAGAGTGAACCTGCGCTGTCCCCATAGGGATTTGCGAGCGCTTGCGTCCAGTTCCCCGCTTGCACCACGCCGCGGTTCGCGGCAACAGCGCGGCATGGAAAGCACACCCCAAACCCCCAACCGCGCTCCCCAGTTTCTGGGCAAGGACACGCCGCTGCCCGCTTCGCCCGAAGAAGCGGTGCTCGATTACGTTCCCAATCCGCGTCCCGGCCTCACCTTTCTGGTGCGCTTCGTTTCGCCGGAATTCACATCGCTCTGCCCGGTTACCAGCCAGCCCGATTTTGCCCATCTGGTGATTGATTACGTGCCGGGCGAGACGATCGTCGAAAGCAAAAGCCTGAAGCTGTTCCTTGGGTCGTTCCGCAATCACAACGGCTTTCACGAGGATGTGACCGTGGGGATCGGGGTGCGCCTGTTCGAGGAAATGCGCCCGCAATGGCTGCGCATCGGCGGCTACTGGTATCCGCGCGGCGGCATTCCGATCGACGTGTTCTGGCAGTCGGGCCAGCCGCCTGAAGGCCTGTGGCTGCCCGATCAGGGCGTTCCGGGTTACCGCGGACGCGGGTGAGCGGGCTGGCTGCTGCCGGCCTCGGTCAGCGCCCGGTCAGTTCGGGACGCTGAGTTCCATCTGTACGAATTTCGGGATGGTCTTGTTCGCCTCGCGCCACTTGGCGAGCGGGAAGGCCCCCGCGCCCAGCGCTGCCAGCGGAATGCCCGCCTCGGCCAGTGAATAGGGCGAGATGCGGTGGCGGGTCATGAACCCGCCGCTGCCATCACTGATCATCGAGGTCTCGAACTTGAGGCCCTGGCTGTTCTCGGTCGCGTTGACGACCTTGCTGACCACCAGCTGCCCGTGGCCCAGATCCAGCACCACGTCGGTTCCCACCGGCACCCCGGCAAGCCCGGTAATGCGCGCGCCGGTCTTGGACAGATTGCGCAGGATCACGTCGTAATAGTGATCCTCGTGGATCAGCCCGACCTTGCGGAAGATGGTGATACGCTCGGCCCGGTGACGCGGCGGACCGCTGGGTCGGAACATCCCGGCCCCTTCGGTAAACTGTGCCAGCACCTGTTCCTGCGTGATCGGGCGCGAATAGATATAGCCCTGCACCAGATCGGCGCCGCGCGCCTTGACGAGATCGAGTTCGTCCATCGCCTCGACACCCTCGGCGACGGTTTCCATGCCGAGCGCCTTGGCGAGCGCGACGATCGCGGTGATGATCGCGGGGTTGATATCGCCGTTTTCGGTGCAACCGCGCACGAAGCTCTGGTCGATCTTGATCTTGTCGAAATGGCCATGCTTGAGATAGCCGAGCGAGGAATAGCCGGTGCCGAAATCGTCGAGTGCCAGCCGCACGCCGATCTTTTTCAGATCACGGAAGATCGCATCGACCGTTTCCAGATCGCCCACGAAGACGCTTTCGGTGATTTCCAGTTCGAGTCGGCCGGGTGGCAGGCCCGAGGCAGCAAGCGCCGCAGCGACAGCCTTGCGATAGCCGGGCCGGATGAACTGCTTGGCCGAGACATTGACCGCGACCCTGATCGATTCAGGCCAGGCGAGCGCGTCCATGCAGGCCTGCTTCAGCGCCGCTTCGCCGATGCGGATGATCAGATCATCGTTTTCGGCGACCGGAATGAACTGCGCGGGGCTGATGTCGCCTTCTTCCTCGTCATGCCAGCGGAGCAGAGCTTCGAAGCACTTGACCTCGTTGGTGACTGGATCGACCAGCGGCTGGTAGGCCAGCTTCAATTCGTCGCGGTCCACCGCATCGCGCAGCCGGTCACCCAGCATTGCGGTCTTGGAAGCGGCGTCGCGCAATTCGCTTGTGAAGAAGCAGAAGGTGCCGCCGCGGGTTTCCTTCGCGGAATAGAGCGCCATGTCGGCGGCGCGGGTCAGCTCGTCGGTCTCGACGCCGTCATAGGGCGCGATCGCGATCCCCACCGACGTGCCGATGATCGCCCGGCGGCCGTTGATCTGATAGGGCTGGGAAATCGACTGGACGATGCGGTTGGCCAGCTCGCCCAGCGAGCCGCGGTCGTCCATATCGGGCAGCAGCACCTGGAATTCGTCCCCGCCAAGCCGTCCGACCTCGCCATGATCCTTGACGATCGAGGACAGACGCTGGGCGACCTGCTTGAGTAGCTCGTCGCCCGCGGGGTGTCCCATGGTGTCGTTGACCTGCTTGAAGCGGTCGAGATCGAGCATCATCAGCGCGCAGCTGCGCTGGCTCACCCGGAAGGCGGCAAGCATCGCGGTCAGGCGTTCATTGAGCTTGCGGCGGTTGGCCAGCCCGGTCAGCTCGTCGACCTGTGATTGCCGCGCGACCTGTGTTTCGTAGGCATATTGCGCCGAGATATCGACTGCGCTGCCGCGATAGCCCTGAAAAGCGCCCGCCGCGTCCACCAGCGGGCGGCCATTCAGCCGCCACCAACGCGTGCTGCCGCGCCCGTTGGACACAGCGATGATCTGCTCGTCGAGCTTGGAGCGGGCCTTCAGTTTGAACGCGAGGCTGCGTTGGGTCGTGCTGCCGGGCTCGTCCTCGATATCGTGGAACACGTTGGTCAGCGGCTTGCCGATCAGCGCGGTGCTATCGTCGCCAAGATCAGCCAGCGCGCGCTGCGAAAGGAAGCTGAGATTGCCCTCGGCGTCTGTCGCCCAGAACATCCCGATGCCGAGTTCCTCGACCTCGCCCAGCACGATGGCCCGGTCAGGCCGTGCCGCAGGCTGCGACGACAGCGCATCGGCCGCCGGGCGTTGGGGTTCTCGCGACGATTTGAGAAAGCCAAGTGCCATGCCTCGTCCTTGTTTCGGAGCGGGGCGCAGCGATGCCCCCTGTCCGCCCTCGCCTTAGCCCAGACGTGATTGATAAAGCGTTACGCGGGTCCGGCTGAGGCCGATCAGGGCCGAAGCGGGGCATTATAGCGGCGAAAGGTGCGGAACCGTTTCAGACACGCTGCGTTATCCGCGTAAGCATTCGCGTGGCATTTTCTTGCCCACGACGGCTGCATTGTGTAATTTTGCTGCACCACCGCCGAGCGTCAGGGATCACGCGCTGCGAGATTGTGCGAAAATCGGGGGACGGCGTCATTTCTGTCAATACCTTGCTTGCGAACGCTCCGGCGGCGCTGACCAATAGTGTGCGCACGCGTTCCGATTGGGAGGCGATGCGCGCGGCTGCGCTGGCCGATCCCGGTGCGTTTCATGGCGCGATTGCGGCGCGCAACATGCATTGGTTTGTCGCCGATTGCGGCGCGTCGGGCGCTTGGATTGCCAAGGGCGATGATGGCCGCTGGCACGGCTGGGATGCCGCCACGGCCGCTCCGGTCAGCCCCGATCTTCCGGCGGATTTCACCCCCTGGACGGCCGGTTTCGACGGCTCGAACGCGCCGCACTGGCGCTGGTTTGTCGGCGGGCGCACCAATGCAGCGTTCAGCGAACTCGACCGCCACGTGCTGGCTGGCCACGGCGATGAAGCCGCACTGATCTTCGAAGGCGACCGCTGGGACATGTCGGCGCTCGGCGGGAAGGGCGCGCCGATCGACTGCTTCACGGTCAGCCGCAAGCAATTGCTGCTGGAAGTGGCGAAGTGCGCGGTGGCGCTCGAAGCTCTGGGCCTGAAGCCGGGCGACCGCATGGCATTGAACATGCCGAGCATCGTGCCGCAGATCTACTGGACCGAAGCGGCCAAGCGGATGGGCGTGGTCTATACGGCGGTGTTTGGCGGGTTCTCGGACAAGACCCTGTCCGACCGTATCGCCGACACAGGTGCGCGGGTGATCGTCACCAGCGACGGCAGCTACCGCAACGCGCAGGTCGCCGCCTTCAAGAACGCCTACACTGACCCGGCGCTCGACAATTTCGTGCCGGTAACGACCGCGCTGGCGATCCTCTCCGCCCTCGACATGGGGCTGCCCGCCGCCGATGCCGCGACCATTGTTGAAACAGTGCGTGAGGCGCTGAGCGGCGAGATTACGGTCGACCGTTCGGACGTGATGCGCGGCGTGGGCCGGGCCCTGATCAACCTCGGCGCGGAAGGCCGCATCAGCACGTCCGATGCCGCCCGCGTGCGGATCGCGATTGCCTCCAGCCTCGTCACTCTGCCACCGCGCGTGGAAGCGGTGATCGTATGCCGTCACACCGCGCAGCCCGACGTGATCTGGCGCGAAGAGCGTGACCGCTGGAGCCACGAGCTGACCGATGCGGCGCTGGTGACGGTGCTGGACAAGGCGCGCGGTGCAGGCTTTGCGGTGGAGACCGCTGCCGATCTGCTGGCACTGCCCGACAGCGATTTCGTCCGCGCGATCTGGGCTTCGTCCAAGCCGATGCCGGTCGATGCCGATTATCCGATGTTCTTCATCTATACCTCGGGCAGCACGGGCAAGCCCAAGGGGATCGTCCATTCCCACGGCTATGCCGCAGGCGTGGCCGAGACGATGGCGGCGAGTTTCGACGCCCGCCCCGGCGATACGCTGTTCGTGGTCGCCGATCCGGGCTGGATCACCGGCCAGAGCTATCTCATCTGCGCGCCGCTGATGACGCGGGTGACGTCGCTGGTGTCCGAAGGCTCGCCGGTGTTCCCGCACGCAGGCCGCTTCGCCTCGATGATCGAGCGGCACAATGTCACGATCTTCAAGGCAGGCGTGACCTTCCTCAAGGCGATCATGTCCGATCCGGCGAACCTCGCCGAACTTGAACGCTACGACATGACCGGGCTTCGGGTGGCGACCTTCTGCGCCGAACCCGTCAGCCCTTCTGTGCAGGCCTTCGGGATGGAGCACGTTACCCCGCGCTACATCAACTCCTACTGGGCGACCGAGCACGGGGGGATCGCGTGGACGCATATGTTCGGGAACGCGGACTTCCCGCTCCGCCCCGATGCCCATGCCTATCCGCTGCCGTGGATCGTCGGCGATGTCTGGGTCGAGGATGCCGATGCGGCATCGCCCGAAGATGCGCCTTTTGCCCGCTCGGACGCGGGCGGGGTGCCGTGGCGGCGGGCGGACATGGGCGAGAAGGGCGAAATCGTCATCGCCGCGCCCTATCCCTATCTCGCCCGCACGATCTGGGGCGATATCGAAGGCTTCAAGGTCACCGATGGCCGGGTCGATCCCGCGTGGCGCGGCGATGCGGCGCGGTGGGAGGATGGCTACTGGAAGCGCTGGAAGGGCGCTTGGGCCTATACCCAGGGCGACTTTGCGATCCAGCATGAGGACGGCTCGTTCTCGCTCCATGGCCGCTCGGATGACGTCATCAACGTCTCGGGCCACCGAATGGGGACCGAGGAAATCGAAGGCGCGGTGCTGCGTGACAAGGCGCTCGCACCGGACTCGCCGGTCGGTAACGTGCTGGTGGTCGGCGCGCCGCACCGCGAAAAGGGCCTGACCCCGCTCGCCTTCGTGGTGCCGGTCGCGGGGCGCAAGCTGACGATCGAGGACAAGCGCCGCCTGTTCGATCTCGTCCGCACCGAGAAAGGCGCGGTCGCTGTGCCGGCGGACTTCATCGAGGTCTCGCAATTCCCCGAAACCCGCAGCGGCAAATATATGCGCCGCATGGTGCGCGCGCTGGTGGTGGGCGAGGATGTCGGCGACGTCACGACGCTCCGCAATCCCGAAGCGCTGGATGAGTTGCGCAAGGTCATCGGTGACTGGCAACGCAAGCAGCGCATGAGCGACGAACAGGCGCTGTTCGACCGCCATCGTTACTTCCTCGTACAATACAACACGGTCGCGCCGGGCAAGCAGGTGGCGACCGTCACTGTCACCAACGCCCCGGTCAATGCGCTCAACGAACGCGCGATTGACGAGCTGGTGCTGGTTACTTCGATGCTGGCGCGCGATGACAATGTCGTGGCGGTGGTGTTCACCGGCGAAGGCACGTCCTCCTTCGTCGCAGGTGCCGACATCCGCCAGATGCTGGAGGAAATCCACACCCGCGAAGAAGCGCTGGTGCTGCCCAACAACGCACACCTCGCCTTCCGCACCATCGAGCGCATGGGCAAGCCCTGCGTTGCGGCGGTGCAGGGCGTGGCGCTGGGCGGGGGCATGGAGTTCGCGCTCGCCTGCCATTACCGCATTGCCGAGCCTGTCGCGCGGTTCGGCCAGCCCGAAATCCGCTTGCGCTTGCTCCCCGGATACGGCGGCACCCAGCGCCTGCCGCGCCTGCTGATCGACCGGCGCGGAGAGGAAGGCCTGCGCGATGCGATGGACCTGATCCTCGGCGGGCGCAGCATCGATGCCGACGCGGCTGAGGCCATCGGCTTCGTTGACGAGCTGGTGGGCGGCGCGGCAGACGCACTCTCGGCGGCCCATGCTGCGGTGCGCGATTATGTGAAGTATGGCGAAGACAGCCCGCTCGGCGCTGCCTTTGCCGAACGGCAGGCAGCGGCAGAGCGCTGGGACACGGCGGCAGACATCAGCCTCGATACCGTGATGGAGGATGATTTCCTCCAGCGCATCTTGCGCCAGCTCGATTGGGCCGGACGCGGCGGCGCGGGCAAGCGGGCGCTGGAAGCGGTGCGGGTCGGCCTCGAACAGGGCATGACCGCAGGCCTTGCCAAGGAAGCCGCGCTGTTCGCCGATGCCATCGTCGATCCCGAAGGCGGGAAGACCGGCATCCGCCAGTTCATGGACAAGATTGCGCCCCCGCTTCCGGTGCGGCGCGATGGCGTGTGGATTGATGCCGAGCACGAAATGCGTGCTCAGGCATTGGAGGCAGCAGGCGATCTGCTTCCTGTGGGAGCGCCGTTCTATCCCGGTGTGACCCCGATCCCGCGTCACCAATACGCTTTCGGCATCGCCCGCGATCCCGACACCGGCGCGCCGCGCTTCGGTCCGCCTGCCAGCCATGAAAAGGAACTGATTGTCGCCGTGCCGGAGCCTGCGCCCAACGAGGCGCTGCTCTACATGCTGACGAGCGAGGTCAACTTCAACGACATCTGGGCGCTCACCGGCATCCCTGTTTCGCCCTTCGACAGCCATGAAGAAGACGTCCAGATCACCGGATCGGGCGGCATCGCGCTGGTCGCCGCGCTCGGGTCCGAGACGCGGGCGCAGGGGCGGATCAAGGTCGGCGATCTGGTGACGGTCTATTCCGGCACCAATGATCTCTTGAGCCCACTGGTCGGCAATGACCCGATGTATGCCGATTTCAGCATTCAGGGCTACGAGACCGAGACCGGCAGCCATGCGCAGTTCCTGACCGTGCAGGCCCCGCAGATGCACAAGGTGCCGCCTGATCTGACGCTGGAGCAGGCGGGGAGCTATGTGCTGAACCTCGGCACGATTGCCCGCTGCCTGTTCACGACCTTGCAGATTGCACCGGGACGGACGCTGTTCGTCGAGGGCGCGGCGACGGGGACGGGGCTGGATGCCTTGCGCTCGTCGGTGCGCACCGGTTTGCAGGTGACGGGGCTCGTTTCGTCAGAGGAGCGCGCCAGCTTCATCACCAAGGTGCAGGGCGCAGTCGGCGCGATCAACCGCAAGGATGCGCGTTTTGCAGGCCTCTATTCGGTGGTGCCGGAAGACAAGGCCGAGGCGCAAGCCTGGGAAGCCGCAGGCGCGCCGCTGGTCGAGGAATACAAGGCGCTGAACGGCGGCAAGCTCGCCGATTACGTGGTCAGCCACGCGGGCGAGACCGCCTTCCCGCGCAGCTTCCAACTGCTCGCCGAGGGCGGCACACTCGCCTTTTACGGCGCGTCGTCAGGCTATCACTTCAGCTTCATGGGCAAGCCGGGAACGGCAACCCCTGAGGAAATGCTCCGCCGTGCTGCGCTGCGCGGGGGTGAGGCGGTGCTGATCTTCTACGGGCCGGGATCGTCGGAATTGCTCGACGAGACAGGTCTGGAAATGATCGAAGCCGCGCGCCGCTTCAACGCACGTTCCGTGATCGCCACCACCACCGATGGCCAGCGCGAATTCCTGCAATCGCTGGGGCTGGAGGACGCGATCGAGGGCATCGTCAGCCTCGAAGCGATCCGGCGGCGTGAGGGGGCCAATTTCTACTGGCCCGACACCATGCCGCGCCTGCCCGATGCCAAGGCCGATATCGAGGTCTTCAAGGCCGCGGTGCGCGACTATCAGGACCGGGTGATGAAGCCCTTCGGTTCGGCCGTGGGCAAGATCCTGCGCTCGCCTGATAACCCCCGCGGCAGCCCCGATCTGGTGTTTGAACGGGCCGGGCAGGACACGCTCGGCATCTCGACCTCGCTGGTGAAGCCCTTCACGGGCCGCGTGATCTTTGCGGAAGACCTGACCGGTTGCCGCTTCACTTTCTACGCCCCGCAGGTCTGGACCCGCCAGCGCAAGATACTGATGCCGACAGCGAGCATCCTCGGCACCCACCTCTGCAACGCTTACGAAGTCGCGCGGATGAACGACATGATCGCAGCGGGCCTGCTCGAAGTGACCGAGCCTGAAGTCGTGGCGTGGGATGGCCTCCCCGAAGCGCATCAGGCGATGTGGGACAATCGCCACACCGGATCGACCTATGTGGTCAACCACGCGCTGCCCGAAATGGGCCTGCGCAGCCGTGATGCGCTGCTCGAAGCCTGGGC
This sequence comes from Porphyrobacter sp., assembly GCA_032116115.1. GTDB lineage: Bacteria > Pseudomonadota > Alphaproteobacteria > Sphingomonadales > Sphingomonadaceae > Erythrobacter. The sequence goes on from JAUMAX010000001.1 coordinate 85,586, forward strand.
TGCCTTGGGGGCAGCGCAAAGTGCCGGGGAACCGGAGCCGTGACACTGCGTTGCACTTTTTGAAATGTTCTTAGCTCTCCTCCCCAGAGATTGAACGAAACATAAAGCGGAGCATCGCTTCGCGGTCATATTGTGAGGAGAGTCTCATGGCTAAGTCTAAGGCCGTTGCTGCTGCGCCTGCCCTTCAGGGCGACATTCCGGGCCGGCTTGCCGGCAAGATCGCCGTCGTCACGGGCGCGGCGGGCAATCTGGGCGGGCATATCGTCACGCACTACCTTGCAGAAGGCGCAACCGTCGTGATGACGGGCCGGACGCCCGACCGCACCAAGGCGGCAGCGGACGCTCTGATCAAGGCGACCGGAGCCGATCCGTCGCGGATCGCCACGGTCGCGCTTGACGGCGGGGACATCGCCTCGGTTCGCGCCGCGATGGCCGAAGTGGTGGCGAAGTTCGGGCGGATCGACATTCTGGTCAACAACGCCGGCAGCGCCGGGCCAAAGCAGCCGATCGAGAACCTGCCCCTTTCGGCTGACGAACTCGCCGCGCTGCAAAAGCAGGGCAGCACCGACAGCGAAACTGTGGGCGATGCGCTGCGCAATATCTTCGGCGTGGCGTGGAACGTCGCGCGGGTTGCCGCCGAGCACATTCCCGAAGGTGGCTCGATCATCAATGTGTCGACCATCTTCAGCCGCACGCCCTATTACGCCCGCGCTGCCTATGTCGTCCCCAAGGCGGCGATGAATGCGTGGAGCCGCGAGCTCAGCCTTGAGCTTGGCCCCAAAGGCATCCGCGTCAACCTCGTCTACCCCGGCCCGATCGAGAGCGAGCGCATCCGCAACGTCTTCGCCGCAATGGACTCCGCGCGAGGTGACGAAGCGGGCACCACTGCCACGCAGTTCTTCGACATGATGAGCCTGGAACGCGCGACGGGCGGCAACGAGAAGGCCAAGACCTTCCCGACGCCGACCGACATCGCGACCACTTGCGTCTTCCTCGGCAGCGATGAATCCGCAGCCTATAACGGCCACGATTTCGAAGTCACCCACGGGATGAGCGTGCGCAAGGAGCAGCGCTCGACCTACCTTGCGCGCCCCACCATGCGCTCGATGGACGGCACCGGCCTTGCCGTGCTGATCGCGGCGGGCGACAATTTCGAAGAGGCGCTGGAAATCGCGCAGGTGCAGCTGGCCTGCGGGGCCGAGGTCGTGCTCGGCCTGCCGCGCGCGGCTGACGTTGCCATTGCCGAGAAGCGTTGCGCTGCGCTGGGCCTGTCGGACAAGCTCGCCATCATCCGCTTCAGCCGGAAAGACCCCGCGGGCATGGAAGAGGCGCTGGAGGATTACACCAAGGGCGGCACGCCCGTCAGCGGCGCGCTGTTCCTGCCTGCCCTCAGCGCGGGCGAATTGGCAGGCGCTATCACCACTGCGGATGATAGCGTCGTCGAGGCGCTGATGGACGCGGAGCTGGCCGGCAATATGGCCTTGGCCCGCACCATGAGCCGTTACTGGAAGCGCCACGACAACCTGCTGCAACCGCCGCGCTTCGTCTTCGTCAGCCACGCCAGCGACGGGAAGGGCGATATCTACGGCCACATCCTGCGCGCCGCGACGGAACAGCTGATCCGCATCTGGCGCGACGAGAGCGAGATCGACACCGCCCATGGCCGCCGCCGTCAGGCCGAGTGGGGCAACCAGATCGTCCGCTTCACCAATACCGAGGCCGAGAATATCCGCTTCACTGCGGGCCACGCGGCGCGGATCCTGCTGAAGGAAAGCAAGCTCGGCGAGATTACGCTTTATGTCCCCGCGAACATCGGCGAGGCTACCGGCGCGCGCAAGGCGATGCCGGGCTTCTCCGAGAACATCACCGGCCTGCACTTGGGCAAAGTCGCGCTGATCACCGGCGGTTCGGCCGGGATCGGTGGGCAGGTGGCCCGCCTTCTCGCGCTCGCTGGCGGCAAGGTGATGATGGTCGCCCGCCGCGAAAGCGAGCTGGCGGTGGCGCGGGCGCGGATCGTTTCCGAGCTGGAGGATATCGGCTTCGCAGGCGTCGAGCGCCGGGTGCAGACCCTCGCCAATGTCGATGTCAGCAACTTCGAGAGCCTCAAGGGCGCGGTCGACGCGACATTGAAGGCCTTTGGGCGGATCGACTACCTCATCAACAACGCCGGCGTTGCCGGTGCGGAGGACATGGTGGTCGACATGGGGGTCGATGCGTGGAACTACACGCTCGATGCCAATCTCGTGTCGAACTACTTCCTGATGCACCACGTGGCGCCGCTGATGAAGGCGCAAGGCTCGGGCTACATCCTCAACGTCTCGTCCTATTTCGGCGGGGAGAAGTATCTCGCGGTCGCCTATCCCAACCGCGCGGATTACGCCGTGTCCAAGGCCGGGCAGCGCGCGATGGTCGAAAGCATGGCGCGCTATCTCGGGCCGGAGGTGCAGTTCAACGCGATTGCGCCGGGGCCGGTGGATGGCGACCGCCTGTCGGGCACCGGCGGCAAGCCCGGGCTGTTCGAACGGCGCGGCAAGCTGATCCTTGAAAACAAGCGCTTGAACGCCGTCCACGCTGCCGCGATCAAGGCGATCCGGCGCGGGGTGCGGGTCGAGGCAGTGCTGGCGCGGCTCGCGCGCAATGACACCACCAAGATGAGCCACGACACCAACAACCCGCGCGAACTGCGCGAGTTGGCGCTAGCCTGCGCGCGCGAAGGCGACGGCGCCTGCACCTGGGACCAGTACCTGCTGACCCCCACTATCGCTGCCGCGCTGATCGGACGGCTGCGGCAGGCAGGCCTGTTCCTCGATGCGCCCGAATGGAACGATCGTCCGGCCACGCCGGAAAGCGATGCCGACTGGCTGCTGCGCCTGCCGCCCGAAGATGCGCCCTTCCTCCCCGCGGACAAGATCGCGGTCGAGGCCAAGAAGGTTGGCACTGGCGTCCTGTCCAAGCTCTATCTCGGCAAGATGCCGACCGAGCATGACGTGGCGCAGGCGACGGTGTTCTTCCTCGCCGACCGCGCCGTTTCGGGCGAAACCTTCATGCCTTCGGGCGGCCTGTCGGTGGAACGCTCCACCACCGAACGCGAATTGTTCGGCTCGCCGAAGCAGGAGCGGCTCGACCAGATGCGGGGCAAGACGGTGTGGATCATCGGCGAACATCTCGTCGACTACCTCGCCGAGACCGCGCGAGCCTTCATCGAGGATTGCCATGCCGCCAACGTGGTGCTGATCACCCGCACCGCCGAAGGTTTCGAGGCGATCAAGTCGCAGCTTGATCCTGACACCGCCGCCTCGCTCACCTCGCTGGTCAAGACCACCGATATCGAAGCCGCGATGGACGAGGCGCTGACCTTGTGGGGCAAGCCGACGACGATCCTCTCGACGCCGTTTGCCGCTCTGCCGGGCAAGCTGTTCGGGCAGGATGATCCGCTCACCCCGGAGGAATTCCGCACCGTGGTGGCCGACAACCTCACCCACCACTTCCGCGTCTCGCGCCGCGCGTCGCTTTATGATGATTGCCAACTGGTGCTGACCTCGCCGGATGTGCCGATGGGCGACAAGTCCCCGGCCTTTGCGCTGGCGAACTTCATCAAGACCACGCTCCACGCGTTCACAGCGACCCTCGCGGTCGAAAACGAGCGGCTGGTGCATGATGTGCCGGTCAACCAGATCAACCTCACCCGCCGCGTGCAATCGGAAGAACCGCGCGATCTCGACGAGCATCTCGAAGAGGTGCGCCGCTTTGCCCGCGCCGTGCTGCTGGTTGGCGCGCCGCTGCCGGACGCTGAAGATTCGCGCTATCGCGCGCGGATCTATCGCGGCATGTCGATGACGGTGTAAGGGCCGAACGGGGGAGGCCGCGCGTGATCCAGTACCTGCCGTTCGAAAAGCCGATCGAGGCGCTCGACAAGCATGTGGCGGAGCTTTCCGCCCATGCCGAAGGCACCGAGGAAGCGCGGATGCTGGCCGAGCGGGCCGAACGCCTGCTCGCCGATACCTATGCGCGGCTGACCCCGTGGCAGCGCACGCTGGTCGCGCGTCATCCCCAGCGCCCCCGGTTCGAAAAGCTGGTGGCCGGCTTGTTCGAGGACTTCCTGCCCGTCGCAGGGGACCGCGTGTTTGGCGATGATCAGGCTATCATCGGCGGCTTTGCGCGCTTTGAAGGCCGCAAGGTCATGGTGATCGGCCATGTGAAGGGCGAGGATACGCCCGGCCGCCTCAAGCACAATTTCGGCATGGCCCGGCCCGAAGGTTACCGCAAGGCGATCCGGCTGATGGAACTGGCCGACCGCTTCGGCCTGCCGGTGGTGACGCTGGTCGACACCCCCGGCGCGTTCCCCGGCGTCGATGCCGAAGCGCGCGGGCAGGCCGAAGCCATCGCCCGCTCGACCGAGGCGTGCCTTGCGCTCGGGGTGCCGCTGATCGCGGTGATCATCGGTGAGGGCGGTTCGGGCGGCGCGGTGGCGCTGGCGGCGGCCAACCGGGTGCTGATGTTCGAACACGCGGTCTATTCGGTCATCTCTCCCGAAGGCTGCGCTTCGATCCTGTGGCGCAGCGCTGCTCAGGCTGCCACGGCGGCCGAGGCGATGCGGGTTACGGCGGGCGATCTGCTGAAACTCGGCGTGATCCACCGCATCGTCTACGAGCCGAGGGGCGGCGCTCACCGCGACGCGGACGAGACAGTCAAGCGGCTGACGCTGGCGCTACGCGCGGAACTCGCCGCGCTGGCCGCGCTTAGCCCGGCCGAACTGCGCCGCGAGCGCGAGGAATTCTTCCTCAAGCTGGGGTAAGGGGAGGTTTTCTCGCCCTATCGCTGCGCTGCATGAGGGCGTTCTTGCTGCCCTATCGCTTCGCTGCTTGAGGGCGGGGTAACGGTGCCGGCTACAGGATTCGAACCCGTGGCCCCCTGATTACAAATCAGGTGCTCTACCAACTGAGCTAAGCCGGCTGACCGTGCCGCGCCATTGTATCACAGCGCACCGAAAGTCCAGCCCTCGGTTTGGGCGACATCCGGTGTGAGACCCGGCGGGTGCCACAGGTCGCGCTGGGTGTGGTCCCGGCGGAGCCATGCGGCGGTCAGCAGCGCGTCGGAGGAGTGGTCGTCAATTGCGCCCGTCCCTTTCACGGGCGGCGAGCCGAGCGCGTCCAGCGCATCGTTCAAAGACTCGTAGCTGCGCAGCTTGGTTGCTGCACCCGTCACCCCGCCCAGCCGCGCGGCCATCGAGGTGTAGATCTCGGTCACGACCGAGCCTTCCTGCGGCAGTGGGTCGATCGGCCACACCGGCACCTTGTCCCCCAATCGGTGGAGCATCCGCATCCCCGTCAGGCTTGATTTGCCGACTTGCGCTGCGCCGACGAGATTGAAATTGCTCACCGGCCGCACGCCTTGCTGGCGCTGTGCGGCCTCAGCCATACGAAAGCGGCCCTCGCGGGTGGCCGCGCCGGGCAGGATGAAGCGGTCGCCGGTCGCGTCCTTGCCATGGCGGAAATAGCGTGCAGCCTCGGGGTGGGTGACGAAGCTGCTGGCTTCAAGGTTGGGATCATCGGCACACAGGCGGTCGATCAGCGCCCACAGCCTGCGGGCGTCGGGGGGGCTTTCGGCCCAATCGGGGAAGAACGCGCCCGCATCGGCAAAGGGCAGGGATATGCCAAGGTCGAGCCCGACCAGCGTCGGTGCTGTCAAGGCGCGCAGCATCGCCAGCACGTCCGTGCGCGCCCAGCCTTTGGGATCGGGCGGAGGAAGCAACGCGGGCGGCCCGCCTTCCGCATGGGCCAGCGCCAGCGCGATGCCCTTTTGCCGCGGGCCCTTTGCCCCTGACCAGTCGACCGCAAGAAAGCGCGCGAACCGAGTCACCCCCGCTCGGCCCGCAGCTTGTCCCAATAATCGAGCCGCTTCTTCACCTCGCGTTCGAAGCCGCGTTCGACGGGGGTGTAGAACCGCTCCGGCGCCATGCCTTCCGGCCAGTAATTGTCGCCCGAAAAGCCGTCGGCGGTGTTGTGATCGTAGGTGTAGCCTTCGCCATAGCCGATATCTTTCATCAGCTTGGTGGGGGCGTTGAGGATGTTGGCGGGCGGGGCGAGGCTGCCGGTGTCCCTGGCGGATTTCCACGCGGCCTTCTGCGCGACATAGACCGCGTTCGATTTGGGCGCGGTGGCAAGATAGAGGCACGCCTGCGCCAGCGCCAACTCGCCTTCCGGGCTGCCGAGGAAGCGATAAGCTTCCATCGCGGCCATGCATTGCGGGAGCGCCTGCGGATCGGCGAGCCCGATGTCCTCCACCGCCATGCGCACCAGCCGCCGGGCGAGGAACAAGGGCTCCTCCCCCGCGGTCAGCATCCGTGCGAGGTAGTACAGCGCCGCCTGCGGATCAGAACCGCGCACGGCTTTGTGCAGGGCGCTGATGAGATTGTAATGCCCGTCGCGGTCCTTGTCGTACACGGCGACGCGGCGTTGCAGGAAGCTGCCGAGCGCCGCCGGGTCGAGCGGTTGGGTGAGGCCTGCCGCATAAAGCGTTTCGGCCTGACCCAGCAGGAAGCGCCCGTCGCCATCGGCCCCGGCGATCAGCGCGGTGCGCGCTTCGGGGGTGACGGGGAGGGGGCCTTCGAGGCCTTCCCCCTTTGCCAGCAAGGCTGCCAGCGCATTCTCGTCCAGCCGGTTCAGCACCAGCACCTGCGCGCGGCTCAAAAGCGCGGCGTTGAGGGCGAAGCTCGGGTTCTCGGTGGTCGCGCCCACCAGCGTCACAACCCCGCGTTCGACATAGGGGAGGAAGCCGTCCTGCTGCGCACGGTTGAAGCGGTGAATCTCGTCCACGAACAACAGCGTCTTGCGGCCGGTGCTCGCCATTTTCTCGGCCTCGGCAAAGACCTTCTTCAAGTCCGCCACGCCTGAAAACACCGCGCTGATCGCGGCAAAGCGCATTCCCACCGCGTCCGCCAGCAGCCGCGCGATGCTGGTCTTGCCGGTGCCGGGCGGCCCCCACAGGATGATGCTGGCCAGCTTGCCCGCCGCCACCATCCGCCCGATTGCGCCTTCGGGGCCGGTCAGATGGTCCTGCCCCACGACCTCGGCAAGGGTCTGCGGGCGCAGCCGGTCGGCCAGCGGCGCGTCGGCAGACGGCGCGGCTGGCAGGGGCGGGGTTGCATCCTGTCCGAACAGATCAGTCATTCGTCGGGCGTGATAGGCTTGTCGGCGGAAAAGGGAAGATCGGGCGGGCGGGCCTCTTGTTAAGATAGGTCTAAGATATATCTTGGACGTATCATAAGCATGAGGAGATCAAGATGACCTGGAACAGATATGGCCGTGGTGGCGGCTGGGAAAAGTTTGCCGAGACGATGGCGATGATGGCGATGAACAATGCCGGAAACATGAATTTCGGCCCCGGCATGAAAGCGCGGTGGCGTTTCGACAGCGAAGAAGCCGAGGGTGAGGGCGAGCGCGAGGAACGCGGTCCCGGTCGCCGCGGCCGGCGCGGGCGGATGTTCGGCCAGGGCGAATTGCGCCTCGCGCTGCTGGCTCTGATCGCCGAAAACCCCTCGCACGGCTACGAACTGATCAAGGGAATCGAGGAAATGACCGGCGGCGGCTATGCCCCCAGCCCCGGCGCGGTGTACCCGACGCTGCAACTGCTCGAAGATGAAGGCGCCATCGCCGAAGCCGACGCCGAAGGATCGAAGAAGCCCTACGCCGTCACCGCGCAGGGCGAGGCCGAGCTTCAGGAACGCAAGGCCGAAGTTGCCGACCTGATGCGCCGCCTTGGCCGCCACGGCGAACGCACCACCACGGTCCGCTCGCACGATGTGTTCCGCGCGATGGGCAATCTGGGAAGCGTGCTGAAGAACCGCGCCAAGGCGGGCAAGCTTGACGAGGCGGCGGTCAACGAGATCGTCGACATGATCGACGAAATGGCCAAGCGGATCGAGCGCCTGTAATCCGACAGGCCGATTGCGGTTAACGCAGGTTAGGAATATGCTCTCCCCCGTTCGGGTCGCGCTGGACGGGGGAGGGGCTCCCATGACCATTATCGGCAATCGCCGTGCCGCCACGCCGTGGCACCTTTGGGTGCTCGGAATCGTCAGCCTGGTCTGGTTTGCAGGCGGCGCCAATGACTACATCATGACCAAGACCGCCAATCAGGCCTACCTTGGCATGGCGGCGGACAGCATGGGGGTCAGCGTCGATCTGATCCTCGACTATTTCAACGGCTATCCGATGTGGGCGACAGTGTGCTGGGCGCTCGGTGTATGGGGCGCGGTGGCAGGATCGCTGCTGCTGCTGTTTCGCAGGACATGGGCTTTTGCGGCCTATGTCGTGTCGCTGATCGGCCTCGCCGGATCGACCGCCTATACCTTGACCTCCGAGATCCCGCCCGAGTTTGCCACCACCGGCCAGCTGGTCTTCACCGCGGTGATCTGGGCATCGGTGATCGCGATGGCGGCCTATGCGCGGGCGATGACGCGGGCCAGAGTGTTGCTCTGATCCGCAGCGGGATCAGGCGGCGAGGTTGCTGGCAGGGGCGCGGCGGCGGCCCTCGATCAGCCGGATGTAGGTATCCGCGACCACCTGGTTGATCGCCTCCCAACTATACTCGCAGGCCCGCGTTTCGCCCGCTGCACCGTGTGCGGCGCGCAAGGCCGGGTCGCTGCAATAGGGAGCGAGCGCGGCGGCAAAGGCGGCGGCGTCACTGTCCTTGGCTCCAGAGGGCGCGACCAGCCGGCCGGTTACACCCTCGGCGACCAGACTGGCGCTGCCGGTGGCCCCTGCGGCAACCACGGGAAGCCCGCTCGCCATGGCTTCCAGCGTTACATTGCCGAAGGTTTCCGTGACGCTGGGGTTGAAGAACACGTCGCCGCTGGCAAGCGCCTGTCCGAGCGCCTCCCCGGTCTTGAACCCGGCAAAGATCGCGCCGGGCATGTTCGCCTCGAACCAGCCGCGCGCGGGACCGTCACCGATCACCAGCACCTTGTGCGGTGCGCCCGATGCGCGCAGCCGGACGATGGTTTCGGCGAACACATCGAGGCCCTTTTCCATCACCAGCCGGCCCAAGAAGACGATGGCGACATCGTCGTCGGCCAGACCCAGACTGCGCCGCCATTCGGGATCGCGCCGGGCGCTGGAGAAGATCGTGCGGTCCACGCCCCTGCTCCACAAGCCGATATCGGTGTGCATCTGCATCGCCAGCAATTCGTCGATCATCGACTGCGACGGGGCGACCAGCGCATCGCAGCGGTTGTAGAACCGGCGCAGGCCCTTGACGATCAGCGGTTCGAGGAACGCCATATTATAGTAGCGCGGATAGGTTTCAAAGCGGGTGTGGACGCTGGCGAGCACCGGAATGGCGTGTCCGCGCGCCCAGCGCAGCGCCGCGTGGGCCGCCGGATCGGGCGAGGACAGGTGGACGATATTGGGCGAAAACGCCGCCAGATCGCGCTTCACCGCCGCGCCGAGATGGGTCGGCATCCGGTATTCGCCGCGCCCCTTCACCGGCATCGGCACATTGGGCACGCCCACCAGATCGCCGGTCGGCTCGAAATCGGGCTGGGCGACCTTGGGGGAATAGACGCGCACCTTGGCGCCCTTGGCCAGCAGCGAGCCGACAAGGCGGTTCAGGGCCTGATTGGCCCCGTCGCGGGTGTAGTTGTAGTTGCCGCTGAACAGGGCAATGCGAAGGTCGGACGTTTCCATGGAGCGGCCTGATTAGTAACATTTGCGCCGCTTGGCGAGGGTCGATGCGGGGCTGATTCAATCCGGCGGTGTTTATTCGTTGACTTGTCGCTGGCCCCCTCTAGAGCGGCCAGCGGGCCACGCGGTCCCAACGCCGCGCGAGCTCTCTGCAAGGAGAGAATACATGACTGAGTACACACGCGGGCTCCAGCACGAGCCGACGCTTAAGCCTGAACGCCCCTTCTTTTCCTCGGGCCCCACGGCGAAATTCCCCGGCTGGTCGCTGGACAAGCTCAAAACCGAATCGCTTGGCCGCTCGCACCGTTCGGCGCTGGGCAAGGCGCGTCTGAAGTACGCGATCGATCTGAGCCGCGAACTGCTCGGCATCCCCGATGATTACCTGATCGGCATCATGCCCGCATCCGACACCGGCGCGATCGAAGCCGCGATGTGGGCCATGCTCGATCCCGCGCGCCCGGTGACGGTCGCCGCGTGGGAAAGCTTCGGCAATATCTGGATTCAGGACGCGGTGAAGCAGCTCAAGCTGCCCAACCTGCAGGTGCTGACCGCCGATTATGGCGAGATCCCCGATCTCACCACCATCCCGCAGCGCAATGACGTGGTGTTCACCTGGAACGGCACGACCTCTGGCGCGATGATCCCGAACACCGACTGGTTGGAGCCGGGCCGCGAGGGCATCACCATCAACGACGCCACCAGCGCGATCTTCGCGCAGGAGATGGACTGGTCGAAGCTCGATGCCACCACCTATTCGTGGCAGAAGGTGATGGGCAGCGAAGCGCAGCACGGGATGCTGATCCTCAGCCCCAAGGCCGTCGCGCGCATCGAATCCTACGATCCGCCGTGGCCGATGCCCAAGCTGTTCCGCATGAAGAAGGGCAACAAGCTCAACCTCGGCATCTTCGCGGGCGAGACGATCAACACGCCCTCGATGCTGGCGACGGAAGATTACATCGCGGCGCTGGAATGGGCCAAGAGCATCGGCGGCCGCAAGGCGCTGGTCGAGCGGGCCAATGCCAACGCCCAGATCGTCAAGGACTGGATCGAGGCCACCCCGTGGCTGCGCAACATGGTGGCTGACCCCGCCAAGCAGACCAATACCGGCGTCTGCATGATGTTCCAGGGCGAATGGTACGACAGCCTTTCGGATGACGACAAGGCGGCCGTGCCGAAGAAGATCGTCAAGATGCTCGAAGAACGCAATGTCGGCTTCGACTTCAACGGCTACCGCGATGCACCGCCGTCCTTGCGTATCTGGTGCGGTTCGACCGTCGAGCAGGAGGACGTCAAGCGCCTGCTGCCGTGGATCGAATGGGCCTATGAAAAGGTCAAGAACGGCTGAGGCCGTCCTGATCCGCGTCGCCCCGGACTTGATCCGGGGCCGCTCTCCCCTGTTCCCAATGCGCGATTTGCGCGCGATCCCGGGTCAAGCCCGGGATGACGAGTGGAAGGTATTATAAATGACCCGTCCCAAAGTTCTCATTTCCGACAAGATGGACCCCAACGCCGCGCGCATTTTCGCTGATCGTGGCTGCGATGTCGATGTCATCACCGGCGAAACGCCCGAGCAATTGATCGCCCGCATCGGCGAATATGATGGCCTCGCCATCCGTTCCTCGACCAAGGTGACCAAGGCGATCCTTGATGCCGCGACCAACCTCAAGGTGATCGGGCGCGCGGGTATCGGCGTGGACAATGTCGACATCCCCTATGCCTCGTCCAAGGGCGTGGTGGTGATGAACACCCCGTTCGGCAACTCGATCACCACGGCCGAACACGCCATCGCCCTGATGTTCGCTCTGGCCCGGCAGATCCCGGAAGCCAATGCCCAGACGCAGGCGGGCCAATGGCCCAAGAGCGGGTTCATGGGCGTGGAACTCACCGCCAAGACCCTCGGCCTGATCGGCGCGGGCAATATCGGCTCGATCGTCGCCAGCCGCGCGCTGGGCCTGCGGATGAAGGTGATCGCCTATGATCCCTTCCTGACCGAGGAACGGGCGGTAGAAATGGGCGTCGAAAAGGTCGATCTCGACACGCTTCTGTCCCGTGCCGATTTCGTCACGCTGCACACGCCGCTGACCGAGGAAACCCGCAACATCCTCAGCCGCGAACGGCTGGAGAATGCCAAGAAGGGCATCCGCATCATCAACTGCGCGCGCGGCGGGTTGATCGACGAAGCGGCGCTGAAGGACTGCCTTGAAAGCGGTCAGGTGGCGGGCGCGGCATTGGACGTGTTCGAGACCGAGCCGCCCGCTGCCGATCACCCGCTGTTCGGCGCGCCGAACTTCATCTGCACCCCGCACCTTGGTGCCAGCACCACCGAAGCGCAGGTCAATGTCGCGCTTCAGGTGGCGGAACAGCTCGCCGATTACCTCGTCAATGGCGGCGTCACCAATGCGCTCAACGTGCCTTCGCTGAGCGCCGAGGAAGCGCCCAAGCTGCGTCCCTACATGTCGCTTGCTGAAAAGCTTGGCAGCCTTGTCGGCCAGCTGGCTCACGGCAACCTGACGCATATCAGCATCGAGCGTGAAGGCGCTGCGGCTGACCTCAACGGCAAGCCGATCACCGCCGCTGTGCTGTCGGGCTTCATGCGCCGCTATTCCGACACGGTGAACATGGTCAACGCCCCGTTCCTCGCCAAGGAGCGCGGGCTGGACGTGAGCGAAATCCGCCATGACCGTGACGGCGCGTTCAACACGCTCGTGCGTGTGACGGTGGAAACCGCGCAAGGCCCGCGTTCGGTCGCCGGCACGCTGTTCGGGACGGAAGCGCCGCGTCTGGTCGAAATCTTCGGTATCGGGATCGAAGCGGAACTGGCCGGGCACATGCTCTACATCGTCAACGACGACAAGCCGGGCTTCATCGGCCGGATCGGGACGCTGCTGGGCAGCCACGGCATCAATATCGGCACCTTCAACCTCGGCCGCCGCGAAGCGGGCGGGGAAGCGGTGCTGCTGCTGAGCCTCGACGAAGCCCTGACGCCCGAAGTCATCGCCGAGGCCGAGAAGGTCGAAGGCGTGAAGCTGGTCAAGGCTTTGGCGTTTTAAGAATGATGGCGTCGCCCCGGGCTTGACCCGGGGCCGCTGTCGGCTCAGTCGGGTGCCGGACGATAGCGATCCCGGATCAGGTCCGGGATGACGTGTGAGTGACATGACCCAACCCAACGACCTCCTCCCCGAAGGCCTTGAAGACCGCCTGCCTGCCGAGGCGGCGCGGATCACGGCGATGATGCGCGCTTGCCTCGATGTGCTGGACGCGCATGGCTATGACCGGGTGCGCCCGCCGCTGCTGGAGTTTGAGGCTTCGCTGGCAGGCCGCATGGCAGGAGCCGTGGCCGGGGAGGCGCGGGCGATGTTCCGCTTTGTCGATCCGGCGAGCCTGCGCACCCTCGCGCTGCGCAGCGACATGACCCCGCAGGTCGGGCGGATCGCGTCGACCAGCCTCAAGACCGCCGCGCGCCCGCTGCGGCTGGCCTATTGCGGCGACACCGTGGTGATCAAGGCGAGCCAGCTCGATCCCGCACGCGAACGCCTGCAACTGGGCGCCGAGCTGATCGGCGCCGACAGCGTGGCTGCCGCGAGCGAGGCGGTGATCCTGGCGGTCGAGGCGCTGACGGCGGCGGGGCTGACCGGCATCTCGGTCGATTTCACACTCCCCGATCTGGTGGACACGCTGGCGGAAAAGGCCTTCCCGCTCGCCCCCGATCAGATCGAGGCGGTGCGGCGCGAGCTCGATACCAAGGATGCGGGCGGATTGAAGGCGGCGGGCGGCGCGGCCTATCTGCCGCTGCTCTATGCCACCGGCCCGTTCGCCGAGGCGTTGGCTGCCTTGCGCGCAGTCGATGCGGGCGGGGCGCTCAAATCGCGGCTCGACGGGCTGGAGCAGATCGCGGCGGCTGTCGGTGATGCGGCGCGGATCACGCTCGACCCGACCGAGCGGCACGGGTTCGAGTACCAGTCGTGGTTCGGCTTCACCTTGTATGCCGAAGGCCTGCGCCGCGCGGCGGGGCGGGGCGGCACCTACCGGATCGCGGGCAGCGACGAGCCTGCGACCGGCTTCACCCTCTACCTCGATCGCCTCGCCGATGCCGCACCCCAGCCCGAGGCGGCGCGCACCTGCTACCTCCCGCTGGGTCACGACCGCGCAGCCGCCGCGCGCCTCAGGGCCGAAGGCTGGCGCACGCGCGCCCAACTGATGGCGGACGAGGATGCGGGCGCTCTGGGCTGCGGCTTTGTCCTCACAGGCGACGGGCCAGTGGAACTGGAGCAACCCTGATGACCGACGCGCCCAAACCGATCACCCTGCCGAACGACCCGCTCGCCCCCTATTGCATTGCGCCCGCGTGGCAGGCGGGCGGGCTGCTGTTCCTGTCCGGTCAGGCCAGCATCGGCGCGGATGGCAGCATCGTCGGGGCAGGCGACTTCGATGCGCAGCTCGCCCAGACCTTCGCCAACATCCAGAACGTGCTGGCAGCGGGCGGCAGTGATCTGTCCAAGGTGGTCAAGGTCACGATCTACCTCACCGACATGGCCAACTTCCCCAAGATCGTCGAGGCGCGCCAGCGCTGGTTCACGCCGCCTTTTCCCGCCGACACGACCCTTGAGGTGCGCAGCCTCGCGCTGCCCGAACTGCTGGTCGAGATCGACGTGATCGCGAGCGTTTGACACCCTAGCCCAGCACCTTCTTCAGCCACGCATCCATCACCGGAGTGGCGGGATAGTCCGGCTCGCCCAGCTTGCGGTTGATCTCCATGTGGCCGCGCAGCCCTTCGCCCGGGAAGCTGCCGATCTCGGCCGCCGATCCGCCGCGCTGCAAGGCTTCGGCGAGCGCTTTGGTCTGCGCGACAGCATCCGGGCGCTGGACGTGGAGCAGGAGGAAGGCCGGCGCATTGGGCGCCGCTGCGTTGCTGGTTGGCGAGAGCGCCTTTTGCCGCGCCGGATCAGTGCCGAACGCCTGGACATAGGTCTCGGCCATCATCTTGGGGCCAGCGCTCATCTGCCCTGCGACATCATAGGCCGCCCCGTCATTGGGCATCACCCCGTCGATATCGGCAAAGCTGAGGCCGACCGCCTTCAGATAGCGTTCGTCCGTCCCCACCAGCGCGACCAGATGCGCGCCTGCGCTATGCCCGGTCAGCACCACCCGGCTGCGGTCAATGCCGAGCTCTCCTGCGCGCTTCAGGAGATAGGCCAGCGATGCGGCCACATCGGCCGCCTGCTGTTCGACCGTGGCGGCAGGGACGAGGCGGTAATCGATCGAGGCGAAGGCATAGCCCTGCGCCAGCATATGCCCGGGCAAGGCGCGGCCCACTGCGTTGCTTTTCGACCCGCGCTTCCACCCGCCGCCATGGACGAACAGCACCAGCGGCGCGGGCGTGGCACCCTCTGGCACCCACAGGTCGAGCCCCTGAAGCGCGTCGCTGCCATAGGCCAGCGTCTGCGGCGCAGGAGCCTGAGCCATGGCCGCCCCGCGCTCGCCCCGCATGCCGCCGCGCGCCTGCATCCGTTCGCGCAAGGTGGCCTGACAGCCTTCGGACAGTTCCGTGTACTTCTCGCGCAGGCAGGTGCGCATCTGGCTGCGGTCGCTCCCGCACAGCTTGACGATTTCGGCGCGGCATTCGCCGCCCGCCCGTTCGCCCCCGCGGCGCTGCTGGGCGAGGATCGGCGTGGCCAGCACGGCGGCTGCGGCAAGGGCGATCATGGTCTTGGTGGCGGCGTTCATCGTGATCTCTCCGGCAAGGCGTGTTGCCCTTTCAACGCGCGAGTCGGCATCGCCCTTCGTTTCGTCCCGCCGCCGCCCGTCCCGCGTGTTGGAGACACATGAGACACTCCCCAGGAACAGAAAAATCCCCTCCGCAAACAGCTGCACCACTGGAACCAAAGCATCCAAGGTGAGCGGCAGCGGCGGGCATGGCTGTGAAACTGCCCGATTGGCGGCGCAGTAGGAAAGCGCGATTGCGCCTCGTGCTTGCCACCATGTCGCGGACAGCCTAGTGCGCGCGCGGCCTATCGCCACCAGCACCACAGCCATCATCGAAGGAACAACATGGCCAACGTCACCGTGATCGGCGCCCAATGGGGCGATGAGGGCAAGGGCAAGATCGTCGACTGGCTCGCCAGCCGCGCGGACGTGGTGGTGCGCTTTCAGGGCGGTCACAATGCCGGCCACACGCTGGTGATCGACGGCAAGACCTACAAGCTCAGCCTGCTGCCTTCCGGCATCGTGTCCGGCACCCTGTCGGTGATCGGCAATGGCGTGGTGCTTGACCCCTGGGCGCTGCGGGACGAGGTCGCCAAGGTTGAGGGCCAAGGCGTTTCGATCACGGACGAGAATCTGGCGATTGCGGACAACTGCCCGCTGATCCTGCCGCTCCACCGCGATCTGGATGGGTTGCGCGAGACGGCGGCGGGCAAGGGCAAGATCGGCACCACCGGACGCGGCATCGGCCCGGCTTACGAGGACAAGGTCGGCCGCCGCGCGATCCGCGTGTGCGATCTGGCGCATCTCGACACCCTCGAACCCCAGCTTGACCGCCTCTGCGCGCACCACGATGCGCTGCGCGCAGGCTTCGGCCAGCCGCCGGTGGACCGCGCGGCGCTGCTGGAAGAACTGCGCGAAATCGCGCCGTTTGTGCTGCGCTTTGCCCAGCCGGTGTGGAAGCGGTTGAAGAAGGTGCGCCGCGCGGGCGCCAAGATCCTGTTCGAAGGCGCGCAGGGCGTGCTGCTCGATGTCGATCACGGCACCTATCCCTTCGTCACTTCGTCGAACACCGTCAGCGGCACGGCGGCCAGCGGCAGCGGCCTCGGCCCCAATTCGACCGGCTTCGTGCTCGGGATCGTCAAGGCCTATACCACCCGCGTCGGCTCCGGCCCGTTCCCGACGGAACTGGAGGACGAGGTCGGCCAGCGGCTTGGCGAGCGCGGCCATGAATTCGGCACCGTCACCGGGCGCAAGCGCCGCGTCGGTTGGTTCGATGCGGTGCTGGTGCGCCAGTCCTGCGCGATCAGCGGCGTCACCGGCATCGCGCTGACCAAGATCGACGTGCTCGACGGGCTGGACCGCGTGAGCATCTGCACCGGCTATCGCCTGCACGGGAAGGTGTATGATTACCTCCCTAGCCACGCCGCCGATCAGGCCGCCTGCGAGCCGATCTATGAAGACATGCCCGGCTGGCACGAAAGCACGGCGGGCGCGCGTTCTTATGCCGACCTTCCGGCCAACGCGATCAAATATATCCAGCGCATCCAGGAGCTGATCGAATGTCCGGTGGCGCTGGTTTCGACCTCGCCAGAGCGGGACGACACGATCCTGATGCGCGATCCTTTCGTCGACTAGACCGTTTGTGGATTGATCCGACGGGGCGGGGCGGGGTAGTCTCGCGACTGTGAAACGCCTCGTCTTTCTGTCGCTCCTCGCACTTGCTGCCTGCGCCAATCCGCCGGCCAAGCAGGCCGAAGCGCCGTCATCCCAGCCCCCGCTGGCGCGCGAGGCGGCGCGGATCGTGCCGGAGCAGCGCTTCACGCAGGTCGATTACCTGATCGTCGACAAGTCCGAACGCCTGATGGTGGCCTATGCCGATGGCCAGCCGGTCAAGGCCTGGCGCGGCCTGCAATTCGGAGACGCGCCTGAAGGTCACAAGCAGTTCGAAGGCGACGAACGCACGCCCGAAGGCCGCTATGTGATCGAAGGCCGTAACCCCGGCAGCGCCTATCACCTGAGCCTCAAAGTCTCCTATCCCAACGCCGCAGACCGCGCCTTTGCCCGCCAATATGGCCGCTCGCCCGGCGGCGACATCTTCCTTCACGGCCAGCCCAACCGCCTGCCGATGGGCCGGATGCCGGGCGACTGGACCGATGGCTGCATCGCCTTCTCCAACGCGGAAATCGAGGAGCTGTGGCGCATCGTTCCTGACGGAACAGTGATTGAAATCAGGCCCTAATACGCAGATTTACTTGACCTGATCCGTTTTTGTTCTAGTATCGTTCCAACATTGTTGGAGTCGAGTCGATGCTGAACCACGCTTCCGGACAGGCCGATTTTTCCTATGACATCGCTGATGACGGTGCAGGCCTGCCTGCCCGCGTGGCGATCTTTGCCGAGGATGAAGGGCTGCGCCGCCAGATCGGCGCCGACCTTGGCGGGGCGGGGTTCCGCAGCATTGACGGCGGTTCCTTGCGCGCGCTGCTCGAAGGGCCGATTGCGCTGCTCGGCGATGTGGTGGTGGTCGATTGCGCGGTGACAGGATCGCGCGGGATCGACGGGATGATGCTGGCAGGGCTGGCGCGGCTCGATATGCGGGTGGCGCGGTCTGGTGCCAAGCTGATCGTGGCGACCAATCTTGCCGGGCTCGACGATGTGTTCGCGGTGCTCGATCAGTCCAATCCGCAGATCCTTGTCTCCCCCAGCCGCGCCGAACGGGTGATCGCGGTCGGCCGCGTCATGGGCGAAGCGGGCGCGGCGCGCCTGCGCGAAATGGCTGATGAAGACCGCGTGGCCCTGCTGCGTCTGTCGCAGCAGGTTGAAGCGATTGCCCATTCGCTCGACCGGATGGGCCATGCGCCCGGCGGCAGCACGCTGTCCGAGTTCAAGCGTGATTACCACGCGCCCGAGCCTGCCGCGCTGGCGGGCGGCTTTGGCGCGGCCCGCGCGGTGCAGCCGCCGCTGCCCGATCCGCAGATGGTGCGGCAGTTGATCGCCAATCGGCAGGCCCGCGCGCGGTTCTTCGATCCGGCGCTATTCGGCGATCCGGCGTGGGACATGCTGCTCGATCTGACCGCCGCGCATGGTGAAGGTGCGCAGGTTTCGGTGACGTCACTGTGCATCGCGGCAGGCGTTCCGGCCACCACCGCGCTGCGCTGGCTGACCCAGATGGTCGAAACCGGCATTTTCGTCCGCGTGCCCGATCCCGCCGACCGCCGCCGCGCCTTCATCGCGCTGAGTGACAAGGCGATTGCCGCCATGGCGGGCTATTTCGCCAGCCTGCGCTCGCCAGTGTTGCAGGCGGCCTAGGCTGCCGGTTCCGGCCGCCAGCGCAGGATCAGGGTGAGGCCGGGTGCGGGGTTTTCGGCCTCGTCTTCGCCTGCGCCAGACCCTGCCACACTCTCCGCCTGCATGCCGATCGGCTCGCGCGCCGCATCGGCACGGGCGCGGGCCAGAATGGCGGGTGGAACGTCTCCGTCGATCAGCAGCACATCAGCCTCGCCCAGCAACCGCGCCTGACGCAGAGTGAGGTCTTCGGGGTCTGCGCTGGTGAGCGTGATGTCTGAAACCAGTCCGGTAACGCTCCCGGCAGCACCCTCGATCCAGTCTGCGACTTTCTCAAATGCAACCGGATCGAACGGATCAAGCGGGCCGCCCTCCCGCAAGGCCGCATCCACCGCTCTGCGGCGATCAGGCCCCTCGGGAAACCGCTGCCGCAGCCTCGGCCGCGCCGCTTCCAATGCTTTCGCAAGAAGACCCAGCGTCTCGGGCAGCACCCGCTCCAGCCGCAGCCGCACGTGCTTGGCCAGCCCCGCCGACGCGCCGCCTGTCCCGATCGCGACCAGCAACGGATCACGGTCGAGGATGGAGGGTGTGGTAAAATCGCACAATTCGGGCCGGTCTACGACATTGACCAGCATCCCCGCACAGCGCGCATTGATCGCCGCGACCTCGCAGGCCCGCGCATCGTCATAGGCGATGAAGGCAAGCCTGACGCCTTCGTCAATCGCGCGGGCGAGGTCATCGATAATCACGCCCCCGGCGCGCTCCACCAGCCGCCGCTTAGGTTCAGCCGCCGGCCCATCGCCCAGCACCAGCACGCTCTGCCCGGTGATCTGGTGGAACAGCGGCAGGCTGGCGATTTGTCCCATCAACCCCTCAGGCGAGCCATTCGGGCACGCGTTCCGCGTCCATGATCGCGCCCGCTTCGATGCGGTCGGCGACCACGGCGAACCTGTCGCCATCGACGAGCACTTCGGCAACAAACCCGCGCGAGTTGTAGGACGATGCCATGGTCGCCCCGTAAGCGCCCGCCGTGCGGAACACCGCCAACTGGCCCGCTTCCAAGCGGTCGCAATCGCGGCCCATCGCGAAGGTGTCACCGGTTTCGCAGATCGGGCCGACGATGTTCGCGGTCATCTGCGCGCCCGAAGGTTCGACCGCTTCGAAATGGTGATAGGCCCCGTAAAGCGCGGGCCGCGCCAGATCGTTCATCGCCGCATCGACAATCACGAAAGGATCATTGATCCCGCGCTTCACTCTGACAACCCGCGTGAGCAGCACGCCCGCATTGCCCGCGATCACGCGGCCGGGTTCGAAGATCAGCTTGACGCCCCAGTCCTTCGTCACCCGGGCAACCATCGCGCCATATTCGGCCGGCGCAGGCAGCACCTCGCCCACCCGGTAGGGAACGCCAAGGCCTCCGCCGAGATCGACATGGGTGATCACATGACCAGCCCCGCGCAGCGCCGCAACCAGCGCGCCGAGCTTTTGAAAGGCCGTCTCCAGCGGAGCCAGATCCGCCAGCTGGCTGCCGATATGCACCGCCACCCCGCGCAGGTTGACCCCCGGGAGGCCCGCCAGCGCGCCGAAAATCTGCCCGGCCTCGCTGATCGGCACGCCGAACTTGTTGTCGGCCTTGCCGGTCGAGATCTTGTCGTGCGTGCCCGCATCCACATCGGGGTTGATCCGCAGCGTGCACTGCGCCGTCATCCCGCGCGCGGCGGCGATTTCGGCGAGCTCGATGCCTTCTTCCTCGCTCTCGATATTGAACTGGCCGATGCCCGCTTCCAGCGCGGCGACCATTTCGGCGGCGGTCTTGCCCACGCCGGAGAACACGATCATCTCCGGCGCAATCCCCGCCGCCAGCGCGCGGCGCATCTCGCCCACCGAAACCACGTCCGCGCCCATGCCCTGCGCGCCGAGCACCTTGAGCACCGCCAGATTGGGGTTCGATTTCACGGCAAAGGCGATCAGCTTGTCCGGCACCGCCTCCAAAGCCTCACGGAACACGCGGGCATGGCGCTCCAGCGTGGCGCGCGAATAGACATAGACGGGCGTGCCGACCGCGTCCGCGATCACCGGCAGCGGCACATCCTCGGCGTGCATCACGCCGTCACGATAGGCAAAATGGTCCATCAGGTGTCGTTTCTATTCGGGTGGCAAATCAAACGGATCGTCCTGCCGTTCTTCCGAGCGGCGGCGCAATTCCACGCTGCGTTCAGGCGCGGCGAGAGCGTCGCGGCGCAGCAGTTCTTCGGCAGTCGGCTTGTCCGCTGCGCCATAGGGCTTGGCGGGCAGGCTTGCGCCGTCCGGCGGCGTCAGCGGGGCGACCGACCCGCAGGCCGAAACAAGGCCGGCAAGGCCCAACAGGGCGAGGTTTCGCATCATTCCTCCATGCCCAGCGCGCGCGCGGCGCGGGCGACTTGCAAACGGACCTGATCGGGCGCGGTTCCACCATAAGATGCACGCGCCGCGACCGAGGCATCGACCGAGAGCGCAGCATAGACGCTTTCGTCGATCCGCGCATCAATCGCCTGAAGATCGGCAAGCGGCAGAGCGTCAAGCGCGATGCCGCGCTGCTCCGCCAGCTTCACCGCGCTTCCGGTGATGTGATGCGCCTCGCGGAACGGAATGCCGCGCACCCGCACCAGCCAGTCGGCAAGGTCGGTCGCGGTGGCATAGCCGAGTTCGGCGGCGGCGCGCATCCGGGCGGTGTTGAAGGTGGCACCCGCGATCATCCCGGTCATCGCTGCGATGCTGAGTTCCATCAGGCTGGCGGCCTCGAACACCGGCGGCTTGTCGTCCTGCATGTCCTTGGAATAGGCGAGCGGCAGGCCCTTCATGGTGATCATCAGGCTGGTCAGCGCGCCGATCACTCGGCCACTATGCCCGCGCACCAGTTCGGCGGCATCGGGGTTTTTCTTTTGCGGCATGATCGACGAGCCGGTGGACAGGCTGTCAGGCAGGCGGATGAAGCCGAAGGGCTGGCTTGCCCACAGGATCAGCTCTTCCGCCAAACGCGAAAGGTGCAGCGCAGTGGACGAACAGCACCACAGGAAATCGAGCGCGAAATCGCGGTCTGACACAGCGTCCAATGAATTGGCGGTGGGCCGGTCGAAGCCCAGCGCGCTTGCGGTTGCCTCGCGGTCGATGGGGAAGCCGGTGCCTGCCAGCGCGGCGCTGCCCAGCGGACATTCGTTCATCCGCACACGCGCATCGGCCAGACGCGCCCGGTCACGCCGGAACATCTCGTAATAGGCCATCAGGTGGTGGCCGAGGGTTACCGGCTGCGCGGTCTGCAAATGGGTGAAGCCGGGCATGATGCTGCCTGCGTGCTCGCCCGCGCGCGTCACGAGCGCGCGCTGCAAGGCGCCAAGGCCTTCGTCCATCTGCGCCATTGCATCGCGCACCCACAGGCGGAAATCGGTCGCCACCTGATCATTGCGGCTGCGCGCGGTGTGCAGGCGGCCTGCGACCGGCCCGATCAGCTCGGCAAGGCGGGCTTCGGTGGTCATGTGGATGTCTTCGCGGTCCCAGTCTTCGGGAACGCCGTCCGCTTCATACTCGGCGGCCACCGCGTCGAGGCCGCCCGCGATCACCTCGGCATCCTCGGCAGCGATAATGCCCGCCGCGCCCAGCATCGCGACGTGGGCCTTGGATGCGGCGATGTCCTGCCGCCACAGCGCCTTGTCGAACGGGATCGAGGCGTTGATTTCGCGCATGATGGCGCTAGGGCCATCAGCGAAGCGCCCGCCCCACATGGCGTTGGTCGCAGCACCTTGTGTTTCTTTGGCACCGGAGCCTGTCATGTCCCGCTCGTCACTCATTCTGGCACTACCGCTCCTGTTGCTGGCGGGATGCGATAGGGCCGCCGAAGCCCCGGCGCAACCGGCAGACGCTGCGGAGCAGGCTGCCGCTGGCACGGTGGTGCGGACATTCGCCGGCACGCCGCTGCCCGCGCTGCAATTTGCCGATCCGGCGGGCAAGACGCTCGATCTGGCCGCGCAGGACGGGCCGGTGCTGGTGAACCTGTGGGCGACCTGGTGCGCGCCCTGCGTCAAGGAAATGCCGCAGCTTGACGCGCTGGCGGGCGCGCTGGAGGGCGAGGTGCGCGTCATCACCGTCAGTCAGGATGTGCGCGGGGCCGAGGTGGTGACGCCGTTCTTTGCCAAGAACAGCTTCACGCGGCTTGAACCCTGGCTCGATCCCGATGCCGAACTGTCCGCCCAGTTCACGCCCGAAGGCGTGTTGCCGCTGACCATCCTGTTCGATGCCACGGGCAAGGAAGTGCTGCGCGTGACGGGCGGCTATGACTGGTCCGCGCCCGAGGCGGTCGCGTTGGTGCGCGGGGCGCTGGCGGCCAAGCCGGGATAATCGGGCAGGGCAAGGCCCAGCGGGGCGAGCGGGAAGCCGAACAACCCGCTCATCAGCTGCGCCTGGATCGCCGATGTCGGCCAATGCCGCGACAGGGGCGCCAGCAAGCGGTCGCGCAAGGCCGCCTGCACCCGCGAATCCGATTGGTACAGCGGGGTGAACAGCCGCGTGACCCATTGGTACAGCCACACATGGTCCTGCCGCCAGCTGGCTGCCAGCCGCAGCTTTTCAGGCAGGGTGCGCCCTTCGGCCAGCCCGCGCGCCAGGCTCCATGCATCGAGCAGCGCCATATTCGCGCCCTGACCAAGCTGCGGGCTGGCGGAATGCCAGGCGTCGCCGATTGCGATCATCCGTTCGCCGACCGGGCGGGGCAGGGTGCGGTGGGCGTAGCGCGCAAAGGTGAGCTGCTCGCGGGTCGTGATCCGCGCCAGCAACCCGTCCAGCGCGGGCCACAGGCGTAGCACCTCGGCCTTCCAGTCATCGAGCGGGGTGTCGGCCCAGACGGCGTAATCCTCCGCCTTCAGCGACCAGAAGAACGCGACCTCGCTTGTACCTGTGCCCGTCCTGCTGCCGATCGGCAGCACCCCCGCCATCTGGCTGGCGCGGCGGTAGCGCTGTTCGAGCAGGTTGCCTGCAAAGGGATCGCCCGGCAGCGTCGGCAGGCTCGCCCATAGCGCGCCGAAGGGGAGAATGCCTTTGGGCGCAGTGTCGAACTGCGTGCGCCAGCCGCTGGCGTCGACCACCAGATCGAAGGGCGCGCTGGGATCGCGTGCGGCAAAGGTCAGGCGGCGGCCCAGTGCATCGCAGGTGCTGCCTGTCACCGCATGATCGGCGTGGAGCGTGATCCCGGCCTGCCGCTCGGCTGCGTCCAGCAACACCGCAAACAGGCTGGCCCGGTGGATGCCGATCCCGAAAGCGCCCGGCAGCCCTAGCGCGGCGTAGGACGCGTCCAGCACGCGCTTGCCGTGTTCCTCGATCCCTTCCAGCGCATCGATCCGCGCGCCCCGCGCCATGATCGCTTCGGCAAGGCCGAGCTGCGCCAGCACGGCAAGTCCGGTGGGCTGGATCATCAATCCCGATCCGACCGGGCCGGGCGCAAGAAACTGGTCGAAAATCGCGATCCGGTTGCCCTGCCGCGCCAGCAGCAGGGCGGCGGCCAGCCCCGCCGGGCCGCAGCCGATGATTGCGACATTCAGCGGTTCCATCGCCGTTCCTTCGCCAGCGGGGCCATGATGCTGCCCGCGCAACGCTCTGATATCGGGCGGATTGCGCAAGGCCAGTGCGTTTCTTGCAAGGGCCAGCGCCTCGGCTGCGTCAGGCGGTCAGCCGCCGGGCAATGGCCTGACCCATCCGCAGCGGATCGCCGGGCTTCAAGCCATCGAGCCACTCGGTGCGGCCGGGCTCGAACAGCAGCACCACAGTTGATCCGAGGTAGAACCGCCCCATCTCGTCCCCGGCGACAAAGCTGTGGGCCTTGCCGCTGAAATCCTCGTGCACCGGGGCGGCAACATGGGTGCGGAAGGCGTTGGGCCAGACGGTGTCGATCCCCGCGACGATCATCGCGCCGACCATGATGCTGGCAAAATGCCCGTCCGGCCCGTCGAAGCGGCACGACAGCCGCTCGTTGCGGGCGAACAAGCGGTCCACGCCGTCAGCGGTGGCGGTGTTGACCGAAAACAGGTCGCCCGGAATGTAGCTGGTCTGCGTCAGCGTCCCTGCGGCGGGCATGTGGACGCGGTGGTAATCTTTCGGGCTGAGGTAGATGGTCATGAACCGCCCGCCCTCGAACCTTGCGGCCTCGGCAGAGCTGCACCCGAGGATTTCGGCGACAGAGTAATCGCGCCCCTTGGCCTGGATGATCCGCCCGCCGGTGACGGGGCCAAGCTGACTGACCGCGCCATCGGCCGGCGAGAGGATAAACGCCGCGCTATCGGCCAGCGGGCGCGCGCCGGGTTTCAGCTCGCGGGTGAAGAAGTCGTTGAAGCTGGCAAATTCCCCGATCCCGCGCGCCGCTTCGCTGAGGTCGACGCCGTAAGCGTCAACGAAGCGCCGGATCAGCCGGTCACGCAGCCACGGGGTCCGGCTCGACGCAAGGCTCCCGGCGAAGCGCGAGAGGGCGTGCTGGGGCAGGATATGCTGGAGCGCGATGAAAGCTGAGGACATGGGGGACGCGCTACCGATACCCGGCAGGCGGCGCAAGCGCGGCGGGTCAGAGCGTCGCTGTCTGTCCGCCGTCGACCTTGATCGCGCTGCCGGTGATGAACCCGGCGCGCGGGGAGGCGAGGAAGGCGGCGATGTCGCCGAATTCCTCGGGCCGGCCGAGCCGTCCGGCGGGAATCGCGGCAATCGCGCGGGCGGTGACCTGTTCGGGCGCGATGCCGCTGCCCTGCGCCATCATGCCGTGGAGGCTGGTCAACCGGTCGGTCGCGATCTGGCCGGGGAGCAGCAGGTTGACCGTCACGCCATCAGCGGCGACCTCTGCGGCGAGGGTCTTGCACCACGATGCCAGCATCGCCCGTACGGCGTTGGAGAGCACAAGGCCGGGAATCGGGGTGACGAGGCTGGTCGAGGCAACCGCCAGGATCCGCCCGAACCCGCGCGCCCGCATGTCGGGCAGCAGCGCCTGCGCCAGCGCAAGCTGGGCGTTGAACATCCGGTCCATCACAGCGGCGAAATCGCCCGGCGTGGTGGTCGCCGCCGCGCCTGTTGGCGGTCCGCCTGCGTTGAGCACAAGGATATCGACCGGTTTGCCGCCTTCGCGAACGGCGGCGATGATGGCTTGCGGCGCGGCAGGATCGTCAAGATCGGCGATGATGTGGTGCGGCCCCGCATCGTCGCCCGCCGAACGCGCAACCGTGATGACCTCGGCGCCTTCGGCTGCAAGCGAGGCGGCAATCGCCCGCCCCAACCCCTTGCTCGCGCCCAGCACAAGTGCGGTTTTGCCTTCGAGTTGCAGGTCCATCGACGGCCTTTCGCGCTATCGGGAAATGGCGCGCCGTGGGCGGTAACGGGCTCGAACCGCTGACCCTCTCGGTGTAAACGAGATGCTCTACCAACTGAGCTAACCGCCCCACGGCGTGGGCCTTGCGATTTAGCGGGGATCGGCCTGCGGTCAAGCCGCCTTTGCCGGTTTGGCCATGATGCGGGGAAGCTGTTAGAATGCGGCCAGCTTTGCAACCGCATCGAGGCATTCGTGATCATCGAGACGCAGCTCAATGACGGCACCCCGGTCTGCATCCGCCGGGTGCGGCCCGAGGACGAACAGCGCCTCCGCGAAGGGATCGCGCAGCTTTCGCCGCAATCGCGCTATCTGCGGTTTTTCTCCGGTATGCGAGAGGCGCCGCCGCAGGTCTTGCGCGCTTTGGCGAGCGTTGACGGGCATGACCACATCGCGTGGGGCGCGCTGCGGTCTGACATGCCCGGCACCCCGGCGCTGGGCGTGGTCCATGCCTTCCGCGAGGCGGACGATCCCGTTACCGCCGAATATTCGGTCGCCGTGGTCGATGCCTATCACGGGCGCGGCCTTGCGCGGTTGCTGACGGCCGTGCTGCTGCTCGATTGCGCGCGCGAGGGGCTGGTGCATTTTGCCGTCAATATCCTGCCCGAAAACCGCCCAGCGCTGGCGCTGGCCCGCTCGCTGGGCGCGGAAGGTGTGGGGTATGAGGCGGGGGTGTCCGTGCTCGACATCGACATTGCCGCCGCGCTGGAGGCGCTGCGCAAGGAGCCCGATGTGCCGGGGCTGGCTGCGGTCTTCGCCCAGTTCGATGCTTCCCCCGCGCGCTGACAGGGCTTAGGGGCGGGGCATGAACAATCCCCCTCGCATCCTTGTCCTTGGCACTGGCGGCACGATTGCAGGCGCGGGCAGCGGCGCGACCGGCGCGGCCTATCGCCCCGGCGGGCTGGCGCTGGAAACCCTGATCGCGCACCTTGATGCGCTGGGGCTGGTGGCGGAGCTGATGCCGCAAGATGTGGCCCGGATCGGCTCACAGGATATCGGCTGGGCCGAGTGGCAGGCGCTCCACGGGGCTTGCACGCGGGCGCTGGCCGATCCGGCGGTCGATGCAATCATCATCACCCACGGCACCGATACGGCGGAGGAGACCGGCTTTCTGCTCGATCTGACACTGCCGACGCCCAAGCCCGTCGTGCTGGTCGGCGCGATGCGGCCCGCCGATGCGGTGGGGGCGGACGGAATGCGCAACTTTGCGAACGCGGTGAAGGTGGCGAGCGATCCTGCAGCGGCGGGGCGCGGGGTCATGCTGGTCATGGGCGATGCCGTGCTGGCCGCCCGCGATGCGCGCAAGGCCGCGACCTCGGCGATCGACGCCTTCCGCAGCTTCCCGAGGGGGCCATTGGCGCGGGTGACGCCCGCCAGCCTCGACTGGTTCGGGCCGGCGCACCGTGCGGGCGAGGGCGCGCGCTATGCCTTCCCGGAAGGCCTGCCGCGCGTGGCGATCCTGACAGCGGGCGCGGGGATGGACGAACAGCCGGTCGCCGCCCTGCTGGGCATTGGTTGCAAGGGCATGGTGCTGGCGGGCATGGGGCAGGGCAACGCGCCCGCCAGCGTGATCGCCGCCCTGTCCGAAGCAGCGGCGCGCGGCGTGCCGGTGGTGCGCTCCACCCGCGTCGATGAAGGCATCGTCGACCGCAATGTCGAGGTCGATGACGACGCGCTCGGGCTGGTGGCAGCGCGCGCGCTCGGCCCGGCCAAGGCGCGAGTGCTGCTGATGGTGCTGATCGCGAACGGGATTACGGACGCGGCGCGGGTGCAGGCGGCGTTTGACGGGGGGTGAGGTGCCACCGTTCTGAATGCTCTTGCAGAGGCGCGTGTGATCAGGCAAACCGCTTCGAGATCGACGATATCGCGATCTTGTCGAGGACTGTGGGGCACGCACAAGCGGCCTAGTATGCGAGCATAAGCTCACCCGCCTCGGGACGGCATCGCGCCGGCGCATACCACAATGACAAGCTGTCATTGGAGGTGTGATTTGAAAAAGATCAGAAAAATCAGAAACCTGAAGTTTATGGCTCAGGCAGGTCGATGCTATTATTGTCACCAGCCGATGTGGTCCGACCATCCGTCCCGCTTCGCAGAGGTCTACGGATTGAAGGTCAGCGCGATCCGTCATTTGCGGGCCACTGCCGAGCATCTCGTGGCCCGCTGTGACGGGGGAACCGATACTCCCGGCAACATCGTTGCAGCATGTTGGTTCTGCAACACCAAGAGGCACCAGGCCAAGCGGCCGCTTGCTCCGGAGTCCTATGCGCGCAAAGTCCGGTCAAGGCTGAGTATTGGGCGATGGCACGGCCTCAAATTGAACTCGGCCTGCATCAAGCGCGAAGCAGCTTCAGGAGATACCGGAGAGTCCTCAGCCACTCCCGTCACCCCGGCGTAGGCTGGGGCCTAGGGCCTCACAGGGCAGCGCTCGCCGCTCTGGGTTCCGGTCTTTGCCGGGATGACGAATAGGGGGGAGGGCTGATCGCCGCCCCCCTTTTCGTGGCTGCCAAACCCCTCACCCCCAGGGCGTGACCAGGTACTTCTCGCCGGTCTTCATCTGGCGGTAATCGCAGATCGCGTCCTTCTCCAGCATCCCCTCCAGCGTCACCTTGGCCTTGTAGTGGCTGGCGAAGGTGGTGGTGAGGTTCGCCTGCACCCGCCCGCGCATCCGCACCACGGTTTCCATGCCCGCACGCTGCAGGAACGGGGTCAGCAGCCAGCCCGCGACGCACCACTGCAAGCCGTAGGAGGCGGTCAGAATGGTCGGGTTCTGGAGATCCAGCCGCCCGTAGATGTACATCTTCTTCTGCTGGTTCGACCCATAGCGCGAAAACTCGCCCATCTGGCTCGCAGCGACCTGTTCCATCGCCTTCAGCACGCCGTCCGAGGCCTGCCCGCCGCCGATCGGATCGAAGCCGAGGTATGCGCCGGTTTCGGCAATCGCCGCACGCAGGTCGGCCATATAGGTGGGGGCCGAGCTATCGACCACATAGGTCGCGCCCTGCGCCTTGAGCATCGCGACGTGCTCGGGCTTGCGGACGATGTTCACGAGCTTCATCCCGTCCTCGATGCAGATGCGGTTGAGCATCTGGCCGAGGTTCGAGGCCGCGGCCAAGTGGACGATGGCCGAGTGGCCTTCCATCTTCGCCGTCTCGACAAAGCCCAGCGCGGTCATCGGGTTGACGAAGCTCGACGCGCCGGTTTCGGACGAATGATCGCCCAGCGGAATGCACATCATCGCATCGGCGATGGCATATTGGCTGAAGGCATTGCCGGGCACGCAGGCGACCCGCTGGCCCATCAGCGCCTTGGCCATGTCGCTGTCACCGGTGGCGATCACCGTGCCTGCGCCTTCGTTGCCCGCTGGCAGACGCTGGCCGTGGCGGCCCTTGTTTCCGGTGAGGAACGGCTCGGGCATGGTCGCGACGACCTTGCCGGGGGTGTATTCGGCGGTCTCGAAATCGGCGGCGCTGGTGAGGATCGCGAGGTCCGACGGGTTGATCGGCGCGGCTTCCATCTTGACCAGCACCTGATTGCCGGTGGGGGCGGGGAAGGTGCTTTCCGCCACCTCCAGCGTCAGCTTGCCGTCGGCGGTGAGGGTGGTGAAGAGCTGCTTTCCGGTGGTCGTCATTGTGATTCCTCTCGCGAATCCGGGTAGGTTGCCTCGACGAAGTAGAGGCCGTGGGGGGGCGCGTTAAGCCCTAAAGCGTTGCGGTCACGCGCGGCCAGTGCCTCGGCCATGCGGCTTTCCGGCCATGTGCCAGCGCCGACCAGTTTGAGGCACCCGACCATGCTGCGCACCTGATGATGCAGAAAGCTGCGCGCGGCGGCGTGGATGTGGATGTCCTCACCGACCTTCTCCACCTCCAGCAGGTCGAGCGACTTCACCGGATCGGCGGCCTGACAATGGACCGAACGGAAGGTGGTGAAGTCGTGCCGCCCGACCAGAGCCTGCGCGGCGCGGTGCATGGCCTCGGCGTCGAGCGGCTGGGCGACATGCCACGCGCGGTCGCGCTGAAGGGTGAGCGGCGCGCGGCGATTGACGATGCGATAGAGGTAACGCCGCCCGGTGCAGGAAAAGCGC
The DNA here is from genome assembly GCA_032116115.1 of Porphyrobacter sp. Classification (GTDB taxonomy): domain Bacteria; phylum Pseudomonadota; class Alphaproteobacteria; order Sphingomonadales; family Sphingomonadaceae; genus Erythrobacter. Next base: position 115,710 of record JAUMAX010000001.1, read on the forward strand.
GCATGCCAATCATCCGGCACCACCTCGCAGGCGGTCACCGCAACGGGATCGGGCCGCACTTGCGCGTTGATCGCGGCCATCAGCCGAAAGGGGGCGAAGGGCTTTTCGATATCGACATGGCTGCGCATCGCCAGCGCATGAACGCCCGCATCGGTGCGGCCTGCCGAATGGAGCGTCACGCTCTCTCCGGTGACCCGCGCAATGGCATCCTCGATGGACTGCTGCACGCTCGGCCCGTGGGACTGGCGTTGCAGGCCGAAGAACGGCGTGCCGTCGAATTCGAGGGTGAGGGCGAAGCGGGTCATGATTGCGAAGGCCGGCTTTGCAGCCACAACGCAACAAAGAGGCAGGCCAACAGGATGATGCAGTCCCAGCGTAGGTTGAACATCGGCAGCGTGCCCGCGCTCGGCCAAGGGGCGATCGCGCTCCACCACCCCGGAACCAACCACCAGGTGGCGAGCGGCACCGTGAGCAATGTGCCGCCGATCCAGAGCGCGATGCCAAGGCGCGGGTACCAGATGTGGGCGATGATCGCCGAAAGCAGCACGGGCACGGCGACAAAGCAAGCAAGGATCATCGGGCCAGTCAACTGGCCTCCCGATGTCTCGCCTGCGTCAGAGCGTTCCGCGAGGACAAAGGTCAGCAAAATCGCGGCAACCGACGTCGCAGTTGCAGCGTAGCGACGGAGACCGGTCATCGCAGCACCGTCCCCGCCGCCACCGCGCGCCCGCGCAGGAATTCGGCGCGGTCCAGCACCGGCTTGCCCGCGCGCTGGAGCCTGAGCGGACGGATCGCGCCATTCCCGCAAGCGATGGTGAAATCGTCATCCAGCACTGTGCCGGGAACGCCCGAACCTGCGGCAACCTCGGCTAGCAGCAGCTTGACGCGCTCCCCTTCAAGCTCGAACCAAGCGCCGGGGAAGGGGGCCAGACCGCGCACCAGGCGCTCGATCTCGGCAGCATCCTGCGGCCAATCGATCTTCGCCTCCGCCTTGTCGATCTTTGGCGCGTAGATTGCGGAGGCATCGTCCTGCACCTCTGGCGGGAAGGCGGCGAGATCCGCCAGCACCTCCACCATCGCCGCAGCGCCTGCCGCGCCCAGTTCCTCGAACAAGTCGCCCGTCGTCTTGCGCCCCACCGGCACGGTGACCTTGTGCAGCATCGGGCCGGTATCCAGCCCGGCTTCCATCTGCATGATCGTCACGCCCGTCTCGGCATCGCCCGCCATCACCGCACGGTGGATCGGCGCGGCGCCGCGCCATCGCGGCAGCAGGCTCGCGTGGATATTGAGGCAGCCATGCGCCGGCGCATCCAGCACCGCTTGCGGCAGGATCAGGCCATAGGCTGCCACCACCGCCACATCGGCGCCGAGCGCCGCAAACTCCGCCTGCGCCTCGGCATTTCGCAAAGACACGGGGCAGCGCACCGGCAGCCCCAAGGCTTCGGCCGCCCCCTGCACCGGCGTCGGGCGCAGCTGCTTGCCGCGTCCCGCAGCCCGCGGCGGCTGGGTGTAGACGCACACCACCTCATGCCCTGCTGCATGGAGCGCGCGCAGGGCCGGAACCGCGAAATCCGGCGTCCCCATGAAGATGATGCGCATAAGCGTGACCCGCAGCCTTTGTTAAGCGAAGCGCAGCCCCTATCTCTCCCCCCATGGCATCGCAAGAGATCGAGGCGCTGAGTTCCGCGCTGGCCCGCCTGCCGGGCCTGGGGCCGCGTTCCGCGCGGCGGGCGGTGCTGTGGCTGGTCAAGCACCGCGAATCCGCCCTTCCTGCGCTGCTCGAAGCGCTGGCGGGCGTCGCCGAAACGCTGGTCGAATGCCAGATCTGCGGCAATGTCGACACCCGCGACCCCTGCGGCATCTGCGCCGATCCGCGCCGCGATGCCCGCGCGCTGTGTGTGGTCGAGGAAGTGTCGGACGTCTGGGCGCTGGACCGCGCGCGACTGTTTCCCGGCCGCTATCATGTGCTGGGCGGCAGGCTGTCCGCGCTTGACGGCATCGCGCCCGAAAACCTCAACATCGCCAGCCTGCTTTCCCGCGTCGAGGGCGGCGGGATCGACGAAGTGGTGCTCGCCATGAACGCCACCTTGGAAGGCCAGACCACGGCGCATTACCTCGCTGAACGGCTTGAGGCGCACCCGGTGCGCGTCACCCAGCTTGCCCATGGCTTGCCGGTGGGGGGGGAGCTGGACTACCTTGATGAAGGAACGCTGGCGCAGGCGCTCAGGGCGCGGCGGCCAATGTAATAACGCCGCTCAGACTGACGAGACCCCCGGGATGAACCGCACGCAACGCTTCTTCACCTGGCTTTTCGGCCCCGGGGTTGAGCGCGAATCCCGCGAGTGGAAATATGAATGCGGCCAATGTGGCCATGGCGAAAATGTGTGGGACATGGGCGGCATCCGCTACAAGGCCAACGCGGAGAAATCCTATATCGGGCGCTGCCCTGCATGCGGCCATGTCGGCAAGCGCTGGTTGCGTCGATCACTTTGATCGGAGCATCGCGCTTGCGCCTTGCGATCGTGGCCCCTATTTTGCACGCCATGGCTATCCGCGAAATCCTTGAAGTGCCGGACCCCCGGCTGAAGACCGTCTCGACTCCGGTCGAACCGCATGAGTTCGGCCCCGAGCTGCGCACGCTGGTCGAAGACATGTTCGAGACGATGTATGATGCCCCCGGCATCGGCCTCGCCGCGATCCAGGTCGGCGTGCCCAAGCGCGTGCTGGTGATCGATCTCCAGCCCGAAGACCCGGATGCCGAGCCTGTGGAATGCGCGCATGACGGCCATTCGCACACGCATCCCGCGACGAAGAACGACCCGCGCGTGTTCATCAACCCGGTGATCCTCGATCCGGCGCGCGAGCTTTCGACCTATCAGGAAGGCTGCCTCTCGGTCCCCGAGATCTACGCCGATGTCGATCGTCCGGCGACCTGCCGGGTGCGCTATCAGGATCTGGACGGCGCGACCCATGAAGAGGCGCTAACCGGCCTGATGGCGACCTGCCTGCAGCACGAGATGGACCATCTGGAAGGCATCCTGTTCATCGACCACCTGTCGCGGCTGAAGCGCGCGATGGTGCTGAAGAAGCTCGAAAAGATCCGCCGGGCGGCGTGAGGCGATGATGGCGGAATGGCTGGGTGAGGCTCTGGTTGTTCTGCCGATCCTGCTTCTTCTTCCGCTGATCTGGCTCGTCTGGGGCTTTTTCGCCCATTCAGTCGGCATGGACTCACCTGCCGAAGAACCGGCCAGGACCCGGGCGGATCACCTGCAACATGCGGCGATCTGGGTGTTCATCACCGCTTGCTGGGGCTTCCTGCTGTTCGACAAATGGCGCGATCCCCAACCCGACGGGATTATGGTCGGGCTGCTCGCGATAGCGGTTGGCGGCGGCCTTTTCGAAGTGGTCTCGACGCTCCGCAAGGCCCGTGCGCTGGCTGCCTGACGCCAATGCGCGCCGATTGTCAGCACCCTGTGCCGTTTCCCCGGACTTGATCCGGGGTCCAGCTTTTGTGTTGGAAAGCGGGGCCAAGCCTCTAGCGTTCTCCATTCGTTCCGTGTAGGATTGCAGCATGGACGCATCGATTCTCCCGCTCATCACCCTGATTCTCGGCGCTGCGCTTGGCGCCGCGCTCGGCTGGTTCCTCGCTTCGCGTCCGCTGGCTGATCTGCGTGCGCGATTGGCGGCGGCAGAGGCTGCGGGGGCTGAGGGTGAGGCGAAATTCGCCCGCGCCATCGCCGAACTGGGCGAAGCGCGGATCGAGGTTGCAGGGCTGAAGGAGCGGGCTGGGCAGGCTGAAGGCTTGCAGCTGCGGCTCGACGCGGTGCAGGCCGATCGGGCGGCCTTGGCCGAACGGCTGGCCGCGCTGGAAAGCGCCTCCACCGAACGCGAGAAAGCCTTTGCCGAACAGAAAGCGGGCTTGCTCGCCGCGCAGGAAAGCTTGCGCAAGGAGTTCGAGAACGCCGGCAGCCGGGTGCTCGAACAGGCGCAGAAGGCGTTTCTGGAACGGGCCGAGGCGCGCTTTCGCCAGTCCGAGGAAGCGGGCGAGGCCAAGATCAAGGCGCTGTTGTCTCCGGTGGGCGACAAACTGGCAAATTACGAAAGGCAGGTCGCCGATCTTGAGGCCAAGCGCACCGATGCTTTCGGGCAGCTGACCGGCCTGATCCAGTCGATGAAGGAAGGCCAGGAACAGGTGCGGCGCGAGGCGCAGCGGCTCGGCAATTCGCTGACCAGCGGCCCCAAGGCGCGCGGTCGATGGGGGGAACGCGCGTTGCAGAACGTGCTTGAGCAATGCGGGCTGGCCGAGCATACCGATTTCCATCTCGAACAATCGATGGAGACGGATGAAGGGCGCTTGCGGCCCGATGCGATTGTGAATGTGCCGGGCCAGAAGAAGCTGGTCATCGATTCGAAGGTATCGTTGAACGCCTATCAAGCCGCCTTCGAAACGGACGACGACGCCGAGCGCAAGCGCCACTTGGATCTCCACGCCAAATCGATGCGGGGTCACGTGCAGACGCTGGGTTCGAAAAGCTACCAGAGCCAGTTCGACGACGCGCCCGATTATGTCGTGATGTTCGTGCCGGGCGAACATTTCGTCGCCGCCGCGCTCGAACATGATCCCGAATTGTGGGACTTCGCCTTCCGCAACAAGGTGCTGCTGGCAACGCCGACCAATCTCGTCGCGATCGCGCGCACGGTCGCGCAGGTGTGGCGGCAGGACAAGATGGCCAGCGAAGCGGCGGAAATCGGTCGGATGGGCGCAGAATTGTACGACCGCCTCGCCACCGCAGCCGAGCACCTGAAGCGCGTCGGCGGCGGACTTGAGAGTGCGGTCAACAATTACAACAAGTTCGTCGGCAGCTTTGAGCGCAACGTGCTGTCGTCCGGGCGGCGGCTCGCGGAAAAGGGCGTCGAAATCGGCAAGCGCGAGATCGAGGCGGTGCCGCTGGTGGAAAGCGCCCCGCGCTACAACGCGGCTGATGGTGATGCGGTCGAGGCCGAGTATCCGGCGCTGGAAGCGCGCAAGGACGCGGCGGAGTAATTACCCCTCCAGCCCCGCCAGCACTTCGTAAGCCAGCACCGCGCCCGCGACTGCCGCGTTGAGGCTGTCGGCACGGCCCCGCATCGGCATGGTGACCCGCAGATCGCAGGCCGCCTCGTAGCCTTCGGGCAGCCCCTGCGATTCGTTGCCGACGAGGATGAAGCACGGCGCCTCATACGCCGCGCCGCGATAAGGCACCGCGTCGCGCAGGCTCGCCGCGACCAACTGGCCTGCACCGCTGCGCAGCCATGGCAGAAACTCATCCCACCGCGCCTGCGCCACGCCCACGGTGAACACCGCCCCCATGCTGGCGCGCACGGCTTCGGCGCTGAAGGGGTCGGCGCAATCGTCGATCAGGATCAGCCCGCCTGCGCCCACGGCATCACAGGTGCGCAGCATCGTGCCGAGGTTGCCCGGATCGCGCAGCGCCTGCGCCACCAGCCAGATCGGCGCGGTGGTGCGATCCAGCACCGCCAGCGACGTGTCCCATTCGTCGAACACGCCCGCCACGCTCTGGGCGTTTTCCTTGCCGGTGATCTTGGAGAGGATGTCAGGCGTGGTCTCGATAACCTCACCGCCCGCCGCAACAACGTCAGCCTCAAGCCGCGCCAGAAGCGCGTGTTCGCGCCCCTCGGCCATGACCAAGGTCTGGGGCACCCGGCCCGAGGCGCGCGCGTCTTCGAGCAGCCGCAGCCCCTCGACCAGAAACTGGCCGGCGCGCTTGCGATGCTTCTTGTCGCGCAGGGAGCGCAGATATTTGACGGTCGGGTTGGAAAAGCCGGTAATGTGCTTGCGCATGGCGGGATCGCTGGCGGTTTGGTCTGCGCGCGTCAATCTTCGCCGAAGCCGTCCGCGACCAGCGCGATCAGATCAGCCAGCACCGCTTCGGCGCCTTCGCCTTCGACCGCAATCTCGACCGTGTCGCCCTTGGCCGCGCCCAGCATCATCAGCCCGAGGATCGAGCCGCCTGCCGCACTGTGCGGAGTCTTCGAAACGGTCACCTTCACGCCATCAGCCAGTGCGGCAACCGCGCCGACGAACTTGGCGCTCGCGCGGGCATGCAGCCCTCTGCGGTTGACGATAGTGACGCTCTGCCTTGCCTCCCCCACAGCGGCGATCCTTCAGGCCTTGGCCCGCGCCGGGGCGGTGTCCTGCCCCAGAAGCTCGCTGGCGATGGTGATGTAATTGCGACCGGCAGTTTGTGCGGCGTGAACCGCGGCGGTCACGTCCATCGCCTTGCGCGCGCCGGCGAGGCGGATCAGCATCGGCAGGTTGATACCCGCGATCACTTCGACCCGGCCTGCATCGAGCAGCGAGATCGCGAGGTTGGACGGGGTGCCGCCGAACAGATCGGTGAGGATGATCACGCCCTTGCCCGCGTCGACCGTTGCAATGGCCCCGGCGATGTCGGCGCGGCGTTGCTCCATGTCGTCATGCGGGCCGATGCAGACCGTGACGATCCCGTCCTGCGGGCCGACAACGTGCTCCATTGCCTCGACAAACTGGTCCGCAAGGCGGCCATGGGTTACCAGGATCAAGCCGATCATGTGTGAATAGGGATCCGTTAACTGCCCGCCGGGGGCATGCCTTACGCGTTTTGACCGTGCGGGACAATGCGCCTTGCACCATGCCGCCAATTACCGACAACCGGGACTAGCGGCGATCCCTTTCAATGGTGTCGGCCGCGCGCGAGCCCAGATTGCGGTGCCGGACAGTGGGCGAAAATCCCGCATCGCGCAAGGCCTGAGCCATTGTCTCGGCCGTGAACACCGATCGATGTCTCCCGCCGGTACAGCCGAAGGCGACGTGGACATAGGGCTTGCCCTGCGCGGCATAGCGCGGAAGCAGCATCAGCAGCAGGTCACGGATCCGCGCGAAGGCGTCGGCAAAAGCCGGGTCGCGCATGATGTGTTCGCCCACCGGCGCGTCCTGCCCGGTCTGTTCGCGCAAGGCCGGCACCCAGTGCGGATTGTCGAGAAAGCGCATGTCGAACACCAGATCGGCCAGCGGCGGCATCCCGCGCGCGAAGCCGAAGCTCGACAGGGTGAGCGTCAGCGCGGCATCATCGCTGGCGGGCGTGAACAGTTCGCGGATGCGGCCCTGCAGGTCGTTGCTGGTCATAGCCGAGGTGTCGATCATCACCTCGGCCCAGCGGCGCAGGGGTTCGAGCAATTCGCGCTCGGCCGCGATGCCCTCCATCACCGGACGACCGTCGGCCATCGGGTGGCGGCGGCGGGTTTCGTTGAAGCGCCGTTCCAGTTCGCCCCCGGCGCAGTCGAGGAACAGAAAGGTCAGCGCGATATCGGGCCGTGCGGCAAGATCTTTCACCAGCGCGATAATGTCGGCCGGCACGAAACCGCGGGTGCGCGAATCGAAGCCGATGGCGAGCGGGCCGCGCGCTTCGTCCGGCATGGTCACAAGACGCTTCAGCATCCGCACCGGGAAGTTATCGATCGTCTCCCAGCCGAGATCCTCCAGCACGGCCAGCGCGGTCGATTTGCCCGCGCCTGCAAGTCCGGTGACAAGCAGAAGCTGCCGCTGGGCGGGAGGGGTGTCAGGCTCGGTCATGCGCCATCATCTGCCGCTTCGGCGGGGCAAAGGGAAGCGGGTTTGCACGTGAGGCCATGCACCCGCAGCGCCCATTCGGCGCGCGCAGCGGGGGCAATGGTGCCCGGATCGAAGGCGAGCACCGGCACCGCGACCCCGGCGATCACGCGGCAGGCGAGGGGCGTTTCAGGCAGACGATCGGGCGCAGGGCCACCAAGCGCAAGGATCAGCGCCACCGGGGCGGGCGGGGCCACCGCGAGGTGGACAAGGCCCACGCCGCGCACTTCGAGCAACCCCGCGATATTGGGGGGCGGGCTGGCGATCAGCAGGTCGCCGTCCTGCTCCAGCGTCACCCCGTCATCGCCGATCAACCCTGCGCCGCGATCGATCAGCGCCAGCGCGAGGCTCGATTTGCCGCTTCCGGGCGGGCCTTCGATCAGCAGCGCACGGCCAGCGATCACAACCGCGCTTGCCTGAAGCACCATGGCGCTCATGGCGCGGCCGGCAGCCTCAGGCGCAGGCACGCGCCGTCTGCGCCATCAGGGCGGGCATCCGCGGTCAATGCGCCGTCATGCGCCTCGGCAATCGCCCGCCCGATGGCGAGGCCGAGGCCGGAGTGGTTGCCGAAGCTCTCGCCCTCGGGCCGGTCGGAGTGGAAGCGCCGGAACACATTCTCGCGCCGTTCTGGCGCGATGCCGGGGCCTTCGTCGCAAACCTCGGTGACGATCTGGCGGCCCGATTGGCGGATGGTGACGCTGACCACGCCTTCGGGTGGAGAAAAGGACACGGCGTTGTCGATCAGGTTTTCTGCGACACGTTCCAATTGGGTCGGGACGCCCATCACCGTATGCGCGCCGGGCGCAGCGTCGAGCACCAGTTGCCGTCCGCCGTTCATCCCGCGATCGTCGCGGCTGCGGATGAGGTTGGCAAACAGGCTGGCAAGATCGACCCGCTCCAGCTTGGCGCGGCTGATTTCGGCATCGACCCGGCTGGCGGCGGCGATTTCGGTGACGAGGCGATCGATCCGCCGCACATCATGGGCGGCGATCCCGATCAGCTCCTGCCGCAGCGCCGGATCATCGACGCGGGGCAGGGTGTCGACCGCATTGCGCAAGGACGCGAGCGGGTTCTTGATTTCATGCGCCACATCGGCGGCAAAGCTGTCGACCGCGTCGATCCGCTGCCGCAGCGCGCCGGTCATGTCGGAAACCGCGCGGGCGAGCAGGCCGATCTCGTCGCTGCGCTGGGGCAGGCGGGGCACCTCAACCTCGCGGTCGCGGCCCTGCTTCACCCGCACCGCTGCCCGCGCCAGCAGCCGCAGGGGCGTGACGATGGTGCGGGCTAGAAACAACGATAGCGCCGCCGAGGCCGCCATCACCAGCAGCATCGCGACAAACAGCGTCGATCGCGCCGCGCGCACGCTTTCGGTAATGTCGACCGCGTTGCGCACCGTCAGCAGCGTTGCGCCTTGCAGGCCGACCGGCACGGCGGCGGTGATGACCGGGGTGCCGTCGCTCCAGTCATAAAGCCGCACCTGCGACAGGCCGAGTTCGCGCGCGCGGGCGAGTTCGGGCCAGGCGTCGGCCTCCTGCGCTTCGGGCTCGACATAATCCTGCACCGACTCGGCGCTAACGATGGTGTCGACCGTGCGGTCCAGCCAGCGGGCGAATTCCTGCTCCCAGTCGTCATCGGCAATGTCGTTGAAGCGGAACGCCGGTTCGGCCAGCGCAAAGCTGTCAGCGGTGAGCGCGCCTTTCGCGTCGAACATGCGCAGGCGCATCCGCTGCTCCTTGCCGATCTGCACCAGCAGCGCTTCCTGCCGTTCGCGGGTCGCGCCTGCCAGCGCCTCGGCGGTGATCTGCGCCTCGATCCGGGCGAGTTTGAAGCGTTCGTTGATCAGCTGCGTGCGATAGCTGTCGAGGTAGAACAGCCCGCCGCCCATCACCAGCAAGGGCAGGATGTTGACCGCAAGGATGCGGCCCGTCAGCGCAAAGCGGCCGGTTGCAGTCAGCTTGTCGCTGGCGCCCTTACCGGAGCCTGCGCCGGTCGCGCTGTCAGCCATCGGTGAAGCTGTAGCCCGCGCCGTAAAGCGTTTCGATGCCATCGAAGGTGGGATCGACCAGCCGGAACTTGCGCCGCATCCGCTTGATATGGCTATCGACGGTGCGATCATCGACGAAGACATCGTCGGGATAGGCGGCGTCCATCAACTGGTTGCGGCTTTTGATCACGCCGGGGCGAATCGCCAGCGCTTCAAGGATCAGGAATTCGGTCACGGTGAGGCTGACCGGCTGGCCGTCCCACGTCACCTGATGGCGCGCCGGGTCCATGAACAACCGCCCGCGGGTGAGGTTGGCCGGAGCAGGCTCGTGGGTGGCAGCGGAGCTGCTGCCTGCCACCAGCGGTTCTGCCCGGCGCAGGATCGCGCGGATGCGGGCGATCAGCAGGCGCAGGCTGAACGGCTTGGCGATGTAATCATCCGCGCCCAGTTGCAGCCCCGCCTCCTCGTCGCTTTCGTCATCCTTGCTGGTGAGAAAGATCACCGGCAGCGCCGAATGCGCACGCAGGTGGCGCAGCAGCTCCATGCCGTCCATCTTGGGCATCTTGATATCGAACACGGCGAGATCGGGCGGATTGTCGAGCAGCGCCTTGAGCGCGGTTTCGCCGTCGGAATAAAGCCGCGTCGCAAAGCCTTCTGCCTGCAGCGCGATCGACACCGTGGTGAGGATGTTGCGATCATCATCGACCAGCGCGATCTGCAGCTTGCGCGCATCGGGGCCCGCGCTGTCAGCCGCCGCAGGGGCGGGCGCGGTCGCTGGATCGGTGATGCCTTCGGACATGGCTATTATCCTGTTTGCCGCCGCGCTTTTGTGACGTTCGGCATGACGCTTGGCCTGATGCAGGGGTAGCGGCTTGCGGCGGGTATCGCAATGCCGGGGCGCGTGCGGCAAAGCTGCAATTGGCCGACCCTCAAAAATGCTATGCCGCAGGGTGTTTGACGCAAGCAGAGTCGCCAATTAAGGCCCCGCGTCAGGGATCGGACGGCTGTATCGGGGGAATGACCACCCAAGGTTGCATACGTATGCGCAAGTGCTACGGAGCGTGACCGATGTGGGTGGGATTCGCCGGTGTCAGCTGGTCGTTGCCCGCAAACCATCACTGTGCCGATGCCTTCGCCCAGGAGACGTATGTTGACCTCGCTCGCAACCCCGCTGGCCGCCCAGAACCTCAACACAGCTGCGCGCCTGCACGCCAATCTCGGCACCGCCGCGCTGGTCGAACACGCGCTGGCCAAGGGTGAGGGCAAGCTGACCAAGCATGGCGCGCTGCTGGTCGATACCGGCCGCTTCACCGGGCGCAGCGTCAAGGACAAGTATATCGTCCGCGATGCCTCGACCGAAGACACGATCAACTGGGGCCCGATCAACCAGCCGATGAGCGAAGCCCACTTCGCCGCGCTGAAGGCCGACTTCCTCAAGGAACTGGAAGGCCAGGACGAGCTCTACGTCGCCGACCTGTTCGGCGGGTCGCAGCCGGAATACCGGGTGAACGTGCGCGTCATCACCCAGATGGCCTGGCACAACCTGTTCATCCGCACCCTGCTGGTGCGCCCCACGGCTGACGAGCTCGCCAGCTTCGCGCCGGAATACACCATCATCAACCTGCCCAGCTTCAAGGCCGATCCCGAACGCCACGGCTGCCGCAGCGACACCGTGATCGCGGTGAGCTTCACCGAAAAGCTGATCCTCATCGGCAACACCGAATATTCGGGCGAGATGAAGAAGGGCGTGTTCGGCCTGCTGAACTATCTCCTGCCCGCGCAGGGCGTGATGCCGATGCACTGTTCGGCCAATATCGGCGCGGACGGCAAGAGCGCGATTTTCTTTGGCCTGTCGGGCACCGGCAAGACCACGCTGTCGGCCGACGCCAGCCGCACGCTGATCGGCGATGACGAGCATGGCTGGTCGGACACCGCGGTCTTCAACTTCGAAGGCGGCTGCTACGCCAAGATGATCAACCTCTCGGCCGAAGGCGAGCCGGAGATCTACGCCACCACCAAGATGTTCGGCACGATCCTCGAAAACGTGGCGATGGACGAGGAAACCCGCGAACTCGACTTCACGGATTCGTCGAAGACCGAGAACACCCGCGGCGCCTATCCGATCGAGTCGATTCCCAACACTTCGGAAAAGAACCTCGGCCCGGCACCGTCGAACGTGATCATGCTGACCGCCGATGCGTTCGGCGTGCTGCCTCCGATTGCGCGGCTGACCGCCGATCAGGCGATGTACTATTTCCTCAGCGGCTACACCGCCAAGGTCGCGGGCACGGAAATCGGCGTGACCGAGCCGGAAGCGACCTTCAGCACCTGTTTCGGTGCGGCCTTCATGCCGCGTCACCCCAGCGTCTATGGCAATCTCCTGAAAGAGCGCATCGCCAAGGGCGGGGTCGAATGCTGGCTGGTCAACACCGGCTGGACAGGCGGCAAGTATGGCACCGGCAGCCGGATGCCGATCAAGGCGACCCGCGCGCTGCTCAACGCCGTGCTCGATGGCAACATGGACGAAGTGGAGTTCCGCAAGGACCCGAACTTCGGCTTCGACGTGCCGGTGCATGTGCCGGTGCTGGCCGCAGCCGGGATCGACCAGACCATCCTCGACCCGCGCAGCACCTGGGCTGACGCTGCGGAGTATGACGCGACCGCCAAGAAGCTGGTGCAGCTGTTCATCGCCAACTTCGCCCAGTTCGAAGCCCATGTCGATGAAGGCGTGCTGCAAGCCGCGCCTGCGCCGGTCGCGGCCTGATACGCATTACGAGTTGGAGAGGGGAGCCCCGCCCGGCGTAAGATCGGAGCGGGGCTTTTTCTTTGAATAGTCCCGCGTTTGGCCCACAGTCGTCACAAGAGCGACTCGGAGGACAAACGACATGAGCATTCTCGACGGCATTCTGAAGAACATCGGCGGCGCGCCGGACGATGTGGTGAACCTTGCGACCAAGCTGGGCATTGATCCGGCCATGGCCGAACAGGCGATCGCGGCGCTGGGCAAAACCCACACGATGGACGGCGACACGGTGACGCTGGCGGCGGAGAAGACCGGCATTTCGCCCGATATCCTCAATCAGGTCGTCACCGCGATTGGCGGCGAAGGCTCGCTCGCCAACTTCGCCTCGATCCTTGACCGGGACGGGGATGGCAATCCGGTCAACGATATCCTGGGCATGGCCAAGGGGCTGTTCGGCAAGAGCTGACGCGGGGTTCAGCCGGCGGCGCGGGGCGGGGGCCTATTCCCCCGTCTCCGCCGCGCCGGAAGAGCCGGTTTCGGCCGGCACCACATCCATTTTGATCGCCCCGCCGGGCGGGGCCTTGGCCAGCAAGTCGAGTATCCGCTTGGCTTGCTCCGCTGCGCCGCCGCCATGCGGATTGGCGGCCACCGGAGCCAGGAAGCTGCGTGCGATTTCAGGCTTGCCCTCTTTGATCAGCATCATCCCCGTGTTGACCTGCAAGGCCTGATCGAAAGGAGCCAAGCGCGAGGCATATTCCAGCGCCGAACGGGCGCTTTCCGGCGGCGCCGCGCCCCGCTCGGCAAAGCTGCGGTAGTAGTAGATCAGCGGCAGCGGGTGATCGTTTTCGATGGCATTGAGCGCTTCGAACGGCTTCATCGCTGCCTCATAGGCCGCAGCCTGATCCTCAGCCTCGCCCGCCTGCCGGAACAGGGCATAGCCTTTCTGGACATAGGCGTTGGGCCGCGAAGGATCGGCGGCGATGGCGCGGTCGGCTGCGGCGATGGCCTCGGCATTGTTGCCCGCGTCATATTCCGCCTCGGCCAGAGCGGCGAGCACGCCTGCATCATCGGGATATTTCGCGGCAATCGCGCGCACTTCGGGCAGGATTTTGGCCGCCTCTTCGGCATCCACCCCGCGCTGTGAACGGATGACGAGCGGCATGATCGCGGCCTCGCCTGCGGGCAGTTTGCGCAAGGCGATAGGGCTGCCTGTGCTGAGCTTGTCTGCCCCCAGCGGCACCATCATGAAACGCCGACCGCGCAAATAGGCTTCCAGCTCGCGTTCCAGCACATCAAGATCGCCGAAAGCAGCTTCCCCGGCGGCGAGCGGCTTCATCCCCTCGAACAGATTGCGCCGATATTGCCCCATCTGCCCAACCCGCTCGGTGGAGAAGGTCAGATAGTGATAGAGCAGCCAGCTCTTGCCGTAGAACGCGTCGTATTTTTTGCCCTTCTGCTTTTCGTACAGCTCCGGATCGAGCAGTTCGCGCACGTGGACGGGTTCGGCAAAGGCCAGCTCGCCCCCGCGGTGCTGCGCAGCGCGGCCGATCAACAGGCTGCCATCATCATTGAACGTCGCCGCCGCAAAGAACTCCGCCGCGCCCTCGTTCCACCAGCGCGGCATGGGAAAGCGCGATGCCGAGATCAGGAAGTGGTGCGCATATTCGTGCAACATCACGATGGTCGAGAAATGCGGGTAGCCTTTCTGGTTGCGGATTTCCTGCACGAAAGCGCGGCTGCCGCCTGCGCGCGGGATGTAGAAGCCACCGATAGTGCGACTGCCGCTCAGCGCGCGCATATCGCGCTGGTCGCCGACCACGAAGATTGTCACGCGGTTTGACGGGCTGGGCTTTTCGATCTTCTGACCGGTCAGGATCGCCATCGCGCTGTGATAGCGTTCAAGGTTCTCGGCGAATTTGCGCAGATCGGTGTCCTTGTCGTCGGCATAGATCACGAAGTGATCGCTCGACGCCTCGTGCCATTCGGCCAAAGCGGGCTGCGCCGCGAGCAGGGCGAGGCCTGCTGCGATCAAGCGGAAAATCCCGGAAATCATAGTGAAACCCCCTTCCGCCTTGCCTGCGACCGCACAGCGAATGGGGCCAGCATATCGGTTTTTCCGCGCCTGGCCAGAGGCTTGCGACGAATGGTGGGGGGATTCAATCGCCGGGTGGGCGCGTGTCTTCCAGATATTGCCAGATGCGGCTGACCACCACTGACCCTTCGCCGACTGCGCTGGCGACGCGCTTGACCGAGTTGGCCCGCACATCACCAACCGCGAAGATGCCGGGCGCGGTGGTGGCGTAGTCATCGCTCGTACCAGCCGCCGCGCCGGTGAGGACGAAGCCCTTCTCGTCGGTTGCCGCAAGGCCGGAAAGCCAGCCGGTGTTGGGCGCTGCGCCGATCATGATGAACAGGGCGCGGGCATCGATGCGTTGTTCGGTGTCCTTGGTCTTGAGCGTGATGCCTTCGAGCCATGAGTCGCCGTGCAGCGCGGTGACTTCGCTGTGATAGTGGATCGTCACGCGCGGATCGGCCTCCAGCCGCTGCGACAGGTAGCTCGACATGGAAGCCGCAAGGCTGCTGCCGCGCACCACCAGATGCACATGCGACGCCGCGCGGCTGAGGAACATCGCGGCCTGCCCGGCCGAATTGCCGCCGCCGATCACCACGGCCTCGGTTTTGGAGCAAAAGCGCGCTTCCATCTCGGTCGCGGAATAGAAGATGCCTGCGCCTTCGAGCGCCTCCAGCCGGTCAAGCGGCAAGCGGCGGTATTGCACCCCGGTCGCCACCAGCACGGCGCGGGCGCAAAGCTCGTCACCGTCATCCAGCGTGGCGCAGAACGTCCCATCCTCGCGGCGTGACAGGCCCTCCACCCGGCGCGGCATCACAAACCGCGTGCCGAACTTCATCGCCTGCACCTGCCCCCGGAAGGTGAGATCAGTGCCGCTGATGCCGGTGGGAAAGCCCATGTAATTCTCGATCCGGCTTGACGTGCCGGCCTGCCCGCCCACGGCGGTATCCTCGATCACCAGCGCGCCGATCCCTTCGCTGCCCGCATAGACCGCCGCTGCCACGCCCGCAGGCCCGCCGCCGACGATCAGCAGATCGTAGGTGCGCTGCGAGCAGATATCGAGATCAAGCCCGAGATATTGCGCCACCTTGCGCGGGGTGGGGTCGATCAGCCGGGTGCGGGCTGCAAGGATCACGCCGGGTTCGTGGCCGGTGAGGTCGCACAGGCTTGCCGTCTCGCGGTCGGCAGCGTCGAGGTCGTAGCTCTGGAACGGGATGCGGTTGCGCGACAGGAAGCGTTCGACCGCCTGCACCTGCGCATCGCGATCCGCGCCGATCACCTTGATCGTGTCGTTGCGCAGTTCGAACTGCTTGCGCCGCCGCGCGGCAAAGACCGTGATGAGGTGGTCGGACAATTCCGGCACCCGCCCCATCAGCGCCAGCATCGCCTTGCGCGGGGCCTCGATCACTGTCGTGTCGACCGCCGCGCGCATCCGCATGATGTTGGTGCCGCCGTTGAGGAACCCGATCTCGCCCAGAAACTGGGTCGGGCCGAGGCTGGAGGGCAGCAGGCGTTCGCCGGTGTGGGGATCGACCACCTCGATCTCGCCGGTGACGACATAGACGAAGCGGTCCATTGCCTCGCCAATGTCCATGACGATATCGCCCGCCGCGTAATGCCGCTCTCCGCCGATGTCGCAGATCGCTGCGACATGCTCGGGGGCGAGAGGTACCCGGCGCATGGTTTCAAGGTCTTGTCCCAATGTTTCCATGCTGCCCTCCTGGCCTCAGAAGGTTGCAACATGGGGTCAGGGGCGGGGATTGCAAATGCGGCGGGCGGCCTATCCCTTGGCCCCGGCGATATAGCGGCTGACGGTGTTCGCCATCACGCTCAAGGGTGCATTGCCGCCAAGGACCAGCGCGGTGTTGAATTCGCGCATGTCGTAACGCCGCCCCAGCTCGGCCTTGGCCCGTTCGCGCTGGCGCAGGATTTCGCTGTGGCCGATCTTGTAGCCGCAGGCCTGCCCCGGCCAGCTGCAATAGCGATCGACCTCGGAAGCGACTTCCTCGACCTTGGAACCATTGCGTTCGACAAAGAAGGCGCGGCCTTGTTCGCGGGTCCATTGCTTGGAGTGCAGACCGGTGTCGACCACCAACCGGCAGGCGCGGAAGGCGAGGCTTTGCAGGAAACCCAGCCGCCCGACCTCGAACCCCTTGTAAGCGCCCAATTCGTCGGCCAGCTGTTCGGCATAAAGCGCCCAGCCTTCGGAAAAAGCGTTGAACGCGAGGATCGAACGGATCAGCGGCAGGCGGTTTGAAAACTCGCCTTCCCACACATGGCCGGGGATGCTTTCATGGAAGGTGAGGTCGGCCAGATCATACTTGCGGTGCAGATCGGTGGTGCGCAGATTGATCCAGAAGCGCCCGGGAATGCTGCCGTCCTTGCTGCCCGCCCCGCCGTAAGCGCCCGGCGCGCCGGGTTCTTCCGAGAGCGGCAGGCGCACCACTTCCATGCGCGGATTGACGACCTGCGTGAAGGCGCGCGGCATCTGGGATTTGATCCAGGTGAGGCGTTCTTCGATGAAGGCGAAGATCTCCTTGCGGCCCGCGTCCCCCTCGGCAAACTGGTAGCGCGGGTCTTCCGCCAGCCCGCGCATCCGTTCGCCCACGCTGCCCTTGGTGTAGCCGATCTTGCGCAAGATCGGGTCCATCTTGCCGTGGAGCTCCTCCAGTTCCGCGAGGCCCTGACGGTGGATTTCATCGGGCTTGAGGCTGGTGGTGGTCGAAGCGCCCAGCGCCCAGGCGTAGTATTCCTCGCCCATAGGCTGCGCCCAGACGCCGGCGGAATCCTTCGCCGCCGCGCGTTGGGTGCGCAGTTCGGCGAGCTGGCGTTCGAGCGCGGGGACGATCCCGCGCGCAGCGATCCGCGCGGCTTGCGGCGCTGCCGCCTTGGCTTCGGCGAGGTCTGACGCTTCGAGCGGCCCGGCATAGCTCGCCTTGGCTTCTGCGATGCTCGCTTCCATCTGGGCGATGGCCTTGTCGATCAGGAAGGCGGGCGGCACCACGCCCATCGCCCGGGCGGCGCGGATACGTTCGCGCTCGCCATCCAGCACGGCGGGGACTTCGATCAGGCGGTCGAGATAGGGGCCGACATCGTCAGCAGTCGCGAGTGGCTGGGTCGATCCGAAGAAACGCGGCATGTCGATATAGCCGCCGACATTCTGGATCACGACATAGGGCGCATTGCGCCAGCTGCCGACCGCGACATCGCCGTAAGGCAAGGCCATGCCCTCGGCAGCGCGGGTGAAGGCGGTCTCGACCACTTCGAAGCCGATCTGCTGATCGCTGGTGAGGCCGTCCTTGGGGTAGGCTTTGACCTCGGCGACCATGTCTTTCAGGCCGGCGGCATAGGAGGCGCGGCCCGCCTCGCCCGGCAGGCCGAAGGTTGATCGCCACGCGGCATAATCGCCGGTATCCACGCCAAGGCCTGTCGCGCGGCCCGGTTCGTGCGCCAGCATCCGGTAAGCGATCCGTTCCAGCGCGGCATCGGGGTCAAGCCCGGCAATCGGCCCGCTGGCCTGCGGCGATCCGGTGCTGGCCCGCACGGCGGCGGGGACCAGGGCGAGCGTGGAAACGCCGCCCAGCGCAGCAAGCGTCTGGCGGCGGGTGAAGTCTGCAAATATCTCTCTCATGGCAGACAGGTTTGGCGAGGCAGGCACCCCAAGTCAATTGCACCGGAGCCGCAGGGCAGGCTAAGGCGCGGGCCATGACCGATATCGTGCTTTCCATCGTAATGCTGGCCGCGCTCGCACTGGTGGCAGGGGCCGTCGTCCTGTGGCGGCGCACGGGCCAAGTGAAACAGCCGGCGCTGATGGTGCTGCTTGCGGTGATCGCGGTGCTGAATGTGCTGATCTGGACGATCCCGACCGAAGGCGGCGAAGCGCCGATCGAGCAATTGAAGGCTGCCGGAGAAGGCTAGGGAAAAACCCTCCCCGGCGCCCGGTGCTTACTCGGGGATTCTCCACGTGATCGTGCCGCTGTAGCTTCCGGCGACCGCCTTGCCGTTGCCGTCACGCGCCGCATCGAAGCGGGCGCGCTTTGTCACCAGATCGCAGGTTGCCGCATCCAGCGGGGCATGGCCGGTCGAACGGGTGATGGTGCAGCCGGTCACCTTGCCGCTGGCGTCGATCGACAGCGTGAAGCGCGCCGCGCCCGACATTTCCTCGCGGATCCAGCGCGGGCGGTAATCGTCATTGGTCACCCACTTGCCCGCATTGCCTTTGGGCTTTGCCCCGACCGGATCGAACGGCGAGGCGCTGGGGCCGGAGCCGGGCGTCCCGAAGTCGATGGGGCCGGTGCCGCTGCCGCCGAGATCGCCGGTGCCGGGGAAGGCGGCAACCGGATCGCCAAGGCCGAGATCGACCGGCAGTGTGGTCGGCTGCGAAGGCGTGGTCGGCGCGCTGGTGCTGGAAACTGCGGGATTGCTGACTGGCAGCGGATCGTCCGTCTTGGGCGGCGGCGGGGCGAGGATGACCTCGGATATTGTCTCGCCCTTGGGGTTGGGCGGCGCAGGTTTGGTCACGACCGTGACCGCAAGGCCGACGACCAGCAGCGCACCGACGGCACCGGGAATGCCGAGCGCAGCGGTGAGGGCGGCGGGGTTGGGGCGGCGATTGGCAGAAGCGTAGGTCATGCAGGGGCTCCTCTCTCCATCATCGTGGGAGCGGTGGCCGGAGCGCTGATGACACCAAACCTATGAGCAAAACCCTCCGGCCCCGCTCGGGATCGAAGGTACTATGCTTTTTGATAGGCGCGAAATGGTTTCGAGTTGCGACTAAAAACGAATTGCATGTTTTCGTCCCGCACGCCGGAGGGCGTGCAGGACGCAAAAACAACCCTACTTGATCGGGCAATCCGGCGAGAGGCGGAAGTCCAGATAGTTGTCGACCGACTTCATCAGTTCTTCGAGTTCGTTTTCGAAGAAGTGGTTCGCGCGCGGGATTTCTTCGTGGTGGATGGTGATGTGCTTCTGGGTGCGCAGTTTGTCGACCAGCTTCTGCACCGCGTTCGGCTGCACCACGGTATCAGCCGCGCCCTGCACGAAGATGCCGCTGGCAGGGCAGGGGGCAAGGAAGCTGAAGTCGTACATGTTGGCAGGCGGCGCGACCGAGATGAAGCCGCGCACTTCGGGGCGGCGCATCAGCAACTGCATCCCGATCAGCGCGCCAAAGCTGTAGCCTGCAATCCAGGTGCTTTGCGCTTCGGGGTGGACGGATTGCACCCAGTCGAGCGCGCTCGCCGCGTCGGACAGCTCGCCGATGCCGCTATCGAACGACCCTTGCGAACGGCCCACGCCGCGGAAATTGAAGCGCAAGGTGGCAAAGCCGCGATCAGCGAAGGTCTTGTAGAGCCGCTGCACGATCCGGTCATTCATCGTCCCGCCGCCTTCAGGGTGCGGGTGCAGGATCATCGCCACGGGCGCACGCGGACGCGGCGGGGGCGAGAAACGGCCTTCGAGACGGCCTTCGGGGCCGGGGAAGATGACAGAGGGCATCGGTAAACCTTATGATCGAGAAACCGCGCCGGGTGGCGCTGGAAATTGCGCGGCCTATATAGGCACCCACGCCAAAATCGCAATTTTTTACGAGGATCAGCACCATTCCCGAACGGGTCTATCTCGATCACGCCGCCACCTCGCCCCTGCGCCCCGAGGCGAAGGCGGCGATGGAGGAGGGTTTTGCGATCTGGGCCAACCCCTCCAGCCCCCACGCGGAAGGCCGCAAAGCCCGCGCCGCGCTGGAGGATGCGCGGGAGCGGATCAAGGCGGCGCTGGGGTGGGAAGGCGAACTGATCTTCACCAGCGGCGCGAGCGAGGCGCTGTGGATTGCGCTCAACCGGGCGAAGGCGAAACGCCGGATCGTCAGTGCGGTGGAGCATGATGCGGTGTTCCGGGCCGCGCCCGATGCGGAGGTTTTGCCGGTTCACCCCATTGGTGACGGGCCAGAAGGCATCGCGGGAATGCACGGCGGCGAAGTCGATCTTGATCGCTTACCGGATTGTGCGGGCGCCGTCGTGGCAGTGCAGGACATCAATTCCGAGACAGGCGCCGGGCAGCCACATCACGCGATTTGGCCGTTGGTGCGCAATCAGGGTGGCCTGCTGCTGGTCGATGCCTCCCAGAGCGCTGGCAAGGGGCTGCCTCCGGTGTTCGATTGCGACATGATGGTGATCTCGGCGCACAAGTTCGGAGGCCCTATCGGCATCGGCGCGCTGCTCGTGCGCGATTTCTCCATGCTCGAGCCCATCGGCGGACACGAGCGCGGCTATCGGCAGGGCACGGAGAACATGCCGGCGGCGTTGGGGATGGCGGCGGCGCTGGAGGCATGGGGGAATGAAGAGGGCCATCCGATGATGCGGGCCTTCGATGCAATCCTGAGCCTGCCCGAGGCGTTGCGGGCGAGCGGGGGGCAAATGCTGAGCGGCGGGATGACGGGTTCGGCTCTCATCACTGCCGTCGCCCACCCCACCATGTCCGCCCAAGCCCTCCTGATCCGCCTCGATGCCATGGGCTTTGCGGTCTCGGCGGGGAGCGCCTGTTCTTCGGGCACGCTCAAGAAAAGCCGGGTGCTCGACGCGTTTGGCGTGCCGGATGATGTCGCGGCGCGCACGATCCGGGTGAGTTTGGGGTGGTCGACGACGGCTGAAGATCTGGAACGGTTCAGCGCGGCTTGGGCTTCGCTATGCTGAGCCCCCATCGTCTCCCCGGACTTGATCCGGGGCCCCGCTTCTCTCTCGCGGCTGGCAAAGCAGCGGGATCCCGGGTCAAGCCCGGGAAGACGAAGAGGGAATCATAACTCCATGATCTACCTCGACTACCAAGCCACCACCCCGCTTGCGCCCGAAGCGCGAGAGGTGATGTTGCGTTGGCTGGGCGGGCCGGACAGCGACACCTTCGGCAACCCGCACTCGCCCCACCGCATGGGCCGCATGGCCGCCGCTGCGGTGGAGACCGCGCGCGAACGGGTCGGCGCATTGCTGCCCGAAGGCGGCAAGGTGATCTTCACCTCCGGCGCGACCGAGGCGATCAATATGGTGCTGCAAGGCACCCCGGGCGATGTCATCACCTTCGCGACCGAACACGCCGCCGTGCTCGATTGCCAGAAGGCGGTCGAAGCGCAGGGGCGGCGCTTCACCATCCTGCCCGTCACTCCCGATGGCCGCGCCGATCTCGCCGCGCTCCAAGCCGCGATCACGCCCGCCACAGGCCTTATCGCGGTGATGGCGATCAACAATGAAATCGGGGTGAGAAACCCGCTTGCCCCGGTGGTCGCTATCGCGCGCCAGGTGGGGGCCAGAGTGCTGGTCGATGCGGTGCAGGCCTATGGCAGGGTGCCGGTCGAGGTGGCGGCGGATTACATCGCGATCTCGGCCCACAAGTGCCACGGCCCCAAGGGCATCGGCGCGCTGTGGATCGGGCCGGACGCCAGCGCGCCCGCACCCTTGCTTTGGGGCGGCGGGCAGGAGGCAGGTTTGCGGTCAGGCACGCTTTCGCCCGCCTTGTGCGCAGGGTTCGGCGCAGCGGCGCAGGTGGCGCAGGAAAGCTTTTCGGAGCAAATGTTTCACGTGGAACATTTGTGGAACATGGTGCGGGAGGCGTTTGCGGACTGGACGCTGAACGGCAGCGCCGTGGATCGCTGGAAGGGCAATCTCAATATCCGCAAGGACGGGCTGGATGTTGCCCGGTTGATGAGCGATTGCCGCAGTGTGATGTTTTCTGCCGGAAGCGCCTGCGCCAGCGGATCGGGGCGGCCGAGCCATGTGCTGCGCGCGATCGGGTTGACCGATGCCCAAGCAAAGTCCTCTATCCGCCTCGGATTCGGACGCTATACGAACCCTGAAGATATCGAAGCCGCCGCCGCGATCATCAATGCCGCCGCAAAGGAGCAGGGCCTGTGAGCATCACCGTCACCTTCCTCGATCCGCACGGGCGTGCTGTGGCGGTGACCTGCGAGCCGGGCGACAACCTGCTGCGCGCAGGGCAAGCGGCAGGGCTGCCGCTGGAAGGCACCTGCGAAGGCCAGATGGCCTGTTCGACCTGCCACGTGATCGTCGCGCCCGAATGGTTCGACCGCCTGCCGCCTGCCTCGGAGGAAGAGGAGGACATGCTCGATTTCGCCGCCGGCGCGCGCCGCACCTCGCGCCTGTCGTGCCAGATCGAGGTGACACCGGCGCTCGACGGTCTCAGCGTCAGCGTGCCCAAAGACAGCAGCGACGCGCGCCGGATGTAGCCTAGGCCTCGGCCGCTTCGAGCAGGCGCTTGGGTTCCATCAGTTCGGATTGCTCGAAGCCGTCGGTGGCGATGATAAGGACGCGCTGCATGGGGGTCTCCTGTGGTGGTTGACCACGGGACTAGCCGCCCGCGCGCTGCAATGTTCCGCCCGCCAAGGCCAAGCGGGAGCAGCGCGCGGTAGGCCGATGCTGCGGGCCTATCGCGGGCCGGGCGCAGGGTCGGCGAGGCGGCGGCGGATTACGCGGCTCCCCCACCAGACCCCGCCAAGCGGCAGGGCCACCGCGCCGATCACGATCAGAAGCGCGACGATCCAGCCGAAGATTGCTCCCAGCGATCCCAAAGCGCCGCTGACCGGGCCGAGGAAATCGCGGGCCACCGGCGTGCCGGTTTCGTAGTGGACGGTGACGCGGCTGTAAGCGACGCGGCCTTCCATTTCCTTGAGCCAGCTTCGCGCCTGATCGATCTCCTCGTTGACGGCGGCGACGCTGCGTTCGGCCTCGATCAGATCCTCGACACTGCCCTTGCGGGTGCGCAGCACCTCCTTGAGCCGGTCGCGCAGCTCTGTGCGGGCTTCCAGCCGCGCTTCGGTGTCGACCAATTGCTTGGAGAGTTCCTCCGAGGCGATTTCGGCGGCGACCTGTTCCGCCCCGGCATCCAGCGCCTCGTCCTCCAGCAGCGCGCCGAACGCCCGCGCCTGCCGGGTGGCGACCGCCATTTCGAGCACGCCCGCAACCTCGCCCTCAAGCTCGCCGGTCTTGGTCATGCCGATGATCTGGCACACCGCCGGCCCCTGCTGTTCGCACAGGGACGCATGGCGGCGCTGGAGCCCGCCGATCTGGTCTGCTGCCATGCGCCAGCGGAAATCATAGACATAGGCCAGCTGCGGCAGGTTGACCGGGATGGAATCGAGCTTGGGCAGGGCGGGGTTCGACTGTGCGGCGTCGGCGGGGGCAGGTTCGGCCGAGACTGCCTCATTTACGGCGATGTCGGCGGCTTCGCTGGCGGCGGGGTCGGTGTCGGCGCGGCTGCAGGCAGCAAGGGCCAGGGTGGCGGTGGCAGCAAGAATCAAGGGCTTACGCATGTTTCTCTCTCCTCGTGAAGCCGAGCGGCGGGGCGCGACTCGCGTTGCCCGCATCAGCCTCGCCGCAATGATGCCTTATTTTCGCCATAATTAAACCGCATTTTCGCCACATTCTGGGGCGCGCGCCACAATCCGGCGACTTTCAACCCTGTGGAAACCCCTCTCCCTCGTGGCGGCGCGGGTTGCTAGACGGGGGCCATGTCCGATCCCGTCTTGCCCAAGGAACCCGAAGACAGCTTCGACGCGATCGTCGATGCCCCCTTCGATGCCGCGCTGTCAGAGCGCTATCTGGTCTATGCGCTCTCGACGATCACCGCGCGCAGCTTGCCCGATCTGCGCGACGGGCTGAAACCGGTCCACCGCCGGTTGCTGTGGGGGATGCGCCAGCTGCGGGTGACGCCCGATTCTGCCTTCAAGAAATGCGCCCGCGTGGTCGGCGACGTGATGGGCAAGTACCACCCGCACGGGAACCTCGCGCTCTACGACGCGCTCGTCCGCCTCGCCCAGCCGTTCAGCTTGCGCTATCCGCTGATCGAGGGGCAGGGGAACTTCGGCAATATCGACGGCGATAATGCCGCCGCCGATCGCTACACCGAATGCCGCCTGACCCGCACGGCGATGGAGCTGATGTCGGGGCTCGACGAAGGCACGGTTGACTTCATCCCGACCTACAACAACGAGGAGGAAGAGCCGGTCATCTTCCCCGGCCTGTTCCCCAACCTGCTCGCCAATGGCGCCAGCGGGATCGCGGTCGGCATGGCAACCAGCATCCCCAGCCACAATGTCGCGGAAATCATCGACGCTACCCTGGAGCTGATCGACAACCCGTCGGTTACCCATGAACGGCTGATGGAGCTGTTCCACGGCCCCGATTTTGCCACCGGCGGGCAGGTGGTCGACAGCGCCGCCGCCATCACCGAAGCCTACCGCACCGGGCGCGGGTCTTTCCGCCTGCGCGGCCGCTTCCACGCGCCCGAGGCCAAGGAGCCCGAAGACATCGCCGCCGGGATCGAGCGGCTGGGCGGCGGCCAATGGCAGCTGGTCATCTCGGAAATTCCCTATCAGGTGCCAAAGGGCAAGCTGATCGAGCAGATCGCCGCCGCCATCGCCGATCGCAAGCTGCCGATCCTTGAAGACGTGCGTGACGAAAGCGACGAGGCGATCCGCATCGTGATCGTCCCCAAAAGCCGCAATGTCGATCCCGAGTTGCTGAAGGAAAGCCTGTTCAAGCTGACGGACCTTGAAACCCGTTTCAGCCTCAACTTGAACGTGCTCGACGAACGCCCCGGCTTTGGCCGCACGCCGATGGTGATGGGGCTGAAGGAGCTGCTGGAAAGCTGGACCTTCGCCCAGATCGACATCCTCCAGCGCCGTTCGCGCCACCGCCTTGCGCAGATCGCCCGGCGGCTGGAACTGGTGCGCGGCTATATCATCGCCTACCTCAACCTTGACCGGGTGATCGCCATCATCCGCACCGAGGACGAGCCCAAGCCGGTGATGATCGCCGAGTTCGACCTCAGCGATGTGCAGGCCGAAGCTATCCTCAACATGCGGCTGCGGTCCTTGCGCAAGCTGGAGGAGATGCAGCTGCGCAAGGAACAGGACGCGCTGCTGGCCGAGGAAGCCGAATTGCAGGCCCTGCTGGAAAGCCCGGCCAAGCAACGCACCCGGCTGAAGCGCGATCTGCGCAACCTTCGCAAGGCCTATGCCGAAGACACCCCGCTGGGCGCGCGCCGCACGCTGATTGCCGAAGCTGCTGCGACGGTCGAATTCTCGATGGACGCGATGATCGAAAAGGCGCCCGTGACCGTGATCCTCAGTCAGAAGGGCTGGATCCGCGCGGCGAGCGGCCATGTGCCGCTGGATCAGGAATTCAAATACAAGGAAGGCGACGCGCTCGCCTTCATCCTCCACGCGCAGACCACCGACAAGCTGCTGCTCGCCGCGTCAGACGGGCGGTTCTACACCTTGGGCTGCGACAAGCTGCCCGGCGCGCGCGGCTTTGGCGAGCCGGTGCGCACCATGGTCGATCTGGAAAGCGACGCCAGCGTCAGCGCGATGATGGTGCATCGTCCGGGCGGGCGGCTGCTGCTCGCTTCCAGCCATGGCAAGGGCTTTGTCGCCGAGATGAACGAACTGCTGGCTGAAACCCGCAAGGGGCGGCAGGTGGTGAACCTGAAAGACGGCGCGCGGCTGCAGGTCATCCGCCAGATTGCCGAAACGCATGATCACGTCGCCTGCGTCGGCGACAATCGCAAGCTGGTGGTGTTCAATCTGGAAGAACTGCCTGTGATGACGCGCGGGCAGGGGGTGCAGTTGCAGCGCTACCGCGACGGCGGAATGTCGGACGCGATCACTTTCGTGCTGGCAGACGGCCTCAGCTGGCAGATGGGCGGATCGGGCGAGCGCACCCGCACCGAGACCGAAATCCGCATGTGGAAGGTCGCACGCGGCGCTGCCGGACGGATGCCGCCGCAGGGGTTCCCGAAAGGCAACCGCTTCGATTAATCGAAGCGGAAAGCGCTCGTCCCCAATTCCTCGGCGAGCATCTGGTTGACGCGGTCGGCTGAGGGGAAACCCTCGGCCACCCAGCGCCGCTCGATCAGTTGGAGCAATTTGGCCACCTCCGGCCCGGCGGTGATCCCGCGCGCCACAATCGCGCCGCCCTTGAGCGGAAACACCGGCACGCTCCAGCCATCCAGCACGCGCGCATCCGCGCCTGCCAGCAGCAGCCGGTCAATGGCGAGTGGCGGGGTAATTCGGTAGGCCAGCGCCTGGGGATCGGCAGCGTCATTCGCCGTGCGCTCCGCGGCGCTGACCAGCCGGCTGCGCTGGGCTTTCGACAGGCGCAGGCGGGCTGACACGGTCTCGGCAACCTCGGACGAGGGTGGCAGCAGCGCGGCGAGCCTGCGCACCGGATCGGGGGCGATGCCTTGCGCGCTTTCGGCTGCGATCAGGCGGGCCAGCGCCGCCACCTGCGCCTTGCACGCTTCGGGCAGGATCACCCCCAGCACCCCGCGCGTGCGCATCCGTTCAATTGTCGGGTGCGGGTCGGGCAGGCCCAGCAGGTTGAGCAATTCCGCCGCAATCCGCTCGCGGCTGAGGCCTTTCAGCGTGTGTGCAAGGTCAGCGCAGGCGTCCTCGGCCGCCTCGTCCAGCGCTGCGCCGAAGCGGGTCTGGAAGCGGTAGTAGCGCAGGATACGCAGGTGATCCTCGGCGATCCGCTGACGTGCGTCCCCGATGAAGCGCACGCGGCCCGCAGCGAGATCATCCAGCCCGCCGAAGAAGTCCGCAATCTCCAGCGTTTCGGGATGGGCATAAAGCGCGTTGATAGTGAAATCGCGCCGCGCGGCATCCTCGGGCCAGTCGCTTGCAAAGGCGATGGTGGCCCGCCTGCCATCGGTCGCGACATCGCGGCGCAGGGTGGTGACTTCGACGGGGCCGTCCTTGAGGATCGCGGTGACAGTCCCGTGCTCGATCCCGGTTGGCACGGTGCGGATGCCCGCTTTGCCGCACAGCGCGATCACGTCCTTGGGCATAAGCAGGGTGGCGCAATCGACATCGTGGACGGCAACGCCGAGCAACCCGTCACGCACCGCGCCGCCGACCCAGCGGATATTCTCCGCCCCCAACGCCGCCGTCAGCGCGGCAAGGCCTGCGCGGCGCGTCCAGTCTGCCTCGCGCAGATCACGCAGCATCGCGCAAAGCCTCCAGCGTGATCCGCCGCGACAGGTTGGCGATGATCGCCGCCGTGACGCCCCAGATGCGGAAGCCCTGCCATTCCAGTTCGAGATAGCGCCGGTTGGCTCCGCGCCAATACCCTTCATGCGCTGTCCAGCTGGCAGGGTCGAGCAGGAGGCCGAGCGGTGCTTCGAACCACGCTTCGACTTCGGTGGGGCTGGGGGTGAGGGTGAGGCCGGGCGGGACCACGCCCACCACTGGTGTCACCAGAAATCCGGTGCCGGTGTGATAGACATCGCTCGCCCCGATCACGCGGACCGCCTCGCGCGGCAAGGCCAATTCCTCCTCGGCTTCGCGCAGGGCGGCGGTGATGGCATCCTCGCCCGGATCGATCTTGCCGCCGGGAAAGGCGACCTGCCCGGGATGATCGCGCATGGCGCGCGGGCGCTGGGTGAGGATCACCTGCGGATCATGCGGCACGTCGGTGATCGCGATCAGCACGGCGGCAGGCGTGGCGCGGCCGTCCCGGGCGAAATGCGCATCGCTGAGGAGATCGGGGATCTCGCGCGCGTGGCCTTGCGCAAAGGCGCTGGCGAGGGGTTCGTAAAGGCTCATGGCAGCAGGCGGAAGGTCGCGCCCTGACTGGCGACTTGCCAGCCGTTGTCCTCGGCACCCTCGGCCAGCGCGATGTCGGCAAGCTGCGTCCATGTGGAGCGATTGAGCCGCGCTTCGCACCCGCGCCGGACCTGGAGATAGAGCGCGGGTTCCTCGGCGGTGCCTGCCGCGCGCAAGGGGTGCTGCGGCCCGGCGATCACGATGTCGTCGGTGTTGAGCCGGAACGCCAGCGCGTCATCGGCCCGCACGCAATCAGTGGCGATAAAGGCGGCGTCTTCCACCTCGATGCTGAGCTTTTCGAACGGGGTCACCAGCCAGTGATGGCCCGCTGCATCGCGGGTGAGCAGGCCTGCAAAGGCACGCACCATCGCCTCGCGCCGGATCACGCCGCCTTCGTGGAACCACGTCCCGTCGGCAGCGATCCGCATGTGGCTCTCGCCGATCACCTGCGGCGCCCAGCCTTCAACCGGGGGCAGCTTGCGCTGCTCCACCAGCTCGGCGATCTGCGCGAGGGTCAGGCTGGCGAGGTAGGGGGGCGGTTCGTAGGGCATGGCAAAGGGGATGGCAGATGGGCGGGGCGAGGTGAAGAGGATATTCCCCCTAACCCTCCCACGGCCCCAGCATCCCCTCGGCCGGCATTGCGGCAAGGCCATGGCCGCGCGCCAGCAGCCGGTGCGGTTCATAAGGGCCGGGGCAGCGCCAGCCGCCGGTCAGCGCAGCGGAAAAGCCCCAGCGCCCGTAATATTCCGCATCGCCAATCAACACCTGCGGGAGCGCACGCCCGCCGCTGGCGGCCAGCCGCGCGTCCTCGGCGATCATCGCGCTCATCAGGCCCACGCCGAAGCCTTCGCCCTGCCGTTCCGGCACCACAGCGACAGGGCCGACCATCACCAGCGGCACCTGGCCCTGCTTGGTCTGCAGGCCGATGGGCCAGCACTGGATCGTGGCGACCAGCATCTCGTCCTCGTCAAGTGCGGCGAGGCTGAGGCCGGGCAGCCACGGCATCCCTTCACGGATGCGGTAAGCGGTGCGGGCGTGCCGATCCGGCCCGAAGGCACGGTCGAGCACTTCCTCGACCATAGCCGGGTCAACCGCCTCAAGCGGGATCAGCGTGGCAGTCGTCGCATCCATCAGCGCGCGGTGAGCTTCAGCAGCTTGGCGCCCTTGCCATCCTGCGCCACCCACAGCGCGCCGTCCGGCCCCTGCGCGATCGAGCGCAGGCGCGCGTCGAATTCGTGCCGGGCGACTTCGCGCGCGGTTTCGCCGTCGATCACGACATCCACAATCGCCTGACTGCCAAGGCCTGCCATCAGCGCGTGGCCCTTCCACGCGGCAAACATGTCGCCGGTGTAGAACAGCATGTCGCCCGGCGCGATCACCGGGGTCCAGGTCAGGGCAGGCTGGGCAAAGCCGTCATCCGCCGCATGATCGGGGATCGGGTCGCCGTTGTAATGTTCGCCGTTGGAGCGGATCGGCCAGCCGTAGTTGGCGGCAGGCTTCACCAGGTTCAGCTCGTCACCGCCAGCCGGGCCATGCTCGACCTCCCACAGGCGTCCCTGGGCGTCCCAATCCAGCCCCAGAATGTTGCGGTGGCCCCACGACCAGATCTCTGCCGAGACACCGCCCTTGTCTGCCAGCGGATTGCCGGCGGCAGGCGTGCCGTCGAGGTTCAGGCGCACGATCTTGCCCAGCGTGGTGCCGGTGTCCTGCGCCGGCTGCATCTTCTGGCGTTCGCCGCTGGCGACGAACAGATACTTGCCGTCGGGCGAGAAAGCGATGCGGTGCGAAAAATGCCCCTTGCCTTCAACCTTGGGGGTCTGGCGCCAGATCACGCTGAGGCCTTCGATAGCGCAGGTGGTCGGCGCCGAGCAGGCCAGCGTCCCCTTGCCGACGACGGCGCCGCGGGTTTCGCCAGCACCCATTTCGGCCCAGCTCAGATAGATGGTGCGGCCGCCCAGCGTCGCCTTGGCCTCGGCAGGCAGGAAGGCAATATCGCCCAGTCCGCCCTGTCCGCCATAGGCCACTTCCGGCAGGCCGCTGACCGTGCCGACTGTGCCGCTGGCCGTGTCGATGAACTTCAGGCTGCCGGCCTTCTCGGTCACGAACAGCATCTGGGTGCCGGGTGCAAAGGCAATCGCCCAGGGTTCTTCGAATGTGGCGACCTCAGTGACCGCAAACGGCATGGCCGAAGCGGCAGCGGGCGGCGCGGTTTCCCCGGTTTCGGCGTTCGCGCAGCTTGCCAGCGCCAGAGCGGAAGCGGAAAGGACGGCGAGCATTCGGGCAGAACGGATCATGCTAGGGGTCACTCCGGGTTTCAGACACGCAGGCAAGGCGCTCGTCATTGGCGTCGACGAGGCTGGCCGCGGGCCACTGGCCGGGCCGGTGGTGGCCGCGGCGGTTGTGCTTGGCCGGGCGATACCTGCGGGGCTCGACGATTCCAAGCGCCTTTCCGCGAAACGCCGCGCTGTGCTCGACGAAGCGATCCGG
This sequence comes from Porphyrobacter sp., assembly GCA_032116115.1. Lineage (GTDB taxonomy): Bacteria > Pseudomonadota > Alphaproteobacteria > Sphingomonadales > Sphingomonadaceae > Erythrobacter. Next base: position 146,249 of record JAUMAX010000001.1, read on the forward strand.
GCCAGCTGCGGCTGGGCGGTCGCCGTGGTCGAGCCTGAGGAGATCGACCGGGTCAACATCTTCATGGCGACGATGCTGGCCATGACCCGCGCCGTCGCCAGCCTGACCGCCGCGCTCGAATGCGAAGCGGGCGAGGTGCTGATCGACGGCAACATGACCCCGGCCGGCCGCTGTGCCGACTGGTGCTGGCCGGCGCGTGCGATTGTTGGCGGGGACGGGATCGAACCGTGCATTTCCGCCGCCTCGATCATCGCCAAGGAATGGCGCGACCGGATGATGCTGGAAGCCGCGGCTGCGCACCCGCAATACGGGTGGGAGCGCAACAAGGGCTATGGCACGGCCGAACATATGGAAGCGCTGCGGCTGCACGGGGCGACACCGCTGCACCGCCGCAGCTTTGCACCTGTGGCGCAACTGCCGTTGATCTGACCAGCCAGCGCCCTGCAATCAATAAAGATTTCAGACTTCTTCCCTAAGCTGATTTGCGAAGGGACACGCACCATGACCATCCATCGCCCGGTTTTCGGACGCAAGAATACCGCGTTCGGCCAGCGCACCGCTGCCATACAGCCTGCGCCGCATGCGGTTGCCAATGATGCGCCCGCCAAGCGCATTCTGCCCGAAGAACTGTGGGACGGTCCCGCCGGCGACACCCTGCGCGAAATGGGGATGCACCCTGACAGCCCGTCCAATCACCGCATGACCCAGGCCGATGCCGATGCCCGCCAGCGCGAGGAAATCGAATGGCAGCGCGGATTTCTGGCCAAGGTCAATGCGCAGATGCCGTCCGGCACCTCGGTCGTCGCCTATGCGATGCTGCCGTGGGAGCTGTGGAACGGGCCCTATGGCCACATGCTTGCGGTGACCTGCGGACTGTGGCCGACGCAGGCATGGAACACGATGCTGCTTGCTGCCGATCAGCGTTCGAGCTTCGTGCTCGATCTGCCCGAGCATCCGGGTGGCTATCCGGCCGATCTGATCCCCCAGCTTGAACGCCTGCTTGGCGAGCTGCGCGAAGAGATGGACGCCAAGATGGCAAAGGCCAAGGCCGCACCCGGCCTGACTTTCGATGCGATCGAGGCATGGGATGCCGCGCGGGTGGCAATGATCCCGAACATCATGGCCATGTCACATTATGTCGGCCAGATGTGCATGGGCGAACAGGCCTTCGCGCGGCACAAGGCGGTGTTCGGCGCAACGCTCGGCTGGCCCACCGCGCGCTGAAGGCGCGAGGCTTGAGTCCTTTCAGCCACACCGCTGCATATCGAGTCCCCCTTGGGGGGCGGACTCAACATCTTGTGCCGGTCCTGCTTCGTTCCGCCGATGCCTTGCGGTCTTAACTCCCTGTCAACCATAATCGGCGCAAAATTAGGCGCTTGACGCGGACTCTTCAAAGACTCATGCCTGTGGATAAGTTGCAGGCATTAAAGGCGGGATGAAGACGGTGAGTGTGATAGAAAAGGTGAAGTCGCGGGCAAAAAGCGTTGTAAAAACGCAGGAAATTGCGCGCGCGCCCGATCTGCCGCTGGGCCGCATCCTGCCGGGCGATTGCATCGAAGCGATGCGCTCGCTGCCCACCGCCAGCGTCGATCTCGTCTTCGCCGATCCGCCTTACAATCTGCAGCTGGGCGGCGATCTTAACCGTCCCGATGGCAGCCATGTCGATGCGGTGACCGATCACTGGGACCAGTTTGACAGCATGGCGGTGTATGACAAATTCACCCGCGAATGGCTGACCGAAGCGCGCCGCGTGCTCAAGCCCGATGGCGGGCTGTGGGTGATCGGTTCTTATCACAACATCTTCCGCGTCGGCAGCATCCTGCAGGATCTGGGGTTCTGGATCCTCAACGATATCGTCTGGCGCAAGACCAACCCGATGCCCAATTTCCGCGGCACCCGCTTCACCAATGCGCATGAAACCCTGATCTGGGCGAGCATGGGCGAGAAGTCGCGTTATCACTTCAATTACCGCGCGATGAAGACCTTGAATGACGAACTTCAGATGCGGTCTGACTGGGTCATGCCGATCTGCGCGGGAGCAGAGCGGCTGAAGGAAAACGGCAAGAAAGCCCACCCGACCCAGAAGCCCGAAGCGCTGCTGTACCGCGTGCTGCTGGCCACGACCGAAAAGGGCGACGTGGTGCTCGATCCGTTCTTCGGCACCGGCACCACCGGCGCGGTGGCGAAGCGGTTGGGCCGCGAATGGATCGGCTGCGAGCGGGAGGATTTCTACCGCGACGTCGCGATGAAGCGGATCGAAAAGGAACTGCCGCTGGATGAAAGCGCGCTTACCACGATGCAATCGGCCCGCACTGCGCCCAAGGTCGCGTTCGGCGCGGTGGTCGAGGCGGGGCTGATCCCGCCCGGTACGCAGGTGTTTGACAAGAAGCGCCGCTGGATCGCCACGGTGCGCACGGACGGCAGCCTTGAATGGCAGGGCAAGACCGGATCGATCCACGGGCTCGGCAAGGACTTGCAGAACGCGCCATCCTGCAACGGGTGGTCGTTCTGGCACTACGAAACCGGCGGCGATGTGCAGCCGATCGACGCAGCGCGCCAGCTTTATCTGCTTGCTGTCGAAGACTGACCGCAGCGCATGACAGCTGCGGTCTATCTCCACCCGATCACCCTCGTCCCCGGCCCGCAGGCGGTGGAGGGCGAGGCGGTCAGGCTTGGCGGATCGATGGCCTATGCCCGCGAATTCGCGCTGGTGGTACGCGAGGGCGGGGCGGTGGCCGAACGGTTCGTCGGCACGCCCAAAGAGATCGAGGCAGCGCTCGCCCGGCTTTCTGGCGCGCTTGCGCAGGATGCGGCGGCGCAATGGGCCAACCTCGCCAAAGTCCACGCACCCCTGCAACTTGGCAGTCGCACTGTCCGCCTCGACCAGCCGCAGGTGATGGGCATCCTCAACGTCACGCCCGACAGTTTCTCGGACGGCGGCCAGCATGACGCGCTTGAAGCAGGCCGCGCCCACGCCGCCGCCATGCTGGAGGCAGGTGCGGCGATCATCGACATCGGGGGGGAAAGCACCCGCCCCGGCGCGTCAGCCACCTTCGAGGACGAGGAAATCCGCCGGGTCGTACCCGCGGTCGAATATTGCGCCAGCATGGGCGCCGCGATCAGCGTCGACACCCGCCGCGCGGGCGTCCTGGCAGCGGCTCTGGCCGCGGGCGCGCATATGGCGAATGATGTTTCGGCCCTGCGCTACGACCCGCGCAGCATCGAGGTGGTGGCCGCACACGCTTGTCCGGTGGTGCTGATGCATGCGCCGGGCGCGGGCGAGGACCTCCATGCGGGCGGGCAATATGCCGACGTGGTCAGCGAGGTGTTCGATTTCCTCAAATCCGCCCGCGCCAAGGCTATCGCTGCCGGCATCGCCGAGGACCGCATCATCCTTGATCCCGGCATCGGCTTCGGCAAATCGCTGGCCGAAAACCTCGCCCTGATGAACGCCCTGCCGCTGTTCCACGCGCTCGGCAGCCCGCTGATGTTGGGGGCGAGCCGCAAGCGGATGATCGGCGCGCTATCGGCAGAAGAAACCGCCGACCAGCGCCTGGCCGGGTCGATCGCGCTCGCGGTCAAGGGGATGGAGGCGGGCGTCCACCTGCTGCGCGTCCATGACGTGGCCGAGACGGTGCAGGCGCGCAATGTCTGGCGGGGCCTGCGCGATGCGGCGCTGACCGATTTCAGCCAGCTCCCGCCGCTCTGACAGGCTTCCCCTGCCGCCATAGTTCTGTCACGGAGCATGGCCACAACACCCCTGACCGACACCTTCCCCGGAGCCCTTCCATGCGCCTTTCGCTGCTTGCCGCCACCGCTCTTGCCGCCGCCGGTCTGTTGGCCGCCCCGATCATGGCGCATGACGACGAACCGGCACCTGCCAGCAAGGCTCCGGTTTCTGTCAGCGTTACGCCCGACCAGCTGCTTGCCCCCTATTACGAATCGCTGCGCCAGCAGGTCGATATGCCGGTGGCAGGGCCGAATCCCGCGCTCAGCCCGGCGACCCGCCTGACCCGCATCGCCTTTGGCAGCTGCAACCACCAGAACGCCCCGCAGCACATGTGGGCGCAGATCGCCGCGCAGAACCCGCAGCTGTTCCTGATGATCGGCGACAATGTCTATGGCGACAACGGCTGGAACGCGGATGCGGGCCTTGAGAGCCTGCGTTCGGCCTATGCCTTGCAAGCCTCGCACCCAGAATTTGCCGGTTTTCGCACCAAGGTGCCGATGATGGCGACCTGGGACGATCATGATTACGGGCTCAACGATGCGGGCGGCAATTTCCCGTTCCGCCGCTGGGGCGAAGAATTGTTCGAGACGTTCTGGGCATCGTCCGACGCTGTCCGCTCGCGTCCCGGCGTCTATGAAAGCAGCATCACCGGCCCCGAAGGCGCGCGTGTGCAGGTGATCCTGCTCGACACGCGCTATTTCCGGTCGGATCTGAAGCGTGCCGCATGGACCAAGGATCGCCCGCCGCTGGGTGGCTATCTGCCCGATGAAAGCCTCGATTCAACCATGCTGGGCGAGGCGCAGTGGACGTGGCTTGAGCAGGAGCTGGCCAAGCCCGCCGACCTCAGGATCGTAGTGTCCTCGACGCAGGTCATCACCACCGCCCACCAGTTCGAAGGCTGGACCAATATGCCGGTGGAGCGCAACCGGCTGCTCGAAATGCTCAAGAACCGCGAGGCGAGCGGGATGGTGATCCTGTCGGGTGATCGCCATGCGGCCGGCATCTACACAGCCGCGCACAAGGGCGAGACGATGTGGGAGCTGACCAGCTCCTCGCTCAACCTGTCCTTCGGCAGCGACAATGACCGCAGCACCGCACGCGAGCCGGACGGGAGCCGGGTGACCAAGTTCTTCTCGGAAGAGAATTACGGTCTGGTCGATATCGACTGGAAGGCCAAGGCGCTGACCATGACCCTGAAGAGCAACACCAGCGCGACGCTGGCGGAGCAGCGCTTCAGCTGGTGATGTGGTCTGCCCGCCCTGAAAATGTTCCACATATGTTTCACGTGGAACATTTTCAGGCAGGTTGGATTTACGCCAAAAAACTATTCAATATCAGAGCGTAAACCCGCCGTCCGACACCATCACGTGGCCGGTAATGTTGGAAGCGGCGTCGCTCAGCAGATAGAGGATGCTGTCCGCCATTTCCTCGGAGGTGGCGAAGCGGCCCAGCGGCGTCGTTTTGGCCATCGCCTTCAACGTCGCCTCGCGGCCGATGGCGGCGACCGAGCGCTGGAAGTCTTCACCCGATTCCCAGATCGCCGTGTCCACCCCGCCGGGGGCTATTGCATTGACGCGGATACCTTTGCGGGCATTCTCGAGTGCCGCGATGCGGGCCATGTGAGCGACTGCCGCCTTGGCCACGCCGTAAGGGCCGATACCCGCGACTGGCTTGATCCCGGTGGTGGACGCCACGACGACCGCGCTCCCGCCGGTGTCACCCATCGCCCGCAGCGATGAGGCCAGAGTCATGAACGCGCCGTCGAGATTGACCGCCATCACCCGCCGCCATTCGGCCAGCGTCACCGACGCGATCGGCCCGCCCGAGCCGATGCCTGCATTGACCACGGCATGGTCTAGCCCGGCCAAGCGGGGCTCAAGCCCGGCCCAAAGCGCTTCATCCGCAACGCTGCCGACAATGCGATGAACCTCGCACTCCGGGGCTTGGGAAAGGTCGAGCGCGTCCAGCCCTGCGCCGTCGACATCGACAAGGAACAGGCGTGCCGCGCCGCGCGCTGCCAGCGCCGTGGCACAGGCCGCGCCGATCCCCGAAGCGGCCCCGGTGACGAGCGCCGAGCGCCCCGCGAAATCTCGGATTTGTGTCATGCCTGCCGGCTAGGGCCAGCAGGCCCGCCAATCAAGCCGCGTTATCGATGCCGAGATCGGAAAGCTTGCGATAGAGCGTCGAGCGCCCGATCCCGAGCCTGCGCGCCACTTCGGTCATGCGGCCGCGGTAATGGCCGATGGCGAGGCGGATCACGTCAGCCTCGATCTCCTCCAGCGGGCGCAGGTTGCCGTCGGGGGTGTAGAGCATAACGCCCACGCCCTCATGCGCGCTGGCCACGGTGACGCTGCCCTGTTCGCCGAGCATCTCGGACAATTGCGGGAAGCTGTCAGCGGTGAGCGAATTGGCCTCGCAATAGACGGCGGCGCGGAACAACACGGATTGCAGCTGGCGGACATTGCCCGGCCAGTCATAGGCGGCCAGCAGCGCCAATGCGGAATCGGACACGGACAGGTGGTTCAGACCCGGCTGTTCGCCGATACGGGCGAGGAAGTGGCGGGTCAGCGCCGGAATATCGCCGGTGCGGTCACGCAGAGGGGGCAGCACGATACGGGTCGCGCCCAGCCTTGCAGCGAGGCTTGCGTCGAATTGCCCGGCTTCGACCATCCGGTCGAGCCCGACATTGCTCGTCACCAGCAGCCGCACATCGACGCGGAAGCCGTAGCTGGCGCCGACGGGGCGGATGATCCCGCTGTCGAGCGCTTCGGCGAGGCGTTGTTGCAGCACCGGGGTCAGCCGGTCGATCTCGTCGAGGATCAGCGTGCCGCCGTCGCAATGCTGGAACGCGCCGATCTGGCGGTCAAACGCGCCGGGGAAGCTGCCGGGTTCATGGCCGAACAGCACCGAATCGATCGATCCGGGCGGAACCGAGGCAAGGTTGATGATCCGCAAGGCTTCCTTGGACCGCGGGGATGCGCCGTGCATCGCGCGCATCAGCATTTCCTTGCCGGTGCCGGTTTCGCCCTCGATCAGCACATGGCCATGCCCGCGCGCTGCCTTGGCCGCTTGTGCGAGCGCCGCGCGGAATTGCGGGGCGGTGCCGATCATCGCGTCGAAATCGAGGCTGGCGGACATTTTTTCGGTCAACGGCGCGAGTTCGTCGCGCGGGGACTGGCGCGCGGTGACAGTGCGCAGTGCCTCCATCAACCGGTCAGGCGAGACGGGCTTCACAAGATAATCGCTCGCGCCCGCGCGCATCGCTTCCACCGCCAGCAGCGGCGAGGCGCTGGTGGTCAGCATCAGGATCGGCAGGGCCGGGCGGCGCGATTTGAGCTCGGCGATCAGCTGGCAGGCATCATCGCCCGGCACCCATTGGTCGAGCAGGATCGCGGACAATTGCATCCCTTCGCGCGTGCCGAGCATCGCAATCGCCGTCTCGGCATCCGAGGCGACAATCGTGCGCCAGCCATCGCGCGCGGCAATCGCGGTGATCAGCCGCGATTGTGCAGGCTCATCATCGATGAGCATGACGATTCGCGCATCTTCCTGCGCTTCGGGGTGGCAATCAATATCCGCCATCAGCCTTGCCGCTCACTTTCCTATGTCGTGCCGGGCGGCGTAGCCCGGTCTGACGCAAGCCCTGTGCATAGGACGCGGAGGTAAAAACGGGATTAAGACTGTGCCGCGACGGGACAGGTGGGAACAGCGCGCGGGGTGATCTTGGGTATGGACTCTCATTAAAGGTGGCTTGAGATAGCCGCCGTGCTTCGATACGGGAGCGGGCAGGGTCCATGCGGCCCGCGTTTTTTTTAGACAACCATTCGGCAACCAATCGCGTCCGTGCGCGTTCGATAGCCCAAGGGGAAAGACACATCATGACAGTTCACGACATGGAAAAGGCGCAGGCCACTTACGGCGGCTTCATGGCGACGCTCAAATGGGCTGTCCCGGTGATCGCGATCATCGCGTTCGCCGTTGTCGCCGCGATTGCCAGCTAAGCCGTCGCAGCAGTGAAAATCGCCATCCTGAAAGAGCGCGCCTCGGGCGAGACGCGCGTCGCCGCCACGCCGGAAACGGCCAAGAAGTTCGCTGCGCTCGGCTGCACGGTCGTGGTTGAGGCGGGCGCGGGGGTGATCGCTTCGATCACCGACAATGCCTATGCCGAAGCTGGCGCGACCATCGCCAATGCGGCGGATTGCGTGAAGGATGCCGATATCGTGCTCGGCATTCAGGCGCCTGATGTGGCCCTGCTGGCCGGTGCCAAGCCGGGTGCATGGGTGGCGGCACTGTTCGATCCCTTCACCAAGCGTGATGTGGTCGATGCCTATGCGGCGGCCGGTTACGAGGCGCTGAGCATGGAATTCATGCCGCGCATCACCCGCGCGCAATCGATGGACGTGCTGTCGTCGCAGTCGAACCTTGCCGGTTACAAGGCGGTGCTGGCCGCAGCGGATGCCTATGGCCGCGCCTTCCCGATGATGATGACCGCCGCCGGCACCGTGCAGGCCGCGCGGGCTTTCATCATGGGTGTGGGCGTTGCAGGGCTTCAGGCGATTGCGACCGCTCGCCGGTTGGGCGCGCAGGTCTCCGCGACCGACGTGCGCTCGGCCACCAAGGAGCAGATCCAGTCGCTGGGTGCCAAGCCGATCTTCGTCGAGAATGTCGCCGGGATCGAAGGCGAAGGTTCGGGCGGCTATGCCACCGAAATGAGCGAGGAATACCAGAAGGCGCAGGCCGAACTGGTGTCCAGCCACATCGCCAAGCAGGACATCGTGATCACGACGGCCTTGATCCCGGGGCGCGCTGCTCCCCGGCTGATCACCGATGCGCAGATCGCGACAATGAAGCCCGGCAGCGTGATCTTCGATCTCGCGGTCGCGCAGGGCGGCAATGTGGAAGGCTCGGTCGCCGACGAGGTCGTGGTGAAGCACGGCGTCAAGATCATCGGCTACGCAAACACCCCCGCTGCTCTCCCTGCCGACGCATCGGCGCTGTTCGCGCGCAATCACTACAACTTCCTCAGCGCCTTCTGGGACAAGGAAGCGGGCAAGCCCGTGCTGGACGAGGAAATCGGCAATGCGATCCGCCTCACGCAGGGCGGCAAGGTTGTGAACGAGCGGCTGCTGGGATGAGCGCGCTTCGCCGGATCTGGCTCGCGGCAAGCGGAGCCGCTGTCGCGGCCCTGCTCGCGGCCCCGGCGCATGCGCAGCTTTCCGGGCCTTATGAACTCAGCTGGGACATCGCCCCGACCGAGGTTCCCGCGACGGATTTTTGGGTCAAGGAGCAGGGCGTCGTCATCGAAACGCGGCTTCGCCCGCGCGGATTGTTCGCCCCGAAAGCTGACATTCTCGACAAGGCAGGCGTTCTGCAAGTGCCCAAAGGCAGCCACATGGTGCTGGTGCATTCGGCCTACCCGATGGCCTGCAACGTCAACAAGGTCGCAAGCGGCGTCGCCAAGTCCAAGCGGGTCTGCGTGATCGACAGCGACGCTGACGGCGCGATGGACATGGCCTTCGCCGGTGGCTCAGGCGGCGATTACTGGATGACGCTGGAAGGCGATCTGGCCAAGGCCAAGCTGTTCCCCATCGCGCCCGTCGCGATGGACACGCTCGATCCGGCGGCGATGGTTGATGCGCCGCACTTTTCGCTCAACTATCAGCGCATTCTTGACGGCGGCATCCAGATCCCGCTGACGCAGGAAGGCGGCAACATGGTTCGCTTTCACTTCAAGGTCGGCCGCGAGAAGCGGCGTGAATGGATGATCCGCGAATGCCGTGAGGCCACCTTGCCCTCGCAATGCGCGAGCGCGGTGTTTCCTTCGGTGCTGGCGATTGCGGGTCTCGAACTGGAACTGCTCGAACGCCGCAAGGAAGATGTGCGGATGCGCATCCTGAAGCCGTTTGGCGGACAGCCGGTCAAATTCACCGAGATCTATGACGGTTACAACAGCGGGTCGCTGCTGTATGCAACGTCGCCGGGTCAGGCGAGTTAAGCTGATGGGTCTGATCAACGCCACTGTCTGGGATGTCGAAGACGCCGCCGAAGACCTCGCTTATGCGCTGGCGCATGGTGAGGTGGTGCGGTTCGCGTTCAAGCTGGTGCGTGATTCGATCATTTTCACCGATCGCCGGATCCTGATGATCGACATTCAGGGGCTGACGGGATCGAAGAAGCGGTTTCTGACGATCCCGTATCGCGCCATCACCACTTTCACGCTGGAAAGTGCGGGCCACTTCGATCTTGATACCGAACTTACGCTGACCGTTTCGGGCAGCGCGCCGATAGCGTTCAATGTCAGCCGCGGCGCAGATGTGCCGGGGTTGGTGACGCTGCTCACCGAATATCTTGCGCCGGGGAAATAGGGGCAATCCATGGACTTCATATCAATTCTCAGCATCTTCGTGCTGGCCTGCTTCGTGGGCTATTACGTTGTCTGGTCGGTGACCCCGGCGCTGCACACCCCGCTGATGGCGGTGACCAACGCGATCTCTTCGGTGATCATCGTCGGCGCGCTGATTGCGGCGGCCGAGGCGAACAGCCCGATTGCCAAGTATCTCGGCCTGTTCGGGGTGGTGCTCGCCAGCATCAACATTTTCGGCGGCTTTGCCGTCACGCAGCGCATGCTCGCGATGTACAAGAAGAAGGGCAAGTAAGAGATGAGCTTCTCCATTCTTGTCGCAGCCGCATCCGGTGCAGGCGGAACCCCCGCATGGGCGATGCTGGCCTACCTCGTTTCGGGCGTGTTCTTCATCCTCGCGCTGCGCGGATTGTCGAGCCCGGCCACCAGTCAGGCGGGTAACCGCAATGGCATGATCGGGATGGCGATTGCGGTCGCCACGACGCTGGTCACGCATGACATCGCGAACATCGTCGAAATCCTGATTGCGGTCGCTATCGGCGGCGTGATCGGTGTGGTGATTGCCCGCCGCATCGCCATGACCGCGATGCCGGAACTGGTCGCGGGCTTCCACAGCCTCGTGGGCCTTGCCGCGGTGGTGGTTGGCTTTGGCGCGTGGCTCGATCCGCAGTCCTTCGGGATTGTGGACGCTGCGGGGCAGATCCTTGCCGTCAGCCGCGTGGAACTCGGCCTCGGCATCGCCATCGGGGCGATCACCTTCTCGGGCTCGATCATCGCCTTCCTCAAGCTGTCGGGCCGGATGAGCGGTTCGCCGATTATGCTGCCGGGGCGCCATGTCATCAACCTGGGGACGCTGGCGGCGATCCTCGGGCTGATTGCCGCCTACACCATCTCGCCGGTCGGCGGGGCGGGCGAAGGCTGGATGGTAATTGCGATTGCAGTGCTGGCCTTCATCATCGGCTTCCTGCTGATCATCCCGATCGGCGGCGCGGACATGCCGGTCGTGGTTTCGATGCTCAACTCGTACTCGGGCTGGGCGGCAGCGGCGATGGGCTTCACGCTGGGTAACAGCGCGATGATCATCACCGGGGCGCTGGTCGGCTCCTCCGGGGCGATCCTCAGCTACATCATGTGCCGCGCGATGAACCGCAGCTTCATCTCGGTGATCGCGGGCGGGTTTGGCGCAGCGCCCGAAGCGGGCGGCGGCGGCGGGGCGCGCGAGCAGCGTCCCTACAAGCAGGGCAGCGCGGAAGACGCGGCCTACATGCTCGAACAGGCCGAAAAGGTCATCATCATCCCCGGCTACGGGATGGCGGTCGCCCAGGCCCAGCACGCGCTGCGCGAGATGGGTGACAAGCTCAAGGAAAAGGGCGTGGAGGTGAAGTATGCCATCCACCCCGTCGCAGGCCGTATGCCCGGGCACATGAACGTGCTGCTCGCCGAAGCATCCGTGCCTTACGATGAAGTCTTCGAGCTTGAAGACATCAACTCCGAATTCGCCCAGTGCGACGTCGCCTTCATCATCGGCGCGAACGACGTGGTGAACCCCGCGGCCAAGACCGACAAGTCCTCGCCGATCTACGGGATGCCGGTGTTCGACGTCGACAAGGCCAAGCAGGTGTTCTTCATCAAGCGTTCGATGGGCGGCGTGGGCTATGCCGGGGTCGATAACGACGTCTTCTACATGAACCAGACCGTCATGCTCCTCGCGGATGCGAAGAAGATGGTCGAGGAAATCGTCAAGTCGCTGGACTAAACCTACGATGAAGAAGCTGCTGATCGGCGTTTTGCTGCTTGTCGTATTGGGGGCGGGGGCGGTGTTTACCGGCCTCGCCAACCCGCTGGTCGAAATGCAGGTCAAGGGCGCGCTGGTGGAATCCGGCATCGGCGAAAAGCGCGCGACCTGCATGGCGGAACGCATGGTCGACCGCCTGACCATCGGCCAGCTGTGGAAGCTGCGCCAGGGCATGGCCGCGCAGGAGGGCGAGCCGGAAGAAGGCTACGGCCTCGGCGAACTCGTCAAGCGATTGGACCGGGTGAATGATGGCGAGGCGGTCGCCGTGCTGACCACCAGCGCCGGGCTTTGTGCCATCGGCATCGGCTGAGGTTTTTTGTCCGCCTACCGCGTCGCTGCTTGAGGCGCTTGCAATTGCTCCCCCCCATGCGCCACACTGCGCAATGGAGAGGGAGATTACCATGAACCGATTGGCACTTGCCGCCGTGTTGCTGGCCACAGCAGCGCCGCTCGCCGCCGAGACCCACCGCGTCGAAGCGGGCGAGGGCGCGCAGGCGCGCTTGCAGGAGGCGCTGATCCTTGCCGCGCCCGGCGATGTGATCGAGCTGGGTGAAGGGCGTTTCGCGCTTACCGACGGCCTCAGTCTCGATGTCGACGGCGTGACGCTGCTGGGCGCGGGGATGGACAAGTCGATCCTCGACTTCACCACCCAGCAAGGCGCGGGCGAGGGGCTGCTGGTCACCTCCGACAATGTCACCTTGCGCGGCTTTGCGGTCGAGAACCCCAAGGGCGACGGGATCAAGTCCAAGGGCGCGGACAACATTGTCTATGACAGCCTGCGGGTTGAATGGACTGGCGGACCAAAGGCCACCAACGGTGCTTACGGCATCTATCCGGTCGAAAGCACCGGCGTGCTGGTGACGCGATCAAAGGTCTCGGGCGCGTCCGACGCGGGGATTTACGTCGGCCAGTCGAAGAACATCACGGTCAGCGCGAATATCGTCCAATACAACGTCGCCGGGATCGAGATCGAGAACAGCCGGGGCGCGCTGGTGCAGGACAATATCGCCACCCGCAACACCGGCGGGCTTCTGGTGTTCGATCTGCCCGGCCTGCCCGTGATGGGCGGGGGCGACGTGATCCTGCGCCGGAATCTTGTCGTCGCCAACGACACCCCCAATTTCGCGCCACCGGGCAATATCGTCGCGAGTGTCCGGCGGGGCACCGGGGTGTTGGTGATGGCCAATGACGGCGTGCTGATCGAGGAAAATACGTTTGGCCTCAATTCCACCGCGCACATCATGGTGATCGCTTACACCCAGCCATTCGATGACCCGCGCTACAACCCCCATGCCCGCAACGTGATCGTCGGGCGCAACGATTTCCGGCGCGGCGGGGATGATCCGCAGCTCGACGGCAAGGAAATGCTCCTCGCCGCGTTCGGCGGGGCGCTGCCGCCGGTGATGTGGGATGGCCTTTCCGAAACGCCCGATAACGCGCTGAAGATCGCGCCGGGGGTGACGGGTTGGTCGCTGAACCTGACGAAAGTCGGCCAGAGCCTTGCCGAGGCGCAGCCGGGGCCGCTGACCTTGGCTCCGACCGAGCTTTGGATGTTCCCCGTCGTCGGCGCGCCAGCGGCGCTGGAGGCGCGGATCAAGTGAGGCGCGGGGCTGCCCTGCTGGCGGCGGCTTGCGCGTTCCTTTGCGCAAGCGTCGGCCAGGCATGGATTCTCGACGAGCCGCCGGTCAATGATGCGGCAGTCACCGGCGCGGCCTTTCCGAAAAGCCTGTCCGCCTTCGGCTTCTTTTATGACGAGCGAGCGCAGGTGCCCAGCAGGGGCGTGATCCCCTATGCGCTCAATACCCCGCTATGGTCGGACGGGGCGGAGAAATTGCGCTTCATCTACCTGCCTGAAGGCACGCGGCTGACTGCGGACGGCGAGGGCCTGCTGCAATTCCCGGTCGGCGCGGCGATCATCAAGACCTTTGCCTTTGGTGAAGGGGCCGAGCGCCGCCTGATCGAGACTCGCGTGCTGCTCCACCGCGCGGATGGTTGGGTCGCGCTGCCCTATCGCTGGAACGCCGAACAGACCGTGGCAACGCTGGCGCTGGCAGGCGGGCGGGTTGACCTAACCACCCCGTCGGGCGAGGCGATTTCCTATGCCATCCCCAACAAGAACCAGTGCAAATCCTGCCACGGCAAGGACGGCGCGGTGCTTCCGATCGGCCCCAAGGCGCGCAATCTTTCTGGTGCGTGGCTGGCGGATATGAGCCGCAAGGGCTGGCTGGCGGGCGATACCTCTGGCGGCGACCAGCTACCCGACTGGCGCACCCACGCCACCGGCCCCGCTGCGCCGCTTGCGCGCGCCTATCTCGATGTGAACTGCGCCCATTGCCACCAGCCCGGTGGCGGCGCGTCCAATTCCGGGCTCGACCTGCGGTGGGAGCAATCGGACGCCCATGCGCTCGGCATCTTCAAGCGCCCGGTCGCGGCGGGGCGCGGGGCGGGGGGGCATGATTTCTCGGTTCTGCCGGGAGAGCCGGACAAGTCGATCCTGCTCTACCGGATGGACAGCGCCGAACCCGGCATCGCCATGCCCGAACTGGGCAAGGCCAGCGTAGACAAGGAAGGCGTTGCAGTTGTGCGGCGCTGGATTGCGGAGATGAAACCGAAATGAAATGGGTCTGGCGCGGGCTTCTCGCGCTCCTCGGCATCCTTGTGATCGCCTTCCTGATTTTCCGCACGCCCGATACCGATGCGGCCGAAATGCGCGCCAAATATGGCGGGCCGCCGTCGCAATTCGTGGCCATCGGCAACGGCGTCACCGTCCACTTGCGCGACGAGGGGCCGAAAGATGCCCCTGCGATCATCCTGCTCCACGGATCGAACGCCGATCTTCACACCTGGGAGCCGTGGGTGCAGGCCTTGAAGGGCCAGTACCGCGTGATCCGCTTCGATCAGGTGGGTCACGGTCTCACCGGGCCGGACCCCAAGCATGATTACAGCCGCGACAATTACGTTGCCGATATCCTTGAAGTGGCCGACGCGCTGGGGCTGAAGCAGTTCGTCCTCGGCGGCAATTCGATGGGCGGCAAGCACGCGTTGGCCTTTGCGGTGGCACACCCGGAACGCCTGACCGGCCTCGTGCTGGTCGATGGCAGCGGCGGGCCGATGATCAAGATTGACCGCAAGAAGGATGACGAGGGTGGCAGCTCCAGCGGCAATATCGGTTTCAAGATTGCGCAGACGCCGGGGATCAACCTGCTGGTCGAACAGATCACGCCGCGCAGTCTGATCGCCCAAAGCCTCGAACAATCGGTGTCGGTCAAATCTGTCGCGAGCGAGGCTGCGGTGACCCGTTACTGGGAACTGCTGCGCTATCCCGGCAACCGGCGCGCGACGCTGAAGCGCTTCGGCTATCCCTATGACCCGCTGACCGAGACCGAGATCGCTGCGGTCACCACCCCGACCCTGATCCTGTGGGGCGAGGAAGACCGCCTGATCCCGGTCGAGGCAGGGCAGTGGCTGGCGAAAACGATGCCGAACAACGCCCTCGTGATCTATCCGAAGATCGGCCACTTGCCGCATGAGGAAGCGGTGGAAGCGACCCTTGGCGATCTGCAACCGTGGCTTGCCGAACACGCCCCAACAGCAAAACCGGAGTAACCCCCGCCCGCGCGCCCGCCGCCACTGGACGGGCGGAACGGCGCTGGCCTAAACCCGTTCGCAACTGCACACATCATCGAAAGGGCCGCGGCTTTGCGCAAACTCGGGATCATCGGCGGCATGAGCTGGGTGTCGACCGCGACCTATTACGATCACATCAACCGCATCGTCCAACGCCGCGCCGCGCCGATGGCCAGTGCCCCGCTGCTGATCGAAAGCCTGGATTTCTGCCAGCTTTACGCCCTTCGCGAAGAACGTGACTGGCAGCGTGCGGCCAGCGTGCTGATCGACAGCGCGCGGCGGCTGGAAGGGGCGGGGGCTGAAGGCCTGATCATCGGCGCCAATTCGATGCACCGCCTGTATGACGATGTCGCAGCCTCGGTGAACATCCCGATCCTGCACATCGCCGAATATGTCGGTCTTGCCATGAAGCGCGCCGGGATCGCCAGCGCGGCGCTGCTCGGCACCCGCAACGTCATGACCGAGAGTTTCTACCGCAAGCGGCTGGTGGCCCACGGGATCGATCTGCTGCCGCCCAATCTCGACTATGTCGAGATGCTCGACCGGATCATCTATGACGAGCTGATGGTCGGCAAGGTCACGCGCGAGGCCGAGCGGACGATGAAGACGATCATCACCAACAAGGCCCAGGAAGGCGCGACCGCCATCGTGCTGGCCTGCACCGAACTTGATCTGGTGGTCGATGTCGATGCCAACGTCCTGCCGATTTTCGACAGCACCCGCATTCACTGCGAGGCCGCGGCTGACTGGATTCTTGAACAGGAATCGTGAATTAGCGCTCGGCTCATCCGGATTGGCAGGCATCCTGTCGATTTGCCGGATTGCAAGGGGTGCATCTTCTGAAGTTGGCAGATAAGCGCCCGCTCGGATTTTGTCACGGAAACGTAATGGCATCATCCGGGTCTTCGGGTCGCACCGACAGGCCCTTGGGGCCGCTCTCCTCCCCCCCAATCACTGGAGGGCGGCCCCATAATACTTGGCTGACCAAGTGACTGTTTCCCCGCTATTTCCGTCCTGTTCCTGCCCTGTTCCGGTTGAGAAGCGCGGGCCTCTCGCCTAATCGCTCATCCCGTGATGACCCGCGCCCCCTATGCCGCCGATCCTGATGCCCAGCCGCAGCGCGAATTCGGCGGCGCCCCGGGCGGCGAACGGCGCGGGCCGCGGAGCGCGTTCCAGCGTGACCGCGACCGGATCGTCCATTCGATGAGCTTCCGGCGGCTGAAGTCCAAGACCCAGGTCTTCATCGCGCCCGACGGCGATCACTATCGCACCCGTCTGACCCACAGCCTCGAAGTCGCACAGATCGGGCGCGTTATCGCCCGCGCGCTGGGGCTGGACGAGGATCTGACCGAGGCGCTGTGCCTCGCCCATGATCTCGGCCACCCGCCTTTCGGCCATGCGGGCGAGGCGGCGCTGTCGGAATCGATGGAGCGGCATGGCGGCTTCGATCACAATGCGCAGGCGCTGCGCACGGTGATGCGGATCGAGTGCCCTTATCCCGAACATGACGGGCTGAACCTGACATGGGATCTGCTGGAAGGCCTCGCCAAGCATAACGGCCCCGTCATCGCGCCGAACTGGGCGCTGGCGGAACTGGACGATGCGTTCCCGCTCGACCTGCTCACCTGGCCCTCGCTGGAGGCACAGGTCGCGGCGGTGGCGGACGATATCGCCTATGACAATCACGACATTGATGACGGTCTGCGCGCAGGCTTTCTCAGCCTTGATGACCTGCTCACCCTCGATTTCCTCGCAGACCAGTGGCGTAACGTCGAAAAGCGCTTCCCTCATGCCCCGCGTGAGCGTTTGCTGCGCGAGATGATACGCGACCAGATCGGACTGATGGTGAATGATGTGATCGAGCACACTGCGGCGCAGGTGAAGGGCCTCGCCTCGGTGGCCGAGGTGCGCGGGGCAGGGCGGCAGTTGGCGGGGTTCTCGCCCGCCATGGCCGCGCAGGAACGGCGGCTGAAGACCTTCATGTACGAACGGCTCTATTACCATCCCGAACAGATCGCCGCTGCCGAACGGGCGCGCGATGTCGTGGCGCGGCTGTTTGCTGCCTATGCGCAGGATGCGACCCTGATGCCGGACGACTGGCAGGCGCGCCTGCCCGCCAGCGACCCCCAGCGCGCCCGCGTGATCGCCGATTTCATCGCCGGGATGAGCGATCGGTTCGCGATGCAGGCGGTCACCGGCATCTATGGCGAGCGGCCTTTGGGCCTTACCAATGTCTGATCCGCGAGAGCGTGGCCCGGTGCGGATCGCTCTGGTCGGCGCGACGGGGCTGGTCGGCCGCCGGGTGATCGAAATCGCCAGCGCAGGCGACGAGGTGCGGATCGTCGGCATCGCCCGGCGCGAGGCTCCGCTTCCCCCGGGTGCGCGGATGGAGATGTTTGTCTCCGATCCGGGCAAGTGGGGCGATGTGCTGGAAGCGGTGCGCCCGCGCGCCCTGATCTGCGCGCTTGGCACGACATGGAAAAAGGCGGGCCGCGACGAGGCGGCGTTCCGCGCGGTCGATCACGATCTGGTGCTCGCCACCGCCGAAGCGGCCAAGCGTGCCGGGGTGCCGAACATGGTGGTGGTCAGCGCCGCCGGAGCCGATGCGCGCTCCAAGACGCTGTATATGCGGGTGAAGGGCGAGACCGAGGATGCCTTGTCGCGGGTCGGGTTCAAACGGCTCGACATCCTCCACCCCGGCCTGCTGCGCGGTGAACGCCCGGATGACCTGCGCTTTGCCGAACGCGCCGCGATCATCGCCGCGCCGCTGATCGACCCGTTGCTGTCGGGCAAGTGGGAGCGCTACCGCTCGATCGACGCCGGGCTGGTGGCCGAGGCTGCGCTCGGCCTCGCGCTGCGCCGTGCGGGCGGGCGCTTCACCCATGATAACGAAGCGATGCGCCGCGCCGCGCGCGAATGGCGCAAGGTCGGCGAGACGGGAGAGCTGGCATGATCGACTGGAATGCATGGTTCAGCATGGTCAACCTGCTCGCGCTGATCGCGTGGACCGCGCTTATCCTGCTGCCGCGCTGGCCCGCGCTGCTGTCGGCGGTGCTGTATCTCGGTATCGGGCTGCTGTGCCTGATCTATGCCATCGGGCTGATCGGGGTGGTGAGCGGCCTCATCCCCAATCCGCAGGGCGGCGGGGCGGATTTCACCAGCATTGAAGGCGTGCGCTCGATTTTCGCGAGCGATGCCGGGGTCACGATCGGCTGGACGCATTACCTCGCCTTCGATCTGTTTGTCGGCCTGTGGATCGCCCGCGATGGCGATGCCAAGGGCATTTCGCGGCTGGTGCAGGCTCCGGTGTTGCTGGCGACCTTCATGGCGGGGCCGCTGGGCCTGCTGGTGTGGCTGATCCTGCGTGAGCCGATTGCGCGGCAACAGGGGCGGTTTCGCTAGACCGGCGCGCAGCCTTGCGCTTAATCTCCCCCCAGACAGCTTTTGGGAGAGAGCATGGCCATGGCGAGAAACGCCTATCACGATTTTTCGACCTTCGATGCGATTCTGAAATTCTGGGCAAAGGAGCGGCCTGATGGCCCGGCCTTCGATCAGGACGGCAGGGTTACGACCTATGCCGAGGCCGATGTTCTCACCCGCCAGTTGATCGCACTGCTGCACGCGCGCGGGATTGCGGCGGGCGACCGTGTCGCGTGGCTTGGCAAGAACCGTGACACCTACTTCCTGCTCTATATCGCGGCGGCGCGGATGGGGGCGGTGATGGTGCCGATCGGTTGGCGGCTCGCCCCGCGCGAGATCGCCTATATCCTCGGAGATACCGAGGCGAAGCTGCTGTTCGCCGATGCCGAGTTTGTGGCAACGGCGCATCAGGTGGCAGGCGATGTCTCGGCCAATCCCGAAGTGATCGAGGCCGAGGCCGCGCGCACTGCGGCAGCAGGGTTCGAGCCTGCGGATTACACGCCGCCCGGGCCGCATGATCCGGTGCTGCAGCTCTACACCTCGGGGACGACCGGCAATCCCAAGGGCGCGATGCTCACCAACACCAACCTGCTGGGCTTGCGCAATCCGGGCAATGAAGCGGGGCTGGACTGGCAGTTCTACGAGCCGGACGATTGCATGCTCGTCGCAATGCCCTGCGCGCATATCGGCGGGACGGGGCTGGTCAACATCGCGATTGCCAGCGGGGTGCGCAGCCTCGTGCAGGCCGAGTTCACCCCTGTCGGCGTGCTGGAAGCGATCGAGGCGGGGGCGACCCATATGTTCATTGTGCCCGCCGCGCTTCAGATGGTCGTCCAGCACCCGCGCGCTGCCACCACCGATTTCAGCAACCTCAAATACCTGATGTATGGCGCGGCGCCGATGCCGCTCGAACTGCTGAAGGAAGCGGTGCGCACCATGCCGACCACGAGGTTCCTGCAAGCCTATGGCATGACTGAAACCGCAGGCACGATCTCGATCCTGCCGCCCGAGGACCACTCCCTTGAAGGCAACCAGCGGATGCGCTCGGCGGGCAAGGCCAGCCCGGGCGTTGAGATTCAGGTGCGTGGGCCGGACAACGTGGAGGTGCCGCGCGGGGAGATCGGCGAGGTCTGCATCCTCTCGCCCACCAACACGCCGGGCTACTGGAAGCTCCCCGAAGCGACCGCCAAGACCATCGACCCTGACGGCTGGCTCCACACCGGGGACGCGGGCGTGATGGACGCGGACGGCTATGTCTACATCCAGGACCGGATCAAGGACATGATCATCTCCGGCGGCGAAAACGTCTATCCCGCCGAGGTCGAAAGCGCGATCTATGGCCACCCCGCCATCGCCGAAGTCGCGGTGATCGGGGTGCCGAGCGCCAAGTGGGGCGAGGAGGTTAAGGCCTGCGTCGTTGCCAAGCCGGGCCATGACATCGACGAGGCCGACGTGATCGCTTGGGCGCGCGAGCGGATCGCGGCGTTCAAGGCGCCCAAGAGCGTCGATGTCATCCCGCTGATGCCGCGCAACGCCAGCGGCAAGATCCTGCGGCGGGAACTGCGTGCACCCTATTGGGAAGGGCAGGAGAGGCAGGTTTCGTGACCGCCAGGCAGCACGCCCCCGCGACGTTGCGCAACCGCGAACCCATCGCCGAGGTGCTGGCGCGCGAACTGCCCGCCAGCGGCACCGTGCTCGAAATTGCGGCAGGGACGGGGGAGCACGCGGTGTTCTTCGCCGAATGCTTTCCCGCGCTGGCGTGGCAGCCGACCGATCCGTCCGAGGAAGCGCTGGCGTCCATCGCGGACTACCGCGCGGACTATGCCGGGAGCAACCTCGCTCCGCCGCTGCTGCTCGATGCGGCGGCACCCGATAGCTGGCCGGTCGGCCAGGCTGCTGCTCTGGTGTGCATCAACATGGTCCACATCAGCGTTTGGGAGGCAACCCTAGGGCTTTTCCGGGGTGCCGCCCGATTGTTGGGCAGCGGCGGCGGGCCGCTGATCCTCTACGGTCCTTACCTTGAGCAGGGCGTGGAAATCGCGCCGTCAAACCTCGAATTCGACGCCAGCCTCAAGTCTCGCAATCCGCTGTGGGGACTGCGTGAGGCCGGGGCGCTTGATGCGCTCGCCGCGCAGCACGCGATGGCCCGCAGCGCGCGTTATGCGCTGCCGGCCAACAACATCATGCTGGTGTATCGCAGCGCTTAATCGATCGCGCGCTTGCCGGCCTGGCCGACCGACTTGATGTCATCGCCGATTCCGTCAACCGTGTTGCAGGCGGTGGCGGTCAGCGCGAGGGCGGCGAGGGCGGCGGCGGTCAGAACATTGCGAATCATCAGGCGTGGTCCTTTTATGCGAAGGGATGCGGGTTCAACGCGCGACCCTTCATAAATATTCCTGACCATTCGGTGAACCGGTCCCGCTGCCGCACAGGCTCAGATTTCCTTCTTCACCTCGCGCGAGGCGGATTCGAGATCTTCGCCTACGCCTTCGACAGTGTTGCAGGCGGTGGCAGCCAGCAAGGCAGGCAGGGCAATGAGTGCGAGAAGCAGGTTACGTGTGGTCATGGCGGGGGCTCCTTTGAATAGACCCTGCCGGGCATACCGATGCCGGGGCCCTAAAGGTCCATTTTACGCGCCGGAATGCACCCGGGCCCGGGCCAGTTGCCGCTCGCGCCAGGCGATCAGCAGGCCGGCGGCAATGATCAGCGGCGCGCCGAGCCACAGGCTGGCAGGCGCAGCGCGGTCGAAGATGAAGAAGCCGTAGACGCTGGCCCATAGCAACGCGGTGTAATCCATCAGCAGGATCACAGCCGCCGATCCGAAGCGCAGCGAGGTTGTGAGCAGCATCTGCGCTGCGGCTCCGACGAGGCCCATGCCGAGGATCAGCGCCCAGGTCAGCGGATCATGGGCAGCGATAACAAAAGGCAGGGCAAGCGCGGCTATGGGGGTGGTAAGCGCTGCAAACCAGAACACGATGCTCCACGGATTTTCGGTGGTGTTGAGGTCTTGCAGCTGGAAGCTGATCAGTGCCACCATGAACGGCGCGACAAGGCCCACCGCAACGCCTGCCAGCGTGACGCCTTCGTGAAGGCCGGAAAACGGCTGCATCACCACGATCACGCCCGCAAAGCCCATCGCGACCGCGGCCCAGCGATAGGGCCCAATCCGTTCGTGCAGCAGCACGATGGCGATCAGCACAGCGAACACCGGCGCGGTAAAGCCGAGCGTCGTCGCCTCGGCCAGCGGCAGCAGCAGCACCGCGCCATAGGTGAAGATCATGCCGAACAATCCGCTCAGCGCGCGCCGGGCGTGGGCGGGCAGGCGGTGGGTCTTCAGCATGGCGAGCCTGCCGGTCAGCGCCAGTCCGGCGCCGAGCAGCACAAGCGTGAGCAATTGCCGCCAGAAAATCAGCTCGATCAGATGCGCGCCGCGTTCCCCCGCCAGCTTCACCAGCATCCCCATGGTGGCCAGCGCAAAGGCGGCCATCAACCGCACGCCAAGCGCGAGCAGGGGGCGGGGCCGGGCGATTGAGCCATCCATCGCAGGCGGGCTTGGCCGACCGGTGCGGCTTGCGCAAGCGCCGCGCGCGCCTACATGGGCCGCCGATGGACATTGTTGCCCAATTCGAACTGATGAGCGATGCCGCGCAGCTTGCGACGGTGGGCGGAGCCTTGTGGGCCTTCGCCGGTTTCGCCGCCCTGATGGAGCGCCGCCGGATCAAGAGCCGCAGCGTCGCGCGGCTGGAGCAGGTCGGCTGGGTGCCGTGGACCGGCCTGTTCATGCTCGCTGCGATGCTGGGCGGCGGGTGTTTGGCGCTGAGCCTGCCCGGGTTGATGAAGGGCTAGCCGCCTAGATCACGCCCTTGTCGATGAAGCGCATGACAAAGGCGAACGCGATCCCCAGTCCGGCAAGGCTGGCGAACCATGCGGCCTGCCGCCGCGCGCTTCCGACCGGCACGAAGGCAAGATAGGCCGGAATGCCCAGGAGCGCGGCTAAGAAGGCGATCGCGGCGGGCTTGTCGAGGCCCAGCCGCCACAACCCGAAAGTCACCGCTGCGCAAAGCAGGGTCAGGAGGTTGAGCCGCTGGAAATTGCGGTTTTGCGTTTCGACATCCGGGCCCAGTTTCCTTCCCGCTTGCCCATCCTGCCGGTCACCGGCGGATGCTGCGGAACCGGCTTGCGCCCGTGCTTTTGTCTGCTGCCAGCTTTTCAGGGCCTCGGCGCGGGGACGGGGGATGAGCCCGCCGTAATGCCCGCAGGCAACCCACCATGCGAAATCGTGATCGAGCCGCATGTCGAGATCGGGCTTGCGCCCCGGCGGCGATGAATGGAGCGCGGCGGGCAGGTTGTCGTGATCCGGATCGATCGGCCAGGCCCAGGCACTGTAATCTAGCCCCGACAGGCCGAAATGCCCTTCATGCCAGCGCGCGGCGATCTTGCAGCGCAGCGCGTAATCATCGCACATCCGGAAGACCATCGCCGCGACCGCATCGGTGCAGCGCGGATCATCGATCATCCACTCGAAGGCTTCGCCGGGATGGGATGCGCACAGCGGCTTGATCGCTGCCAGCCATGCCTCTGCCGGCATGGCATCGAGTAGATCGACGATCGCGGCGGCATCGTAGTGGTAGAGCCAGAGCGGATCGAAAATGTCGTCCTCGGCATAGGGCTCGTCGAGGAAGGCAAACAGCGCCGGTTCGGGCTGATGCGTGCCGAACGGACCCTGCAAGCGCGCGGCGGCTTCGGGTTGGTCGGTAATGCCGGGGAGGGGGGCTGCACCGATCAGCGGCGCCCGCGACCATGCCTCGCGCCCGTCCCACGCGAGCAGGGCGGGCGCCGCATCACGGACGGCAAGCCGCTGCGCGATGTCGGCCAGCACTGCGCTGCGCTTCCTTGCGGCGAATGCCTTGGGGTATTCCGCAGGCACGCAGCGCAGCCGCCAGAACACCATGGCCAGCGTGGCGAGATCGCAGTCCGGCTGGGTGATGATCCACACCAGGCAGGCGAGACCATCCCCGTCGGGCGCGAGGATCCGCGCGATGGCATGGCGTTCGGCCGGATTGCGCCGGCTCAGGAAGGCCGCCGCGTCATCGCCTATCGCGGGGATCGGCACCGGTCGGCCCGGACGCTTAGAGACACGCCTCCAAATACGCCTGATCGAAGCCGAACTGGCGCGCCTTTTCGAGCGTGTAGGGGCGCAGGCCCGAGGCGCGGAATTCGCCGAGGATCTTCCCGTCCTCGCTCTCATCCAGGTATTCAAACTTGAACAGTTCCTGCGTCACGATCACGTCGCCTTCCATCCCGATCACCTCGGTGATGTTGGTGGTGCGGCGCGAACCGTCGCGCAGACGCTTCACCTGCACGATCAGATCGACCGATTCGGCGATCTGGCGGCTGATGGCTTCCTTGGGGATCTTGATGTCGCCCATCAGGATCATGTTTTCCATACGGCCAAGGCATTCGCGCGGGGAGTTGGCGTGGAGCGTACACATCGAACCGTCGTGACCGGTGTTCATCGCGGCCAGAAGATCGAAACACTCCGCGCCGCGAATTTCCCCGAGGATGATGCGGTCAGGACGCATACGCAGGGCGTTCTTCACAAGGTCGCCGATGGTGATCGCGCCCTGGCCTTCGAGGTTCGGCGGGCGGGTTTCCAGCGGCAGCCAGTGCGGCTGCTGCAAGCGAAGTTCCGCCGCGTCTTCGATGGTCAGCACGCGCTCGCCCGGGTCGATCATCTTCGACAGGGCGTTGAGCATGGTGGTTTTACCCGAACCCGTACCGCCCGAGATAACGATGTTCATCCGGCACGCGCCCGCGATTTTCAGCGCGGTCGCCATCTTGTCGGACATCGACCCGAAATCGCGCAGCATGTCGATCGTGATCGGCTTTTCGGAAAACTTACGAATCGAGATCGCGGTGCCGCGCAGCGACAGGGGAGGCACGATCACGTTCACACGCGAACCGTCTTTCAGGCGGGCGTCAGCCAGCGGCGTGGTCTGGTCGACGCGGCGGCCGACCTGGTTCACGATGCGCTGGGCGATCTGGAACAGGTGCTGTTCGTCGCGGAAGCGGATCGGGGCGAGGGTCAGCTTGCCCTTCTTTTCGATGTAGGTCTGATCCGGGCCGTTGACCATGATATCGGACACGTCGGGATCGTTGAGCAATTCTTCCAACGGGCCGAAGCCAAGCAGTTCGTCGATCAGCACCTTTTCCAGCGCGAATTGCTCGCGCCGGTTCAGCGTGACCTTCAACTCGGCCAGCACTTCCATGATGATCGGGCGGAATTCTTCCGACAGTTCTTCCTTGGACAGCGTTGCCGCCGCTTCGGGATCGACGCGTTCGAGCAGGCGGGGGAGCACCTGTTCCTTGATCTTGTGGACGCTGGCTTCAAAGCCGCCGACTTCGGAATTGGATTCGTTGACCGCGGCCATGCGTTCGTTGAGTCGGTCGATCGCCTCGGCTGTCGAAGCCGGACGGGACGTGCTGGCCGCAGGCGCGGGAGCGGGGCGTGCCGCGGCCTCGCCCGGGATCGGCGGGAACTGCTCTCCGCCGCGCGGGACCGCGCCTCCACCCTTCATTGGACGTGCGACACCGAAGGCCGGACGCGCGCCCGGCTTCATCCCGCCTGCATTGCCCTTTTTGCCGAATGCGCTCATTCCCAGCCCCCGAGGCTTGCTAAACTACCTTGCGCACCTCGCCTAAAGGAAGCGAAGGGTGCGTCTCGAAGAATGGTGAATAGGCAGGAAAGGTTGTTTTTTTCCTAAGCCCGTTCTTCCGGGGCATCTGGGGGGCTTGCCGTTAAGAAGCGTGCGGTTAGAGCGGTGGGAACGACGGCAAGGAAAGACTGAAGCGGATGTGCGGGATTATCGGTATCGTGGGGAGCGCCAGCGTCGCTGACCGGCTGGTCGACGGGCTGAAGCGCATGGAATATCGCGGCTATGACAGCGCCGGGATCTGCACATTGCATGATGGTATGCTGGTGCGGCGGCGGGCCGAAGGGCGGCTTGCCAATCTGGTGGGCGTGCTCGCGGGCGATCCTGCGCCCGGCAATGTCGGTATCGCGCATACCCGCTGGGCCACGCATGGCGCGCCGACTGCTGCCAACGCTCACCCCCACGCGACCGGCGAGGTGGCGATTGTCCACAATGGTATCATCGAGAACTTCAAGGAACTGCGCGCGGAACTCGCCGCCAGGGGCCGGGTGTTCGAGAGCGAGACCGATAGCGAGGTCGTCGCCCACCTGATTTCCGCCGAGGTCGAGGCCGGTGCCGACCCGGCTGCCGCAGTGCGCGCCGTGCTGCCGCGCCTGCGCGGCGCTTTCGCGCTCGCGATCGCTTTCCGTTCCGCGCCTGATCTTCTGATCGGCGCGCGGCTCGGTTCCCCGCTGGTGCTGGGCTATGGCCCGGAAGGCGAAGGGGCGGAGATGTATCTCGGCTCCGACGCGCTGGCGCTGGCCCCGCTGACCCAGCGCATTGCCTATCTGGAAGAAGGCGACTGGGTGGTGCTGCGGCGCGATACGGCGCAGATCTATGATGCCGAGAACAACCCGGTCACTCGCGAGATCCGTGCTTCGGGCGCTTCGGCTGCGGCGGTGGAGAAGGGCAATTACCGCCACTTCATGCAGAAGGAAATCTACGAGCAGCCGACCGTGGTGGCGCAAACGCTCGCTTCCTATCTGCGCCGCTCGGACAATTCGGTGGCGCTGCCGCAGATCGATTTCGACCTGTCGAGCATCCGCCGCCTGACGATCGTGGCTTGCGGCACCAGCTTCTATGCCGGGATGGTGGCAAAGTACTGGTTCGAACAATTCGCCCGCGTGCCGGTGGACATCGATGTCGCGTCGGAATTCCGTTACCGCAACCCGGTGCTGGAAGAAGGCGGCCTCGCGCTGTTCATCTCCCAGAGCGGGGAAACGGCCGATACGCTGGCAGCGCTGCGCCATTGCAAGGCGAACGGCCAGACCATCGGTGTTGTCGTCAACGTGCCGACCAGCACCATGGCGCGCGAGGCCGACTTGTTGCTGCCGACCCACGCCGGCCCCGAAATCGGCGTCGCCTCGACCAAGGCTTTCACTTGCCAGCTGGCCGTGCTGGCGGCGCTGGCAGCGCATATGGCGGTGAAAAAGGGCCGCCTCACCCGCGACGAGGAAGCCGAAATCGTGCGCCATCTGCTCGAAGCACCTGCCGCATTGAACGCGGCGCTTGCGCATGATGATGACATTGCCGCCATGGCGCATCTGGTCGCCCCGGCGCGCGACGTGCTGTATCTGGGGCGCGGGCAGGATTACCCGCTGGCGCTCGAAGGCGCATTGAAATTGAAGGAAATCAGCTACATCCACGCCGAAGGCTATGCCGCTGGCGAGATGAAGCATGGCCCCATCGCGCTGATTGACGATAGCGTGCCGGTGGTGGTGATCGCGCCGTCCGGCCCGCTGTTCGAAAAAACCGTCTCCAACATGGAGGAGGTGCGCGCGCGCGGGGGGCAGGTGGTGCTGATCTCTGATGCCGAGGGCATTGCCGAGGCGGGAGAAGGCTGCATTGCCACGATCGAGATGCCGGTGGTCCACCCGCTGATCGTGCCGATGGTCTATGCCGTCCCGGTGCAACTGCTCGCCTATCATGTCGCGGTGGTCAAAGGCACGGACGTCGACCAGCCCCGCAATCTCGCCAAATCGGTGACAGTGGAATAGCCGGAAAAGGGGCCGGAAAGCGCGCCGGGAATTAACCTTCAACTTCCCGCAGATTTCTGCGCTCCTTTACCGCAATCTAACCATTCACCGTTAAGGCCCTTCCTCGTGGCCAAGCCTTCTGCCCCTTTGCCGCCGCCTATAGCGGCTGAACTGCCCATATCCGACATCCTCGGATTGTCGCGCAATCCTGCGTTCGAGCCGACGCGGCTGCGGGGCGACGAATATGCCGAGCTGGCGCAGGCCAGCCGCAACCGGATGCTGGCGAATGCACTGGTGGCGGCCTTTGTCGCGTCGGTCTTTGCGCCGCTGATCGGCCTTGTGATCGTCGTGCCCTGGGCAGCTCTGCTGAGCCTGATTCTCTACAAATCGCGCCAGACCGACTTGCTGCTGGTCGATACCGGGCAGCGGATCGCGCCTTCCGCGCTTGAGCGTTCGCAGAACATCAACTCGATCGCTTCGGCGGCGTGCTGGGTCGCGGCCTTGCTGGTGTTTCCCACCATGGCCGATGGCGCGCAGGCAACCACAATGCTGCTGGTCGCGCTGGTGCTGATGATGGCGTCGACCTTCGTGTTTTCGACCTCGCCGCTCAGCGTCCTGATCTATATCGGCATTCTCGGGCTCGGGGCGGTGGTGAGCCTTGCGCTGCAAGGCGAATGGCAGGCGATGGGCGGGGCGATCCTGTTCACCATCGCCAGCCTTGTCGCCACGGTTCAGGTGCGCTCGACCTTCGTCAAGGCGCGGATGGCCGAGGCTGCTGTGGTCGAGAAGGAAGCCGTCGTTTCGCTGCTGCTGCGCGAGTTCGAGGAGAACGAGGCCGACTGGCTGTGGGAGATCGATCCCGCCCGGCGGCTGCGCTCGGTCAGTCCGCGCTTTGCCTTTGCCCTTGGCCGGTCGCAGACCGATGTCGAAGGCAAGCCGCTGCTTGAAATGGTGGCCGGTCGCAATTGGGAGAGCGGGCAGTTTCCGGCAAGCCTGCACGATCTGGCCGAGCGGCTGAAGAACCGCGAGAATTTCTCGAATATGCTGGTGCAGGTCTTCATCCTTGGTGAAGAACGCTGGTGGGAGCTGTCCGGCACGCCGATGCGCGATGAACAGGGGCGTTTCACCGGCTTCCGCGGGGTCGGTTCGGACGTGACCGAACAGCGCAAGTCTTCCGAGAAGATCGCCTATCTGGCGCGCTACGACACTCTGACCCAGCTGCCCAACCGCCTGCATCTGACCGAAGCACTGGGCGAAGCGCTGCGTTATGCCGAACAATGGCGCACGCGCTGCGCGCTGCTGATGGTGGATCTTGATCGCTTCAAGGCGGTCAATGATTCGCTTGGCCACATGACCGGTGACAAGCTGCTGGCGCAGGTTTCGGCGCGGTTGCAGTCGCTGATGGGTGAAAACCAGATGTGCGGGCGGCTGGGCGGCGACGAATTTGCTATCGTCATCCGCGACGCCAGTGCCACCGGGGTTGTCCGCGATCTCGCCCGGCGGGTGATCGACCGCCTGTCGGAACCCTATCAGGTCGAACACCACACGCTTTATGTCGGTGCCAGCGTTGGCTCGGCGGAAGGCCCGCGCGATGGCAACAGCGTTGAAGAAATGATGCGCAACGCCGACCTTGCGCTCTACCGCGCCAAGGACATGGGCGGCGGCGAACATTGCCGCTTTGAACCCGTGCTCCATGCCTCGGCCGAGGAACGCCGCTCGCTGGAAGCATCGCTGCGCAAGGCTCTCGGCCGTGACGAGATGGTGCTGCATTATCAGCCGGTGGTCGACTCCCACAGCGAAAACGTGGTCAGCTTCGAAGCACTGGTGCGCTGGAACAGCGCCGAGCACGGCTTTGTCAGCCCCGGCAAGTTCATTCCGCTGGCCGAAGACACCCGCCTGATTGTGCCGATCGGCCAATGGGTGATGCGCAAGGCCTGCCAAGAGGCGCGCAACTGGCCCGAACACGTCAAGGTCAACGTGAACGTCTCGCCCGAACAGTTGCTGGAACCTGCCTTCCATGAAGACGTGGTTCAAGCTCTGGCAGAAAGCGGACTGAGGCCCGATCGGCTCGAAATCGAAGTGACCGAGAGCATCTTCCTGCGTGATGCCAGTGTCGCGCGCAATGCATTGGAGCAGGTGATGGCGCTGGGTTGCTCGGTGGCGCTGGATGACTTTGGCACCGGCTATTCATCGCTCGGCTACCTGCGCAAGCTCCGGTTCTCGACCATCAAGGTCGACCGCACCTTTGTGCAGGGCGCAGCGCAGGGCAGTGCCGAGAGCCTCGCGATCATCAATGCGGTGGTGGCGATGGCCAAGAGCCTGAAGATGACCACCACGGCCGAGGGCGTGGAAACCTCGGACGAGGCTGAACTGATCCGCAACCTCGGCTGCGACAAGATCCAGGGCTTTTACTTCGGTCGTCCGATGACCGCCGATGATGCGCGCGGGTTGTTCAGAATGACGCGCGAACTTCGCGCCTGATCGCCCGGGTCAGGCAGCAGCGAGGCTGGCGAGGATATTCTCGAACAGCTTGCGCCCGTCCGCTCCGCCCAGTGCCGGAACCGCCGCAGGCTCGATCGCGCGTTCGGGGTGCGGCATCATGCCGAGCACCCGGCCATTGGCGCTGAGCACGCCTGCAATATTGCGCGCCGACCCGTTGACCGCCTCGGTGTAGCGGAACGCCACGCGGCCTTCGCCCTCCAGCCGGTCAAGCGTGTCGGCGTCGGCGTAGTAATTGCCGTCATGATGGGCGACAGGAATGCGGATCGTCGCGCCGGCCGCATAGCCTGCTGTGAACAGCGAGGCGGTGTTTTCGACCGTGAGGCCAACGGTGCGGCAGACAAACCGCTGCCCCGCATTGCGCAGCAGCGCGCCGGGCAGCAGCCGGGCTTCGGTCAGCACCTGAAAGCCGTTGCACACGCCCAGCACCGGGACGCCGCGTTCCGCCGCGGCGATCACCGCGCGCATGATCGGGCTGGTCGCCGCCATCGCGCCTGAACGCAGGTAATCGCCGTAAGAAAAACCGCCCGGCAGCGCGATCAGATCAAGGCGATCCGGCAGGTCGGCATCGCCGTGCCACACCCGCACCGCCGGCTGGCCCGAAACTGCTTCGAGCGCACGCGCCATGTCCCGGTCGCAATTGGAGCCGGGAAAAGTGATGACAGCCG
Source organism: Porphyrobacter sp. (assembly GCA_032116115.1). Classification (GTDB taxonomy): domain Bacteria; phylum Pseudomonadota; class Alphaproteobacteria; order Sphingomonadales; family Sphingomonadaceae; genus Erythrobacter. The sequence goes on from JAUMAX010000001.1 coordinate 177,017, forward strand.
CTCGGAAAGCCATCAGCCTGCCGCCCCGGTTTCAATCGTGAAGCTTTCGATCACCGTGTTGGCGAGCAGCTTTTCGCACATCGCCTTGATCGTATCCTCATCGGTGCCATCGGCCAGATCGAGTTCGATCAGGCGGCCGATCCGCACATCCTCGACCCCGGCAAAACCGAGCCCTTCAAGCGCATGATGCACCGCACGACCCTGCGGATCGAGCACGCCGGGCTTCAATCGGACGAGGACACGCACTTGCATGGCTGATGCTCCATTATCGGGGGGCTGTGTTGGAGGCGCTATAGCGTTCCGGCCCGCGCACGCAATCGCGGTGATGACGCTTGTGCACCGCGCGGCAGGCGGAGCGCTTTCGCGCTCTTGTCATAAAGCTGTTGTCATTCACCTGTGATTGTAACCCTGTTGCAACAACTGCGACAAGAACGCCCGCAAAGATCCCGTTTGGCGCAACTAAGTCAGCGGGCCGCCTCGCGCGAATCGGGAAGAAATGTCACGGCCCGCGGCACTCTCTCTCAGTGCCGTCCATCTCATCCGATCAAACCAACAGGGGGTTGTCCGATGTCTAACCGTTTTTCCGCTTTCCGTGCTGCATGGGCTGGTTCCACCGCTCTGGCAGTTGCCGCGTTCGGCCTTGCGGCGCCCGCCGCTGCGCAGGATGATGCCTCCGCCGAGGCGACCGAAGGCCAGCTTGCCACCATCATCGTCACCGCCAACCGGCGTGAGGAAAACCTTCAGGACGTGCCGGTCTCGGCCGACATTCTCGATCAGGAACGGATCGGCGCGATCTTCAGCGGGGCGGCTGATATCACTGCGCTGGCCGGCACGGCGCCGGGCCTCAATGTCGAAAGCTCGAACGGCCGTGTCGCCCCGCGCTTCTACATCCGCGGCCTTGGCAACACCGATTTCGACCTTGCCGCATCGCAGCCTGTCTCGGTGCTGCTCGATGATGTCGTGATGGAAAACGTGACGCTCAAGAGCTTCCCGATCTTCGATGTCGAGCGGGTCGAAGTGCTGCGCGGGCCGCAGGGCACGCTGTTCGGCCGCAACACCCCGGCCGGCATCGTCAAGATCGAATCGGTCAAGCCGAGCCACGACACCAGCGTCGTTTCGTCGCTGACGTTCGGCAGCCTCGATACCTTTGCGCTGAACGGTGCAGTGGGCGGATCGATTGCCAAGGACGTGCTGGCCTTCCGCGTTTCGGCCCAGCTCCAGACGCGTGGCGACTGGATCAGCAACGGCTTTACCGGCGACGAAAACGTGCTGGGCGGTTACAGTGATTTTGCCGCACGCGGCCAGTTGCTGTTCACGCCGGGCGACCGGACAAGCATTCTGGCAGCGGTCAATTTCCGCGATCTGTCCGGCGCCTCGACCTTCTTCCGCGCCAACGTGCTGGGGCGGAGCGCCAATCAGCCGAACAACACCAATCGCCTCAATGAAAATTATGACCGTAACACGGTGTTCTATGATGCAGGCGGCGGCAACCAGGCGAATTATCAGCAGTTCGGCGCAACGCTGACTGCGGCTTATGAATTCGACGGCGCGACGCTGACCTCGATCACCAGCCACTGGACCAGCGAAGGGTCCAGCCGGGGCGATATCGACGGCGGCTTTGGCGCGGTGTTCCTGCCGGGTGGCGGCGGGCCGGGCCTGATCCCGTTCCCTTCGGACACGCAGGATTCGATCGATCTGAAGCAGACCACGCAGGAAGTGCGCCTCGCCTCCACCGGGGATGGCCCGTTGAGCTGGCAGGTCGGCGGCTTCTATTTCGAAAGCGATTTCGACGTCACCACCGTCGGCTTCACTTTCCCGCCGCCGGTCACGGTCAACCACACCAACGAAGCCTGGGCGCTTTTCGGGCAGGTCGGCTACCAGATCACCGACAAGGTCCGCGTCACCGGCGGCCTGCGCTACACGGACGACCAGAAGGACTTCTTCGTCCGTTCCGGCGCCGCGCCGCAGCCGCGCAGCGTGGGCGACAAGCAATTCGATTGGGACATCAGCATCTTCGGCGATGTGTCCGATGATGCCAGCGTCTATGCCAAGATCGCCAATTCGTTCCGCGGGCCGACCATTCAGGGCCGCGACGTGGCCTTCTTCAGCCCGCCCTCGGTCGCCCAGTCGGAGAACATCACCTCCTACGAAGTCGGCTTCAAGAGCGAGCTGGCCGATCGCCGCGTGCGCCTGAACGGCGCGGCCTATTACTACACCGTCGAAGATCCGCAGTTCACTGCGGTCGGCGGCGCGGCCAACCTTGTCCAGCTGATCAACGCCAACAAGGGTGAGGCATGGGGTCTCGAATTCGACGGCGCGTTCCAGGTCTCGTCGCAATTCCTCGTCACCCTTGGCGCGGCCTACAACAACACCGCGATCAAGGATTCGACCCTGGCGGTGGGCATCTGTGCGCAATGCAACGTCACCGATCCGACCCGCGTGATCGGCGGCAACACCCGCGCGCTGATCAACAACAACCCCTTCCCCAACGCACCTGAATGGAGCGGCGATTTCACCGCGCGCTACAGCATCCCTGTGCGCGATACGGGTGAGTTCTTCATCTTCACCGACTGGGTCTATCTCGGCGAGACCAACTTCCTGCTGTATGAAAGCCGCGAATTCAACGCGGGCAGCCGGATCGAGGGTGGCCTGAAGATCGGCTATTCGGGCGGCGAAGGGCAGTGGGAACTGGCCGCCTTTGCCCGCAACATCACCAATGAAGACAACGTGCTGGGCGTGGTCGACTTCAACAACAACACCGCCTTCGTCAACGAACCGCGCATCATCGGCGTGATGTTCGGCTTGAAGTACTAAGGCGTTTGTCTGGCGCATTTTTTTCGAGCCGGGTGAAGCCACCCGGCTCGAAAACGCTCTAAGGGAGGGCCTTCCTGCGGGAAGGTGAACCAAAGGGGAAAGCCGGCAGGGGGCGACCTGGCGGCTTTTTCTTTGCCTGCTATTCGGGTTTGGCTTCGGGCAGCACCGCAAAGGCCACCGCGCCATCGGGTGTGAGATACTTCAGGGCCATCTGGTGGATGTCTTCCGGCGTGATCGCCTCGACCACCTGCGGCACCGCCAGAAAGCGGTCGATACGCTCGGGCTCGCTTTGCGCGCGGGCGGCAAGGCCCACCCAGCCTCCCAGATCCTTGAGCGCATTCTTGTACTCTTCCAGCACGGGCTTGCGCGCACGCTCGATCACGTCGGCATCAAGCGGGCCTTTGCGCAGGTCCGCGATCAGACCTTGCAGCGCCGCTCCTGTCGGTTCGACCTGATCGGCCGCAACCGAGGCGCTGATCGTAAAGGTGCCATAGCCGGGGTAGATGCGGCTGTTGCTTGACCCGGACGAAGGCGAATAGGCCTGCCCCAGCTCCTCGCGCAGCCGGTCTGTCAGTTCCAGCCGCACGATCCGCGCCAGCAATTGCAGGCGTAGGGTCTCGGCGTGATCCTTGTCGTCCGTGGTGGGCCAGATCCATTGCAGCAGCGCCTGATCGGGCTCCCCCTTGTGGGTCAGCCGCTTTTCCCCGCGGTTGGCGGTGAAGGTGCGGGTGCGATTGTCTTCACGCGGATTGAAGGCCGCTTCGCGTGGGCCAAGCGCGCCGATGGTGGCGGCAACGGCGGCGATGGCAGCGTCTTCATCCATGTCACCGACCAGAGCGATTTCGATCGCGCCCTTGGCCAGCCTGTCACCGATGGCAGAGCGAAGCTGCGCGAAATCGAGGGATTCGAACACCGCCTTGGGTTGCAGGCTGAAGCGCGGATCATTGTCCGACAGGATTGCCCCGCTGGCGGTGGACAGCGCGCGTCCGGGGGTGGAGTCGAGCGTGTTGAAGAAATTGTCGATGCTCTTGCGGTACCGCTCGACACCTTCGGGACGATACCCGGGATCGGTGAGGGTCGCGGCCAGCACCTGCATTTGCAGCAGCAGATCGCGCGGGGTGGTGGTGCCGCCGGTGGTGAAGGCATCGGCATCGCTCGACAATCCGAAACCGACGCTGCGGCCCGCCAGCACGCTGGTCAGCTCGTCCTGACTGTGCTTGCCAAGCCCGCCTGCCGCCAGCGAGTTGGTGAGGTAAGTCAGCATAGGCGCATCGCGGGTGTTCATCAGATCGCCGCCATCGACCGCGAGAGTAAAGGCAATACGATCCTTGCGCACATCGGTTTTCTTGAGCGTCAAGCGCACGCCATTGCCAAAGGCAATCTGGCGCAGGCCGAGGCGCGGCTCGACCGTGTCGGACACGACCGTCCCCGCCGGGCCGAAATCGCTGTAACCAAAGGCAAGCGGGCCATTGTCGACAGGCGCGGTAATCGCCAGCGCCATCCCATCGGCAAAGGCACCGCGCAACGCCGCCTCGCCGCCTTCGGGCGCGGTGCGGCCTTCGAAACGGATCAGCGGGTCGGTCAGCGGCGCGGCATCGGCCAGCACCGCCTGCCACAAGGCTTCTGGCGTCATGTCAGGGGCGAGGCGTTCGAATTCGGCGAGCTGCCATTCGGGTGTGACCGGCACCTGTTCATTACCGACCAGCGCCAGCGCCGCGCCCGCGAACACGGCGTTGCTGCGGGTATCCGCAGACTTCACCGCGTTTTCCAGCGCGGTGCGGATATTGGCGAGCTGTTCGTCGACCTCGGCGCGGGTGAAGCCATAGGTCAGCGCCTGATTGACCTCGCGCGTTGCGGCAAGAACGCCCTTCTTCCATTCGCCGTCAGCGCTGCTCACCGAAAGGCTGGTGATGCGCGCGTCTTCGAAGATGTCGCCCGAACCGAAGCTTGCGCTGCGGAATGGCGCATCGGCACCGCGCGCGAGCCGGGCCAAGCGGCGGTTGACGATGCCATAGCCGACACTGCGCAGGAAACCGGCGCGGCGGTTGGCGATGGTGTCCGGCTCGTCGCGCCATGGGGCGAGCCGGCTTATGCTCACGCTCTCGGCCAGCGCGGGGTCGGTGTAGATGTCGGTCAGTCCCTTGCGGGTGACGTCAATCGGGCCGGCAACGGGTTCGGCCGGAGCCGCGCCGGGCGCCCAATCGGCAAAGCGGGCGCGGATTGCGGCTTCGACAACTGCAACGGGGTAATCGCCCACCACCACCACCACGGTGTTCGACGGGCGATAGGTGCGTTCATACAGCGCCCGGATCTGTGCGGCGGTCGCGCCCTCCAGCACCTCCAGCGTGCCGATGGGCAGGCGGTTGGTGTAATGCGCGCCGGGGGCGAGGAAGGCGGCGTTGTCTTCGTAATTGCGCTGCTGGAAGCCAGCCCGGTCGCGTCGTTCGGCCAAAATCACCCCGCGTTCGCGCGCTACGGCCTCTTGCGAGATGGTAAGCTCGCTCGCCGTCTCGCGCATCAGCATCAACGCCGTGCCGAGCAGAGCCTCGTCATTGCGGGGCAGGTTGAGCATGTAGGTGATCGCTTCGAACCCGGTCGAAGCATTGGTGTCCGCGCCGAAGGCCAGCCCTTCGCGTTCGAGCAGCTTGATCATCTCGCCTTCGGGGATGCCCTTCGATCCGTTGAAGGCCATGTGTTCAAGATAGTGCGAAAGGCCGCGCTCGCTGTCCGCCTCTTCCAGCGCGCCCGAATCGATCCGCATCCTGACCAGCGCCGTGCCTGCAGGCGTGGCGTTCTGGCGGATGATGTAGCGCATCCCGTTGTCGAGCCGCCCGAAGGTGTAGCCGGAATCGACCGGCACATCGCTGGCCTCGAACGGCCAGACCGGAGCGGGGGCCTCTGCCGTGGCTTCCGCAGCGGGGGCATCCTGCGCAGCGAGAGCGGTGGTGAAGGCAAGCGGCGACAGCGCCAGCAAAAGGCTGGCAGCAAGGGGAAAATTCCGCATGGAAATCAGGCGTCTCTCTCGGATCGTGGCAACGTGGTCCGAGACTAGCGGTTCAATCCCGCCTGTCAGCCTATTTCTTGATATGCGTTACTTCTTGAGCGGCGCTATTTCTTGAGAGGCGGGGGACCGCGCAGGCGCGAACGGGCGTGGGACAGGTCGAACACCTCGCCCGGGCCATTGTCCTCGCCGTTGAGCAGGCCGAGGCGGCGCGCGACTTCACGATAGGCCTCTTCCTCGCCGCCGAGATCGCGGCGGAAGCGGTCCTTGTCGAGCTTTTCGCCCGTGGCCATGTCCCACAAGCGGCAGCCATCGGGGCTGATCTCGTCAGCCAGGATCACGCGGCTGTAATCGCCATCGTAAAGCCGTCCGAATTCGAGCTTGAAATCGACCAGCCGGATATCGATCGCGGCGAACATCCCGCACAGGAAATCATTGATGCGGATCGCCATCGAGGAAATGTCGTGCATCTCCTCGTTGCTGCACCAATTGAAGCAGGCGATGTGTTCTTCGGCGACCAGCGGATCGCCCAGCGCGTCGTCCTTGTAGTAATATTCGATCAGGGTGTGGGGCAGCGGCTCGCCTTCCTCGATCCCCAAACGCTTGGAGATCGAACCGGCCGCGACATTGCGCACCACCACTTCGAGCGGGATGATATCGACCTGCCGGATCAGCTGCTCGCGCATGTTGAGGCGGCGGATGAAGTGGGTGGGGATGCCGATATGGGCGAGGCGCGTGAACACATGCTCGCTGATGCGGTTGTTGATCACGCCCTTGCCGTTGATCGTGCCTTTTTTCTCGGCATTGAAGGCGGTGGCATCATCCTTGAAATACTGGATGAGCGTGCCCGGTTCGGGACCCTCATAGAGGATCTTGGCCTTGCCTTCGTAAATCTTGGTGCGGCGGGACATTGGAACGGCACTCCCAGCTCGCCTTTCGGCGTTTAGCGAATGGTGCCCGGGGGCGGATTTGAACCACCGACACGCGGATTTTCAATCCGCTGCTCTACCCCTGAGCTACCCGGGCATTCGCTGCGAGCGACGGGATGAAGCCAATTGGCTGCCCCGGCGAGCAAATGAGAGCGGCCCTATGGCGAAGGCCGCAGGGGTTGGCAAGAGGGTTTTGCAGCCCCCTGCGGTTCCGGCGTTCAATCCTGTTCGCGCCAGCTGCCTTCCGCCAATTCGTCAGGGTCGGCAGGCGGGCCGGGGACCGCGTAGGAATCGGAGAACCAGCGCGCCAGATCGCGATCCTTGCACCGCTGCGAGCAGAAAGGATGGAAATTCTCCGACCTCGCCTTGCGGCAGATCGGGCAGGGCTTGGATTTCATTGTCATGCCGCCACGATCTGGGCGCTGGGGGCTTCCAGTGCAAGGCCGGGTTCGGTTTCGACCCGCACAGCACGCCCCGTGCGCCGCGCCAGATCGTCGAGCCATTCGGGCTTGAGCTTCGCCTTGAGCGCCGGATGAATGCGCAATTCCAGCACAGCGCCGTGTCCTTCGGCATGTTCCGCCACGCGAAGGGCAAAGCGGGCGCACAGCCCCAATCGTGCCGTTGCGAATCGGTGCAGCAGCGACGGGTTTTCCAGCCGCGCGACCAGCTGGACGAAGCCGAACCCGTTCATCGCGGTGCGCTCGTGCGGCCAGCCTGCCAGTCCTGCATCCAGCGATTCGTCCACCGCGCGGCGATCGGCCTTTGCGGCGAGCGTGGGGAAGTCGATCCCGATATTCCCGCCAAGATCGAACCAGCGCAGCGCCCGCACAATTGCCGGGACAGCTGCAAGCGCAACATCCCGCGGGGCGCCGATACCGTCGATGTCGATCACGGTCATGGCCGGAGTGACACTGACCAGCACCTCGCCGCCGGAAAATTCAAGGCTGGCGCTGGAGGCTGCGTGCCACACCTCTTCCCACAGCCCGGCGGGCAGGCGGCGCACCGTCCTGCCGTCCGGTATGGATGCGCGCGGCTCGGGACCGCCTGCTTCGGCGACCCGCGCCTGCGCCCGTTTCAAGCGCCCGCGTTCGGCAATGACGGCGCGGGTGATGACGAGATCGAGGCTCTGGCCCTCGGTGATGCTGGGCGGAAGGTGATCGACCAGCGCCTCTGTGCCGCGATCCAGCATCGCCACCCCGCGCCGGGTCCCTTTCAGCTTGGCGGTCAGTTGGCCGCGCACCTGCTGTCCGGCGCGCAATTCGCCCGGCCACCACGCCCGAGCGGCCAGCACGTGTTCGCCATCGACCAGCAAGGCTCGGGTTTCCCCGATGCCTTCCTCGATCAGCCACTCAGGCAAGGCCGAACCCTGCCGCCTTCAGCAGCGCGCGCGTTTCGTGGAGCGGCAGGCCCATCACGCCCGAATGGCTGCCCCTGATCCACTCGATCAGGCCTTCCGCAGCGCCCTGAATGGCATAGCCGCCCGCCTTGCCCTGCCACTCGCCGCCAGCGAGATAGGCGGCAAGATCTTCGGCCGAGAGACGCTTGAAATGCACCACAGTCTCGGAGAGCCGTTCCCGCACAGAACCGTCGGGCGCGCGCAGCACCACGCTGGTGAGCACCTGATGCCGCCGCCCGCTCATCAGATCGAGGCAGGCGCGCGCTTCGGCTTCGGTCTCGGTCTTGGGGAGGATTCGCCGTCCGACCGCAACCACCGTGTCACCTGCCAGCACAAAGCCGGGAGCCTCGACAGCCAGCGCCTTTTCTCGCCCCATGCGCAAGGCATAGGCGCGGGGGAGTTCGCCCTTCAGCGGGGTTTCGTCGATGTCTGCAGGGGTGACAGCATCAGGCGCAAGCCCGAGCCGCGCGAGCAATTCGCGCCGCCGGGGGGATGCCGATCCTAAAGTCAGATGGAGCGAGCCCATCAGGGCCGCGCGCAATTATTGCGGGCCGGGGCCGCCGCGACCCGGCATGAAGCGATAGGTGATGCGCGCCTTGGTGAGATCATACGGCGTCAGCTCGCAAAGCACTTCGTCGCCCACCAGCACGCGGATGCGATTCTTGCGCATCTTGCCCGCGGTGTGGCCCAGCACTTCATGGCCGTTTTCAAGCTCCACCCGGAACATCGCATTGGGCAGCAACTCAACCACGCGCCCGCGCATTTCGAGGAGTTCTTCCTTGGCCATGTAATTCCTTTTGTCCGTTGCGGCGCACAATACGCCCGTCGATGTGGGGCTGCGCTTTAGCGATGCGGGAACCAAAAGGGAAGGCTCGTGCGTTAGGAGCATAATCTGCGGGCATTTGCAGGTTGTGTTCAGGGGATAATGGGCATCCCTGCGGCGGCAACCTGGCTCACCACTTGGCCCGAACAGGAACGGTAACAAGCCGTCCTGCCACATGTAATGCAATCAAAGGGACTCCATGAACCTCTCCCCGCTTTCCCGCGCCGGTTTGCGCGCTGGCACTTGTGCTGTTGCTTTGGCTATCACAATGCCGCTGTCGGCCAACGACAAGACAGCTGCGGCCGCCCAGCCGCAGCCCGAACCGGCCATCCAGCCCGATCAGGACGAGACTGACAGCGCCAGCGATACGGCGGCCGACGCGGGCGAGATTGTTGTTCGGTCCGGGCGGCTGAAGGGCCAGCTCTTCGTCGATCAGGCTCCGTTGCTCCAGCTGGACGAAACCGCGATCGCGGCCGAGGGCGTGACCTCGATCACCGATCTCATCGCGCAGATCAGCGCGCGCACCGGGTCTGCCCGCGGGCGCGGCGGCGGCGGGCCGGTGATCCTTGTGAACGGCATCCGCATCGGCAATTTCCGCGAATTCGCCAACTACCCGCCCGAAGCCCTCGCCCGGGTCGAGGTGTTCCCGGAAGAAGTCGCCCAGCGTTTCGGCTTTCCGCCTGATCGCCGGGTCATCAACCTGATCCTCAAGGACAATTATTCGAACCGCCAGCTCGATCTGGAATATGAAATGCCCTCGCGCGGGGGCTATTCCCGCAGCGAACAGCAGCTCGGCATTCTCAAGATTGCCGACGGCGGGCGGATCAACGCCAGCATTCAATTGCAGGACGCGACCCTCCTGTCCGAGGCCGAGCGCGACATTCAGCAGACCGAAGGCTCGGTCTCGGCGGTTGCGGGTGATCCTGATCCGGCGCGGTTCCGCAGCCTGCTGGCCGACACCTTCGGGCTCGACGCCAATGTCTCCTGGGCCAAGGCGATCATCGACAGCGGCACATCGCTGTCTGCCAACCTCAATTACGCCCGCAATGAAAGCCGCAGCCTCGACGGGCTCAGCACCGTGACGCTGACCTCGCCCACCGGCACCACTGCGCTGCGCACCTTCGGGGCGGACACCCCGCTTGCCCGGCGCACGTCGAGCGACACGGTCTCGGCCGCGGGATCGGTGACCAAGCCTATCAATTCCTTCCGCCTGACAACGACCTTCGACGGTTCATACAGCGAGACCGAAACCGAGATCGATCGGCGGCTTTCGGCCACGCAGCTTCAGGTGTTCCGCGATGCGGCGGCAGCGGGCACGCTGGCCCTCAATGGCCCGCTGCCGACCGATACCGACAACGGCTTCGATCTGGCGCTCAGCAAGATCATCTCCACCGAGACGCAGACGACCCTGGAAGGCCCGCTCGCCATGCTGCCCGCGGGCGAGGTTCTTGCGACCTTCGATCTCGGCTTCGACTGGAAGCGGATCGAAAGCAGTGACACGCGCTCGGCTACGGGGGCGGAGCTGACCCGCCGCCGCATTTCGACTGGCACCAACCTCGTGGTGCCGCTCACCAGCAGGCGCGACGAGTTCCTCGATGCGCTCGGCGACTTCACGCTCAACCTTCAGGCCGGGTTCGAAGACCTCAGCGACGCGGGCATGCTGGGGGATTGGAACGCAGGGATCACGTGGAAGCCGGTGGACGGCCTTGATCTGTCGGCGACCTATATCTGGCGCGAATCCGCGCCGTCTATCTCTGCCCTCGGCAATCCGCAGGTGACCAATTTCAACGTCCCCGTGTTCGATTTCGTGCGCGGCGAGACGGTGCTGGCCGAAGTGCTGACCGGCGGCAATCCCGATCTTCCGGCGGAAACCCAGCGCGACTGGAAGTTCTCGGCCAACTGGGAGCTGCCTTTCTGGGAAGGTTCGCGCCTCACGGTGGATTACATCCGCAACCGGTCCGACAACGTGGTGAGCGGCTTCCCACAGATCACGTCCGAGATCGAAGCGGCCTTCCCCGGCCGCGTGACACGCGCCGCGCCTGCCAACCCCGGCGAGATCGGCCGTCTGATCGCGCTTGACCGCCGTTCGGTGAGCTTCGCCGAGACGCGCGCCAACCGCGTGCAGTTCACATTCTCGACCAATGGCAGCATCGGCGCGCCGGCGGAAGGCGCGGGTGGCCCCGGCGGGTTTGGCGGCGGTCGCGGCGGCGGCGGTGGTCGCTTTGGCGGCGGCGCTCCGGCGGGAGCCGCTCCGGCAGCACCTGCAGCACAGCCTGCACCGCCCACCACAGGCGCACCTGCCGCCCCGCAAGCGGGTGAAGGCGGGCGGCCTGCGGGCGGCATGGGCTTTGGCGGAGGCGGCGCGCCCACGGCCGAGCAGCGCGAACAGTTCATGGCATTCCGCACCCGCCTGTGTGCGGATGACGGCCTCGCCTTCCTCGAAAAGCTGGTCGCCGCCATCGATAGCGGCGCGGATATTTCGGCAGAGTTTCCGGGCATTGACCCCTCGCGGCTTGCGCCGATGCTGTCGCGTCTGCGCGGAGCGGATGGCAAGGTCGATCCGGCGCGGCTGGCCCAGTTCCGCACGCGGATTTGCAGCTTCGATCCGGCGATGATGGGGGGCGGCGCTCCGGGCGGTGCTCCGGCAGGCGGCGGCGCTCCGGCTGGCGCACCTGCTGGCATCCCGCCGCAATTCGCAGGCTTCCGGGAGCGCGCTTGCGGGCCTGACGGCACGGCGGCCATCGCCGCGCTGGTCGGCAAGATCGACCGGGGCGAGGATGTCTCGGCCGAGCTTCCGGGCGTTGATCCGGCCTTCATCAAGATGGCGCTTGACCGGTCGCGCCTGCCCGACGGCACGATCCCGCCCGAGGCGCTGGCCCAGTTCCAGCAGCGCTTCTGCGCGGCCGTCCCGCCGGCAGCCGCAGGCGGTGCTCCGGCAGCAGGTGGCACGCCTGCGGGCGGCCCCCCGGCTGGCGGCCCTGCCTTCAACCCGCTCGCCCAGCGCAGCTTCCCCGGCTGGCGGTATTTCTTCAACCTGACCCACACGATCGAGCTCGACAACGAGATCCTGATCGCCCCCGGCCTCCAGCCGCTCGACCAGCTTGACGGTCAGGCAACTGGCGCCTTCGGCCTGCCGCGTCATTCCAGCAGGCTCGAAGCGGGCCTGTTCGGCAAGGGCATGGGCTTCCGCCTGTCGGGCATCTACACGGGCGAGACCCGTCTGGACGGCGCGGTCGGCACCAGCGATCTGTTCTTCGATGACATCGTGACCTTCAACCTGCGCATCTTCGCCAACATGGGCGAGATCACGGGCAAGAACGAAGGTCTGTTGAAGGACTTCCGCGTCAGCCTCGTCGCCGACAACCTGTTCGATGCCCAGCGCCGGGTGCGCGACGGGAACGGCATCACACCGATCAACTACCAGCCCTTCGTGATCGACCCGCTGGGCCTCTACCTCGGGGTTGATCTGCGGAAGCTCTTTTGATGGGGAGCACCCGCCCGTCCGGGCGGGTGCTATCCTCGCTCACGCGACCTGAAGGCCGCATCGCTGCGGGCGCGCTTGTGGGCCTGCGGCCCGAGGTGGTCTTCAATCGCTGGGAGAGTTCGATGCCGCGAGCGCCTCGGCGCAGGCATAGGCGCTCGCCCAGGCCCATTGGAAGTTATAGCCGCCAAGCCAGCCGGTGACGTCCACTGCCTCGCCGATGGCATATAGGCCCGGCACCTTGGCGGCTTCCATCGTCCGGCTGGAAAGCTCCGCCGTGGCGATCCCGCCTGCGGTGACTTCGGCCTTGGCCAGCCCCTCGGTCCCATTGGGTGCGAAGCGCCAGTCGGCCAGCCGTGACTGCGCGGCGCGCAAGTCCTTGTCCGACACATTGCCCAGCTCGCGCTCCAGCCCCAGCCGGTCAGCCAGCGCATCGGCCAGCCGCGCGGGCAGGCGCTCGCGCAGCAGGGTGCGCAGGTGGCTGCGGGGGCGGTCACGCTTGGCTTCGATCAGCCAGTCGGTCGCTGCGTCGGGGAGGAAGGTGATCCCCACCTCCTCGCCATGCCGCCAATAGGACGAGATTTGCAGGATCGCCGGGCCGGACAGCCCCTTGTGGGTGAACAGCGCGGCCTCGGCGAATTCGGCCTTGCGCTTCTCCGCTCCAGCCCGCGCCCGCACCGGCGCGGCAACACCGGACAGTTCGCGGAACAGGGCGTCCTCACCCCCCAGCGTCAGCGGGACGAGGGCGGGGCGCGGTTCGACCACCTTCAGCCCGAACTGCCGCGCCAGCCCATAGGCAAAATCGCTCGCGCCCATCTTGGGGATCGAAGGCCCGCCCGTGGCAATCACCAGCGCAGGTGCGCGCCATGCGCGGCCATCGGCGGCGGTGACAGTGAAGCTGCCGTCCGCATCCCGGCCCACGCCCGTCACATCGACCTCGCAGGATAATGTCACGCGGTCAGGCGGACATTCGTCCAGCAGCATCGCCACGATCTGCTTGGCCGAACCGTCGCAGAACAATTGCCCCAGTGTCTTTTCATGCCACGCGATGCCGTGCTTCTCGACCAGCGCGATGAAGTCTGCCGGGGTGTAGCGGGCCAGCGCGCTCTTGGCGAAATGGGGGTTGGCCGAGAGGTAATTGCCCGGCCCCGCGCCCAGATTGGTGAAGTTGCAGCGCCCGCCGCCGGAGATCAGGATCTTCTTGCCCGGCGCATCGGCCTTTTCCAGCAGCGCAACCTTGAGCCCGCGCTGGCCTGCCTGGCCCGCGCAGAACAATCCGGCCGCGCCCGCGCCGAGGATGATGACGTCGCTGTGTTCCATTGCAGCGCGGATAGGCGTGCTTGCGGGAATTGCCAATCGCCCCCCGCAATGCCTATGGGCGGGCATGGCCCGAACACCCGCAGGCACCCCCAATGATCCGAGAGGGGGCGATCGCTTCAACGAGGAGCGCGCCGCCTATACCGTGTCCAGCGCCCAGCCCGATCTGGAGGGCGGGGTGGAGGCGATCCGCAATGTGGTGAAGGTGTTGAAGCCCACGCCGGGCGTCTACCGGATGCTCGATGCGCGGGGCGAGGTGCTTTATGTCGGCAAGGCGCGCAGTCTGAAGGCGCGGGTAGCGAATTACACCCAGATCGCCGGGCTTTCGGGGCGGCTCCAGCGCATGGTCAGCCAGACCCGCAGCATGGAGATCATCACCACCAATTCCGAGGCCGAGGCGCTGCTGCTGGAAGCGCAGCTGATCAAGCGGTTCCGCCCGCCGTTCAACGTGCTGCTGCGCGACGACAAGAGCTTCCCCTTCATCCTGCTGCGCGCCGATCACGCCTTCCCGCGCATCCAGAAGCATCGCGGCGCGCGGCGGGCCAAGGGCAATTACTACGGGCCGTTCGCCAGCGCGGGCAGCGTCAACACCACGCTGAATGCGCTGCAAAAGCTGTTCCTGCTGCGGTCCTGCACCGACAGCTTCTTCAACAACCGTGACCGGCCCTGCCTGCTCTACCAGATCAAGCGCTGTTCCGCGCCCTGCGTGGGGCGGATCGGCGAGAGCGATTACGACGCGCTGGTGCGGCAGGCGAAGGATTTCCTGTCGGGCAAATCGGGCGCGGTGCAGGCTGATCTTGAGCGCCAGATGGCCGAAGCGGCGGAAAATCTCGATTTCGAGACGGCGGCGATATTGCGGGACCGGCTGCGCGCGGCGACCTTCATTCAGGGGTCGCAGGCGATCAATGCAGCCGGACTGGGCGATGCCGATATCTTCGCGCTGGCGGCGAAGAACGGGCAGATGAGCGTCCAGTCCTTCTTCATCCGCGGCGGGCAGAACTGGGGCCACCGCGCGCTGTTTCCGCGCCACACGGCGGATGTGGACGAGGCGCAGGTGCTCGCCGATGTCATGCTGCAATTCTACGAGGAAGTGCCTCCGCCGCCGACCATCCTTGTGGACCGCGAATTGCCCGAGGCCGAGCTGATCGAGGCAGCCTTGAGCGAGCTGGCAGGCCGCAAGGTGCGGCTCTCCATCCCCGAGCGCGGCGACCGGCGCAAGCTGATGGAGCAGGCGCAGCGCAACGCGGTCGAGGCGCTGGAGCGGCGGTTGGCCGAGAGCGGCACCAAGGCGCGATTGAACCGCGAGCTTGCCGAGTTTCTGGAACTCGATACCCCGCCGCAGCGGATCGAAGTCTATGACAACAGCCATATCCAGGGCACCAAAGCCGTGGGTGCGATGGTTGTCGCCGGGCCTGACGGGTTCGAGAAGGGCCAGTACCGCAAGTTCAACATTCGCGAAGCCCAGACCAATGATGACTTTGCGATGATGCGCGAGGTCATGGCGCGGCGGTTCCGCAACTTTGCGGAAGGCGAGGACAACCCGGAGGCCAAGGCGGGCGGGCATGAGACGATCCTGCCCGACCTGATCCTGATCGACGGCGGCAAGGGTCAGCTATCGAGCGTCATGCGCGTGCTGGAGGAGGTCGGCATTGCCGACGATATCGCCGTGGTAGGCGTCGCCAAGGGGCCGCATCACGGGCGCGACGGGCGCGAGGTTTTCCACTTCCCCGACGGGCGCGAGAAGCAGTTGCCGGTGAACTCGCCGCTCCTGTTCCACCTTCAGAACCTGCGCGACGAAGTCCACCGCTACGTCATCGGTGCGCACCGGGCCAAGCGGTCGAAGGCGATCACCGCCAGTCCGCTCGATGAAATCCCCGGCATCGGCCCGGCAAGGAAGCGCGCGCTGCTGCTGCATTTCGGCACGGCGTCGAAGGTGCGCGCTGCCGCGCTCGAAGACCTGCAACGCGCCCCCGGCGTCAGCGCCACGGTCGCGCGCAAGGTCTATGATTTCTACCACGCGGGCGGCTAGGGTGCAGGCATGATCCTGCCCGATGCCTCCATTACCGTTGAGCGCCTTGGGCGCGAGGGTGAGCCGCTGGTCATCATCGACAACTTCACCGGCCAGCCCGAACGGCTGCGCGCGATGGGCATGGCGGCGCAATATCACCCCGCCGGGGTCGACTATCCCGGCAGACGCGCGCTGGCCGATCCGTCCTATCTCGATCTCCGGCGCGAACTGATGATGCAGGTGATGGGGCGGGTGTTCGGGCTGACCCGCGGCATCAGTTGCGAGGTCGCGGCGTTCTCCCTGGTGACGTTGCAGCCGGAGCAATTGTCACCCCGCCAGCGCATCCCGCATCATGATCACTCGGACGCCGGGCGGGTGGCGATCATGCATTACCTTGACGGGCCGGAGAGCGGCGGGACGGCGTTCTACCGCCACCGCCGCACCGGGTTCGAAGCGATCACGCCCGAGCGCGAAGCCGCCTATGCCGCCGCGTTGGCCGAAGACGAGCGTGACTTCGGACCGCCGCCGCCCGGATATCCGCTGGGCGACAGCGCCGCCTTCGAACAGATCGGCGCGGTCGAGGCGCGGCCCGACCGGCTGGCACTCTATCGCGGCCGGCAATTGCATTCGGGCATCATCCCCGATCCTGCCGCCCTGTCAGACGATCCCGCCACAGGGCGGCTGACCGTCAACATGTTCCTGTTCGGAAGCTGACGGTCTGACCGGGCCGGTTTACGAATTCTAGCGAACCGCCGGTTACACTGGCGGCATGACCGGGTTCACCTTCGTCCTTGTTGCGCTGTTGGGAGTGCCGTTTGCGGTGCTGGGGTTGCTGGTGCTGGCGCATCGCCTGACCCCGCCGGAAATCTGGAAAACCCGCACAGTGCAGGCGCTGGCCTTTCTCGGCTTCCTTTCCTGCATCGGCCTGCCGGTCACGATCATGCAGATCGACAGCCAGGGCGAGTACTTCGACGACGAGACCGCTCTCGTCAGTGAGGCTTTCGGCTTGCCCGCGGGCGTGACGGTCAACCATCAGGGCGACAAGACCCTGAGGCTGGGAGACTGCTGGCGCAATTCGGTCAACTGGCAGTCGGACGTGATCTTTCCCGATGCCGCCGCGTTTGACCGTTGGCTGGCAGGACAGGGTTTCCGGCAGGGCATAGCCCGACAGGTCGCAGGCTATTTCGGCCAGACGCCGGAGCGGGTCAGCATCGCGCCCGGCGCGCTCGACCTGCAGATGCGCGGGTCGCACTATGTGCTGTCCGACGCAGCCGGTTCCTACCAGCGCAATATCCGGATCCTCCAATTCTACCAGCCATTCGTCTGCGCCGCGATCGACCTCGCTGATGATGGCAGCATCACCCTGCGTCGCTGCGATCCGATTGCCGAGAGCGGGGATGCGGGCAATGCCGGGCAGGTGATCGTCAATCCCGATGCCAAGAAGCGGACGCTGGAAGGCCGGATCTCCTATACGTCGGGGCCGTCCACCTGCACCAACCCGGTTCGCCGCGCCGTCAACGATGCGCTGGGCTTGCCGCATCCGGACGCGGGCGAGCCAAACACTCTGGTCGGCGGCGCTATGCCGTTCATGTGAGGCGGCTGCGGCAACCGGCATGATCGCCGCAGCCAATCCGCTTACTGCTCGTCGAGCGCCTTGCTCACCAACACGTTCACCGACACACGGCGGTTCTGCGCGCGCCCGGCCGGGGTCGAGTTGTCAGCCAAGGGATCGGACATCGCCATGCCGGTCGGTGTCAGCATCCGGTAAGGCTTCCACTTGCACACCTGCTGCAAGTGATTGACCACTGCCGCCGCCCGCTTTTCGGACAGCGTCTGGTTGACCTCCTGCGATCCGGTCGAATCCGTGTAGCCCAGCACCAGCATCAGCGAGTTTTCATTGGCATTTGCCGTCTGCGCAGCGGCGCAGAGTTCAGACTTGGCGCCGGGCGAGAGCACCGCCTTGCCCGTGTCGAAATAGACATTGGTGGTGCCTTTGAGGTTGTACTTGTCGATATCGCCAAGCCGTCCGCGCAGCGCTTCGGTGGCGGCGGCGTTCTGCTTGATTGCAGCGCCCTGTTCGCCGAACTGCTGCTGGGTGCCGCCGCGGATCATCGCCGCGATCTGGCGGTCGTCGCTGGTGAAGCGCACTTCGCTGGCGACCAGACCCTGACCAAACTGCGCGGTCTTCACGATCACGGGCAACCCGTTGATCAGCGCGCTCTGGTCGAAGGTCTTGTTGCCGATGCCGAGAAACCCGCCGCGCGTGCGGATTTCGGTTTCGGGGTGCAGGGTCACCATGATGGTGGTGCCGTCCTCGGACGTGACTTGCAGGCGCGAGCCGCGGCGGGCGGAGATGATGCCGGTGACCTTCGGCCCTTCGGTCATTTCGGCCAGCGCGGGCAGGGTGCTGTAAACGGTGGTCAGCACCTCGCCCTGTTCTTCGGGCACCCGGTTGGGGATGGTCTGGGCGGCAAGGCCGGTGGCCGAAACGGCCCCCAGCACAGCGATCAGCGCGAGTTTGCGCGCGTGGTGAACAGTGGTGGTCACAGTGGTATTGCTCCTGTGTGCGGGCCGCGATCCCTTATGGTGGCCCTTCATTGGCGTTTTGCGCGACCCGTGGTTGTTCAGCAACACCTTGCTGCCGGATGAACGGGATAACCCCGGCTGCCACAAGAGCGGGCAACAGGGGCAGGGGATGCGGCGAGTTGACACGCGGCTGCCCTCGCCGCGTTCACCCGCGCGCCTGTAGGAGACACATGAGACACTGCCCAGAACACAAAAAACTGCCCCCGCGCGGGCGCGGGGCGCAGCCTTGTGCGGGTGAGCAGAAAGGGGCGCGGCGGGCAGGGTCACGCCGGGGGACATACGCCCCCGGTTGGCCCGTAGGAAAGCCGGACTGCGCTACTTTGCCGCTTGGCCTGCGATCCAGCGGTCGATCTTGGCTTCGAGCACAGCCAGCGGCAGGGCGCCGGTGTTGAGCACCTCGGCGTGGAACGCCTTGATGTCGAACGCCTTGCCCAGCGCCCCTTCAGCCCGCTGGCGCAGTTCCTGAATTTTCAGAGCGCCGATCTTGTAAGCCAGCGCCTGCGACGGGATCGCGATGTAACGGTCCACCTCGGCGATCACCTCGGTGCGGGTCATGCCCGAATTGTTCATCATGAAGTCGATCGCCTGATCGCGCGTCCAGCCCTTGGCGTGGATGCCGGTATCGACCACCAGCCGCATCGCGCGCAGCTGTTCGTCCTGCAAGGTGCCGTAACGGTTCCACGGATCCTTGTAGAAGCCCATCTCGTAACCCAGCGTCTCGGCATAAAGCGCCCAGCCCTCGGCATAGGCGGTGGTGCCGCCATACCGCATGAAGGCGGGCAGCGCCTCGTTCTCCTGCGCAAGGCTGATCTGGAAGTGGTGCCCCGGTGCGCCTTCATGCAGGTACAGCGTGACATTGCCCGGCGTCAGGCGGCTCGGCAGGTCATAGGCGTTGAAATAGAACACGCCCGGACGCTCCCCGTCGGCGGAACCCGACTGGTAGGAACCGCCCGCCTCGAACTCCTCGGTCGAGGTGTCATAGGGGCGGATTTCCAGCGGCGATTTGGGGATCAGGGAGAAGTAGTCGCCGATCTTGGCATCGACCTGCTTGCCGATGTCGTAAAAGGACTGCGTCAGCCCTTCGCGGGTCTTGGGCTGGAACTTGGGGTCGGTGCGGACATAATCGAAGAACTGGTTGAGAGTGCCCTTGAAGCGGACCTCCTTTTTCAGCTTTTCAAGATCGGCCTTGATCCGCGCGACTTCCTTGAGGCCGAGCTGGTGGATCGTCTCAGCATCGAGCGGGAGCGTGGTCGATTCCTCGACCAGCCGGGCATAAAGCTTGTCGCCGCCCTTCATCTGGGAAAGGCCGATGCTGTCGCGCGCGGCGGGCAGGTATTCGTCACGCAGGAAATCGCGCAGCCGCGTGTTGGCGGCATAAAGTTCGGCGGTCTTGGCGGCATAGGCAGCGGCAAGGCGGGTGCGGTCCGCTTCGGAAATGCCGTCGGGGAAGGTCTTGGTCGGGGCCATGAACATCGAATCCGCCAGCGGGGTCTTCAGCTGCGTATCAAGCTGCGTGACCATGATGCCGACGGTCAGCTTGGTCTCGACCACGCCGCTGTCCATGCCGTCGCGGAACTTGCTGATCGCGCGGTCGACAAAGGCGATGTAATCATCGTGCCGCGACAGGTTGTCCTCGTAATTCGCAAGGTTCTTGAACGGAGCGACCCCGGTGCCGCTGGCAAAGCTGGGGTAGAAGGTGTGCAGCCCGAAGAAGTGGTTGAGCGGGCGCACTTCGGTCAGCGCGCGCATTTCGTCGGTATAGCCGTCAAGCGCGCGTTCCTGCGTGTACTTGAACACATCATAGGCCAGCGCATCTGTCGCATCGAGCTTGGCCCGGTCGATCTGGGCCAGCAGCGCGAGGTTCAGCTTGATGTCGGTGCGGCTGGCAAGGAAGCTGGAATCGGTCAGCAGATCACCAAGACGGTCGGCGTTTTCCTCGTCACCGCGGAACAGGCGGCTGAGCGGGTTGAGCGCCAGTTCGCGGGCGTCGGCATCGGCAAACAGAGCGAACAGCTTGTCATGCTCGGTCTGCGGGGCGGTTGTGGCCGCGGCGGCGACAGGGATCGGCGCGGCCGCGCTGTGGGCGAGGGCAGGCGCGCCCGTCAGCAGCAGCGCGGTCGAAGCGGCAAGAGCAAAGCGCAAGGTCATGTGAGAAGTCCCCGGAAAGGCAATCGTCCAATTGCGCACGCCTAGGCGGCGAACCGCCCTCTGCGCAAGCATGGCGGCGACGAGCGACGCTGCCGCTTCGACCGGGGGCATGACGTCACGGCGTCACAGCAGCGTCAGGCGCGGGCGAACCGCTCCGCATGAAACGCCGCGTCGGCGCGCAGCTGATCATGCTCGACCCAGACTGAATGGGTGCCGGAACAAATCTTGTGCGGCAGAGCCAAGCGGCAGATCGGGCCTTTGGTCACGTCGCTGGCATCAAGGATCGCGCATTGCGAGGTGCCGGTGTTCTCGTCGATCAGGAAGGTGATCAGATAGCCGGTGTCTTCGGCTGTGCCACCTTTCTGAGGGATCATCGGGCTTTCGCTGGCGTAGACGCCCTCGGGAAGCTGGAAGACCTGTTCCTCGCCGGTCTGGGTATCGTGGCGGACATAGCCGTTGAACAGGAACCACCCGGGCCGCGTGGTGGTGGACCAGACGTAGCGGCTCTTGTGCATGGCGTAGCGCGGATTGATCATCCCGAATTCGACGATCTTGTCCGAAAGGCGCTCCTCGCGGGTTTCGCCGGTCTTGAGGTTGAAGCGCCAGCGGTGCAGGCGGCTCTGGAAGGAGTGCTCGTCCACATAGGCCATCATGTGGCTGTAACGGCCCATTTCCTCCAGCGGATCGGGCATGGGCTTGGCCTGGTGATAGCCTTCGAGGATAACCTCGTCGCCTTCCTCCCACGCGTTGGTCCAGTGGAGCACATAGGTCGGCGCGGCTTCGAACCAGCGGATATCCTGCGTCTGGCCGTGGCGGGGGATCAGGCCGAAACGGGTCGGCACGCCATCATGGATGCGCGCTGCGTGAATGTTGCGGCCGAGCAATTCCTCGTCCCAATACAGCGGCATATCATTGAGGATCGACCAGTTCGGGGTGATCGCCATGTCATGTGGCAGGCGCGGGCCGGGCAGGGGGATGGGGACGTAATGCACCAGCTGTCCGGTGCGATCGACCACGCCGTAATGCATGAAGGGGGCGTGCTTCGAATAGTTGAAGAACATCAGCTCCCCGGTCGCCTCGTCGACCTTGGGGTGGGCCGAGATGCCGTCCAGCGGCACCCACGGCGCCTTGCCGCGGCTGGCCAGCGTGACGGGATCGAGCATCCATGCCTCGCCGCATTGGTAGAGGGTGGCATAGGCCGTGCCTGCGTGGACGATGATGTCGGTGGAGCCGGTATCCTTCAGCCCGCCATGCGCGCCGAAGCCGGGGCGCACGCTTGTCCCCCACGGGTCCATCAGCCCGCCCCACAGGCTGCGGCCCGCGATCTGCTCCGCCTCGAAGCAGTGGGTGCGCACGAAGCGGTTGCGGTAGCTCGCCTTGCCGCCGGAAATATTGACCTGATGGATCATCGCATCGCCATCGAACGGGTGATGGCGCCCGAGCGGCTGGTGCACCTGGTTTTCGGTGTTGCGCAGGTAGATGCCGTCAATGTCGGCCGGGATTTCGCCTTCGATCACGCGCAGTTCGGCGACGTCGACCTCTTCATGCAGCGGCGTCCACGGTCCTGTCAGATAGGGGTGGTTCGACGGTTCCAGCGTGTGTCTGACCGGCGGGTGGCGCGTGATCTGCATGATGGACTCTCCCTCCCGCCAGAATGATCGCACGCTTTGTGTCTGGCAAGGTGCTATGAACGCGGCACGCTCGCAGGCGAATTTTGATCCCTGTCAAAGCCAGTCGCGGCGTTCGGGGCGATTATCCTCTTCATCAATGGGAGACACGTCATGAAATCGATTCTGCTGCACATCGACCACGACCGCGCCATGAGCGCCCGGTTGCAGGTGGCGCTCGACATCGCGCGGGCGACCAACGGGCACATCACCTGCCTGCAAGCGGTCAGCTACGAAGTCTTCGCCCCGGGCGATTTCTACGGCTCGGCGATTGCCGCGGCCATGCCGGTGATCAAGGAAAACGCCGAGAAACTGCGCGCCGAGACCGAAGCGCAGCTGGAGCATGAAGGCGTGCCGTGGGACTGGCGCTTTGTCTATGGCATCGCGCCGCACCGCCTGCTCGAAGCCTCGCCGCTGGCCGATATCGTGATTGTCGGCGCGGCAGAGGCAGGGTCGGACGGGCGCGGGCCTTCGGCGCTGGTGGGCGATCTGGCGTTGAAAGCGCCGGTGCCGGTGCTGGTGGTGCCGCAGGATGCCGGAGCGCTGGATGTCGGTGCGCCGATGCTGGTCGCTTGGAACGGATCGTCCGAAGCCGCCCACGCGCTGCGCGCCGCCATCCCGCTGCTGGCCTGTTCGTGCAAGGTGACGCTGGCAAGCGTGGCCGAACCTTCGGACAAGGCGCGCTTCGATTTCCCCTCCACCGAGGGTGCGAAATATCTCAGCCGCCACGGGATCGACTGCGAGATCGTGGAAATCCCGCGCGGCGAGGGGAGCATTGCCGACACGCTGTTTTCAGCGGCGCAGATGCGCGATTGCGGGCTGATGGTGATGGGCGCCTATGGCCATTCGCGGCTGGCAGAACTGCTGCTGGGCGGGGTCACACGGCGGATGCTGAGCGAGCCGCAGATGCCGATATTGCTGGCGCATTAGGCGGTCGGCGAATCCCGTCCCACTCCGTTCGTCCTGAGCTTGTCGAAGGACTGTCCTTCTCTCGCGGTGATTGCGCTTTCCTCACGAACAAAGTGCAGCCCTTCGACAGGCTCAGGGCGAACGGGTTACAAGCGGTTTAGCCCTTCACCCGCTTCCGCATCATGCCTTCCTGCGCGACGCTGGCCACCAACTCGCCCGCGAGGTTGAAGATGCGCCCACGGTTGAAGCCGCGTCCGCCGCCGCTCCAGGGGGCGTCGGTGGCGTAGAGCAGCCATTCGTCCGCGCGGGCGTCCCGATGGAACCACAAGGCGTGATCGAGGCTAGCGCCGACCAATTCGTTGCGCATCCAGCTGAGGCCATGCGGCAAGGCGCTGGTGCCGAGCAGGGTGTAGTCGCTGGCATAGGTGATGATCGCGCGGTGCAATTCCGGCGTGTCGTCCGCGCCGGTGATCGGCGCACAGATGCGGAACCACGAATGGGCGCGCGGTTCGCGCGGTTCGCTGCTCATCCAGTGCAGGCGATCCGTGGTGCGCATTTCGATCGGGCGCGGGCGCAGCATCATGCGGCGTTGCGCTTCGTTCAGACGGTCACCCCAGGCCTGGGCAATCTCGCGCCGCTGTTCCATGTCGGAGCGCAGATCATCGGGGAAGGGGACGTCGGGCATGGGGGAATCGATGTGCTCCAACCCCTCTTCGGGCAGCTGGAAACTGGCGGTGAGGTTGAGGATCGGCACCGCGATCCCCTCCTCGTTCTCCTGCGCTGCCACCACCCGGCGGTTGGCGAAACTGCGCCCGTCGAAATCGCGTTCGATCCGGTATTCGATCGGAGCGCCCTCGCGCCCGCCGCGCAGGAAATAGGCGTGGAGCGAATGGGCGCACTTGCCGTCGCTGACAGTGGCCTGTGCCGCCTGAAGCGCCTGCGCCAGCACCTGCCCCCCGAACACCCGCCCGATGCCGTCAGCCTGCGGCGGGCCGGCAAAAACATCGGCGGCGCGCTTTTCGACCGTCAGCAGCCGGATCAGCCCGGCGGCCAGCTCATCTTTCGTGGGTGTCTCGCTCATGGCGCAAGGCCATGGTGCGCAGCTACGAACCCGTCAAGCCGAGCTTGCGCATCAGGCGGAAGGCATAGGCCTTGCCATAGTTCTGGTGCGGCCAGCGGCCCGGGGCGGCGGGCTTCAAACCACGTTCGCGCAGGATCGCATTGAAGATGCGCGCGTCGCTTTCGCGGTAGCTCCACTCGCTGCGCCAGGTGATCGACAGCGATACCGAAGGGGCAGGGCCGTTGCGGACGAAATGCGGGGCCATCACCGGCACGAACAATGCCTCGCCGGGGCTGAGCGGGAATTGCGTGCCGTGGGCCAGAAAGCCGTCATCCCACTTCAATTCGCGCGGGCCGCCCGAATGGTAGGTCTCATGCGCTTCGTCCGGCACGAAACGGGCATCGCCTGCCGGAAACTGGGTCATCACCTTGCTGCCCCTGATCTGGAGCAGGATGTTGTGTTCCGGATCAAAGTGATAAGGCGTCATCGAATTGGGGCTGGAGACGAAGATGAAGCCCTGCGGGGTCAGCATCGCGCCGGTCGCGGCTTCGATTTCCGGGCGGATTTCTTCCAGCAGGCCCAGCAGCAGATCTTCATAGGCCGGCACCTGCTCGATATTCTTGAGCACCGCCCAGCTTTCCGCCTCGGCCACTTTGCGGATCGTTTCGGCGATGGTCATCCCGTTCGAACCGGGCTTGCCATCGACCCCGATCGGCAGATCGCCGCGGTTATACTCGACCGAGGTGATCGGCAGGCGTTCGGCCAGCTGCGCCAGCGCCTCGATCTCCAGCAGCGGGTGGCTGGTGAGATTGTGGGCGAGGGTGTGGGGCCTTTCCGGATAGTTCGCGGCAAAGCTGCGGCGCGCGGGCGCTTCGAACACAGGAGCGACAGCAGCATCGGTAAAGTGGGCGGGGGCGTTCATGCGGTTGTCCTCGGTCGCGTTTCGTAAGCCATCAGCAGGCGGAAGCAGGCCCGCCGCAGCGGCCCGCCAATGGCAATATTGCGGCTGATCATGCGGCGCTGACCGCGCCACAGGCGTTCGATCATCGGGTGGCCTTCGACCGCGCAGCTATCGGCCCACGCGATGCCGGGACGCTCCAGCAGGGCGAGGTTTTCCAGCTGCAACAGCATGCCGGGCGAAAAGCGGGCGTAGGCCTCATCAAAGGCGGTCTTGAAGCTGTAGGCTCCGGGCGCGGTGATGAAGTTTGCCAGCATCGCAATGGCGCGGCCATCGAGCCGTAGGGCGAGCCGTTCCAGCCGTCCCGCCGCTGCCGCGCCTGCCAGCGATTGTTCGAACAGGGCGCGGGTGTCGGGGGCGCTGATCAAGGCAGAGCCAGCCTCGCCCTTCCAGCCGGCGGCTTCCAGCGCGAGGAATTCGGCGGTCCATTCGGCCAGCCCTTCGTCGCTTTCCACCCGTTCAAAGGCGAGCACGCCTTCTTCGGCCAGACGGTTGTGCTGGCGGCGCAGTTCCTTGCGCTTCTTGGCGCTCATGGATGCTTCGAGATAGGCCTCGGCCGATGTCTCGCCCGTCAGCAGGGCGCGGTTTTCCTCGGCAACGATGTAGCAATCGCGCGGGCGCGCAGCGAGCACGCGTTCCAGTGCGGCATTGGCGGGGCCATCGGCGGGCATCTTCGGCAGGTGCAGGAACAGGGCGCGCCGCGCGCGGCGGTCGAAATGGGCGAGCATGTCGCGCCAGAAGGCGTCCTCGTGCCCGGCTGCGATCAGGGGGACGCCGCAGAAGGCATTGGCGTGGAGCCAGCCGGTCGCGTGGGTGACGATGTGGCTGTAATACTTGGCGCTGCGCACCACTGGCAGCAGGCCTGCCAGCCGCCCTTCGTGGAACCATGCCTTGGTGATGACCCGGTCGGACTTGCCCCATTGGCGCAGCGCCGGGAGCAGAAACCACGGTTCGAAGAAGGGATTGGGTTCGACCGCGCGGGACACGAGTCGCTCCCACGCGGCGACAAAGGCAGGCTCGGCAAGCTGCTCGACATCGAGCAGGTGCAACTGGCCATGCGGAAGCGCGGTCGGCGCAAAGGGCGCGCCGCCGGTGCGAAAACTGTCCGCACGTGCCATGTCCATTCTCGTTAACCCTGCCTTGCCGCGTCGATCCGTGCGCTATGTCAGGGTCATGCCACAGGGCTGTTAAGAAAGCCTCAGCGCAGGGCGCCGCTGTCCGATGCAGGGACAGGCGGCTGGGCAAAGATAAACCCCGCCGGAATCGCTTCCGGCGGGGGAGTTTTTGTGGCCCTATCGCTTCGCTACTTGAGGGCGGGGTCAGGCTGGATCAGGTTCAGCCCGCTGCCAATGCCGCCAGCAGCAGCAGGGCGACGATGTTGGTGATCTTGATCATCGGGTTCACGGCAGGTCCGGCGGTGTCCTTGTAAGGATCGCCCACCGTATCGCCGGTCACCGCAGCCTTGTGGGCTTCGGAGCCCTTGCCGCCGTGGTGGCCGTCTTCGATGTACTTCTTGGCATTGTCCCATGCGCCGCCGCCCGAGGTCATCGAGATCGCGACGAACAGTCCGCCGACAATCACGCCGAGCAGCAGAGCGCCCAGCGCGGCAAAGCCATTGGCCTGCCCCGCCACCGCCGAGATCACGAAGTACACCACGATCGGTGCCGCCACCGGCAGCAGCGAGGGGATGATCATCTCCTTGATCGCGGCCTTCGTGACGAGGTCGACGGTGCGGGCATAGTCGGGTTTGACCTCGTAGGTCATGATGCCCGGGTTCTTGGCGAACTGGTCGCGCACGTCCTTCACCACTTCGCCCGCAGCGCGGCCCACTGCCGTCATGCCCATCGCGCCGAACAGGTACGGCAACAACGCGCCGAGCAGCAGCCCGACGATGACGTAGGGGTTTTCAAGGCTGAAATCGACCGTCACACCCTCGAACAGCTCGCGCAGGTCGGCGGTGTAGGTGGCGAACAGCACGAGTGCGGCAAGGCCCGCCGAACCGATGGCATAGCCCTTGGTCACGGCCTTGGTGGTGTTGCCCACCGCATCGAGCGCATCGGTCTTTTCGCGCACGCTGTCGTCCAGCCCCGCCATTTCGGCGATGCCGCCGGCATTGTCGGTGACAGGGCCATAGGCGTCGAGCGCCACGACCATGCCTGCCAGTGCCAGCATGGAAGTCGCCGCATAGGCGATCCCCATCAGGCCAGCGAGCTGGAAGGCGATGATGATGCCCCCGCAGATCACCAGCGTCGGCAGCGCGGTCGATTCCATGCTGATCGCAAGGCCCTGGATCACGTTGGTGCCGTGGCCCGTTTCCGAAGCCTTGGCGATCGAGCGGACCGGGCGGTAGTTGGTGCCGGTGTAATACTCGGTGATCCAGATGATCAGCCCGGTGATGACCAGGCCGAGGAATCCGCAATAGAACAGGGTGCGGCCGTTGTAGGCCTGCCCTGAAATGGCGCTTTCCATGTCGCCCAGCGTAGCGCTGATCGCGAACCAGATTGCCGGAACCGACAGCACGGCGGTGACAAGGAAGCCCTTGTACATCGCGCCCATGATGTTGGTCCCGCTCCCCAGCCGCACGAAGTAGGTGCCGATGATCGAAGTGACGATGCATACGCCGCCGATCAGCAGCGGCAGCACCATAAGCGCGAACAGATTT
Organism: Porphyrobacter sp.; assembly: GCA_032116115.1. Taxonomy (GTDB): domain Bacteria; phylum Pseudomonadota; class Alphaproteobacteria; order Sphingomonadales; family Sphingomonadaceae; genus Erythrobacter. Next base: position 204,776 of record JAUMAX010000001.1, read on the forward strand.
TCCGCCCCGCTCAGCAGCAGCGCAGTCAGCACCATGGTGGCGCCGACAGTCACGACGTAAGTTTCGAACAGGTCAGCGGCCATCCCGGCGCAATCGCCGACATTGTCACCGACGTTGTCGGCAATCACGGCGGGGTTGCGCGGGTCATCCTCGGGGATGCCAGCCTCGACCTTGCCGACAAGGTCGGCGCCGACGTCCGCCGCCTTGGTGAAGATCCCGCCGCCCAGACGCGCGAAGATCGACACCAGCGAAGCGCCCAGCGCCAGCGCGGTGAGGCCGATCACAACCGGACGGCTATCCGCCGCAAGGCCAGCGGGGCCGGTCAGGTACCAGAAGAAGCACGCAATCGCGAGCAGCGCGAGGCCAGCCACCAGCATCCCGGTGATAGCACCAGCGCGAAACGCCAGCGTCAGGCCTTCTTGCAGGCCCTTCATCGCGGCGGCCGCCGTGCGAACGTTCGAGCGCACCGACACGTTCATGCCGATAAAGCCCGCCACGCCCGAAAGCACCGCGCCGATCACAAAGCCGACCGCCGGGATCGCGCCCAGCGTAACAGCCACGATCACAGCCACGATCACGCCGACGATGGCGATCGCGGTATATTGCCGCTTGAGGTAGGCTTGTGCGCCTTCCTGAATAGCGGCAGCGATTTCCTGCATTTTGGCATTCCCGGCGTCCGCGCCGAGCACCTGCCGACTGGTGATGAAGCCATAAACAATGGCAAGCAGCCCCAGCCCAATCGAAATGAGCAATAGATTCACGAGCAATCCCCTCTCGTCTTATGTTGCTTCCCCTTGCGGGGCGCATGCGCCTCGTTTTTGATCCCATGGGCGCAGGGGTGCCAGTCATAGGCACTCGCGGGATGCTGGCAAGCCTCCCGCCCGCCGGAAGCACGGTTTTGCGACGCTTTCAGCATTTTTGGCAGGCCGCCCGGGCTGTCAGCCGTGCTGGTAACCGAGCGAGGCAGGGTCGGTGAGCGGCTCGGCGCCCAGCACCAGCGGCGCTGTGCCGCGCTCTGTGACAGTGCCGATCCGGTATGCGGAAAGCGGCAGCCGGGCAGCGGGCGGGGCGGTGAACAGCAGTTCGTAATCATCGCCCCAACGCAGGCACGCATCCCGCCGCGCGCGGTCGGCGACCGGGATCGCGTCCGGATCAAGGGTGAAGGTCACGCCGCTCGCCTGCGCCATGCGCCAGCTATCGAGCAGCAGCCCGTCCGATACATCCATCATCGCGCTGACATGGGGAGCGAGCGCCTGTCCCTCGGCACAGCGCGGGATGGGGCGGTTGAACGCGGCGAGGTGTTCGGACGCCCCCTCGAAGCCGAGCATCGCCCGCCCGACCGGGCCGGTGAGGTAGATGGAATCGCCCGCCATCGCGCCCGATCGCGCAGGGACGGGCTGGCAAGTCGCCCGCCCGATGGCCGTGAGGCCGAAACTGCGCGCGCCTTGGGCCGCGACGGTGTCACCGCCCAGCAGCGGCGCGCCGAAAGCGGTCAGCGCCGCGTGCAGCCCTTCCAGAAACCGTGCATCATCGCGCCCCAGCATATGCCCAAGCAATACGCCGACCGGCTCCGCCCCCTTGGCGGCCAGATCTGACAGGTTCGACGCGACCAGTTTCCACGCCACATCGGCCATGTCTGCGTCGGGCCGGAAATGCGTGCCTTCGGCCATCATGTCATGGGTGATGACGAGGGTTTCGCTGCCGATGGTCAGAACCGCGCAATCATCCGACAGCCCGCGCGCGCCCGGATGGAGCGGCAGGGCGCGCAGGGCAGCGATGAAGTCGGCTTCGTTCATGGGGCTATGATTTAGCCCCGGCGCGCGCCCTTTGCCACCGCATCCAGAATGCCGTTCACGAACTTGGCCTGCCCATCATCAAAGAACGCCTTGGCGACTTCGACATATTCGTTGATCGTCACCGCCGCCGGCACATCGACGCGGGCGATCAGTTCGTAGGTGCCGGCGCGCAGCACTTGCAGCATGGTCTTGTCGAGCCGCTCAAGGCTCCACCCGGCGGCAAGCTTTTCCGCGACAAGCGCGTCAATCTCGTCACGCCGCGCATCCACGCCGCGCACCACGTCATCGAAGAACGGCACTTCGGCATCGGCATATTCGGCATCGTCGAAGTCATCATCGTCGATGGTGCGGCCCAGCCGGTGCTGGTGGAATTCATCGAGCAGCCGCGTCATCGCGGTGCCTTCCATGTGCTGCTGATACAGCGCCTGCACGGCGGCGAGACGCGCAGCCGAGCGGGCTTGCGAGCGGGCGGGTTGGTTCATTTGATCCTCAGTTCCACGGACTTGGCGTGGGCAGGCAGCCCCTCGGCATGGGCGAGGGTTGCGGCGGCAGGGCCGATTGCGGCGAAGGACGCCGCATCAAGCCCCAGAAAGCTGGTGCGCTTCATGAAATCGAGCACCGAAAGCCCGCTGGAAAAGCGCGCGCGGCGGCCGGTGGGCAGCACGTGATTGGGGCCAGCGACATAATCGCCGACGGCCTCGGGCGTCATCCGGCCAAGGAAGATGCTCCCGGCATGGCGGATCGCGTGCATGAAGGGTTCGGGATCATCGACCGCGAGTTCGACGTGTTCCGCGGCCAGCCGGTTGGCGAGCGCCGGAGCTTCGGCCAGCAGATCATTGACCACGATCATCACCCCGTGCGCATCCCAGCTGGCGCGCGCGGTCTTGCCGGTCGAAAGCTGGGTGATCTGCAGGTCGATGCAGTCTTCCACCTGCCGCGCAAAGCCCGCATCATCGGTGATAAGGATCGATTGCGAGGTCGGGTCATGTTCCGCCTGCGACAGCAGATCGGCAGCGATCCAGTCGGGATCGTTCTTGCCGTCGGCGATCACGAGGATTTCGGACGGCCCTGCGACCATGTCGATGCCGACCACGCCGTAAAGCTGGCGCTTGGCCTCTGCCACCCAGGCATTGCCGGGGCCGGTGATCACATCGACGGGGCGGATGCGGTCCGTGCCATAGGCAAGCGCACCCACCGCCTGCGCGCCGCCGACGCGCCAGATCTCGTCCACGCCCGCGATATGCGCTGCGGCCAGCACCATCGGGTTCGACTGACCCTTGGGTGTCGGCGTGGTGACGACGAGCCGCTCAACCCCCGCAACCCGCGCCGGAACAGCGTTCATCAGCAGCGACGAGGGATAGGCCGCGCGCCCGCCCGGCACATACAGCCCGGCAGCATCCACCGCCCGCCAGATCGCGCCAAGGCGGACGCCTGCGCTGTCAGTGTAGTCGCGGTTCGCGGGCAGCTGGGCTTCGTGATAGGCGCGGATGCGCGCAGCGGCGAGTTCGAGCGCATCCCGCAGTTCGGGCGCGAGCGCTTTGTAAGCCTCCTCGCACAGCTCGCGCGGGATCGACCAGTCGGCGTCTTCGGACAGCGCATAGCCATCGAAACGCTGGGTGAATTCGACCAGCGCTGCATCGCCGCGCAGCTTTACCGTTTGCAGGATGTTGGCGACTTGCCCTGCAACATCACTGTCGGATTCGCGCCGGGCATCGACGATGCGATCGAACTTCGCCGCAAAGTCCGGCTGGAGGGTGGAGAGGATGTTCATCATGCCGCCTGCCTTTCCACCACGTCACGGAACGCCGCAACCAGCGCCGCCACGCGCGCATCGGTCTTCAGCGCGGTGCGGTTGACGATCAGGCGGGCGGAAATGTCGAGGATCACGTCGGTTTCCACCAAGCCGTTTTCCTTCAGCGTCTTGCCGGTCGATACGAGGTCAACGATCTGGCGCGCCAGCCCGAGCGATGGCGCCAGTTCCATCGCGCCGTTCAGCTTGACGCATTCGGCCTGCACGCCGGCAGCCTCGAAATGGCGGCGGGTGAGGCTGGGGTACTTGGTCGCGACCCTTAGGTGGCTGACGCTGCCGGGTTCGTCCGTGTCATCGGCGCGGCGCGCGACTGAGAGGCGGCACAGCCCGATGCCGAGATCGACCGGCGCGTAGAGATCAGCGTAGTCGAATTCCTCGATCACATCCGAACCGACGATCCCTACCTGCGCCGCGCCATGGGCTACGAAAGTGGCGACATCGAAGGCGCGCACCCGGATCAGGCGCATGTCCGCGCGGTTGGTGGCGAAGGCCAGCGCTCGGCTTTTGGGATCGTGGAATTCCGCGTCAGGCTCCACCCCGGCGCGCGCCATCACAGGCAGCGCTTCATCAAGGATGCGCCCCTTGGGGACAGCGAAGGTCAGCTGTCCGGGATTGTCGTGGGTTCCATTGGTGGTCATGATTGGCCGCGCACTTAAGGAGCGCAGGGCAAAAGGGCAATGGTGATGGCGACAGGCGAGCCGGGAATCATGGGGCTGGAGGACTTTACCGCCGCGCTGGACTGGCAGGCGCGCCACGCGGCGGAAAACGGCGCGCCAGCGACTGCCCGCGTGATCCGGGCGCTGGCGGGGGTGCGGGCAAGCGATACCGCCACCGGGCAGCGGATCGCGAACTGGCCCGGTCTGACGCTGAAAGATGCAATGCCGCTGCGGATTGCGGGCGGGTTTCACCATCTTGTGCTGACCGGGGCGGATCACCGGCTGGCTGATGTCTATGCCGGGCGGATCACCGATCAGTCGGCGGTGGACGCGCTGGTGCTGGATCTGGCGCACCAGTTCGATGCACGGCTGCTGCCGTGGCTTGATGGTCCGCCGCAGACCAACGAGGCGGGCCGCTCCGCCAGCATCATGGCCGGGCTGTTATGGCTGGCGCAGCGGGTGCGCGTCCCACGGTTCGAACTGTTCGAGCTTGGCGCGAGCGCCGGGGTCAACACAATGATTGACCGCTATTTCTTCCGGCTTGGCGCAACCGAGGTTGGGCCTTCGGGGTCACCAATGCGGATCATTCCGGAGTGGCGCGGAGCCTCACCACCTGCGCCGCCTGCCGGGTTCGGCATTGCATCGGTGAAGGGCTGCGACATTGCCCCGATCAACCTCGCCGATCCTGGCGCGGCGCTGCGATTGAAAGCCTATGTCTGGCCTGATGCCGGTGAGCGGATGGCGCGGATCGATGCCGCGATTGCGCTGGCGGGGCAGCAGCCGCCTGATCTGGTCGCTGCCGATGCGGGCGATTTTGCCGCCGCGATGCTCGCCCGCCCGCCGCAGTCGGGGACGGCGCGGGTGATGTTTCATTCGATCATGTGGCAATATCTGCCCGCCGCCACCCAAACGCGGATCACAGCCGCGTTCGAGGCAGAAGGTGCTGGCGCGACGCCTGACACCCCGCTCGGCTGGGTGGCGCTGGAGACTGACCCTGCCACCTTCCGCCACGAATTGCGCGTGCGCCTGTGGGATGGCGAGGCGCATCATGGCGAGGAACACCTGCTATCCCACGCCCACCCGCACGGCGCGTGGGTGGAGTGGCTGGCGGGTTAGTCGCCGCGCTTCATCAACCGCAGGAAGACCGCGCCAAGCACGGCTCCGGCACCCAGCACCAGCAGCGGCGTGAGCCATGGCCAGACACCGGCCTTGCGGGCGAGGCAGGCCGGATCATCGAGGCAATCGCCAAGGATCGATCCGAGGAACAAGGCGCCCGCAATCGCCAGAGTGGCGGCCGCGATGAGGACGCAGCCGCAACTGCGCAGCGGCGGAGCGAAATGCTCGTCCTCGACTGGGTGGTTCAAGCGAGAAACGCCTCCATCGCCGCGTTCACCGCGTCGGGCGCTTCCCACGGCACGAAATGCCCGCAATCCGGTACGCGCACGATGGTGAGCGGGTCGATGATGTCCTCCAGCCCGTCAAGGTTCTCAGGGGGCAGGGCAAGGTCGTCCAGCCCCCAGATCACCAGTGTCGGGATGGTCAGCTTGGGCAGGGCGGGCGGCGTCCAGCCATCAGGGATCGCAAAGGGCGCGTCCATGGTCGGCACGTCAATCGGGCTGGCGCGGTAGTAGTTGAGCATCCCGAAGGCGGCATCGCGGTTCTGCCAATCGAGCAGCAGCGCGTCGCGTTCTTCCGGCTCCATCGCTGAAGGGCGGTCCCACTTGACCTCTTTCAGGAGCAGGCCGGTGAGGCCGTGGTCCTTCACCAGCGCGTCATTGGCCGGGTCGCGGAAGCCGCGGATATACTGGCTTGCCTCGCGCTGGCCGGGGTGGGTGTAGAGCAGGCGCTGGAAGGTCACCGGATGCGGCGCGTTGGCGATAATCGCCCGGCTCACCCGCGCGTGCTGCCCGCCTAGCGCGACGCCCCATGCAATCGCGCCGCCCCAGTCGTGGCCGACGATGGTGAAGTGCGCGATCCCCAGCGTATCAGCCAGCAGGAAGATATCGCCGATCAACTTGTCGGGCGTGTAGGCCTCCACCGCCTGCGGCTTGGACGAGGCGCGATAGCCGCGCTGGTCGGGTGCGATGCAGCGGAACCGGTCCTTGAAATGCGCGATCTGGTGGCGCCAGGTGCGGTGGCTTTCGGGAAAGCCGTGCAGGAAGATCAGCACCGGTGCATCGACCGGGCCTTCGTCCACCACGTTGAGGTGGATGCCATTGGGCAGCGCCACGCGCTTCAGATCGAACATCATCAGTTCTGCTCCATCTTGTCCATGTAGCCATTGCCAACCATGCCCGCGATCTGGTCGAACAGGGCGTCGGGCGTGCGGCGCAATTCGCCCATCGCTTTCTCGCCGCCCTCGGCCACGATGATCTCGCGCGTCCCCGCCGCGATCCCGTCCAGCATGGCGCGCGCGGCGACATCGGCCGGGATGCCTTCGTCGATCGCCTTGTCCGAGCGCCCACGCTTGGTGCCGTCCGCGGTCAGCGCATTGCGCGAAACGCCGGTAGCGACCGATCCGGGGTAGATCGTGTGGACGCTGACGCCGGTCTGCGACAGCTCGCCGCGCAGCGCGTCGGCATAGCCGGCAAGGCCGAACTTGGCGGCGCAATAGGCCGTGCGCATCGGCACGCCGACCTTGCCCGCGATCGAGGAGATGAACCCCAGCGCCCCTGACCCGCGCTCCGCCATGTGGCCGATCAGCCCTTGGGAAAACGCGATCTGGGCGGTGAGATCGACGGCGATAATGTCGCGATAGACCTGCATATCGGTCTTCAGCGCGCGGCTGCGCTGCGAGATGCCGGCATTGGCAAAGGCGATATCGACGCCGCCTTTCCACGCAATGGCTTTGGCCGTCGCTTCGGCCAGAGCCGCATCATCACGCACATCGAAGGGGACCAGCAGCGTGCTTTGTCCGTCCTTGGCGCACAGCGCCGCCACTTCGGCCAGCCGTGCTTCATCCCGGCCCGACAGCACCACATGGGCGCCGCGCGCGGCCAACTCCTGTGCCAAGGCTGCGCCGATGCCCGATGATGCTCCGGTGATCCACGCCACCTTGCCTGCATAGTCCATGTGTCTCTCCCGTTTGCCGCAAGGACTAGCGAGCGGGCGGGACAAGAGCAATCAGGTTGCGTTTTGCGACCGGATCATGTCGGCAAGGTTCGCGGGAAACACCGCCTCGGGCCAGTCTGCCAGTTCGTCGAGGGTGAACCAGCGGTGCTGCGTCATCAGCGCCAGTTCGGTTTCGGTGTGGCCGCTGGTATCGATCTGCGCTTCGGCCACGCGGACAAGGAAAAAGCGTTCATCCGCCTGCACCGGCTCGCCCTGGACGGTGATGAATTCGGGCGTCATCCGCGCGATCTGCGGCCCCGGGTCGGCGGTGAAGCCGGTTTCCTCGACAAGCTCGCGCCGCGCGGCATCTTCAAAGCTTTCGCCCGGCTCGCACTCGCCGCCAGCCGTCACCCAGAAGGGATCGCGCCCCGGCACGTCATAGCGGAACATCAGCGCGCGGCCCGCAGGATCGAGCACGATCAGCCGCGCCGCGCGGCGCAGGCGCAAATCGGGGTTGAGGCTCATTCGGCTGGCACGCCCGCCTTGATCGCGACCGCATGCACCCGCTGGCCGACGATATCGCCCAGCGCCGCAATCACCGCGCGCTGGCGGGCAAGGCGGTTCATGTCGGCAAAGGCCGCCGCGTCGATTTCAATGGTGAAATGCGATTCGCCCGAACCATCGTCGCCTATGTGGCCGCTATGCTTGGCGCTGTCATTGATGATCGCAAGCCGCGCGGGCGCGAAGGCCTCGGTCAGCAGGACGTGCATTTCCTCGGCGACACTCATCGGGACTTTCCTTCTTTGCAAGCTGATCGGCCAAATTCCGGCTTGGAACTTGGGAGCCTGATCGCCATTCTCAAGGGCTATGCCTTCACCACGATTTCATGGCCGCGTCGAGAGCGCAGACCGGCAATGCGAAGCTCCCGGCTGCCGCGAGGCGGGCGAATTCCGCGCGCCCGGACGCCGGCCCAACGGGTTTGACGGGCCGGGCGACTGGCGCTGGTTCTGCCTCCAGCATGTGCGCGAATTCAACGCAGGCTACGACTGGTTCGAAGGCATGAGCGCCGAGGAAATCATCGCCGCGCAGTCGCCCATTGCCGGTTGGCGCACCGAAACCCGCGCCTTCCGCCCTGACGCGGGCGTGGACGGAGTGCCGCGCTGGGCCGATTATGCCGACCCGTTGGATGCCATCGCCGCCCGCGCACGCGGCATCCGCAGCCGTGCCGAAGGGCGGGCGCGGGAAGCGGCGGCCCATGTGCGTTTTTCGGCGGACGAATCCCGCGCGCTCGAAGTGATGGGGCTGGGCAGCGACACTGACCGCACCCGTCTGCGGCGGCGCTATTCCGAACTGGTGCGCCGCTTCCACCCGGACCGCAACGGCGGTGACCGGCGTCACGAGGCGCAGCTGACCGCGGTGGTCGATGCCTACCAGCTGCTCAGGAAAAGCGCCGCACTGGCGTGACTTCGGGGCCTAAGCCTTCGCGGACTTGATGATCGCTGCGTCGATGGCGTTGGCCTCTGTGTAAGCGGGGCGCTGGGTGATCCGCTCGACATAGGCCTTGAACGACGGGCGTTCAGGGATCGAGCCGAAACGCAGGCCCCACACGAATTGGCTGCCGACATAGGTATCGGCCATGGTGAAGCGATTGCCCGCGATGAAGTCGTTGGCCGACAGCCACCCGTCGAGCGCGTCGATAGTCAGTTCGAGACTGCCGAAGCCCGCTTGCCCATGCTTGCCTTCGGGCACTTCCCATCCGAGCGAGCGGGCGATGATCGCCTGTTCCAATGGCCCGGCGGCAAAGAACAGCCAGCGGAAATAGGCGGCGCGTTCATGGCTGTCGGGCAGCAGTCCCGCCTGCGGGTGCGTTTCGGCAAGGTAGTGGTTGATGCCTGCGCATTCGGTGATGACGTGATCATGGCGCCCCCCATGCTCATTGGCGTGATGATGCACCAGCGTCGGCACCTTGTTCATCGGGTTGAGCGCTTTCAGCGCATCCGGCCGGGTCGCCCAGTCGAACACCACGTGGTCGTAATCCGCACCCGCCTCGTGCAGCGCCCAGCGCGCAATCTGCCCGCGACTCATGGCGACGGTGTAGAAGGTGAATTCGGCCATTGGTGCTCTCCGGTGAAGGGTCAGGGGCGCGGGGGCGGGCCGTTCTGGCGGAACGCCCAGCGCAAGGTGCGGCCCATGCCCCATGTTGCTGCGCGGGCGGGCAGCGCGGTCAGCATCGGGCGCTGAAGGTTCAGCATGGTGCGCGCCCAATCGGGCAGCATTGCCACGGCATCGGCGGTGATCATCGTCTGCACCGCCAGCGGCGTGCCTTGCGGGCGCTGGGCGAGGACGAGTTGCGCCACCTCGCGCGCCTCGGGCGAGGTGGCGAGATCGTGGCGCAACATGCGGAAAATGCGGTCGGCCTCGGCGCGCGTCTCCGGCACCGGATCGGCGCCCAGTGCGCGGGCGATAACGGCAAACTGGCGGTAGTATTCGTCCTGCTCTGCTCCCGACATGCCAGGGCGGACATGGCGGATATAGCCTGCCAGAAAGCTCTGCGCTTCGGTCACATGGACCCAGGCGAGGGTGCGCGGATTGGTCGCCTCATAGCGCGACCCGTCCGGCAGGGTGCCGCCGACTTTCGCGTGGATGCGGTTCACCCGGTCGATCGCTTTGGTCGCCTCGTCCCGGTGGCCGAAGGTCGTCACCGCAATGAACCGCGCCGTGCGCCGCAGCCGCCCGTGCATGTCCTCGCGGAAATTGGAATGATCGAGCACGCCTTGCAGCGCGTGGGGGTGGAGCATCTGCAGCAGCAGCGCGCGCACCCCGCCGGTCATCATGCCCACGATATCGGCATGGACCTGCCGGATCGGCGTATCGCGCACAAACAGCGCGTCATCCGAAGGCGGAGTGGGTGTCTGCCCCGCGCTCGCATCGTGAAACACCCCGCGCACCTGGGAAACCAGTTTGAGGCGCAGCGATTCGACGGGATCGGGCATGGGGGAGATATAGGCGTGCCGCAGGGCTGAGGGAAACGGACTCGCCAAATTGCCAGCCAATTGCTGCAAACCACTGCTTGCGGCCAAGCGACTTGCGCTCTAACCGAAACCCACGATGACTGCACCCTCCAAGAACAACGTCACCGGCGACAGCGCCATGCCCAACCAGCCCGACACGACCGTCGACGTCCGCGAGATGTTCGGCATTGATGTCGATTGGCAGGTACCCGCCTTCAGCCGCGCCGAAGAGCATGTGCCTGACACCGACGGTGCCTACGTGTTCGATCCGGACACCACGCTGGCGATCCTCGCAGGCTTTGCGCACAACCGCCGGGTGATGGTGCAGGGCTATCACGGCACGGGCAAATCGACCCACATCGAACAGGTTGCAGCCCGCCTCAACTGGCCGAGCATCCGCGTGAACCTCGATGCGCATATCAGCCGCATCGATCTGATCGGGCGCGATGCGATCGTCCTTAAGGACGGGCTTCAGGTTACGGAATTCAAGGAAGGCATCCTGCCGTGGGCGCTCCAGCACCCGGTCGCGCTGACCTTTGACGAATATGACGCAGGCCGTCCGGACGTGATGTTCGTGATCCAGCGCATTCTCGAATTCGATGGCCGTCTGACCCTGCTCGACCAGAATCGGGTGATCACGCCCAACCCGTGGTTCCGGCTGTTTGCGACCACCAACACGGTGGGCCTCGGCGACACCAGCGGGCTTTACCACGGGACGCAGGCGATCAACCAGGCACAGATGGACCGCTGGAACATCGTCGTGGCGCTCAATTACCTCAAGCCCGAGGTCGAACAGCAGATCGTCAAGTCCAAGACTCCGATGGCCGACGACAAGCTGATCGCCGACATGGTCAAGGTGGCCGAACTAACCCGCCAAGGCTTCATCAACGGCGACATCTCGACCGTGATGAGCCCGCGCACCGTGATCACCTGGGCGCAGAACGCGGCGATCTTCGGTTCGGTCGGGTTCTCGTTCCGGCTCTCGTTCCTCAACAAGTGTGACGAGGCAGAACGCACGCTGGTGGCCGAATACTACCAGCGCGTGTTTGGCGAAGACTTGCCCGAAGGTGCTGCAAAGAAGCGGTAAAGTCCTGAACTTGCGTTGACTTGGAACCCGGTGCCGTTATCGTCGCACTCGGGGCTTTCTGGGGCGGGCGACAGGGATGAAGGTTGTTTTTTGCGCGGCATTCGCGGCGGTTGCATTGGCCTCGTCCGCAAGTGCCGAGAGTCTTCCCGCCTCGATCGAATCTCCCGTCGTATTCCTCCCGTCCGATGTCGCAAGCGGCGAACGGCGGGTCAGCGAGAATGAAACCTTCATCGAAGTGCCGCTGCGCTGGGTCTTTTCCGGCAAGCTGGCGCAGGATGTCGATGTCGTCACCCCCGGCGGGACCGTCACCTTGCGCGCCGGAGACGTCTTGCCGGAGGTGCTGATCCCCGTGAACGGCAGGATCGAGGGCGGGCGAACCTTGCTGTGCACCCGCAACAAGGTGATCGAGAAAACCAAAGGCGAAGACCCGCTCTTCGGGGCTCTCGGGGCGCTGAGCAACAGCCTGCGCGATGGCCAGTCCTGCGTCGAAGACACCGACAAGGACGGCAAGGTGGATCGCGCTCTGGTTCTCGCCAAGGGGCAAGCCGAGATCGCTGCCGCCCCAATCACACCGACCGCTGTCACCATGCTGAGCAACGAGGTGATCCCGGGGGGCGGAGACCGGCTGACGATCGGGCTGATCGCTGTCGGCAGGACAAACACGACCCTGTGGGTCAATATCTTCCAGCGGGGAAAGCGGCGCGATTTCGATACGATGCAAAGCGGCCGGTTCACAACCGATGCCATGCCTGTGTTCCGCCACAAAAACGGATTTCCGGTCACCGTGAATTCGCTGGGGATCGAACTTGCTCTGCTTGGTGCCGTGCAGAAAGAAAATGCCGCTACGATCAGCTGGAAGGTCACGGCCCGCCCGGGCGAGTATGTGATCATTCCGCGTGTTAGAAACATCTCTTACAGCTTCTGAGGCAACCGGAGCGAGATTTGCGCCTTTTTGCGCAAGCTCTGCGGTGGCCGAGGCCGGCCAGCCGGAGCTATGCCACGCAAGTCGCTTGCAGGTCAGTGTCCTAGGCTGATAACACAGCCTTTACCATGGCGCTGTTCGACCGATTCTGGAAAGGCTCACGCTCCGGTGCCGATGGCGCCGGGGATGTGCCGCCTGCCGGATATTTCCCGCTCTACGAATCCACCCGCCCGATCGACGATGACGATGATGACACGCCGCGCCCGCGTCCATCGGCCACGCCCGATTTCGAGGCATGGGACGCCAAGCTGGCGGGGATCGACGAGGCGCTCGAAGTCGAGGAAAAGCGCCGCCTGCGCTGGTGGCAACGCGATTACTGGCGGGCGCGATCAAAGCTCTGGTGGACGGGGCGGGGTGTCATGGCGACGCTGGCGGTGTTCGCCCTGCTGATCAGCTGGCTCGCCATCACCGCGCCGCTGTCCAAAAGTCTTGAACCTATCGCGCCCCCGCAGGTCACCCTGCTCGCCAGCGACGGGACGCCGATTGCGCGGCAGGGCGCGGTGGTCGAGGCTCCGGTCAAGGTCGCCGATCTGCCGCCGCATGTCGTGGAAGCCTTCCTCGCGATCGAGGACCGGCGGTTCTATTCGCACTGGGGGATCGATCCGCGCGGCATCGCCCGGGCGGCGTGGACGGGGTATGGCGGCGGTTCGACCATCACCCAGCAGCTCGCCAAGTTCACCTTCCTGACCGCCGAACAAAGCCTCAGCCGCAAGGCGCGCGAGGCGCTGATCGCGCTGTGGCTGGAAAGCTGGCTGACCAAGGACGAGATCCTCGAACGCTACCTCTCCAACGCCTATTTCGGCGACAACCAGTATGGCCTGCGCGCCGCGAGCCTGCATTATTTCTACCGCCAGCCGGAGAAATTGCGCCCCGAACAGGCGGCGATGCTGGCGGGGCTGTTGCAGGCCCCTTCGCGCTTTGCGCCGACCAAGCATTACGACAAGGCCAAGAAGCGGATGGAGCTGGTGATCCAGTCGATGGTCGACGTGGGTTACCTCACCGCTGCCGAGGCTGCCGCGCTGCCCGATCCGCGCGTCGATGTGCGCAAACGCGACGATAATCTGCCGACCGGCACCTATTTTGCCGATTGGGCGCTGCCGCTGGCGCGCGAGGGGATGGACGCGAGCTATTCGCAAGCCGTGATCACCACGACGCTCGATTCCCGCTTGCAGGCGCTCGCAGGCCGGATCGTCGCGCGCGCGCCGCTGGGCGGAGCGCAGGTCGCGCTGGTGGCGATGCGCCGCAATGGCGAGGTTGTGGCGATGGTGGGCGGGCGTGACTATCGCAAATCGCCGTTCAACCGCGTCACGCAGGCGCGCCGCCAGCCCGGATCGACCTTCAAGACCATCGTGTACCTGACCGCGCTGGAAGCCGGGTGGGAGCCGGATGACACCATCCCCAACACGCCGATCACGCAAGGCAGCTACCGGCCCAAGAATTCGCGCGAGCAATACTCGCCGCAAATCACGCTGGAAGATGCCTTCGCGCAATCCAGCAATGTTGCCGCCGTGCGGCTGTTCCAGGCGGTGGGCAGCGACAAGGTGATCCGCACCGCACGCAGGCTCGGGATCACCGCACCGATGGCAGAAGGCGATCCCAGCCTTGCGCTGGGCACTTCGTCGATGACGCTGATGGAACTGACGGCGGCCTATGCCGGGATTGCGGCGAATGACTATCCGGTCGAGCCTCACGCCTTTGCGCGCGGTGAGCGGGGCTGGTGGGAATGGCTGACCACTCCCCGCGATTCCATGTCAGGCGGCACGCACGAAGACCTCGAAGGGATGCTGCGCGCGGCGATCAATCGCGGGACGGGCCGCAACGCCTCGCTTCCGGTTGCCAATTTCGGCAAGACCGGCACGACGCAGGATTACCGCGATGCGCTGTTCGTGGGCTATGCGGGCGATCTGGTGGTGGGGGTGTGGGTCGGCAATGACGACAACACCCCGCTCAATGGCGTCACCGGCGGCAGCACCCCGGCGCGGATCTGGCGTGATTTCATGCGCGGCGCATTGAAGGTCGAAGCCGCGCCTGTGCCCAAGGCCGACACCTCGCCCGATCCCGAAGGCCCGGTCCAGCCGCTCGATATGCCGGAGGGCGAGATTCCCATCGGTCAGGATGGCACAAGCCTTCAGATCGACGGCAATGGCGTCACGCTCAAGCAGGAGGGCGTGCCGGTTGAAGTGCGGGTGAACGAGGGCGGTGTGGTGGTGCAGCCTGTGCCGTCACCGGCACCCTCCAGCCCGCCCTAGACCATCAGGATATTCATAACGGCCGTTGCAATCGGGCGGCTGCGGTCATTCTGCCACGCCTCGACCGAGATATTGGCATTGCGCCGGCCAAGCCGGGTAATCCGGCCGACCGCGAAACTCGCCTGCGATTTGCCCGCGGCGAGATATTGCACGGTGATGTTGATCGGCTTCAACTGCGGATCGCGCCCGGCTGCAATCAGCGCGCTACGCAAGGCGGCATAGCCTGCGTTCTCCAGCAGGCCGGCGGTCGCCCCGCCGTGGAAATGCTGCGGGCGGCCTTCCACCATCGGCCCGAAGTCGACTGTCAGCACCGGCATCCCGCCTTCGGTCTCGGCGGTAATCGCCACGCCGAGCGAGCGGGCATAGGCGGGCAGTTCAAGCGGCTCAGACATCATCGCTGCCCCGCAAGGCCGGATTTTCCTGACGCGGGTCTGCGCCGATTGTCATGAACACGCCCGCGACATGGGCCACCGGATCGTCCGGGTCGCCGTCATGGGCGATGCCGCGCACGAAGGCGGCAGACCGGGTGCGGCGATAGCATTCCACCCGACCACGCACGCTGGCCCGCTCACGCGCGGGGCGCTGGTAATCGACCCTGAGATCAAGCGTCGCGACCGGATTAAACGTGCGGCTCGCCTGCCAGATCGCCATCCCGCTGGCCATGTCCATCAGGCTGATGATCGGGCCGGAGGCCAGCACCGGGCGGCTGGCGTCGCCCAGCAGATCCTCGCGCCAGGGCAGTTCCAGTTCGACCCAGTTGTCGCCCTGGTCGGCGAATCTCAGGCCCAGCCAGCCGGTATGGCCGTGGCGGAAAAACCATTTGGACGCTTCGCGCGCGTCGAACCGGGCAGGGGGCGTGGTCATGGGCCGCATGCATAGGGGCGGGTGCGGGCGGGTTACAATCATTTAATTTCGCGGGAGGCGCGCGCTCGGCCAGCTTGCCCTGGCGCGTCCGGCACAGGGCGGGGCGCGATTGTCCAAGGGGAGCCTACGCATGAATTTTCCGACCATTTCGCTCGACCAGATTCCGGGACTGGAAGGCGCATCGGCGCTGTTCGGTGCCTTGACCAATTCGCCCGGCACTAGTGACGACCGCATCGTCGACATCATGGTCTATCTCTACGAAGTCCTGCCGCCCGAGACGCTGCTCTGACCGGCGCGCGGGGAGGCTCTGGCGATGCATATGCACCCCGATATCACGCGGCTGCGTGAGGGCCTTCCCGCGCAGCCGCTGACCGACGCGGCGCTGGCCCGGTGGCGATCGCGCGGCGATGTCGCGGCGGCGGTGGCCGCGCTGGCGCAGTTTGATGCGGGCGCGGCCCTGGAAGATGTTCCGGCGCTCGCCCGGCTGTTCACCGACAGCAGCGCAGCGGCGGATTGGGCCGGGGGGCTGATCGGCCCGCTGGCACAGGCGCTTGTGGCTGAACCGCTGGCGCAGGTGCCGCTCGGCCATGCGAGCACACCCGGCCTGGCCCGGCTGCGTCTGGCGAGCCATGGCCGCGCGGGCCTGACGCTGGTGGCCTATGCCCGGCGCAAGCGGGCTGTGCCGGTCTCCGCCCTGTTCGAGGATGGTATGGCGCATGACATCATTGTCGCAGGCACAGGCACGGCGCTGGTGCATCGGCATGACGGCATCCGCCTGACAAGCCGCGAGGTTGCGTTGACGCCCGGCGCGCGACTGACGCGGAGCGGCGTGCATGACGCGCGCCAGATCATTGCTGTGACCCGCCCGCTGCTGGTGCTGCAACTCACCCGCGAGGCCGCGCGGCCTCTGCCATCGGGCGAGATTGCTGTGGCCGACGGGCGGCTCATCAAGACCATCAGCGGGTGCAAGCAGGCAAGCCAGCAGATGATGGCGCTCTCGGTGCTGGGCGCGCTCGGCCATGCGGCGGCGGGGCCGGTGGTGGCGAGCCTCGCCCGCGATCAGACAGCGGCGCGTGACCTGAGGTGGGAGGCGCTGCGCCAGTGCCTTGCGATGGATGCCCGTGCGGGGCTGGGGCTGCTGGATGCGCTGGCGGGCGATCAGGCCGATACGCTCTCCGCGCCCGCTGCCGCCTTGCAGCGGCAATTGCGCGAACGCCGCCCTGATCTTGCGCCCTTTATGGCGGAGATCGCCTGATGCCTGTGGTGATCGACAATCCGGCCGATGATGCCTGCACCTTGCCCGAATGCATCGAAGCGTTGGGCGAGATCGGCTTCGATGCCGACGATCCTGCCAGCACGGCTGCGGCGGCAGGGTGGTTGCGACGGCTTGCGAACAACCGTTCATTTCTCGGCGATTTGCTGACCGACCGGCTGGCGGGACGCGCTGGCGAGGGCATCGCGAGCGGCTATGGCCCGCAGGCAATCATGCTCAGCCGACCCAAGGACAACCGTGCCAATGCCGCCTTCCTGCGCGCGGCAATCTGGCCGTCGCCTGCTGATCACGTGTTCCAGACCAGCGGCGCAGGCAGCTTTGTCTATGGCGCGGCCCATGACCACAATTTCGATTTTCTCACCGTAGGCTATTGCGGGCCGGGCTATGCGAGCGACTATTTCGAATATGATTACGACGCCGTGGCAGGCTATCCCGGAGAGGACGCGGGGCTGCGGTTTGTGGGGCGGAGCACGCTCTCACCCGGCAAGCTGATGCTCTACCGCCGGCACGTGGATGTTCACAGCCAGCTACCGCCCGAAAGCCTTTCGGTGTCCTTGAACGTGATGCGGGTCGATCCGGCGCAGGGGTGGTTCGATCAGTACGGGTTCGATCTGGAACGCGGCACGGTGGCGCGTTGGCTCAATGCCAATGCGAGCGAGGCGTTTCTGCGGGTGGCGGTGGCGAGCGGGGCGGATAGCGCGCGCGACTATGCCGCATGGGTCGGCGCGCGGCATCCGAGCGACCGGCTGCGGCTCGCCAGTTTTGAGGCGCGGGCCGAATTGCTGGACGATCCGGCGGAAGCCGACGCGCTGTGGCGGGCTGGCGAATTGTCAGGCAGCCGCATGGTCGCAGGCGCGGCGCGGGCGCGGCGTGCGGTGATCGAGGGTTAAAGCACGCCTCCGGCCAGCCGGTCGATCGCGCCTTGCAGGATCACTGCGGCCGCATGACTATCGATCGCGGCGGCGCGTTTGGCGCGGCTCATGTCCTGGCCGATCATGGCGGCTTCGGCGGCCTGGGTTGACCAGCGTTCGTCCCACAGCAGCAGCGGCAAGGCGAAAGCCTCGGCGCAGTTGCGGGCATAGGCGCGGCTTGCCTGTGCGCGCGGGCCTTCGGAACCGTCCATGTTGCGCGGCAGGCCGAGCACCAGCCCCTTGACGCTGCGCGCCTTGATCAGCGCGGCCAAGGTTTCGCGATCACGCCCCCACTTGCCGCGCTGGATGGTGGTGCCGTTCGTGGCAAAGCGCCAGCCGGCGTCGCAGGTCGCCGTGCCGAGCGTCTTGGTGCCAAGATCGAGGCCGAGCAGCACGCCGCCATCTCCCACAGCCTCCCCGAAGCCGCGCGCGTCTTCGAAGATCAGCGGCCCCGCCGAACTCAAGGCGCTTTCCATGCCCCGGCGCGGGCGATCACGTCGGCCTTGGTGTTGGCCCAGAACAGCGGCAGGTCATAGACGTGGTAATTGTTGCCGGGCAGCACATAGGAGCCCATTTCCGGCGGCGGTCCGATCAGCAGCAACCCGCGGGCATCGCAGCGCGCAGGCACAAGTCCGGGCCGCAATTCGCCCTTTTCCATGCTGTCTTCCGGCACCAGCGTGCCGAGGTTGGCGCTCGCAGGCGCGGTGTCGCCGACAAGGCCGGTGAGCGGATTGGTGCACAGCATCGGGCTGGTGCCGGGCCGATCCTCGTCAAGCGCAGGGGTGCTGCCATAGGCCTTGAGCACAGCAGCCGGATCGGCCGGTTCGGCAAAGCTTGACCAGCTGATCAGGCACCCTGTCTGACCGGGCGCAAGGCATGGGGGAAAGCCGATGACCGGCAGATCATGTTCGACCGAAACCGGCCAGCCGATCAGGTAAGCCGCCACCAGCTGCTTGGCCGCTGGCGAGCCTTGCACCTCTTCGGCCAGCAGGCGCTTGAGATGCAGTGCGCCCTGCGAATGGCCCGCCAGCACGATCGGCGTGTCAGCATCGAGGCTGGAGAGGAAATAGCGGTAAGCCTCGCGCACATCGGCATAGGCAGCGTCCACCGCCTGCTTGCCTTCGGGCTGGTCGGTCAGGAAGGCGCCCATCGTGGCCTGCCGGTAACGCGGCGCCCAGATTTCGGAGGCGGCGTTGAAGGGGCTGGCCATGCCGCGCAGATAGACGCGGGCGATCCGTTCGGCCTCGGGGTCGCCGCCATTGTCCAGCGGAGCGTTCCAGCTGGCGCGGTTGAGGTAGCTGGTCGGGTGGACGAAGAAGACGGCAAAGGCCTGCTTGGGTTCGGCGGGAGTGGGCAGCAGCCCCCGATCGGTCGCATAGGCAGGCTGCCAGCGCGCCGGATCGCTCACGCCGATGCCGGGGCGCGAATACCACAGCTTGGGGTCTTCATAGGCGTTGGCTTCGAGCGGCTTGACCGGCGCAAAGGCAGCCGAAGGCACCAGCGCGATTTCGGCCAGATCGTCCTGAAACAGCTCGTATGCAATCCGCCCGCTGATCACCAAAACAGTGCAGAACGCGACGAAATACAGGAACTTCTTAGCCATTGTTCAAGCCGCCTCGATCTACTTGGCCGCCGCGCCCTCGGCCAGTGGCGGGCGCAGGGTCGTCCACGCCCGGTCGCCGCGCAGGCTGGAGAACCAGCTTGCCGGGTTCCAGGTGGTTGACCCGTTCAGGCTGAAGGTGATGAACTCGGCCCGGCCGCCGATATTGGCCATCGGCACAGCGCCGCCCAGCCCGTCAGCAATCGCCAGCGCGCGGCTGTCAGCGGAAAGATCGCGGTTGTCACCCATCACGAACACGCTGTCGGCGGGCACCTTGTAGGGGCCGTAATTGTCGAGATCCTGATCGCGGTAATCGATGGTCAGGAAGGTCGCGCCATTGGGCAGGGTTTCGCGCCAGGTGGGCGGGGCGAAGTAGATGCTGCCATCGGGGTCGGTCTTGCGGAATTGCTCGAAGGCTTGCAGACACGGGCGCGTTCCGCCTTCGTCGCCGCACATCAGTTCCGGCTCGAACGGCAGGCGCACTTCGGGCACCACCTCACGCTTGATCGGGGTGCCGTTGAGGATGATCTGCCCGGCCCGAACCTCGATCGTATCGCCCGGCAGCGCGACCACGCGCTTGATGTAGTCGATATCGTCATCGGGGTGCACCGGAATGACGATATCGCCATATTCCGGGTTCGCGGCCCACACCCGCCAGGGCCCACGCGGCAGCAGGTGGAAGCTCGCCGAGGCCCATGACCAACCATAGGGATATTTGCTCACCACCAGCCGGTCACCTACCCACAGGCTCGGCATCATCGAGGTCGAGGGGATGTAGAACGGCTTGGCGACAAGGCTGTGGAACGCCAGCACCGCGAGCAGCATCAGCGCCAGCCCCCGGATTTCGGCGAGCCAATTGACCTTTTCCGGGGCTTCGCTGTCAGTCACGTGCGGGCTTTCGTTTTCTGCCATGGGGGTTGCCATTGGGGCGGCCTGTCAAAGGGGGATGGCTTCGATGATCACGAAGGCCTGCGCCCAAGGGTGATCATCGGTGAGAGTAAGGTGTATGCGCGCCTCATGGCCTTTCGGCGTGATTTCTTCAAGCCGCAAAGCCGCGCCGCCCGTTAGCGCCAGCGTCGGCGCTCCCGAGGGCGCGTTGACCACGCCGATGTCCTTCATGAACACGCCGCGCTTGAACCCGGTGCCGACCGCCTTGGAGAAGGCCTCCTTGGCGGCAAAGCGTTTCGCGTAGGTTCCGGCAATGGTGAAGGGGCGCTTTCGGGCCTTGGCGATTTCGGTTTCGGTGAAGACGCGGTTCTCGAACCGCTCGCCATAGCGGGCGATCGAATTGGCGATCCGCTCGATATTGCAGAGGTCACTGCCCATGCCGATGATCAAGTGACTACTCCAATGACTGCGCTGGTTCGGGCGCGAAGCGACTGCAAGGCCGACTGGCCGCCCGCAGCGGCGCGACCTTCAGGTCGCATGAGCGAGGATATCGCTCGCCGGAGGGCGAGCGTAATCAAGAAAATGCCCTTATGATCACTGCCAGCAGCAGCCCGATCGCAACGACATGCAGCATGACCTGAGCCTTGAACAGCGGATGGGCGAAATCGCCCTTGGCGACCCGGGCAGCGCCCACGAAGCCGAAGATCATCAGCGCAATCCAGCCGACCGCGAAGACCTGCATCACCCCGGTGTTGAGCGCAAAGCCGAGGAATCCCACCGCCAGCAGGAACAGCGCCGCTGCGGCAAAGGCCCAGCGCTTCTGTTCGCCGGATAGGGCGGGCAAGTCAGGTTCGGCCACGATCAACGCACCTCATCCATCAATTCGCGCATCCGGCGGATCGCGTTTTCGAGGCCGACAAACGCCGCCTCTCCGATCAGGTAATGACCGATGTTGAGTTCCGCAATTTGCGGGATAGCGGCGATCGGCTGGACATTCTCGAAGGTGAGGCCGTGGCCTGCGTGGGGTTCGATCCCGTTCTTGGCAGCAAGCGCGGCCATGTCGGTGATACGGCGCAATTCGCGCTCCACGCGTTCGCGGTCACCATCGAGGAAAGCGTGGGCATATTCGCCGGTGTGGAATTCGACCACCGGCGCGCCAAGGCGCAATGCGGCGTCCAATTGGCGCTCGTCGGCCTCGATGAACAGCGAGACGCGGATCCCGGCGCTGCGCAGTTCCTCGCAGATGGGGACGAGGGTGTTGTGCATCCCGGCCGCATCGAGCCCGCCCTCGGTGGTGCGCTCCTCGCGCTTTTCCGGGACGATACAGGCGGCGTGCGGCTTATGGCGCAGCGCGATGGCGAGCATTTCGCGGGTCGCTGCCATTTCGAGGTTGAGCGGCAGATTGGTCGCCGCCTGAATCCGCGCCAGATCCTCGTCGCGAATATGGCGGCGGTCTTCGCGCAGGTGGGCGGTGATGCCGTCGCCGCCGACCGCCGCGACAATCTGGGCCGCGCGCACCGGATCGGGATGATCCCCGCCGCGCGCGTTGCGGATTGTGGCGACGTGATCGATGTTCACGCCGAGACGGAGGTAGGAGGGGGTAAGGGTCATGGGGTTCCTTGCGGGCAGGCGGCAGCAGCGAGCAGGTCGTGGCTGAAACCGCTCCCTTGCCAGACCTCGCCAAAATCGAATGGCTTTTCCTGGGCGAAGGCGACCACGGCCATCTGCTTGTCGGGCAGGATGAAATTGCGCACCTGCACCGCGCCGATATCCCCGCGGCGCTCGACGATCCGCACCGGGGCGTCGCAGCCCTTGAGCGGCACTTCGAACACCCACTGGCCGAGCGCCATGTAACCCAGCGCCGGATCGCCCTTCCACATTTCGGCGAGCGCCTCTGGGCCGAGCAACTGCCCACGCATCAGGGCGATGTCGATGGCGAGGATGTCGTCAGGCTCGCCATAAAGACCGGCCGCAGCGCCATAGGCCGAGAGGTCAGCCTCCTGCTCGCGCACGCCGTCGATGAAGCCCCAGCGGGTGAAGGCCTCGCCCGGATAGGCTCCGGCAAATTCGAAGCCGAGCGGTGTCGCGATGTCGCGCAGGAACAGCTTGTCCCACGACAGGCCCGTCACCGCTTCGAGCACCGCGCCCAGCACCATGTAGTCGCAATTGTTGTAGGTCCAGTCGCCGCCGGGCGCGCCGGTAACGGGGCCGGCGCAGAACCCCGTTAACGGATCGCGGCTGCCTTTGAATTCGGCGCTGTAGAACTCGGGCGCATCGGCGGGATTGGGCAGGCCTGCGCGGTGCTGGAGCAGGTTGCGGATCGTCGCTGTCCCCGCATTGGCCGAGCGGAAGGCGGGCAGGTAGGTCGCCACGGGCTGGTCGAGGTCGATCGTCCCCGCTTCGACCTGCTTCATTACAAGGATCGCCACGACTTGCTTGGTGACCGAAGCCCAGCGCCAGGTGAGGCCGTCGGGCCACCCGCGGTCAGGTTCCGGGAGCAGGCCCGTCCAACCATAGCGAGGTCCGCCGATCTCAAGATCATCAAGACCCGACGAGATCACGATATCGCCCTCGAACCCGGTCCCATCGATTACCGCATGGACGCGGTCGAACGGAAACTCTTCCGCCGCCACAGCAACAGGCAGGCTCAAAGCCAGCAGAGCGGCGAGAGGGCGGATCATGCGGCGCTATTCCTTCCGGCTACCGGGTTTCGTTACCTCTACGGCCGCCAGCGCCTCGGGGATGCTGTCTTCGTCATAGGTGGGAAAATCAATGGCGAGCAGCGGGTAGAACGGCACGCCAAGATCGACCGACCCGCAGGAACGGTCGATGATTGCGCATTCGGCGATCACTTCGCCGCCTTCGCGCGCCACGGCGGCGATGGCTTCGCGGCTTGAGAGGCCGGTGGTGACCACATCTTCCACCATCAGCACTTTCGCGCCCTTCGCCAGCGCAAAGCCCCGGCGCAGGTGGAACACGCCGTCGGGCCGTTCGAGGAACAGCGCATCCTTGCCCAGCGCCCGGCCGACCTCATGGCCGATGATGATCCCGCCCATTGCAGGCGATACAACAACATCAACCGCCTCAAGCACTTGTGCCGGGATGCCCGCCACCACCGCCTCGGCCAGCCGCGCGGCGCGGGCGGGGTTCATCAGCACCCGCGCGCATTGTAGGTAGTGTCCGCTATGCCGCCCCGAAGAGAGCTTGAAATGCCCTTCAAGCAATGCGCCAGAGCTACGGAACTCGGCCAGAACCTCATCTTGCGTCACGGATCAAACCCCTAGAAAACATGGAAGAAAGCGCTGACTTGCGCAGGCGGCATGGAGCCTTGCATAATTTTCTCCCTAGAAGCGCTTGAGGCACTCGGCAAGCGCGGCTAAGGGCGAGGGTGAAGCTAGCCCTAGGGCTGGCCAAACGCTGTCTGTAGCGGTCCTAGAGGGGGCAAGCAGCGGGCGGTATGGGATCAGATTAGAACCACTTGGACACATGTAATGGGTCAGAGGCACACCCGTATGAAAAAAGCTATTCTGGCAGCGATGGCTGCCGGGCTCGCGGCGTTCGCGCCTGTGGGCGTCGCGGCGCAGGATGCGCCGGCGACCACTCCGGTTGAAGCTGCGGCTCCGGCTGCAGAATCTGCGCCCGCTGTCGAGGCGGCGCCTGCTGCCGATGCGGCGGCCAGCGCCTACACGCCGATGGCTCCGACCAAGGGCAAGGGCATGCCGACCTCCTACGAGGACGACCCGCTCAAGAGCATGACCTTCCAGGACCAGTATTCGGCCAATGGCGAATATGCCCTGTGGATGCATGACTGGATCCTGATGCCGGTGATCACCGCGATCAGCCTGCTGGTGCTCGGCCTGCTGCTTTACGTGGTGCTGCGCTTCAACCGCCGCGCCAATCCGGTGGCCTCCAAGACCACGCACAACACCATGATCGAAGTGGTGTGGACGATCCTGCCGGTAATCATTCTGGTGATGATCGCGGTTCCCTCGATCACCCTGCTGGCGCGCCAGTATGAAACGCCGCCCGCCGATGCCGTCACCATCAAGGCGACCGGCTATCAGTGGTACTGGGGCTACACCTATCCCGACCATGGCGAGATCGAAGTGATCTCGAACATGCTCGATGATGCCGAAGCGTTGAAGCGCGGTGAGCCGGGGCAGCTTGCGGTCGATAACCGCATGGTTGTTCCCGCTGGCGTGCCGCTGCGCATCCAGACCACTGCAAGCGATGTGATCCACGCTTTTGCCGTGCCGTCGCTGTGGTTCAAGATGGACGCGGTTCCGGGTCGTCTGAATGAAAAGCTGCTGACCATCCCCGAGCCGGGCGTGTATTACGGCCAGTGTTCGGAGCTGTGCGGCGCGCGTCACGCTTACATGCCGATCGTGGTCGAGGCGCTTCCGCCGGCCGAGTTTGCGGCATGGGTGAAGGCGCAGGGCGGCTCGATGCCGGGCGAAGCAGAGGCAGCAGCTCCGGCTCCGGCCGCGGCGCCTGCCCCCGCGGCAGCCAGCTGAACCATTTGATAGAACAAGAAGCAGAAGAGTAGCTGATCATGGCAACCACCGCAGAAGGCTTCGACGTCCACGCCGATCACGGCCACGACGCGCACGATCACGCGGACCACAAGCCGGGCTTTTTCGCCCGCTGGTTCATGTCGACCAACCACAAGGACATCGGAACGATGTACCTGATCTTCGCGATCATCGCGGGGATCGTGGGCGGTGCGATTTCGGGCATCATGCGTGTCGAGCTCGCCGAACCGGGTATCCAGTACCTGCAGTGGTGGGCCCAGTTCATGGGCGGCGGCAATGATCTGAACACTGCGCTCCACATGTGGAACGTGTTCATCACCGCGCACGGTCTGATCATGGTGTTCTTCATGGTCATGCCCGCAATGATCGGCGGCTTTGGCAACTGGTTCGTGCCGTTGATGATCGGCGCACCGGACATGGCCTTCCCGCGTATGAACAACGTCAGCTTCTGGCTGACGGTCGTGGGCTTCCTGAGCCTGCTGTTCTCGCTGTTCGTCCCTGGTGGCACCGGCCCCGGCGCGGGCACCGGCTGGACGGTCTATGCCCCGCTGTCGACCAGCGGTTCGGTCGGCCCGGCAGTCGACTTCGCGATCTTCTCGCTCCACCTTGCGGGTGCAGGCTCGATCCTGGGTGCGACCAACTTCATCACCACCATCTTCAACATGCGCGCGCCGGGCATGACCCTGCACAAGATGCCGCTGTTCGTGTGGTCGGTGCTGGTGACTGCCTTCCTTCTGCTGCTGGCGCTGCCGGTGCTGGCTGCTGCCATCACCATGCTGCTGACTGACCGCAACTTCGGCACCACCTTCTTCAATCCGGCTGGCGGCGGTGATCCGGTGCTTTACCAGCACCTGTTCTGGTTCTTCGGTCACCCTGAAGTCTACATCATGATCCTGCCGGGCTTCGGCATGATCTCGCAGATCATCGCCACCTTCTCGAAGAAGCCGGTGTTCGGCTACCTCGGCATGGCCTACGCCATGGTCGCCATCGGCGTGGTCGGCTTCATCGTCTGGGCGCACCACATGTACACCGTGGGCCTCGACGTGAACACGAAGATGTACTTCACCGCGGCCACCATGGTGATCGCAGTGCCGACCGGCGTGAAGATCTTCAGCTGGATCGCGACGATGTGGGGCGGCAGCCTCAGCTTCAAGTCGCCGATGGTCTGGTCGATGGGCTTCATCTTCCTGTTCACCGTGGGCGGCGTCACCGGCGTGGTGCTCGCCAATGGCGGGATCGACGACAACCTGCACGACACTTACTACGTGGTGGCGCATTTCCACTACGTGCTGTCGATGGGCGCCGTGTTCTCGATGTTCGCGGGCTTCTACTACTGGTTCCCGAAGATGAGCGGCCGGATGCACTCCGAACTGCTCAGCCACATCCACTTCTGGACCTTCTTCGTCGGCGTGAACGTGATCTTCTTCCCGCAGCACTTCCTGGGGATGCAGGGCATGCCGCGTCGTTACCCCGACTATCCGGAGGCCTACACCTTCTGGCATGAAGTCAGCACCTTCGGGTACTACATCATGGCTGGCTCGATGGTGTTCTTCTTCGTGAACATCCTCTACGCGCTGGTCGCCGGCAAGAAGGCCGAAGCCAACCCGTGGGGCGAAGGTGCGACGACGCTCGAATGGACCCTGCCGAGCCCGCCGCCGTACCACCAGTTCGAAACCCTGCCCGTCATCACCGACGCGCATGACTACCACGATCACCGTCCGGTGACGGCCTGATCGCGGGCAGGCGGCATGGTTGGTGACAGCCCCGCCGCACTGACCGGACGAACACACAAGCGGGGGCGCGGCTTTGCAAGGGCCGCGCTCCTTGCCGATGGAAACCCAGAGTATGGCCACGACCGCACCCCAGACCACCACGACGCTGCCGACGGAATGGCGTGATTTCTTCACGCTGACCAAGCCGCGGGTGATGACGCTGGTGATCTTCACCGCGATCTGCGGCGTGCTGGCTGCGCCCGGCTCGATCCATCCGGTGCTGGGCTTTACCGCTATCCTGGCGATTGCGATGGGTGCGGGCGGATCGGCCGTTCTCAACCAGTGGTGGGAAGCCGACATCGATGCCGGGATGAAGCGCACCATGAACCGTCCGCTCCCCGGTGGCCGGATGCGGCGCGAGGATGCCCGGGATTTCGGGATTTTCCTCTCCGCCGTGTCGATCGGCCTGATGGGCGTGGCGATTGGCTGGCTGGCGGCGGCGCTGCTGCTGGGCGCGATCATCTATTACGCCGTGATCTACACCATGTGGCTGAAGCCGCGCACCCCGCAGAACATCGTCATCGGTGGCGGCGCGGGCGCGTTTCCGCCGCTGATCGGCTGGGTGGCCGTGACGGGCGAGATCACCGCCATGCCGATCCTGCTGTTCGCGATCATCTTCTTCTGGACGCCCCCGCACTTCTGGGCGCTCGCGCTGTTCGTGCAGTCGGACTATGCCAAGGTCGGCATTCCGATGCTCCCTGTGGTCGCGGGCGAGAAGGTGACCCGCCGCCAGATCATGATCTACACCCTGCTGCTCGCGCCGATTGCGATTGCGCCCTGGGCGATTGGCGGGACGAGCTGGATCTATGGCTCTTGCGCGGTGGTGCTGTCGGCGCTGTTCGTGGTGCTTGCGATGCCGGTGTTCACCCGGATGCGGGCGGATGAGGACAAGATGCTGCCCGAAAAGGCGCTGTTCAAGTTCTCGATCGTCTATCTCTTTGTGCTGTTCGCCGCGCTCGTGGCAGACCGTGTCGCCGCCTATCAGGGGTGGATCGCATGACGCCTGATGAAGAGCGCGAATTCCTGCGCCGCCGCAAGGCGCGCAACTGGGTGGTTGCCGGCACGCTGATCTTCTTCGTGGTGCTGTTTTACGCCATCACCATCGTGCGCATCGGAGGCCAGAGCTGATGGCAACCCTGCCGCCCGTTTCCCATGATGCCGCCCGGCGCAATCTGCGCACCGGGCTGATGGCGTTTGCGGGCGCGTTGGCGATGCTCGGGCTGGGCTATGCCTCGGTCCCGCTTTACCGCCTGTTCTGTCAGGTCACAGGCTTCGGCGGCACTACCATGCAGGCGACCGAAAGCGACGCCGCGCGCGCCGCCACGCTGGCGACGGGTCAGAAAATCTCGATCCGCTTCGATGCGACCAGCGCCATGGGAATGCCGTGGACCTTCCGCCCGGCGCAAGCGACCGATACTGTCACCATCGGTGAGCGCGATATCGCGACCTATGTGGCCCGCAACGACAGCGACCAGACCATCACCGGCATGGCGACCTTCAATGTCACGCCGGAACAGGCAGGCAAGTATTTCAACAAAATCCAGTGCTTCTGCTTTACCGAGCAGACGCTGGCACCGGGTCAGGAAGTGACCATGCCGGTGCTCTATTATGTCGATCCGGCGATGCTGGATGATCCGAACATGAAGGGCGTCGAGCAGATCACGCTGAGCTACACTTTCCACCGCGCCGAGGACCGGGTAAATCCGGCGGCTTCGGGCACCAACTGAACCTTTGACGCACAACCCAGGGACGGGAACGACCAATGGCTGGCAAAGTAAACCACGACTACCACATCCTTGAACCCGATATCTGGCCGCTGGTCGGCTCGTTCTCGGCGCTCACCTTCACCAGCGGCATGGTGCTGAGCTTCCACCCCGATCTGTTCGGGGCGGCGTCCAGCTTTGTCATGTGGGCAGGGCTCGCGGGCCTGATCGCGACCTTCTTCATGTGGTTCAAGAACATCGTGGTCGAAGCCCAGCGCGGCGATCACACCCCGGTGGTGCAGTTGCACATGCGTTACGGCATGATCCTGTTCATCGCGTCCGAAGTGATGTTCTTCGTGGGCTGGTTCTGGAGCTTCTTCGACTTCGCGCTGTTCCCGACCGCTCTGCAATATGATCACACGACCGGCGCGACCACCAGCCTGTTCGGCGAAGCGGGCGCTATCGCTGCCTTCATCCCCGAAGGCATGGAAGTGCTCGATCCCTTCGCGCTGCCGCTGCTCAATACGCTGATCCTGCTGTGTTCGGGGACGACCGTGACCTGGGCGCACCATTCGCTGATCCACGGCGACCGCACGGGTCTGAAGCAGGGCCTGTGGGCGACCATCGCGCTGGGCGCGCTGTTCAGCTGCATCCAGGCCTATGAATATGCAGCCGCGCCCTTCGGCTTCGGCGGCAACACCTACAGCTCGGCCTTCTACATGGCGACCGGCTTCCACGGCTTCCACGTGCTGATCGGGACGATCTTCCTCGCGGTGTGCCTCTACCGGACCTATCTCGGCCACTTCACCCCGCGCCAGCACTTCGGCTTCGAAGCAGCCGCGTGGTACTGGCACTTCGTTGACGTGGTGTGGCTGTTCCTGTTCGTCGCCATCTATGTGTGGGGCGGCTGGGGCGCTGTTTACCATTGATGGTTCCGGACGAGAGTCCGACGGAAAAGAAGGGGCAGCCGGGACTCGTCTCGGCTGCCCTTTCCGGTTTGTGCCCCCGCTGCGGCGCAAAGACTTTGTTCGCCGCGCCTGCGGGACTGGCGGATGAGTGTTCGGCTTGCGGGCTGGATATCCTCAGCCTCGAACGCGGCGGGCGGTTCGTCGGAGTGGTGACGATGCTGCTAGCGCTGGTGTTGATCCTTGCTGCGCTCGGCGTCGATGAGTGGCTGCGGCCGCCGCTGTGGGCGTCGTTCCTGTTCTGGGGGCCGGTGACGGTCGGCGCAGTGATCTTTGGCTTGCGGTTCTACAAGATCATGTGGGTCTATCACCAATACGAGGAACGCCAATCATGAGCCGCCGTGTCCCAATTGTCTCGACCATCATCGTGCTGGCCGCCGTGGCCACCATGATCGGGCTGGGCGTGTGGCAGTTAGGACGCATGGGTGAGAAGGCCGACTTGCTGGCCCGTTATGAAGCCGCCGCCACAGCGAGCGACGCTGTGGCATTCCCGATAGCGGGTGACGGTGCAGCCTCGTGGTTCCGCCGCAGTCAGGTATCCTGTGGCAAGGTTAAAAGCATTGAGGCGGTCTCGGGCACCTCGCTCAACGGGCAGAAGGGCTGGGTCCAGCGCGCTTCCTGCGCGGTTAGCGAGGATGCTGCCGTGCTGGTCGATCTCGGATACAGCCGCGACATCGCTAGGCCTGCCTTTGCAGGCGGCGTCATCACCGGAGTGATTGCACCGGGGCCGCGCCTAGTCGCCGACCCGCCGCTTGCCGGCCTCCAGCCAATGGCTAGGCCCGATCCGGGTGACCTGCCCAACAACCACCTGGCCTATGCCGGACAGTGGTTCTTCTTCGCGCTGACCGCGCTGGTCATCTACGTGCTGGCATTAAGGCGGCGTCGGGGTTAGGCGGCGTTCCCATGCAATACGTCTCGACACGCGGCAGCGCACCGGCGCTCGATTTCGAAGGGGTGACACTGGCGGGCCTCGCCAGCGATGGGGGGCTGTATGTGCCTGCCGAGTGGCCGCGTTTCAGCGAGGCCGAGATCCGCGACATGCGGGGCCTTTCCTATCCCGATCTCGCCGCGCGCATCATGGCGCCCTTCGTCACGCCCAGCCTGACCGAGGATGAACTGCTGGCGCTGTGCCACACGGTCTATGGCGATTTCGGCCACGCCGCTGTCGCTCCGCTGGTGCAGCTGGACCAGCAGCACTGGTTGCTCGAACTGTTCCACGGCCCGACGCTGGCGTTCAAGGACGTCGCGCTGCAATTGCTCGGCCGCCTGTTCGAGACGTTTCTGGAACGGCGCGGCGAGCGCCTGACCATCGTTGGCGCGACTAGCGGGGATACCGGTTCTGCCGCCATTCAGGCGGTTGCGGGTCTTGAGCGCGTGGAAATCTTCATGCTCCACCCCAAGGGGCGGGTGAGCGACGTGCAGCGCCGCCAGATGACCACGGTGCTCAGCCCCAACGTCCACAACCTCGCCATCGACGGCAGCTTTGACGATGCGCAGGCGCATGTGAAGCGGATGTTCAACGATGGGGATGTGACCAGCACGCTCAACCTCGGCGCGGTGAATTCGATCAACTGGGCGCGGCTTATGGCGCAGGTGGTCTATTACTTCGCCAGCGCGCTGCAACTGGGCGCGCCTGACCGGACGGTGGCTTACTCTGTGCCGACCGGCAATTTCGGCGATGTGTTCGCCGGATAT
This sequence comes from Porphyrobacter sp., assembly GCA_032116115.1. Taxonomy (GTDB): domain Bacteria; phylum Pseudomonadota; class Alphaproteobacteria; order Sphingomonadales; family Sphingomonadaceae; genus Erythrobacter. Next base: position 235,621 of record JAUMAX010000001.1, read on the forward strand.
GTCGCCGCGAAAATGGGCCTGCCGATCGAGCGCCTGATCGTCGCCACCAACATCAACGACATCCTCCACCGCGCTCTGTCCAGCGGCGATTATTCGGCGGGCGGGGTGACGCCCACAATCACGCCGTCGATGGACATTCAGGTCAGCTCCAACTTTGAACGTCTGCTGTTTGACGCGGGCGGGCGCGATGGAGCGGCGATGGCCGCACAGATGCATGCCTTCGAAGCGACCAAGGCGATGCAGCTCACCAACCTTCAGGCCGAAGGCGCGTCCGCCCTGTTCACCAGCGCCCGCGCCGATCAGGTTGAAACTGCCCGCGCCCTGCAATGGGCCTATCGCGCCGCAGGGCAAGTGATCGACCCGCACACCGGCGTCGGCCTCCACGGCGCGCAGGCGGTGGCAGCGGCAGGGATCGTTTCCGCCAGCGTCCCGCTTGTCACTCTTGCCACCGCGCATCCCGCCAAGTTCCCCGACGCGGTCGAGCGCGCCATCGGCGTGCGCCCCGGCCTGCCGGCACGGGTCGGCGACCTGTTCGGGCGCGAGGAAAGCTTCATCGAGCTGGCCGGCGATTACGCCACCACCCGCGACCATGTGCTGAGCCACGCGGCTTCGACCAGCGCGGCATAATGGCTGACCTCGTTCAGCAGCCGCTGGTGATGGAGTGCACCGGGTGGGACGCCTACCGCCTGCTCGACAGCGGGTCTGGGCGCAAGTGGGAGGCATTCGGCCCCTACAGCTTCATCCGCCCCGAACCGCAGGCCATGTGGCAACCGCGCCGCAATGACTGGCAGGCGGCGGGCGAGTTCATCCCCGGCTCGGACGAGGATGGCGGCGGGCGCTGGCAATTGCGTGACCGCCTGCCGGACGATGGCTGGGAGCTCGGCTGGAACGAGGTGCGCTTCACGGCCCGGCCCACGCCTTTCCGCCACCTGCAGTTCTTCCCCGACATGGCCCCGGTGTGGGCGTGGATGCGCAGCCAGCTGGGGGGCATGACCGAAGCCGAAACCCTCAACCTGTTCGGCTACACCGGCCTCGGCAGCCTTGCCCTGTCGCAGCACGGGCGCGTGACCCATGTCGATGCCTCGAAGAAATCCGTGGCGCAGGCGCGCGAGAACGCGGTGCTGTCCGGCATGACCGAGCATCCGATCCGCTGGCTGACCGATGACGCGGCCAAATTCACCGCGCGCGAAGTGCGGCGTGAAAAGCGTTATGACGGCATCATCCTCGATCCGCCCAAATTCGGGCGCGGGCCCGAGGGCGAGGTGTGGCGGCTGGAGGAACATCTTTCCGGCCTCGTCACCGATTGCGCCCGCCTGCTCGACCAGGACAGCCGCTTCCTGTTCCTCACTGTCTATGCCGTGCGGATGAGCAGCCTTGCGATTGCGGGCCTGCTGGAAGAAGCCGTCTCGCACCTTCCGGGCCGGGTCGAGCATGGCGATCTGGCCGTGCGCGAGGAAGGGGAGGGCGGCCGCCTGCTGCCCACCGCAATCTTCGCGCGCTGGAGCAATCCCCGCTAAGGGCCTGAAATGACCGATTCGCTTATCCTTGAAGTCAATGATCTCGTGGTTGATGTCCTCACCGGCATCTATTCCGAGGAGACCGGCAAGCCCCAGCCGCTGCGCATTTCGATTGCGGCGCGGTACAAGGTGGCGGATCGCTATGATCCCGACACACCGCTCGATGCGTCCAAGAATTACATGGACCTGAAGTTCGCGGCGTCGGGCGGCTTGCCCCAAGGTGTGCATTTCAAGCTGATCGAAGCGGTGGCTGACCACATCTGCGAGACGCTGTTCGTGCAGGACACCCGGGTCGAGGCGGTGACGGTCAAGATCGTCAAGCTGGCCATTGCCGAAGCGGACGAGCAGATCGGCATCACACTCCACCGCACCCGCCGCGCCGACCACGGGGGCTGAGGCAATGATGCGGCGGTTGGAGGTCGGCCGGTTGCCCCTTGGCGCGCTGGACGCGGCGAATGCGTTCATGGCCTTCCATCTCGAAGCTGCCCGCGCGATGCTCGGTCAGGCCGATTGCGCCGCGCTCGTCATCATCCTGCCGCCTGCGCCCCATGACCACCGCGACTGGCGGCTTGCGCTCGCCCGCGATCTGGCGCGCGAAGTGGCGCCGAAGCGGGTGAACGTCGTCGCAGGCGTGCCCGGCGAGGCGCGCGAGGCCACGTTACGCTTTTTGTCAGATGCGCATGGGCTGACAGGGCAGTATCTCGTGTGCCATGAATGACAATGTGCCGATCCAGCCGCCCCGCAAACCCGATCTGATCCTGCTGCGCGATCCCGCAGAGCAGCCTGCGCCGCTGGTCGACAGCTTCCAGCGCCGGATCAGCTATCTGCGCCTGTCGGTCACGGACCGCTGCGATCTGCGCTGTTCCTATTGCATGCCCGAACGGATGACCTTTCTTCCCAAGAAGGAGGTGCTCAGCCTTGAGGAATTGTACGACCTTGCCACCGGCTTCATTGCGCGCGGCGTGACCAAGATCCGTATCACCGGCGGCGAGCCGCTGGTGCGGCGCGACATCATCGACCTGTTTACCGCACTGGGCCGCAGGCTGGGGCATGATCTGGCCGAACTGACGCTGACCACCAACGGTACGCAATTGGCGGAGCATGCCGAGGCTCTGGCACGTGCGGGCGTGCGGCGGGTCAATGTGTCGCTCGACACCCTCGACCGGGCAAAGTTTGCACAGCTGACCCGGCGGGACAGCTTGCCGCAGGTGCTGGAAGGCATCGCGGCGGCCAAGGCGGCGGGGCTGAAGGTCAAACTCAACGCCGTGGCGCTCAAAGGCGTGAACGAGCACGAATTGCCCGATCTCATCGCCTGGGGCCACGCACAGGGCCATGATGTGACGCTGATCGAGGTCATGCCGCTGGGCGATGTCGAGGAGGAGCGGCTCGACCAGTATCTGCCGCTCGATGAGGTCGAGGCAGCGCTCGCGCAGCGCTGGACGCTCAAACCGCTGGCCTTTTCGACCGGCGGCCCGGCGCGCTATGTCGAGGTGGCGGAGACGGGGGGCAGGCTGGGCCTGATCACGCCCCATACCAACAATTTCTGTAGCGGATGCAACCGCCTGCGGGTGACCGCGACCGGCCAGCTTTACCCCTGTCTTGGCGGGGGTGAGCGGGTCGATCTGCGCAGTGCACTGCGGTCTGACGCGCCCGAGGCGCGGCTGGCAGCGGCGCTCGACGAGGCGCTGCGCATCAAGCCCGAAAAGCACCACTTCCGCATGGACGCACGCGGTGCCGATCCGGCGGTCGCGCGCCATATGTCGATGACGGGGGGCTGAGGGTGATCACCGTCGTGCTGCTCGGCAAACTCGCCGACCTTGGCGGCGCGCCCGCGCTGAGCCTTGCCGGGCCGCTCGATTGGGCGGGGTTGAAGGCTGCGCTGCCCGCAGCTCTGGCCGAGGCCGTCGACGATCCGCGCAACCGCGTGGCGCTCAATGGCGCGCTGCTGGCCGACAAGCACGCTTTGCAGGCCAGTTCGGGGGACGAGATCGCGTTGCTGCCGCCGGTCTCGGGGGGCTGATGCGCGATATCCGCCTGCTCACCCAGATGTTCATCCCCGGCACGCTGATCGGTCCCTTCACGCAGGCCAATCCCGGGCTGGGCGGTGTCTGCACCTTCGTGGGCGAAGTGCGCTACGATCAGGGCGTGGAGGCGCTCGAACTCACCCATTACGAGCCGCTGACGCTGCCGGGAATGCACGAACTGGCAGACCGCGCCTTCGACCGCTTCGCTCTCATGGGCCTGCTGATGGTCCACCGCGTCGGCCAGATGCGCCCCGGAGAGCCGATTGTCTGCGTCTCGGCCGCCGCGCTCCACCGCCGCGATGCGATTGATGCAGTGGATTTCTGCATGGACCACCTCAAGAGCGCCGCGTGGTTCTGGAAGCGCGAACGCCGCGCAGGCGAATGGCACTGGATCGAGCCGCGCGCGCAGGACGCGGTTGATCTTGCCCGCTGGCAAAGTTGATTTGATCCCTGTCAAAGCAGGCATCCGCGCTGCAGGATAATCATGCCTCCAACATCAAGGAGGATCACCATGAGCCACATCGTCCACGACCTTATCGCCCGCGGTGATGCCCGCGTTGTTGCCGCGCCCGCCGAAGCGCCCGTCCGCCATCAGGTCGAGGCTGACCGCAATTTCGGCCTGCCGACAGCGCTCTACGGGGCGACGGTGGGCTGCTATCTCGGCTTTCTGGTGATTGTCGGTTCGGCCTTTGCCAATCCGGTGCTCGCGATCCCGATGGCGATCATCGTGCTGCTGATTGTCGCGGCTTTCGCAGTCCCGGCGGTCTGGACGCGGCTGCGGGACAATACCTCCGAACCCCAGACCCTTGGCGAGTTCGAGACGCGCGGGATCATGACCAACACCGGACGTCTGGCGCCGCGCGATGCCGCCATTCAGGTGCTGATCCTGCCGGTGCTGCTGGTGGTATGGGGTCTGGCCGTGGCGGTGATCGCCGCCGTGGTCGCCTGAAGGCCCAATCAGACTGACAAGCTCCCCTCGGGACGGCAACCCTCTCCCAAGGTGCCGCCCCGAACCCTTATCGTCCTGAAATATCCTGCAACATCGTCGCATCCAGCAGCGCGATGCCGCGCTTCCCCTCGCGCCGGATCGCGCCCATGTCTTCCAGCTCGCCGAGCTTGCGGCTGACTGTCTCGATGGTGAGGCCGAGCATATTGGCAATCTCGCCGCGCGTCAGCGGCAGTTCGAAATGGGTGGCGAGATGGCAGGAGCTTTCGCTCGCCGCGCCCGCAAAATCGTGGAGCAACGCCGCCAGCCGCGCCTCGGCACTGGCGTGGCCGGTGAGTTCGAGCAGATTGCGGGTCGCCAGCAAGTCCGCCTGGCTGCGGCGCAGCAGCGCGCGGGCCAGCGCCGGGTAATCCTCGATCGCGCGTTCGATATCGCGCTTGGCGAAAGTGCAGAGCCGGCTTTCGGTCAGTGCTACCACGTCGTGATGCGCAAAGGGCGCGAACAGCTCGCCGATGAAGCCTGCCGGGTGGACGAGTGCGAGGATCTGTTCATTGCCGTCCTGATCGATCGCCGAGACCTTTAATGCGCCGGTCAGCAGCGTGGCGCAGGCAGCTTCCTCGTCGCCTGCGGCAAACAGCATCTCGCCGCGCTTCAGGGTGCGGGTGCGCCCGGCGGCGGCCATCGCGTCGCGTTCTTCCGGAGTGAGCACCGCGCAGGCGGCGGTCTCCTTTACCGGGCAGGTGCTGCACGCCAGGTTCATGATCCCATTACTCCCCAAAGCCGCGCGATAGCCTCGTCCTCACGGGCGAGCAGCGCGGCAATCTCGGCTTGTGCTTCGCCGAGTGCCGGCTCGGCAGCGAGGGCATTGGCCGCCTCGGCAGCAAGCACATCGATGGTTGCCAGCGTGCTGGCCGTGGCGGAACGCTTGGCGTCGAGGTCAGCCATCGCGACCAGCGCAGTTGCGCGGGCATTGCTTTCGAACGGCTGCCCGGCAGCAGCGCGGGCGAGTCGGGCCGCTTCGCTCTCCTGTGCCAGAAAGGCTGCGTGCGATGCTGCGCCGGCTGCGCGCAGTTCGGCAACGCGGGCTGCGGGGATGGCCGGACGAATCGGTGCAGGCGGAGCAGGGGTTTCGGCCACAACGCCGCGCTCGAACGGGCGCATCGCCAGCGACGGGTAATCGCCCGGATCACCGGCACAGCCGCCCGCCTGCGCCGCAAGCAGCACGCAAATCGCAGATTTTGTGTATTTGATCCGCATAAAAATCCCATGTCCTGTTAGCATGACACCCGGCGATGGCAAATAGACCTCACACAGCGGGGTATGATGCTTTTGATCAGGTTTTCCGTTTCGGCGGGCGTTGACTTGATCGCGCCTTTCCCCTAACGGCACGCATCTTTCCGGGGCTGCATCGTCGCACGCCTCGCATTGCCGTTCGGTAGGCTTGGCATCTTCAGGCTCAACCGGATCTGCACAGACACGAGAGTATAAAGCCATGTTCGCTGTAGTGCGCACTGGCGGCAAACAGTACCGCGTTGCCGCCGGAGACAAGATTGCCGTTGAAAAGCTCGCTGGCGAAGCCGGTGACACCATTACGCTGGGCGACATTCTGCTCGCCGGCGAAGGCGACGATCTCGCCGACGCGAGCACGGTGACCGTCTCGGCGGAAATCATCGCTCAGGCCAAGAGCGAGAAGGTGATCGTCTTCAAGAAGCGTCGCCGTCACAACTATCGTCGCAAGAACGGCCATCGCCAGCAGATGACCCTGCTGCGCATCACGGCTGTCGGTGCGGCCGAAGCCAAGCCTGCCAAGAAGGCGGCTGCCAAGAAGACCAAGAGCGAAGCGCCGGCTGAAGCCGCGTCCGCTGCAGAATAAGGAGCGACTGAGCCATGGCACATAAGAAAGCAGGCGGTTCGTCGCGTAACGGTCGTGATTCGGCCGGTCGTCGCTTGGGCGTGAAGAAGTTCGGCGGTCAGGAAGTGATCGGCGGCAACATCATCATCCGTCAGCGCGGCACCCGCGTGTACCCCGGCGTGAACGTCGGCATGGGCAAGGATCACACCCTCTATTCGCTCGCCGAAGGCGTGGTGCGATTCCACTCGGGCAAGCTTGGCCGCAAATACGTCAGCGTAGATGCGATGGCCGAAGCCGCCGAAT
>JAUMAX010000002.1:0-37736 GCA_032116115.1 Porphyrobacter sp.
CAGCTCGGTTTCGAGCTCGGGCAGACGTGCCGCTTCAGCCGAAAGCCCATCGATCTCGGCTTCCAGTGCGCCGATGTGGTTCCCTGCGCTCTCGAGCGACTTTTGCAGCGTCTCGATTTCGCCCGTGAGAGACGGCTCGCGCTCGCGTAGCGCCTGGGCTTCGGCCTCCAGCTCGCGAAGACGCTGCATACCCTCTTCAAGCTGCCGCTTGAGCGCCTCCTCCCGTTCGGCATTCTCACGCAGCTTTGCGTCTGCTGCGCGCATCGCCTCGTCGGCCCGTACTGCGGCTTCCTGCGCTTCCGAGATCGTCGAGGTCAGTTGTTCGCGAAGCGATCCCGCCGCGCCGAATTCCCCGCTCATTTCGGGCGTAATCAGGAGCCGGGCAAACGTGCCGTACGAGCGGTCGAACTCGGTGCGTATCTCGTCCAGCGTCTTATAGTCGGCAGGGTTCTCACCCCGCTTGCTCCAGCCGAGAAAGATCGCCCAGGCGTTTCTGATCCAGTCCGAACTCGTGCTGTCCCTTCCGACGGCGGTTTCGGGCTTCTGATGATGGCGGTCACTGAGCGAAAGAAACGCATCGATCTCGGCGTGGACTGTGGGAGAGTTCCTGGGAAAGGACACGCCGAGCCCGGCTTTGATCTTGCCGATCAGATCATACCAGTCGGTCAGCAATTCATCATAGGTGCAGTGGACCCGCCGCGTGCCGCGCGAGAGATACTCCGCGTCCAGAGCATGGCGCAGCCACAGCAGGCTGCCATACCCGGTTGACATGAGATCACGGCGTTCCAGCGATTCTGCGACCTCGCCGGGATTGCGCAGCATGATCAGCACCAGCGGCTCGACCCGCGCTTCTTGCATGGCGTCTAGCCACACATCCGCCAATCGGCAGATTCTGGGATCCTTGAGAGCAAAGAGCGGGCCGAGCTTGGCATGATCGGCGATAACCGCGGCAGCCTTGCTGGTCATCTCCGCCCGAATATTCGAGCTGCGCCAATCAGGATTGATCGGCCCCCAATCGCTCCAGCTTGAGCCTGCGGACGCGAGGATGTCGTCGTTCAGCTGCTGCGCCGCGATGGATTCCCAATGTCCTTTCTCGTTCCCAATGGCTGCGCCCCAGACTTCATCAGGCAGTGCACACCCCAACAGGTTCAGAACGCGCGTGCAGGCGCTCGTTCCGCTTCTGTGCATCCCAAGAACCAGGATTCCCTGAGACTTGGATTTGGCTCGCGAAGCAGGCTTGGCCGGCAGTCTGGGCGACGTTTCCATGCGTGAACGGATAGAGGAGGTCCCGCGAACTTGTCCACTCGGTTTTCTGTCTTGATTTATGGCGGTTCCAGCCGGGAGAGACCGGTCTTGCCACTTTCGATTGCAGTCGCGGGATCTGCTGTCACAGCCGGTTGCGATTCATGGTGCCCTGGCCTCTTCGCGCGTGAGGAGTGCGACAGCCGGCATGGACGTATCGCCGAACGGCAGCAGCGCTGATAATCACCTGTCCGACATTCTGGATCTGGTGGCCGAGGCTAGGTGGGGGGCGCTACCCCGGCCCCGGTCTCACGGTCACATCTGGACGTAGGCTTCAACCGCTTCGCGAACCGAGGGATATTCCTCGGCGACACCATCCTTCATCACGATGCCCCGGTTGCAGACCGACTGGACAATGTTGAGATCGTGGCTGGCAATGACCATTGCCCGGTCGGCGCGCTTCTCGAACAGCTCGTAATGGCATTTATGCTGAAAGTTCTGGTCGCCCACGAGGATGACCTCGTCGATCAGGTAGCAATCGAAATCGATCGCCAGCGACAGCGCAAAGGCAAGCCGCGCGCGCATGCCCGAAGAATATGTCTGTACTGGACGCTTGAGCCCCGAGCCAAGCTCGGTAAACTCCTCTACGAATGCCCGTATGGCGCTGAGCTCGCTGCCATAGATCCGGGAAATGAAGCGCGCGTTGTCGTAACCGGTCAGGCTGCCCTGGAAGCCGCCGCTGAAGCCGATCGGCCAGCTGTTGGTCATGTGCCGGACGATCCGCCCGCTGTCAGGCAGCTCCACGCCGCCAATCTGCTTGATGAGTGTCGACTTGCCCGCGCCGTTGCGGCCCAACAGGGCAATCTTGTCCCCCGGTTCGATCGTCAGGTTGATGCCGCGCAGCACCTGGTGCGTCTGGTGACCGACACGGTAGCCCTTGCGCAAGTTGACACAGGAAATCATTCGATCACCAACCTCCGACGCACCATCCGGCACAGCACCAGCCCGAGCGCCAGACAGGGCAGTGAGACCATCAGCGGGTATATGTAATCGAAGTGTGGATCGATCGATGGCCCGAACACCCCCAGCCGCATCATCTCCATGCCGTGGACCGGCGGCGAATAGAGCAGAAACTTGGCCACGTTGGGTGATAGCGAGCTCACCAGATAGAACGCGCCCGAGAAAGGGATCATCAGGTAGGTCGTGACTGGGATGATCTTCTCGATCACTTCGCTCATCTCGCTCAACGAGGCGACTATCAGCATCACCGCGAAGGTGAAGAGGCCATAGTAAAGCCCGCCGAGGATCAGGAAGCCTACGTCATAGGGAACCGGGAAGAAGCCGAGCACCCCAAGCACCGTGGCGATGAACAAGTATGCCATCGCATGTCCGATGAACTCGACGAGAAACCGCACCAGCAGGAGATCGAGGATCTTGATCTGTCGGTGGTACATGAGGCCGCCGTTGGCCGTGAACGATTTGACCCCGCGGTTCACTGCGGTCCGGAAAAGGACCAGCGGCAGATAGCCGGTGATCACGAAGGCGACGATGTCGACGCCGAACTCGATCGGTCCCTTCATGAACCGCCACAGGATGCCGACCAGCACGGCGAACAGCAGGGGCTCTGCCATGATCCACAGGAAGCCGATGTTCTCGCGGCCGAAACGCGTCGTCAGTTCGCGCAGCATCAGCGCACCGATGACGCGCACCTGGATGTTCCAGCCCTGACGCAGCGATGCCATCGGATCAATCCTCGGGCGCGTGCTCGAGAATGCCGACCACGAACATCCAGATGATGAAATACAGGCACAGTGCGAAACCAAGGATGGTCAGCACGGTCTTGAAGGGCTTGGGATATTCAGGAAGGTCGGGGGTGTTGGGCTCAACCACCCGTTCAAGGTAGAACTGCTGCTTGAGCGCCTCGGTCCGGGCCTGCTCGAGCGTGGTCTGCGAGAGCACGAGCAACTGCGAGGCGAGCTCCTGCTCGAGCGTCAGCGCCTCGTAGCTGGGCAGCTTGCGGCTGATCGTGTCGGTCCCGCTCCCCACGAGGCGCGAATTCTGGCGCTCGATCTCGCGGGTGAGCGAAGCGATCTGTTCGCGCAGCACTGGGATCGAAGGATGGTCGGGGGTCACCTGCCGCACCGTCGAGAGCTGCGCCTCAAGCGCGGCCCGTTCGACAATAAGCCGGTTGGCAATCTCGACTACGCCGGTCGCTTCCTTGAGAGGTTCGACAAGCCGCGATTGGCTACGATATTCGGAAATTGCCTGGAGCGCTTTGTTCACGCGGGTCTGCGCCTCGACGACGCGGCTTTCCGCCTCGGAGATCGCCTTGTTGCGCGCGTTCTCGTTGAGCTGGTTGACGAGCGCCTCGCTCTGCTTGAGCAACAGCCCGTTGATGGCGGCAGCATCCTGCGGCGAAAACGCGACCGTGCGCATCACGACCAGACCGGTGTCGTTGTCGCGGTTGATCTCGATCTTGTGCTTGTAGAAGTCGAACAGGTCCTCGAACGCGTCTTCTTCCCAGATGCGCGGGAAGCGCGACAGGAAGTCGATCTTCGAATTGCCGTAGACTTTCTTGATGTTAAGCTTCTTCTCGAGCGTCGTTAGCGCCGACCGAGAGCGCACGAAGTCGATGATCTGGTTCGATTGCTCCTGCCCGCTGGACAGGCCAGTCGATTGGATCAGGTTTGCAAACGAGGTGGTCTGCGCCGCGCGCTGGCTGGGCGCCTTGATCACGAACCGAGACTCGGACACATACTGATCCGAGGCGATCCCGAAATAATAGACCGAGCTGAGGAATACGGGAAGGATGACACCCACCACGAACCATGGGTTACGGGCGAGTTTTTGACCCACATTGCGAAGCAAATCCATGTGCGCCCTATGGCGGCTTGTCCCGCATTGCGCCAGCGGAAAAAAGCGCGCGTCCGCGGCGCCACCGTGCAGGATGATGAGCTCGATGATGCCGGCAAGACGATTTCGACTGAGGGAAAAGCCCAAGCTGCCCAAATCCCATCATGTAGTGACGGGCCTCACGCTGGCGAAATTAAGCCGGCAAGCGGGTGGACAATGGGTCAGTGGGACTGGCCCCTTCGCCGGTCAGTGAAGATCGAGCCAGGGGTGACGTTCGGTCATCATGCTGTGAAGCTTGCGGATATGATCCGGCAAGTTGGTGTCGGTGCGCAGCATCGATGCGGCATGTTCCCGGTACCGCGAGAGGATTTCGGGGATGTGCAGCGCGAAATGATCAGCCTCGCACAGACGCAGCCAGAGGTCGTAGTCCTCCCACCCGTAATCGATGTGATGAAAGCCGCCGAACTCGAGCAGGACAGAGCGGCGCACCATCGCCATCGCATCGAGGTAGTTGCCGTGCTTGAAAGCGGCGCGACTGAACACGCTTGCTCCCATCAGCGCAGAGCGGCCATCGAACACTTCAATCAGGCTTGCGGCCGCGGCAGCATCGGGCCGGCTGTCGAGCGCGGCGACATGTTTTTCAAGGCAACGCGGATAGATGGTGTTGTCGGCATCGAGGAAGAAGCAATATTCCGACTGCGCATGGGCAATGCCGGTGTTGCGGGTGATCGCCAGGCGCGCGTTGCTCGTGTTCTGGAGCAGGATGAGGGTGAGCCCGCAGTCCTTGTGCTCTTCCATCCAGGCCGTGACGACGGCGGCGGAATCGTCCTTGCTGCAATCGTCGATGACGATGATCGCAAGATCGCGGAAGGTCTGCGCGCGCACGGACTCGAGCGTTTCGACGATGTAGTTGGCGTAGTTGTAGAGCGGCACGATGACGCTCACCTTGCGGTCGGCGTTGCCGTGGCTAAACAGGACCCGGGCCTCGCGCGTGATCATGTGCGGATTTCTCCCTGCGCGGTGATCGCGGCCAGCAAGCCGTCGAAACTGGCGCGCACTTCGGCAAGGCGAGCGCGGCCTTCGGCGGTGGTCAGCAGATGATCGAGCATCTCGGGCATCGCGCTTGCCGGGCATTCGAGGTAGTGGACGCCGGGGGTCAGTATCCCGGTGTCGACGCAAGGTTCGGTCAGCACGACGCAGCCCTCGCAGATCCCGGAGACGACCAGCCGGTGCCATTCGAAATAGTGGCTTTCGCCCTGATGGATGTTGAGCAGGATCCGGGCGTTGCGGGCAAGCTGGGCGACATCATGGCTGGGCAAGGTGTTGCCGCTGGTCGCGCTCGCCGGCCCGCTCAGGCGGGGGGAGTGGATGAAGCTGTCATGCCGCGCGAGAACCGGCGCGAGTTCGGCAAGAATGGCCTCGCGCCGGGGATTGAGCGCGCCGACGAACAAGATGTCGTAGGGCCGCTCATCGTAGCTTTTGGGCCAGGTGAGGGTCTTCACATAGCGCCGGGCGGTGGTCTGTTCGGACAGCGGCGCGTCCTCGAAGGCGAATACCGGGCTTTCAGTCGGCAACAGCGGCACGAAGGCAGCGCGGATGCCGAGGCGGCGCAGCCCGCGCGCCGAAGCGGGATTGATGTCGATCGCCATGCGCGAACGCAGCATTACCCCGAGCGCGAGCGAGAACCACGAGGTGTGCCATTGCTCGGTGTTGAAATAGACCGCGCGGGCAAAGCGCTTGGCTGGCCAGTCCTTCCCGGGACCGTGGATGCAATATTCGTGGGGCGCCACCACGAGGAGGTTGCAATCCGCGTCCATCAGGGCGCTGTCGTCGGTCAGGCAGCGCGCACGATAGCCGCGCCGGGTGAGGTAATCGGCGAGATAGGTGGCGATGTCGGTGAAGAAGAAATTGCCGTCGGCCCAATGGAGCACCAGGGTCTCGCGATCGCGATCGAAAAAGGCTTCGAACGGCTCGAGGGGTTCATCGGCCGCATCCTCCATGAACGCGTCGGCATTGGCGGAGGAAAATCCGCGACGTCCTTCGTCGAGGCCGAAGCGGACAAAATGTTCGAGCGGGTGCATGCTGATCGTGTCCGGATTCTCGATCAGGTAATGCGCGCCCGAGAACAGAGGGCCGGGATTGTGCAGGGGATTGTTCGAGGAACGCTCGAGATAGCTCGCAAGAGCCTCATCAAGATCCTGGGAAGCGTCTGGGTTGTTGTCCCTGTACCATTCAAGATCGAAAAGGCCGCTCGACACGATCCTGTTGCGCAAGGCAGGCGACAGCGCAGTTACCGCGATGGGTTCAGAGACCGCTGGCAGTCCTGGGCGCCCTTCGGCCAGGCCGTGGCCGAGTGCGTGTGCGAGTGGATCCATGCCAAATTTTGCGACATCCGCATTGCGGCTGAGGTATTGTGCGGCATCGAACAGGCCTCGTCGGCCGAGCTGCCGCAGGATCAGGGTGCGCCAGGCGCGCCATGGCAACCACCGCTGCCACCAGCGGGCAGGCGGGTCCGCAATGACCTGCGCAACCGCGCCTAGCCATCGGTGCCGCTCGGCAAGAGCGAGGTAGTTGCGCTGCAACTCCTCGAGCTCGCGCTGGACGCGGAGATAATCCTCGGTAAGCCGCTCTGCGCTGACCGGCAGCTCACTGGGACGCGGCTCTTTCTTCAAACGTTGACCCCCGGCCGACCGAACACCACGACATCCTGGTGATCGTCCCATGCGCGCTCGCGGAAGCCGAGGATCCGCACGTCCTCAAGACTCTGGATTTCCCCCAACAGACGCGACGGATTGATCAGCGCGATCCCATAGGCTCCCTGCGACGCGAAGACCGCGTCGCGGAACTCGGCGTCGTAATCGGCAAAGCCGAACCCAGTCTCATGGTACTGGGCGCGGGCGATCTCGAACAGATCATCGCCGATCAGCTTCCACTTGTGATCCTGGATGTGGATAGAATGACGCCCCTCGACGGTCGCGATGGCGATCCCGTCGGGCGTCAACGAACGCGCCATGAAGCGAATCGCCTCCATGAACAGCGGATGCGGCAGGTGGGTCAGCAGCGAGCCGCAGAAGATCAGATCCCATTGGCCCACGTCGAGTGCGGCGAGGTTTTCCTCGCTCAAGATCGGCTCCGCACCGAACTCGCGTTCGCAGAAGGCGATGTGCGACGGATAGAGATCGCAAGCGCCGATCCGCGCTTCGGGGAACATCGCTCTGAGATGCCGGGTCACCCGCCCCGAACCAGAAGGAAAGTCGAGGATGCTGGCAGGCGCGCTGCGTCCGCTGTGAAGCAGTTCCGACATCACGATGCGCAGGGCATCCCTACCGACATAAAAATAGTGGTCGAATTGCCACTGTTCTTCGAAGCGGTTTTCCTTGTCGGACCAGTCGATGGCCTGGCTTACTTCGCGCGACTGATAATCCGCCCAAAGGCCGGCATGGATATTGATGATTTCGTTCAAAGTGACAATTCCCGTCTAGCCCCGTTCGGCGGCCTGTCGGCCACGCTGTTGCCGCTTCCGTCTGCCTTTCGCAAGGACATTCTCAGTCCGGATCGTACCCGCTGCGACCGCATAGCGCCACGCTGGGGTTTGGCGGCAAAGTCACTTGCATCACGTCGGTGTGCGTGCCAGCTTATCGCCGTCGAGGGCGCAAGGCCACAACGCGCTGGCGCAGACGCTACAACGGTGAGCGACCGCACACTGCGATTGAAAATGTCGTCCCAATCATGCTGGCAAACTCAGCCGGTGAAACCAGCCCACCGGACCTGAACAAGGCGGAAAACTCCAGGCCGAGTGGTCCAGGGGTGGGGTAGCCGTGGACAACGGCCAAAGGCCTTACTCGTAGCTGGTAGAAACCTGGTGCTCAGACCAACAGCGGTTGACGGTGCGGCCAGAAAGGGTAAGGGGCCGATCCAAGATGGTTCACACTTAAGGGGAAGGCAGAGCAGGCCATGAACCAGGGAGTCAACAGGCGCGGCATTATTCTGGCGGGTGGTTCTGGGACGCGATTGTATCCTTTGACGCGAGGCGTGTCGAAGCAGTTGGTGCCGGTGTTTGACAAGCCGATGATCTATTACCCGCTGAGCACGCTGATGCTGGCGGGGATCCGCGACATCATGATCATCACGACCCCTGAAGATGCCGTGCAGTTCAAGCGGGTGCTTGGGGATGGCTCGGACTTCGGCGTGTCGCTGACCTATGCGGTGCAGCCCAAGCCCGAGGGCCTCGCGCAGGCGTTCCAGATTGGCGCGGACTTTGTGCGCGGTGGGCCTTCGGCGCTGATTTTGGGCGACAACATCTTCTACGGCCACGGGCTGTCCGAGCTCTTGGCGAGCGCCGATGCGCGCGACCATGGGTCGACCGTGTTCGCGTACCGGGTCAATGATCCCGAGGCCTTCGGGGTGGTCGAGTTTGATGCGGGCGGCAAGGCGATCTCGATCGAGGAGAAGCCGGCCGCGCCCAAGTCGAACTACGCGGTGACCGGGCTCTACTTCTACGACGAGACGGTGGTGGACCGCGCGCGTGACATGAAGCCCTCGGCGCGCGGCGAGCTCGAGATCACCGACCTCAATCGCCTCTATCTCGAGGAAGGGACGATGTCGGTCGAGATCATGGGCCGCGGCTTTGCCTGGCTCGACACAGGGACCCACGCCTCGCTGCTCGATGCGGCGAGCTATGTGCGGATCACCGAGGAACGGCAGGGGCTGAAGATCGCCTGCCCCGAGGAGATCGCCTGGCGGCAGGGCTTCATCGACGAGGCGCGGCTGCGCGAGATCGCCGCGCCGCTGCGGAAGTCGGGCTATGGCGAGTATCTGCTCGGCCTGCTCGAGAAGCCGGTGCTGTCATGAACATCATTGAGACCAGCCTTCCCGGCGTGCTGATCATCGAGCCGCGGGTGTTCGGCGATCACCGGGGCTTCTTCATGGAGACGTGGAACGCGGTGGGCTTTGCTGCGGCCGGGCTTGATCTCACCTTCGTGCAGGACAACCACAGCCGCTCGCAGAAGGGCGTGCTGAGGGGCCTGCACTTCCAGAACCCGGGGCCGCAGGGCAAGCTGGTGCGGGTGACGAGCGGCGCGGTGTTCGACGTTGCGGTGGACCTCAGGCAATCCTCGCCGACCTTCGGCCAGTGGACCGGGATCGAGCTGTCGGCGACAAACAAGCGCATGTTCTGGGTGCCCGAGGGGTTCGCCCACGGCTTCCTGACGCTCGAGGACGACACCGACTTCCTCTACAAGTGCACCGCGCCCTATGCGCCCCAATCGGAGCACACGCTCGCCTGGGACGATCCGGCGGTGGGCATCATCTGGCCCGATATCGGCATGGCCCCGCTGGTCTCGGACAAGGACGCGCGCGGCGCCAGCCTTGCCGATGCGGCGGTGTTTGCTTGAAGGGCATGAGCGTGAGGGGGCACTGACATGAGAGTTCTGATCACCGGGGCGGGCGGCCAGCTTGGCAGCGCGCTGCAAGCCACGGCGCCGGCCTGGGCCGAGGTGAGCGCGATCGACGTTGCCGACTGCGACCTCACCGACCGCGCGATGCTGACCGCGCGGCTGGTGGTCGAGGCGCCCGATCTGATCCTCAACGCGGCTGCTTACACCGCAGTCGACAAGGCCGAGAGCGACGAGGCGACCGCGCGCGCGATCAACGCCGATGCGGTCGAAGTGATGGTCGAAGCGATGGCCGCGACCGGGGGCAAGGTCGTGCACGTCTCGACCGACTATGTGTTCGACGGCACCAGCCCGGTCGCCTACCGCCCCGAGGACGAACGCAATCCGCAGTCCGCCTATGGCCGCACCAAGGCCGAGGGCGAGGACAAGCTTCGCGACGCCGATCTGCTGGTGCGCACCGCCTGGGTCTATGCCGCAGGCGGCGCGAACTTCGTGCGCACCATGATCCGGCTGATGAATGCGAAGGGCGAGCTTGGCGTGGTCGCCGATCAGGTGGGCTCGCCGACCTGGGCGACCGGCCTTGCGACCACCTTGTGGGGCCTCGCCGAAAAGCAGGCTTCGGGCACCTTCCACCACGCGGATGACGGCGCGATCAGCTGGCACGACTTTGCCGTGGGAATCGCGGAAGAAGCCCATGCGCTGGGCCTCGTTGCCAAGATCCCGGTGATCAAGCCGATCACCACCGCCGATTATCCCACCCCGGCTAAGCGTCCGGCCTTCTCGCTGCTCGATTGCAGCAAGACCCGCGCGGCGCTGGGCGACACCCCCGTTCCCTGGCGCGACAACCTGCGCCGCATGCTCGAAGAGGAAAAGACGCTTGGCTAACGTGCTCGTGACCGGCGGGGCCGGCTTCATCGGCGGCAACTTCGTGCACTACTGGAACGCGCATCATCCCGAGGACGCGGTCATCGTCCTCGACGCGCTGACCTATGCGGGCAACCGCTCGACCATCGAAGGTGCGCCCAAGGCCGAACTGGTGGTCGGTGATATCCGCGATACCGCGCTGGTCGAACAGCTGCTGCGCGAGCACGCCATCACCACGCTCGTCCACTTTGCCGCAGAGAGCCATGTCGACCGCTCGATCAGTGGGCCGGATGACTTCATCAACACCAACATCCTGGGCACCAACAGCCTGCTCAAGGCCGCGCGCAGCGTGTGGCTGGCGGGCAGCGGCACCCCCCACCGCTTTCACCACATCTCGACCGACGAGGTGTTCGGCTCCTTGGGTCCCAACGATCCGGCCTTCAGTGAAGTGACGCCCTATGCGCCCAACTCGCCCTACTCGGCCTCCAAGGCGGCCTCGGACCACCTAGTGCGTGCCTATCACCACACCTTCGGGCTCGAGGTGACGACCAGCAACTGCTCGAACAATTATGGGCCCTACCAGTACCCCGAAAAGCTGATCCCGCTGTTCCTCCTAAATGCGCTCCATGGGCGGCCGCTGCCAATCTACGGCGACGGGATGAACGTGCGCGACTGGCTGCATGTCGAGGACCACTGCCGCGGGATCGAAGCCTGCCTGCTGCGCGGGCAACCGGGCGAGACATACAATATCGGCGGCGGGGCCGAACTGCCCAACATGACCGTGATCGACACCATCTGCGCCGAGGTCGACCGCGCCTTTGCCGAAGAGGACGGCCTTGCCGCCGCCTTCCCCGATGCCCCCGCCGCGCGCGGCGAGGCCACAAGTACCCTCAAAACCTTCGTCACCGACCGCGCCGGCCACGACCGCCGCTACGCCATCGACGAAACCAAAGCCCGCTCCGAACTCAAATACGCCCCCGAACACTCCTTCGAAAACGGCATGCGCCAAACCCTCCAATGGTACCTTGATAATGGGCATTGGTGGCGGACGCTCATCAAGGCGTGAGGGGACGCAGACATTGCCCTGAGGTTGCTGGTATGCATCTCTCAGGACACCCATCCCGACCTCAGGGCGTTCAGCTTGGGATAAGCTCCAGTCGCGTCCGAAGGTAATCAGGATGTGGGTCCAGCAGTCGCTCTGAACTCATGGGGTGGGTGCCCTCTTCGATGGCAACACCAAGGTGCCGGCCAGGCATCATACGACTCCAGTCGAAGGGGGCATCCTCCCCATCAGTTCATGTCAAAGGTCCTTTGTGAGTATCTCTGAAATGCGTTTGCTGGCCTTGCCATCGCCATAGGGATTGTGGGCCCGCGCCATCGCTCGATATGCGGCGTGATTGTCGAGCAGACGAGAGACTTCTGCAAGGATCGCATGAGCGTCGGCGCCGACCAGCCGTGCGGTTCCGGCGACGATACCTTCAGGCCTTTCGGTTGTATCGCGCATCATCAGCACAGGTTTTCCGAGGCTCGGAGCTTCCTCCTGTATCCCGCCGGAATCAGTCACAATAATGTCGCAGAGTTCCATCAAGGCGACGAAATCGAGGTAGTCAAGCGGTTCGATCAGGGCGATGTTGTCATAGCCCGAAAGCGCGGGACGCATCGTTGCCGCGACGTGGGGATTGGGGTGGAGGGGGTAAATGATTGCCACGTCCTTGCGGCCGGCGAGTGACTGCAATGCGTTGGCAATTTCCGCCATCCCGCCCCCGAAACTCTCTCGTCGGTGCGCTGTCACCGCGATGATCCGGCGTCCAGCAAAGCGCACCTTGAGCGGTGCGATTGCCGGCGCAAGCCCCGGATCAGCGGCGATTTTGCGCCGCGCGAAAAGCAGGGCATCAATCACCGTGTTCCCTGTAACGTGTATGGATTTTTCATTCACGTTTTCAGCGCGTAAAGCAGCTGCGGCCGTTGCGGTGGGGGAAAAATGCAGGTTAGCAATGACACCGGTGACCTTGCGGTTCACCTCCTCGGGCCAAGGCGAGTAGATGTCCCCGCTCCTCAGCCCGGCCTCGACGTGACCCACGGGAATCCGCCGGAAATAGCACGCCAAACTAGCCATCATCGTGGTCAGCGTATCGCCATGCACCAGCACCCTGTCCGGCTGTAGGCTGTCCAACGCCTCCCCGAAACGGATCAGAATCCGGCTCGCAAGGCCATCCAGAGACTGGTCTGGAAGCATCAAGTCGAGGTCTAGGTCGGGTTGAAGCCCGGCTAGGGCCAGCACAGAATCGAGCAATTCCCGGTGTTGGGCTGTCACCACCACCTTCACGTCGAACTGCCCGGTTTCGCGCAAGGCGAAGACCACCGGGAACATCTTGATCGCTTCCGGACGGGTCCCGAAGGTCACCACGATGCGGGGCTTTCGCGCCCCCGAACCTTCAGCGACCTTCATCGCCGCAGCATACCCCGCGTGTCGAACACGAGCTTGCCCGCGAGGTCTTCGGGGCCGAGATGCTTGAAGGCGGTGTGATCGACCAGCACCACCACAATCTCCGCCTGCCGGAGGCCTGCGTCAAGCGTCACAAGCTGCGCGCCGGTGCCGGCGAAGGCTTCGGGCAGCTCTTCCGTGAAAGGCTCGACCACGAGGAGGCGATCCCCGTGGGTGTGGGCGAGCGCCTCGGCGATCTTGAGCGCGGGGCTTTCGCGGAAGTCGTCGATGTCGGGCTTGAAGGCGAGGCCGAGCAACGCGACCTTGCCCTGCGGCGCGGCGTCTAGCAGCGCGCGGATTCTGCCTTCGGTATGCACCGCCTTGAAATCGTTGACCTCGCGCGCGGTACGCACCAGCCGTGCCGCAGTGGGCGCGCCCGCGACGAGAAACCACGGATCGACCGCGATGCAATGGCCGCCGACACCCGGGCCGGGCTGCAGGATGTTGACGCGCGGGTGGTGGTTGGCGAGGCGGATCACCTCCCACACATCGACCCCGATCACATCGGCGATCATCGACAGCTCGTTGGCAAAGGCGATGTTGACGTCGCGGAAGGAGTTCTCGACTAGCTTCACCGTCTCGGCCACGCGGGCGGTGGTGTAGAGGCAGTCGCCCTTGACGAAGCTGGTATAGAGCACCGCCGCACGCTCGGCGCAGGCTGCGGTCACGCCGCCGATCACGCGGTCGTTATGGACCAGTTCGTTGACGATCCGCCCGGGCAGGACGCGCTCTGGGCAATAGGCAAGGGCGATGTGCGCATCCTCGTCGCTGCCGTCCCGCGGCACCACGAGGTCGGGACGCAGCCCGGCGATGATCTCGGCCACCCTTTCGGTCGTGCCCACTGGCGAGGTGCTCTCGACGACGATGCAGGCGCCGGGCAGAATGCGGGGCGCGATCGCGCGCGCGGCGGCTTCGACATAGGAAATGTCGGGCGAATTGTCCGGCCCCAGCGGCGTCGGCACCGCGATCATGTAGAAGCTTGCGGTCGGCACCTCGGTCGAGGCGACCAGCGTGCGCGCCTTGATCGCATCATGCACCAGCCGGTCGAGATCGCGTTCCTCGATATGCACGCCGCCGGCATTGACGGTCTCGACCACCCGCGGCGAGACATCCACCCCGCACACGCTCCATCCGTAGCTTGCCAGCAGTGCCGCTGTCGGCAGACCGATATAACCGAGCCCGATCACGGCGACCTCGTGATCGGGCGCAGGATGCGCGAGCGCCTTGCGCCCGAGCGCGGCGGCGGCATCGAAAGGAGCATTCATAAGGGCACCGTCCCGTGTTTCGGAACGATCAATGGCGGGGAGCCATTAAAATCACGTTAGGCTTGGCAGCCTTTTACTATAACCAGCCTTGCGCGAACCGAAGCACCAGCGCGGAACGAATGGGCCGCGCAGACCAGCGCCTTGAGCGGGGCGTTCTGGTCGCAATTGGGCAGATGGGCAGCATTGCTCAAGCCGTGCCCTGCGGCCACGCCCGGCTCGGTGGTGGCAAAGTGCGTGTCATAGCCCTAGAGGGTCGGCCGGAGCAGCATGACTTGCTCCCAATGGCCGCCGCCCGACGCCACCGCCATAGCCCTTACGTTCCCCTGCCTCAACAGTGTGATCCCCGTAGCACCGGCGCGACCCGGCTTATGTGCAATGTCCGTGAAACGCGGCGCCCTTATAGCGAGGATGCGAGGCGCGTCACGGCAGAAAGCACCGCGTCGGCCAATTCCTGCCGGCAGATCAGGAGGTCGGGGACATAGGTCTCGCTCCTGTTGTAGACGAGGCTGCGGCCGTCGATCCGTGAGCAGTGCAGCCCGAAAGCCGCGGCGACCGCAGTAGGGGCGCAGTTGTCCCATTCATACTGGCCGCCGGAATGGAGATAGACCTCGGCCTCGCCGCGCGCGACCGCCATCGCCTTGGCGCCTGCGCTCCCCATCGCCACGAGGGTCCCGCCGAGTGCCTCTGCCACGGCCTCGGCCTCGCGCGGGGGGCGGGTGCGGCTGACCACGAAGCGCGGGGATTGCGGCATGGCGGGCAGCGGGCGCGGCTGGTCCGAGCGGAGCACGATCCCGCCCTCCAGCCCCGGCAGCGCCACCGCGCCGATGCTGGCTGCGCCGTCGATAGAAAGAGCGACGTGCACCGCCCAGTCGGAGCGGCCCTCGGAGTATTCGCGGGTGCCGTCGACCGGATCGATGATCCATACCCGCGATTTGGCGAGGCGGGCGGGGTTGTCCCGCTCTTCTTCCGACAGTAGCCCGTCATCGGGCCGTGCGGCGCGGATCGCTTCGCACAGGAAGCGGTTGGCATCGCTGTCGCCCTTGTCGCCTAGCGGCTTGCCGGCGAGGCCCGATTGCTCGCGCACGAGAGTCAGCAGGCGTCCCGCTTCGAGCGCCAGTTCGGCTGCCAGTGCAGCGTCGTCGAGGGTGGCAAGGTTCATTTGAGCGGCAGGATCCTGTCGATGATGTAGCGTGCCGCCTCCTCGGGCGTCATGTCCACCGTGTTGACCCGGATTTCGGGGGTCTCCGGTGGTTCATAGGGGCTGTCGATCCCGGTGAAGTTCCTGAGCTGGCCGGACCGTGCCTTCTTGTAGAGGCCCTTCACATCGCGCGCCTCGGCCACCTCCAGCGGGGTGTCGACGAAGATTTCGATGAATTCGCCTTGCCCCAGCATTTCGCGCACCATCTGCCGTTCGGCCCGGAAGGGGCTGATGAAGGCGGTGAGCACGATCAGCCCCGCATCTGCCATCAGTTTCGCCACCTCGCCCACGCGGCGGATGTTCTCGATCCGGTCGGTCTCGGTAAAGCCGAGATCGCGGTTGAGGCCGTGGCGCACATTGTCGCCATCGAGCAGGAAGGTGTGGCGGTTCATCAGAAACAGCTGCTTTTCGACCTCGTTGGCGATGGTCGATTTGCCACTGCCCGAAAGGCCAGTGAACCACAGCACGCGGGGCTTCTGGTTCTTCATGCCCGCATGGTCTTCGCGGGAGATGCTGACCGGCTGCCAGTGGACATTGTCGGCGCGCCGCAGGGAGAATTCGATCATCCCGGCAGCCACGGTTGCGTTGGTGAACTTGTCGATCAGAATGAACCCGCCGAGCTGGCGGTTGGTGGCATAGGGTTCAAAGGCGATCGGGCGGTCGGTTGCGAACTCGGCCACGCCGATGGCGTTGAGGCTCAACGTCTTGGCCGCGAGATGGTCGAGGCTGTTCACGTCGATCTCGTACTTGGGCGGCTGGACCGTGGCGGTGACGGTCTGCGTGCCAATCTTCAGCCAGTAGCCGCGCCCGGGTTTCAGTGCCTCCTCGTCCATCCAGACAAAGGTCGCGCAGAACTGATCGGAGGCCTGCGGCGGATCGCCCGCCGCCGCAATCAGATCGCCGCGGCTGCAATCGACCTCGTCGGTGAGGGTCAGCGTGACCGACTGGCCCGCCACCGCCTCGTCCAGATCGCCGTCAAAAGTCGTGATCGCCTTGACCGTGCTGGTCTTGCCCGAAGGCACGATCCGCACCGCATCGCCGGAGCGCACGACGCCGCTGGCGATCTGTCCGGCAAAGCCGCGGAAGTCGAGATTGGGGCGGTTGACCCACTGCACCGGCATCCGGAACGGCCGGGCTTGCGCAGCGGCAGCGTCGACCTCTACCGTTTCGAGGTGCGCGATCAGTGCCGGGCCGGAGTACCACGGGGTGTTGGCGGACAGCGCCGTGATGTTGTCGCCCTTGAAGCCCGAAATCGGGATCGCGGTGAAATCGGTGATGCCGATATTGGTGGCAAAAGTGCGATAATCGGCGACAATCGCGTCAAAAACTGCCTGATCATAGCCCACCAGATCCATCTTGTTCACCGCCAGCACCACGTGGCGGATGCCGAGCAGGTGGACGAGGTACGAATGCCGCCGGGTCTGTTGCAGCACACCCTTTCTCGCATCGATCAGGATCACGGCCAGATCGGCGGTCGAGGCGCCGGTCACCATGTTGCGGGTATATTGTTCATGCCCCGGCGTATCGGCGACGATGAACTTGCGCTTTTCCGTCGTGAAAAAGCGATAGGCGACGTCGATGGTGATGCCCTGCTCGCGCTCGGCGGCGAGGCCGTCGACCAGCAGCGCGAAGTCGATCTCCTCGCCTTGCGTGCCGTGCTTGATGCTGTCGCTTTCCAGTGCGGCGAGCTGGTCTTCGAAGATCATTTTGGAATCGTACAGCAGCCGCCCGATCAGGGTGGACTTGCCATCATCCACGCTGCCGCAGGTAATGAAGCGCAGCAGGCTCTTGTGCTGGTGCTGTTCGAGGTAGGCGTCGATATCCTCGGCGATGAGGGCGTCGGTCTGGAAGCTGGAGGGCGTGTCCATCAGAAGTAGCCCTCCTGCTTCTTGTCTTCCATGCTGGCTGACTGCCCCTTGTCGATCGCGCGTCCCTGCCGTTCCGATCCTGTGGCGAGCAGCATTTCCTGAATGATATCGTTCATTTCTGTCGCGTCGCTTTCCGTCGCGCCGGTCAGCGGATAGCAGCCCAGCGTGCGGAAGCGGACGGAGCGGGTCACCGGCTCCTCGCCTGCTTCGAGCCTGAAGCGGTCATCATCGACCACCAGCAGCATCCCGTCACGCTCCACGGTCGGGCGCGGCTTGGAGAAATACAGCGGCACAATGTCGATGTTTTCGAGCGCGATATATTGCCAGATGTCGAGCTCGGTCCAGTTCGAGATCGGGAAGACGCGGATGCTCTCGCCCTTGGTCTTCTTGGCGTTGTAAAGGTTCCACAGCTCCGGGCGCTGGTTCTTCGGGTCCCAGCGGTGGGCGGCGCTGCGGAAGCTGAAGATGCGTTCCTTCGCCCGCGCCTTTTCCTCGTCACGCCGCCCGCCGCCAAAGGCTGCGTCAAAGCCGTGTTCGGTCAGGGCGCGCTTGAGGGGATCGGTCAGCTGGGCCTGAGAATAGAGCGCGCTGCCGGTGTCGAAGGGGTTGATGCCTTGCGCCTCGGCCTCGTCATTCTGGGCGATGATCAGCTTCAGCCCATATTCGCGCACTGTCTTGTCGCGGTGGGCCAGCAAGTCGGCAAAGTCCCACCCGCTTGCCACGTGCAGCATCGGGAATGGCGGCGGGGCAGGGTAGAAGGCCTTGCGCGCCAGATGCAGCATCACCGAGCTGTCCTTGCCCACCGAATAGAGCATCACCGGGTTCTCCGCCTCGGCCACGACCTCGCGGAAGATATGGATGCTTTCGGCCTCAAGCCGTTCGAGATGGGTCAGACTGCGCATGGTGGCTCAGGTATAGGCTGCGCGGCCTGCCACAAGCAATTTTGCCTTTGCGGAAGGATGGTGCGCCTTTTGGGGGCTGGCAATGTCGACACTTGCTCTTGGCTTTGCGGCGCGCCTAAGGCTGGGCAAAAGGGAGAGACATATGAGCCAACCGACTGGGCCGCTTTCCGGCCTGCGCGTCCTTGAATTCAGCGGTATCGGCCCGGGGCCGCACGTCGCGATGCTGCTGGCCGATCTGGGTGCGGAAGTGGTGCGGATCGACCGGCCGGGGGCTGGCGTCAGCAATCCTGTGGTGGAACGCGCGCGGCATCGGCTCGCGGTGGATCTGAAAAGCGATGAGGGCAAATCGGCCGTGCGCGCCGCTGCTGCCAGCGCCGACGTGCTGATCGAAGGCTTCCGTCCCGGTGTGATGGAACGGCTGGGTCTTGGCCCGGAGGAGTTGCTGGGTGCGAACCCGCGCCTCGTCTATGCGCGCATGACCGGCTGGGGGCAGGACGGGCCGCTCGCGCAGGCGGCGGGACATGACATCAACTACATCGCCATCACCGGCGCGCTGGCGGCGGTCGGCAAGCCGGGCGAAACGGCGACCCCTCCGCAGAACCTTGTCGGCGATTTCGGCGGCGGGTCGATGTATTGCGCCTTCGGGATCCTGGCGGCGCTTTACGAGCGGGAACGCTCGGGCAAGGGGCAGGTGGTCGATGCCGCGATTGTCGACGGGGCAACCAGCCTGATGAGCTTCTTCTTCGGCGTGCGCCACATGCCGCACCTCAGCACCGAACGGGGCAAGGGCATGCTGGGCGGGGCGGCGCATTTCTACCGCTGCTTTGCTTGTGCGGACGGCAAGGAAATCTCGCTCGGGTCGATCGAGCCGCAGTTCTATGCCGAACTGCTGGCCCGGACAGGCGCGCCTGCGGAGTTGGCGCAGGGCCAGATGATCCCGACCAATTGGGACGACTATGCCGAAAAACTCGCCGCGCTGTTCCTGACCAAAACGCAGGCCGAATGGTGCGCATTGCTTGAAGGCACCGATGCCTGCTTTGCCCCGGTGCTCGGCATCGACGAAGCGCGCGAGCATCCGCACATGAAGGCGCGCGGCGCCTATGTGGAGCATGACGGTATCTGGCACACCGCCCCCGCACCACGCTTCAGCCGCACGCCGGGCGCTGTCCGGTCGAGCGCGGATGACGGCGCGGACGTGGTCGCGCGTTGGGCAGGGCAGGGCTGATGGCCGGCAAGTTCTTCGACGAATGGGTGGTGGGGGAGCGGATCGAGCACGAAATCCGCCGCACCGTCACGGAGACGGATAACCTGCTGTTCTCGACCATGACCCACAACCCGCAGCCGCTGCATCTGGATGTCGAGGCGGCTAAGGCGAGCGGGTTCGGTCAGATTCTGGTGAATTCGACCTTCACCTTCAGCCTGCTGGTCGGGCTGTCAGTGGGGGACACGACGCTCGGTACGCTGGTCGCCAACCTCGGCTTCGACAAGGTGGTGACGCCCAAGCCGGTGTTCATCGGCGATACGCTGCGGGCCTATTCCGAGGTCAAGGAGTTGCGGGAGAGCAAGTCCCGCCCCGACGCCGGGATCGTCACCTGGGTCCACGAAATGTGGAACCAGCGCGACGAGGTTGTGTGCCGCTGTGAACGGTCAGCCCTGATCCGTCGGCGCGGCTGAGGCGGCACCTTCGCCGCCCAGCGCCTGCCACAGAACGATCCGGGCGCGGGCGGCGCGGCCCATTGCGGCGGCTGCGCGTTCCCCGCTGGCGTCAGCAGCGCGGCGGGCTTCGAGCACTTCGAGGAAGCTGGCCAGCCCTGCGCGATAACGGGTTTCGGCAAGGCTGGCCGCACGGGTCAGCTGGTCACGCTCATTGACCGAAAGCCGCGCTTCGTTGTCGGCGGCGGCAACCACGCCGTAAGCCGCCTCGGCATCGCCCAGCGCGGTGAACACGGCGCCGCGATAGGCGGCAAAAGCGGCGCGTTTGTCGGCAGCGGCGGCATCAATCCCGGCGCCCACGCGCCCGAAATCGAGCAAAGGCCCGGCGATCCCGGCGGTGAGCGTGCCGACGATCGAATCGTTGAAGAAGTCCTCCGGCTGGAACGACAGCAAGCCGATCACGCCCGACAGCGTGATGCGCGGAAACCGCGCGCGGGCCGCAGCGGCCAGATCGGCATCGCTGGCGGCCAGATTGGCGGCGGCAGCGGCAACATCGGGCCGGTTGGCGAGAAGGTCGGACGGCAAGGCGGCAGGCGCATCGGGCAGCGCCAGCGCCGATACCGGAGCAGCCAGCGCAGTGCGCACCGTGGCAGCGTTTTGCCCGGTCAGCGTCACCAGCCGCCCGATCAGCCGCGCGCGTTCGCTTTCGAGGGCTGCAAGGCGCACGGCCGAGGAACTGGCCGTCGCCTCGGCCCGCACACGGTCAAAGCCGGGGGCGATTCCGGCATCCTCGCGCACTTTGGCAAGGCCTGCCAATGCTTGCGCGGCGGAAGCGTCTGCCTTGATGGCTTCGGCGCGGGCATCCAGCACCCGCCAATCGGTCACGCTGCCGGCGATTTCGGACAGCAAGGACAGCCGCACGCCCTGGGCCTGCGCGCTGGCGGCGTCGATCCGGGCGAGGGCTGCGCGTTCCTGCGCTTTCAACTGCCCGAAGATGTCCGGGTCCCAACTGGCGACGATGTTCGCGCCGTAAGACGTCTGCTCGCGCGGGATGAAGCCCTGCTCCCCGGCCTGTCCGAACTGCGCGGGGTTGATGCGGTTACGGGTCACGTCGGCGTCGGCCGAGATGTTGGGCAGACGCTCGGCCCCGGCGCGGCGGGCCCCGGCGCGGGCGGCATCGATCCGGGCGACCGCTTCGGCAAGGCTCGGGCCATTGGCGAGCGCTGCCTCGCTGAGCGAGCGGTAGGCCGGATCGCCTGCGGGCATCAGTGCCGCAAGACCCGCGCTGGTGCCGCCTTCCGGCTTGAAGAAGAAGGCGGGCGGCAGGTCGGGCGTCGGCGTGGCGATTTCGGGCGCGGGCTGCATCGCACAGGCAGCCAGCGTCAGCGGCAGCAGGGCCATGGCGTAAGCGGCAGGACGGCGCATGGCGTCAGCCTTCCGTCTTGGCAGGCGCAGTGGCCTTGGCGGGGATGAAAGCGTCAATCTGCTGACCGACGCGGAAGGCATCGGACGGCGGCAGGGCATAGATCAACTGGAGCACACGCACATCCACGCGCTCGGCCGCGCTGTTGGTGAGTGAACGCTTGGGCACCACCTGCGGCTCGGCCCGCACGAAGGTCGCGTTGACGTGGAGTTCAGCCGCGCCGCGCGGGGAAATCACCGCCGGCTTGCCCAATGCCACGCGCGCCACCTCGTTCTCGTCGATATCGACGCGGACATGCAGCGGGTTGGTCTCGCCCATCTGGATGAAGGGCTGGCTACTGCCGCCCTGCGTGGCGACGAATTCGCCCGGGCGGATGTTGACGGCCAGAATCTCGCCCGCAATCGGGGCGCGGACGATCAGGCGTTCGATCTCGGTGCGGGCGGCATCGGCGGCAGACCCGGCAGCGGCAAGGCGCGCCCGGGCAAGGCCGAGGCGGCTGGTCGCAGCGGCTTCCTCGCCTTCGGCACGGATCACTTCGGCGCGGCTGACAGCGGCATTATCGGTCAGGTTGCGGTAGAGATCGAGCTGCTGGCGGGCGGTTTTCTGTGCGGCGCTGGCTTCGGCGATTGAGGCGCGCGCTTCGGCAATGGCGGCATTGGCCTGATCGAGCTGCGCGCGTGCGGCGCGGGCATCGACCGTGAACAGCACCTCGCCCTTGGCCACTCGGTCACCGGGGCGCACCCGCACATCGGTCACCAGCCCGGACAGGGCCGAGCCGATATCGATCACCTCGCTCGCCGGTTCCACGATCCCGGCCCCCGCCACGCGCGGCGCATTGGCGAGCTCTCCCACCGCCTTGGGCGGCTGCTCGACCGGCTCCGAGGTCGAACGGTCGGGCAGGCCGAAGAAGATCAGCCAGGCGGCAAAGACGACACCGATCAGTGCGGCAACAGGCAGGATCTGCCGGGCAAAGCTTATATTGCGAAGCATGGTGTCCTCAGGCTGTTCGGGAGGGGAGGGGAGAGGGTGTTCTGGGCGGCATCAATGGTCATCGGGCATTTCCTTGCCGTCATGGGTGATGCGCCCGTCTTCCAGCACGATGATGCGGTCGGCCAAATCGAAGATGCGGTTGTCGTGCGTCACGATGATACAGGCACGATCCGGCGCAACCGCGACTTCGCGCAGCAGGTCCATCACACGGCGGCCTGACGAGGCATCGAGCGCGGCAGTCGGCTCGTCACACACCACCAGCCGCGGTTCATGCACCAGAGCGCGGGCGATGGCGACGCGCTGCTGCTGCCCGCCCGAAAGCTGGCGCGGCAGCTTGTCCGCCTGATTGCCGATATTGAGCTTGTCGAGCAGCACCTTGGCCCGTTCACGCGCTTCCTCGCGGGGCACGCCTTGCGCGATCAGCGGCACGGCGGCGTTGCTGGCAACGTCGATCGAGGGGATCAGGTTGTACTGCTGGAAGATAAAGCCGATGTTGTTCAGGCGGAACTTGACCAGTTCGGTATCCGACAGCTTGTAGATGTCGGTGCCGAACACCTTCACCTCGCCCTCGGTCGGCCACAGGATGCCGCACATGATCGAGATCAGCGTCGTCTTGCCCGATCCGCTTTCACCTACGACATAGGTCATCTCGCCCGGACGGATGTCGGTGTCGATCCCGTGGAGCACGCGGATGGTGCTCTGCCCGGCTTCGAAATCGCGGGCAATGCCGCGCGCGCAGATCGCCGCTTCGGGGGCGCATCCGCCGATGGCTTTGGTGTCCATGATTGCTCCCCCGCTCACCTGAACACCGAAGCCGGTTCTGTGTTGAGCACGCTGCGGATGGCGATCAGTCCGGTGATCGCAAGGATCACGACCACCGCGGCAAGGCTGATCAGCGGGATCTCCCACGGGATGTAGAACCCCTTGAAGAAGGGGTTAGCGCTGAAAGCCTTGATGAAGGCGACTGTGCCGATCACGCCGAGCGCATAGCCGATCAGACCGACCATCCCGGCCTGCACGCCGACCATCTGCACGATCTTGGCATTGGTGACGCCGATCGCCTTCAGAGCGCCGAACTGCTTGATATTGTCGCGCAGGAACAGGCTGAAGGTCAGACCGACGATCGCGATCCCGACCACGAAGCCCAGGAACACCGTGATGCCGAAATTGGTCGGGATGCCGGTGTTCTCGATGATGAAGTTGACCCCGGCGCGGGCGAATTCCTTGCGGGTTTCAGCCTTCAATCCGGTCTCCGCCTCGATCCGCGCGGCGACGGCTTCCGGGGTCTCGCCGTCGCTCACACCGACCAGCACGAAGGACAGGCGGTTGCGGGTGCCGGGGACGAAGTTCAGCGCGCTGGAATAGCGGGTGTAGAGCACCACGGTGCTGGTGAAACTGGGGATCGCATCCGCGACGCCGCGAATGACCGCGCGCTGATCGTTGAGTTCGAGCCTTTCGCCGATGGGGCTCGCCCCGTTGGAGAACAGGCGGGTGACGCCGACATCATCGATCACGACGGTATCGGGCGCGAACATCACCGACTTGTCGCCCGCGGCCATGCGTTGGGGCAGGCCGATCAGGGTGGCGTCATCAACCCCGACGATGCCCACGCCTTCAAGATCGCCGTCCTTGGTGCGGACATTGGCGACTGCGCGCAGATGCGGCACCGCCCATTCGACCCCGGGCACCGACCGCACCCGGTCAAGCGCCGTGCCGGGCATGGCGTAGCTGACATCGGTGGTGCGGCTGACCGGGTCCATCACCCATACTTCGGCCTCGGGCGCGTTATAGACACCGCTCGCCCCGCGTTCGACCAGATTGACGAAAATCGTCATCTGCTGGGTGATCAGGAGGGTGGAAAAACCGATACCGAACAACAGCCCGTAGAACTTCTGGGCGTCCCCGGTAAGCATCCTGATGGCGATCCAGAGCACGTTGGCAGGAACCTTTATCAGTGGAGAGGGTTGCGCCAGTGGTTGATTCGACGCATTATTGAACGGCAGCGTTTAACTGAACGGAGCCGTTCACTTTGTCAATCTCCGGTTCATCCGAACCTGAAAAAAAGCCAGCTCGCCGCAAGGCGGGAAGGCCGCTTGATGCGGTCAAGCGCGCTGCCATTGTCGAAACTGCTGCGCACCACTTTTTCCATCATGGCTATGCCGCGACCGCGATCGAGCAGGTCGCCGCTGACGCGGGTGTCTCCAAGGTCACGATCTACAACCAGTTCGGTGACAAGCGTGCGCTGTTTGCTGCCGCAGTCGAATGCGAATGTGAAAAGATGCGCGGGCATTTCTCGCTTGAAGGCACGGTGACCGGATCGATGCGCGAACGCCTGACCGCCATCGGGCAGGCGATCTTCGCCTTCCTGTTCCGCCCGGAAATGATCCAGTTCGAACGCCGGATCGCCGCCGAGACCGAACATGATCCCGCCATCGGTGCCGCATTTCTGGAGGCTGGGCCGATGCGGATGAAGCACGCTTTTGCGCTCTACCTCAACCATGCGGTCGCGGCTGGCGAGCTTGCGATTGCTGATCCCATGCTGGCTGCCGAACAATTCGTGTCGCTGTGCAAGGGCATGGGCGATCTCGAACGCCGCTTCGGCGCGATTGTCACGCCCGAACAACGCGACCAGCGCATCATCGGCGCGGTCGAGATGTTCCTGGCGGCCTATGGCAAGGACGCGAGCCATCGATAATTCGCATCACGCTGTTCGAAAATTAGCACCAATGTCGGGACGGCGCATTATCTTGTCATTCAGCGACAGTGTCCTACATTGAAGGCTGACGAAAGGAATCCCTTGCAATGAGTCAGCAAAACGATCCCCAGCCGCAAGGCGAAGGCCCCAATCCCTGGGTCAAGCAGCTGATGATCTGGGGCGGGATCTTCCTTGCCCTGCTGCTTGTGGTGACCATGTTCAGCAACGCGGGTCAGACCACTGGCCCCGCGATCCGCTATTCCGACTTCCGCGCTGCGGTGGCCGAAGGCGAAGTGCAGGACGTGCAGATGAGCGACGAGCTGATCACCGGCACGCTCAAGAACGGCGAAGCCTTTAGCACCGTGCCTGTGCCGAATGATGTCGAAATCACCAAGCTGATGGAAGACAACGGCGTGCGCTTCACCGGCAAGCTGCGCGAACAGCCCAACATGCTGCTCTACATCCTGCTGCAATCCCTGCCGTTCATCCTGATCCTCGGCATCGCCTTCTTCGCGCTGCGTCAGGTGCAGAAGGGCGGCGGCGGCGGCGCGATGGGCTTTGGCAAGTCCAAGGCCAAGCTGCTGACCGAACGGTCTGGCAAGGTGACCTTCGATGATGTCGCCGGCATCGACGAAGCGCGCGAGGAACTCCAGGAAATCGTCGAATTCCTGCGCGATCCGCAGCGTTTCTCCAAGCTCGGCGGCCAGATCCCCAAGGGCGCGCTGCTGGTCGGCTCGCCCGGTACCGGCAAGACCTTGCTCGCCCGCGCGATCGCGGGTGAGGCGGGCGTGCCGTTCTTCACCATCTCGGGTTCTGACTTTGTCGAAATGTTCGTCGGCGTCGGCGCCAGCCGCGTGCGCGACATGTTCGAACAGGCCAAGAAGAACGCGCCCTGCATCGTCTTCATCGACGAAATCGACGCCGTCGGCCGCTCGCGTGGCCATGGCCTCGGCAATTCGAATGACGAGCGCGAACAGACGCTGAACCAGCTGCTGGTCGAAATGGACGGGTTCGAAGCCAACGAAGGCATCATCATCATCGCCGCGACCAACCGCCCCGACGTGCTTGATCCGGCGCTGCTGCGTCCGGGCCGGTTTGACCGTCAGGTGGTCGTTCCGATCCCCGACATTGACGGCCGCGAGAAGATTCTCAGCGTCCACATGAAGAAGGTGCCGCTGGCCCCCGACGTGAACCCCCGCGTCATTGCGCGCGGCACTCCGGGCTTCTCGGGCGCGGACCTCGCCAACCTCGTCAACGAAGCTGCCTTGCTGGCAGCGCGCCGTAACAAGCGTCTGGTGGCGATGCAGGAGTTCGAGGACGCCAAGGACAAGGTCATGATGGGCGCGGAACGCCGCTCGATGGTGATGACCGATGATGAAAAGCGGATGACCGCCTATCACGAAGCCGGCCACGCCATCGTCTCGGTGCACGAGCCTGCGTCCGATCCGATCCACAAGGCGACCATTATCCCGCGCGGCCGCGCGCTGGGCATGGTGATGCGCCTGCCGGAGCGTGACAGCTACTCCTACCACCGTGACAAGATGCACGCGAACCTCTCGGTCGCAATGGGCGGGCGCGTGGCGGAAGAGATCATCTTCGGCCATGACAAGGTGAGCTCGGGCGCGTCTTCGGACATCCAGTACGCCACCAATCTTGCCCGCAACATGGTGACCCAGTGGGGCATGTCGGACAAGCTCGGTCCGCTCCAGTACGAGGAACAGTCGGAAGGCTATCTCGGCATGGGGGCGGCGCAGCGGACCTTCCGTTCGGGCAATACCAACGAGTTGATCGACAGCGAGATCAAGGGCCTTGTCGAAGGCGCCCATCAGCGTGCGACCGATATCCTCAAGACCAACGAGGATCAGCTCCACCTGCTGGCCCAGGCGCTGCTCGAATATGAAACGCTGACCGGTGAGGAGATTTCCTCGCTGCTCGAAAACGGCAAGATCGACCGTCCCGATGCCCCGCGCGGGCCGAGCATTCCGGCGCAGGTACGCGGCTCGGCGATCCCCAAGGCCGGCAAGCGCTTCGGCAAGGGTGACGAGGCTCCGCAGGGCGCCTGATCCGGCCTGGAAATTCATCCGCCATTCAACCTCCCGGTGGTTCCTGCAACAGGTGCCTCCGGGAGGTTTTTTCATGCGCCGCGTCCTGCTGTCTGCCCTCGCTCTGACCCTTGCAGCAGCGCTCCCCGCCTGCGCAGAGGAGGACAACCCCACCATCGCGCAATACCTTGCCGACTGGAGCCGGATCGATGGCGTCGCGGTCCGCGATGAGATTGAGGCGACCGGAACCTTCGACCCGGACAAGCACCCCATTCTGGCCAAGGCCGTCACGCAAGTGCGGCAGATCGCACTGGCTTATCGTGAACGCATCAAGGCCGAACGCGCCGCCGGGAAGGCCCCGCATTCCTGCCTCCCTGATGGCGAGGCCGAGATCACCAGCGACATCCTGCTCGCGCACCTGCGCAGCTATCCGTTGGACAAGCAGGCCGATACGACCGTCGCCGATGCCTTTGCCGAGTTGATGCGGAAAACCTACCCCTGCGCCTGAGGGGGGCGCTGCGCGATCTGGGCAAGCTTGCGCTCGATCCCGTCCCACAAGCGCGTCAAGGCAAGCGCAGCCGGCGTGCGGGGCGCAAAGGTGCCGATGGGACGGCGCTGCACCGCGCATTGCTCAAGGCTGCTGACCATCGGGATTGCAGGCCAGGCCGGGTTGGCCGCCAGCGCTTCACGATGCAGCGAGCGCCGCCGGTCGATCATCGAATAGACCGGCAGGATCGGCGGCGGCCGCCGTGTATGGCGGCGGATTTCCTCGACCACGTGATCCAGCGCGCGCACCGACAGCGGCGAGGGCGGCAGCGGCACGATCACCAGCGTTGCAGCGCGCAGGACCTGCGCGCTCAGCTCGTTGAGCATCGGCGGGCAATCGAGGATCAACCGGTCATAGCTGCGCGTCAACTGCTTGCAGAGCGTGGCGACCCGGTGCCGCTGGCCCATCCGCAGCAGCATGGAATCGAGCTCGCGCAGACTGCCGTCCGCCGGCAGCATGTCGAGCCCGGCATAATTGCTCGGCTGGATGAGCGCCTGAGCCGGAACGTCGCCCGCAAACAGGCTGCGGGCCTGCCGCTTGCGCTGCGTTTCGAGCGCGAACATGAACCCGGCGCCGTCTGTCTGATCGAGATCCCACAGCAAGGTGCGGCGCGATGCCAGCTGCGCTGAACACCAGCCGAGATTGGCGGCGATGGTTGTCTTCCCGACCCCGCCTTTCGAACTGTAGATTGCCACGACTGCCATACTGATAAGCGAACGTTTCGGCTGCTCCCATTATTCCGGCGAGGCGTATCGCCGCCAAAACAAGGTGATCAGAACGCGCCCAGCACGCCGAGCGCCAGCAGGAACAGCATCAGCACGAACTGCATGCAGAACAACAGCACGCAGAACCGCCAGAAGGCCGAAAAGCGGCTGAGGCCGTAGGCATGGCGCAACTGCTTGTAGAGGTGCAGCGGCGCGGCGACAAAGAACAGCAGCGCCGCCCATCCGCCACCCTCGGGGATGGTGCTGAGGATCGACATGACGATGAACAGCAACGACATGAAGCTGAGCGAATAGGTGACGAACACCGCGTGGTCATAGGCCTTGAACTGCCGCCGCCACGCGAACATGAGCCACAGGAACGGGACCGATAGCGGGATCAGCAACCAGCTGAATTTGTAACCGTTCGCCTGCAGCTTGTAGAGCATCAGGCTGGGGTTCTTCTTCCACTTGGCGATGATCCCCTTGTCCAGAAAGCTGATCCCGGTGGGCGAGATGTCGGAATCGCCCGGCCCCCCGCCATCGCCAACCATCTTGCGGATGATCGCCAGTTCGGCGTCGATGGATTCGCGCCGGGGGTCCGCCTTGGCGAGGCCATCACGTTCCTTTTCGAGCGTGGTGATCTGCCGCTGGATATTCGCCTCAAAGGTAGAGGGCGTGCCATTTCCAGAAAGCTCGGCGGGCAGATCGGTCGGTGCGGAAATGCCGACCATCTGGAACACCGCGAACATCGCAAACACAGTGAACAGGAACATCGACATCGGGCTGACGAACTTTGCCCGCTCGCCCGCGATGTAGCGGCGGGTCAGTTCGCCCGGTTTCAGGGTGAGCAGCGGCAGCTTCTCCCACAGCTTGCCGTCGAGGTGCAGCACCCCGTGCATGATGTCGTGGCCGATCGCGGCGAGGCTGCGGTGGATGTGCGCCTTCTGGCCGCACTGGGGGCAGAAGTGGCCTGTGTAACTGGTGCCGCAATTGGCGCAGGTCACTGGACCTGCCGGATGGTCACCAGCCTCGCCAGCGCCGGGCTCCACCGCCCGTCCCAGTAGTCCGCCCTCGATCGCTGTTCCCAGCCCTTCGCCAAACCCGTTCATGAAGTGCGCCCCGACAACCCCGACCGCGGCGACTATAGTCCTTTTTCTCGCACCTGCGAAAGGCGCTATTTCTCCGCGAGTTTCCGCTCGATCGCGGTCCACAACTGGGCAATCGCCCGCGCTGCCGGGGAACGCGGAGCGAAGGCGCCGACAGGCTTGCGCTCCACCGCGCATTGTTCAACCGCGCTGGCGAGCGGGATCGCGGGCCAAGTCGGGTTCGCCTCGCGCGCTTGCCTGTGAAGGCTGCGCCGCAGGTCAAGCATCGCCAGCACCGGCAGGATCGGCGGATGCCCCTTGCCGCTTCCGCGCACCTCTTCGACCACCACCTCGAAGGCGCGGGCGGAGAGCGGGGAGGGCGGCAAGGGGACAATCACAAGGTCCGCCGCGCGGATGATCTGCGCGCTCAACTCGTTGAGAACAGGCGGGCAGTCGAAGATGATCCGCTCGTAATCCTTGCCCAGCGCCGCCGTCAGCTTGGCGAGCCGTTTCTTCTTGCCGAGCCGGTCAAGCGTGCGGTCAAGCGCCCGAATGCTCTCATCGGCGGGCAGCAGGTCAAGGCCGGGATAGGCAGTGGTCTGGATCAGCTTGGCCGGATCGCTCCCCTCGGCGAACATGCTGTCTGCGCTGCGCTTCTTCCGGGGATCGACCCCCAGCAGGAAGCCCGAGCCATTGGCCGCGTCCAGATCCCACAGCAGCGTCTTGCGGCGCGAGATGGCGCTGGCGCACCACGCCAGATTGACCGCCAGCGTCGTCTTCCCGACCCCGCCCTTGACGCTGTAGACCGCGATCGATGCCATGCGCCTTGCCGCCCCGTGATGTGACCGTTGTTTAACAGTCCCAAGGGATAGCGCCGCCCGTGCCTATGGCAAGCACAGGCAAGGCGGGGTCAAAAAGCGGTCAAACCGGCGCTGGAATGATCAAGGGGCGGTCTGGACCTGCGCAAATGCCGGTCTGGACCGCCCCTGAAATCAGGCTAATTATCTGAAGCGAAACGGTTATCCGTCGTAATCACCACCCAGCGAGGAGGTGCGCGCCGGTGC
Source organism: Porphyrobacter sp. (assembly GCA_032116115.1). Classification (GTDB taxonomy): domain Bacteria; phylum Pseudomonadota; class Alphaproteobacteria; order Sphingomonadales; family Sphingomonadaceae; genus Erythrobacter. The sequence continues at coordinate 30,274 of JAUMAX010000002.1, forward strand.
CGAGGCGGTGATCCGCAGGGCTTCGGCCGACTGGCTGAGCGAGCCGATCTCGTCCGCCTCGTCCTCGTCATCGGGGAGAATCTTCTGCAGGCTGGTGACCAGCGATTCATGCAGAGCGCGCGGACCGACGGTTTCCTCGGCGATTTCGCGCAGCGCCACGACCGGGTTCTTGTCACGGTCACGGTCAATGGTCAGCTCGCTCCCGCCCGAAATCTCGCGGGCACGCTGGGCGGCCAGCAGGACGAGGTCGAAGCGGTTGGGAACCTTGTCGACGCAATCTTCAACGGTAACGCGTGCCATAGCTGGCCTTTTCGGATTCGCTGGAAAGGGGAAGCGCGCCAGCTAGGCAGGCGAGGGCGCAAAGTCAAGGAAAAGGGGCGGGGCGGCGCCGTGGTCGTCTCACCCTTGCCCTTCAGGCAGCGCTATTCTTTCGAACGGCGGAAGCCAGCCGCCATAGCCTCGCGTTCGGTGCAGAACAGGGCCTCGGGGCGGGTCTGGTTGTAATAGCGCTGCCCGGGAAGATGATAGATCAGGCCGCCGTACTGGCTGTGGTTGCCCTTGATGGCGCAGCCCCACGTGTTGACGTAGCGGCGCTCCGCTGCGGGACGGGCGCGTGCAGGGCGTTCTTCCTGGTCGCCGCTTTGTGCGCGGGCGAGCCGCAATACCGATTTGGGATTGGCCGCTCGCCAGGCATCGGGCCGTTCGAACTCGGCGGCCCACAAACCGTAATGCAGGTCCTGGGCAACGCCGGTTGCAGCCGCGTATTCTTCGGGAGCGTTTGCGTCTGCGAGCGCAAGCCCGCGCCGCACCATCTCGCGCCCCAGATCGAAAACTTCATTATGACAGATTGCCAGCGGCGTGCCGTTGGCATCGCTGCCGACGATCTCGCATTCGACCGGACCATTGTCGATGATGGCCGCGAGATTCTCGGTCGCTTCGGTGCCGCAGGCCCATGGTGCCCCGTCGCGCTGGCAGGACTGCTTGGCTTCAGGGGCATCAATATGGGCGAGCCGAATCGCTGTTCCGGTCATGTCGATGGTCCGCCCATCGAGCGCGGTGGCTGGCCCGGAAATCACCTGCGCCTGAAGCGGAGCGGCGGCTAGGGCGGTCAGGATGGCAAGGGTATGCAGACGGAACATGCCTGCCACGCTAAAGCGCAGGGGTTAACATTGTGACGACGCTACGTCGCGAACAGCTTGCCCATATCCTTGAACGCCTTGAACTCCAGCGCATTGCCTGAGGGATCGCGCAGGAACATCGTCGCCTGTTCGCCGGGCTGCCCTTTGAAGCGGATCGTCGGCTCGATCACGAAGTCTGCGCCGCCGTTACGCAACCGCTCGGCCAGAGCTTCCCATTCCTCCATCCCCATGACCAGCCCGAAATGCGGCACCGGCACGCCGTGGCCGTCAACATGGTTGCTGGCGCGGTCACCTGCCTGCCCGGGGGCAAGGTGGGCGACGATCTGGTGGCCGTGGAAGTCGAAATCGATCCACTCGTCCGAAGACCGCCCTTCGGCGCAACCCATCACTCCGCCGTAGAAGGCGCGCGCGGCGGCCAGATCGTCAACCGGGAAGGCGAGGTGGAAAGGGGGCAAGGTCATGCTGCTGGCATAGCGCGTGCAGCGGCGCAGCGAAAACGGTTTTCCTACCTGATTGCCATCTGCCAGCCCTGTCCGTGCCATGCCGCCGCACACTGCCCGCCCCATGACCCGCGAACAATTCGACGCCGCGCTCCAGCGCTTTCGCGCGGGGCCGGTTTTGGTTTCTGGAGAGTGTCTCCCGTGTCTCACCGTTCAGCGTCGACAGCGCAGGGATGAACGGTTAGGGCCGGATCGGCAGGCAAGGTGGAGCGGGCCCAGCATGAAACTGATCATCGGTAACAAGAACTACTCAAGCTGGTCCTTGCGCGGTTGGCTTTCGGTCAAGCAGTCGGGGCTGCATTTCGACGAACTCACCGTGCCGCTGCTCGGCGAGGAATGGGACCGGATGAAGCAGGACATGGGCGAAGTGCAGCCCTCCAGCGGCAAGGTTCCGGTGCTGTGGGACGGCGAGGCGGTGGTGTGGGACAGCCTCGCCATCCTCGAATACTGCGCGGACAAGGTCGGGCGCGAACGGTTCTGGCCCAAGGACGATGCCGCACGTGCCATGGCGCGGGCGATGGTAGCGGAAATGCACTCGGGCTATCAGGCCTTGCGCAAGGAACTGCCGATGAACATCCGCCGCCGGGTGGAACTGCCGGGCCTCAGCGATGCATGCCGCCACGACATTGTCCGCATCCTCGGGCTGTGGGCCGAAGCCCGCGCCCGCCATGGCAGCGCGGGGCCGTATCTGTTCGGCACCTTCGGGGCGGCGGACATCTTCTATGCTCCGGTCGTCACCCGCTTTGTCACTTACGGGATCGGCGTGCCCGGCTTTGCCCAGGCCTATATGCAGGCGATTCTGGAGCATGACTGGATGCGCGAATGGATCACCGCAGCCGAGGCCGAAGAATGGGTGATCGAGCAGTGGGAAGCGGTGCGCTGAGGGCGGCCTAGGCAAAGGCTTTCAGAGCAAACCACGCCGCCACGCCCAGCATCGCGACCGCCAGGACCCGCCGCACGATCCGTGCCCGGTGTTCGGCCATCAGCACGCCCCGTGCGCGCTCTGCCCCGAGCACCAGCGCGAAGTGGACCGCGGTGGCGATGCTGACGCTGACGCTGGCGAGAGTCAGCCCCTCGCCAAGGCTCGGCCGCCCGCCGGGGGCGAATTGCGGCATCACTGTGATCAGGAACAGCGTGGACTTGGGATTGAGCAGGTTGATGACGAACCCGGCGATCGCGTGGCGCTGGCTGCCCGGCTTCGGGGGCGCGACGGTCGATGTGGTGCCGGCATCGCGCCACGCCTCCCACGCCAGCCATCCCATCATCGCCGCCGCCAGCAGTGATACCGCGCGGGTCAGCGCCGGGCCCTGCGCGAGCAGCAGGTTCGCCGCGAGCACGCTCAGCACGGCATTGGCGGCAAGGCCCAGCGCGATACCCGTGATCGCCCCCAGCCCTGCGCGCCGCCCTTCGGCAAGGGTGAGAGTGACGATCCACGCCATGTTCGGCCCCGGCGTCAGTTCGACCAGCAGCACCGCCAGCGCGAATCCGGCCCAGTTGACCCCGGGGTCGATCACGGCAGGCGCCGGGCCGTGTAACGGACGCCGTGGATGGCGGCACAATCGCGCTTGGGCATTGGCGATAACTCCTGCTAGGCCTGCGAGGATGCTTGACCCGCTCGACCTTGCCAAGCGCCTGATCGCCGCGCCTTCCGTGACGCCCGCGACCGGCGCAGTGTTTGATGAACTTGCCGCGATGCTTACGCCCTTGGGCTTTGCCGTCCATCGCTTTGTGCGCGGTGACGGACCGGAAGGCTCGGATGAGGCTCCGGTCGAGAACCTGTTCGCGATCCGGCCCGGCCCTGCCGGCACGCGCCATTTCGCCTTTGCCGGACACCTCGACGTGGTTCCACCGGGAGAAGGCTGGGCATCCGATCCTTTCGTGCCGGTCGAACACGGCGAATTGCTCCACGGGCGCGGCGCGGTCGATATGAAGGGGGCGATTGCCGCGATGGTTGCCGCCGTGGCCGATGTTCCGGTTGAGGCCGGCACGATCAGCTTCATCATCACCGGCGACGAGGAAGGCCCCGCGCTCCACGGCACCCGCGCGCTGATCGACTATATGACAGAGCAGGGCATCCAGCCCGATCTGTGCCTTGTGGGCGAGCCGACCTCGGTGAACCGGCTGGGCGACATGGTGAAGATCGGGCGGCGCGGGTCGGTCAATATCTTCATCGATGTTGACGGCACGCAGGGCCACGTTGCCTATCCGCACCTTGCCGACAACCCGCTGCCCAAGCTGGTCGCGATCCTTGGCGAGCTGGACGCGCTGACGCTGGATACCGGGACAAAGTGGTTCCAGCCCAGCAACCTCGAAATCACCGACATCAACGTCGGCAACCGCGCGCATAACGTGATCCCGGCAGCGGGCGCGGCGCGCATCTCGATCCGCTTCAACGATCTGCACACCGGCAAAAGCCTGTCCGACAGGGTCATGGCCATCGCCGAAAGGCACGGCGGCAAGGCGCGTCCGGTGATCTCGGGCGAGCCTTTCCTGACCGAGCCGGGGCCGTTCTCCAAGCTGGTCGCCGCAGCAGTCGAGGCCGAGACCGGCATCGCGCCCGAACTCAGCACCACCGGCGGCACATCGGACGCGCGGTTTCTGCGCGCCGTGTGTCCGGTGATCGAATTCGGCCTGTGCAACGCAACCATGCACAAGCGTGACGAGGCTGTAGCGATCCCCGATCTGGCAGCGCTCGCCCGCATCTACACCCGCATCGCCGCCGCTGCGCTGGCGCTGGAAACGGCAGAATAACCCCGCGGCACGCGGACGGGAGCGAATATGGACCGCAAGCTAACCCTCTATATCCTGCTGGGCATGGTGCTGGGCGTGATCGTCGGCCAGGTCCTCAACCAGACGGTCGATGCGGCTGTGATCAAGGCGGATATCGCCCCGTGGCTCAAGCTGCTGAGCGACATCTTCCTCAACCTGATCAAGATGCTGGTCGCGCCGCTGGTGCTCTCCACCATCGTCGTCGGCATCGCGCATATGGGCGATAGCGCCGCGCTGGGCCGCATCGGGGTGCGCGCGCTGACGTGGTTCATCACGGCCAGCCTTGTGTCGATCGGCCTCGGCCTCATCCTCGTAAACCTGTTCCAGCCCGGCATCGGCGCGCCGATCCCCGACGTCGCCGAAGCCGCTGCCGCTGTGGGCGAGGTCAAGGAGCTGAAGGCGACCGACTTCATTCTTTCGATCTTCCCCAAGAACGCGGTCGAGGCGCTGGCGACCAACAACATCCTGCAAATCCTCGTCTTCTCGATCTTCGCCGGGGTCGCCCTGTCGGCCATCGGCGAGCGCGGCAAGGCGTTGGTCACGGGCGCGGATGCGCTTGCGGAGATGATGCTGCAGGTCACCGGCTATGTGATGCGCTATGCGCCGATTGCGGTGTTCGGCGCGCTGGCCAATGTCGTCGCGGCGAGCGGGCTGGCGATCCTCGGCACGTACCTCACCCTGCTGGTCGAGTTCTACTTCTCGCTGGTGCTGTTGTGGGTGATCCTGCTGGGCGCAGGGGCGGTGTTCCTGGGGCGGCGCATCTGGGTGCTGATCCGCTATATCCGCCAGCCGCTGATGATCGCCTTCTCGACCGCCTCGTCAGAGGCCGCGCTGCCCAAGCTGTTCGAACAGCTCGACCGCTTCGGCGTGCCGCGCCGGATTTCGGGCTTTATGCTGCCGCTGGGCTACAGCTTCAATCTCGACGGCTCGATGATGTACATGAGCTTTGCGACGCTGTTCATCGCGCAGGCTTACGGCATTGATCTTCCCGTCGGCACGCAGATCATGATCCTGCTGACGCTGATGATCTCGTCCAAGGGCATCGCCGCAGTGCCGCGCGCGTCGCTGGTGGTGATCACCGGGACGCTGGCGATGTTCGGCCTGCCGGTAGAGGGCGTGGCGATCATCCTTGCCATCGACCAGTTCCTCGACATGGGCCGCACCGCCACCAACGTGGTGGGCAATGCTGTCGCCACCGCTGTCATCACCAAGTGGGAAGGGATGCTGGAGGTGGAGGAGCCGGACTTCGTCGAACACCCCCACGCTCCTGCCCACACCGCCGCCGATGGCCGCGCGGGGCTGGAACTGGACGAGAGCAATTTCGGGGACGGGCGGGGCTAGCGTCCCGCCCTCACCCCTTCGTCTTGTGCACATACTCCACCGGCACGAACTCGCCCAGCGCGCAGCCTGCGCCGCGCTGCGGGACCCCGGCGATGTTTTGCAAGCTGTAGACGATCTGCTGGGTGCAAAGCTGGTCGATCGAGGTTTCGTAAGTGATCGCCCGGTCGAAACTCAGGGCGGGGCAGCGGTTGGGCAACGTGCTGCGATAGACCTTGCCGCCCGCCATCTCGAAATCGATCACCCGGTCGCTGCGCACAATCGAGGCGCGGACCTGCGAGCGGTTGATGCAGTTCTGGCCCGGCCCTGTCACCGTCACTTCGGGCGCAGCGGCGATGGACGCGGCGGCGCGGGCGGCGTCGGCTGCGGGGTCGCTCGGCGCGCAGGACGCCATGACGAGGGGCAGGGGGGCAAATGCAAGCAGGCGCGCGGTCATGGCAAGTCTCCACCAAAGGGGAAGCGCCATCATCGCCCCCGGGCTTGAACCGCGCCTTAATCCGGGTCGGTGTCCGGGCGGCCCGCATCGCTCTGCCGCTCCGCCGCCTCGCTCTGGCCATCCGTGACCAATCGGACCGGCTCGAACTTGCCGAGGGTGCATAGCGAGCCCGGCGAACCACCGATCCGATTGCCCAGAGTGACGGTGACACCTTCACAAATCTGACTGCGCCCAAAGCCACCATTCATCGTCTGGCCTGTAATCGGCACACCGGGGCATTTCCGTTGCAATTGGTTGTAGTAAAATTTGCCGTCGGTCATGAAAACGACTGTGTGCTGGTCGTTGACAACATAGACCAGATCAGCGGTGGGAAGGCAGGACGGCGGCGTTTCGTTCGTGCGCTCGAAAGTCATCGCAGATCGAGGCCAAGAGCGTTGGTTGAGCACGTCGCTTTCTATGTTGCGGGACTGTGCGAAGGAACCTGTAGCCGCGGCACCAAGCGCCAGCACCGTGCAAGCCACAACACCGATAGCCACGCGATTGCGATCCATGTCAAAACTGCTGCCTTGCGTCAGAAAACATGGGATTTTTTCGTTGAACAGGCGATGAATATTGCCCTGCGCCAACGCGCGCGGGCCGTCAGCCCCAAGCTATTGTGCCGATGTGCGCTGGCCATCAGCCTTCGATTTGGGCGGTTCCAGCACCTTTTTGCGGAAGCTGCACAGGTCGGCGACCGTGCAGCGCCAGCATTCGGGCGTCCGCGCCTTGCAGACATAGCGCCCGTGCAAAATCATCCAGTGGTGCGAATCGCGGCGGAAGGGGGCCGGGACGCGCTTTTCCAGCTTGGCTTCGACATGATCGGGGGTCTTGCCCTTGGCCATGCCGGTGCGGTTGCCGAGGCGGAAGATGTGGGTGTCGACCGCGAAGGTTTCCTGCCCGAACCAGCAATTGAGTACGACATTGGCCGTCTTGCGCCCGACACCGGGGAGCTTCACCAGTTCCTCGCGCGTGTCCGGCACCTCGCCGCCATGTTCATCGACCAGGATCTGCGATAGCGCGATCACGTTCTTGGCCTTGGAATTGAACAGGCCGATGGTCTTGATGTGCTCCTTCAGCCCGTCCTCCCCCAGATCGAGCATCTGCTGCGGCGTCTCGACCTTGCGGAACAGCGCGCGGGTGGCCTTGTTCACGCCCACGTCGGTCGCCTGCGCGGAGAGGGCCACGGCGACCAGCAGCTGATAGGCGTTGCCATATTCCAGCTCGGTCTGGGGCGAGGGGTTG
>JAUMAX010000003.1:0-90735 GCA_032116115.1 Porphyrobacter sp.
ATCAGGCGCTGGCGGTGTTCATGTCGCCCAAGGCGGGCGATGCCGATGCAGCCAAGCGTCACATCTCGACGGCGATCGTGGGCACCCGCGGCGGCGTTGGCGCATCGACGCTGGCGACCTCGATGGCTTGGCTGTTTGCTGAACAGCACAAGGCCCCGACCGCGCTGCTCGATCTGGATGTCCACTTCGGCACCGGCGCGCTGGCGCTCGATCTGGAACCGGGCCGCGGCCTGACCGACGCGATCGAGAACCCGAGCCGCATCGACCCGCTGTTCATCGAACGCGCCATGGTGCGTGCGGGGGACAACCTGTCGATCCTGTCGGCGGAAGCGCCGATCAACCAGCCGCTGATGACCGATGGTTCGGCCTTCGTGCAGCTGGAAGACGAATTCCGTCAGGCGTTCGAAATGACGGTGATCGATCTGCCGCGCAACATGCTCATCAACTTCCCGCAGCTGCTGGCTGACGTGAATCTGGTGGTGCTGACCTGCGAACTGACGCTCGCCTCGGCGCGCGACACGATCCGGCTGCTGTCGTGGCTCAAGGCCAATGCCAGCCACGCGCATCCGATGATCGTCGCCAACAAGGTGCAGCCTGCCCTGGCTGAAATCAGCAAGGCGGACTTCGAAGCCTCGATCGAACGCAAGGTCGATTTCGTGGTGCCTTACGACATCAAGGCAGCGTCCAACGCCGCCAAGCTGGGCCAGGTCTTCGTCGACGCCAACCGTTCGAGCAAGGCAACCGCCGCGATCCGGCAGATTGCCGAGCGCGTGATGGGTGTCAGCTCTGACGATGCTGCCCCTGTGAGCGGAGAAAAGAAGTCGCTGCTCGGCAACTTCGACATCAAGGCGATGCTCGCCAAGAAGCCCAAGGTCGACCTGACCCAGGCCGATTGACCCCATACGCCGCGCGGGGGCGGCATGGCGCAAACGCGCCCTTGCCCCCCCGCGCGGCGATATTTGACACGAACCGCCGTAGCCCGGCGGAACCAGGCAGGAAGCTTGAGCCATGGACATTATCCAAACCCTGCTCATCACGCTGGTGATCTTCGCCATGCTGGTCTTGGGCTATTCGGCGATTGCTGGCTCTGGCGCGGCCAAGGCGCAAAAGCGGCGGATGCAGGCCCTGCGTTACCGGCACTCGGAAAGCGTGGATGCCAAGGTCGACGCGCAGTTCAAGCGCGCGGTCGCGGCGCGCAAGCCGAAGTCCTTCAAGGTCGCAGGCTCAGGCTCGCGCACCGAGGCACTGGCTGTGCGGCTCAACCGCACCGGCAAGGGCTGGTCGGTTTCGCAGTATGTCTATGCGTCGGTCGGGCTCGCGCTCGGGGTCGCTGTGGTGGTCTTCGCGCTCAGCCGTGCGCCCCTGCTGTCGCTCGGGGTCGGTCTGCTCATCGGTGCAGGCTTGCCGCACATGGTAATCGGCTACCTCATCAACAAGCGCACCAACAACTTCATCACCAAGTTCCCGGACGGGATCGAACTGCTCGTGCGCGGCCTGCGTTCGGGCCTGCCCGTGACCGAGACGCTTGGCATCGTCGCGCAGGAAGTGCCCGGCCCGGTCGGCTACGAATTCAAGACCGTGATCGACCGCATCAAGGTCGGCAAGACCATGGAAGACGCGCTCCAGGACACGGCCGACAAGCTCGGCATCGCGGAATTCAACTTCTTCACGATCACGCTGGCGATCCAGCGCGAGACCGGGGGCAACCTTGCCGAAACGCTGTCGAACCTTGCCGACGTGCTGCGCAAGCGCGCGCAGATGAAGCTCAAGATCAAGGCGATGAGCTCGGAATCCAAGGCCTCGGCCTATATCGTCGGCTCGCTCCCGTTCCTCGTGGCGATGGCGATCTCGTTCCTCAATCCCGAATACATGGCGCCGTTTCTCACTGACGATCGCCTGATCGTCACCGGGCTCGGTGCCGGCGTGTGGATGGGCATGGGCGTGCTGCTGATGGCCAAGATGGTCAGCTTCGAAATCTGATGGCGGGGGGCATAACATCATGATCAACCAACCCTCCGGCCCAACCCTGCTCGGTTTCGACGTTATCGTCGTCGGCACCCTGCTCGCCGGTCTTGCAGCCTTCGCGGTGATGCTGGCGATCTATGCCGCGATCACGATCCGCGATCCGATGGCCAAGCGCGTGAAAGCGCTGGAAGCGCGGCGCGAACAGCTGAAAGCGGGGATCGTCACATCGGCCTCGAAGAAGCGCACCAGCCTGGTACGCCGCACCGACACGACCGACCGCGTCAAGGATAGCCTGGGCCGCCTGAACGTCCTGCAGGAAAGCCAGATCAAGGCGATCCAGCAGAAGATGGCGCACGCGGGCTACCGCAACAAGGAACTCGCGGTGCTGATCATCGGCGCGCGCGCAATCCTGCCGCTGGTTATCGGCGCAGTCATGGGCTTGCTTGTCTATGGCATCGAATTCTGGCCCGACTGGGGCCCGATGACCCGGCTTGGCGCTTTCGGCGGCAGCGTGTTCCTGTCCTACAAGGGCCCGGAAATCTTCCTGAAGAACAAGGCCGACAAGCGCACCAAGGAAATCCAGAAGGGCCTGCCCGATGCGCTCGACCTGCTGGTGATCTGCGCCGAGGCCGGTCTGACCGTGGACGCCGCCTTCAACCGCGTCGCCAAGGAACTGGGCCGCGCCTATCCCGAACTGGGTGACGAATTCGCGCTCACCGCGATCGAGCTTTCGTTCCTCAACGAACGCAAGATGGCGTTCAACAACTTCGCCTACCGCGTCAATCTGGAAGCGGTGAAGGGCGTGGTGACGACCATGATCCAGACCGAACGTTACGGCACCCCGCTCGCATCGGCGCTGCGCGTGCTCTCGGCCGAATTCCGCAACGAGCGCATGATGCGCGCCGAGGAAAAGGCCGCGCGTCTGCCCGCGATCATGACCGTGCCGCTGATCGTGTTCATTCTGCCCACGCTGTTCGTGGTCATTCTCGGCCCGGCGGCCTGTTCGATCTCGGACAACCTCGTCAAGTAATGATCGGCGTCGCAGGCCAGGGCCGGAGCGGGATTTACCCCTGCTCCGGCCCTTGCTGCGTCTGGCTGGCAAGCTGCATGGCACGCTTGCGCAAGCTGCCAAGCAGGCGGCGCAGCGCCTGCTCTTCGCCAGGTTCAAGATCGGCGAGCAGTTCGGCCTCCGTCGCCCGGGCGAGCGGCATGACTTCTGCATGGATCGCCCGGCCCTCCCCGGTCAGCGCCAGCAGGTGCGAGCGGCCATCTTCGGGATTGGGCACCCGCGCGATCAGTCCGCGATCTTCCAGCACCTTGACCGCGCGGTTGACCGCGACCTTGTCCATCAGGGTTGCCGCCGTCAGCCCGCGCTGGGTCATCGGTCCGGCGCCATGGCCTGCGGAAAGCTCGGCATCGCCCAGCACCGCCATGACCCGCCATTCGGCAATCTTCAGCCCGAAGCGCTTGCGGTAACGCTCCGCAATCAGCGCGCTGACCGCGTTGGAGGCGACCGAAAGCTGATAGGGCAGAAACCCGGCAAGCTCGCCGGCATCCTCACTCATAGGGGCGCGCATCCCACCAGGGGTAGAAATCGGGCATGTCGGCACTGACCTTGCCGGGGTACATGGCTTTACGCTTTTCGAGGAAGCTGGCGATCCCCTCCTTGGCATCGGCCCCGCGGCTGAGGCGGTAGATCGCGCGGCTGTCGATCTTGTGGGCTTCCATCGGGTGATCCGCGCTCATCAACCGCCACATCATCGCCCGCGTCATGGCGACCGAAATGGCCGAGGTGTTGTCGGCAATCTCGCGGGCGAGCAGTTGCGCGGCGTGGAGCAGATCGGCGGGCGCGTGGATCGACCGCACCAGTCCGCCAGCCCGCGCTTCCTCGGCGTCGAAGATCCGGCCCGTGTAACACCACTCCAGCGCCTGGGCGATGCCGACAAGCCTCGGCAGGAACCAGCTGGACGCAGCCTCCGGCACGATCCCGCGCCGGGCAAACACGAAGCCATAGCGCGCGGTGCTGCTGGCAAGGCGGATGTCCATGGCCAGCTGCATCGTCGCCCCCACGCCCACCGCCACGCCATTGCAGGCGGAGATCAGCGGCTTCTTCGATTCAAACAGCCGCAGCGTCAGCAGGCCCCCGCCATCGCGCACCTTGGGATCGGACAGGTCGGAAACCTCGGTCGGGTCGGAGAACACCTGCCCGCCATTCTCCGGCGTCAGATCGGCGCCGGCGCAAAAGGCCCGTTCACCGCTGCCGGTGAAGATCACCGCGCGCACCGCATCGTCGGCGTCGATATCGTCCATCGCCGCCATGATCTCCTGCCCCATGGTGCGGGTATAGGCGTTCATCTTGTCGGGGCGGTCCAGGGTGATGGTGGCGATGCCATCGGCCTTGGTGACGATGATCTGGGTGTATTGGGTCATGGCTATCCTCGCTCCGCACCGTTCATGTTGATGCCTGTTGAAGACACATGAGACACTGTCCAGAACATGAAAACAAGCCTCTGGCAGGCGCACGATTTTGACAGGGGGACAGAGCACCGGAAAGAGATCGCACACGCCATGCCGGGAAGTTTAGGCCCACGCTGCAAGGTAGGAAAGCAGGCGGGCGCCGTGTGGCGCTGGAGCCCAAAACGAAACCGCCCCCTGCGCAGGGCAGCGCAGGGGGCGGCGTTTCGCTGATGGCAAGCTCGGCTCAGCGCGGAGCCATGCGGATACCGCCGTCGAGACGCACGTCTTCGCCGTTGAAATAGCCGGTTTCGATCATGGTCATGGCAAGCTTGGCATATTCCACCGGCATCCCGAGACGCTTGGGGAACGGCACCGATGCCGCCAGCGCATCGCGCACGTTCTGCGGCGCGGCGGCCAGCAGCGGGGTGTCGAAGATGCCCGGCAGGATGGTGTTGATGCGGATGCCTTCGTTCATCAGGTCGCGCGCGATGGGCAGGGTCATGCCGATCACGCCGGCCTTCGACGCGGAATAGGCCGCCTGACCGATCTGGCCGTCTTCGCCAGCGACCGACGCGGTGTTCACAATCGCGCCGCGCTCACCGAATTCGTCGAGCGGATCGAGGCTCATCATCCCTGCGGCCGACTTGGCGATGCAGCGGAAGGTGCCGATCAGGTTGACCTGAATCACGAAGTCGAAGGCCGAAATCGGGAAGTGCTTGATCGAGCCGTCTTCCTTGCTGCGGCTGGCGGTCTTGATCGCGTTGCCGATCCCGGCGCAGTTCACCAGAATACGCTCCTGCCCGTGGGCGGCGCGAGCCTTGGCGAAACCGGCATCGACGTCTTCATCGCTGGTGACGTTGACCTTGCAGAACACGCCGCCGATTTCCGCGGCGAGCGCTTCGCCCTTTTCCTCGTTCATGTCGAAGATCGCGACCTTGGCGCCCTTGGCAGCCAGCGCGCGGGCAGTGGCAGCACCGAGGCCCGAGGCACCGCCAGTGACGACAGCGGGGGTATTGGCAGAAACTTCCATTATTCTCTCCTGATGGTCAGTTGTTGGCCGAGGCGCTCAGAGACGCTCGATAATGGTCACGTTGGCGACGCCGCCGCCTTCGCACATGGTTTGCAGGCCGTATTTCTTGCCGTGGCGGTGCAGGCCGTGGACCAGCGTCGCCATCAGCTTGGTGCCCGACGCGCCGAGCGGGTGGCCCAGCGCGATCGCGCCGCCGTGGACGTTGAGCTTGGCCGGATCGGCACCGGTGTGCTTGAGCCATGCCAGCGGCACGGAAGCAAAGGCCTCGTTGACTTCGTAAAGGTCGATGTCGTCGATGGTGAGGCCGGCGCGCTGCAGCGCACGGTCGGTCGCGAACAGCGGCTCTTCGAGCATGATCACCGGATCGCCTGCGGTCACGGTCAGGTTGTGGATGCGGGCCAGCGGGGTGAGGCCATGGGCCTTCAGCGCCGCCTCGGACACCACCAGCACGGCAGATGATCCGTCGCAGATCTGGCTGGCCGAAGCCGCCGTCAGCGCGCCGTCAGGGCTGATCAGCTTGACGCCTGCGATGCCTTCCAGCGTCGCATCGAAGCGGATGCCTTCGTCGATGGCGTGGAACTGGGTGCCTTCCGCCGTTTCGACCTCGATCACCACGATCTCGCGCTCGAAGGCACCGGCTTTGGTTGCGGCGATGGCCTTTTCGTGGCTCGACAAGGCGAAGCGATCAAGATCGTCCTTGGAGAAGCCGTGCTTCTTCACGATCATCTCGGCGCCCATGAACTGGCTGAAGTTGATGCCGGGGAACTTCTCCTCGATCCCGGCGGCCTTGCTGTAGAGGCCTTCCTTCATGTGCAGCGTGACGTTGGAGCCCATCGGCACACGGGTCATGCTTTCGACGCCGCTGGCGATCACCACGTCCTGCGTGCCGCTCATCACGGCTTGCGCGGCGAACTGGATCGCCTGCTGGCTGGAACCGCACTGGCGATCGATGGTGACGGCGGGAGTCGACTGGGGCAGCAACTTCGACGCCAGCACGCCCATGCGGCCAACCTGCATCGCCTGTTCGCCCGCCTGACTGACGCAGCCGGTCACGACATCGTCGATCGCCTTGGGGTCGATCCCGCTGCGCTCGACAATGGCATCGAGCGATTTTGCGAGCAAATCGACCGGATGAACCCCGGCCAGACGCCCGCCACGACGGCCACCGGCAGTCCGGACAGCTTCGACAATATAGGCTGTGGTCATGTCTCTCTCCTCCTACAAAACCCGGTTCACGGGTTCGCGCGCCGCGGGCAATCGGTTTCGCTTCGCCACTCGCTTGTGGCCACCGCGCCTATGTGAGCGCCATGCGCAAATCAAGCGGGCAAAATGGGAGGGTGGCGTCAAAGCCCTATGCCTGGGGGCATATTCCAACTGTTGCAGAAGCGTAACACGTTGCTTGCAAGCGGGCGGCACGGCGCGAAATGGGTTTGCACTAGCATGGGGGTTGGAGCATTCGGCAATTCGGAGAGGGCTGGGTCGATTTTTGTCGCCTACCCTTGACGTTTGAAGTGTCAATTGACCTGGTCAAACCTAGAGGAGGAAGACCACCATGAAGAAGCACGCGCTTCTCAAGGCCGGTGCGGCAACTGCCGTTATCGCCCTTACCGTCAGCGCCCCTGCCTATGCGCAGGATGCCGACGTCACCACCGAAACCGCCGCAGAAGAGCCCGGTCAGGCGATTGTCGTCACCGGCACCCGTCTGCGCTCGCCGAACCTTGAATCGGCCAGCCCCGTCACCGTCGTGACTGCGGAAGAATTTGCTCTGACCGGGACCACCCGCGTCGAAGATCTCATCAACTCGCTGCCGCAGGTGTTCGCTGCCCAGGGCGGTAACATCGCCAACGGCGCAAGCGGGATCGCCACCCTTGACCTTCGCGGTCTCGGGCCGGAGCGTACCCTGGTGCTGGTCAACGGTCGCCGCATGGCGCCGGGCACCCCCTCGACCTCGGCTTCGGACATCAACATGATCCCGGCCGCTCTGATCGAGCGCGTGGACGTGCTGACCGGCGGTGCTTCGTCGGTGTACGGTGCCGACGCGGTCGCGGGCGTTGTGAACTTCGTGCTCGACACGGACTTCGAAGGCTTCAAGATCAACGCCAACTACGGCGTGTACAACCACAACAACCGTGCCTCGTCCGACATTCGCGGCGCCAATGACGCGCGCGGCTTCGGCTACCCGACCGGCATGGTCACCGATGGCGGCACCTTCGACGGCACCATCGCCTTCGGCAGCAGCTTCGACGATGGCCGTGGCCGCGTCACTGCCTACCTCGGCTACCGCAAGATCGACGCCGTGCTTCAGGCCCGTCGCGATTACTCGGCGTGCTCGCTCTCGGCAAACACCGTGGCTTCGACCGCTTCGCTTGGTCGTGCGTACAACTGCGGCGGCTCGGCCACTTCGGCCACCGGCACCGTCTTCTTCAACGAAGGCTTCGGCGCCGACTTCACCTCGACCCTCGCGCAGTTCGGCCCGAACCGCACGTTGCTGGGTGGTACAACGCCGTTCAACTTCGGTCCGCTGAACTACTTCCAGCGCCCGGACGAGCGTTACACCGCCGGTCTGTTCGCCGACTACGAAATCTCGAGCGCGATCAAGCCGTACATGGAGTTCATGTTCATGGACAACCGTACGGTTGCCCAGATCGCTCCGTCGGGTAACTTCGGCAACACTCTGTCGATCAACTGCGACAACCCGCTGCTTGGCGCTGGCCAGCGCAGCTCGCTGTGCAACTCGGCCAACCTGCTCGTCAGCCCGCTGCCGGGCGATGCCTTCGTGCTGACCGGTAACGTTGCTGCTGAAAATGCTGCACGCGCCGCTCGCGGCATCGGTGAACCGATCCTGCCGACCACGCCGTTCAACTTCATCGATCCGCTGACCGGCTCGACCTACAACCGTGGCTTCGCGCAGATCCTGCGTCGCAACGTTGAAGGTGGCGGCCGTCAGGACGATCTCCAGCACGTCTCCTATCGCGCCGTCGTCGGTGTGAAGGGCGATCTGTCGCCGGCATGGTCGTATGATGCGTTCTACCAGTATGGCCGTAACAACTACGCCCAGACCTACCTGAACGACTTCTCGGTCTCGCGCCTCGGCCGTGCCCTCGACGTCGTGACCGGTCCGGGCGGAACCCCGGTCTGCCGTTCGACCCTCGACGGTTCGGACCCGAACTGCGTGCCTTGGGACATCTTCTCGCCCGGCACCGTGGCGCCGAGCGCGGCTTCGGTGGCCTACCTCTCGACCCCGGGCTTCTCGCGCGGCGTCGTGGAACAGCAGGTCGCCAACGCGTTCCTGTCGGGTTCGCTGGGTGAATACGGCCTCAAGACCCCCTGGTCCGACCAGGGCGTCGATGTCGTGTTCGGTACCGAATACCGCAAGGAAAGCCTGCAGTTCAGCTCGGACACCGCGTTCAGCACCGGCGATCTTGCTGGTCAGGGGGCGGCGACTCTCCCGGTTCGCGGCAGCTTCAACGTGAAGGAATTCTTCACCGAAGTCCGTATCCCGATCGCGCAGGACAGCTGGGTCTATGACTTCACGGTCACCGGCGGCTATCGCTATTCGGACTACAGCACCGGCGTGAACACCGACACCTACAAGATCGAAGGTGAGTTCGCTCCGATCCGCGACATCCGCATCCGCGGTGGTTACAACCGTGCGGTGCGTGCGCCGACGGTGCAGGATCTGTTCGCACCGAACCTCGTTGCACTCGACGGTTCGTCGGATCCCTGCTCGGGCTTCGTCATCACCGCAGCCAACACTGGCTGTTTGGCTCAGGGTCTCAGCGTCGGTCAGACCGTCGTTGCCAACCCGGCTGACCAGTACAACGGCTTCGTTGGTGGCAACATCAACCTGACCCCGGAAATCGCCGACACCTACACCGTCGGTGCGGTGCTGACCCCGACCTTCCTGCCTGGCTTCACCGCCAGCGTCGATTACTTCAACATCGACATCACGGAAGCAATCGGCGGGATCGGTTCGGACACCATCCTCGCGGCCTGTACCGCGACGGCGGATCCGTTCTTCTGCGGCCTCATCAACCGTGACCCCACCGGCTCGCTCTGGCGTTCGGCATCTGGTTTCACGACCAACGTCACGCAGAACATCGGTGGTTTCTCGACCTCGGGTATCGATGCTCAGGTGAACTACACCACCGAAATCGGTGATGTCGGCACGCTGACCTTCAACTTCCTCGGCACCTACCTCGATGAGCTGGTGACCGACACGGGGGTCTCGATTCCGAACCTTGACCAGACCTTCGATTGCGTTGGTCTCTACGGTAACGTTTGCGGTCAGCCGAACCCCGAGTGGCGCCACCAGGCCCGTCTCGGCTTCAACTTCCGCAACGGCATCGGCGCATCGCTGCGTTGGCGTCACTTCTCCAGCGTCTCGCTGGATGCGGTGTCGACCAACACCAACCTGCGCAACGCTGGTCCGAACGGTCCGGCTCCGGGTGGGGTTGCCCGTCCGGGTGCTGCCGGCTTCGACGCCGTCAACTACTTCGACCTGACCTTCACGTTCGACGCAGGGGACAACTTCAACTTCGTCCTCGGCGCCAACAACGTGCTCGACAAGGCTCCGCCGACGACCGGCTCGCAGGCTTGCCCCGCGGGTTCGTGCAACGGCAACGTCTACGCGCAGATGTATGATGCGCTTGGTCGCTACCTGTTCGCCGGCGTGACGCTTGATTTCTAAGCGTCGCTGTCGCTAGACACGAGATGGCGGGCCGAAAGGCCCGCCATTTTCGTTTGGGGAACCTGCCTGCGTGAGACACGCCGAAGCCCTCGCCCGGATCGCGCAATTTCCGCTGGCCGATCCCGCCGCCGCGCTCGGCGCAGGCGTGCCGCTGATCAATGCCGATTTTCCCGAACTCCTGCTCCCCCGCGCGCGCGAACTCGCAGCGCGCCACCCGGGAAGCGCACAGGCCCAGCAGTTGCTCGGTCTCGCCGCGCGCGCCTGCGGTGACAGCCAGACCGCTTACGAAGCCTTCCGCGCCGCCGCTGCCCTTGCCCCGCGCGACGGGCTGATCGCCCATTCCCACGCGCGCACCGCGCTGGAAGCGGGCCTGCCAGCTGCCGCCCTGTTCGCAGCTGCGGCACCGCTCGCGCCGCAGGACGGCACGATCCTGACAGGGCAAGCAGCTGCCCTGCTCGCCGAAGGACGCGCGGATGCAGGCATTGCCCTGCTCACCCGCATCCTTGCCGCCAACCCGCTATGGCTTGACGGCCACCGCAGCTGTGCCGCGCTCGGCGGGCAGATGGGGCAAGACCCGCTCGCCAGCCTAGCAGAGGCCCTCACGCGTCTGCCGCAGTCGGCGGACCTCCACCATCTGGCGATCTCCCTCGCGCTTCAGGCGCGCGACCTGCCCCGTGCGGGCGAGGCCGTGTCGCGGGCGCAAGCCGCGCTCGGCACGCAGCGCTGGCTCAGCCTGATGGCGGGCCATATCGCCTCCGAAAGCGGCGCGTTGGAGGCAGCAGATACCCACTTTGCCGCCGCCGGACCGGCAGCCGATACCGGCGAGGCTTGGTTGCGCGCCCGCCACCTGATCCGCCGCGGCGACGGTACGGGCGCTGCTGCCCTGCTCGAACCCTTGCTTGGTCAGCCCGGCGATCACGCCCTGTGGCCCTACCTCGCGCTGGCCTGGCGCATGACGGGGGATGATCGCGCCGCCTGGCTGGAGAGCGACCCGCGCCTCGTCGGCGTCTATGATATCGGCTATTCAGAGGCCGACCTCGCCGCGCTGGCCGCCCATCTGCGGGGCTTGCATCTCACCACCGCCGCCCCGCTTGACCAGTCGGTGCGCGGGGGCACGCAGACCGACGGCAATCTGCTGTTGCGCATCGAACCTGCGATCCGCGATCTCAAGGCACGGCTGCTGGAGATCGTCCGCCAGCACATCGCCCAGCTTCCTCCGCCCCAGCCCGGCCACCCCACCCTGCCCGCCGCCCGCGCACCGGTGCGCATCGCCGGTTCATGGTCCGTCAGGCTCGAAAACGCAGGCTTCCACACCGATCACGTCCATCCGCAAGGCTGGTTCAGCTCGGCGCTGTATGTCGCCCTTCCCGAAACACTGGGCCACAGTGAAGACGGCCACGCCGGCTGGCTCAGCCTTGGCGAGGCGCGCGATCTGGTGCCGGGGCTTGCGCCCCTGCGCCTGGTCGAGCCGAAACCCGGCCGTCTGGTGCTGTTCCCATCCACCATGTGGCATGGTACGCGCCCCTTCTCCAAGGGCGAGCGGCTGACCGTCGCGTTCGATATTGCCCGCCCCCGACAGGATTGATTGCGATGTATCAGGCTACCCCCACCCAGACCCTGCCGCCGGCACTGGCCGAGGCGATCCGTTTGCGGCAAGCCGGCGATGCCGCAGGCGCGCTGGCGCTGGCAGAGGCTCACGCCGCGGCGACCGAGGATGGCGCGCCGTTCCTTGCCATTGCCGGGCTGGCCGCGCTGGAACTGGGCGATGCGCCGCGTGCTGTTGCCCATCTCGAAGCCCTCGCCCGGCTGCGTCCCGACGATATCGAGATCCGCGCCGATCTTGCCAAGGCCCTGCTCGCGGCAGGGCGAGCCGATGATGCACTGACGCTGGCGCAAGGGGCGGACCTGCCTGCTCTCGCCCGGATCGAGGCGTGGGTGCGCCAGCAACGCGGCGAACAGGCGCAGGCGATTGCCGCCTATGCCCGCGTGCTTCAGGGCGAACCCACCGACGCGGCGAGCTGGAACAATGTCGGCAATATCCATGCCGCCGCCGGTAACGTCGATCAGGCGATCACCGCTTTCGAGCATGCGATCACCTATCAGCCCGACGAACCGGGGATGTATCTCAACCTTGCCGACGTGCTGCGACAGGCCGATCTGGGCGGCCCGCGCCTCAAGGTTGCGCGCGACGTGGCCGAAATCGCGCCCGACAACCGCGCCGTGCAGACCGAGCTGGCGATGGCGCTGGCCCATAACGAATTGCTCGACGAGGCGATCACTGTGCTTGAAGCGGCGGTGAAGCGCTGGCCGGAATTCGGCGAGTCCCATCTGGAACTGGGCCGCCTTTACGAAGCCACCAACCGTAATGAGGCCCTTGCTGGCTTTCTTGCCAGCCTCGATCCCGCGGCTTGCCCGCCCGAAGTGGCGTTCCTGCACGCATGGCTGGCCCAACGCGAAGGCCGTTTCGAGGATGCCGCTGCCCATGCAGAGGCGATCCCTGAAACGATCCACCCGATGCGCCGCATGGCCCTGATCGGCAATATCGCCGAGCGCCTGGGCGATGTCCCGCGCGCCTTTGCCGCCTTCGAGGCCATGAACGCTGCTGCAATGGCCGAGGCCCCGCCGCGCCGCGGGCCGACCTTCCGCGAAAGCATCGAGGCTGACCTTGCACGCTGGAGCCCGGAATGGGCTGCGCGCTGGGCCCCGCCGCTAAGCCCCGATCCGGCGCGGCGCGATCCGGTGTTTCTCGTCGGCTTTCCGCGTTCGGGCACGACGCTGCTCGATACCATGCTGATGGGCCTGCCCGACCTGTGCGTGCTGGAGGAACGTCCGGTCATGACGGAGGTTCTGCGGATGCTGGGCAATGCCGATCTGGCCGCGCTGACCCCGCAGCAATGCGGGCAGCTGCGCGAAGCCTATTTCGACAGCGCACGGCGGAACGGCTGGGACGGGACGCGCTGGCTGGTCGACAAGCACCCGCTCAACATGGCCCGCGCGGTGCAGATCCACCGGATGTTCCCCAATGCGCGCTTCATCATGGCTGAACGTCACCCGGCGGACGTTGTGCTGAGTTGCTTCATGGCCAATTTCACACTCAATTACGCCATGCGCAGCTTCACCGATCTCCATGAAGCGGCGCACACCTATGACGCGGTGTTCCGCGCATGGCACCGTGCCGGTGAATTGCTCCCGATCGCCTCGCACGCCGTGCGCTACGAGCGGCTGGTCGAAGACCCCCGCGCCGAATTGCAGCCGCTGGTGACATGGCTCGGCCTCGACTGGAACGACCGCCTGCTGGCTCACGAGGAAACCGCGAAGGAACGCGGCCGCGTGAAGACCGCCAGCTACGCCCAGATCGGCGAAAAGCTCTACACCCGCGCAAGCGGGCGCTGGCGGCGCTATGCCGATCAGCTGGCTCCGGTGATGCCGATTCTTGCGCCCTGGGCGGACCGCATGGGCTACGACGGCTGACCGCACGCTGCCCGTTTGCCTTGGGGAGCGGGCGGCGGTATTCATGCGGGCAACCGACAGGGCCGCTCAGCGCCCGCAAGGGGAGATGACCATGATGACCCGAACCCGCGTTGCCGCCTGCGCCGCGCTTGGCGCGCTCGCTCTTGCTGCCCCGCTTGCCGCAGATGACAAGGCCAAGTCGAACGAGAGCAGCTACGTCACCGCCTTGCGGACCTGTCAGGCCAAACCCGACGCTGCCGAGCGCCTCGCGTGTTACGACACCGCGGTTGCAGCAATGGTCTCGGCCAGCAGCGAAGGCGAGGTGCGCGTTGTCGACGCCGAGGACGTGCGCCAGACGCGGCGCAAGCTGTTCGGCTTCACCCTGCCCGACCTCGGCATCTTCGGCGGTGAAAGCGACAAGGACGATCCGGAAAAGGCCGAGGAATTCACCACCCTCAACACCACGATCGCAGGCGTGCGCGCCAGCGGCCAGACGTTGGTCATCACCACGGCCGAAGGCGCACAATGGCAGCTCGACGAACTGCCCGCGCGGCTCATGAAGCCCAAGGTCGGTCAGACACTCGAGATCAAGAAGGGCGCGCTCAGCAGCTATTTCCTGCGGATCAACGGCCAGAAAGGCATCAAGGGGCGCCGCGTCCAGTAAGCGACTCCGGCCAACGGGCCTGATGAAAAAAGGGCGCGGCCATCGCTGGCCGCGCCCTTTTTGTCCGAGGCTTGCCGCCCGCCCTTACAGCCCGCCGGGGCCGCAGTCATTGGCGAGATAGTCGAGCATCTTGGTGTAAAACTGCTGCTGGTGGGTGTACATCAGCGTCGGATAGAAGTGGTCCGCATCCTCCAGCGTGATGAACTCGCCGGTTTTGCCAAGGGATTCGAACTTCTTCTTGTAGTCCGTGAAGTGGTAATACAGCACGCGGCTGTCATCTTCGGGATGGACCATCAGCAGCGGAATGTTGACCTTGTCGACAGTCGCATAGGGATTGACCCCCTTGGTCACGCCGCGGCCCTGGAACCATTCGTCGATCGCCTTGGGCGTGGTGGGGCCGACCACATCGCGGTACCACACTTCGGGGCGGGACACTGCTGCTCCGGCGATGGCGCACTGGTAGATGTTTTCTTCCCGCGCAGCCGCCACCAGTGCGGCATAGCCGCCATAGGACCACCCGAACATCGCCATCCGGTCCGGATCGGCAAGGCCCTGTTCGACAAGGTAAAGTGCCCCGTCGTCCTTGTCGTCCTGCATCTTGTAGCCGTGTTCATTATGCCCGGAATCGAAGTGCTTCTTCCCGAAGCCGACCGTCATGCGGTATTCCGGCTGGAGCACCATGTAGCCCGCATTTGCGAGCAACTGGCCCCATTCGTCGAAATCGACCACCTCCGATACCGCAGGCCCGCCGTGCGGCAGCACGATCAGCGGGAAAGGCGGCGTCCCCTTGGGGATCGTGACATAGCCCGGGATCATCATCCCGTCGCGCGACTTGTAACGGATATACTTCACGTCCGAGAGCTGCTCGGGATTGAGCAACGGGTTGCGGCTGCCCAGCTTAGCAAGCTGCCCGTCCTTCACCAGCCAGAACGAGCCCGGATCGCGTGGTCCGCGATTGGTCACGATCATCCGCCTGCCGTCGCGTGAACGGCTGGAGATGTCGAGGTTGTGGGCGTAGGGGATCTGCTGCTGCAGCGCCTCGTGAAGCGCCTTCTCGTCCTCGTCGAACCAGTGGCGTTCCCACTTGGCACCGGGGTATTCGGCGTAAGCAAGCTTACCGTTGCCGGGGATCGAGTGGAGCCCGACACTCAGGACGTCGGCATCCTCGGCCTGGAACAGCTTCTTGCCGATCTGGCCGGTGTCGAAGTTGAACTCCCACAGCGCGGCCTTGTCCTCACCGTTGAGCGCGTCGATCATGTAGCCGATCGCGGGGTTTTCGGGATCGAACCCGGCCAGCCCCTGGAACCCGCCGATGAAGCGGTAGAGGTTGGCCATGTCGTCCTGGTCATAGACCGGGCCAAACTGGGTCCAGCTGCCATCGCCCGGCTTGCGGAAATAGGTCTTGATGGTGTTGTCGGTGTCCTGCCCGATGGCAAAGCGCGGGTTGCCCTTGTTGTCGAACGTGACGTTGCCGTACTTGCGGGTGCCCTTCAGGATGAGCGACTGCGCGCCGGTCTTGAGGTCAAGCTTGTAGAAATCGCGCGGACGGAACGCGGCGATGGGGTCACTGCCCGGCCCGCCGGTGACGGCGTTGCCGGCGGCAATGATGATCTTGTCCGGTTCGTCCGGAAGCAGCGTGACAACGTTGAAGCTGCCGCGGATCTGCTGGAATTTGTTCTTGTTGAGATCGTAGAAATAGGACGCGAAGTTGCGGGTGTTTTCTTCCTGCGACTTCACGTTCTCGCGCACCTGCTGCCAGGCGTTGCCGAAGATCAGATTGTCGCTGACCCACCGCGCGCTGATGATCTCCATCGGGTCGGCCGCAAGGCGGCGCAGCGGCTTCGACAGATCATCCGTCGCGTAGATTTCGAGAATGTATTCGCCTTCGCGGCTTTCAACCTTGTGCACCAGAAGGTGCTTGCCATCAGGAGACAGCTGCACCTGATCGACCACATCGCGCAGCGCCCAGACGTCCACCGGGATTGCTCCTTGTGCCTGGGTCGGGGCGGGTGCGGCGGTAACGAGACCGAGGGTTGAGACACCGAGCAGAGCTGCGGTGAACGAGGCTTTGAGGAGTTTCATGATCCGTGTTTTCCCAAAGGTCACTAGGTTGAGGGACTCAGACGCAGCGATGCATCAATCTATGTCCGGCCCCACTGGCTTCAAACGAAAAATGCGGCCTCTCGGCAAATGCCGGGAGGCCGCATTCTTCTAGTCATTCAGACCATTCGTCGATCAGAAGCGATAAAGCAGCTGAGCGAAGAATTCGCGGCCGTTGAGGTCGTAACCACCACCCAGCGGGGTGTTGGCGATCGCCAGCACTTCCGAGCTGTCGACACGCGGCGGAGCCTTGTTGAACAGGTTCCGGACGCCCGCGATGATGCGGAGGTCGCCGTTGTCCCAACGGACCGACGCGGTGTGCTCGAACCACTCGTTGGCGAAGCCGACGTTGCGGCAGAACACGCCGTCACCCTGGACGATGCCGTTCAGCTGGTTCGGATTGGCGATGGTCGTCGGGTTGCGCGAACCGCTGCCGAGGCAGGTGTTGGCGATAACACCGGTTGCCACGCCGTCCGGGCCGAAGCCGAAGGCATCCGAGAACGGATCGACGAAGTCCGGATCCTGCGACACGTCACCGATGTAACGGGTCTGCCAGGTGAACAGGAAGTCGTCGTAGCGCACGTTGAAGGTCGCACGGCCAATCCAGCTCGGGAAGAAGAACCGGCCGGCAAAGTCGTCGGTCAGACGGTTGCCCTGGGCATCACGAGTGGTGGTCGAACGTTCAATCAGGTGGTTGGCCGTCAGGTTCAGCGTGAGGTCGAGTTCTTCACCGCCGATAGTCACCGGGTAGCTGAAGGTGGTGTTGATATCGAGACCGCGGACCGATTCCTCGTCGAGGTTGATGAACGCTGCCTGGATCTGCGAGACCAGGAAACGTGCATTCAGCTGATCGCTCGAGGTGATGCGGTCGCAGAACGGGCTACGGCCACCTTCGAGACGACCGAAGCAGTCACCGAGGATGAAGCCACCGGTCGCTTCAACGATCGAGTTCTTCAACTTGATGTCGTAGTAGTTGAAGTTGAACGCGAATTCGAAGCCGCTCGCCCAATCTTCTTCGAAGGCAAAGCCAGTCGTGATCGAGCGCGAGGTTTCCGGATCGATGTCGAGCGAACCGCCGCTGAACACCTGAACGTTGCTCTGCTGCACGGTGTTGGTGACGCCCTCGTCAATCCCGACGCGGGTCGGGTCACGACCTTCGCGGCGGCAGTTGGCGAGCACGGCCGGATCGCGGGTTTCCTGATCGGCGATGTAACCGACGCCCGGCGCAAACGCCGCACCCGGCACCGCGCAAGGATCGATGAAGTTACCGAAGCCCGACTGGCTGAGCAGGAAGTTCTCGCGCAGGTTCGGCGCACGGAACGACGTACCGTAGCTGAACTTGAACAGCAGCGGAGCCACCGGACGCCAGCCACCCTTCACGGCGAAGGTGCCGTTGGTGCCGTAGAACTCTTCGTCGGTCAGACGACCCGAAACGTTCACGGTCAGCTCTTCGACCATCGGCTTGCCGGCCTGAAGCGGCATGTCGATTTCGCCGTAGAGTTCGCGGATCCACTTGGAACCGACCGCGCCGCCGTCAGCGAAGAAGCCCCAGAACAGGCCGTTCGATGCGACGAAGTTGGGGTTCGAGTCGATCGAGTCCTCACGCCATTCACCGCCGAGCACGACGCCAACGGGGCCTGCCGGAAGTTCGAACAGGTCACCGGTGATGTAGCCCGAGATGATCTTCTGCTCGTAGACGGTGTCGAACGTGCGTTCACCGAACAGGTAGTCACGCTCAGCCGGGGTCGCGAAGTCGCCGATCGGCGCAATGGCACCACCGGGCTGACCATAGAGCGACGGCGCGAACATGTTCACCGGCACGCAGCCTGCAATCAGGTCAGGCGCGGCGAGGTTCGGATTGCGCAGGCCGGCCGTGTTACAGGGCGTGCCTGCAGCCACGCCAGTCGACGCGTTCAGCATCGGGCTGACAGCGAGGCTCTGGTAGTCGTCCGCGATCCCGTCACCGTCGTTGTCGATGGTGTTGGGCGGGCTACCGGTCGGGTTGAAGTCCGCGGTGGGATCGATCCCGAGAGCGAAGGCCAGCTTGTCTTCGCGGATACCCCGACGGATCGACTTGCCCATCGAGCGCGAGTAAACGCCCGAGACATCGAAGGTCCAGCTCGAACCGATGAACGGAAGTTCACCGCGAATACCGAGCACGCCGCGATACTGTTCTTGCGTGACCGCGAAGTTGTTGCGGTCACCGTCAACCAGCACAACCGGACGAACCGCGATGGACGCCTGCGAGTTCAGCGGAGCCAAAGCGGGCGAGGTCAGCGCAGGACGACGCCCGAAGTTCGCCTGACCCGGCAGGATCTGCTGGAAGTTGTTGTCAACCGCGCGGCAATCGACACCGCCAGCCGCGATGTTGCAGGGGTTGAACTGGTTGCCGGCCGGAACCCAGGGGAAGAACTGGCCCTGGTTGCCGTTCGGGTTGTCGGTTTCGACGCGGCTGTAGCTCGCTTCGAAATAGGGGGTCAGGTTGGCATCACCCGGCAGGACGTATTCACCGTAAGCGAACACGTTGTAGGTGTCCTGCTTGGGGATGAAGACGATGGTGGGGTCGATCTGGCCGTAATCGATGGCGTTGATATCGCGGATGCCGTCGCCGTTGGCGTCGATCGGGTCAACGAACGCGTTGAAGTCTTCCGAGAAACCGGGGATCCCGGTGTTACCCGAGATCGGACGGCCACCGACGGTCCGGCCATACTGGCGCGGATCGAAGAATGCCGTACCGATACGGGTACCCGCAGGCACGCCCGGACCACCAGCAAACTGGACGCCGGCGCCGAAGTTGCCCGGCTTACAATCCTGGATCGGCGAACCGATCCGGCCGTTGCTGCGGTTACGCGTGTTGGCGTCCGACTGAAGGTCGGCGTTCAGGATGTTGCCGTTCTGGTCGATTTCGAAGTGACGGTCGCAGCCCGCGAGGAACGGACGGTCACCCAGAAGGATCTGGTCGACCCGGCGCCATTCAGCACCGATGCCGAACACGGCGCGGTCGGTGTTGAAGCCCCAGGCAGCGCTGACAGTGAAATCGTCACCGGCGCCATATTCGTTGAGGTCACCGTTGAGCTGGATTTCGAGGCCATCGAAGTCCTTGCGCAAAATGACGTTGACCACGCCCGCGACCGCGTCCGAACCATAGATCGACGAAGCGCCGTCGGTGAGGATGTCGAAACGGTCAACCAGCGACGAGGGCAGCAGGTTCAGCGAAGGGTTGGACGGCGCACCTTCCACGCCCGCGGGCGAGAGGCGGCGACCATTGATCAGCAGCAGGGTGCGGTCAGCACCAAGGCCGCGCAGGTTCAGCGTCTGCGAACCCGGGCCGTTGTCGAGCACGAACCCGTTGAAGGTCGCGTCGATCTGCTGACCGGCAGCAGCTTCCGAACGCTGAAGGATCTGGGCCGGGTCAAACGCACCGACAGCCTGCTGGTTTTCGGTGGTGAGAACCTGCAGCGGCGAAATCGAGCTGTAGGTGTCGCGCACGATACGCGAACCGGTAACTGTGATGTTACCTTCCGTCGTACGGCCCTTGCCGTCCGTACCTACGCTGACTTTCTCTTCTTCCTCTTCCTGTGCCGGCTCATCGGCGTCCTGCGCATAGGCAGGGCCTGCAATCACAAACGCGATTGCCGAAGCGGAGAAGGCCAGCGCCTTGATCGAATTGCTGTGAAATTTCGTCATGATCACTCCAGTTGCCCGAACCGGAGACGTCAGAACAACCATCCACGCCCGCCACATAATTGCCCCATGTGGAAGGCGCGCGCTTCAATGGTTGTCCAATTCAGTCCCCGCAGTGACTGTTTTGTGCAATGGCGAAAGTTTGATGTCAAAGCACCCCGTCGCAATCCCTCAGCTTTTCGGGGGGGTGTTGCGTTAATCCCACATTCAGGGGCCGGGGCAGGCCAGCTCCGCAATATTGTTAGTTTGTGGCTTTGCGAATATTAAAAGCTAGGGCGGTTTGCACGCAACAAACCGCCCCACTTACCGGATCGTGCGACGCAAGCTTACAATCTTGCGCGGCATGTCTTTGGGGATGGTGAACCGGCGATCAGCGAATCGTCATGTTCAACTTCCCGTCACCCTCGTCGATGCCGAGCGTCGCCCCGTCGGGCAATTTGCCTTCGAGCAGCATCTCGGCAAGCGGGTCTTGCAGGTAGCGTTGCACCGCCCGCTTCAACGGCCGCGCGCCATAGACCGGATCATAGCCGACCCGCCCGAGCCAGCGCAGCGCCGCATCGGACAGATCGAGCGTGATCTTGCGGTCGGCTAGCAGCTTTTGCACCCGCCCGACCTGGATCTGGACGATCGGGGCCATATGCTCCTGCCCCAGACGGTGGAACAGGATGATCTCGTCGAGACGGTTGAGGAATTCGGGCCGGAAATGCCCGCGCACCACATCCATCACGTCCTTCTCGACCGTGGCGGGCTCCGCCCCGTCAGGCAGGTTGGCGAGATACTGGCTGCCGAGATTCGAGGTCAGGATAATCAGCGTGTTGCTGAAATCCACGACCCGGCCCTGCCCGTCGGTGAGGCGGCCATCGTCGAGCACTTGCAGCAGCACGTTGAACACGTCGCTGTGCGCCTTCTCGACCTCGTCGAACAAGACCACCTGATAGGGGCGGCGGCGCACCGCCTCGGTCAGCACCCCGCCCTCTTCATAGCCGACATAGCCCGGAGGCGCGCCGATCAGGCGGGCGACGGCGTGCTTCTCCATGAATTCGCTCATGTCGATGCGCACCATCGCGCTGTCATCGTCGAACAGGAAACCGGCGAGCGCCTTGGTCAGTTCGGTCTTGCCGACGCCCGTCGGGCCGAGGAACAGGAAGCTGCCCAAGGGCCGGCCGGGGTCTTGCAGCCCGGCGCGCGCGCGGCGGACAGCCTTGGAGACCGCCTCGATCGCCTGCGTCTGCCCGATCACCCGCTTGCCGAGGATGCTCTCCATCGCCAGCAGCTTTTCACGCTCGCCCGCCATCATCCGGTCGACCGGAATCCCGGTCCAGCGGCTGACGACCCCGGCGATGTCCTCCTCGGTCACTTCCTCGCGCAGCATCGCGTTGGCGGCCTGGCCTTGCGCTTCGGCGAGCTGCTTTTCGAGCGCGGGGATAGTGCCGTAGGACAGCTCCCCCGCCTTGCCGAGATCGCCTTCGCGCTGGGCCTGTTCCAGCTCCAGCCGCGCGGCATCGAGCTGTTCTTTGATCTTGCCTTCAGCCTCGATCTTGTCGCGCTCGTTCTGCCAGCGGGTGGTGAGTTCGGCCGACTGTTGCTCAAGGTTCGCCAACTCCTCGCGCAGCGCGACAAGGCGGTCCTTGGAGTTCTGGTCGCTCTCCTTCTGGAGCGCCGATTCCTCGATCTTCAGCTGAATGATCCGCCGGTCGAGCGCTTCGATTTCCTCGGGCTTGCTCTCCACCTCCATGCGGATGCGGCTGGCGGCTTCGTCCATCAGGTCGATCGCCTTGTCGGGAAGGAAGCGGTTCTGGATGTAGCGATCGGACAGCTTGGCCGCCGCCACAATCGCCCCATCGGTGATGCGGACGCCGTGGTGGAGTTCGTACTTGTCCTTGATCCCGCGCAGGATGCTGATGGTGTCCTCAACCGTCGGCTCGGCGATGAACACCGGCTGGAAACGCCGCTGGAGCGCGGGGTCTTTCTCGACATATTTCTGGTATTCATCGAGCGTGGTTGCGCCGATGCAATGCAGCTCCCCGCGCGACAGGGCGGGCTTCAGCAGGTTGGAGGCATCCATCGAGCCCTCGGACGCGCCCGCGCCGATCAGCGTGTGCATCTCGTCGATGAACAGGATGATCTGGCCATCGGCATTCTTGACTTCGTCGAGCACGCTTTTGAGGCGCTCCTCGAACTCGCCGCGATACTTCGCGCCTGCAATCAGCGACCCCATGTCGAGGCTCATGAGCGTACGACCCTTGAGGCTGTCGGGCACGTCGCCATTGGCGATGCGCAGCGCGAGGCCTTCGGCAATCGCGGTTTTCCCGGTGCCGGGCTCGCCGATCAGGGCCGGGTTGTTCTTGGTGCGCCGGGCGAGGATCTGGATGGTGCGGCGGATTTCCTCGTCGCGGCCAATCACCGGATCAAGCTTCCCGTCGCGCGCCGCCTGCGTCAGATCGCGGGCGAATTTCTGCATCGCGTCATAGGTATTCTCGGCCCCGGCGCTGTCCGCGCGCTTGCCGCCGCGCAATTGTTCGATCGCGGTGTTGAGGCTTTGCGGGGTGATGCCAGCCGCCTTCAGACCCTCGCCCGCGGTGCCTTGCGACAGGGCCAGCGCGACCAGCATCCGTTCAACCGTGACATAGCTGTCGCCAGACTTGTCGGCGATCTGCTCGGCCTGATCGAGCACCCGGACGGCATCATTATCCAGCCCCGGCGTCGCCTGCGCGCCGCTGCCGGTGACAGCCGGAATCTTCGCCAGCCCGGCATCCACCGCCGCCACCGCCAGAGCCGCCGTCCCGCCCGCGCGCTGGATCAGCCCGGCGGCCATGCCCTCGCTGTCTTCCAGCAAGGCCTTGGCGATGTGCAGCGGCGTGATGCGCTGGTGGTTCATGCGGATCGCGACCGTTTGCGCGGCTTGCAGGAAGCCCTTGGCCCGGTCGGTGAACTTTTCCAGATTCATGTCGTCTAACCCCTCCAAAGGTTACCGCTAGCAGATGGTGTTGCACATTGGCCACACAAGGCCCGCCACCACAAAAATCGCAAGAGCAGGTGTATTACTCGACTAGGTGGGTTCGATCCCCGCCCATGGCAAGAGGGCGCCAGCCTTGACCTCGTCCCTGCCCCGCGCGATGGAGCCTGCTTACGGTTTGGGAGAGAAATCGGACATGATCTGGGTCAAGCGCGGCGCATTTGCGCTGGTGGGCGTGCTGTTGCTGGCGGTGGTGGTGCTGGCCACCTGGGAGCCGTTCATGGCCAGCGCGGCCAATCCCGCGCAGGGCCGCACCTATTCTGCCGAGATCATCCGCGACGAATTCGGCGTCCCGCATATCTACGGCAAGACGGATGCCGACACGGCTTACGGCGTCGCCATCGCCCATGCCGAGGACGATTTCTTCACCCTTCAGGACGTGGTGGCGATGGCGCGCGGGCGGTTCGGCGCGATTGCGGGCGAGGAAGGCGCGAAGATCGATTACGCCTACCACCTGATTGACGCGCGCGGCACCGCAGAGCGCGAATACCCCAAGCTTCCCGCCGATACCCGCGCGCTGTTCGAGGCCTATGCCGAAGGGCTCAACCACTATGCCGAGGACCATCAGGGCGAGGTCAAGCTCGCCAACCTGTTCCCGGTTAACGGCATGGATGTGGCTGCGGGCTTCGCGCTGCGCCAGCCGTTCTTCTTCGGGCTGGACGGCGTGATCGGCCCGCTGGTGGCAGGCGAGGACCTTCGGCGCGAGCACGGCCCCGACATCCCCGGCTTCCCGCGCCCGCCGCTGCCCGGTGCCGCGCCTGCCGAGCCCGCGCCTGCCGCTGCTGCAACCGATCAGGCGCGCCGCATGGTGCTGCCGCTGGGCGAGGATGCCGAACACCTCGGCTCCAACGCCTTTGCCGTTGCGCCCAAGAAATCGGGCGGGCCGACCACTCTGATCTCCAATTCGCACCAGCCGCTGCGTGGCGGGGTGGCGTGGTACGAACTCGTCGTCGAAAGCGGCGAAGGCTGGCACTTTGCGGGCGCGAATTTCCCCGGATCGCCGTTCCCGTTCCTCGGCCATAATGAGCACTTGGGCTGGACCAACACGGTCAACACGCCCGACATGATCGACGTCTATCAGCTGGAACTTAATGAGGCCGGCACCCGCTACAAGCTCGACGGCGAGTGGCGCGATCTGGAAAGCAAGTGGGTGACGCTGCCGGTCAAGATCGGTCCGGTGGTGCTGCCGATCCGCAAGGAAGTGCTGCGAAGCGTCCACGGCCCGGTGATCAGAAACGACAAGGGGGCCTTTGCCATCCGCTATGGCGGGATCGGGCAATTGGGCCAACTTGACGCCTATTACCGCATCAACAAGGCAAAGACCTTCGCCGAATGGGAAGCGCAGCTGTCACGCCTTGCCATCCCCTCGACCAACTTCATTTACGCCGACCAGACCGGCACCATCGCCTATATCTACAACGCGGCCATCCCTGCCCGGCCCGAAAGCGTTCAGGCTGACTGGCGCGGCATCCTGCCCGGCAACCGCAGCGACCTGATCTGGCAGGGTGCAGTGGATTACAAGACCCTGCCCCGGATCGTGAACCCGGCGAGCGGGTGGCTCTACAATTCGAACAACACCCCCTTCACCGCTGCGGGCGCCGGGAGCGATCTCGACCCTGAAGCGTTTGCGCCTGTCATGGGGATCGAACTCAAGCAGACCAACCGGTCATGGCGCGCCTACAAGCTGCTGTCGGAAGCGAGCGTGCTCGACCGGGCGACGCTTGAGACGATCAAGTATGACACCGGCTACGAACGCCAGGGCTATGTCGACCGGCTGTTCGATGAGATCGAGTCCATGAAATTCACCCGCGACATGGTGAGTTGGGGCGCTGACGCAGGCGGCATCAGAAAGGCTCGGGAACTGCTGCTCAGCTGGGACTTTACGGCAGACAATAACGGACCGGCCGACGCGCTTGCCCTGCTCCTGATCCGTGATTTCATGGCGGCGGACTACAACAACAAGCCCTTCCCCGACGTCAAAGAGAAGCTGAGAGCGGCGACCAACCACCTGCTCCGCCATTTCGGCCGGATCGATCCGCCCATGTCCGATCTGCTGCGGCTGCGGCAAGGCGAACTCGACCTGCCGCTGGATGGCGGTTCGGACACGCTGCGCGCCTCGACCACGTGGGATGTGGCCGAGGACGGTCGCCTGAGCCTGAAACATGGTGACAGCTTCATCATGTGGACCGAATGGCAGCCCGGCCAGCGGGTTGCCTCGCGCTCGATCCAGCCGTTCGGCGCGGCATCTACCCGCCCCGCCAGCAAGCACTACACCGACCAGATGCGGCTGTTCGTCGATCACAAGCTGAAGCCTGTCTATTTCTGGCGCGATGATCTGCTGGCGAATGCCAGCAGCCGCCAGACTGTCACATCTGCGCGCTGACCGGCGCTTCTTCTTCGCCTGACCTTTCCATCGGAGCCTTCGTCAATGACCCATCGTTTCGCTGCCGCCAGTCTTTCGGCGCTTGCCCTTGCGCTCTGCGCGCCCGCCGTCCCGGCATGGGCCGATAACCACGCAGGCCACAGCACCGCTCCGCAGGCGGTCGCCGACCTGCCGACGCTCGTTTCGCAGGTCAAAATCCCGTATCAGGAGTTCAAGCTCGAAAACGGGCTGACCGTTCTGGTGCACGAGGACCGCAAGGCCCCGATCGTCAATGTCACCGTGTGGTACAATGTTGGTTCCAAGGACGAGCCCAAGGGCAAGACCGGCTTTGCCCACCTGTTCGAACACCTGATGTTCAACGGATCGGAAAACGCCCCCAACGACTACTTCCAGTACCTCGCGGAAATGGGCGCGACCGATTACAACGGCACCACCTGGTTCGACCGCACCAACTATTTCCAGACCGTGCCCAAGCCCGCGCTTGAACGCGCGCTGTGGCTGGAAAGCGACCGCATGGGCTACCTGCTCGGCGCGGTGACGCAGGGCAAGCTCGATAACCAGCGCGGCGTGGTGCAGAACGAAAAGCGTCAGGGCGATAACGAGCCGGGCGGCCTTGTGTTCTATGACGTGCTCCAGACGCTGTTCCCCGAAGGCCACCCCTACCGCCACGAAGCGATCGGCTCGATGGCGGATCTTGATTCAGCCTCGATGGAAGACGTGAAGGCGTGGTTCACCGAGAACTACGGTCCCAACAACGCGACCCTCGTGATCGCGGGCGACATTTCGGCGGCCGAAGCCAAGCCGCTGGTCGAGAAGTATTTCGGCGGCATCAAGCGCGGACCGGTGAACGATCCGGCGCAGGCCGAAGTCACGACCCTGACGGAGCCGGTGCGCAAGACCTTCAAGGATCAGGTCGCCGCCACCAGCATCACCCGTTACTGGGCGGTCGAAGGGATCACCGGCAAGGATCGCATCGCGCTCGACGTCGGCGCCTCGATCCTTGGCGGGCTCGCCTCCAGCCGCCTCGACAATGTGCTGGTGCGCGATGAACAGCTGGCCGTCAGCGTCTCGGCGGGCAATTCGGCCTTCCACCGCATCGGCATCCTGCAGGTCGAAGCGACCGCCAAGGACGGGGTCGATCTCGCCGTGCTGGAAAAGCGGATGGACGAAGTCGTGGCCAAGCTGATCGCCGAAGGCCCGACCGAAGACGAAGTGCGCCGCGCCGTCACCAGCAACCTTGCCCGCACGATCCGCGGGCTTGAGCAGGTCGGCGGGTTCAGCGGCAAGGCCCAGACCCTTGCCGAAGGCGAAGTGCTGGCGGACGATCCGGCATTCTACTCAAAGGAGTTCGAAACCCTCGCCCGCCTGACGCCCGCCGAAGTGAAGGCCGCGCTGGGCAAGTGGATGACCCGCCCGGCAATGACCGTGGTGCTGGAACCGGGCGCGCGCGATGCGAGCTACGAGGAAGCCTCCTCGGTCAAGGCCGAGGGCGAAAACGCATCGGAACGTGACCGCGCTTCCGAGACGATCACGGTTTCGACTGCGCGCCCTGCACCGGCGATCGATTCGATTGCCGAGCTCGATTTCCCGGCCATCGAGCGCGCAACGCTCAAGAACGGGATGAAGGTCAGCTACGCTCGCCGCACGGCGGTGCCTGCGACTTATGTGACGATGAGCTTCAATGCGGGCGGCGCGGCTGACCCTGCGGGCAAGGAAGGGCTGCAGGGCCTGACCCTCGCCCTGTTCGATGAAGGCACGGCCAAGCTGTCCGCCCAGAAGATCGCCGAGGCGGGCGAGCGGCTGGGGGCCAGCGTTTCGGCCGGGGGGAGCGATGACCGTTCGACCTTCACGCTCTCGGCGCTCACCGCCAATCTTGCGCCCAGCCTTGATCTGATGCGTCAGATCATGCGCGAGCCGGCCTTCAACCCCGAAGACCTTGATCGCGTGCGCAACCAGACCGTCACCGGCATCCGCCAGTCGATGAAGTCGCCGCAGGGCATCGCCCAGCGCGTGATTTCGCCCGAACTGTTCGGCACCGGCACGCCCTATGGCGGCGTCGCCTCGGTCGCCAGCGTCAGCGCCATCACCCGCGATGATCTGGTCGCATTCAAGGACAGCTGGATCCGCCCCGACAATGGCGAGGTTTTCGTCATTTCGGACAAGCCGCTGGCCGAGATCGTGACCGCGCTGGATGCCGCCTTCGGTGACTGGAAGGCCCCGGCCACGGCCAAGGGCACGAAGTCCTTTGCTGCCACCGCCGCTGGCAAGGGCAACCGGATCATTCTGGTCAACCGCCCCAACTCGCCGCAGAGCTTCATCCTCGGCGCGCAGATCGCGCCGCTGGATGCGGGCGATCCGGCCTTCATCGCCTTCAACAGCGCCAACAACGCGCTGGGCGGCAACTTCCTCGCGCGGCTCAACATGAACCTGCGCGAGACCAAGGGCTGGAGCTATGGCGTGCGCGGCGGCACGCAGGCACGCGAGAACGCCGTGATCTATGCGATCTCGGGCGGCGTGCAGGCTGACCGCACCGGGGATTCGCTGGCGGAAATGCTGCGCGAGACCAAGGATTTCCTGACCGTCAAGGGCATCACCGCCGAAGAGCTGGAGCGCTACAAGGCCAATGATATCGGCGCGCTGCCGGGCCGGTTCGAAACCTCGCCCGCAGTGCTGGGCGCGATGCAGAGCAATGCCCTGTTCGGCCGCCCCGACGACTATCAGGAAAAGCTCGCAGGCATCTACAATTCGCAGACCACCGCCGCGCTCGATGCAGCGGCGCGCAGTGCGATCGACACCGACAAGTTCGTGTGGGTCGTGGTCGGCGATGCCAGCAAGGTCCGCGCCCAGCTCGAACCGCTCGGTCTGCCGATCGAGCAGCGCGAGATGGAAGGGGAATAAATCCCGCAGCGTCAGCGCGCTTCAACCCAAATCCGGTTGAAGCGCGCTGACACTCGTGTAAATAGCGCATCTTGAAGTGCCGGGTCGCCACTGGTCCGGACAGCACCCAGGGAGTTGGAATATGTCTGTTGCAGGTACCTACAAGACCATCGTCAAGAGCCCGATGGGCGACCAGACCGGCACGCTGACCGTCGTTCCCGATGGCGACACCTTCAGCGGCTCGCTGGTCGGCAGCCTCGGCTCGATGGACATTGCCGGCGGCACTGTCAGCGGCAACACCATTTCGTGGAAGATGAACATGGTCGTGCCGATGCCGATGACGCTCGATTGCGAAGCGACCATCGACGGCGACACGCTCACCGGTTCGGTCAACGCAGGCGCTTTCGGCGCGATGCCGCTGTCGGGCACCCGCGAAGGCTGATCGCTTCCGCCAGAATTCACGGAAAACCGCCGGAGTTCGCGCTCCGGCGGTTTTTTGTTTGGCCGGTTTGGCCGACAGATTGCGTCTGTTCAGGTGAGCGGGCTAGATTGGGCCGCGCTGCCTTTTGGGGAATTCTGATGAAGCCACTCGCCGTTTTCGCTGCTGCTGCCGCCACCTTCGCGCTGGGAGGCTGCATCACGCTGCCCGATACCCACCCGCTTGCCGGAACCGAATGGCAGCTGACCGCGATCGACACCTCCGGCAGCACCACCACACTCACCCCCGCGCTGCAACGGCGCCACACCATCGCCTTCCTTGACGGCGGCGAGGTGCAGCTTCAGCTTGATTGCAACCGCGGCCGTTCCACCTGGACGGCTGGCCAGCCGGCCAACGGGGCGGGCAATATCAGCTTCGGGCCGGTCGCAGGCACCCGCATGGCCTGCCCTGCGCCCAGCTTCGGCAATGATCTGGCAAGCGGACTGGAACAGGCCCAGCGCTTCACCACCACCATCGATGGCCGCCAGCTGGTGCTGGAAACGCCCGATCTGCGCTTCACCTTCGCTGCCGCAGAGTAAGGCCCCCGATACGACCCCCGATACGACCATGGTCTAGCTATCGCCTCAGTCCGTAACGCGCGACTTTGCAATCCTCGACACGAGCGGCATGATCCAGGCCCAAAGCCTGCCTGCCGGTCAGGGGATCGGGCGGACAAGCGGGAGACGGACAATGGCAACGGCATATGATGGCGCCCTGCCCAAGCATCACGAGGTCACGGGGACGGAAAAGCGCGTCATCCTCGCCTCGTCGCTGGGCACGGTTTTCGAATGGTATGATTTCTACCTCTATGGCCTGCTGGCCACGATCATCTCGGCGCAGTTTTTCTCGGGCGTAAACGAGACAACGGGCTTCATCTTCGCGCTCGCGGCCTTTGCGGCCGGTTTTGCGGTTCGGCCTTTCGGCGCGCTGGTGTTCGGACGGCTGGGCGACATGGTCGGGCGCAAATACACCTTCCTTGTCACGATGGGCCTGATGGGCTTTGCGACCTTCACCGTCGGCATCCTGCCGAACTATGCCAGCGTTGGCGTTGCGGCCCCGATCATGCTGGTGCTGCTGCGGCTGGTGCAGGGCCTCGCGCTCGGCGGCGAATATGGCGGCGCGGCGACCTACGTTGCCGAACACGCCCCCAACAACAAGCGCGGGCTGTACACCAGCTTCATCCAGACCACGGCCACGTTGGGACTGTTTGCCGCCTTGCTGGTCGTGATCGGCACCCGCACCATGATCGGCGAGGAAGCCTTCAAGGAGTGGGGCTGGCGCGTGCCGTTCCTGATTTCCTCGCTGCTGCTGGGCGTGTCGCTGTGGATCCGGCTGCAACTGCAGGAAAGCCCGGTGTTCCAGAAGATGAAGGACGAAGGCACCAATTCCAAGGCGCCGATTTCCGAAGCCTTCGGCAACTGGAAAAACGGCAAGTGGGCGCTGATCGCGCTGCTGGGCGCGGTCGCAGGGCAGGCCGTGGTGTGGTACACTGGCCAGTTCTACGCGCTGTTCTTCCTTGAGAAAGTTCTGATGGTGGACGGGGCGACCACCAATATCCTGATCGCCGCTGCACTCGCAATCGGGACGCCGTTCTTCATCTTCTTCGGCTGGCTTTCGGACAAGATCGGGCGCAAGCCGATCATCCTGACCGGATGTGCGCTGGCGGCGGCGACCTTCTTCCCTGCCTTCCACGCTCTGACCGATGCGGCCAATCCGGCGCTCGCCCGGGCGCAGGCAACCGCCCCTGTCAGCGTGATCGTCCACAATGACGATTGCTCGGTGCAGTTCGACCCCATTGGCAAGAACAAGTTCGATGCCAAGAGCTGCGACATCGCCAAGTCCTTCCTGGCGAAAAGCGGGGTGAGCTACACCAAGGTCGAGGCCGAAGCAGGAGCTATCGCCCAGATCAAGGTGGGTGCGCAGACCTTTGTGGCGCCCGATCCGGCCAAGCTTGCCGGCGACGACCGCAAGGCCGCCATCACCGCCTATCAGGACGAATTGAAGGCGGCGCTGACCAAGGCGGGCTACCCTTCCAAGGCCGATCCGGACGCGATCAATACGCCGGTGGTGATCGCTATCCTGACCTATCTCGTGCTGCTGGTGACGATGGTTTACGGGCCGATTGCCGCGCTGCTGGTGGAACTGTTCCCCACCCGCATCCGCTACACCGCGATGAGCCTGCCCTATCACATCGGCAATGGCTGGTTCGGCGGCTTCCTGCCGACCACCGCCTTCGCCATGGTGGCGGCAACGGGCAACATCTACTTCGGCCTGTGGTATCCGGTGGCAATCTGCGCGGCGACCGTGGTGATCGGGCTGGTGTTCCTGCCCGAAACCTTCCGCCGCAACATCGACGACTAAGCCCGCACACCAGCGGGTCGCAGGAGGGGCGGTGCCGAAAGGTGCCGCCCCTTTGCTTTGTCCCCAGCTTGCAGTAACTTCCCGGGCGGGAGCGAGGGGAGAGGGACATGATGCTGGGCGCGGCGCTGATCGCCGCCATGATCTATCTGGGCGCATTGTTCTGGTTGGCGGCATGGCGCGACCGCCAGCCCGCTGGTGGTGTGCTGAAGCGGCGGGCGGGCGTGATCTACGGCCTCAGCCTTGCGGTCTATTGCACCAGCTGGACGTTTTTCGGCGGGGTCGGGACGGCGGCGACGGCGGGGCTGGATTACCTGCCGATCTATCTCGGTCCGATCCTTGTCTTCACGCTGGGCTTTGGCCTGGTGCGCCGGATACTTGCGCAGGCCAAGGCGCAGCACTCCACCTCGATCGCGGATTTCTTGTCGGCCCGTTACGGCAAGAGCGCCAGCCTCGCCGCGCTGGTGACGGTGATCGCGACGTGCGGGACGCTGCCCTACATGGCGCTGCAGCTGGAATCGGTCGGGGCGACCGTGCTGCTGCTCGATCCCGATCTGCGCGCGCAGGTGGCCGCTGACGAGGTGGTGCTGATTGTCGCGGCGCTGATGGGGCTGTTCGCCATCCTGTTCGGATCGCGGCGGGCAGACCGGGCAGGCGACAATGCGGGCCTTGTGCTGACGATTGCGGTGGAGGCGGTGGTCAAGCTGGCCGCGCTGCTGGCGGTGGGCGCGCTGGCGCTGTGGTGGCTGCTGGCAGGTGATGCGCCAGCCGCTTCGGCCCCGCCCGCCCTGTTTGCCCCCGACCCGGTCGACGCGCGCTTTGTGGTGCTGACCGTCATCGCCGCTGCCGCCGCGCTGTGCCTGCCGCGCCAGTTCCACATGAGCTTCATCGAAGCGCCCGGAGAGCGGGCCACCTCCGCGATGCGATGGGTGTTCCCGGCCTATCTGGCGCTGACCGCTGCCGTGATCGTGCCGGTGGTGCTGGCGGGGCAAGTCATGCTGCCCGCCGGAACCGACCCGGACACCATCGTCCTCGCCCTGCCGCTGGCAAGCGATGCACCACTGCTGGCGGTGCTGGTGTTTCTCGGCGGCTTTTCGGCGGCTGCGGGGATGATCGTGGTGGCGAGCGTCGCGCTGTCGATCATGATCACCAACGACCTCATCGCACCGCTGCTGCTGCGCCGCGCGCTGGCGGGCCGGGGTGACCGCAGCCGCGTGCCCGGGCGGTTGCTGCTGATCCGCCGCATGGTGATCGCCGCGCTGCTGGCGGCGGCCTATGCCTTCTATCGCGGCTTTGCGGGCATCACCGATCTGGCGGGCCTTGGCACGCTGGCCTTTGCCGCTGCCGCGCAGTTCGCGCCGGGGCTGGTGCTGGGCATGGTGAGCCAGCATGGCAACCGCGCCGGGATGCTGACCGGGGTGGCGGCGGGCTTTGTGCTGTGGCTGGCGCTGTTGATCGCCCCTGCTGCAAGCGGGGCTGCGCCTGTCATCAGCATTCACCCCGATCCGCTGGTGTCAGGCGTGATCCTGAGCCTCGGGGTGAACGCTGCCCTGTACTGGTTCGTGTCGGCGCTGGTCCGGCCTTCCCTGCTGGATCAGGCGCAGGCCGCAGCCTTTGTCGGAACGCCGATGCCGGGCGAATTGCCGCGCCACGCCACGGCCAAGCGGGTGGGCGATGTGCGCGCTTTGCTCGCCCAGTTCGTCGGGCGCGAGCGGGCTGATGCGGCGCTCTCCCCGCTTCAGCTTCGCAATGGCGATCCGGCAGGCGCGGCGGTGCTGGAACTGGCCGAGCGGGTGATTTCAGGCGTGATCGGCACCTCGTCCGCGCGGATGCTGGTGGGGTCATGGGCGGGCGGCGATCCCATCCCGCTGCCCGAAGTCGTCGCCATGTTCGACGAGACGCAGCGCCGCCTCAGCTTTTCCGCCGACCTGCTCCAGACCGCGATCGAGAGCATCGATCAGGGCATTGCGCTGGTCGATGCCGAGATGCGGCTGGTGGCGTGGAACAGCCGCTATCAGGCAATCTTCGACCTGCCCGACCGGCTGGTCTGCGTCGGCACGCCGATTGCCGATCTGATCCGCTTCAACCTGGCGCGCGGGGCCTTGTCCGAGGTCGAGATTGCCGAGCAGGTCGAGCGCCGCCTCGCCTATATGCGCGCCGGGACCGAACACCGGATCGAACGGGTGCAGCACGATGGCCGCGTGCTCCGTATCGTCGGCGCGCCGACGCCCGGCGGTGGCTACACCACCTCCTATACCGACATCACGCTGGATCGCCGGGCCGAACAGGCGCTGGAGGACAAGGTGGCGACCCGCACCCACCAGTTGAGCGAGGCCAATGCGGCATTGGCGGAAGC
Organism: Porphyrobacter sp.; assembly: GCA_032116115.1. Taxonomy (GTDB): domain Bacteria; phylum Pseudomonadota; class Alphaproteobacteria; order Sphingomonadales; family Sphingomonadaceae; genus Erythrobacter. The sequence goes on from JAUMAX010000003.1 coordinate 33,509, forward strand.
GACCCGCTCCAAGACCCGGTTTCTGGCCGCCGCCAGCCACGATCTGATCCAGCCGCTGAACGCCGCGCGCCTGTTCGCGTCGGCCTTGGGCGAGGAGGTGGAAGGCCGCCCGGCGCTGGAACGGCTGGTGGCTGATCTCGACGGTTCGATCGTCTCGGCTGACCGGCTGATCCGGGTGCTGCTGGAGATTTCCAAGCTCGACAGCGGCGGTGTGGTGCCTGCGCCCGAGCCCGTCGCGCTCGACCAGCTGTTCGAGGATGTGGCGCGCGAATTCATGCTGCAAGCGCAGGCCAAGGGGCTGCGGCTCAGGCGCGTGCGCACAACCGCGTGGGTCATGGCCGACCGCGCGCTGCTAACCGCTGTTGTGCGCAACCTCATCAGCAATGCGGTGCGCTATACCGCCAAGGGGGGCGTGCTGATCGGGGTGCGGCGCCACGGGGACGCCGTGCTGATCTGCATCCACGACACCGGACGCGGGATCGCCCCCGCCGATATCGAGCGGATTTTCGGCGAGTTCGAACGCGGCGCTTCGACCGACCGGGAGGGGCTCGGGCTGGGCCTTGCCATTGTGCGCCGCGCGGCGCGGCTGCTCGGCGTCGAGATCGAGACGACCTCGACGCTCGCTCGCGGGAGCCGCTTCGCCCTCGCGCTGCCGGTGTTGCGGCGCGAGGCGGCTCCGCTGCCCCGGGCTATTCCGGCGCGGGCTGCGGGAGGCTTTGGCGCGGCGCGGGTGCTGGTGGTGGACAATGACGCGAGCGTTCTTGCCGCGACCGCCGCCTTGCTCGGCAAGTGGGGGCTGGAGGTGACCTGCGCGGCCAATGGCGCAGGCGCGGCTGCCGCGATGCCGCAAGCGCCTGATGTGGCGATCATGGACTACCGGCTGAACGGGGACGAGCGCGGCGATGCTGCCTATGCAATGCTGTGCCAGCTTTGGGCCGCCCGCCCGCCCGCGATCCTGCTGACCGCCGAAGGATCGGACGAGACCGAGGCCGCTGCCGCGCGGATGGGGGCGAACCGCTTGCTCAAACCCGCGCCGCCCGCTGCCTTGCGCGCCCTGATCGCCACCGCGCTAGCGCAGGGCCGCGCAAGCCGCGCTCAGGTCTTGGCCGAATCCGCCACCGGCTGATCGACCTCCAGCTTGGCGGCCAGCAGCACCGCTTGCGTGCGGCTGTTCACGCCGAGCTTGCGCAGAATGGCGGTAATATGCGCCTTCACCGTCGCCTCGGAAATGGCGAGTTCATAGGCGATCTGCTTGTTCAATAGCCCTTGCCGGATGCCGCCCAGGATCCGGCGCTGGGCCGGCGTAAGGCTGGCGATCCGGGACAGATCATCATCCGCGCCCGCCTCGCCGGTTTCGGGAAACCACCCGTCCCCGTCGCGCACGGCGGCCAGCCCTTCGCGCATTGCGTCGAGGCTGGCGGACTTGGGGATGAACCCTGCCGCCCCCAATTGCGCCGCCGCCGCCGCCACGCGCGGCTCCTCGCTGGCCGAGACGATCACGATGGGCAGCGCGGGGTAATCCTGCCGCAGGTCCATCAGAACGCTAAGGCCGGTGGAATCCGCCATGTGCAGATCGAGCAGCAGGGCTTCTGCCGCGCCCTCTGCCAGTTCGGCACGCGCCTCGGCGGCGGAGCTGGCTTCGATGATCGCCGCCTCGGGCCACACCCGTCCCACCGCATGGGCCAGCGCGCTGCGAAACAGCGGGTGATCATCGGCAATGACGACGCGCATGGTCACCTGTGCCTCAAGCGTTCTGCCGGCCTTCGATCAGCCGCTCGACGAGGCTGGGATCAGCCAGCGTCGAGGTGTCACCCAGAGCCCCGAATTCGTTCTCGGCGATCTTGCGCAGGATGCGGCGCATGATCTTGCCTGAGCGGGTCTTGGGCAGGCCATCGGTGAAGTGGATGATATCGGGCGTGGCGATCGGGCCGATTTCCTTGCGCACATGGGCCTTCAATTCGGCCAGCAGCGCGTCACCGCCTTCCTCGCCGACGTTGAGGGTGACGTAGCAATAGATGCCCTGCCCCTTGATATCGTGCGGATATCCGACCACCGCGGCTTCCGCGACCTTGGGGTGGAGCACCAGCGCGCTTTCGACCTCGGCAGTGCCCATGCGGTGGCCCGAGACGTTGATGACATCGTCGACCCGGCCCGTGATCCAGTAGTAGCCGTCGGCGTCGCGCTTGCACCCGTCACCGGTGAAGTACTTGCCCTTGTAGGTGCTGAAATAGGTCTGGCCGAACCTTTCGTGATCGCCATAGATCGTGCGGGCCTGACCCGGCCACGAGTGGGTGATGCACAGGTTGCCCTCTGCCGCGCCGTCCAGCACGCCGCCCTCGCTATCGACCAGCTGCGGACGGATGCCGAAGAACGGCAGGCCCGCGCTGCCCGGCTTCATGTCATGGGCGCCGGGAAGCGTGGTGATCATGCAGCCGCCGGTTTCGGTCTGCCACCAGGTATCGATGATCGGGCAGCGACCCTCGCCCACGGTGTCGAAATACCAGCGCCAGGCTTCCGGATTGATCGGTTCGCCAACGGACCCAAGCAGGCGCAGTGAAGCGCGGCTGCGGCTGGTGACATGGGAGTCGCCTTCGCGCATCAGCGCGCGGATTGCGGTCGGCGCGGTGTAGATGATGTTGACCTGATGCTTGTCGACCACGTCCCAGAACCGGCCATGATCGGGGTAATTGGGCACGCCCTCGAACACCACCGCCGTCGCCGCATTGAACAGCGGGCCGTAGACGACGTAGCTGTGCCCGGTCACCCAGCCGATATCGGCGGTGCACCAGAACACCTCGCCCGGCTGGTAATCGAAGATGTAATGGAAGGTCGTCGCCGTCCACACGCCGTAACCGCCGGTGGTGTGGAGCACGCCCTTGGGCTTGCCGGTCGAACCCGAGGTGTAGAGGATGAACAGCGGGTCTTCCGCTCCCATCACTTCGCAGGGGCAATCATCGTCGCTGGCGATGTCCTCAAGCCAGTGATCGCGGCCCTCGACCATATCGATCGCGCCGCCGGTGTGGCGGATTACCAGCACGCCATCGACCGGAGTCGCATGGGCGGCAAGGGCCAGCGCCGCATCGACATTGGCCTTTAGCGGCACATGCTTGCCCCCACGCAGGCCTTCATCGGCGGTGACGACAAAGCGGCTGCCGCAATCCTCGATCCGGCCTGCCAGCGCCTCGGGCGAGAAGCCGCCGAACACCACGGAATGCACCGCGCCCAGCCTTGCGCAGGCGAGCATCGCGGTCACGCCTTCAAGGATCATCGGCATATACAGCGTCACCCGGTCACCCTTGGTCACGCCCAGCTTTTTCAGCGCATTGGCCATGCGCACCACTTCTGTGTGGAGCTCGCCATAGGTGAGGCTGCGGCCTGCCGAAGCCGGATCGTCGGGTTCAAAGATCAGCGCGGTGCGGTCCGCGTTCTGGGGCAAATGCCGGTCGACGGCATTGTGGCACAGGTTGAGCTGGCCATCGGCAAACCATGAAATCCCGACCGGATCATAGGACCACTCCCCGCCCTTGGTCGGCGCCTTGACCCAATCCAGCCGCGCCGCCTGTTCCAGCCAGAAGGCGTCCGGCGTCTCGACCGAGGCGCGGTACATCGCGGCATATTGTTCGGGCGTGCAATGGGTGGGCGTGTGGGCCTGAGGCCGCTCAACGGCGTGGATCATCTCGACTCTCCCTAATTCTCGCACCTGCTTTTACATCAGGCTACACGCCGCGCCCTCTCAGACAAAGGTCTTACGACCATCCGCTAACTGTCGCGAAGCCCCGGCCAGCGCCATTCTTGCCAGCATAAGACAAGGACGGGAGGGTCTGATGGTTCACATGAACGCGGCACGCAGCTTGCGGGCGATGCTGCTGGCAGCCAGCGTGCTGACAGCCACGCCCGCGCTGGCGCAGGAACAGAGCGTCGATGCGCGGCTCGACCGGCTGGAGCGGCTGGTCGAAGGCCTGATCGCCCGGATCGACGCAGAGGCAGGCCAGGCCCAGCAGCAGACCGAGGCCGTCACGGAAATCCGCGCGCAGACCGCGCTGATCCGCGCCGAACAGCAGGCGATGCGCGCCGAAGTCGAGGCTACCGAGGAAACCACCCGGACGCTCGCCACGAAGCAGGCGGAAATGTCCGACAAGCTGATCGATTTCGCGATTGCGCCCGGCGAAGGCTTCAAGATGGGCAAGACCCGCGTCACCTATGGCGGCTATGTGAAGCTTGATGCGACCAGCCAGCGCACCAGTGGCGGGCAGATTGCGGGCAATTCGATCCTGCGCGACTTCCTGTTCCCCTCCTCCATCCCGGTCGGCGGGCGGGCGAGCGGGTTCGACACCGATTTTTCCGCGCGCCAGACGCGCTTTCTGTTCAAGACCGAAACCGATGTCGGCACCGATCACAAGCTGAGCAGCCTGATCGAGCTCGATTTCAACGTCACCGAAGGCGGCAATGAACGCGTCACCAACAGCTTCACGCCGCGCATCCGCCATGCGTTGATCAATTACGACAACTGGACCTTCGGGCAGGGCTGGTCGACCTTCCAGAATGTCGGCGCGCTGCCGGATTCGCTCGATTTCATCGGGGTGACGCCGGGCACGGTGTTCGATCGCCAGCCGCTGATCCGCTACACCAACGGCGGTTTGCAGCTTGCGGTCGAGCAGCCCGAAACCGTCGTCACCGCGCATAACGGGTCGATGGTCACGCCGGGTGACGACCAGATCCCCGATATCGTCGGCCGCTACAACTGGAATGGCGACTGGGGCAGCTTCACCGCCGCCGGGATCGTCCGGCAACTTCATGTCTCCACCGACGATCTGATGGGCGTCGACGATTCAGCTTGGGGCTATGGCCTCAGCCTGTCGGGCAAATTGAAGGTCGGCGAAAAAGACGATCTCAGGTTCATGGCCACCGCGGGTGATGGTCTGGGGCGCTATATCGGCCTCAACATCGTCAATGACGCGGCGATCAAGCTGGACGGGACGCTCGATCCGATCTTCACCTGGTCGGGCTTTGCCGCCTACCGCCATGTCTGGTCGGGTAACCTGCGGTCCAATCTGGCCGGGTCTTACTTCAAGGCCGACAACCCGGTGCGCCTGACCACAAACCAGGTCACCGATGAAAGCTGGAACGCCTTCGTCAATCTGATCTGGACCCCGGTCGGGCCGCTCAATGTCGGGCTTGAACTGATGTATGCGCAGCGCACGCTCGAAGACGGGCGCAGCGGCAATCTGCAACGGGTGCAGGTTTCGACGCAGTATAACTTCTGAGGCCGACAGCGCTAACCAATTTGGCAATGTTTCACGTGAAACATTGCCGTTTTGGCATTTTTGTGCAGATTTCTGCAGCAAAAATCCCGCCAGCCGATAAAGGCCAGCGGGATCCTTGTTGCTCGCTTCCGCGTCAGAAGCGGTAGGCGATCCCGGCGCTGATCACCCAGGGATCAAGCTTGTGCTCGGTCTCGATCGCCAGCGTGTTGCCGACAAACCAGCGCGCGGTGGTGTCGATGAAGTAACGCTTCACATCGACGGTAAGGCCGAAACCCTTGTCGCCCACCGGAAGATCGAAGCCCGCTTGCAGCGCGAGGCCCAGCTCGTTCGACAGGTTGGTTTCGGTCACGCCGAGCGGCAAGGTCGCCGCGCCGGGCTTGTCGCCGACCCACAGGAAATAGGCCGGGCCAGCGCCCACGTAAGGCTTCAGCCCGCCCAGATCGAAGTGGTACTTCGCTGTCACCGTCGCCGGGATCAGCTTGGCGTTCGACACCAGTTCCGCCCCTGCCGGCAGGCCTGCGGTGGTGTCGACATCATGCTGGGTCATGCCCGCAATCGTCTCGATCGAGACATTGTTGGTCACGAAATATTCGATCGCGATCGTCGGCGTCACATTGTCGTTGGCCTTGGTCTGCAAGGTGGCAGGCAGGCCCGGCAGGTTGACGTTGATATCGGTGATCTTGCCATCGGGTGCCACGTAAGTGCCGAGCACCTTGAACTGGATGTCGCCGGTGCGGTCATCCGTATCCTGCGCCATGGCCGGCGTGGCAAGCAGCGCCAGTGCTGCGGCGCCAAGCATCAGAAGAGTCTTCATTGTATCGTCCTTCGTCGGCAGCAGCGGCCGCCCTCCGCGGCCCAGGATGGTTGCTGCCTGTGACGCTGCGGATAGAACGCAAAGGCAGGTGCGCTCATTGATCCTGATCAAAGACCTTTGCGTTCCGGCCCGTCATTGCTGCACCATCATGGCGACCATCAGCCCCCCACCGCCCGCGATCGGGCTGACCAGTTTTCTGGCCGCATTCCGCGCCGCCTTGCCAGCCGGAACGGGCGATGCGCCCACGGCTGACCGGCTGTGCCGGTTGGGGCAACCCGCGCATCTGGCGCGGGGCGAGGAATTGCGCCCCGATCCGCTGGATGACCGGCTGGTGTGGCTGGCCAGCGGATCGGCCAAACTGGTCGCGCCCACCGCGGCAGGGTCGCCATTCAATCAGGTGCTGGCGTTCCATTTCGCAGGCGATCTTGTTTCGGTGCTGCGCCAGAGCGACGGCGATTTCCGCCTTGTCGCGCTGACCGACTGCGACATCGTGATCTTCCCGGCCGACCACTTTCTCGACATCGCGCAGGGCGATCCTGCCGTGCTGCGATCCGTGCTCGCCCGCAGCCTTCAGGCGCTGCATCGCAGCCGGACGCGGATGATGCAGATGGGCCACAAATCGGCCCAGCAGCGGATCGCCGACTTCCTTGTCTCGATGGCGGAACGGCTGGCGGATTGCACCACCGGCCGTTGCGCCTTCGCTCTGCCGATGAGCCGCCGCGACATCGGCGATTCGCTCGGCCTGACGATCGAGACAGTCAGCCGCCAGCTGACCGAACTGCGCGAAGCTGGCCTGATTGCGACCGAGGGCCGGTCAAAGGTCTGCCTTTCGGATGTCGATGCGCTGGCCCGGCTGGCAGGGCGGCAATTGCGCCATCCTGCCGAGACATTGGCAAAAAATCGTCAAAATTGATTTCGGTCAAACACAGGCACTGCGGGGGTCCGGTATAGGCTGGACCGACGGAAGGGATAATTCATCATGGAAGCAGTCGTTAAACGGCTGGGAGTCTGGGCATTGGTCCTGCTCGCAGCCATTGCCGCTATCGCGCTGACGCCGGACAGCGGGTTTGCCATTCACATGGGGATCGTCGCGCTGGTCGCGGTGATCCTGATTGCGGTCACAGCCACCAGCTATGACCCGATGGCACGCGCCCAGAGCATCTTCAAGATGCCCCCGGGACCGAGCCGCTATGACGATGACGTGATCCGCTGGGGCGTGATTGCGACGATGTTCTGGGGGCTGGCAGGCCTGCTGGCGGGTGTGTTCATCGCTGCCCAGCTGGCTTTCCCGCAGCTCAACTTCGAACCCTATCTCAACTTCGGCCGGGTGCGCCCGCTGCACACCAGCGCGGTGATCTTCGCCTTTGGCGGCAATGCGCTGCTGGCGACCAGCTTCTACGTGGTGCAGCGCACCTGCCGCACCACGCTGGCCTTCCCCGGCATGGCCCGCTTCGTGTTCTGGGGGTATCAGCTGTTCATCGTGCTGGCCGCCACCGGCTACCTGCTCGGCATCAGCCAGGGCAAGGAATATGCCGAGCCGGAATGGTATGTCGATCTGTGGCTGACCGTGGTGTGGCTTTGCTATCTCGCGGTGTTCGTCGGCACGCTGCTGCGCCGCCATGAACCGCATATCTATGTGGCGAACTGGTTCTACCTCGCCTTCATCGTCACCATCGCGATGCTGCACGTGGTCAACAACCTCGCGCTGCCGGTGAGCCTGCTGGGCGGCAAGAGCTACTCTGCCTTTGCGGGTGTGCAGGATGCGCTGACCCAGTGGTGGTATGGCCACAATGCGGTCGGTTTCTTCCTCACCGCCGGCTTCCTGGCGATGATGTACTACTTCGTGCCGAAGCAGGCGAACCGCCCGGTCTATTCGTACCGCCTGTCGATCATCCACTTCTGGTCGCTGATCTTCCTCTACATCTGGGCCGGCCCGCACCACCTGCACTACACCGCCCTGCCCGATTGGGCGCAGACGCTGGGCATGGTGTTTTCGGTGATGCTGTGGATGCCCAGCTGGGGCGGCATGATCAACGGGTTGATGACCCTGAACGGCGCATGGGACAAAGTCCGCACCGATCCGATCATCCGCATGATGGTGCTGGCGCTCGCCTTCTACGGGATGAGCACCTTTGAAGGGCCGATGCTGTCGATCAAGGCGGTGAACTCGCTGAGCCACTACACCGACTGGACCATCGGCCACGTCCATTCCGGCGCGCTGGGATGGAACGGGATGATCACCTTCGCCTGTGTCTACTACCTCGTGCCGCGCCTGTGGCAGAAGGAGCGGCTCTACAGCCTGCGCATGATCAACTGGCACTTCTGGCTCGCGACCTTGGGGATCGTTTTCTACGCCTCCTCGATGTGGGTCGCCGGGATCACGCAAGGCCTGATGTGGCGCGAGTATGGCGCTGACGGATACCTGGTGAACAGCTTCGTCGACACCGTCGCCGCGCTCCACCCGATGTACATCCTGCGGGCCGTGGGCGGGCTGATGTACCTCAGCGGTGCGATCATCATGGCCTACAACATCTGGATGACCATCGCCGGCAAGCAGCGGGTTGAGGCTCCGATGGGCGACACCGCCCATGATGAAGCCGCCGATCGCCCCATTGTAGCCCAGCCCGCTGAATAAGCGCTCATCGTAGGAACACAGCCATGAGCAAGAATGCACAGCACAGCGACGTTTTCGAGGGCCACAAGAAGCTTGAGAAGAACGTCACCCTCCTCGGCGCGGCCACCCTGCTGGTGGTTGCGATCGGCGGGATCGTCGAAATCGCGCCCCTGTTCTGGATCGACAACACGATCGAGAAGGTGGAGGGGATGCGCCCCTACTCCCCATTGGAACAGGCGGGGCGGGATATCTACATCCGCGAAGGCTGCTACACCTGCCACAGCCAGATGATCCGCCCCTTCCGGGACGAGGTCGAACGCTACGGCCATTACAGTCTGGCGGCGGAGAGCATGTATGATCACCCGTTCCAATGGGGATCGAAGCGCACCGGGCCGGATCTGGCGCGGGTCGGCGGCAAGTATTCGGATGACTGGCACGTCCAGCATCTGAAGGCGCCGCGCTCCGTGGTGCCGGAAAGCATCATGCCCAATTACAGCTTCCTTGCCGAAGCCGAGCTCGATGTGCCCGATCCGGCGGCGAACCTGACTGCACTTCGGCGGGTGGGTGTGCCTTACTCCGACACCGATATCGCCCAGGCCAAGACCGATCTGATGGCGCAGGCCAACCCGGATGCCGATGCAGGCGATCTCGCCACCCGTTACCCCAAGGCGCAGATCCGCGATTACGACGGCGATCCCAAGCGCGTGACCGAAATGGATGCGCTGGTGGCCTATCTCCAGATGCTCGGCACGCTGGTCGATGTGAACAGCGCCGCGGCGCAGGAGCAGCTGACGAAGGAGAAGGGCCGGTGAGCCTGTACGACACCCTGCGCCACTTCGCCGACTCCTACGGGCTGGCGGTGATTGTCGCGCTCTATCTGACGCTGTGCCTGTGGCACTTCCGCCCGGGGGCCAAGCCCCACGTGGAAGCGGCCAAGCACTCGATTTTCAAGGATCAAACCGATGGCGAATAAGCGGATTGACCAACCCACCGGCACCGAAACCGTCGGCCATGAATGGGACGGCATCGAGGAACTCAACACCCCTTTGCCGCGCTGGTGGCTGTGGACTTTCTACGCCACGATCATCTTCGCGGCGGTCTATGTCGTGCTCTATCCGGCCTGGCCGCTGATCGACAAGGCGACCGCAGGGACGCTTGGCTGGTCGAGCCGCGGCGATCTCGCCAAGGAGATGTCCGCTGCCGAAGCGGCGCGTCAGGGCGTGTTCGCGCAGATCGCTGCGACCGATATCGAAGCGCTGCCTGCCAACCCCGAACTGATGCAGGCGGCGGTGTCAGGCGGCGCGGCGGCGTTCAAGGTCAACTGCGTCCAGTGCCACGGCGCTGGCGCGGCGGGGTATCAGGAATTCGGCTACCCCAACCTCAATGATGATGACTGGATCTGGGGCGGCACGCTGACCGAGATCGAATACACCCTCAACCACGGCATCCGCTGGCAGGCCTCGGACGAGACCCGCGTCAATTACATGCCCGCCTTCCAGGGCGTGCTGGACGCCGGACAGGCCAAGGCGGTGGCGGGGCATGTCCTCTCGCTGTCGGGCAAGGCCAAGGCCAATCCGGCGGGCGCGCAGACCTTCGCCGACAATTGCGCGGCCTGCCACGGCGCGGGCGGTGAAGGGATGCCCGCAATGGGCGCGCCTGCTCTCAACGATGCGATCTGGCTCTATGGCGGCAGCGAGGCAGCGGTGACCAAGCAGATCCTCGCTCCGCGTCACGGCGTCATGCCCGCGTGGAAAGACCGGCTCGATGCCGTGACGATCAAGATGCTGGCCGCCTATGTCCATTCGCGCGGCGGCGGGCAGCAGGCCGCTCCGGCCCAGCCCGAAACCGCACCTGCGACCCCTGCTCCGGGTGATGTCGCCCAGACCCCCGAGAAGGCCGAAAACGATGGCTGACCCCAAGGACCTCGAACGCCCCCAGCCCCCCGCGCAGCCGCGCGACTGGGCAGGGGCGCTCGGGTCCGCCCCCGAAGCTGCGCCCGCACCTGCCCCCGAACCCGAAGTGGGCTTCATGGGCAGCAGCCTTTATGAAAAGGGCAAGACGATCCACAACAAGCGGATCGACGGCCCCTTCCGCCGGTTCAAATGGCTGGTGATGCTGGTGACGCTGGCGATCTATTACATCACGCCGTGGATCCGCTGGGACCGCGGGCCTTATGCGCCCGATCAGGCGGTGCTGGTCGACCTCGCCAACCGCCGTTTCTACATGTTCGATATCGAGATCTGGCCGCACGAATTCTATTTCGTCGCCGGGATGCTGATCATGGCCGGGATCGGCCTGTTCATCGTCACCTCCGCCGTGGGGCGCGCATGGTGCGGCTATGCATGCCCGCAGACGGTGTGGACCGACGTGTTCCAGCATGTCGACCGCTTCTTCGATGGTGACCGCAACGCCCGCATCCGTCTGGACAAGGCCCCGTGGACGGCATCGAAGATCGCCCGCCGCTCTGCCAAGTGGGCGGTCTACCTCGCCATCGCCTTCTGGACTGGCGGCGCGTGGATCATGTATTTCGCCGACGCGCCGACGCTCACCGTTGATTTCTGGACCGGCAACGCCGCGCCTGTCGCCTATGCGACCGTCGCGATCCTCACCGGCACCACCTTCTGGCTGGGCGGGTTCATGCGCGAACAGGTGTGCATTTACATGTGCCCCTGGCCGCGCATCCAGACCGCGATGCTCGACGAAAAATCGCTGATCGTCACCTATAAGGACTGGCGCGGCGAGGAACGCGGCAGCCTCAAGAAAGCGGCCAAGAACCCAGACCAGTATGGCGACTGCATCGATTGCAACATGTGCGTCGCGGTGTGCCCCACCGGAGTCGATATCCGCGAAGGCCAGCAGATCGGCTGCATCACCTGCGGCCTGTGCATTGACGCCTGCGACAAGGTGATGGCCGAAGTCGGCCGCCCGCGCGGGCTGATCGATTACGCCACGCTCGACCAGTGCAAGGCCGAGGCGGCGGGTGCGCCTGCGACCCCGGCGTGGAAAGCCCTGCTGCGGCCGCGCATCTTCATCTATTTCGGCGTCTGGGGCGCGATTGGCGCGGGCCTGCTGTTCGCGCTCGGCACCCGCACCCACACCGATCTCACCGTCGAACCTGATCGCAACCCGCCCTTCATGCTGATGAAGGACGGATCGGTCCGCAACGCCTACACATTGCGGCTGCGCAACATGGAGGCACGCCCGCGCGACATGGAGGTGGCGCTGCAAGGCCTGCCCAAGGGCGCGGTGATGTGGACCGATGCGGTGAGCGCCGAGAACGCTGCCCCCGTGCAAGTGATCAACGTTCCCGCCAACGCCACCAAGGTCGTGCGCGCCTACGTGATGCTGCCGCCGGGCACGGACGAGGATGACAGCGAAGACTTCAGCTTCCGCCTCACATCAACGGACGAACAGCACGAACAGGACGTGGCCGAGACCAGCTTTGCCATGGCGGAGGACGACGAATGAACAACACCAGCAGCAGCAACGGCAAGTTCACCGGCAAGCACATGGCGATGGTCTTCGTCGGCGGGTTCGGCGTGGTGATCGCAGTCAATCTCGTCATGGCGAGCTTTGCGGTGGGGAGCTTCCACGGCACCGTGGTCGACAATTCCTATGTCGCCAGCCAGAAGTATAATGGCTGGATCGCCAAGGCCGAAGCTTCGAAGGCGCTGGGCTGGCAGGCGGTTCCGCATCGCCGCGAAGACGGGCGCGTGGTGCTGGAAACCCTCGCCGTTCCCGCTGACGCCGCCATCACCGCCACAGCCGAACGCCCGCTGGGCGAGCGGGAGGCGGCCAGCCTGACCTTTGCGCCTCAGGGCCAGGGCCGCTGGCTTTCGAACGAGACGATTGGCGCGGGCCGCTGGCAGATACACACCGCGATCCGGGCATCGGGGGGCCGCGCCGGGGCGCAGGAATGGGCCGGGGAAAGCGACCTGAAATGAACGCGCCTGCTCTCATCGACACGGACAACGCCCACCCGCTCACCACCACGCGCTTCACTGTGCCGGGGATGAAATGCGCCGGGTGCATCGGCAAGATCGAGCGCGAATTGCCCAAGGTGGCTGGCATCGCCGCCGCGCGGGCGAACTTCTCTGCGAAGCGCGTGGCGATCAGCCATGATCCGGCAGTGGGAGAAGATGCGCTGACGGCCGCGCTGCTGGGCCTCGGCTTTGAAGCACAGCCCGTTGCCGACAACCCGATGGGCGTCGAGGTTGCGGAGCGCAAGCGGTTGAACCGCGCGCTGGGCGTGGCCGGCTTCGGCATGATGAACGTCATGCTGCTGTCGGTCAGCGTCTGGTCGGGCGCGGACGGCGCGACGCGCGAGCTGTTCCACTGGCTCTCGGCGCTGATCGCGCTGCCGGTGATCGCCTATTCGGGCCGCCCGTTCTTTGCCAGCGCATGGATGGCGCTCAGCCACAAGCGCACCAACATGGACGTGCCGATCAGCATCGGCGTGATCCTCGCCACCTGCCTCTCGCTCTACGAAACCATCACCGGCGGCGCGCACGCCTATTTCGACAGCGCGGTCATGCTGTTGTTCTTCCTGCTCGCAGGCCGCGCGCTCGATGCCGAGATGCGCACCCGCACGCGTGCAGGGATCGGCGCACTGCTCGGGCGGATGGGCAAGAGCGCATCCGTGATTGCGCCCGACGGTTCGACCCGCCGGGTGCCTGCCAAAGATCTTGAACCGGGCATGCTGGTGCTGGTCGCCGCCGGAGAGGCGCTTGCCGCCGATGGCGAAGTGGTCGATGGCAGCAGCGCGATCGACAACGCCATGCTCACCGGAGAAAGCGCGCCAGAACCGGTCGGGCCGGGGAGCGTCGTCCATGCCGGCGCGATCAACCTGTCGGCGCCGATCCGCGTGGCGCTGACCCGCGTGGCCGATGATACCGCGATTGCCGAAATCGCCCGGCTGATGGACGAGGCCGGACAATCGCGCAGCACCTATGTCCGCATCGCCGACCGCGCCTCGCGGCTTTATGCGCCGGTGGTCCATAGCCTTGCCGCCTTGGCCTTTGCCGGATGGATGATCGCAGGCGCAGGCGTGCACCAGTCGCTCACCATCGCGATTGCGGTGCTGATCATCACCTGCCCCTGTGCCATGGGCCTCGCTGTCCCCGCCGCGCAGGTGGTGGCATCGGGCGCGCTGCTGCGCCGGGGGTTGCTGGTCAAGGACGGGAGCGCCTTGGAACGCCTTGCCGAATGCGATGTGGCGCTGCTCGACAAGACCGGCACGCTGACGCTGGGAGCCCCGCGCGCGGATATCGCCGCGCTGGACGCCGAAGCCCGCGCCGTCGCGCTGGGCCTTGCCCAGGCGAGCCGCCATCCTCTCAGCCGCGGTCTTGCCGCTGCGCTTCTGCGCGCTGGCGTGGAGCCTGCCGCGATCACCGACATTGCCGAAGTCAGCGGCAAAGGCCTCACCGGCACATGGCAGGGCGTTTGCGTGGCGCTTGAAAAGCCGGAAGGCGACAGTCAGGCGCTCGCCACCACCTTGCGGATCGGGGAAGCCGCGCAGACCATCACCTTCGCCGATCCCCTGCGCGCCGATGCCGCCGCGACGCTTGCCGCCCTGAAGCACGAAGGCCTCACCGCCAGCATCCTGTCGGGCGACCGCGCCGCGCCGGTCGCTGCCATCGCCGCCGAGCTGGGCCTTGCCGCACAGGCCGAAGCCAGCCCGCAGGCCAAACTCGCCGCGCTGGAAGCCCTGAAGGCCGCGGGCCGCCGCCCGCTGATGGTGGGCGATGGCCTCAATGATGGCCCCGCGCTCGCCGCCGCCCATGCCTCGATCGCGCCCGGCACCGCGTCTGACGCCAGCCAGCAGGCCGCCGACGCGGTGTTCATCGGCGAGGGGTTCATGCCGGTGGCGCTGGCGGTGCGGGTGGCGAAGAAGACCATGCGGATCGTGCGCGAAAACTTCGGCTTTTCGATTGCCTATAACCTGCTCGCCGTGCCGCTGGCGGTGCTGGGCCTTGTCACCCCGCTGATCGCCGCCATCGCCATGTCGGTGAGTTCGCTGGTGGTGGTCGCCAATTCGCTGCGCCTTGCGGGAGCCGCCAGATGACCGGCCTTGCCTTCCTCATCCCCATCGCACTCGGCATGGGACTGCTCGGCCTTGTCGCCTTCCTGTGGTCGATGCGCGAGGGGCAGTATGACGACATGGACGGCGCGGCCAACCGCATCCTGATCGATGATGACGAGCCGCTGGAGGAGGACGCATGAGCGCCGCCCTGCCCTTCGCTCTGGCCGCTCTGATCCCGGTGCTGGTCGGCCCGCTGCCCACGCAGAGCACCGCGATCACCGCCAAGCTGTGCAACGGCGGCACGATCACGATCCCGGTGGGCGACGATGCGCCTGCGCAGGACGAGAACTGCCACCCCAAGGGATGCCATGCGGGCACCTGCCGCGAAAAGAACGACCCGAAAGCTCCGAAACGGTCAATTTGATCTCGCGCAAAGACGCTTGGTAGCGGGGTTCGCTAACGCGAACCTCAGACCACCCGCCCCGCCTCCTTGTCTTTGGCCCAACCCGGCCACCAATAGTGCCACTATTCTGTGGTGGCCGGGCGGGGAGGCGGGGCGGGTGGTCTGCCGCGACGAAGGAGCGCCCGAAGATCATGTGGACCTATCACCCCGAACTCCTCGCCAAGCCGGTGCCGCGTTACACCAGCTACCCCACCGCCGCCGATTTCGGCCCGCTGGAGGACGGCGCGATCGAGCGTGCCATTGCGGGCGCGGACGGGGACATCTCGCTCTATCTGCACATCCCGTTCTGCGAGAAGATCTGCTATTACTGCGGCTGCAACACCGCCGCTTCGGGCAAGGTGGCGCGGGTGGAAAGCTACCTTGCCGCGCTGCATCAGGAAATCGCGACGGTCGCTAGCCTCTTGCCGCAAGGCGCACGGGTGCGGCGCATTGCCTTTGGCGGCGGCAGCCCCAACGCTATCGAGCCGCGCGAATTCATGGCGCTGGTGGACGCGCTCCACGCCCATTTCCCGCTGTTTGCGCCCGCATGGTCGATCGAGCTCGATCCGCGCAGCCTCACGCCGGAATGGGGGCCGGTGCTGCACGATGTCGGCATCACCCGCGCCAGCATGGGCGTGCAGACCTTCGCGGCCCATTGCCAGAAAGCCATCGGCCGCGAACAATCGCTCGGCATGATCTGCCGCAGCGTGGACTTGCTGCGGAGCGGCGGCGTGACCTCGCTCAATTTCGATCTGATGTACGGCCTGCCCCACCAGAGCGAGGCCGATCTGGAAGACAGCCTCGAATACACCCGCAAACTCGGCGCGGACCGGGTCGCCGTGTTCGGCTATGCCCACGTGCCGCATCTGGTGCCGCGTCAGGCGATGATCCCCGAAGACGCCCTGCCCGGCGCAGCGGCGCGGTTCATGATGGCGGCACAGGCCCATGCCTTCCTTACCGAAGCGGGCTATGACCGGGTCGGCTTCGATCACTTTGCCCTGCCGCATGATCCGATGGCGCGGGCGGTGCGCGAAGGCACGCTCCAGCGCAATTTCCAGGGCTTCACCGATGATCCGGCCGAGGTGCTGATCGGCATGGGCGCCACCGCCATCAGCGGCTTTCCGGGCCTGATCGCCCAGAACGAGAAGCACACCGGACGCTACCGCCAGCTATCGGCTGAAGGGCGGCTTTCGGCCAATCACGGCATCGCGCGCAAGCCGCAGGACCGTTTGCGCGGCGGCGTGATCGAAGCCCTGTTGTGCCGTGACGAGGCGGAGCTTTCGCCCTGCCTGCTGGCCGAAGTGCAGGACCAGCTGGCCCCCTTCACCGCTGCCGGCCTTGCCACGCTGGAGGGCAACCGGCTGACGATTTTGCCAGACGGCCTGCCTTATGCCCGGGTCATTGCAGCACTGTTCGACAGCTACCGTGCGGTAACACAACGGACTTTCAGCTCGGCGATCTGACCGGAACCCGACAGTCCCCATCCCTCCTTGCAAGAATTGCACTTTGCCCCGATACTTTGCCGCAAATCGACAAGCGGAGTCTCTATCGGGCGCATAAGAACAATTCTTGGGGGGGAAATCATTATGGCAGTTACCGATCACGTCGACCTTAACCAGTTCATGGAAGGGGTCAAAAAGCGCAATCCTTATCAACCCGAATTCGTCCAGGCGGTCCAGGAAGTGGCCGAGGATATCTTTGAATTCATGGAAGATAAGGAAGAATATCACTCGCAGCAGATCCTGCGCCGCATCGCCGAGCCTGACCGGGTGGTGTCGTTCCGGGTGTGCTGGGAAGATGACGCCGGCAATATCCGCGTCCAGCGCGGCTGGCGGGTGCAGAACAACAATGCGATCGGCCCCTACAAGGGCGGCATCCGCTTCCACCCATCGGTGACCGAATCGGTGCTGAAGTTCCTCGCCTTTGAACAGACCTTCAAGAACGCGCTCACCGGCCTGCCGATGGGCGGCGGCAAGGGCGGGTCGAACTTCAATCCCAAGGGCAAAAGCGTGCGTGAAATCATGCGCTTCTGCCAGAGCTTCATGACCGAGCTTTACCGCCACATCGGCGCGGATATCGACGTTCCAGCGGGCGATATCGGCGTGGGCGGGCGCGAGATCGGCTTCATGTTTGGCCAGTACAAGCGCATCACCAACAACTTCACCGGCGTGCTGACCGGCAAGGGGCTGGAATGGGGCGGAAGCCTGATCCGCACCGAGGCGACGGGTTACGGCGCGGTCTATTTCCTCGAAAACATGCTCGCCACCAAGGGCGAGAATCTTGAGGGCAAGACTGCGGTTATCTCGGGCAGCGGCAATGTCGCCACCCATGCGGCGGAAAAGATCGTGCAACTGGGCGGCAAGGTGCTGACCCTGTCCGACAGCGGCGGCTTCATCCATGATCCCGACGGCATCGATCAGGAAAAGATCGACTGGGTGAAAACCCACAAGACCCACCGCCGCGGCCGGATCGAGGAATATGTCGAGGCCTTCCCCAAGGCGACCTTCCACGCGGGCAAGACCCCGTGGGGCGTGCCCTGCGACATGGCCCTGCCCTGCGCCACGCAGAACGAACTGCTGGGCGAAGACGCCAAGATGCTCGTCGCCAATGGCTGCCGCGCGGTATCCGAAGGCGCGAACATGCCGACCGATCTGGACGGCCTGCACACCTTCAAGCACGCGAAAATCCTCTACGCGCCGGGCAAGGCCTCCAATGCGGGCGGGGTTGCGGTGTCGGGTCTGGAAATGAGCCAGAACTCCGAACGCCGCTCGTGGAAGGAGGAGGAATTGCAGCAGATGCTCAAGGACATCATGTCCGGCATCCACAATTCCTGCATCCGCTACGGCGATCAGGGCGGCGGCTATATCGACTATGTGAAGGGCGCGAATATCGCGGGCTTCAAGAAGGTCGCCGATGCGATGCTGGCCTTCGGAGTGGTGTAATCCTTCGCTGATTTAGCGACACAGAAAAGCCCCCGCGCTTGTGATGAGCACGGGGGCTTTTTGCGTTTTCGTATCGGAAGCTTTCCGCCGGTCGCCGAAAAGAGCTACCGTTCGGGCATCGACTCCATAGCGGAAACCGCTTTGTATCACCGCCACCTGCATAGGCCGCTTGGCTCGTGGTCGCTTAAACGGCTGTCAATGTGTCGCCTACAAAGGCAACCTCGGACTCCTGGCCATTCACAAGAATTAGTGGCTTGAGCCCGATTACCTGTTCAGGAGGATAGTTTCGATCAAGGATTACATAGCTCGCGGCACCTGAATTAGAAGGCGGCGATGAAAGAGAACTGACAATTTCTTTGATGAGGGTTTGCAAAAAGCTTTCGGCGTCATTTAGCTTAAATGGCCTATTTATGCTTTGAAACGCGCGCGCCCTATGCCGCACTGACTGAGCCGTTCTTTTGATCCGCTTCAAGGCAGCCTTTTTAGATGGGTACTTGGTGGCAAGTTGCTTTTCTCCACCAAAGTGTTCTTCAAGGTATTCTATCACTTTGTAAACTGAGATCCAGTCTGGCCGCCCGGAGAGTTCAACAACTGCCCCAGCTAGTGCGTCATGGTGACGTACTACGTCCATGCGTTGCCGAAACACTGAAACATCGTCAGTTACATTGGAGAGGACATATACGCTATTGGTTGAGGTTCGAGTTTGCCGGATTATGGAATCGCCGTCGCCCAACTCGAACACTGTGCCCACACTAAGGGGGCTAGCGCCGCCAGCTAACTTGGTAAGTCCCTGCAGAAGTGCAAGTTCTGACTGGGCTAGCTGTTCAATGAAAGTAGGCTCATTGATCCCGTCCCACAGTTCGGACCGAAGCACAGGGACGTCCCGAAGCCTTGAGATGAATGTATCAGTTCCCCCTCGGATAGATTGGGCGAGATAGGCCTCAAGGCGAGTAACTGTGGCTTGGTGCCCGTGGACTTCGACAGCCCAGCGCGACTTCATTGCCTTCGCTGGATTGGTAACCATGCTTATCTCCTCGTGACCGATTACCACCCACTTGCGGTCATTCACCACTGACAGCCAAAAAACTGGAAGCCGACGATTGCCCTAGCTGATCCCCAACGCGGCCGCCTGATCGCGCAATTGCGCCGCTGAACCGGGGTTCGCCTTCACCGCCGCGTCCAGCGCGGCCTTGGCCTTGGCAGGTTCGCCCAGTGTCATGCGGCTGCGCATCAGCATCACCCAGCCATCGACGTTCTTGGGCTCGCTCTGAAGCCGCGCTTCGAGCTGTGCGACCATGCCTTCGGCCATCTGGCGTTGTTCGGACGGCTTCATCGCCCCTGCCGCCGCGACCTCCGCCGCGCTTGGGCCACGCAGGTTGTTCGATGCGGCTTCGCCCGCCACGCTGCCCGATCCGGGCGCCAGCAGCGCGGGCTTGCGCCCCTCTTGCGCCTTGGCGATGCGGGGGGCGACGTCGATGCTGTTCATCTTGCCGACCTGTTCGATGGTGCGGACCAGATCGGCCTCCCACGGCGCGCCTTGCGGGCTGTCCGCCAACAGATCGAGCCACGCGGCAATCGCGCCTTCGTGATCCTTGTCGAGATCCTTCTTCGCGGCGAGGAAATACCGTGCGCGCGGATCATCGGCATCAAGCGAAACCGCCTTCTGGAACGCGGCCAGCGCCTCGGCCGGCAGCGGATCGCGCTCGCTCGCCAGCACCAGCGTTTCGCCCAGCGCCGACCACAGCACCGCCTCGTCCGGCGCAATTTCCAGCGCGCGGCGATAGGCAGCGGCAGCCTCGGGGAAATTGCTCTGCCCGAAATAGGCAAAGGCAAGGTCGCTCCACGGCCCTGCATCATCCTTTGATGCCTCGGCAGCGGCGCGCAATTGTTCGATGCTCGCGGTGCCATCTGCGGGGGCTGCAGGCGCGCTGGCGCCGCCCGAACCTTCATAGACATTATAGCCGATAGAGCCTGCCGCCAGCAGCAACGCCGCCCCCAGCAAGACCCAGCCAGCCTTCGAAGTTTCGCCCTTGGGCGATTGATCCCCGGTTCCCATGCCGAAACCGCTAGCACCGGCTGCCAAACGGGGCAATTCGCTCTGGCATCGGGTGCCGATTTGCGTATGGTGCAAGCAGGGGTGCGCTCTATCCGAAGGGGGAGGATAGGTGGGCGAATTGTTCAAGGTGGCGATCATCGGGTCAGGCCCAGCCGGGCTGAGCGCTGCCGCGCGTGCGGCGGCGCTCGGGCTGAGCCATGTGCTGCTTGAAAAGACCGATCACCTGTCGGACACGATCTACAAATACCAGAAGGGCAAGCACGTCATGGCGACGCCCAGCAATCTGGTGTTGCGCAGCGACATCGATTTCGACGCGGGCAAGCGCGAGGTGATCCTCGGTCTGTGGGACGAACAGATCGAAGGCCACAAGGTCAATGTGAAATACCACGCCGAGGCGAAGGCGATCCGCGGCACCGGCGATGCGATTGCCGGAAGCGTCCAGCAGCTCGTCACCCGCGCGCGCGATGGCACCAAGTCGGTGCGCGAACTCCAGCGCCACGCGCCGCCCTATGCCATCGAATTGACGAACGGCGAGACAGTGATGGCGGAAAACGTCATCCTTGCCATCGGCACGCAGGGCAATCCCAACCGGATGCGCTGCCCCGGCGCTGATCTGCCGCACGTGCAGTACCAGCTGGATGATCCGGCCGAGTATGTCGACGAGCATATCATCATCGTCGGCACGGGGGACGCCGGGATCGAGAACGCACGCGGGCTGGCCGAAGACCCGGCACAGCGCAACACCGTCTCGATCCTCAACCGCGGCACCGAATTCCCGACGGCGAAGGCCGCCAATGTCAGCGCGCTGATGGCCGATCACGAAGCGGGCAAGCTCATGGTCCGCAACGAAAGCGAGACCAAGTCGATCGAGCCCGGCTTCATCACGCTCACCACCCGCGACGGCGAATTGCGCATCCCGTGCGATCGCATCATCGCCCGCATCGGTTCAGCCCCGCCGCGCGCCTTTGTGGAGGAATGCGGGATTGAGTTTTCGAGCGAGGACCGCTCTGCCTTCCCCAAGCTGTCTCCGGTGTTCGAATCGACCGCGCCCGGCATCTTCGTGATCGGCGCACTGGCTGGCTATCCGCTGATCAAGCACTGCATGAACCAGGGCCACGACGTCATCGAGTTCATCAACGGCAACACCGAACTGAAGCCTGCGGACGAGCCGATCATTGCGGCCAAATTTGCAGGGCTGCCAGGCAATCGCAGCACCGACGAATGGCTGGAATTCCTGCGCACGGGCGTGTCGATCCTCAATGGCATGAACCCCTTGCAGATGCGCGAATTCATGCTCGATTCCGAAGCGAAGTTCTTCGCGCCGGGCGAGGTGATCTTTGAACGCAACGCCCCCGGATCATCGCTGTTCGGGATTGCCAGCGGGTCGGTCGCGGTGGAGGTCAATCCGGCTGATCCGTCCATTACCATCCCGATCGAGGCAGGCTCGATCTTCGGGGAAGTGGGCCTGATTTCAGGCCGCCGCCGCGGCGCGACCATTCGTGCGGCGGAAGACACCATCGTGGTCGAAATCTCACGCCTTGCCGCGCTCAAGCTGCAATCGCAGGTGCCCACGGCCAAGAAGGCGATCGAGCGCATCTCGATCGAGCGGCAATTGCTCCAGATGTTCGGATCGGGCCTGACCCGCGAGGATGTCGCCCCGCTGGTCGATGCCGCGCAGGTGCAGGAAAAGCGCGCTGGCGAGGTGGTCGTGACCGAAGGCGCGGACGACAAGGACGTGTTCATCATCCGGCGCGGGTCGATGATCGTCGAGAAGCAGGTGGGCGAGCGGCCGGTGTTCCTGTCCTACCTGCCCGCAGGCAGCTATTTCGGCGAAATGGCGGTGATCGACGGGAGCGCCCGCACCGCGACGGTCAAGGCCGCGATCAAATCCGAAGTGATCCGACTGCCGGGCGAAGGCTTCCTCGAACTGCTGGCGAAGAACCCGGCCCTGCGCGAGCGCGCAATGACGGACATGGCGGGCCGCCGTGCCACCAATGCCTTTATCGAAAGCCGCAAGGACGAGTTTTCAGGCGCAGTGGATCTCTATTCCAAGACCGCGCAGTTCCTCGTCGACAACGGCATCGGCGAGGCGACCGACGTGCTGCTGATCGACGAGAAGCTGTGCATCGGCTGCGACAATTGCGAAAAGGCCTGCGCCGACAGCCATGACGGGCTGTCCCGGCTGGACCGCGAGGCGGGCAAGACCTACGCGCACCTGCACGTCCCCACATCCTGCCGCCATTGCGAACACCCGCACTGCATGGCCGATTGCCCCCCCAACGCGATCAAGCGCGGGCCGGACGGTGAGGTGTTCATCGACGAAACCTGCATCGGCTGCGGCAATTGCCAGCGCAACTGCCCCTACGGCGTGATCCGCATGGACGCCAAGCCGCCCAAGAAGCCGAGCCTCCTGCAATGGATGCTGTTCGGCAAAGGCCCCGGCCCGGGCGAGGCCTCCTACAGCTGGCGCAAGAAAGCCGCAGAGGCCGAGGGCGCGGCCAAGCCCAAGCAGGCGATCAAGTGCGACATGTGCTCCGGCATCGACGGCGGCCCGGCCTGCGTGCGCGCCTGCCCAACGGGCGCTGCGATCCGCGTCAGCCCCGACAAGTTCCTGACCTTCACCAAGCTGACCGAGGACGCCGAGTGATGGCGACAAAGGCTGGCGGAACGGGGCGGTTCAAGCAGGACGAAAAGCGGCGTGATTCCGATCACGTCAGCTTCCTCAAGCATCGCGGCTATCGCTGGCTGTGGATCGCCCTTGGCCTGAGTGCAGCCAGCATTGCCGGCTATGTCCTGATCGATCAGGAACCGCGCCCCAATGGCGGAACGTGGTATGGCTATACGCTCGGCACCGTCGGGGTGGGGCTGATCCTGTGGCTTTCGCTGCTGGGGGTGAGGAAGCGGCGGATCAATCCGGGCGCGTGGAGTTTGAAGGCGTGGACCAGCGCCCATGTCTATCTCGGCCTGTCGCTGGTGGTGGTG
Source organism: Porphyrobacter sp. (assembly GCA_032116115.1). GTDB lineage: Bacteria > Pseudomonadota > Alphaproteobacteria > Sphingomonadales > Sphingomonadaceae > Erythrobacter. The sequence goes on from JAUMAX010000003.1 coordinate 56,645, forward strand.
GGGACGCTGCACACCGGATTCCAGATCGGCTGGAACGTCCACACGCTGGCCTATGTGCTGATGCTGCTGGTGATTGCGACCGGGATTTATGGCGTGGTGGTCTATGCGACCCTGCCCGCCAGCCTCTCGGCCAACCGCAAGGAAATGACCCGCGCGCAGATGCTGGACGCGCTGACCGCGATTGACCGGCAGCTGGAAAGCGCCGCCCAGCCGCTCGGCCGGGCCGAGGCCGATCTGGTGATCGCCGCGCTGGCGCAGGACGTGTTCTATGGCGGGCCGATTGCGCGCCTGACGGCAAGCTATCCCGGCTGCGCGACGTCGCGGGCCTTGCGCGGCATGGGCGGCGGTTCGGACGAGGCCGCGCGCGTCATCGCCTTGCTCGAACGGCGGCGTGAGCAGCTCACCCAGATCCGCGGCGCGCTTCGTATCCGGGCGATGCTGGAAGTGTGGCTGTTCATCCATATCCCGCTCACCATCGCCCTGATCGCCGCGCTGACCGCGCATGTGATCTCCGTGTTCTACTATTGGTGAGGGGGCGGGCATGGCATTCCTGATCCGCACCATCGATTTCACCGCCGCCGGGCGCGAGATCATCCGCGACCGGGTGGTCGAGCAGACCAGCCTGACCATCGGCCGCGCGGCAGAAAACGACATCCACCTGCCTGATCTTGCCGTCGAGCAGAACCATGTGCGGATCGACCTTGCGCCCGGCGGGACGCTGACGGCGGCGGCGCTTGGCACTTTGGGCTTCGCGCTCGACGGGCGGGTGGTCATGGAAGGGACCATCGACCCGCGCACCGGGGGCGAGATCGCGCTGGGCGCAGCGCGGATGGCGGTTGCGACCGAGGCTGACGGCAATATCTCGATCACGATCCGCCAGGTCGCTGCCGACGAGGGCAAGGGCGACGCGCTGCGCGGCTTCGCGCTTGCCAGCGTGCTGCCATCCAAGCGCGCGATGAGCTGGACGTTTGCCAGCGCGATCCTGCTGCTTCTGCTGCTGGTGCCGGTTGCGAGCCACCTGATGCGCTCCCCCGCCAAGCCCGATCCCACCGGCAAGACCCCCGGCACCGTGCTGCTGGACAGCGCATGGACCAGCGGCGAATTGTCGCTGAAACACCACAGCCTCGAAGACAATTGCGAAAGCTGCCACACCGCCGCCTTCGAAAGCGTGCAGGATGAAACCTGCATCAGCTGCCACAAGGACACCGGCGATCATGCGCCCATGCCGCGGCTTGCCAAGGGCGCGCCTGCGCTGACCCCCGGTGATGCGCTGCAATGGCGGATTGCAGAAGGCTTCGGCAAGGAAGGCCCGCTGGGCTGCGTGTCCTGCCATTCCGAACATGAAGGCCCCAAGCGCCAGCCTGCGGGCGGTGAGGCGTTCTGTTCGGATTGCCACAACACCCTCGACACCCGCCTGACCGACACCGCGCTGGCGAACGCGCATGATTTCGGCAAGGGCCACCCGCAATTCCGTCCGGCTTATTTCGCCAGCTTCGGCGCGGCCAAGCCCGTGCGCGCGGCGGCAGGGACGAAGCCTCTCGAACGCTCCGGCCTCGTCTTCCCGCACAATGTCCACATGGACGCGCGCGGGGGGGCGGCGCGGATGGCGGTTTCGCTCCAGCAATATGGCAAGCCGCTGGAATGCAAGGATTGCCACGCCCTCACGCCGGACAAGACCAGCTTCAAGGAGGTCAAGATGGAGGACTCCTGCGAGGGCTGTCACAGCCTTGTCTCCGGGCGCACGGCGGCAGGCGGGTTCAGCAAGCTGCGCCACGGCGATGTGAAGGACCTGGCCGAAGACCTCGCCCGCATCAGTTCCGGCCCGCGCGCCGCTGTTGGCCCCGCCCGCCAGCGCCCCGGCCAGATCGGCAGCGCATCCCCCTATCGCGCGGACTTTGGCCGTCCGGTGCGTGCCTATATCGGATTCTCGAACGCGCTGTCAGCAGGCGGCGTCTGCACCGAATGCCACCTGCCCACCCGCGGCCCGACCGGGCAGGCCGATCTGATGCCGGTCAACCTGCCCGATCGCTTCCTGACCAGCGGCTATTTCAACCACGAAGCGCACAAAAAGGAGAAATGCACCGATTGCCACGCCGCCGATACCTCCAGAGCGGCGACCGATCTGCTGATCCCCGATCTCAAGAGCTGCCGCGATTGCCACCTGGGCGCGACGGCGGTGAAGACCAGGAAAATCGTGCCGTCCGATTGCGCGATGTGCCACGCCTATCACCTGCCCGCCGGGCAATGGACGGGCTTGGGGTCTCCCAAAGGCCCCGCGCCGCATTACAAGCCGCCCCCGCCGCCCGCTAAATCGGCAGTTGCGGCGAAACTTGCACAGGCTAAACCATAGCCATGAGTGGGGGCGCATCATCCACGGGCCGCGCGGTGCTGATCGCACAGATGACCGACATTCACGTCGGCTTTGCTCCTGACGAACGTCCCGAGGAACTGAACCTCACCCGCTTCCGCGCAACCTTCCAGCGGCTGCTGACTGGCCCCAACCGGCCCGACATGCTGGTGCTATCCGGCGACATCACCGATCACGGCGATGCGGAAAGCTTTGCCAAGACCGCCGAATTGCTGAAGGATTGCCCCTTCCCCGTCATCCCGCTGGTCGGCAATCACGATAGCCGCGAAGGCCTGCTCGGTGCCTTTCCGCAGGTTCAGCCGGCCGAGGGCGGGTTCCTGCACTATGTCATCGACGCGCCGCTGGGCCTCAGGATCATCTGCCTCGATACGCTGGAGGATGGCCGCCACGGCGGGGCCTTCTGCGAAGCGCGCGCCGCATGGCTGGCCGCGCGGCTGGCCGAAGCGCCCGATGCGCCGACGCTCATTTTCATGCACCATCCGCCGGTGGTCGCCGGGATCGACTGGATGGACCCCGCGCCGGGCGAGGCATGGATGGAGCGTTTGCGCGCAGTTCTGACGGGGCAGACGCAGGTGCTGGCGATCCATTGCGGGCATCTCCACCGCCAGATTGTGACGCGGTTCGCGGGGATTCCGCTGGGTGTCACGCCCTCGGTCGCGCCGCTGGTGGCGATGGACCTGAACGCGATCGACAAGGACGTGCCGGACAATCGCGAACTGATCACCACCGAACCGCCGACCTATGCCCTGCACCGCTGGGACGGAGAGAGCCTCGTCTCGCATTACGAGCGGGTGGGTGACTGGGAGGTGCTGGCGCGCTTCCATGCGGGCCTGCAGCCGATGATCGAAGGCATGTTCGCCGAGCGGGATTAAAGGACCTTTGTTTGCGTGCCCGCCTCCGCGGGCACGTCCTCGGCGCTGTTCCTCCGCTTCGCTCCGGGCGCCTGCGGGCGGGCGGTCGCCCTTGCGGCCCGTCCGTTGCCGGGCCGATCCACTGCCTCCCGCCCGGCTCCTTCTTTACTTCCGCGCCGCCGCCCTTTGCGCGCCTTGCGGGGCCACGCCCACCCAGCGCTTCATGTCGACATCGTCGCTGACCTTCCACGGCACGCCGCTGCGGGTCATGAACAGGCGCTCCATCTCGGGCCGGGTGAAGGGCCGCGATCCCAATCGCCCGAACACCGCCATCTGCCCGCCGGTCTCGTCGACCGCACGGTCACGGTCGAGGCCCTTGGACAGCGCAATCGCAGGCGAAGGCGTCTTGGCCCAGGCGATCATCTCCGGCACCGGCGCGGGGCTGAAGCCGTAGAAATTGCGCTGGCTGTCCGGGCTGGTGAGTTGCAGCACCTTCATCCCGTTCTTCCCGTCCGCGACGTAAGCGAACAGCGAGGCGTTGGTGGTGCCGACGATCACATCCTCGGCATCGTTCAGCGTGCCGCCCAGCGTCACTGTCTGGAAGATGCGGGGGCTGCGCGGGTTCTTCACATCGAGAATCACCAACCCGTCACCCTTGGCCGCGACATAGGCATAGGTGCGCGCGATATACATCCGCCGCGCATCGGCCAGCCGCACGGTGCCTTCGGGCATCGCGACCGGATTGCGCAAGCTGGTGACATCGAACAGCTTCACCCCGTCCGCGTCCGTCACCCACAGGTAACGGAACTGCACTGCCGAAGCGCGCGCATCGCGAAGCTCGCGCACGGCCGCCAGTTGCGGTCTGTCGGGATCGGCCAGATCGACCACGACCAGCCCTTTGTCGGCCGTGATGAAGGCGACCTCGCCCGCCAGCACGATATGCCGCGCGCCGTTCAGCACCCCGCCGGGGTTCCACGCATTGGCGCCATCGGCAAACACCTTGCGGCGCAGCTGGTTGTTGCGGAATTCGCCGTCCGCCAGCGTGTTGACGTTGACGAGGATCAGGCCCTCCACCGCGTCGGTCACGACCGCATAGTTGTAGATCGGCAGGAAGGCCTGCTCCTGATTCATCTCGCGCATGTCCGCCGTGCTGCGGGTGGGCGCGATCGGCTGGTTGGTGGGCAGCGCCATGCAGGTGGCGTTGGTGGTCTTGACGCTTGTGTCATGCCCCAGCGCCGAGAACGGCCCCTTCAGGATCCGCTCGGAGGTGCCCTTGTTGGCGATGCTGGCCACGTCATAGGCGGTGAACCCGCCCTTGCCTGCGGCGACGAACATATATTCGCCGCGCAGTTGCAGGCAGCCGACGCGGTCGGAGGTGCCTTCGTGGATATTGGCGAATTCTTCGAGCGGATGGGTCTCGCCGCTCATCTTCCCGTCGAAGGTCTTGCCCCGCACCCAGTTCTTCAACTCGCGCCCGTTCTGGTCAACGTGCAGCCCCCACCAATCGGGATAGGCATAGCGGTGGAGGTAGGACCCGATCACCGCCTGCGGTTCGTCATATTCGGTGACGCGGGTGGCCTGGAAACCGCCTTCGAGGCCCGTCCATGCATTCAGCCCGACAAAGTTGACGTAATTCGTGCCGAGCAGCAGCAGCTGCGCCATGATCGCATTGTTATCGTCCTTGGCGCTGAGGTGGCAATCGGTGCAGGTCTTGGTCTCGGTCTTGCGCACGGTATGCGGGAAGTGCGGCGCGAAGGCCTGACTGGAGAAGCCGATGGCGCTGATCGGCGGCTGCTGCACATAGATGCGTTCGCGGTTGATGTTGGTCGACGACAGCACCAGCGCCGAGGATGACCGCACCGGCGCGACCTGGTTGCCCTTGGTGGTCTGGTGCTTGCCCAGCTGGAACATCTCGTCACGCGCGACCTGCGGGTTGTAGGTCGCAAAGTTCCTCGTCTCCCCGCCTTCGTAGCGGTGGCTCTTGGTCTTCCAGTTGGCCTCGATCGGCAGGTGACAGCCGCCGCACGAGGTCGTCCACGAAAGGTGGCAGGTGAAGCACGCCATTTCGGGATCGCGGTGGGCGCGGTCACCCATGCCGATACCGGTCCCGAATTCGAAATTGCCGGTCTCCGCGCCATAACGGCTGACAAGTTTCGCCCGCGCAGCCTTGGCGTTGAACACGGGGGTGGCCGGATCGACCGAATCCTTGACGAGGCTCATCTCCCACTCGAGGCTGGGATCGACAATCGAGCGCTGGATCAGCTTGCGCCTGCCGTCGGCGCCTTCCATCCATTCGAACCGGCGCTTGCCATCGGGGTTGCGCAGCAGGCTGAGGTCGTGGCCTTCGGGCGGCGCAGCGGGGCCGCTGGTGCGCAGCGTGGGATAGGCATCGGGCGTGCCGTGGCAGTCCTTGCAGGTGATCTCGATCGCGTTGGCGACCTCGCCATAGATGAGGCCGTTGCCGTGGCTGTCCTGTTCGAAATGGCAGTCGGCGCATTGCAGGCCGACTTCGGCGTGGATGTCCATCATGTGGACCGCCTTGCCCGGGTTCACGCCAGCAGGGACGAACTTGCCTTCGCCTTCCTTGCGCCATTTCTCCGGATCGTCAGGATCGACGATTGCGCCTTCCGCGTCGAGCAGATTGCCTTCGCGGTCGCGCTTGAAGATCGCACGGAAGTTCCAGCCGTGGCCGTGATAATCGGCAAACTGGGTGTCTTTCAGCTTCGGGTTCAGGTCATAGACGTTGCGCACGAAGTCCAGATCGCCCCACTTGCCGCGCGCGGCAGCCGCTTCGGGGTTACGGTCATTGATGGCGCGCACTTCCTCGGCGGTGGGGTACTTCTGCTGCTCCGGCCACATCGAGGGCGCGTCGCTCTCGTAGTCCCACATGGTGTAGCCGAGGAAGGAATTCAGGAAGATATTGGGCTGGTGCATGTGGCAATTCATGCACTGGCTGGTGGGAATGGCACGGGTGAAGACGTGCTGCAGCGGGTGGCCCTTTTCCTTCTGCTTCCCGTCGAAAGTCAGCGTATCGTCGTCGCGCTTGCCCGGCCCTGAGCCGTCGCCATGGTCATCATGACCGGGCTCCTTCACAGCCCCATGGCCGCCCTTCTTCTTTTCGCCGTAACCCGCAGCGTGTTCGATCTTGCCCGCAATCGTCGGATCGGCGGTGATCGTCTGCCCGTCGCGGCCATATTGCGCATAGGTCAGCGAATGGCGCGGTTCGCGGTCATTGGCGTAGACCACGTGGCAGCTTGCGCAGCCCGAATGGCGGTAGTCGCCCGGCTGGTCGTTGGTGCCCATGAACCATGTGAAGGGATCGTTGAGGCGGGTCTTGTGGATGTTGAGCGCCGGGATCGCGACGCGCAGACCCGTGCCGGGGCCGCGGTTGGATTGCTTGAGGTCAGGCCGTCCCGGTTCTTCAAGCCGCTGGATCTGCCCACTCGGGTTGGGCAGGCCGATTTCGGGGAACTGCGAATTGATCGTGCGCCCGCCGCGCTCGAACACGCGGAACACGTCGCCCGGCGGGATCACCTGCCATGTCGGCAGCGGGTACATTTCAGCCAGCACACCGCGCGCGACCTGATCTTCGGACAGCTTGCCCCCCGGCCCGGCGCCGGGCGTGGTGATCTTGGCGGGCTTTCCGTCACGGGTGTAAGCCTCGCCCAGCAGGTAGTTCTTGTAGGGCAGAATCCCGTTATTGTAGCTCGCCCCGCCCCACAGCATCGCGCCTGATGCCATGATGGATCGTTCCGCCGCCTCGATCGCCTGGATGTGGCACGACCCGCAAGCCTCGCGCGCCACGCGGTAATCGGAAGGGTTGATGAACTTCACGAACTCCGGCGCTTCCTTGTTGAGCAGCGCGTAGGACCGCTTCGGGTTGGCGGACGAAGGGAAATGCCAGCTGTCGGGATACTTAGGCAGCACGTGGGCGGTATCACGCGCCGCGACATAATCGGGGTGATCGTGGGGAAGCTCGGAATTGCCGCGCACCGCCGGATTGCCGCCATGGCAATCGGTGCAGCCGAGGCGCACCGCGGGCGAGACATGCATGGTCGGCGCGTCGGTCTTGACGTGGCAGGTGTTGCAGCCTTCGGACTTGGCCTCCATCTCGGCCACGGATTGCCGCTGCGGCGCGGGCGGCGCGAAGACGGCGGAGTAATCGCGCTTGACCGGCTTTTCCTTGTCTGCCGCCTGCGGAGCGCTGGCGAACAGGCCGATGGCAAGCACCAGTGCCGCAGCCAGCAGCGCAATATGTCGGGTGAGAGTTTGGCCGATCTTTTGCATCAGTAGGTCAGCACCACGTTGGCGAGGATCGAGACGAATTCCTGTCCGCCGCCGCGCGCGGTGAACAGGTCACGGAAGCCGTCGCCCGCGACCAGCGTCGCGGCAGACAGGCGGAAGACGAGGTTCTGGTTGGCCTTGGGCCGCCAGATTGCCGCTGCCGACAGGTCAAAGCCGATCTCGCGCGGGATCGATCCTTCATTGCGCAGCGCCTGAAGGGTCGCAGTGTTTTCAAACCACAGGTGGTTGGCATTGGCCGACAGCCGGAACTGCGGCGTCAGATCGAAGTCCGCGCCGATGCCGGCCAGGATCAGGCCGGGGTTGTTGAAATTGCTCTGCCCCTGCTCCTTCGAGGAGCGCAGCGAATTCAGCAACCCGTTGCGACCATTGACGCTGACCGCGCGCCCGCCTCCTGCAAACGGGATGGTCTGGCGGATCCAGTAGGACGTATCCGCGCCCGCAAAGACCGGGTTTTCGAAGATCGCATCGAAGCCGCCTTCGGTATCGTCATAGGGATCGGAATCGCCGCTGGCATAGGCCGCCGACAGTCGGAAGCGCATCCAGTTGCGATCATAGCTGGCTTCGACAGCGGCGAACTGCGCATTGATATTGGCAGGGCGGTCAGTGAAAAAGCTGTTCCGGTCCTCGCCCAGCGCCCAGTAGAAGCTCCCTGTCAGGTTCACACGGCCCAGCCGTCCATCGACATTGTAGCCCAGATAGACCGCGTCATATTCCCGGCCCCGCAGCGTTCCGAGCAAGGCGGGGCGGACCGGGAAGCCGTTGGTGTCGATCTGGATGTCGTCCGCCTCGCGGTTCATGTTGTAGACCACGGTGATCTGGCTGGTCAGCGCCGGGATCAGGAAATCCTGCCGGTAGGCATTGGCGACGAAAACGAAGTCGTCGCGCGGGCTGCGCAGGATGGCGTTCAGGCCTGAATTGGTGTCCTTCTCCAGCCGCCAGAACGCGCCCAGATTGAACTGGAAGCGGTTGTTGTCGCGCGATCCGAACAGGCGGACGCCCAATTGCTGGTCGTTGAACAGGAAGCCGCGAAAATCCGACTGGAACGGCTGGATGCCCGCGCGGATCGAAATGAAATCGAACCGGTCATTGTCGAACTGGCTGAAGTGGTAATCGACGAAAGCTTCCTGCACCCCGAGGAACTGGTCGAGCCGGTGGCTGGGGCGCGAAGGCTCCACAAACAAAACCCGGCGTTCGGGCACGTCGACATAATTGACGTTATAAGCCAGCGTGACGCGGTATTCGATCGTCGGCGGCTTGAAGGTGGTCGAGCCTTTCAGCAGCGCGAAACCGGCGATGAAGGTCTGGCTGAAGACCTGGCTGAAATCATTCCCGAACACGTCGTTGCGGTCAGGGTCTTCGGTGGTCTGCACGCCGACGGGGATGGGGAAAGTGCGCGGTTCATAGACAGAATCGCTGATGAGGTTGGCGACGAAGAACCAGTCGTCCTCCTTGATCGGCAACCACGGCACCTTGGCGCGGTTGATCGGCCGGTCGCCCTTGTAGGTGTTCTGGTTATAGGGATCGAGCAGGTTCTCCTTCACCAGCCCGAGGCTTTCAATCAGCCGCCAGCGATCGGGGATGGGGAGCTGGTCCTTCAGGAAGGCCTCGGGCGGCGGGGCGCGGATCGCGCCTTCGTTGGTCTGCTCGATCTTGTCGGGCAGGGGCGCGGTGTAGCCGGGGCGCTGGCGGCCTTCGATAAGCGCGGGGTCAACCGGCGGGACGTCCTGTTCCCAGTCCTGCGGCGCTGGTTCGCGCGCCTGTTCACCCGGCGGCGCGGGCGGTGGCGGCATATCCTCGGGCGGAGGGGCAGCCTGAAGCAGCAGCAGCGCGGGCAGCAGGGCGGATGGCAGGAGGCCCATCTACAGCCCCTCGCACACGTTCTGCGCCGCCGTATCGAGGAACGGCGCAAACGGGCAATTGACGTAACGCAGCCGCACCTGACGATTGCCGACGGCGACCACGATCCGGTCGGCCCGGATCGCGGCAGGCGCATTGCCGAGGCCCCCGCCAGCACGGTTTGCGCCGTTATGCAGGCCAAGGAAACTGATCATGTCGTCCTGATCGATCCCGTCGCCCGACACACCGATGCCGCCCACCAGCACATTGCCGCGATAGACGGGGACCGATCCGGGGAAGATCTGGATGCCATTGGCGAGCCGCGAATTGCCGCCCGCCACGCCCGGCAGGCCGGTGCAATTGCGCGGGGTGTCCTGCGCGCTCTGGCCGGTGACGAACTGGAGGTGCTGCGCCAGATTGCCGACGATCAGCGCGCTCTGCAGCCCGGTTGAAAACGGGTTGAACTGGGCAATCGGGCGCGAGAGCGGGCCGTTGGGCTGGCCCACCTCGCCATCGGGGAAATAGGGCCGCGACAGGTTGCCGCCCGCGCGGTCAGAGAAGGCGAAGCCGCCCGTCAGTGCGGCGGGATCGCCAAGGAAGGTGCGGGTGCGGGCCACGAATTGCGGCACCTCGCCGCCCGCCGCCAGCAATTCATTCGCCGCAAAATTGCCCGAGAAGAAGTTGGCGGTGCGCGCCTTCTGCAAGCTCACGTCGATGCCAAAAATCGGCGCATCGGGTGACCGCACAAGGCCCAGCACCTGCCCTCGCGTATCAACGAGGCTGATCGTCACTTGCGCGCGGCTGTCGAGCGGCTGGCGGATCTGGGCGCGCGCGCGGCTCATCACGGTGAAGGCTTCTTCGAGGATCACCCGCGCTTCGGCAGCGGTAATCGGCGTGGCCACATCGCCTGCGTCAGTGCCGCCACGCAGCGGAAAGCGGTTCACGCCCGCGCCGTTGGACAGGACGAAGGCATCGCGGTTGGCAAACTCGGCGGCGGTCGAGGCGCGCACGCCTGATGCCTCGCTGCCATAGGTTGCGCCCGCGAGCAGGGCTGTCCCCATGTAATAGCCCGTCACCGGCACCAACGCGCCTGCGGTGGAGGCGAAGCTTGCGCCTGCGACGTTCCCGATCTGCGGATATTCAACGTCAGTGTAACGCAGCGATGTGCCGTCCGCCGTGATGCGGTCAGCGCGGATCGCCACCGGCGCTTCAAAGCCCACGGTTCCTGCCAGCGCAATCGCCTCGTCCACGTCCACATCGCGGTCGAGCACGTTCGGGTCGAAGCCGTATGCTCCGTCAGCAATCACCCCGATGCCGCCTACGACAACCCCGTTCTGGTAAAGCGGGAAGCCTCCCGGGTCGGCGGCAAGGCCCAGCGGCGAACGCTTGGGGCCGATAAACCCGTCACTGGCCCGCGCGGCGAGATCGGAACAGGGAAGCTGGCTGAATTGCACGCCGAACAGCGGGCCGCTTTCGAGGCCTGCGGTGGTGGGCGCGGGCGGGAAATGCTCCTGCACGATGAAGCTTGCCGTGCGGCTGGAGAAGGCGTTGCCGCCGCTCGACAGATAGGCGCCGGTAATCGCCTTGGCGATAGCCGCGCCTGCGCTGGGGATGTCGAGGCCCTGTGCATCGCGGTTGCTGCCATCGGGCGCAGACGGGATGCGGGCCAGCGGCGCTGCGCCCGGCATGGCGAACACGCCGAGGACATTGCCGACCCGGTCCGTGACAGCGATGGTGGCTGACCGTCCGCGCGCCCGTGCCTCGGCAGCCGCCTGCGCGATGATCGTGCCCACTTCGGCGCTGGAGAGGCTTTCGGCAGCCGGCACGCTGAACACCTGTCCGGCAGGCGGCGGTGTGGGCGTTGGCGTCGGGCCGGTGCCGCCGGTCGCGCCGCCGCTGGAGGACGGCCCGCCGCCCCCGCAGGAGGCAAGCACCAAGGCGCTCGCCGCGACCCAGAATGTCCCCCCCTTGCGCATGTCTATTGCAGCCTGCCGATCGCGCCCGAGGCCGATTTCAGCGCGGCGCGGAAATCGGCGGGGCGGTAGGCGTTGGGTTCCTCCACCGCCTTGTAAGCCCGCGCGATATCGCCGCGGATGCCCGCCGCCGCGCCTTGCGTGACCCGGCCTTCGCGCACCAGCGCATTGAGCAGCGTGTCCACCGCCATCACCGCCTGCACCGATCCGGCATAGTCGGTGAAGCGCGGCGCAGTCGCCTCGCCCGCGATGATCGCGATCACCTTGAAAGCATCGGCCCCGGCATAGGCGCGGCCGGACAATGCATCGGACAGCGCGCCTGCGCGGGCGGATAGCGCCTGTGCGGCAGCGCGGGCTTCGGCAGGGCCAACCCCCATCGCCTTGTGGAAGTCGCGGCTGGCCGACTGGAACGCCCCTGCCTCACCCGGCACCAGCGCACCTGCCACGGCCGAGAGCATGATAATGTTCTCGTCATTGAAGGGCGGGTTGCCGAAGGGGATCGGGCGGCCGGGATTGCTCTCGTGCGTCAGCTTGCGCTGCGGCCCGTCAGTGATCGTCCGGTGGCACGAATGGCAATCGTAGAAATAGAGCTGCGGGAACGTGCCTTCCATCGCGAACTTGGGCTGCGCGTACAGGGTCGTCGCCCGGCGCACCGCCTCGGCCTGACCCACCGCCCAGAACCGCACGGAATTGGGCGCGCCCTTCCTTGCGGTATAATCGCCGTCGATATTGTGATGCTGCTGCAATGCGCTGAACAGATCGAGCTCGAACGAGACGCGCGGGTGGCCCGCCGCCATCATTGCATGGGTGACGAACTGACCGGGCTTGGATGATCCGTAATGGCAATCGAGGCAGACGTTCGCGCGCGCCTTGGGGTTGTCCAAAGGCGTCAGGCCCGCCGCGATGTTCGAGGCATGGGTGGCTGGTAGCGCATAGTGCTCGGCCAGCCATGTTCCGCCCGATGGCCCGTGGCAGCTTTCGCAGCCAACCCCGTCGGTGACGGTGAACTTGGCTCCGCGCTGGCCTGCGGGGACATTGGTGGAATGGCACCCCAGACACGCCGGAGCGGTTTGTGCATTGCCGAGACCGAGGCTCGCAGCGATCTGCTGGCCGCGCCGTCCGCCCAGCACGGCATAGGCGCGGGAATGCGCGCCGCTGGCCGAGGATGGTTCTTGCCAGGTGGCGATCTCGTCCTGCCGGACAACCGCGCCATTGCCTTCCGCGCGCCCGTGACAGGTTGATCCGGCACAGGTGGCCACGCCTTCAAAGGTGCCGTTACCGATAGCGCCAGACACGGGATAAAGTGCGGCGAGTGCCACCACCGCAGCCACACGCAAGGCTCCGGGCCTGCGCGAAAGGCCAGCGATCAGATCCGCCCAAACTTGCCTCATCCCATCCCCCCCGAGATGCCCGTCAGCCGGAATGCCGGAAACCCAAGCAGGCTAGCACCGCGCCCCCGCGCAATGCTTGTAACCCTGCGTCAGCTTTCACCGTCCGCCTGCCGATTCCCCCCGTTTGGCTGACCCCGACCCCTTGTCCCAAGCTTGGGGCCGCGATGCAACAGGCAATACGGTTTCAGCCCCCGTTGGCTTCGGCTGATTCTTCGAGGCTGGAGGCCAGCGTTTCGAGCTGCACGGTGCAGCCCTTGGCGATCAGCGCCTCGGCCAGCGCGTCGGGCGCTGCGTAATCTTCGGCCAGCAGCACGAAATTGATCGACGCGCTGGTCGACCCGTCGGGCGCGGTGATCAGGTAATGGCCCCCCTCGGTCACCGGCAGGCGCGCCGGATCAAGGGTCATCACGGTGGCAACGTCATCGAAAGTGACCTCGACCGGCGTGCCGCCGTCATGCGCAGCGACGCTGTAAGTCTGGATGGTCCCCGTCCCCGGGCGCCACAGGCGCACGGTCGCCAGATCATAGAGGCAGATCGTGCCGGAACGGGTGACATCGACAAACCACAGGTTCGGATTGGTCGGCACAGCATCCGTCTCGCCCCGGACAGCCCCGGTGCGCACGCGGGTGGCGGCGCGCTTGCGGGTCAAGGAGGCGAAGCGGTCCGCGGCGACTTGCGGGCGGTCACCCACACGGAAGGTGCCGGCGCCCTTGATCACGCGGGTGCCATCGCCGGTCAGCACAGTCACAACATCGCCCGCCTTCAGCGTAATGGAGGCATTGTCGTCCACCTTGGTGCCGACCGGGTATTTGTTCGAAGATGGGCCCGTGGATTTGACCACCACACCCGCCATGGCTGCCACCGGCAAGGCCAGCGCCGCGCCCGCCAGGGCCAGCGCTGCAACCTGCGACTTCAATCTATCCGAGAACATAAGTTCCTCCATCGTCCATTGCTTCGATGCGCCGGACAAGATTGCCTAGCGCTGAATCATTCGGGTGGCGAGCGGCGAGCCCCTGCGCCAGTCTGAGCGCCGCAGCGCGGTCCGTCAGCGCCAGCGCGCAGGCCTCGGCCAGCTGCGCCCGCCCGTCATCCGGGAAATCGGGTGCCGGTTCAAACAGATCGACCGGCCGCGCACGCCCGCGCAATTGCACCCGGCCCATGGCCCGCCACCATTCCAGCCCCGAAGCCTCGGCGAATTCGCGACTGGCCATGACGGCCGAATCGAGCGCCTTGTTGGCGGCTTCCAGCCGTGCAGCGGTGTTCATCGAATCGCCAAGGGCCGTGTACTGGATGCGAGTCGCCCCGCCGAAATTGCCGATCACCGCCTCGCCGAAATGCAGGCCGACGCGGGTTTTGCCGATCCGCGGCAGATCAGGGTCCATCGCGGCAACCTCTGCGCGGAAGGCCTCGCCCGCCTGCCAGATCGCGTAGCCTGCCTTCGCAGCCCGCGTGCCATCGTCCGGACGGCTGATCGGCGCGCCCCAGAAGGCCACCACCGCATCGCCCACGAACTTGTCGATCACCCCGCCATGATCGAGCACCACCTGGCTGAGCAGATCAAGGTAGCGGTTGAGCAGCTTTGCCACCATTTCCGGCTGGATCGCGTGGCTCATCTTGGTGAAGCCCTCCAGATCGCTGAACAGCACGAAAATCTCGCGCTTCTCTCCGCCAAGGTTGAGCAGTTCGGGCTTCTCGATGATCGCCTGGGCAATGTCGCGCGGGATATATTTGCCGAGCGCCCCGGTAGCGAAATTGCGCCGCACCGCGCCCGATGCGCGCGCGGTCGAGGTGACGGCGCCGAAGACGATGATCCACCCGACCAGCCCGCCGACCGCCGGCAAGCCGTAGGTGTCGATATTCTGATACTGCAACAAAAACGGCGTGCCCTGAAAGAACACCCCCTGAGCAACGCCGAACAACGCAAGCCGCCGCGCGGGCCATTCGAGCAGCGCGGTCACCGCCCCGGCCACGATCGCCACAACCGCCATGACCCAGATCACCCAGTCCGGGATCGGAGTGAGTACGCGGTCATCGAGCATCTGGGCGATGATTTCCGCATGCACCGAGATTCCGGCAGGCACTTCGCCATTGATCGAGGTGAAGGTTGTCTCGACCCGGTCGTAATCGACGATATCGCCGCCGATCAGGATATACTTCCCGGCATATTGCTCCTTGAGGAACGGCAGGATTTCAGGATCGGGATCGACGAAGAGGTCGATCTGGGCGGGAGGGAACAGCACCGAGTCCTGGAACCTGGGCCGCCGGTAATCGATCGCGCCCTCGTAACCGGCAAATGCGGTGGCAGGCTCTCCCGCATCGGCCAGCATCACGCGCCCGAGCAGCGGCGGGATGCCTTCGCGGATGTCGGGCCACAGCCGAGTCGCGCCGAAAGTGTTGTCGAGCCGGATGCTGGCGGGCTGCGCCTTGCTGCCCTTCAGCCGCGCCATGAACGCTTCGAGGAACTGCTGCTGTTCGAACTCGATGTCGTCCGGGTTGGTCGCCTTGGCGGCATAGGCGACCGCGACCGGGGTCTTCATCGCGCGCAGCGTGGCGATCAGCTCCTCGTCCTCGTCCTGCGGCTGATCGAACAGAATGTCGATCCCGATCGCTTTGGGTTCAAACGTGTCGAGCGTGCGCAGCGTTTTGGCCAGCAGGCCGCGGTCGAGCGGGGAGCGTTTGCGCGCCGCAATCAGGGTCTGGTCGGTGTAAACCACCAGCACGATCCGCTTGTCCTCTTCGACAAGGTCGGCAGAATAATAGGCCCTCAGGTCATAGAACGCGCGTTCAGCCTCGCTGGTGAGCGGGGTGGGCTCGGAACCGTCGGGCAGAACCCAGCTGTAGCGGGCGATGAACAGCGCCACGCACATCAGGAAAACGGTCAGGGCCAGTTGGGCGGTGCCCGCCTCGCGGACGTTGCGCCAGCCGCGTGTGATCCAGCCGAGCCGCGAGGAGGACGTGTTCAAGGTCGCCTCAGCGGGCGAGCCGGGCCGCGCCGTCGCCCACCACAGCAAAGGCCGACCAGTAGAACGGGTGCGAGGTTTCCGCATCGTCCATCAGGGTTTCCTGCGAGGTCTTGAGCGCTTCGGCGGTGGCGCGGCCGTCCTCGGCGAACAGGCCCGAAATCAGGCGTCCGGTCGCGTTGAAATCGTCCGGCACCGGCCAGTGGCTCGCCAAGACGGTGCGGCCGCCTGCCCCCACGAAGGCGCGCACCAACCCGTCGAGCGCAAACTCGCCGCCGCTGGTGACGCCGGCTTCGCGGGTCGCGCCCACGGTGGCGCTGCCCGCGGTGTCGCAGGCCGAAAGGATCACGAGATCGGCATCAATCCGAAGCCCGAAGATCTCGGCAAAGCTCAGCAGCCCGTCCGATCCCTCGCGGTTGTCGAAGCTGGTCAACAGCGCCGGACGCGGGGGACATTCGGGCTGGGGCGCCGTGACAAGGCCGTGGGTGGCAAAGTGGAGGATGCGATATTCGGAAAGGTCAGGCAGGTCGGCAATCGCGCTGTCGGTGAAGGCATCGCCGGTCAGCACCCGTGCCGTCTCGCCAAAGCGGGCTGCGGCGCCGCGCAGTTCGTCGGCCTTGATCGGATTGGCCCAGATGTTGGGCGACCATTGGCACTTCTCGCCCGCCTCCAGCGCCGCGCGGGTGCGCGACGCCCCCGGCGTTGCCGTTCCGATCGGAGCATTTTCCCCGAGGCCGAGATAGGCGCGCTTGCCATCAGACGGGCGCGAGGCGCGCACATCCCTGAACGCCGAAGCCGCCACCGAGGTGCTCACCTGCGTCGAGCGGCCCAGCCATTTGGTGCCGCGGAAATCATATTCGTCCGCGCCCTTCTGGGTCTGGCGCGCCTGATAGGCGGCAACGCTCGCATCATCGGTGACAAGCAGGTTGATCGGCAGCTTCAGCAATGCGCCATCGGGCTCGAACACGATATGCCGCGCCTTGGGAAGCTGCTCTGCCACCGGGGCAAACAGGCGCACATAAAGTTCGCGCGCGCGGACGATGTCGAAGGGATAGGTCAGCACCTGCCCGCCTTCGACCACGGCAATGCTCTCACGGATACCGGTCACAAGGGCATCAAGCTGCGCCGGCGTCGCATCGGCGCGCCATGCCATCGCGGCATCGCGGGTGGCGTAGACCACATAGGCATCCTGATCGAGCGTCACGAGCTTCACATAGGCTTCGTCCGGCGCAAGAACCGCTTGCAGATCGGCCAGCGAAATCCCCGTGCCCGTCACCGCCCGGTAGCGCGGATAGGCGGCCAGCTTCTGGAGCACTTCGGCCTGCTGCGTCTGCAACTGGCTGAGCTGTTCCTGCCGCTGCGCCATCGCGGCGGTCTGCTGCGTGGTCAGTTCGGGGAGGCTGCCGAGTTCGAGCAGCGATACGCGCTGCTGTTCGATGGCGCGGGCAAGGTTGGTGGCCGTGCGGAACATCTCCGAGGCTTCATCGCTGCCGCCCGAAAGTTCGCGCGCCAGCACGGCCTGGGTCTGGGCGAGGCCCGGGCGCTGGAGCATCTGGCTCGCAGCGAACACGTCTGCCGCCGCTGCCGCATTGCCGCCCGTTGGTTGATCGGCAAGGAGCAGCGCAAAGTAGGGCGTCATCAACCCGCGCAGCGACGGCAGCGCCCGGCCCTCGCCGTCGGCCACGATCCCGCGATAGATGCCCAGCGCCGCATCGCGCTGTCCGGTGCGGGCGTAGAGCCCGGCCAGCTGCGCGCGGGCGCTGTCCAGCGCGGGCGATCCGGGATAGGCGCTCTCCAGCAGGCCGATGCCAAGCTTGTGCAGGCCTTCCGCTTCGGCAGGCGCGCCGGAGCGTTCAGCCAGTTCGGCCAATTCGCCCAGCACCTGCGCGCGCAGCCACGCGACCGACACCACGCGTCCGCCGCGCACCTTTGCAAGCGCGGTTTCGGCAGAGCGCAGCAGCGTGCCCGCGTCTTTGATCCGGCCAAGCTGGCGCAGAGCAGTTGCCTTCAGATAAGCGTGCTGCCCGTCCAGCAGTTGCGCACGTTCGAGCGGGGTCAGGCTGGTGGAATAGCCCCCGGCGCTGCGATCCGCTCCCACCGCCAGCTGGTTCGCCAGCGACTGGTCGATCCGCAAGGCACGCAAGCTCGCCTCGTCGGCCTGTTCCAGGACCAGCGGCATATCGAGAATGGCCAGCGCGGACTGGGACTTGCGCTGGTTGAGCGCGTCAATCGCCTCGTAATTGCGCTGCAAGCGGGCCAGCACCGGATTGGCGGCGCTGGCAGAGCGGCTTCCGGCAAACAGCCTGCGGGCTTCGTTGTAATTGCCCAGATTGGACTGTTGCAGCGCTTCGTTGAGCCGCGCCTCGGCGCTGTCCGGCCCGGCAAGGGCAGCCGACGACACGGCGAAGAACTCTGCGGCCTCGGCAAAATTGCCTGCATTGCTGCGGCGATAGGCTTCGACCAGCGCCTGATCGGCGGAAATGGCTTCGGCCTGCTGGCGGGCAAAGCCGATCGCATCGGTCGCGCTGGTGAGCGGGATTTCCACGGTCCCCGGCACGACTTCATCGCTGGCGAGCGAGGCGATCCCCAGTTCGAGCGCCTTGGAATAGGCCGACAGCCCGGTCGCGGCAAAGGTGCGTTCGCCGCGGCGGCCGATCAGCAGATCGGTGCGCAAGGCACTCGCAGCCTGCTTGCAATTCAGACGTTCGACAGCAGCCAGCCCCGGCAAGGCGCCCGGCGGGGCCGCATCCTGCAAGCAATCGGCATCAGCCCCGACAAAGCGCGCAGATGCCGGTTCGCCCGTCTTGGCCTTCACCACCCACAGCGTTCCCACGGGGGCTGCGGCATCGCGGCAGATGATCGAATAGCGCCGGTCGAACAGACCTGCCCCCGGCTCGGGCGCGAGGATCTGCGCCTCGCACAGGCCGTTGGTCCCGATCGGGAAAGTATCCCGCAAAGACAGGCTGGTCGAAGACGTCGATCGTGCATCCGAAGGCGAGGCGGCCAAGCCTGCCGCCAGACCGAGCACAGTCAGGGCCGAGAAAATCACGCCGGAGCCGCTGAAACGCTGTGTCATCTTACTGCCCCCCTGCCGGCGGCGTTATGCCACTGCTGTAAAGCGAAGGATCGCCGCCGCTGGTGACAGGATCATCCAGCAATTCGTCTTCCTCGATCAGAGGCGCGTCGGGCTGCGAGGGGAAGTCCATGCCGAAGCGGGCTTCTTCCTCCTCCTCGGCAGTCGGCATCGGATCGGTCGGGGTCAGAGCCGGTTCCAGCGTCGTGGGGCTGTTGACTTCAGGCGGAGCCGGGGGCGCGTTGACCGTCAGTTCGCCTGCAACAAAGGTGACCGCATAGTTCGGCCCGGCGGCCAGCGAGCCGATGGTGATCGCGAACCTGCGGATCGCTTCACCGGATTCGCGCGCGAGATTGCCAGTCAGACGGTCATTATTGACCAGACCATCGCCGCCCACAGTGAATGTCAGGACAGGATCGGGCTGGCCTGCAAACTTGGAGAGGTTGTCTGCGGTGATCGTGATCGGGCGCGGGGTAATGGTCAGCGCGCCGTTCACGAAGGTGAAGGCGTAGTTCGCACTCGCCGCCAGCGTTCCTTGGGTAATGGCGACTGTGCCGACTCCGGTGGTCGCATTGGCCGTGGTCGCCAGCGCGCCGGAGATCTGGTCGCCATTCACCAGACCCAGGCCGCCCACCGTGAAGGTCAGCGAGGGGTTGGCGTTGCCGTAGATGCGCGAGAAGCTGTTCGCCGTCACGGTGATGGGGCGCGGGGTGATGGTCAGCGCGCCGTTCACGAAGGTGAAGGCGTAATTCGCGCTCGCTGCCAAGGTGCCTTGGGTGATTGCGACTGCGCCGACACCTGTGGTGGCGTTCGCGGTCGTCGCCAGCGCGCCGGAGATCTGATCGCCGTTCACCAGCCCCAGGCCGCCCACCGAGAAGGTCAGCGCCGGGTTGGCGTTGCCGTAGATGCGCGACAGGTTATTCGCCGTCACGGTGATCGGACGCGGGGTGATGGACAGCGTTCCGCCCACAAAGCTGAAGGTGTAATTCGCGCTCGCTGCCAAGGTGCCTTGGGTAATCGCGGCCGTGCCGACGCCAGTGGTGCCATTCGCCGCCGTCGCCAGCGCGCCGGTCAACTGGTCGCCGTTCACAAGGCCGAGACCGCCGACCGAGAAGGTCAGTGCGGGGTTGGCATCGCCGTAGAAGCGCGACAGGTTGTTCGCCGTCACCGTGATCGGGCGCGGGGTGATCGACATCGAGGCGGCAAGGAAGCTGAGCGTGTAATTCGCGCTCGCCGCCAGCGTCCCTTGCGTGATCGCCACTGTGCCGACACCCGTGGTGGCATTGGCCGCCGTCGCCAAAGCGCCGGAGAGCTGGTCGCCATTGACCAGACCCAGACCGCCGACCGTAAAGGTCAGCGCCGGATTGGCGTTGCCGTAAATCTTCGAAAGGTTATCGGCCGTGACCGTAATCGGGCGAGGCGTGATCGTCAGGCCGCCGTTGACGAAGGTCAGCGCATAATTCGCGCTCGCCGCCAGAGTGCCTTGCGTGATCGCGACCGTGCCAACACCCGTGGTGGCATTGGCAGCTGTCGTCAGCGCGCCGGTGAGCTGGTCACCATTTACCAGTCCCAGACCACTGACCGAGAAGGTCAGCGCCGGGTTCGCGTTACCGTAGATGCGCGACAGGTTGTTGGCTGTCACCGTAATCGGGCGCGGCGTGATCGTCAGCAGGCCATCGACGAAGGTGAGGGCGTAATTCGCGCTCGCCGCCAGTGACCCTTGCGTGATCGCGAAGGTGCCGACCCCGCTGGTGCCGTTCGCCCCCGTCGCCAAAGCGCCGGTCAGCTGATCGCCGTTCACCAGACCCAGTCCACCAACCGTGAAGGTCAGGGTCGGGTTGGCATTGCCGTAAATGCGCGACAGGTTGTTGGCCGCCACCGTGATCGGGCGCGGGATCACAGTCAGCTGGCCGGGGTTGAAGCTGAACTGGTAGCCCTGCTCGCTCAGCAAGGTGCCAATCGCCGCGTTGATGGCATAGAGGCCCACGCCGGACGTGCCGTTCGCCAGCGTCGTCAGCTCCGCCGCGCCGAGCAGATCGGCAATGCTGTCACCCGGCAGGAACCCGGCAAAGGTCGCCGTCAGCCCGGGGGTGACATTGCCATAGAAGCGCGTGATGTTGTCCGCCGTCACCGTCAGAACGGGGGCGATCCGGAAGGCGGCAAAATTGCCGCCGGGATCAAGCGCGTCATAGGCCGCTGCATTGGCCACGTTGTAGCGCCGCAGATAGTTGGCAAAGCTGCCGATCTGCGAGCCTGTCGGAGTGGCAGCGAAGATGGCGTAATGGCCGCCGCCGGTCAGGATCAGTCCGGCATCGCCGTGGAGGTTGATGACCTCGCCGTTCAAGGAGGCAAGATCGATCGCGCGCTCTGCGCCCGACGCTGTCAGCACGCCGCTGGCGCGCACGCTGATGTCGCTTCCGGCGCTGGTGCCGAAATTGCGCGCGCTCAGGGTGCCTGCGGTAATGCTCGCCAGAGTGATGGCGCCATTCGCCCGGTCAGGGTCGCCCGCACCATCGAGCAGGCGGATGTCGACCGTGCCGGTGCCGGCATTGATCGACGTGCCATCGGCCATGATGATCGCCGCCGGGCCGCCCTGATTGACCGGCAAGGGCAGCGCGCCCGCGGCATTGGCTGTCAGCGAAACGCTGCTGGTTGCCGAAAGGCTGCCGTTCAACAGGATCGACCGGCCTGCGGACAGGCTGATCGATTGCCCGCTCAACCCTCCGGTCGGGCTGTTGTCGCCCACGATCTCGATCGTGCCTTGCGCGACCATGTCGATCTGGGTCGTCGTCGCGGCAACCGCCGGGCCGCCGATGATGCTGCCGCCGAAGGTCCGCACCTGCAGATTGCCATAGGTGCTGACCGCGATCTGGTTAGCTACGTTGAGATTGCCGCCCTCGGCCACCAGCTGCGATGCAGGCGGATTGCCGTTGATGATATCGCCGAGCGCGCTGGCCGCCAGCGTCCCGACGGACACATTGCCGCCGCCGACATTGACGAAGAACTGCCCTGCGCCATTGGCACGGTTCGCCGGATCGGCCCCGCTGCCATTGGCCGACAGGTTAAGCGCGCCTGTGGTGACGATCACCGGGCTGCCCGAGATGACCTCCAGACCGGCAACACCGCCCTGGCTGCTGCCGCCCAGACTGGTCCGCGCATCGCCGTTGATTGCAATCAGCGCAGTGTCGAGCTCGGTTGCGCCGCTCAGTTCGAGCCGCGCCTGATTGCTGACGGCGCTGCCGCCCACCTGCCCGGTGCTGCTGGCTTCGGACAATGCGCGCGATTCCACATAAAGCTGACCGACGTCGAGCACGGTATTGGCAAGGCTGAGGGAAGCGCGCGCGCTTGTGGCGTTGCCAACGCTGGCGCCCGCCCCGCCAGTGGCGCTGGACGAAACCCGCAAAATGCCCGGAATGCCGACCTGGCTGGTCTGGATCGTCCCGAAGCTGTTGGTCAGGATCACATCCACCGCCCCGCTGTTGGCAGACCCGCCTTGCCCGTTGATGCCGCCCGCGCCGCCGACTGCCGTGGACGAGAATGCCGCCTCGCCGAACAGGGATAGGCCCGTATCGGTCAGGTTGACGGTGATAGCGCTGGCGAAAGCATTGCCGCCTACGCCATCAGGATTGGTGGCAACGCCGCCTGCCGCAATCGGCGTGACGAGGATCGTCCCGCCATTGATCGTGGTGCTGATCATGCCCACGTTCACGGTCGGCGTGCGCGCCAGCCCGCCCGCCACCGTGCCGGTGCCGCCCTGAGTGGTGCCGCCGATGAAAATCCGCGCCGCGCCGGTGGAATCGGGGAGCAGGTTGATGGTCGAATCGGTTGCGGTCAGGCTGAGGCCGTCGCCCTCGCCTCCACCGTTGGCATCGCCGCCAATCCGGCCATTGCCGCCGGTTGTCTGGTCCACCAGTGCGAATTCGCCGATGATATTGAGCGTGCTCGAGATCACCTCGGCGGAATTGATGCCGCCAAAACCGTCGCCGCCGTCGCCCGTGCCGGAACCATTGCCGCCGACCCCGCCGGAGATGCCCCCGACCAGTTGCAGCGTCGCACTGGCCCCGTTCAGGACACGGATGCGGCGGGTGCCGCCAAAGCCGTTGCCGCCGGTGATGTTGCTGGTCGACAGGGCGCTCGATCCACCCTCGGCGTAAACCGAGAACACGGTCTCGCCCATGATGATTTCGGAGCCAGCCAGATCGGCCTCGATCAGCCCGATGCCGCCAAAACCATCGCCGCCGCGCCCGCCGTCGACTTCCGACGTGCCGCCAAAACCGCGCGCGACGATGAACATCGAAGGCGCGGCAGAGTTAGGGTCGCTCGCGACATTGGTCGGCAATGTCACTCTGCCGCCCTGTGTCGCGAGAATTTCGAGGTTTCCGCCCCTGCCGGTGCCGCCGATGCCGTTGCCGCCACGCGTGCCTTCACCCACGCCATTGGCGTTGAGTATGAAGAAGCGACCAAGCGTTTCGGTCTGGCCTTGGGGAACGTTTCGCTGGATGGTCAACGTACTCCCTGCGTCGAAGGCGCGCAGGCGCACGATCCCGCCTCTGCCGTTGCCGCCCTGATGCTGGGTCGCAAAGCCGCCCCGCCCGATCGCTGTCACCTGGGTCGATCGGAATAGGATGTCGCCCCCGTCCAGCGCTTCGGCTCGGGCAATGCCGCCAAAGCCGTCGCCTGCGAGAGCGCCCGTGCCGTCCGTCGCCCCGCCGACGCCGTTGGCGAAAACCTGCACGTGATCGGTGATGGTGAGCGAACCCGGCGTCGCCGCGTTGGAGACCGTGATATAGGCCTCGCCCCCGGTGCCGCTGCCGCCCGCAGCGGTGTCAGTCCCGCCGCCGCCGGTCGCGCTGGCATCAAGCTGCACGAAGCCGTTGATGGTGAAAGTGGATCCGACACCTTCGATCACCGCGTTTCCGCCGCGGCCATTACCGCCGCGGGTGAAAGCCGAACTGCCGCCAGTGCCCTGCCCCAGAATGATCGCACGGCTGGCGGTCAGCGTCCCGCCGAGACTGCCGAGAATCGCGGCATCGCCGCCCTGGCCGAAACCGCCCAGCGTGCCTTCGCCGCCCACGGCGTTGGCAGTAAGCTCGATCTCGCCGGCCGTCATATCGCCCGCGCGCACGGTCAGCGCGGCGAAGCCGCCGGTGGCGTTGCCGCCGTCACCTGTGGGGAAGTCGAGGCCCGAAGACCCGCCCTGCCCGCCTGAGGCATTGGCCCGCGCGAACAGGTTGCCGAAGGTCGCCGTCCCCTGGCCGACTGACCCGTTGAAGCCGAGCAGCGCCAGCCCGGCCTGCGCCAGCCCGCCGAACCCGTCGCCGCCGCGCCCGCCGGTAAAGCCGGTCGGCGCTCCACCGCCGCTTCCGCCCTGCCCCTCGGCGCTTACCAGCGCTTCGCCGCCGACCGTGATCCGGCCATTGTCGCCGCCCGCCAGAATGAAGGCACCGCTGTTGAATGCGGGATCGGCCTGGTTGGGGACAGTGAACTGCCCGCCATAGCCATCGCCGCCGCGCCCGGCAGCGATGCCCTGACCATCAGCATTTCCGCCAATCCCGCCGAAGCCGTCCGCCTGCGCGGCCGCGCGGCCGGTGATCGACAAGGTTGCAGTCTGCGTGAGCGAACCGGTCGCCTGAAAGGCCGAATTGCCGCCGCGTCCGATTCCGCCATTGCCGCCAAAGCCGAAGCTGGCATCGCCGCCCTGACCCACGGTGAAGGCATTGGCGAGCCCGCCAATCGTGATCTGGCCAAGGGTGACAATCGCGCCTGCAATCCCGCCCAGCCCGTTGCCGCCGTCCACGCCGTTCCCGCCGGTGGCATTCGCTTGTGCGTCGAACCGGGGGCCGGCGATCCCGATAGTGCCGCCGCTGAAGGTGATCGCCGACGCGCGCCCGCCCAGACCTGTGCCGCCGGTGCCTCCGGCATTGTCTCCGCCCTTGCCTTCGGCGGTAAGCTCGACGGAATCGCTCAAGGTCATCAGGCCCGGCCCGTTGATCGAGATCACCGCCTCGCCCGCATCGCCGATCGACCCTGCCCCGGCGGTGTTGGCTGATCCGCCGCGCGCACTGGCATCGACCACGGTCAGCCCGCCGACCGTAATCGTGCCGCCGCCGTCAAAAATGCTGACAAACGCCTGCCCGCCATAGGCGTTGGAAACGGTCGAGGGCGAGAACAGCGAACCATTGGCCGCGATCGCGTCTGCCCGCACCGTCAGGCTTTGCCCGACGCTGGCCGATCCGCCCTGCGTTGCAAGGAATTGCGCGAGCCCGCCGCGCGCTTCCGCGCCGGCCTCGATGCCCGACGTGGTGGTCCCCAGGCCGCGGGCCGAAACCGTGGCCTGCCCGGTGATGCCGACATTGCCGCCCAGCCCGCGGATCTGCGCGCTGCCGCCCAAGGCAGTACCTGCGATCCGGCTGATGTCGTCCGCTCCGGCAAAGGCGTCTGCGGTCACCAGCGCGGAACCGCTGATCGTGACAGCGCCGCCCGTAAAGGCGTTGATCTCCGCGTTACCGCCGGCAGCATTGATCTGATCAAGGCTTTGCAGGCTTGAGCTGACCACCCCGTAATCACGCGAATCCACCAGCACATCGCCCGAGATGGTGAACGACCGCCCGGCCATGGCGTTCAGGCTCGCGCTTTCGCGGCCCACCAGCAACAGATTGCCCGCGACCGAGCTTGCCGTATTGAAGGCATCCGCCACCACCCGGTGCGTCCCGACGGCGAGCATGGAGCTGCTGGCGACAAAATCGGTGATGCCGATATCGGCGCGAACATTGGTCAGCCCGTCGGTCTGGCGGAAGGTCGCATTGATCCCGTCGCTGATCGTGCCGCCGGCCACAAACCGCCCGAAGACGTTGTAATTGGCCGCAAGGATGATCTCGCCATTGACGATGCCGACGCTCTGCGCGGGATCGAAGCCGAGATTGCCGCTGAACAGCATGCTGATCGGGTCAGCACCGGCGCGCGCGACGCCGTAGATCATGTGATCGTCGCCCACCCCGTTGCTCGACGGGCCGCCGACCGTGCCGTTGACCGTCACCACCTCGCCGGTGGCAGCCGTGCCGACCGGCACCGAGATGTTGAACAGCCCGTTGGAGAAGCTGAGATTGACCACTTCGCCCGCGACAAAAGCATGGCTGCCGTTGACCCGTGCGGTGCCGCGCATCTCGATATCGGCAGCGACCACCGCGAAGAAGGCATTTTCAGGCGTGGCAAGAATCTGCGCGCCGGGATTGATCTGGACGCGCGCTATCGATCCGGGCGCGGCCGCGAGGCTCATGCTCCCGCCGAACTGGGTGAAGTTCTCGAAATCGGTCGGGGAAACATCCAGCGTGGTCAGCATCAGGCTGCCGACATCGAAGGTCGCGGTGCTGCCGATCAGGATGCCGGTCGGCGAATAGAACGCCACTGTCCCGGCCGCCGTGCCGATCCCGTTCGCATCGACGAAGCGCGAAATGACATCGCCATTGATCGTCATGATGTTGTTGTTGGTGGACGGCAGGATGCGGTTCAGAACGGCGAAATTGGGCGATTGCGAATTGCGGAATTCCGCGCTCGATCCGGCCGCGATGAAGTCCAGCGCATCGCCGTTCGCGTCCTCGTTCGGCGTCCAGTCGATCACCACGGTCGGCGTGAACAGATCGACCCGGGTTGCGGTCGGGCTGGTATCGACGATCTGGCCACCGCCAAACACGATAGTGCCGTCGGCCTGAATGCCCTGGGCTGCGGCCTGATCGGGGGCAAGCACCAATGCCAGGGCCAGCGCGGTGCTGGCACAGCCGCCAAGGAGTCGCGAACGGTTCCGGAACAGATCGGTCATCTCAATATCTCCACGGCAGCAGGCGGGCAGTCAGCGTGAACAGGAAGCGCACATCACCCTTGCGCGGGGCAAGGTCGGGACGTTCGAGCGGGACAGCGACCACGAAATCGCTCTGGATGCCCTGCCCCCAGGCCACCCGCATCCCGCCGCCAGCCGACCACAGCCGGTTGGGATTGGTCCCGCGGCGGCTGGGATCCTCGTTCCAGACCACAGCGTAATCGGTGAACAGATAGGGCTGATAGGCAACCGCCGTCACCGACTGCGGCGCAAGCGAGCCGTAGCGCAGTTCGAAGGCGCCCAGCAGGCCGCTATCGCCCAGCACCGCGCCGGGATCATAGCCGCGCCCGATCGAGAAGTTGCCGGCGGCGATTTCCTCGAAGGCGGGCAGGGGATCGCTTGTGACCTGCACCTGCGTCTCCAGCGAGAAGGTCCACAGCGGATCGGGACGATATTCGACATCGGCATTAAGCCGGACCAGCAGAGGCGTGGGATCGGCCTCGATCCGGCTCGGCGGAACCGCGCCGCCCAGAAGGCAGGCCAGCAGATTGGGGCGGCAATCGGGGCTGGCATCAAAGGCATCGAGCCCCTTGCGCGCCTCGGCCCCGTAACGCAGCCGGAATTTCGGTTCGAACGGACTGTAACCGCCCGCGCGCAGCACCGATTGCTGGTCAGTCAACTCACCTGCCAGCCGCGCATAGGCCATGCGCACCTTGTCATCGGTGAGGCCGAAAGCGTTGATCGTGACTTCCTGATCGACATAGTCGAAGCCGCCCTCGGCCAGCAGCGTGTGTCCGCGCGTGCGCATCAGCGGATAGCTGGCAAACAGGCTGGCAAAGATGGTGTCGGATTCGACATCGAGACCCGCCAGCCCGACCGAAGGATTGGCCATGCTCCAGGTGAACTGCCCGCCCAGCCGCAGACCATTGCTGCCGACACGGAAATCATGGCCGATCTGCACGGTCTGCTGCTCGGCAAAATCGAGCGTGGAGAACAACGCCACTGTCGTGCGGTCGCCAAGGCCGGTCAGATCATAGATCTCGCCGCGCACCGTGCCGCCGAACCGCCCGATCGCCTGCGAGCCGAGGTTCTGGATATTCACGTCGACCATGCCGCGCTGGCGCAGCACGGCAACCTCGCCCACCAGATCGCCCGGCGCGCCGCCCGCAGCAGGGCGCAGCGACAGGCGCACATCGACGCCCGGCAGATCATCGGCCAGCAGCAGATAGCGTTCCGCCGCATTGATGTTGAACACGTCCAGCGCGGTCAGCTTTTCGAGGTAGCCTGCGACCAGCTTCTCCGAAGGCCCGGCCTCGCCGCGCACCCGCACCGCCGTCAGCCGCCCGAACACCACCCGGAAATCGGGGACGCCGTCAGACAGGCTCTGTTCGGGGATTTCGACTGTGGCAAGATAGCCCTGGCGGCGCAGCAAGGCATTGGCCTCGGCCCGGATATCGCACAGCACCGAAACCGGCAGCTCGCGCCCGACATAATCGGCATAGGCGCCTTCCAGCGAAAGGCCCGGCACGCGGTCAAGCCCTTCGAACTGCGCGCCTTTCACGGTGAAGCGGATATCGGCGAAGTCCGGCCGGTCGAGCGCGCAAGGCGGACGTTCGAAATCGCCGTCCACTGTCAGAGTGGTCGTACGCTGATTGCTGCGCTGCTCGGGCGGGATCAGGTCGGTGCGGTTGGGCGGGGTAATGTTCGGGACAGGCTGCTGCTGCGCAAGCGCCGGAGTCGCGGCCAGAGAAATTCCGATGCCAAGCGTCAGCGCACAGACCGTTCGCGCCAAAGGTCGGCGCGGCAATGATGACGAAGCCCGGTGCCGCGCGCTCGGCTGGCTGGAATCAGGATGCAGCAATGTTCCCCCCCAAACGAAGCGAGCGCCGGGCCAACCGCGATCGGATGACCCACAGGCTCTGCCTGCTTTTCACGACCACAAGCCTGCCGACACCTCCCCGTGTCGGTCAAACCTGTTAGCCCGCGACCCCTCGTAGTTGCGCAGACTACTCACCCATGGCGCAAACACAAGCGCGCGGGCGGCTTTCACGGACCGCACAGCGCACTTTGTCGCATTTGCACAACAACAATGGCGCTCGCAGGTTCGTCGGGGGTGTGGGTGAGGAGGAATCAGCTCCCGGCGGCGAGCATCACCTTGGCCGAAGCGCCCGACAGCGCGCCTGCCTCGACCGGCAGCTTGGCCGGGCGCGCAGCGGCAGGGTAGGCCTGCTTCAGCACGCCAAGCGCCTCGGTGATGCGGGCGTGAGCGTCCGGGTTCTCGGCCTTGATCGCCGCGCCATTGATCGCAAAACCGCTGGCCGCGACCTTGGCGAAGCCGTAGCCGTCGAGATACGGCTCGTAGCGGTCGTCCTTGGCGATGGTGCGATACATCGCGCTGGCCCGTTCGATCTGGTCAGCGATGACCCCGATGGCGACCTTGGCGCTGCTGGCGTCCGATTTGGGTGCCTTGCCCGCCGCGCCGCGCAGGGCCGCGATGATGGCGTCATAGGCCTTGTTGACCTCGGCAGCGGGCTTGCCGTCCGACGCCGCGACCGATGCTGCCGTGAACAACGGCTTGAAATCCTTGACCCCAAGCTTGGCGAACACCGGGTCCATATCGACCAGCACTTCGCTGACGGGATGCGCGAACATTTCGGCGGCGGCTTCCTTCTTGCCGGCCGCATAGGCATCGCGCGCGGCGACGACATGGGCTTCGGCCACGGCCAGCGCGATGCCGTAAGCGACCGGATCGGTGGCCGCATCACCAACCGCAACGCCGCCTTCGCCCTCGCCGCCAGCGGCTTCTCCGCCGCCGCCTTCACCTGCACCTGCGCCGCCTTCACCTTCGCCCGCGGTCGCCGCCGCCTCGCCGCCCGCAGCGCCCGTGGCAGCGCCCTCGCCGCCGCCCGCCTCACCGCCGCAAGCCGCAAGCAGCCCGCCTGCAAGGGCAGTGCCGAGGCCGAGCTGGGTCCAGAGTTTGAGCGTGCTGTTCATGGGGGGCAGTGTCCTTTTGGGCCGGAATATACGTCGCAGGCCTCATGGCCCAGATGATAATCGTTCGCAAGAGCCTTTCGCCGGAGCACGGCCTTGCCAGAGGCCGGCGCAGCAGATAGACAGATGTTACAACGTCTCATTAATCGCTATCCGAGGTCGCAAACCCCTATGGCAACTCTGCTGAACCGCCTGTCCCGACTATCCGACGCGCCCGAGGTGCTGGCCGCGATCGGCGAAGCAGATTGCAACCTTGCGATCTGGCAGCGCGCGCCCTTTGCCGATTTCGCGCCGCTGGTGGAGGGCAACCCGCAAGACCTGCGCTTCACCACCGATGTGGCCGGTCTGCCGGCGCTGCTGGCCGAAGGGTTGGTCCAGGGCGGCTATGGAGGCAGCCCCGCCCTGCACACGGCGCTGATCGAGGATGCTGCCCGGCTCGCCCAGCTGTTTTGCGCCGCGATGGATCTGGCAAAGCTGGAAGTGCGGCTGGAGGTGGTGCGCACCGATTCCTGCCGCAAGTTCCACGCCGACTATGTCACCGCCCGCCTCATCACCACCTATGTCGGCGAAGGCACGGACTGGCTCGACGAAGCCGACGCCGCCCGGGTCGCGGCGGGGGCCGCGCCGGAACGCATCAACCGCCTTGCCGCTTTCGATATCGGCCTGTTCAAGGGCAAGCTTGCCACTGACCATCCCGCCATCCACCGCTCGCCGCCGATTGCCGAGACGGGAAGCACGCGGCTGCTGCTCGTGTTCAACCCCGCCAGCCGGACATTCGTCGATCGGGCGTAGGTCCCCCCTTCCGCCACCCCGCCATCTGTCCTAACAGGCGCGCCATGCGCCAGAACGGGCGCGACACAGTCAGGCGATTGCCGCTTTTCGCGCAGTCGCTGCATCGCAAGAGGAATGCTGACGATGAAGAAGTTCCTGCTGGCCGGGACCAGCGCCCTGATGATCGCCGCCCCCGCCGCCCTTCACGCAGATGAAGGCATGTGGCTGCCGAGCCAGACCGGCGCGATTGCCGACGCCATGAAGGAAGCTGGCCTCGAACTCGACGCCAAGACCCTCGGCGATCTCCAGCGTCCCCCGCTGACCGCGATTGCTTCGCTGGGTGGCTGTTCGGCTGCGTTCCTTTCGCCCGAAGGTCTGGTGGCGACCAACCACCACTGCGTGGCCGGATCGCTCCAGTACAATTCCTCGCCCGAAAACGATTACCTCACCAACGGCTTCCTTGCCGCAACGCTCGGCGATGAACTGCCCGCAGCGCCCGGCAGCCGCGTCTATGTGATCGAGGATCTGCGCGATGTCTCCAAGGACATGCTCAAAGGCGCCGAAAAGCTCGAAGGCCGCGCGCGCTATGACCGCTTGCAGGCTAACCGTCAGGCGCTGGTCGAAGCGTGCGAAAAGCAGGCCAACCGCCGCTGCGATGTGCGCGCCTATTTCGGGGGCGCGCAGTACTGGCTCCAGCAGCAGCTTGAAATCAAGGACGTGCGACTGGTCTATGCGCCTGCCGCAGGCGTCGGCAATTTCGGCGGCGAGAAGGACAACTGGATGTGGCCGCGCCACACCGGCGATTTCTCGTTCTACCGCGCTTACGTGGCGCCCGATGGTTCGTCGGCAGCGTTCAGCAAGGACAACGTGCCCTTCAAGCCCAAGGCCTGGCTGCCGATCGCCAAGGACGGCGTGAAGGAAGGCGACTTCATCATGGTCGCAGGCTTCCCCGGCACCACCGAGCGTCTGCGCTCGGCTGAAGAAGCGCGCTTCTATTACGAGGAACTCTACCCCTACCAGCAGAAGGGTCTGACCGAATATGGCGACCTGATCGACGCGCTGACCGCAGGCAACCAGGCGGCCACCATCGCCTATGCCGCCACGCTGCAGGGCGTGGAGAACTACGAGAAAAAGATCGCAGGCCAGATGGCCGGTGCCGACGCCATCTCGCTGGTCGAAAAGAAGCAGGCTGAAGAAGCCGGCTTCCGCGCGTGGATCAAGGCTGACCCCAAGCGTGAAGCCCAGTACGGCGCAGCGCTGGCGCAGCTCGACACGCTGATTGCGGAAGGCAATTCCGAAGCTCTGGCCGATGCCAAGCGCGGGCTGCTGGGCCGCGCCCAGCTTTATGGTGCGGCGCGTAGCCTCTACCGCTGGGCCAATGAACAGGCCAAGCCCGACAAGGACCGCGAACCCGGCTTCCAGGAGCGTGACCGCGCGTTCATGACGCAGGGGATGCAGCGGATCGAGCGTCGCTATGTCGCGGACATCGACAAGGCGCTATGGGAAGACGGCCTCGCCGAATACCGCACCCTGCCCGCCGACAAGCGCATCGCCAGCTTCGATGCCTTCATGGAAGGCCGCGACCTTGCCTCGTTCTATTCGGCCACCGAACTTGGCAACACCGCCAAGCGGATGGAGTGGATGGGCAAGTCGGTCGCCGACTTCAAGGCATCGAGCGATCCCTTCATCCAGCTCGCAGTTGCCACCTATGACGAGGCGATGGCGAACGAAGCCGAGGAAAAGGCCCGTTCCGGCCATGTCCAGAAGGCCCGTTCCAAGGTCATGGAAGCGCGCCTCGCCTATGCCGCGTCGCAGGGCAAGACGATGTATCCGGACGCAAATGGCTCGCTGCGCTTCACCTATGGCAAGGTGACGGGCAAGGCGGTTGACGGTCAGGTGTGGACGCCGTTCACCACCGCCGAGGGCATCGTGGCCAAGCACACCGGCCGCGGCGAATTCGACGCACCGGACAAGATGGTCGAGCTGATCAAGGCCAAGGATTACGGCCGCTGGGCCTCGCCCGAACTCGGCACCCTGCCGGTCGATTACCTCTCCACCGTGGACATCACCAACGGCAATTCCGGCTCCTCGACGCTGAATGCGCGCGGCGAGTTTGTCGGCCTCGCGTTCGATGGCACGATCGAAGGCGTGGTCAGCGACTGGATGTACGACCCCAAGATCAACCGCACCATCCACGTCGACAGCCGCTTCATGCTGTGGACCATGGAGAAGGTCGACGGCGCGGACCGTCTGCTCAAGGAAATGGGCGTCACAGCCAAGTAATCTGAATAAGTATGCGGCGCGTGGGAATCCCGCGCGCCGCCTGCTATTGCTCGCCGCGCGGACGTAACGCGACGGGGAGAGATGAAAATGCGCGATCTGGTGACAGATCTGGTGGTGGTCGATATCGGCGGCACCCATGCCCGCTTTGCGATTGCCAGCATCGGCGATGACGGCGCAATCAGCCTCGACGAGCCGGAAACGCTCCACACCGCCGATCACGCCAGCTTTCAGACCGCGTGGGAGGCGTTCCGTGAACGCAAGGGCGGCACCTTGCCCGCAGCGGTCAGCATGGCGATTGCCGGTCCGGTTGGCAGCCCCGGCAACCCCAATCCGGTGATCCGCTTCACCAACAACCCGTGGATCATCCGCCCCGCGCTCATCAATGAAAAGCTGGGTGTGGAGCGCTACACCCTCGTCAATGATTTTGCCGCCGTCGCCCATGCCGTGGCGCGCGCCGATGACAGCCAGTTCCTGCATCTGGCCGGACCCGATGCCCCGCTGGGCCGCGAAGGCACGATCAGCGTAATCGGCCCCGGCACCGGGCTGGGCGTCGCGCACCTCTATCGCTCAGGCGGTTCCTACCGCGTGCAGGCGACCGAGGGCGGGCATATCGACTTTGCCCCGCTCGACTCCATCGAGGATGCGATCCTTGCCCGGTTGCGCCAGCGCCACATCCGCGTCTCGGTCGAACGGGTCGTGGCCGGCCCCGGCATTGTCGACATCTATCAGGCGCTCGCCGCGCTCGAACAGCGGACCGAGCCGGAGCGTGATGCCATCGAAATCTGGAGCCTCGGCACAAGCGGCGAGGACAGTCTTGCCGCAGCCGCCGTTGACCGGTTCTGCCTCTCGCTGGGGTCGGTCGCGGGCGATCTTGCCTTGGCGCAGGGGGGCTTTGCCGGGGTCGTGATTGCAGGCGGCCTTGGCTACCGCATCCGCGAGACGCTGCTGACCTCGGGCTTCGGTTCGCGGTTCAAGGCCAAAGGGCGGTTCGAAAGCCTGATGGCGAATATCCCCGTCAAGCTCATCGTCCACCCGCAGCCCGGCCTGTTCGGCGCAGCCGCTGCCTTCGCTGCCGAGCACGGAGATGCCGCGTGAGGACGGTGGCGGCGCTCGAAGCGCGGCTGGGCGAATTGCACCAGCGCACGCGCGAAACGCCGCTGTTCAATCCGGTGTTCCAGCTCTCGCTCGATGTGTCACGGGCGCTGGAGGGGGGTGAACTCAGCCTCGATGATCTGACCGCGCTGGTGGCAGAGCTGGAATGTGACGGGCTGAAAGCGCGTGCGGGCAAGCTGCGGACCCTGCTCGCCCCGCCCGCGCAAGCCGCGCCGCTGGCGGGCGAGGACGAGGATTTCGAGGCCTTCGCCGCCCGCTGGGAACGCCCGCAGCTCCACGCCGTGTTCACCGCCCATCCGACCTTCCTGCTCGCGCCTGCACAGGCCGAGGCGGTCGCTGCTGCTGCGTCGGGCGGGGATGATG
>JAUMAX010000004.1:0-276407 GCA_032116115.1 Porphyrobacter sp.
TGGGATGACGAAAACGGCAACTCCCCACCCAGCTGTCGTCATAAGCGGAACCGCGGCTCGACCCCAAAAGCGGCATGGCAGCTTTGCCTCGGTTCTGAAAAATCCCTGCCTTTCGGCTTGCGACCCCTTTCCGGTCGGATTGCTGACCACAAGGATTCACATGGCGGAATGTGCCCGCCGCGCTAATAAGTCTCAATGGCCGACCCCGATTTCGCCTTTGATCGCGAAGCCCTTATCCGGGCGCTTGAACTCATGGACGGGAAAAGCGAGGGCGGTGAAGGCGCGCCTTCCTTGCCTGTCGAAATGCCGGAGTTGGGGCTTGGCGGGCAAGCCACGTTAGATTTTCTCGCGCCCGCAGTTCTCGGCAAAGCCAGCGCGCTGGGCGATGCGACCGCATGTGCCCATATGGATCCGCCCACACCGTGGATCACCTGGGCGACGACCTTATGGAACGCATCGGTCAACCAGAACCTGCTTCATCCGGCAACCGCTCCGGCAGCGCGTGAGATCGAACACAGGGTCATCGATTGGCTCTCGCCATTCTTCGGAATGAGCGGCGGGCACATGGTGCCCGGGTCGACAATCGCCAATCTCACTGCGCTGTGGGCGGCGCGGGAATGTGCAGGGGTCAGAGAGGTTGCCCATGGGGAATCCGCCCATTTGTCCGTGGGCAAGGCAGCCCACATTCTCGGCCTCGCCGCGCGACCGCTCCCCTGCGGGCCATCGGGCGCGCTGGTGCCGGAGGCCGTGCCTGAGGACCTGAAACACACGGCTCTGGTGCTGACCGCAGGCACGACCAGCACGGGCGCGGTCGATGATCTGTCACTGTGCGGACGCGCCGCCTGGACCCATGTCGATGCAGCATGGGCCGGCCCCTTGCGGCTCAGCAGGGTCCACGCGCATGTGCTCTCCGGCATCGAGGGGGCGGATTCGGTAGCGGTGTCGGCGCACAAATGGCTGTTTCAGCCCAAGGAGTCCGCTTTCGTGCTCTTTCGCGATGCAGCCAGAGCGCACGATGCGATTTCCTTCGGCGGGGCCTACCTTGCCGCGCCAAATGTCGGGGTTCTGGGCTCCCACGGCGCGACCGCCGTTCCGCTCCTTGCTACCCTGCTCGCGTGGGGACGGCAGGGGACGGCCACCCGTATTGACACCCTGATGGCGGCGGCGAGCGAACTTGCATCCCTTATATTGTCCCACGACCAGCTCGAACTTCTTGCTATGCCGCAGACCGGAGTGGTTGTCTGGCGGCCGAAGAGAACGGGCACCACCGAGCCACTGTTTGCGGCAATGCCGCCGGGATCATGTTCGGTCACCAACCTGGGCGGCGAACGCTGGCTGCGCAATGTCGCGGCTAACCCGAACTTCGAGTTGGACGCCTTCGTCAACGCCATGAAAGTGGCGCTGCGTGGCTTGGGCATCCCATAAGCGGCCATTCGCCAATCCACCCACTTCCGGTCATTCGCACCTGACAGCGCATCGCCCGAAAGCGGTCATCCCATCGGCGTCCTGACACAAGGCCTGCGACAAATTTGACGACGATCAAGGACAGGGCGGGGTAAAAGGCGCATGGAGGCACCATGACCCAGCACCCTCTTCGCGCGCTTGCGCTCATCGCCGCTCCGCTGCTGGCGCTTGCCGCCTGCAACACGTCCGGTACCGAGAACCCGCCGCCGATGGTGGGCAAGGCCACCTCGCCTTCGCCCGACACGCGGGCGCCGGCCTTTGTCGAGGCGGCTTGCGGGGGGTGCCATGCGGTCGAGCCGCCGTTCCTTTCGCCCAACCCCGCCTCGCCCAGCTTTGCCGCGATTGCCAACCGCCGGGGGCTGTCGGAAAAGTCGCTCGCCGATTGGCTGGCCGAGGCGCACAATTACCCCGAGGACATGGATTTCACGCTGACCCGCGCCCAGATCGACCAGATCGCGCGCTACATGGTGACCCTGCGCAACGCGGGATACGTGCCGGACGAGTGAGCTTTCCTACAGGCGGCAGAGCGGGTTAGGCTTACCCGCTCTTTGCCCCGCTCTCTGTCCCGTTCTTTGTCATCGTCAGCCTGCCCCATGCGCCCGAAGCGACAGGGTTTTCCGTTCCTGGGCAGTGTCTCATGTGTCTCCTGGTTCAGGAAACACGGAGCGAAGCTTACAACCGCTCCGCCATCAGCGCCTGCATGTCCGCTTCGGGGCGCGGGCCGTAATGCGCGATCACTTCCGAGGCGCAGATGGCCCCGC
Organism: Porphyrobacter sp.; assembly: GCA_032116115.1. Lineage (GTDB taxonomy): Bacteria > Pseudomonadota > Alphaproteobacteria > Sphingomonadales > Sphingomonadaceae > Erythrobacter. The sequence goes on from JAUMAX010000004.1 coordinate 2,226, forward strand.
GCTTGAGGCACTGTGCCAGCGGCTCGCCCTTGGCATAGCCTGACAGGAAGCCTGCGGCGAACTGGTCGCCCGCGCCGGTGGTGTCGATCACCTTGGCAACCGGCTCTGCGGCGACTTCGGCGCGTTCCCCGTGGGCGATGGCGACGGCGCCCTTCTCGGAGCGGGTGGCGACCAGCACCGGCACCTTGCCCGCGACGGCAGCGAGGCCGGCTTCGAAGTCATCCTCACCCGTCAGCGTGGCAAGCTCGCTTTCGTTGACGAACAGGATGTCGATCACGCCTTCCTCGATCATGGCGCGGAAGTCGTCGCCGTGGCGGGCGATCACGAAGCTTTCGGACGCGGTGAAGGCGATCTTGCGGCCTGCATCACGCGCGACTTCGATGGCGCGGCGCATGGCGCGGCGGGGCTCTTCCGGGTCCCACAGGTAACCTTCGAGATAGAGGATCGCGCCGCTGGCGATCAGTTCTTCGTCGAGCGCGGCGGCAGGGAGGAACTGGCCTGCGCCAAGGAAGGTGTTCATGGTGCGCTCGCCATCGGGGGTCACGAAGATGAGCACGCGGCCGGTGGCGGGTTCGCCGTCACGCGCCGGGGTGTCGAAATCGATGCCGGTGGCGCGCATGTCATGGCGGAACACCTTGCCGAGCTGGTCGTCGGCGACCTGGCCGATGAAGGCGCATTGCAGGCCCAGCGTGGCAAGGCCCGCCAGCGTGTTGGCCGCTGAACCGCCGGAGATCTCGCGCGCAGGGGGCATGGCTTCGTAAAGCTCGTCAGCCCGCGCCTCGTCGATCAGGGTCATGCCGCCGCGATTGAGCTCAAGCTCCTCGATCAGCTCCTCCTCGCAGGAGGCAATCACGTCGACCACGGCATTGCCGATGGCGATCACGTCATAACGCGGGGGGGTGTTGGCGGTCACTAGAGGGTTCCTTGGGCTTGCTTGGGTCGCTTTCGCGCCGCCTAGCCCCCTTCTTGCCTCACGCCAAGCCATCTGTGTGCGATGCAGCATCCCCGCGTTGACTTCCCCGCCGCCGGGCCGCATCGCAGCGCCGATGTCAGCCGTCCCCGCCGCGATTGTGAAAGCCTTTGGTCAGCTCGGCGACCGCGCCGTTGTGGCGGTGCTGGTCAAGAGCATCGCCATCACGCTGGTGGTGTTTGCCGGGCTGGGCGTGGGGCTCTATTTCGCGCTCGCCGAGGCCGGGCAACGCTTCGGTGTCGAGCAGGGCTGGGCAGGGCTTGCGGCGGTGTTGCTGGTGCCGATTGCGATGTGGCTCTTGTTCCGGGTGGTGGCGCTGGCGGTGCTGCAATTCTTCGCGGACGAGGTGGTGGCAGCGGTCGAGGCGCGGCATTATCCCGCACGGGCGGCGCAGGCGCGGCCCTTGCCGCTGCGGCGCGAGGTAGTGCTGGCGACCCGAGGGCTGGCGCGGGCGCTCGGCTACAACCTGCTGGCGCTGCCGGTGGCCGCCGTGCTGGTGTTCACCGCGATCGGCCCGGCGGTGGTGTTTCTGACGGTCAACGCCGTGCTGCTCGGGCGGGAGTTCACCGACATGGCCTGGCTGCGGCATTGCGCCGGGGCAGAGCGGGACAACCCTGTCAGTCGCGCCGACCGCGTGCTGCTGGGCGGCGCGGTGGCCGGCATGATGCTGGTGCCGTTCCTGAACTTCGTCGCTCCGGTGATCGGCGCGGCGGCAGGGACGCATCTGGTGCTGCGGCGGCTTACGGCGGGAGAGATGCGGTGATGCGCGGGCTTGCCAGCCTTGCCGTGTTCGGCCTCGCCCTCGGCGGTTGTGCGGGTGGTAGCGCGCCCCGACCAGCAGGCTCCGCGTCTGTCCCGGCACCGCGCAGCACCAGTGTGGTGCAGCCGAAGGTCATGGACTCTGCCGGGCTGGAGGACGTGATCGGCGCGCCCGCCGCGGCGCTCACCCGCCGCTTTGGCGAGCCGCGCATCGACCTGGCCGAGGGTGACGCGCGCAAGCTCCAGTTCGCTGGCAGCGCCTGTGTGCTCGACATCTACCTCTACCCCGCCGTCGCCGCGCCCGAACCGACCGCGACCCATGTGGCCGCGCGGCTGCGGCAGGGCGGGGCGCTGATGGACCCTGCAGCCTGCATCCGCGATATCGAGCGGCGCTGATCACCCTGCGCGCCATCGCTTTGGTAACGCCGTCTTAAGCCTGTTCGTGCCATGCTCCGCGCGGAATCTCAGGGGATAGACCGCCGCATGACCACGCAATTCATCGCCGTCGCACAGGCCGCCGTCGCCGACGGAAGGATCACTGCCGAAGAACTGCTCAGCTTGCGCCGCGAAGGCTGGGGTGACGGGATCATCACCCGTGCCGAGGCCGAAGCGCTGTTTGCGGTCAACAATGCGCTGCACGAACGCACCCCCGAATGGTGCGATTTCTTCGTCGAGGCGATCGGCGAATTCGTCCTCAACGGCACCCCCCCGCGCCTCCAATGTTCGGTCGAGGAAGCCGAGTGGCTGATCGGCCAGATCGACCATGACGGCATGGTTGAAAGCATGGTCGAGCTGGAAACGATGGTGCGCATCCTCGAACGCGCCGAGAATACCCCCGACCTGCTCAAGAATTACGTGCTGGGCGTGGTCGAGCGCGAGGTGCTGACCGGCACCGGCCCGACCCGCTGCGGCGGCCAGCTTTCCGCGACCCACATCAGCGCCGCCGAATGCCGCATCATCCGCCGCGTGATCTTTGCCAGCGGCGGCCACGGCCCGGCAGCCGTCACCCGCTTCGATGCCGAAATGCTGTTCCGCTTGAAGGACGAAACCCTCGCCGAGGAAAACGCGGCGGAATGGGACGACCTGTTCATCGATGGCGTCGCCAATTATCTCAAGGGCTTTACCCTCCAGAACGCGCAGGTGAGCCACGAACGCAAGCTGGAGCTGGAAGCCTTCATCGCAGACAACAGCACCAACGTGGGCCGCTTCATGGGCCGCGTCGTGCGCGAAGCTCCGAACGTGGCGAACCATTTCGGCATGGTGTTCGGCAAGAAGCAGGACACCGGCCCCGATTACGAGGCGCTCGCCGCAGCGGGCGAGGCGGTCACCGATTACGAAAGCGAATGGCTCGAAAAAATGATCGATGCCGATGGCGAGGTCGACGAACTGGAAAGCCGCCTGATCGCACGCCTGGCAGCGGAAGACTGAGGCAGCCGCGCTGCCTCAGACCATGAAGCTCTCGCCGCAGCCGCAGGCGCCCTTGGCGTTGGGGTTTTCGAACACGAAACCGGCGGTGAAATCATCCTCGCGCCAGTCCATTACAGAGCCGATCAGGTAGAGCACGCTCGCCCCGTCGATGTAGAACACGCCGCCGGGGGTGACGATCTTCTCGTCGAACTTCGCTTCCGACGTGACGTAATCGACCGAATAGGCGAGGCCCGAACAGCCCCGGCGCGGGGTCGACAGCTTGACGCCGATCGCGTCGGCAGGGGCCTTGGCCATCAGATCGGCGATCCGCGCTTCGGCCGAGGGCGTCAGGATCACCGCGGCCTTGGGGGCGGGGCGACCAGAGACTTCAAGCTTCGTGGTGGTGTCGGTCATGTCAGCCTCTTTTGCCAGAACAGCGCGTGCCCGGTTGCGGGATCGAGCTGGTAGTCGCCATAGCCGCAGGCAGCGTAAAGGTGCCGCGCCGGATTGCCGCTCAGGACTTCCAATGTGATCTTGCAGGCCCCGCGCTTCAAGGCCTCGGCCTCGATTGCCGCCATCAGCGCCTTGCCGATGCCAGCGCCGCGATGGCCGGGCAGTACGGCAAGATCGTGGATATTGACCAGCGGCGCGGCGGCGAAGGTCGAATAGCCCATGAAGCAATTGGCAAGGCCGACGGCGGTGTCGTCGATCCGCGCCAGCAGCGAGAATGCGTGGGGGTTGCCCGCCAGATCGCCGGGCAGCCGCGCCTTCACGTCATCCGCCAGAGGCTCTCCGCCGCCCATCGGATCGCGCGCATAGGCATCGAGCAGCGCGACCACATCGCCCGCATCGCGCGGGTCGGTGTAATCGGCCAACCCGATTGTCACGGCGGGCGGGCAGGCGAGTGTCGGGGTCACAGCATCCCCAGTTCGAGCCGCGCTTCATCGCTCATCTTGTGCGGGCCCCACGGCGGATCCCAGATGAGGTTCACCTCGGCATCGCGGATGCCCGGCACGGATGCGACGCGCAGTTCCACTTCGCCCGGCATGCTTTCGGCCACCGGGCAATGCGGGGTGGTCAGCGTCATGGTGACGGTGGCATCGCGGTTGTCGTCAACCTCGACCCCGTAGATCAGGCCGAGGTCGTAGATGTTGACCGGGATTTCCGGATCGAAAATCTCGCGCAAGGCGGCGATCACGTCGGCCTGAAGGTCGCTGCCTTCACCGCCGACAGCTTCGCCGGTCTTGGCGGCGAGGAAGCCTTCGAGATAGTCGCGGTTGCGCGGCGCTTCGGGGGCGGCGGCTTCGGTGTCGATCGCATCAGCCACGCGGGCGCGTGGCGGCTTGGTCATGTCCGGGTGATCGGCTGAGCTATCCATCGCTCTCATCCTTTTCCAAAAATCTTGCGGGTGCGGGCGATCCCGGCCAGCAGCGCGTCAATATCGGCCTCGGTCGAATAGAGCCCGAAGCTGGCGCGCGCAGTGGCGGGAACGCCGAGGTAATCCATCAGCGGCTGGGCGCAGTGATGCCCGGCGCGGATCGCGACATTGGCCTCGTCGAGGATCGTGCCGAGGTCGTGCGGGTGAATGTCGTCGATGGCGAAGCTCACGATCCCGGCGCTGTCCTCAGGGCCGAACAGGGTAACGTCGTTCATCGCACCAAGCTCGCGCCGCAACCGCGCGACCAGAGCGGTCTCGGCGGCGTGCATCCGGTCAAGGCCGATGGCGGTGACGTAATCGACCGCCGCGCCAAAGGCGATGGCTTCGGTGATCGCGGGCGTCCCGGCCTCGAACCGCTGCGGGCCTGAGGCGTAGGTGGTGCGGTCAAAGGTCACGCGGTCGATCATCGCGCCGCCGCCTTCCCACGGGGGCATGGCCGCGAGGAGGTCTGCCTTGGCCCACAGCGCGCCGATCCCGGTGGGGCCGTAGAGCTTGTGGGCGCTGAAAACGTAGAAATCGCAGCCCAAGGCGGCGACATCGACCGGCATGTGCGGCGCGCTCTGGCACCCGTCGAGCAGCAGCTTCGCGCCGACTGCGTGCGCGAGCGCGGCGGCGCGCGGGGCGTCGAGCACGCTCCCGAGCACATTGGACACATGGCCGAAAGCGACCAGCTTGTGCGCCTCGGTCAGCATCGCTTCGGCGGCGTCGAGGTCGATGCAGTGATCTGCGGTGAGCGGACAGACATCGATCACCGCGCCGGTTTGCTGCGCGATCATCTGCCACGGCACAATGTTCGAATGGTGCTCCAGCTGGGACAGCAGGATGCGGTCACCCGCCTTCAGGTTCGCCCGGCCCCAGGTGTTGGCGACGAGATTGATCGCCTCGGTCGCGCCGCGGGTGAAGACCAGTTCATCCTCGCGCCCGCCGATAAAGCCCGCGACCTTGCGCCGCGCCTCTTCGAAGGCGAGCGTCATCTCCGCCGAGCGGGCATAGACCCCGCGGTGCACGGTGGCGTAATCCTCGCCCATTGCCCGCGCCATCGCGTCGATCACCGCGCGCGGCTTCTGCGCGGTGGCGGCGGTGTCGAGGTAGTGCCACGGCTTGCCCTCGGCGGTGACGAGGCCGGGGAATTCGGCACGCAGGTCACGCTGGATGGTAGCGGGGGCGTTCACAGCCTTGCCCCCTCCAGCGCGCTGAGCGCCGCATCGAGCAGCGCCTCACGCTCCGCCTCGTCATCCAGCGACACGAAGGCATCGCCGATGAAGGCCTGCACCAGCAGGCGCTGCGCCGTGGCCGGATCGATCCCGCGCGCCATCATGTAATAACGCGCCGCTTCGTCGAGTTCGCCGACTGTCGCACCGTGGGCGCATTTCACATCGTCAGCGAAGATTTCGAGCTGCGGGACGGCATTGGCGCTGGCGCCTGCCTCCAGCAGCAGGCCCTTGAAATCCTGCGCGGCGTCGGTCTTCTGGGCGTGCCTTGCGACCTTGATTTCGCCGAGGAAATTGCCGGTGCCGGTGTTCCAGTGCACCGCGCGGATGGTCTGGTTGCTGGTGGCATCAGGTTCCGCATGGACGACCTGCGTCACGAATTCGCGGGTCGCGGTGCCGCCGCCGATGGTGACACCGCCGAATTCGAAATGCGCAGCCCTCGCGAGGCGGACTTCCAGTTCGACGCGGGTGTAATCGCCGCCGCGATTGGTGACGAAGAACGCCGCGCGCGCGCCTTCGCCCAGCGTCACCCGGATGCGGTGGAGTTCCGGCGCGTCGCTGCCGGTGATCATGCAGCGCGTCACGCTCTCGCCTGCCGCAACGTCGATCACCTGCCACTGGTCAAGCGCCGCTACGCCGAGCCGCGCAACCGCGTCCATATCGGCATAGCGCCACGCTTCATCGCGGCGGGTGGGAAGGGTCAGGGTGGCGGCGTCAGCCATTACGCCATCACCGCGTCATAGCCCTCGGCCTCAAGCCGCAGGGCGAGTTCCGGCCCGCCGGTCTCGACGATGCGGCCACCGGCAAGGATGCTGACCTTGTCGGGCGCGACCACATCGAGCAGGCGCTGGTAGTGCGTGATCAGCAGCACGGCCTTGTCGGGGCTGCGCATGATGGAATTGATCCCCGCGCCCACGATCCGCAGCGCGTCGATATCGAGGCCGCTGTCCGTCTCGTCCAGCACCGCGAAGGCCGGGTCGAGGATGCCCATCTGCACCATCTCGGCGCGCTTCTTCTCGCCGCCCGAAAAGCCGACATTCACCTGCCGCTTGAGCATGTCCATGTCCATCTTCAGCAGGCCCGCCTTGTCCTTGGCGAGCTTCAGGAACTCGCCGCCCGACAGCGGTTCTTCGCCGCGCGCCTTGCGCTGCGAATTCAGGGCTTCGCGCAGGAACTGGACGTTGGAGACGCCGGGAATTTCGACCGGGTACTGGAAGCCGAGGAACAGACCGGCGGCGGCGCGTTCATGCGGGTCGAGCGCCAGCAGATCCTGCCCGCGAAACTCCACGCTGCCGCCTGTCACTTCGTAACCGGGCTTGCCGCCGAGCACGTTGGACAGCGTCGATTTGCCCGCGCCGTTCGGGCCCATGATCGCGTGAATCTCGCCCGCAGGCACGTGCAGGCTCAACCCCTTGAGGATCGGCTTGTCGCCCACGCTGGCGTGCAGATCGGTGATGGTCAGCATTATTTCGAATCCTTGTCTTTTTCGGTCGCGGCGGCCGCGGCGGTCGCATCGGTGCGCGCCTTGACCACGCTGGCATCGCGCAGCTCGATCACCAGACCCTTGGGCTTGGAGGCTTCATAGGCATCGGTCGCGGCGGTTGCGCCGGCCATGCGCGAGGTGAACTGCTGGTCGAGATCGCGTCCGCGCGCGACGTGGATCTTGCCGATATTGTCGAACAGACGGTCCACTTCCTCGGGGCTCATCGTGGTCTTGGCCCCGGCGAGGTCGGCGTTGGATTGGGCAATCGCCTTGGCCTTCACCTCGGCGCAGCGCGTCACGTCGCCTGAATGCTGCGCTTCGAAATCGGCCTTGCCTGCAATGCGCCGGTTGGTGACGGCGAGGCAGCGACGGTAATCGGCCACATAGGGCTGGATCAGGCGCGGATATTCGACCGTCCAGGTTTCGGGATTGTCGTTCTTGATGGCCACAACGGCCTCTCCGACCCCTTGCAGGGCGAGGAACGGAGCGATGAGGGTGGCAATGATCACGTGCGGCTCCGGGGCTTGGTGTTTGTGGTGCGTTCGCCATCGCGGCCGGCACCGGGGGGCTTGGGGCGCGAATAGGTCTGTTTGGGGTTGGCCGCCTTGTGGGCGCGGGCGGCGGCTTTGCGTTCCTCGATCCGGTCACGCATCACTTGGGTGAGCTGCTTCAGCACCGCGTCGATATCGCCGAGGATATCGGTCGCGGCGATCCGCATCACCTTGATGCCGACGCTTTCAAGGCTCTTGTCGCGCCGCTTGGCGAGGGCATCGTTCTGCCCCTCCTCATCAATCGCGAGCGCGAGGCCGAGGTTGTGGCAGTTGAAATCGACAATCGCCGAGCCGACGACGGCATGGCGCTTGAAGGTGTAGCGGCCGAGGTCTGCGGCGGTGAACTTCTCGGCCAGCGCCTTGTGCGCGTCCGACGAATGCCGACGCAGCTCGCGCGCCTGTTCGTGCAGGGCATCGAGCCGCGAATCCGAAATCTCCCACCCGCGACCCTTCTTCTTGAGCGCGGGGGCTTCGGCGGTGGCGGCCTCTGGGTTGAGGGCGAGGGTTTTACGGGTGGTCATAACCCTCTCCTTGACGGGTAGATTTCTCGAAAACGCAGAAACGCCAGATGCCCAAAGAGGGCGGTTCCGATGACCCCACCGAATGCGGAAGTCGGCCGCTCCGTCGCGATGCCAAAAAAGATGCCCGCGAACGAGAGGATGGCGAGTCCAAGGCGGCCCCAGAAATCCCAGCCAAGCTTTTCTCTGGCGGTGCTCACCCCACGCTCCCTTCGAGCGAAATCGCCAGCAGCTTCTGCGCTTCGACCGCGAATTCCATCGGCAGCTCTTTCAGCACGTCCTTGGCAAAGCCGTTGACGATCAGCGCCACGGCCTCCTCTTCGCCAAGCCCGCGCTGCATCGCGTAGAACAGCTGTTCGTCGCTGATCTTGGAGGTGGTCGCCTCGTGCTCGATCTGCGCGCTGGGGTTCTTGACCTCGATATAGGGCACGGTGTGCGCGCCGCATTGATCGCCGAGCAGGAGGCTGTCGCACTGGGTGAAGTTGCGCACGCCGCTGGCGGTCGGGCCGACGCGGACAAGGCCGCGATAGGTGTTGTTCGACTTCCCCGCGCTGATGCCCTTGGAGATGATCGTTGAACGGCTGTTCTTGCCGTTGTGGATCATCTTGGTGCCGGTGTCGGCCTGCTGGAAATTGTTGGTGACCGCGACCGAGTAGAACTCGCCGACGCTGTCCTCGCCATTGAGGACGCAGGAGGGGTATTTCCACGTCACCGCAGAGCCGGTTTCGACCTGCGTCCACGAGACCTTCGAACGGTCCCCCTGGCACAGCGCGCGCTTGGTGACGAAGTTGTAAATCCCGCCCTTGCCCTCGGCATTGCCGGGATACCAGTTCTGCACGGTCGAATACTTGATCTCGGCATCATCCATCGCGACCAGTTCGACCACGGCGGCGTGGAGCTGGTTCTCGTCGCGCATCGGCGCGGTGCAGCCTTCGAGATAGCTCACGTAAGCGCCCTTTTCGGCGATGATCAGCGTGCGTTCGAACTGCCCGGTGTTTTCGGCATTGATGCGGAAATAGGTGCTGAGCTCCATCGGGCAGCGCACGCCTTCCGGCACATAGACGAAGGTGCCATCGGAGAAGACTGCGCAATTCAATGCCGCAAAGTAGTTGTCGCGCACCGGCACGATGCGGCCGAGCCACTTCTTCACCAGATCAGGATATTCGCGGATCGCTTCGGAGATCGAGAGGAAGATCACGCCCGCGCGCAGCAGTTCCTCGCGGAAGCTGGTGGCGACGCTGACGGAATCGAACACCGCGTCGACCGCGACCTTCTTGGCGCCCTTTACGCCTGCCAGCACTTCCTGTTCGCCCAAGGGGATGCCGAGCTTGTCGTAGATGCGCTTGATCTCGGGATCGAGGTCTTCGAGGCTGTCCAGCTCGATCTTCTTCTTGGGCGCGGCGTAGTAATAGGCGTCCTGATAGTCGATCTTGGGATAGCCGACCTTGGCCCAGTCCGGCTCTTCCATGGTCTGCCACAGGCGGAAGGCCTTGAGCCGCCAGTCGAGCATCCATTCCGGCTCGTTCTTCTTGGCGCTGATGAAGCGCACCGTGTCTTCGGTGAGGCCCTTGGGCGCGAATTCGGTCTCGATATCCGACGACCAGCCATGCTCGTAATCGGCGACCTTGGCGGCGGCTTCGCGCGCTTCGATATCGGTTTCGGGCTTGTCCTGAAGGTCGATACGGTCGCTCATGACAGGGATTCCTCGATAATGGGGGTCGCGCCACTTAAGGGTTGTGGGGCGACCGGGCCGCGCAGTTGGGCCAGGGTGATCCCTGCCAGCGCCCCGCGCAGCGCGTTGTTGATGATGGGCCAGTGCGGCTTCATGTTGCAGCCGGTCTCGAAATCGCAGGGGGTGTGATCGACGCAGGCGGTCAGCGCGATGCGGCCCTCGATCGCTTCGACAATGTCCGCCACCGTGATCGCCGCCGCCGGACGCCCGAGCTGCAAGCCGCCATGCGCGCCGCGCACGGAGCGCAGTAGGCCCGCGCCGGTCAGCTTCGACACCAGCTTCTGCACGGTCGGCACCGGCAGGCCGGTTTCCGCCGCCAGTTCAGCCGCGCTCACCCGCCCGTTGCCGCAATGCAGGGCAGCCTGGCACATCGTGATGACGGCGTAATCGGCAAGGTTGGACAGGCGCATTTGCGAGCGGTTCTCAAATTGGACGGAATCGTTCCGATTTCCAATTAGGATTAAAACACTCGCATTACAACCATCAATGCAGCGGCGCGCCTGCCGTCATTCGGCGGCCGATTTCAACGGCGTACCGGCATCGCCATGCGCGGCGGGATCCCACATGCCTTTGCCCAGCGAGTCGAGCCGGAACTGCGACGGCGTGCGTCCGGTGTAGCGCCGGATATCGCGGATCAGGTGGGCCTGATCGAAATAGGTCGCCATCAGCTCGTCGTAGAGCTCCTGACTGACCCCGGGTTGCGCCAGCAGCATCCCCGCCCGCAAGGCCCGGAACCGCTTGAGCACCTGCGCCGGCGCGACCCCGAAATAGCGGCGACAGATGCGCTGGAGCTGACGGGGCGAAACGCGGACGCTGGCATAAAGATCGGCCAGATCGGGATCAAAGCCGCTTGCCAGCCAGCGCAGCGTGGTCTCGACCACTTCGGTATGATGCGGGCGCGGGGTGAAGCGCCCGGCGGCGATCACGGCGGTGAGATGGCCGCACAGTTCCTCCGGCGCGATCCGCCCTTCGCGGCAGGCGGCCACCGCGCTTTCGAGCTGTTCCAGCTGCGCCGGGGTCAGCACCTTTTCGGCCGGGATCAGCTGGTCATGCACGGTGTCGGCAGGAAGATTGGCCAGCCTCTGCCAGCTGCTGTGCGTGAGCGAGGCGCCGATTTCCAGCACCGGGCCGTCGAGCACGCATTTTGCGGCGCGCATTTGCGGGGCGTTGATGGTGACGGTCGCCGATTTTCCGACGCTGCCATCGGCGAAGGTCATGGTCAGGTCGCCGCGCACCATCAGCATGATCTGCGCCGAATAGGCGGGAACCGGCTCCTCGAACCGCCCGCCTTCGGTTTCTATCATGTAGAACGTGTTCACCAGGCCGGCACTTCCAGCCGGAGGTGGAATCATCTTGGTTCTATACTGCAACGACCCGCCCCGAAGGCCCCCCAGGCTTGTTGTGGTGCGACCCATGTCTTGCCCGTCATCACATTGGGCAAAAAACAGCGTCTTGTCGAGCAGTCCACTATCAGGAACGCAGTTCGCGCAGGTTCCGGGCGTCGATCATCTCGGCGAGATAGGGCGTCGTTGCATCGCTCAGCCGCGCCGGGGTGCGGCCCACGAAATGCGCGATTTCACGGATCATGTGGGGCTGATCGAAGAAGGCCTCGGAAATCTCCGCCTCGTCCTCCATCGACAATTGCGGGGCCGAGAGCAGCGCTGCGGCCCGCAAGGCGCGATATTTGCGGGCGAGCGCGCGCGGCGGGAGGCCGAAATAGCGCTCGACGAGCCGCTGCACCTGCCGCTCGGAATAGCCTGCGACCCCGGCCAGTCCGCCAATCTCGGGATTGAACGAGCCGCTCAGCCACCGGCCCGTTGCCGCCACCAGTTCAAGGTGGCGCGGATTGACCGGCTTGACGTTGCGCTCGATGAAGTCGCCGACCGCCAGCGTGCAGTCCCGCCCGCTCATCGCCCCCTGACGGTAGGCCGCGATCAGGCGTTCGCCCAAGGCCTCGATTTCCGGCCCCAGCACGCTGGCGGCGGGCAACAGCCGGTCGCGATGCTGCCCGGCGTGGAGGCCGGTGAGCGCCGCCCAGCCCACCGGCGTAAGCGCCGCGCCAAAGGCGTGGAACGGCCCCTCGACCACAATCGGCGTTGCGCGCGACAGCGGGGTCAGCAGACCGATGGGATGGTTGGGATCACGATGCCCTTGCGCGAACAGCATCTCGCCCGTGCCGTGCGGGAACAGGCACAGATTGCCGATGGCCGCTGGCTGGATGTCACGGATTGCCGGCTCGTCGCAGCGGAAATGGTAAAGCGTGGTAACGAAAGGCGCGATCTGCGCCGGAGGCGCGATGTAATCGACCGCAATCAGCGCAGCAGCGGTAAGCGCCTCCCCGTCGTCCGGCAGGCCTTTGTTCAGATCGGAAGAGGTAATCTTGCTGTCCATGAGGGGCTTAACCCGTCATGCCACATTTCTTTCCCCTGTCAAAAACCCGCCACTGGCCGAAAACAGGTAAAAAAAGGCGGCGCTCCCTGAGGAACGCCGCCTATCTGAGTAGAGGAACTCTTTGCATCGCTGCTCCGAGCCCTTCGGGTCGCGAGAGGGGGCATAAACGGCGAATCGCGGGAGGGATTGTATGCAAGCGACAAGCTTCCTCCCCTGATCAGGGGGTCTGCTCTCAGGACATTGAAAATGAAACGATATCTTTATCTCTCAGAGCGCGGTTTCCCGAATTGCTCGACATGCGGGACGCGCTGACTTAGGCGCGGCCGCGATGCTGTTCCGCCTGATCAAGCCCGCGCTGTTCGCTCTCGACTCCGAAACCGGTCACAGGCTGGCGATCCGTTCGCTGGCGGCACTGCCGCGCCGCGCACCTGCATCTGCGGATGGCCCGCTGGCTGTGGAGGTGGCGGGCCTCGCCTTTCCCAATCCGGTCGGCGTGGCGGCGGGCTTCGACAAGGATGCCGAGGTGCCGGATGCGCTGCTCGGTCTTGGTTTCGGCTTCACCGAAGTCGGCTCGATCACACCGCTGCCGCAAGCGGGCAATCCCAAGCCGCGCCTGTTCCGGCTCGTGGAAGATCAAGCGGTTATCAACCGGATGGGGTTCAACAACGGCGGGGCCGAGGCGGCGCTGGCACGGTTGCAGGCGCGCGCGGGGAGGCCGGGAATTGTCGCTGTGAACATCGGCGCGAACAAGGATTCGGCTGACCGCATCGCCGATTATGCCGTGATGGCCCGCAAGATGGCCCCGTTTTCGAGCTATCTCTGCGTCAACGTCTCCAGCCCCAACACGCCCGGCCTGCGCGCCCTGCAGGACGAGGGCGCGTTGACGGCGCTGATCGAGGCGGTGATCGCCGCGCGCGACGAGGCTGTGCCCCAAGCGCCGCCGCCGGTGTTCCTCAAGGTCGCGCCGGATCTGGAGCCGGCCGACATCGACGCCATCGCCCGGATCGCGATCGACAAGCGGCTGGGCGCGCTGGTGGTTTCGAACACCACGATTTCGCGGCCTGCCTTGCGCTCGCACCATGCGGGCGAGACAGGCGGCCTGTCGGGCGCACCCTTGCGCCAGCTCGCCACCCAGCGCTTGCGCGATTTCCGCAAGGCGACCGGCGGCACGGTGCCGCTGGTGGGGGTCGGCGGGATTGCCAGCGCCGAACATGCCTGGGAACGTATCCGGGCGGGTGCCTCGCTGGTGCAGCTCTATTCGGCGATGGTCTATGAAGGCCCCGGCCTTGGCGGGCAGATCGTGCGCGGGCTGGAGCGGCTGATGCGGCGCGACGGGTTCGCCAGCATTGCCGAAGCGGTGGGAAGCGAATAGCACCGCGACCATGCGTTTTGCTTTTTCCCTGATCGCCCCGCTGGCGCTGGCCCTGTCGGGTTGCGCCACGTCCCAGTCTCCCGCGCCCGCTGCCACCGCTTCCGCGCCCGGCGCGGTCAGCAGCGCCGATCCGCGCGCGACTGCGGCGGGCGAGGCGATCCTTGCCCAAGGCGGCTCGGCAGTCGACGCTGCAATTGCGGTTATGCTGGCGCTGACCGTGGTCGAACCGCAAAGCTCCGGCATCGGCGGCGGCGGGTTCATGCTGCGGGCCGATGGCGAGAGCGGCGCGCTGGTTACCTATGACGGGCGCGAAACCGCCCCGGCCGCTGCCACGCCGAACCGCTTTCTCGATGCGGCGGGCAAGGTTCTCCCGCGCGAACCGCGAGTGTTCTCGGGCCTCAGCGTCGGGGTGCCGGGCAATGTGGCGCTCGCCGCCAAGGCCCATGCCGAGCACGGGAAGTTGCCCTGGGCCAAGCTGTTCGCGCCTGCCATTGCGCTGGCCGACAATGGCTTCGTGATGAACCGCCGCCTTTACGAATCGCTCGCCGGGAACAAGGGCCGCGCTGACAAGAGCGCCGGGGCCAAGGCGGTGTTCTACGGCGCGGACGGCAACCCGCTGCCGCTCGGTGCGACGATCAGGGTGCCGGAATTGGCTGACACCTTGCGGACGCTGGCCGCCGAAGGGCCGCAGGCGATGTATGGCAGCACAGCCGCAGCAAAGCTGGCCGCCTATGTCGCAGGCGAAACCCCGCAGGACGGGCGCATGACTGCCGCCGATGTCACCGCATACCAGCCCAAGGAGCGCGCGCCCGTTTGTGCCCGTTACCGCGTCTATCGCGTGTGCGGGATGGGGCCGCCGTCCTCGGGCGGGATCGCTGTGGCACAGATGCTCGGCCAGCTTGAACGCTTCGATATCGCCGCCCTCGGCCCGGACAGCCCGCAATTCTGGCACCTGTTCATCGAAAGCCAGCGCCTCGCCTATGCGGACCGCGAGCTGTATTCCGGCGATGCCGATTTCGTCGACGTGCCGGTCACAGGGCTGGTGGACGCAGGTTATCTCGCCACCCGGTCGGCGCTGATTTCGCCCAACAAGGCACTGGCCAAGGTCGAAGCAGGCGTCCCCCCCGGCGCGCCGCTTGCGCGCGGGGACGGGCCGGAGGAGCCGGAAAACGGCACCACGCATTTCTCGGTCGTCGACGCGGGCGGTAACGCCGTCAGCTACACCTCCACCATCGAAGGCGCCTTCGGATCGGGGCTGCACTGGCGCGGGTTCTACCTCAACAATGAACTGACCGATTTCACCCTGACGCCCGAGGCCGACGGCAAGCCCGTCGCCAACCGTGTGGAAGGGGGCAAGCGTCCGCGGTCCTCGATGGCACCGACCGTCGTCTATGACGCGCAAGGGCGGATCGTGCTGGTGATCGGTGCAGCGGGCGGGCCGACCATCCCGGTGACGGTCGCCCGCGCGATCATCGGCGTGCTCGATTTCAAGCTGGGCGCGCAGGACGCGCTGGCGATGCCCTTCGCGATGTCTTTCGGCGATATGCTGCTGATCGAGGAAGGCACCGCATTGGCGGCGATGAAGGACGATTTTGCCGCGCGCGGCTATGGCTCGATCCGTGTCGGGCCTGCCCCGATCAAGGCCAATGCGCTGGGCCGGCGCGCCGACGGGACGTGGGAAGTGGCGACCGAGCCGCGCCTTGCCAGCGTCGTCACGCCCTGACCACCTGACGCTCCGGCCGTGGGCAGAGCCATCCGAATGCTTGCCGCTACGGATTTCCCTCTCTAATCTGCGCCGCACACGCGGGTCGCACCTGAACTCGCGAAGGATAAACTCGAAGGGATCAGGAGCCTTTGCCAGTGCATTCCCCCACTATTCCTCACGCCGCCCGCGCGGTCGCCAATCCGGCTGACCACCAGCTGTTGCAGGACATTGATAATGCGCAGAACCTTGTGGAGCTGTTCCTCAAGCGCGCGGATGAAAAGGGCGACGCCCCGTTCCTCGGCCACAAGACCGGCGGGCAATGGGTGACGCAAAGCTGGCGGTCGGCAGCAGAGCATGTCTGCCTGCTGGCCGAAGCCTTGCGCGGCATGGGTCTGGAAGATGGCGACCGGGTTGCGCTGGTCAGCGAAAACCGCCCCGAATGGTGCATCGCCGATCTGGCGATCATGGCGGCAGGCTGCATCACCGTGCCGACCTACACCACCAACACCCGCCGCGATCACGCGCATATCCTCGACAATTCGGGCGCGCGCGCAGTGATCGTCTCGACCGAGAAGCTGCTCGCTCCGGTTGTGGGTGCGATCGGGCAGACCGGGCTGGTCGAACACCTGATCGGCATCGATGATCTGAAGCGCCAGCAATCGGGCAGCTTCGAATATCACGACTGGGCCGCGCTCGTCACCGGCGATGCGGCGGCGGCGCGGGCCGCGGTGGATGACCGGATCAGCCGGATCGAGCGTTCGGAAACCGCCTGCCTCATCTACACCAGCGGCACCGGCGGCGCGCCGCGCGGGGTGATGCAGCACCACGGCGCGATCCTGTGCAATGTCGCAGGCGCGGCCGAAGTGCTGATCGAGGATTTCGGCCTGACCGAGGAACGCTTCCTGTCGTTCCTTCCCTTGTCTCACGCCTATGAACATTCCGGCGGGCAATACCTCCCCATCGGGGTGGGCGCGGAGATCTTCTATTCGGAAGGGCTGGAGAAGCTCGCCAGCAATATCGAGGAAACCCGCCCGACGCTGATGGTGGTCGTCCCGCGCCTGTTCGAAGTGCTGCGCACCCGCATCATGAAGCAGGTCGAAAAGCAGGGCAAAGTCGCCAATTTCATGATGGACGCTGCCCTCAGGATCGCTGGCAACAGCAAGGACGGCAAGAAGCGCCTGCGTGACAAGCCGCTCGATTTCCTCGTCGAAAAGACCCTTCGCCCCAAGATCCGCGCCAAGTTTGGCGGGCGGGTGAAGGCGATGGTGTCCGGCGGCGCGCCGCTCAATCCCGAAGTCGGCAACTTCTTCGAAGCGATGGGCATCACCATGCTGCAAGGTTACGGCCAGACCGAAGCCGGGCCGGTGATCAGCTGCAACCGCCCCAAGGTGGGCCTGAAGATGGATACGGTCGGCCCGGCCTTGCGCGGGGTCGAAGTGCGCATTGCCGAGGATGGCGAAATCCTCGTGCGGGGCGAGCTGGTGATGCACGGCTACTGGCGCAATGATGCTGAAACCGCGCGGACGCTGCAAGACGGCTGGCTGCACACCGGCGATATCGGGCATCTCGACAGCAAGGGCCGGATCGTCATCACCGACCGCAAGAAGGACATGATCGTCAACGACAAGGGCGACAATATCGCCCCGCAGAAGGTCGAAGGGATGCTGACGCTCCAGCCTGAAATCGCCCAGGCGATGGTGAGCGGGGACAAGCGGCCCTATGTCGTGGGCCTGATCGTGCCCGACGCGGAATGGGCGCTGGAATGGGCGCGCGCCAATGGCGAGAAGTTCGATCTTGCCGCGCTCCAGCAGCTCCCCGCCTTCAAGAACGCGGTGCGCGCGGCGGTCGATCGGACCAATGCCGACCTCTCGGTGATCGAAAAGGTCCGCCAGTTCGCCTTCGCGGACGAGGCGTTCACCATCGAGAACGAGGAAATGACACCGTCGATGAAGATCAGGCGCCACAAGATCCGCGAGCGGTATCAGGAGCGGGTGGACGGACTGTATCGGGGGTGATGGGGGCGTGCCCCCACACTCTCGTCACCCCGGACTTGATCCGGGGTCGGGCTCCCAGGCCACTTCCTCGCTCTCAGTTTCGAATTGGCTCCAGTTGAGGCGCAGGTGTTTGCCTTTCGATTTTGGCAGATCTCTTCGGTTGATAAGCTTTCCGGATATCTCGAAATCCGAGTCAATCTTGACGAGCAGCACCTTGCTGAAGTTCCTTTCGAGATTGAGGGTGACAACGTCATTACTTTTGAATGGCGTAATCGTCTTAATCTCGACAAAGTCGTTACCGATTTTGCCGTCAGACCCTTGCGCATAATTCCGATGAAGTTTGACGCCGTACCTGATGGCACCATAGAGCTCGCCTAAATCACCATAGACTTGCAAGTGACTGCCGGTAAGCTCGTGGTAATCTATAGCGACGTCTAATAACGCTCCAAATATTGGAACCAAGTCAACGTCCAAACCAGGAAAGCGAGCTTCAAACTCCAATCGCTCTAGGTGGGAGTTGATCTCTGTCCAGGTGATCCACTCGCCATCATCATAGATTGCGTTGTCGTCGTTCCACATTTTCGCCTCGGTCCATTTCGATGCTGGACACTGCGCTGCAATTATTAAGAATTATCCCGCTCTGGGCAATTCCGATGCATGCTGTCGACAGAATTGGGCGGGCGACGGCCTAAGCCCACCCACCCAAAAATTTCGGGGTGGCCCGCCCCCGCCGCCGATCGTAAACCTTACCCCATGACCACCGGCCCAGATCCGCTGACGGACACGCTGACCGACAAGGAGCGCCAGACCCTGCGGCTCATCCTGCGCGGGCATGATGCCAAGTCTTCGGCGCGGGAGCTTGGCCTGTCGGTGCACACGGTCAACGAACGGCTGCGCGATGCGCGGCGCAAGCTGGGTGTGACCAGCAGCCGCGAGGCGGCGCGGCGGTTGCTGGAGGCGGAGCAGGAGACCCCCGAAACTCTGGGGGACAAGGCTTTGGGGGATGCGTTGGCGGCAGCGGACGCGGCACAGCACCCGGCATCCGCTTCCCAGCGGCGGGCTTGGTTCGGCTTTGGGTCCGGCCTTGCTCTCACACTTGCCGGAGTGCTTGCCATGTCGTTGATCCTTGCCGCCCTGCTGATCCCCGCCTCGCCGCTGTCGGTGCTGCCCGTGTCGCTCGCAAGCAAAACAGCCGCCGAGCCGACCGAGGCTGCCGCTGCCCGTGCTGCGGAGGACTTTCTGGCCCTGGTTGACGAAAGCCGCTGGGCGGAAAGCTACGCCGCCACCGGGGCGCAGTTCCGGTCGCTCAACACGCTGGAACGCTGGGCCGAGGTGTCCGAACAGGTGCGCCCGCCGCTTGGCAAGCTGCTCACCCGCGATGTTGTCGCCAACGAATACGTCCCCGCGCCGCCCGAAGGCTACCGCCTCGTCAAGTTCCGCTCGACCTATGCCAATGGCACCGCGCAGACCGAGAGCCTGTCGGTGGCCTGGGAAGGTGGCGCATGGAAGGTGGTGGGGATTGTGTTCGATTGAAGCGGGCGGCCCCTGCGCCCTGCTATTCGTCGAGCAGCCGGGCGCACGGTGTGCTTCCGGTCACCCGGATGCGGGTATGCCAATGGCGGGTCACGTAGCCGCTGCGCGCGCGTGACCCGTTGGCGCACCGCACCTCGATTGTCCCTTCGAGGCGCGGGATGGTGTAGAAGACCCCGCTCCACACCCGATAGAGCGGCTGCTCCCTGCCATCCGAGGTGGTGACAAAGGTGCTCTCCACGCCGCCTGTCTCGTCGATCACCACAGCGGATCCCGCGAGCCAGAGATAGCCGCCGACCAGAATTCCGAGCATGGCTGCGGCGGCGAGGGCGAGGGTTAGGCGCATGGGTGTGGTTTAGTCGAAGGGGGGCCTGCGGCAAAGCCGCAGGCTTGACGTCAGACGGGTTCGGCGGACTGAGGTCCGCCGCCCCGCAGGCCGCGCGGCGCGCTGCCGCCTCGTAGCTGCGCTACTCGGCTGCGCGCCTCAATACATATGCTGGCCGCCATTGATGCTCATGGTCGAGCCGGTCATGAAGCCGCCGTTCTCGGAGGTCAGGAAGGCCACGCCGCGGGCGATTTCCTCGGCCATGCCGAGCCGGCCGACGGGGATCTTGGCGACGATCTTTTCCAGAACCGGCGCAGGGACGGCCGCGACCATGTCGGTGTCGATATAGCCCGGCGCGATGGCGTTGACGGTCACCCCGAACTTCGCACCTTCTTGCGCCAGCGCCTTGGTGAAGCCGTGGATGCCGGACTTGGCAGCGGCATAGTTGACCTGCCCGTACTGCCCGGCCTGTCCGTTGATCGAGCCGATGTTGACGATCCGTCCCCACCCGCGCTCGCGCATTCCGGGGAAGGTGGCCTTGGCCATGTTGAAGCACCCGCCGAGGTTGATGCGCATGACATCGTTCCAGTCTTCGAAGCTCATCTTGTGCAGGGTGCCATCGCGGGTGATCCCGGCGTTGTTGACCACGATATCGACCGGGCCGAACTCTTCCGCCACCGCCGCGCAGCCTGCCTGCGTCGCTTCGTAATCGCCCACGTCCCACCGCCTTGCGGGGATGCCGGTCGCTTCGGTGAAGGCCTGCGCCTTGGCGTCGTTTCCGGCGTAATTGGCTATGACGGTGTGGCCTTGCCGCTGGAGCCGCTTGCAGATGGCCTCCCCGATCCCGCGCGTTCCTCCGGTGACGATCGCTACCCGGCCCATGCTATTCTCCCCTGATTTGCTTCGCGGTTTTCGCGCGCAACCTAGCCTTGCCGTAGGGTCAAGGGAAGCGGGGAATAGCTATGCGCGAGGCGGGGGAGAAGTGCGCGCGGAGCGAAGCGTCAGACCGGCCGGGCGCTGCGCCCCACGCGGTTCTTTTCGATCAGAACTTGATCTGGGTGCCGACGTAGACGGCCTGGCTATCCTGCACCGAATTGGTCAGCGGATCGAGGCGCTCCCGCTCCTGCGAATAGCGCACACCCGCCGTCACATTGAGATTGGGCGAGAGGCGGAAGCTGCCTCCAAGGCCCACGGTCTGTGCGGCCGAGGAATCGAGAGTGTTGGGCGAACGGCCCGCAATCTGGCGATCTTCCAGCTCGATCCGCGGTTGCAGACGGCTGGGCTTGTCATCCGCCTTGGGGCGGGCCGGTTCAAACTGCGCAAGATCGGGCAGCGACAGGTTGCGCACATTGGCCGAAAGATCGACCGAGCGGGTGAAGCTCTTGTAACCGCGCGCCGCACCGAGCTGGAATCTGCTCGCTTCAAGCCCGGCAAGGCCGGTCCCGCGGCCGGGAGCAGCTTCGAGCGGCTTGCGCACCGAAATCGCCCGGGCGGTATCGTCATCGACCCGCACAGCGACTGTCACGGTCCGCATACCCGCCATGGCAGTTGCCCGGGCAGGGGTGAAATGCACGCCGCGCGCCCGCAGCTTGTCAGCCACGCGGGCGGCAAGTTCAGGATCGACCGAGGCGGGGGTAAACATCCGCAGACCAAGCGCATCAAGCGAGGCTGCCGTGCGCGCGGGCGCAATTTCACTTGCCAGCGCAAGACCCGCGCTCGGCACAGCCAGAGACAACGCGCCGCACATCAGCGCGTACGGAGCAAACGACCGCAGCGAACGCTGCGCCTTTGCTGTCCTGTCGCGCTGGCATGCCATTTTGCGATCCGTTTCCCTGTTTTTCACGATTGGGGCTTTCTGCCCAACCACATTTTACCTGAACCGCACATGAGTCGCGGCCGCTTGGTAACTAAGTGATAGGCCTAAGGTGCTCTTGCGCAATGGCCTTGCCGCAGGGGAACCGGATTCGGCGTTAACCTGTGGCACCATGCACACATATCCGTGCGAGTCGCGGCAAATTCAGGCTGCATAAAGGCCCGCAGGGGCTCATGCGGGGCTGACCCTGCCTGCAAACCTCGCGGATGATGCTTGCCGCAGGGGTGTTGGCAGTTATAGGGGGCATGATAGCGTCCCCGCGACCATTGATAAGGATTACCCGGCTGTGACACGCGCCAATTCCGCCCTTTTCCGCCCGGCGTTCCGCCGCACTCTCGGATATGCGCTGCTTGGCGTGTCGCTGGTGTCGCTAAGTGCCTGCGGCGGTAACGACCGGCCGCGCACCGAATTGTCGGCGGCACAGCTCAACACCATCGGCGTGAACGCCTATCTGTGGCGCGCGGCGCTCGACACCGTGGCCTTCGCGCCCCTGCTGCAGGCTGACAGTGCCGGCGGCGTGATCGTGACCGATTGGTACGCCAACCCCACCAACCCGACCGAACGGGTCAAGCTGACCGTGACGATCCTCGATCAGGATCTGCGCGCCGATGCCCTGCGGGTGGCGGCGAGCCGTCAGGTCAATGAAGGCGGCAACTGGGTCGAAGCCCCGGTGCAGGCCGCCACCGTGCAGAAGCTTGAGGACATCATCCTCACCAAGGCGCGCGATCTGCGCCGCCAAGCTCTCGCTTCGTAACACCGCCCTTCCACGGATAGGCTCACATGACCGAAACCCGTTTCGACCCTGCGGTCGCCGATGAACGCTGGCAGCGTGCCTGGGCGCAAGGCGGGACTTTCACCGCCGACAGCAACAGCCCCAAGCCGAAAAGCTACATCCTCGAGATGTTCCCCTATCCTTCGGGGCGCATCCACATGGGCCACGTGCGCAATTACACGATGGGCGACGTGCTGGCGCGCTACCAGAAGATGCGCGGGTTCGAAGTGCTGCACCCGATGGGGTGGGACGCCTTCGGGATGCCGGCCGAGAATGCCGCGATGGAAAAGGGCGTGCATCCGGGCGGCTGGACCCGCCAGAACATCGCGCAGATGAAGGCGCAGTTGCAGCGCATCGGCTTCGCGCTCGACTGGACGCGCGAATTCGCCACCTGCGATCCCGAATATTACGGCCACGAACAGGCGCTGTTCCTTGATCTGTACGAGGCGGGGCTGGTCTACCGCAAGGAATCGACCGTCAACTGGGATCCGGTCGACATGACCGTGCTCGCCAACGAGCAGGTGATCGACGGCAAGGGCTGGCGGTCCGGCGCCGAGGTCGAGAAGCGCAAATTGAACCAGTGGTTCCTCAAGATTACCGACTTTGCCGATGATCTGCTGGAGGGTCTGGGCAAGCTGGAAGACTGGCCCGAGAAGGTCCGCCTGATGCAGGAGAACTGGATCGGCAAGTCGCAGGGCTTGGAGTTCAGCTTCGATCTCAGCGACGGCGGCAAGCTGCCCGTCTATACCACCCGCCCCGACACCATCTTCGGCGCGAGCTTCTGCGCCATCGCTGCCGATCACCCGATTGCCCAGGGGCTGGCGGGCGATCCCGAAGTCTCGGCCTTCATCGAGCAGTGCAAGCGCGGCGGGACCAAGGCGGCGGACGTCGAGACGGCGGAGAAGCTGGGCTACAAGACGTCGATCACGGCCAAGCATCCGTTTACCGGAGCGGACCTCCCGGTCTTCATCGCCAACTTCGTGTTGATGGAATACGGCACGGGCGCGGTGATGGGCGTGCCGGGGCATGACCAGCGCGATTTCGAATTCGCGACGAAATACGAACTGCCGATCACCCGCGTCGTTGCGACCGATCCGGCCCGCGCCGACGAACCTTTCAAGGGCGAGGCCGAGGCGGGTGACGGGGTGATCGTCAACTCGGATTTCCTCGATGGTATGACCGTCGAAGCCGCCAAGCAGGCCGTCATCACCCGCGCCGAAAGCGGCGGTTGGGGCGAAGGGCGCACCGTGTGGCGGCTGCGCGACTGGGGCGTTTCGCGGCAACGCTATTGGGGGACGCCGATCCCGATCATTCACAGCCCCGATCACGGCCCGGTGCCGGTGCCCAAGGACCAGCTGCCCGTGGTGCTGCCCGAGGACATCGATTTCAGCGAGCCGGGCAATCCGCTCGACCGCCACCCCACCTGGAAGCACACCACCTGCCCGATTAGCGGCAAGCCCGCGCTGCGCGAGACCGATACGCTCGACACCTTCGTGGACTCCTCGTGGTACTTCCTGCGCTTCGCCAGCCAGCCCGCCGACCGTCCGTTCGACCCCGAGGAAGTCGCCAAGTGGATGCCGGTGCAGCACTATATCGGCGGCATCGAGCACGCGATTCTGCACCTGCTATACGCGCGGTTCTGGACGCGGGCGCTCGCCCACATCGGCAAGATCACCGTGAAGGAACCGTTTGCGGCGCTGTTCACGCAGGGCATGGTGACGCACGAGACTTACTCGCGCATTGATGAGGCGCGCGGCGTGCCGGTGTTCTTCGGCCCCGAGGAGATCGACCGCACCTCCGAAGGCGCGACATTGCTCGCCGATGGCGCTCCGGTCGAGGTCGGCCGCGTCATCAAGATGTCGAAGTCGAAGAAAAACGTCGTCGACCCCGACGCGATCATCGCCCGCCACGGCGCGGATGCGGTGCGGTGGTTCATGCTGTCGGATAGCCCGCCCGAGCGCGATCTGCCGTGGTCCGATGCCGGGATCGAAGGCTGCGCACGCTTCGTCCAGCGGCTGTGGCGCTTGTTCTCCGCCTATGACGCGGGCGCGACCGGCGAGGACAAGAGCCTCGACCGCAAAACCCACCAGACCATCGCGGCGGTCGCTGCCGATATCGAGGCATTGGGCTTCAACAAGGCCGTGGCGCGCATCTACGAACTGACCGGCGCGGTTGAAAAGGCCGCGCCCTCGGCCAGCCGTAGTGCGGCTATCCGGGCCTTGGTCCACCTTGCAGCTCCCATGATGCCGCACCTTGCCGAGGAGGCCTGGACCACAATCGGGGAAGGCCTGATCGCCGACGCCGCGTGGCCCGAAGTCGATCCGGCCCTGCTGGTCGATGACGAGGTCACCATTGCGATCCAGCACATGGGCAAGCTGCGCGACACCGTCACCGCGCCCAAGGGAGCGTCGAAGGACGCGCTGGAGGCGCTGGCGCTGGCTTCGGCCAACCTGCAACGTTCGGTCGATGGCGCTCCGATCCGCAAGGTTATTGTCGTGCCGGACCGTTTGGTGAATATCGTCACCTGATGCGGATTGTTCTTGCCCTGCTGGCCTCGCTGGCCGTCACCGCCTGCGGCCTTTCGCCGATGTATGCGGGCGGGCCGAGCGCCGCGACCGCGCAAGGCATTGCCGCGGTCGAAGTTCCGGCGATTCAGGGGCGTGGCGGGTGGCTGGTCAAGAACGCGCTCGACGCGCGGCTCGGTGTTGCCAGAAACGGGGCGGGACAGACGCCGCCGCTCTACCGGCTCGACGTGCGGCTGGACGATTCACTCGAAGCGCTGGGCGTGCTCAATGACGACACCATCAGCCGCGAACGCCGCATTCTGCGTGCGCGCTATCAGCTGATCGAGCTGGCGACGGGGTCGGTGCTGCTCGATGCAACCGCCGGTTCGGATGCGGGGATCGATGTGGTCTCCAGCGAATATGCCACCATCGCCGCCGAGCAGAAGGCGCTGGAAAACCTTGCGGTGGATGTGGCTGACCGGATGGCGACCCAGGTGGCGGTGACGCTGAGGGCCAAAGCCGCGCCGTCCCGCCCCGATCAGCCGTGAAGGCGACCCACAAGGACTTCCTGCGCGGGCCTCCGCCTGCGGCGCGTGATGCGCGTATCTTCTTCTTCTGCGGCCCTGACGAGGCTGGCGCGACCGCTGCTGCCAACCGTGTCACCGAAGCGCTAGCCGATGCGGGCGAGCGGGTGGAACTGGCGGGCGCCGATCTGCGGCGCGACCCGGCCTTGCTGGGTGACGAGGCCCGCTCGACCTCGCTGTTCGGCGGCGCGCGCCATATCTGGGTCCGCGCGAGCGGCGACGATGCCCATGACGCGCTGCAATTTCTGATCGAAACCGCCGAGGCAGGTGCGGGTGAAGCGGCTCCGGTAATCATTGTCGCAACCTCTGCCACCGACAAGTCGCGCACGGCCAAGCTGCTGGAAAAGCGCAAGGATGCGCTTGTGGCGATGTTCCACCAGCCCGATCTTTCGGCGGTGGCAAGCGCGGTGCGGGGGATGGCCGATGCGGCGGGCCTCAGGCTTGGCGGCGATCTGGCCGAGCGGATCGCGCGCGCCGCCGGGCTCGACGTGCGGCTGGCGCAGTCCGAGGTCAGCAAGCTGGCGCTGTATTGCGATGCCGACCCGCAGGCTCCGCGTCCCGCAACCCCCGAAGATTATGCCGCCATCGGCGCAGCCACCGAGGAGGACGGCTTTGCGCCGCTGGTCAACGCCGTGCTGGGCGGAGAGCTTGGCAAGATTGCAGGCGAGATCAAGCGGATGCGCGAGCTGGGGTTGAACCCGGTCGGCGTCGCGCTGGCGCTGGAACGGCGCGCGGCGCAGCTGGCCCAGATTGCCGCCTATCTCGGCCCGCGCGGCAATTTTGACCAGATCGACAAGGGCGCGGAGATGCGGCTGGGCATCTTCTTCAAGGAAAAGCGCGACATCGGCATCCAGTTCAAGCGCTGGACCATGCCCGCCGCCCGGGCAAGCCGCGAAACCCGGCTCGATCGCCTGATCCCGCGCCTGACCGCGCTGCACCGCAGTTTGCTCGCCAACAGCCAGTCAGCCGAGCTGCTGCTGGCGCAGGAGCTTGCTGAAATTGGCCGATTTGCTGCGAAGCGGTAGCAAAATGTGACAAACTGCAGTTCGCAGTCGCACAAAATGCGTTTAAAAATGTAAGAGGGCTAGGTATGCCACCGGGGGTCGCACCTTTGGGGGAAGGTCCTTAATGAACCGCGTCACGCCGAAACTACTGGAATCAGTTCGGCATCAGGCAGTCGAAAGCAAAGTCGCGCCCTCGCT
This sequence comes from Porphyrobacter sp., assembly GCA_032116115.1. Taxonomy (GTDB): domain Bacteria; phylum Pseudomonadota; class Alphaproteobacteria; order Sphingomonadales; family Sphingomonadaceae; genus Erythrobacter. Next base: position 28,547 of record JAUMAX010000004.1, read on the forward strand.
CGAACGGCGGCGTCTGCGGGCCTATGCCCTGATGCTGCTGACAGACGGGGCGCTGTTCAATCTCGGCTTTGCGCTGGCTGCCCTGGTGTGGGAAGGCCGCTGGTGGGAGCCGCGCACGATGCTTGCGGCGCAGGCGATGCTGCCCGTGTTTTTCACCATCGCGCTCTATAACGGCTCCTACGGGGTCAAGGCGCTGAGCGACTGGCTGTTTGCAGCGCGCAAGGCGGTGATCGCACTGCTGGTTTCGGCCGCGCTGATCAATTTCCTCGGGTTCTACACCAAGACCAACCAGGATTTCTCGCGTGCTTCGGTGACGCTCGGCCTGTTGTTCTCGGCAGCCTTGCTGGTGGCGCTGCGCCGGGTTGTCGAAATGCTGATCCAGCAACGCTGGGGTGGGCGCGTAACCAACCGGCTGGTGATTGACGATGGCGGGTCGAGCTTCCTGATCGACGGCGCCGAGACGATCTCGGCGGCGGAATACAGCCTCGATCCGGGCAGCCATGATCCCTTCATGCTGGACCGGCTGGGCAAGCTGCTGCGCAATCAGGATCAGGTGGTGGTCAGCTGCCCGCGTGAACGGCGCGAGGAATGGGCGTTTCTGCTCAAGTCGGCCGGGGTCTATGGCGAGATCGTGAGCGAACCTTCCCACAGCTTGGGCGCGGTGGGCGTGCATCGCTATGACGAGCTCGACCGGACCACGCTGGTGGTATCGACAGGGCCGCTGGGCCTGCGCGCCCGGATGCTCAAGCGCGCCTTCGATGTGGCGGTTGCGGGCGGCGCGTTGCTGGTGCTGTCACCTCTGCTGATCACGGTGGCGATCCTGATCAAGCTTGAAGACGGCGGGCCGGTGCTGTTCATCCAGCGCCGACTGGGGCGCGGCAACCAGTTCTTCGACATGTTCAAGTTCCGCTCGATGCGGGAGGAGAAGCTCGATCACAATGGCGATCGTTCCGCCGCCCGCGACGATGACCGGATCACGCGCGTCGGTGGCTTCATCCGCCGCACCAGCATCGATGAACTGCCGCAGATCATCAATGTGCTGAAGGGCGATATGTCGATTGTCGGCCCGCGTCCGCACGCGCTTGGGTCACGGGCCAACAACAAGTTCTTCTGGGAAGTCGACCGCAAGTACTGGCAGCGTCACTGCCTCAAGCCGGGGCTGACAGGGCTGGCGCAGGTGCGCGGCCATCGCGGTGCGACGGCACTGGAGAAGGATCTCACCGACCGCTTGCAGTCCGATCTTGAGTATATTGCGGGCTGGTCATTGCGGCGCGACATCGGGATCGTGCTGCGCACCGTGATGGTGCTGCGCCACGAGAACGCTTACTGATTCTTCTGCGGCACCGCGAAGGTGCCGGTGACCCGGCCCTTGCCCGAAGGTGACCCCGGCGCTGTTGCACTGCCACCCGAAGCGGCCCCGTCCACAGTGGAAATCCCGCTGTTGAGGTCGATCACCAACCGCCCGCCATTGAGCGTGTCGGTCCCCCGGCGCAGGCTGACGTTGCCGGCCATGGTGATGATCCGGCGGCCGAAGTCATAGATTGCGTTGTCGCCGCTGGCCCGTTCATCGCCGCGGGTGATGGTGACGCCGCCGGTGGCTGTGATGCGCTGGATTTCAAGGTTGCCGCCATCGGTGAAGTTCACCAGCATCCGGTCGGACTGGATGCGCAGATCGGCCTGGTTGACGATCACCCCGCCGCTGAAGATCACCTGATTGGCGCGGTCATCAAGGACGAACTTGCCTGCGTCATAGGTCACGGGCGCGCGCGAATCGTGGCGGGCGATGCCTTGCGCGGCGAGGTTCATGCCGCCAGCCAGCATCGCGGTCAGAGCAAAGCCGCCGATGCCCCAGACCAGAGCGAGACGGGCAAGCGGCGGGCGTTTGGCAGAAGGCTGGGGCATCACGGCATCCTCAACTGGCCGGGGATCATGGTCAGGCGGGCTGCGCCTTCGAGCGTGATTGTGCGCGCGGACAGATCGGCGCGCATCGTGTTGGCGGAGAAGGTGCCGGCCGGCACCTCGCCCGAAACGCCGGCATCGCCCTGCATGGTGCGCGCCTTCAGATCGACCGAAACGCCGCGGGCCACCATCGCGTAGCCATCAGAGGCGGTCAGGCGCACTGGCCCGTCGACGGTCACGGTTTCGGCATCGATATCATAGACCCCGCCCTCGGCGGTGAGCCGCGCCGGGCCTTCGGTGAGCAGCAATTGCGCCACCAGATCCTGCATCCGCACCAGCCCTTCCGTGCTGGAACGCTGCACCGCCTCGCCCGCCAGCAGCGAGAACGGGCGGCCCTTGTTGTCGCGCCCGCGATACATCGCATTGTCGACCGAAAGGCGCTCGTCGATCAGCGCCACCTTGTTGCGATCGAGCAGGAAGCTGACTTCGCCGCGCGGGCTCAGCGGCGTGATGATCATCAGCGCCGCGATCACCCCGACACCCATTGGCAGGGCGCGGGCCAGGAATTGCACCAGCCGGTCATGCGATCCGCCCGGCGCAGCGAAATGCTGGCGGCGGCCGCGCAGCGCGCGGGCCTCGGACGTTTCGATGCGGGTTTCGGCAGGGGCCATGATGCGCGTGTGCCTGCGGCGTCCTTACTCTGGGCTTACATGTGGCTGAAGATGTCGCTCTCGGGCCAGCCGGCGATGTCGAGCAGCGCACGGGTGGGGAGGAAATCGAAGCACGCCTGCGCCAGATGCATCCGCCCCTCGCGCTCCAGCCGCACGGTGAGTTCATCGCGCAGGCGGTGGAGATAGCGCACGTCGCTCGCGGCGTAATCGCGCTGCGGATCGGACAGGACCGGCCCGCCCCAGTCGGAGGATTGCTGCTGCTTGGAGATGCTTTCTCCCAGCAGTTCCTCGACCAGATTCTTCAGGCCGTGGCGGTCGGTATAGGTGCGCACCAGCTTGCTGGCGATCTTGGTGCAGAACACCGGTCCGGCCATCACGCCGAGATAATGCTGGATCGCAGCAAGATCGAACCGGCCGAAATGGTAGATCTTCTGCCGAGACGGATCGCCGAGCACCGCCTTGAGGTTCGGCGCGTCATAGCTGCTGCCCGGATTGAAGCGCACGAGATGCTCGTCGCCCGTTCCGTCGGAAAGCTGCACCACGCACAGCCGGTCACGCAGGGTGACAAGGCCCATGGTCTCGGTATCGACCGCGATTGCGCTATTGCCGGTGAGGACGCCGGCGGGGAGGTCTTCCTCGTGAAAATGCACTGCCATGGGCCACGCCCTACGCCGATTGGGGAAAGAGGGGAAGGGGCGAGTGGCGCGGGGCAGCAGCGCGTGTAGGTTTGGCGCCATGGCAAATGAAACCATCCCCGAAAGCTGGCGCGGCGTGCTGGAACCCGTTCTGGCCACGCCCGAGGCGCGCAAGCTTGGCGGCTGGCTCAAGGCCGAGGAAGCGGCAGGCAAGCAGATGTTTCCCCCGCGCGGGACACGGCTGGCTGCGCTGACGCTGACCCCGCTTGCAGAGGTGCGCTGCGTGATTCTGGGGCAGGACCCCTATCACGGGCCGGGGCAGGCGCATGGCCTCGCCTTTTCGGTGCAGGCCGGGGTGAAGCCTCCGCCGTCACTGGTGAACATCTACAAGGAGCTGGAGGCCGATATCGGCCTGCCCCGCGCCCAGACCGGCGATCTGACGCCGTGGGCGCGGCAGGGTGTGCTGCTGCTCAACAACACGCTGACGGTCGAGGCGGGGCTGGCGGGCAGCCATGCGGGGCGCGGTTGGGATGCGGTGACGGACGCCTGCGTTGCCGCCGTGGCCGCGCAGGAGGAGCCGACCGTGTTCATCCTGTGGGGCTCTCATGCCAAGAAGAAGGCGAGCCGGGTGCCAGCCTTGGGCCGTGCGAGCCAGCATCTTGTGCTGACCTCGGCCCATCCCAGCCCGCTTTCCGCGCATAACGGCTTCTTCGGATCACGGCCCTTCAGCCAGACCAATGAATTTCTCGAAAAGAACGGGCGCGGCACGATTGATTGGAGTGTGTGATGAGTGACGATGTGATCCTGCTCGAAGTGGCCGATGGCGTCGCCACCGTCACCCTCAACCGTCCGCAGGCGATGAACGCGCTGAACCGCGCGCTTCGCAAGCGGCTGGCCGAGGTGATGCGCACGGTCGATGCTGACGATGCGGTGCGCGCGGTGATTCTGACCGGCGCCGGTGAGCGGGCGTTTACCGCCGGGCTGGATCTCAAGGAACTCGGCAGCGAGGCGGGCGCGCTCGGCAGTGCCAATGCCACCGATCCGGCCGACAATCCGGTCAAGGCGATTGAACTTTGCCGCAAGCCGGTGATCGGCGCGATCAATGGCGTGGCGATCACCGGCGGCTTTGAAGTCGCGCTCGCTTGCGATGTGCTGGTCGCCAGCACCAAGGCCCGCTTTGCCGATACCCACGCGCGGGTCGGGATCGTGCCGGGCTGGGGGCTGTCGCAGAAATTGAGCCGGATGATCGGCATCAGCCGCGCCAAGGAACTGGCCTTCACCGGCAACTTCCTCGACGCGGCGACGGCTCATGCGTGGGGACTGGTGAACCATGTGACGGAGCCGGACGAATTGCTCCTGTTGGCGCGCAAGCTGGCGGGCGACATGGCCGGGATCGATCCCGCGTTTCTGGCGAACTACAAGCGGCTGATCGACGATGGCTATGCGCACAGTTTCGGTGACGGACTGGCGCTGGAGGCGGAGCGATCAAGTGCCGCCAATTCCGCCGTCGCCCCGGAAGAGGTCGAAGCCCGCCGCGCTGCCGTGCAGGAACGCGGAAGGGGTCAGGGGTAAGCGCCTGAGGTCAGGCCCTGAGGTCAGGCAGCTCTCAGATCCCGTTATACGCGGCGATTATCATGGCGCGGGTCTTGCGGCTGAGATCGGCGCCCGACAGCCTGCTTTCGGGCGCTAGGAAATATCCGCCCGCATCGCTCGACCGCACAAGCGCGTTGCAACGGTCAGTGAAGGTCTTCTGGAAGCGGTATTGCGCGTCCGAACCTGCATCCACCCCGACAGGGGTCATGCCGGTGACCCACACGGCATTGCCGTAAGAGCGGTGGAAGGCGTCACGCTCGGCCCGGATGTCGCGGCGGACATTGGCAAGCGCATCCTTGGGCGCGGTGCCTGCGGCAACGAAGCGTTCGGTGATGCCGTCGCCCCACCGGGCGAGGCCATCATAATCGACGGTGAAGCCGAGATGCTCGCAGACATAGGCGGTGACCAGCACATCGGCGAAGCGGGCGGAGTCTGCGTCGGGTTTTGGCAAGGCGTCACCACTCATCGCCATGGCGGCCAGCGGCAGTGCAAATAGCGGCGCAAAACCCATCGAATCGCTCCTTGTTGATCAGATACTTAGCACGATAGCCACGGAATATGAACCGGGGATTTCGGCAAGGCATCAGCCGATCAGCGCGCCGCCCGCGCTTCGGCTTCCGCCAGCTTCGCAGCCGTTTCGTAGTGGAACCAGAAGACATTGATGCCCCAGTCCGGTTCGTCCTTGCGGAAGACGTGGATCCTTGCGGTCAGGCGCGTGCCGGGATCAGTGTAGCGCCAGGTGCATTCGACCGAGGGGTAAGCGTCCTCACACGTCCAGCTGACCGGCTTGCCGAGCTGGCTGTGAGCAAAGGCAACCGCATCGGCCACGGCCTGACCGGAGGCGGACTTATCCCCGCCGCTCTCCCACATGCGATCAGTATATTCGCTCGTGCTGAAGGGATCGACAAAGCCGTAGCGGGTCCGCGCATAGGTTGCGTGCCGGGTGCGGAAGGCCGACACATCGCCTTCAGCCACCGCCTGCGCGAACTGGCCGGCGAGCTCTTTCTTGCCCTCCATTTCCGCCGCACGGCGCGCGTCCTCGCGGGCCTGCGATTCGGGGCTGCGCGGCAGTGAGCGGATCGGCTCCCGTATCGGAGGGGGGGGAACCACCGAAGGAAAGCGCTGCGAGCGTTCCTTGTATTCTGAGGCGCTGAGAAAATCGGCGAGGATGACGGTTCGGCCGTTCTCTTCGGGGATCAGTTTGCCCGTGAAGGTCCGCTTGCCGCATTTCCAGTCGAACACGAAATAGACGAAAGGCCCGGTCTGCCCGCGTGATTGTTCCGTGGCCTTGCAGCCCGCAATCGCTTTCAGTGCATCGGCCCGGTTGGCCAGCGCGATACCGGGAAACTGGAGGCCGCCAACCTGTGTGACCAGCCAGTCCGCCTCGGCAAGATTGCCCGCCGCCAGCGCATCGACCGTCGCGGTAATCGCCGCATTGTCGGGCGGGGTCTGCGCTGCGGCAGGTGCCGCGCACAGCGCTGCCAAGAGCATGATTGCGCGGTTGATCATCGCCAAACCCCCTGAAACAGCACAACTACCGCATCAGAATGGCCGAGGCCCAGCGGCCCCGCAACCGGATTCTAGCCCCCGGGTTCTAGCCCCCGGATTCTAGCCCCCGGATTCTAGCCAGCGTGCTCGGCGATCCATTCTTCGACCACCGGGGCGACCTTGGTCTTCCAGCGGCTGCCGTTGAAGATGCCGTAATGCCCGGCGCCTTCGGCCATGTAATACCGCTTCTTGTCGTCGGGCAGGTTCGGCGTCAGCTTGAGCGCTGTGCGGGTCTGGCCGAGGCCCGAAATGTCGTCCCGCTCACCCTCGATCGCCAGCAGGGCGGTGTCGGTGATCTGCGTGATATCGACCAGCTCGCCCTTGTGGCGGAACTCGCCCTTGGGGATCGAGTGCTTCTGGAACACCTCTTCCACGGTCTGGAGGTAGAATTCCGCCGTCATGTCGCAGACCGCACGGTATTCGTCGTAGAAGGTCTTGGTCGCCTGCGCGGAGGCTTCGTCGCCCACGGTGAGGTGTTTGAACATCTCGTAGTGGCTCATCATGTGGCTCGACAGGTTCATCGACATGAAGGCGTTGAGCTGCATGAAACCCGGATAGACGCGGCGGCCTGCGCCCGGATATTTGTGCGGCACGGTCGCGATCACCGACTGGCGGAACCACTCGATCGGGCGCTGCATCGCCATGTTGTTGACGACCGTGGGGCATTCGCGCGTGTCGATCGGCCCGCCCATCATGGTGAGGGTCGCGGGCGTCGCGGGCGATTTGTGGAGGTTGAGCAGTGCCGTGGCCGCAAAGGCCGGAACACTCGGCTGGCAGACCGCCATCATGTGGATGCGCGGGCCAGCGGCTTCGGCATGCACATGCTCGGCGAACTCGATCAGGTAGTCGATATATTCATCGAGATCGAAGCGGCCCGCGCTGGCCGGCACCATCTTGGCATCGGCCCAGTCGGTGATGAACACGTCGGCGCTTTCCAGCATCCGCTCCACCGTGCCGCGCAGCAGCGTGGCGTAATGGCCGCTCATCGGGGCGACGATCAGCAGGCGGGGCCGGTCTGTCGGGGTGCCTTCCACGGTAAAGTGCAACAGATCGCCGAAGGGACGCTTCAGGGCGACACGCTGGGTCACGGCATGGGCCTTGCCGTCGATTGCGATGCTGGTGATGCCGAATTCGGGCTTGCCGTAATGCGCGGTCGCATGTGCGAACACGTCGAGTGCGTGTCCCGCCAGCGACCCCATGCCGAACGCCGCGAGCGGGTTGGCGGGGTTGGACAGCATATTGGCGCTGATCGAAGCGAGCGCGCTGGCGCTGTTCATCCAGCTGCGCTGGAGCTCATAGGCGTGATAAAGCATCGGTTTACCTCAGGCGACGAACGGTCTGGCGCCTTATCCCTTGGCACCTTGCCACTACAGATGCGCCTTCACAGGCCATTGTGCAATGCACAATTGTATACAGCCCGTTGGCCTCTGATGAGGCACCGCGCTTTTTGCACGTGAAATTCGTGTGACGCGCGGCTAGAGCGCTGCGATCATGCATGGTGAACCCCAGACGCGCGACCTTGACGAAACCCCGGACGAGTTGACGTCCGAGGCAGCATCGCCCGTGGCCGAGGCCGAGCCTGAGGCCAAGCCGCGCAGTCTCGGGCCGCTCAGGATGGTGTTCGGCACGGCGGTGCAATACCCGCGCGAGATCGCCTTCGCGCTGCTTGCGCTGGTGATCACCTCGGCTGCTACGCTGGCGATCCCGTGGCGGTTCAAGGTCATCATCGACGAAGCCTTCACCGGCGCTGCCTCCACCGACGATATCGGCCATGCATTCCAGTACCTGCTGATGATCGTGGTGATCCTCGGCATCGGCACGGCGCTGCGGTTCTATTTCGTGAGCTGGCTGGGTGAGCGCGTGGTGGCCGATATCCGGCTGAAAGTGCAACAGAATCTGCTGCGCCTCTCGCCGGGTTTCTACGAGGTCAACAGCCCCAAGGAAATCTCCAGCCGCATGACGAGCGATACGGCGGTGATCGAAAATGTGGTCGGCACCACGGTTTCGGTCGCGCTGCGCAACACGCTGACGGCGATCGGCGGGATCGGACTGCTGGTCTATCTGGCGCCGTCGCTGACGCTGGGCCTGCTGATCGGCATTCCACTGGTGATCGCGCCGATCGTGTTTTTCGGGCGCAAGATCCGCGCCGTCTCGCGTTCCAGTCAGGACCGTATCGCGGACGTGGGCGCTTACGTGACCGAAGTGCTTTCGGCGATGAAGATCGTCCAGAGCTTCGGGCAGCAACAGCGTGAAGGCGAGCGCTTTGCGGGCGTGGTCGAGGAAACATTCGGCACGGCGCGGCGGCGGATTCTGCTGCGCGCGGCGATGACGTCGGTGGTGATCCTGCTGGTGTTCGGCGGGGTGGTGCTGGTGATGTGGCGCGGCGCGCTGGCCGTGGCGGAAGGCACGATCAGCGGCGGCACCATCGCCGCTTTCGTCCTGACCGGTGGCCTCGTGGCGGGCGCGCTGGGATCGCTGACCGAGGTGTATGGCGATCTGCTGCGCGGCGCGGGTGCGGCGAGCCGGCTGGCCGAACTGCTCGAAGCCAAGCCCGATATCGCGGCCCCCGCACGGCCCGAACGCTTGCCCGAGCCTGCGCGCGGCAGCCTGTCGTTCCGCAATGTCACTTTCCGCTATCCGGCGCGGCCCGAAACCGCGGCGCTCCGGGACTTCACGCTCGAGATCGAGCCGGGTGAGACGATCGCCATTGTCGGCCCTTCGGGCGCGGGCAAATCGACGATCTTCCAGCTGGTCGAGCGGTTCTACGATCCGCAGGTTGGCACGATTCGCTTGGACGGGGTGCCGCTGACCAGTGCCGATCCGGCCGAAATCCGCGCCCGCCTTGCGCTGGTGCCGCAGGACGGGGTGCTGTTCAGCGCCAATGCCCGCGACAACCTGCGCTATGGCAAGTGGGAGGCTTCGGACGAGGACATCTGGCAGGCCGCCCGCGCCGCCAATGCCGAAAGCTTCCTGCGTGCGCTGCCGCAAGGTCTCGACACCTATCTCGGCGAAGGCGGAACCCAGCTTTCCGGCGGCCAGCAACAGCGCGTCGCCATCGCCCGCGCGCTGCTGCGCGATGCGCCGATCCTGCTGCTGGACGAAGCGACCAGCGCGCTCGATGCCGAAAGCGAGCAATTGGTGCAGCAGGCCCTGGACGGGCTGATGCAGGGCCGCACCACGCTGGTGATCGCCCACCGCCTCGCCACGGTGCGCGCGGCTGACCGGATCGTGGTGCTGGAAGATGGCCGGATCGTCGAGCAGGGCACGCATGACGAATTGAGCAAGGCGGGCGGGCTTTATGCGCGCCTCGCCCGGCTGCAATTTGCCGACTCCGCCGCCTGAGCTTTCCGGCCCTCGCCTTTTCGACGAAACGCGGGAAGCGGCGGACCAACCGCAACCCTTTGCGCTGTGCGGCGTTAGTGTGCCGCATCGCAGATCTTCTGCCGCAGTTTTTTCCGGGGACACACCAGACATGATCCACAAGACCGCAGCCCTTCTCGGCGCAAGCCTGCTCGCGCTCGCCGCGGCGCCCGCTTTCGCCAATGACGACAGCGCGCATGACCATGAAGACGGCATCGAGCTGCTGCTTGAAAGCGCCGACACGGCTGCCCCGGCGGCGCTGCCGACCATGAGCTTCGGCAACTGGGGCGTCGATCCGCTGCTGCTCGCCGAAGGCATCAAGCCGGGCGATGACTTCAACGCCTATGTCAACAAGCGCTGGATCGATGCCAACCCGCTGCCGGCCGAATTCAGCCGCATCGGTGCCTTCACCCTGCTTGGCGAAAAGAGCACCTATGACGTCAAGGCGCTGATGGACGAGCTGATGGCGAAGCCCGCCGCCAGCCTCTCTGGTGACGAACGCCGCATTCTCGATACCTATCGCACCTACCTTGATACCAGCGCGATCGAAGCGGCCGGCCTTGCCCCGGCGCAGCCCTGGCTGGCCCGGATCAAGGGGGCCAAGACCCTCGATGATCTCGCCATGCTGTGGGCCGAACCCGGCTTTGCCAGCCCCGTCGGCGGCGGCGTGGGTGTCGATGCCAAGCAGCCCGACCGCCACATCGCCAGCGTCGGCTTTGGCGGGCTGGGGATGCCGGACCGCGATTACTATCTCGACACGTCGGACAAGGGCAAGGCGATCCAGGCCAAGTACAAGGAATACCTGACCTTCCTGCTGGGTGAGGCCGGCTATGCCGATCCCGCAGCCATGGCCGGGACGGTTTACGCCTTCGAAGATACCATCGCCCGCACCGTGGCATGGGATCGCACCGTGCGCCGCAACCGCGATCTCACCTACAACCTGCTGACCGCCGACGAGCTTTCCGCGATCAGCGGCAAGGTGCCGGTGACCGCGATGCTGACCGCCATCGGGATCGAAAAGAGCCCCGGCTTCGTCGTCAGCCTGATGCCGCCGACGGCTGAGGAAATCGCCCAGTTCAAGCTCGACGAGGCAACCCGCGCCAAGATCGGCACCGGCCTGCCCGGGATGTTTGCGCTGCTCGGCGAGACTCCGGTGGAGACGTTGCAGGCGTGGATGATCAAGGAGTTCCTGTCGGGCAACGCCGCCGTCCTGCCCGCCCGCTTCGATGCCGCCAGCTTCGAATTCTTCGGCAAGACCCTGCGCGGCACCCCCGAACAGCGTCCCCGCTGGAAGCGCGCCATCGGCGAGGCGGAAGGCCTGCTGGGCGAGTTGATCGGCAAGTCCTATGTCGAGCGGTACTTCCCGCCCGAAAACAAGGTCGCGATGGACGAGCTGGTCGCCAACCTGCGCCTCGCCTTGCGCGAGTCCATCGGCGAGATTGCCTGGATGGGCGCCGAAACCAAGGTCGAGGCGCTGGCCAAGCTCGACAGCTTCGATCCCAAGATCGGCTACCGCCCCAATCTTGAAACCTACCAAGGCCTCGCCATCACCGCAGGCGATCCCATCGCCAACCGCATGGCCGCCGCCAAGTGGGGTCAGGCCGACAATGTCGCCAAGCTCGGCCAGCCGATCGACCGCACCGAATGGGGGATGCTGCCCCAGACGGTGAACGCCTATTACAACTCGGTGAAGAACGAGATCGTTTTCCCGGCCGGCATCCTCCAGCAGCCGTTCTTTGCCCTGTCGAACGATATCGCGGTCAATTACGGCGCCATCGGCGGCGTGATCGGGCATGAAATGGGCCACGGCTTCGACGATCAGGGATCGAAGTCCGATGCGACGGGCAAGCTGCGCAACTGGTGGACCGACACTGACCGCGCCGCTTTCGACAAGCTGGGTGACCGGCTGGTGGCGCAATACAACAGCTTCTGCCCGCTCGACGAAGGCAAGACCTGCGTAAATGGCCGCCTGACGCTGGGCGAGAACATCGGCGATGTCGGCGGGCTGTCGATGGCCTACCGCGCCTACAAGATCGCGACCAAGGACATGGACGTGCCGGTGATCGACGGGCTGACCGGCGACCAGCGCTTCTTCCTCGCCTGGGCGCAGGTGTGGCGTTCGACCCAGCGTGAGGCGAATTACCGCAACCGCCTCGTCACCGACAGCCACAGCCCCGAAGAATACCGGGTCAACGGCGTCGTCCGCAATCTCGACGAATGGTACGAAGCCTTCGGCGTTAAGCCGGGCGATGCGATGTACCTGCCGCCGGAAGAGCGCGTGCGCATCTGGTAAGGTTTGTTGTTGGCCTGCCCGCCTCCGCGGGCAGGTCCTCGGCGCTATTCCTCCGCTTCGCTGCGGGCGCCTGCGGCTCGCGCCGTGCGCTCGCGGCCCCGTCCGCTGGCGGGCCGTGCAACGTGCGCCCCATAGGCCCGTCCGGTGATCCAGGCGGGCCTTTTGGGTTTGACTTGAAGTGCCCTCTCGGCAAAGCGCAGCGGCATGACCGATACCTTAGCCGCGATCCTGCTCGGCATCCTTGAAGGGCTGACCGAGTTCCTGCCTGTGTCATCGACCGGGCACCTGATCCTCGCCACCGAGGTCCTCGGTTTCAACCAGGACGAGTGGGAGGTGTTCAACATCGCGATCCAGCCGGCCGCGATCCTCGCCATCGTGGTGCTGTACTGGCGCACCTTCTGGGATGTCGCCAAGGGGCTGTTCGCGTTTGAAAAGGGCGCTCTGGCGTTTGTGCGCAACCTGCTGGTGGCCTTTTTCCCGGCGGTGCTGCTCGGTCTGGCCTTCGGGGACGTGATCCAGAGCTGGCTCGGCAATCCGGTGCTGGTGTGCTGGTCGCTGGTGCTGGGCGGCGTTGCCATTCTGGCGATCGAGCGCTGGGCCAACCCGCCGGCCGACGGCCCCGGCGTTGCAGGCGTGCCCTTGCGCACGTCGGTTCTGATCGGCTTCGTCCAATGCCTCGCGATGATCCCCGGAGTCAGCCGTTCGGGCGCGACCATTCTGGGAGCAATGGCCTTCGGGGTGGATCGCAAGACTGCCGCCGAATTCAGCTTTTTCCTCGCCGTGCCGACCTTGACGGGCGCCACTGTTTACCAGTTGGCCAAGCACGGGGCCAACCTGACTGCGGACGATGCGCAGCTGATCGGGATCGGTTCGATCGCGGGGTTTGTGACCGCACTGGTGGTGGTCAAGATCTTCGTGGCAGTGGTGACGAAGATCGGATTTGCGCCGTTTGCCTGGTATCGCATCGTGCTTGGCCTTGCCGGTCTGGCGTGGCTGACGCTCCGTTAACGCACTTTCCCGGAACCGCTTGGCGCTCCGCTGGTTTGGGAGTTGAGCCGGTCCGACAAGAATGGGGCCAGTGCAAACGGAGACTTTGGGTAAAATGGCGTTGCTGGTGCTGATCGTGTTGGGGGCAACTCTGGGCTGGCTGGCCTCGATCCTCGCGCGGACCGAGGCGCCGGGCGTCATTCTGCGTCAGGTCGCGCTTGGCATGGCGGTATCGGTGGTCGCGGGCGAGATTGCCAATGACGGCACGATGATCGGCAGCCTTTCCTTCCTCAGCCTCGGCATCGCGCTGGCCGCGACCGGGGTCGCGCTGGTGCTGTATCACGCGATCGCCCGGCGTGGGGCGAGAGCCTAAACCGGAACAGCCCCGCTGCCGCGTCCGCCGCGCAGGTGATATTCCTGCGTCCCGCGATGCAGCACATTATCGACATCGATCACCGCGCTGTTGGCATAGGTGAAGCCTGCAGGCAGGCTGCGGTAGAGCCGGTCGAAATCGCGCTCCACCGTCTGGCGATAGAGGTCAGCGAAACTCTCGATCACGAAATAGGTCGGTTGCAGATCGCTGATGACGTAATCCGTCCGCATCACCCGGTCGACATTGAGCATGATGCGGTTGGGGCTGGCTGCCTCGACCGCAAAGCGTGCCTCGGTCGGCCCTGACAGGATGCCCGCGCCATAGGCCCGCACGCTGCCCGCCTCCTCGATCAGCCCGAATTCGACCGTGTACCAATACAAGGCGCCCAAGGCCTTCAGCCGGTTGTAACGCATCGCCTTCCACCCGGCGCGGCCATATTCCTGCATGTAATCGGCATAGGTCGGATCGGTGAGCATCGGCACGTGGCCGAACACATCGTGGAACACGTCGGGTTCTTCGATGTAGTCGAACGTCTCGCGCGTGCGGATGAAATTGCCCGCCGGAAAGCGGCGGTTGGCCAGGTGCCAGAAGAACACGTGATCGGGGATCAGCATCGGCACCGGCACCACACTCCATCCGGTGAGCGCGCCCAGTTCCTCGGACAGCTTGCCGAATTCGGGGATGCCCCCGCGCGACAGGTCAAGCTTGTCGAGCCCTGCCATGAAGGCCGAACACGCACGGCCGGGCAGCACCTCCATCTGGCGGGCGAACAGATCATCCCACACGCCGTGATCATCGGCGGTGTAATCGGTCTGCTGCGGCTCCAGCCAGTCATCGCCCACATGCGCAGGGCGGGCGAGCGGCGCGGTAAAGACATCCGCCGCCATTTCCGGCAGAGTGGCAAAATCGGGCTGAGGGTCTGCAAGCGTGGCCATATCGTTGCAGATGATACTACCTTCACGCGGGCAGCACAAACAGGGAGATGCGGGCATGGGCATGAAGCGCAAGGAATACGACGAGGCTCTGGAGCCGCTGACGCGCGAGCTGGTGAGCATGACGCGCTGGGCCAAGGCAACCGGCGCACGGATTGTGGTGCTGTTCGAAGGCCGCGACACGGCGGGCAAGGGCGGTGCGATTGGCGCGGTCCGCCATGGCCTTAACCCGCGCCAGGTCCGCACCGTGGCGCTGTCGAAACCGACCGAGGCGGAGCAGTCGCAATGGTATTTCCAGCGCTATGTCCCCCACTTGCCCAGCGCGGGCGAAATCGTGCTGTTCGACCGGTCGTGGTACAACCGTGCAGGCGTAGAGAAGGTGATGGGCTACGCTTCTGACGCGCAGGTCGAGGCTTTCCTGAAGGCTGTTCCCGACTTTGAAAAGCTGCTGGTGGATGATGGCATCTTGCTGTTCAAATACTGGCTCGGCGCCGATCAGGCCGAGCAGGAAGCGCGGCTGCGGGAACGGCTGGATGATCCGCTGAAGCGCTGGAAGCTCTCGCCGATCGATCTCGCCGCGCGGGCGAAGTACGATGACTACACCGCCGCGCGTGAGGCGATGCTGGCGGCGACCCATACGGATCACGCGCCGTGGACGCTGGTGGATTTCAACGACCAGCGGCGCGGGCGGCTGACTCTGATCCGCGACCTGCTCTCGCGGGTGCCGGACACGCATGAGGAACCCGAGGCGATCGACTTCCCCGATCTGGGGCGTGCGCCTGTGGCGGAGACTTACGGTGTGCTGAAGCCGATTGCGGATTGGCCCGTGGACTAAACCGCCGCGCTCGCCTGCGTCACCTGGCGGCCATCTTCGGCAAAGGCGGCGAGGTCATAGCCCGCCTCGCCCTTGCGCATGACCAGATGCAGCGGCTCGCCTGCGATGGCAGGCGACAGGCCGCGGAAGGCGAAGCTGCGCAGCCGGTTTTCGCCCAATTCGGCAGCGGCCAGTTGCAGCAGCAGGCTCGCGGTCAGCGGCCCGTGGACCACCAGCCCGCGATAACGCTCGACCCCTTGGGCATAGGGTGCATCGTAGTGGATGCGGTGGGTGTTGAAGGTCAGCGCCGAATAGCGGAACAACAGTCGCGCATCCGGCGTAAGGCTGTGGTGAGCGTCCCACCCGGCGGGGTCGAACCGTCCCTCGCCCGGCGGCGGCGGGCTGAGCGGGGCATCGGGCGCGGCGGCATCGCGATAGACCAGCGTTTGGGTCTCGATCACCGCGAGTGTGCCGTTGGCGCGGGTCTGATGCTCGACATCGACAAAGGCAAGGCGGCCCGAACCGCCCGACTTTTCGCTCACCGAGGCGACGCGGCTGACGCGTCCGATCACCGCGCCGATGGCGATGGGCGCATGGAAGGCGATCTTGGAAGAAGCCCACATCCGGCGCGGCATCGGAAAGGGTGGCAGGAAGCTGTCGGCGCGATCGTCGCGCGCCGGGTGCCCATCCTCGCCAAGCGTGGTGGTGGGCGCTTGCGGGGTGCAGAGCGCGAAATGGACGCCCTGCGGCATGATCGCCGGATGCGGGCGCGGCAGATTGAAGGTGGCGAGCCAGCGCGCGGCCAGCCCCTCGTCTAGGCGGTCGGAGGCGCGGGTCTCGCGCCCGATCCATGCCTCGAAGCTCATTCTGCGCGCTCGAACACCGCGGCGATGCCCTGACCGCCGCCGATGCACATCGTCTCAAGGCCATAGCGCACGCCGCGCCGCTGCATTTCGTGCGCCATGTCGGCGAGGATGCGTCCGCCGGTCGCGCCGATGGGATGGCCCAGACTGATGCCCGATCCGTTTACATTGAGCATCTCGCGGCGCGAATCGTCGGCGCTCCAGCCCCACCCTTTCAGCACCGCGAGCACCTGCGGCGCGAAGGCCTCGTTGAGCTCGACCATCCCGATATCGTCCCAGCTGTAACCGCGCCGTTCGAACAATCGCTCGACCGCAGGCACGGGGCCGATGCCCATGCGCGACGGATCACACCCCGCCGCCGCCCAGCCGCCGAACCACAGCATCGGGGTGAGACCCAATTCCTCCAGCTTGTCCTCTGCGACCACCAGACAGGCGGCGGCGGCGTCGTTCTGCTGGCTGGCATTGCCCGCCGTTACGATGGCGGCCGGATCGCGCTTCAGGTCGATGGCGGCGAGCTTGCCAAGCGTCTCCATGCTGGCGTCGGTGCGGTAGCCCTCGTCATGGTCGAAGATCACCGGATCACCCTTGCGCTGCGGGATCGCGACGGGGACGAGCTGTTCGGCGAATTTGCCTTCCGCCCACGCCTTCGCGGCGTTCTGGTGCGAGCGCACGGCGAAAGCATCGGCCTCCTCGCGGGTGATGCCGTAATCCTTGGCGAGGTTCTCGGCGGTTTCGATCATCCCGGTGATGACGCCAAAACGCTCGACCGGCTGGCTCATCACCCGGCCCCGCGAAAGGCGGTCGTGCAGCACCATGTCGCCCATCCGCACGCCCCCGCGCGCGGCGAGGGTGTAGTGCTCGACGTTGGACATGCTTTCCACGCCGCCCGCCACGACCACATCGGCCATCCCGGTTTCGACCATCATCGCCGCCGTTGCCACGGCCTGCACGCCCGATCCGCAGCGCCGATCCAGCTGGAAGCCGGGCACTTCGATGGGCAGTCCCGCCGCCAGCCACGCCCAGTGGCCAATCGCTGGCGCCTCACCGTTGCCGTAGCCTTGGCTGAACACCACGTCGTCGACCCGCGCTGGATCGATGCCGGAGCGTTCCATCAAGGCCTTGAGGATCACCGCGCCGAGCTGTCCGGCGTTCATGCTGGAAAGCCCGCCGAGGAACTTGCCCACCGGCGTGCGCAAGGGGGTGCAGATTGCGGCGCGTCTGGTCATTGCGAATCCTTGTCTGAAAGAGCCACCGTCCCCGCATCGACCAGCTTGCCGATCGCGCCCGAGGATAGGCCGAGCTTTTCGGCCAGCACTTCCTCCGAATGCTGCCCGAGATAGGGCGCGGGCGCAGGCTCGCCTGCTTCGCGGCCCGGCAGGTTCGCAAAGGAGCGGGTGGCGGGATATGCAAAGCCCGACGGGTTGGCGGGCGAGGGGCCGAACAGCGGGTTATCCGCGATCAGCACCGGATCGTTGGCGGCCTCGTAAGCCGTGCGGTAGCGTTCAAAGGTGCAGCCTTCCGCGGCCATGCGGGCTGCAAGATCGGCATAGTGCAACCCGTCCGCCGCGCTCTGGAACAGCGCGAACAGCGCGGCGCGGTGCTGGAAGCGGGGTGTGTCGCCATCGGCAAAGCGCACGCCGACCGCGGCCTCCAGCGCGGCGATGCCCTGCTCCAGCCCGAACGCCTTGACCAGCCCGCTCCACTGCTTCGGTGTCAGCGCGGCGACCATGAAGCGCACGCCGTCAGCGCTGCGGAAATCGCGCCCGAACGCACCCCAGATCGCATTGCCGAGCCGCTCGCGGTCAGACCCGCGGTAGAGCACCTCGGCCATCAGCCCGGCGTTCGCCATGGTCCCGATCGCCACGTCGCCCAAAGGCAGGCGCACCTCGTTGCCTTCGCCTGTGCGGTCGCGGTGGCGCAAGGCGGCCAGCATCGCGAAAGCACCGTAAGCGCCGGTGATGAAGTCCCATGCGGGGAGCACCTGATTGACCGGCGGCGCGGTCGCGGGGTCCCAATCCTCCGGCCCGCACATCAGCGGGTATCCGGCGGCGGCGTTGACGGTGAAGTCCATCGCCTGCCGACCGTCGTGCCAGCCCATGACGCGCAGGGAGATCATGTCCGCCCGCTTCGCCTGCATGGCGGCGTGGCTGAGGAAGCTCTGTTCCGGCAGGTTGGTGATGCATTGACCGACGCTGGCCGCCAGTTCCACCAGCAGTTCGCGGCCCGCCCCCGATTGCAGATCGAGCGCGACCGACTTTTTGGCGCGGTTGAGGTTCTCCCACGAGAGGGATCGCCCTTCGCGGGTGAGCATATAACGGTTGTAGTCGAGCCCGCCCGCCGTGTGATCGACGCGGATGACCTCCGCCCCCATCTGCGCGCAATACAGGCCAGCGGTGGGCGAGGCGACGAAGCTCGAAACCTCGACGATACTTAGGTCATTGAGGAGGTTGTACATCTAATCGGAAACCTATCGTGCTTGCCGCAGGAAACGGCTCGCTTGCGAGCCGCAAGCGCGAACGCGCGCCCGCAGCGACGCGACCTTCAGGTCGCATGAGCGAGGATTTCGCGCGCCGGAGGGCGTGCGGAAAATCAAGAATCCCTCCATTCGCGCAGCATGTGCTTGGCGATCTGGAGCTGGAGGATCTGCGTTGTGCCTTCGTAGATGCGGTAGATGCGGGCATCGCGGAAGAAGCGTTCAGCGTCGTATTCGGCGAGGTAGCCTGCGCCGCCGTAGATCTGCACCACGCGGTCGACCACCCGGCCGCACATCTCGGATGCGAAGACCTTGAAGGCCGCCGCCTTGACGAGGATATTCTCCCCCCGGTCGGCCCGCGCCGTCACATCGGCCATCATCGCCTCAGCGGCATAGATCTCGATCTCGCTGTCAGCGAGCATCGCCTGGATCAGCTGGAAGTTGGCGATCGGCTCGCCAAAGGCCTTGCGCTCATTGGCGTAGCGCAGCGCTGAATCGAGCGCGCGGCGGGCGTATCCGGTCGCCGCCGCGCCCACGCTGATGCGCCCATTGTCGAGGCTCTTCATCGCGAAGACGAAGCCCTTGCCGGTCTCACCGCCCAGCAACGCATCGCCCGGCACGCGCACATCATCGAGCATGATGTCGGAAATATGCGAGCCCGATTGCCCCATCTTGCGGTCCGGCGAGCCGCGCGAGATTCCCGGCGCGCTCATCGGCACGATGAAGGCAGAAACGTGCGCGTTCTTGGGCAGCGCTTCCTTGTTGGTGCGCGCCATGATCAGCGCCACATCGGCGTGGGGGGCGTTGGTGATGTAACGCTTGGTGCCGTTCAAGATCCAGCCATTGCCGTCGGGATCGGGCGTGGCTGTGGTTTGCAGGCCGGCGCTGTCGCTGCCCGAACCCGGCTCGGTCAGGCCGAAGCAGGCGATCCGCCCTTCCGCGATCCGGGGATACCATTCGGCCTTCTGGGCTTCGGTCGCGCCGTTCTTCAGCGCGCTCGCAAACATCCCGACATTGATCGAGAAGATCGAACGATAGGCGGGCGCGGCATAGGCCATGATGTTCACCACCCGGGCATATTGCGTCATGTTCAGCCCCGCGCCGCCGAATTCCTCGGGCACGGAGAGGCCGAACAGCCCCATTTCACGCATTTCCTTGAGGATATCCTCGGGGATGCGATCTTCGGCGATCACCTGCGGCTCGGCCGGGATCAGCCGTTCGCGGACGTAGCGCTTCAGCTGTTCGGCGAACTGTTCGAAGGTGTCCTCGTCCATGCCCGGATTGTGCGCGGCGGCGATGGTGGTGGGGGCATTCATGGTTGTCATCGTCCTTGAACGGGAAGGCTTGATCGCTTCGCGCCTAATTGCGCGGCGTCGCGGCGTCGCCTGTCATTTCGGCAGGCGGCAAAGCAGGGGCGGGGGTCGCATCGCTAGGCAGAGCCTCGGGCGGCAGGCGGCGCTCGTCCAGCATCGCGGCTGCATCATCCAGCGCCTCGGCCTCGCCTGCGCTGACTTCCCCCGGCGCGCTCGCGCCCTCGCCCCCGCAGGCAGCAAGGGCGAGGGCAAGCATGGCAACAAGCGGCTGGCGCAGCATCGCAGCGCGCGCTTATTCGGCGGGTTCTTCAGCGGCGGCGACCGCTTCGGCGGCAACACCGGCAGCGGCATCGCCTGCGGCAGTCGCGGCGGCTTCCGGCGCGGGTTCGGGCGCATCGGTGGCAGTGGCGGAGGGATCGGCAACCGGCGCCTCGGCAATCGGTGAAAGCGCGCTGTCGGCGGGCATTTCCACGGTGTCGGCGCTCGCTTCGGTCGAGGCATCATCGGCGCTGCCGCAAGCGGCGAGCATCAGTGCAGCGGCAGACAGGGCGGTAAGGGCGGCGGCTTTGCGCATCGGGAAAGTCCTCTCGTCGGTGGCGTTGTGGCGGGGGTTTAGCCAAGCCTTGGGGGATACGCCAAGCAGCAAATGGTGCCTTAACCATTGGCGGGTAAACTCGCGCGCATGACCCGCAAGCCATCCTTCGCGCTTCACGCGCTCGCCGTCGCTGTCGCGCTGCCCACCGCCGTGCTGGTTGCCCAGCCTGTCCCCGGTGCTTTCACCGTGGCCGAGACCGGGCGCAGCTACGCCAACCTTCAGGATGCGGTGAACGCCATCGGCAACAGCCGCGCCACGATCCGCATTGCGCCCGGCACCTATCGCCAATGCGCGGTGCAGGAGGAAGGCGTGATCATCTACGAAGCCGCCGAACCCGGCACAGTCACGCTGGCGGGCCGCGCCTGCGAGGGCAAGGCATCGCTGGTGCTGCGCGGCACAGGGGCAGAAGTGCGCGGGCTGACCTTCAGCAACATCAATGTCGAGGACGGCAACGGTTCGGGCATCCGGCTTGAGGCGGGGGCGCTGAATGTCGCCTATGCCCGGTTCGAAAACAGCCAGCAGGGCATCCTGACCGCCGCCGATCCGTCGATCCGCGTTTACGTGACCCGATCAACCTTCACCGGGCTTGGCACCTGCGAGAACGACGCGGGCTGCGCGCACTCGCTCTATATCGGCGACATCGGCTCGCTCACCGTGCGCGAAAGCCGGTTCGAGCGCGGCACCGGCGGCCACTACCTCAAGGCGCGCGCCGCCGAGGTCGTGATCGAAGGCAACAGCTTCGACGACGCGAACGGGCGCACCACCAATTACATGATCGATCTGCCCGCAGGCAGCGTTGGCCGGATCGCCGACAACTGGTTCGTGCAGGGCCGCGACAAGGAGAATTACTCCACCTTCATCGCGCTCGGAGCCGAAGACCTGCTCCACCCCTCGGACGGCCTGAGGGTGGAAAACAACGAAGCCCGCTTCGTCCCCGGCCTCAGCCGCGAGACAGCCTTCTTCGCCGACTGGACGGGCTCGCGGATCGTGATGCAGGGCAACAAGCTGGCGGCGGGAATCAAGCAGTACGATCAGCGCTAGGGCGTGCGGAAGGCGGGTGCGTAGCGCACCTCGCCTTCCGGCAGTTCTCCGGTCAGGACAAGGCACTGGAAATACTCCGGCGGCGGGCCGGGGTAACGCAGTTGCGGCTCATGGCGAAAGCCGAAGCGGCTGTAATAGGCGGGGCTGCCGAGCAGCACGATGCCTGCCGCACCCCGCGTGCGAAGGTCGGCGATGCCCTGCCGGATCAGCGCGCTCCCGATCCCGCGATGGTGGAGTTCAGGCCAGACCGACACCGGGCCGAGGTCGTACCATTCGCGGGCACCATCGCTGATTGTCACCCGCGAAAACGCAATGTGCCCAGCGATCTGCCCTGCGACCTCGGCGATCAGCGACAGGGCCAGATCGCCGTCGCGGCGCAGCGCGTCGACAAGGTGCTGTTCGTCGCCCTCGCTGAAGGGCATGTCGCGGAAAGCGGCTTCGGTAAGGCGGTGGATCGTGTCCTCGTCACCGGGCTGTTCGGGACGAATGGCGACCGCAATCATAGCAGCAAATGCCCTGACCGATCGCGCTTCGTCGCAAGATACCGCGCATTGTGCGGGTTTTCGGGGAGCTGGTGCGGCACCCGCTCGCTGACTGTGATTCCCGCCGCTTCGAGCGCGGTGACCTTGGCCGGATTGTTGGTCAGCAGCCGGATCGTCCGCGCCCCCAGCAGTTCCAGCATCCGCGCCGCCACCGGGAAATCGCGCGCTTCGTCAGGCAGGCCGAGCCGCTGGTTGGCCTCGACCGTGTCAAACCCCTGATCCTGCAACCGGTAAGCGCGCAGCTTGTTGACGAGCCCGATCCCGCGCCCCTCCTGCCGCATATAGAGCAGCACGCCCCATCCGCCTGAGTCTCGCGCCTCATGCGCCATCGCGTGCAGCGCGGCGTCGAGTTGCGGGCCGCAGTCGCACTTCAGGCTGCCGAGGATATCGCCGGTGAGGCATTCGGAATGGAGCCGGACGAGCGGCTGGCGGTCGCCGCTCTGCTTGCCGATCACCAGCGCCACATGTTCGCGCAGGTCGGCGGCCGAGCGGAAGGCGACGATCTCGGCCTCCTCACAGGCCGAAACCGGCAGGCGCGCGCGCGTGACGATTCGGAGCGCGCCAGCGGCTGAATAGGCCGCAAGATCGGACACGGCGACCGGCACCGCCTCGCCCGCATCCACCGGATCGACCAGAAACGCGGGCAGGATTCCCGCAATCCGCGCCAGTTCCAGCGCGGCGCGGGCGGCTTCCTCCCAGTCCAGCGTCACCGCCTTGAACGGGCCTTTCAAGGGATTGCCCAGATCGAGCGCCGGATCGGCAATCGGCAGGGCATCGCGCATGGTGAAATCCTCGCCGCCTGCAATCAGGACGGGGGCGTGCGGCACGGCAGCATCGCGCTGGTTGGCGAGTTTCAGGGTCGCGGCGCGCGCGGCGGAGATCAGCATTCGCGGCGCGCTGGCACCTTGGGCGATGGCGGTTTCGACCGGCAGCAGCGTTATCGGCCCTTGGGGCCCGCCCTCGAACGCCAGCGGCCAGCCGTGGCGCAGCGCGTCCACCGCCTGTGCCGCGCGGCGGGAAGGCGATGGAGGATTCGGCGGGGTGTTCAGAGGTCGAACTCCGTGATCAGCGGCACGTGATCGGACGGCTGCTCCCACGCGCGGGCCGCTTCCAGCACCCGGTGCCCGGTCGCCTGCCGCGCCACCTCGGGCGAGGCCCACATGTGATCGAGGCGGCGGCCCTTGTCGTTCTCCTGCCAGGCCGGATTGCGATAGCTCCACCACGAGTAATAGCGCGCCGGGGCGGGGATGTGCTGGCGGCCGAGATCGACCCAGCCATGCGCGTCCTGAAACTTGCCCAGCGTCTCCACCTCGATCGGCGTGTGGCTGACCACCTTGAGCAGCTGCTTGTGGCTCCACACGTCGCTTTCCAGCGGGGCGATGTTGAAATCGCCGACGATCAGCGTCGGGCGGTCGAGCGTGTCGGCCCAACGCGTCATCCGCCCGAGGAAATCGAGCTTCTGCCCGAACTTCTTGTTCACCTCGCGGTCGGGTACATCGCCGCCCGCCGGGACATAGACGTTCTCGACCAGCAGGTCGCGGCCCACCACCTCGACCCCGATGTGCCGCGCCTCGCCATTGTCCTGCCAGTCGTGGCGGGTGACTTCGCGGATCGGCACGCGGCTGACCGTGGCGACGCCGTGATAGCCCTTCTGCCCGCTCACCGCCTGATGGGTGTAGCCGAGCGCTGCCAGCGCCTCTGAGGGGAACAGGTGGCTCTCGCACTTGATCTCCTGCAGGCACAGGATGTCGGGGGCAGCCTCGGTCAGAAGCTTTTCGATCAGGCCCACGCGCAGGCGGGCGGAGTTGATGTTCCAGGTGGCGACGCTCAGCATGGACGCGGACTTAGGCACGGACGGCTCTAAAATCCAGCGGCGCGGGTGCAGATCATCTCTTTACCGTCACATCGGCAACCGATAGCGCACCGGGCAAGGAGATCCCCCCGATGACAACCACCCGCGCGCTGATTGCCCTGCTGGCTGCCGCTCTGCCT
Source organism: Porphyrobacter sp. (assembly GCA_032116115.1). Classification (GTDB taxonomy): domain Bacteria; phylum Pseudomonadota; class Alphaproteobacteria; order Sphingomonadales; family Sphingomonadaceae; genus Erythrobacter. Next base: position 52,471 of record JAUMAX010000004.1, read on the forward strand.
TTGGGCGGCTGCGTGACCACGATCAACACCAACGGCGCGACCGGCTACAGCGATGCCCGCCCCGCGACCGTCGCTGCCCCGAAGAAAGCGAAGAACGTCATCCTGTTCATCGGGGACGGCATGGGCATCTCCACCATCACCGCCGCGCGCATCTATGAAGGGCAGAAGCGCGGGGAGACGGGGGAGGAAAACCGGCTCAGCTTCGAAAAGTTCGACAACGTGGCGCTGGTCAAGACCTACAATACCAATGCGCAGGTGCCGGACAGTGCGGGCACGGCAACCGCGATGCATTCAGGGACCAAGACCCGCATCGGCGTGCTCGGCATCGGGCCGGAAGCGGAAAAGGGCGTGTGCAAGGATGCTCTCGCCCACCCGCTGCCCTTGCTGGGCGAGGAAGTGAAGCAGCGCGGTCTGGCGCTCGGCATCGTCACCACCACCCGCCTGACCCATGCGACTCCGGCCAGCGTCTATTCGCGCAGCGCCGATCGTGACTGGGAGGCGGACAGCAATATCCCTGCCGACCAAAAGGGGCAGGGCTGCAAGGATATCGCGCAGCAGCTCGCCGATGCGCAGTTCGACGTTGCGCTCGGCGGCGGAACATCGGTGTTCTATGGCAAGGACAAGGAGCGCGCCGGTCGCCGTGTCGACGTAGGCGCCGATCTCCCCGGTGCATGGGCCGCCAAGAACGGCGGCACCGTGGTCAGAACCGCAGCCGAGCTTGCCGCCGCGCCGATGGGCCAGCCGGTGCTGGGCCTGTTCAACCCGAGCCACCTCACCTTCATGGCCGACCGCAAGGCGGACTCCCCCGAACCGACCCTCACCGACATGACCGCCGCTGCGATCGCGCGGCTGAAGTCCGATCCCGATGGCTATTACCTGATGGTCGAAGGCGGGCGAATCGATCACGCGCACCACGCCGGGCAGGCAGGCTATGCGCTGGAGGAGGCGGTCGAATTTGCCCGTGCGGTGCAATATGCGGTCGACAACACCGATCCCGATGAGACGCTGATCATGGTCACCGCCGATCACAGCCACGTCTTCACGATCTCGGGCTATCCGCAGCGCGGGAATGACATTCTCGGGCTGGTGGTGCCGCCCAAGGGCAATGGCGAGGACGGCGGGGACGGCACATCGCCCCTGCTGGCGGCGGACGGCAAGCCCTACACCACATTGGGCTATGCCAACGGGCCGGGCGGGTTGCTGCCCAAAAAGCATGACGATGACGATGATGACCACGATCACGGCCGCCCGATGCCCGAAACCGGGCTCAAGGCCCGCCAGCAGGCGCTTGTGCCCTTAGGGAGCGAAACTCACGGCGGCGAGGATGTCGCCCTGTTCGCCACCGGCCCCGGCGCAGAGCGCGCGCGCGGCGTGATCGAGCAGAACGTGATCTACGCGATCATCCGCAAGGCGCTGGGCTGGGCGAAGTAAGGGGCGCACTGGCGAGGCGCTGAACCGGCGGCACAGCCGCCGCAAGGCCGACTGGCCGCCGCGCCTTATGGCGCGGAAGCCAAGCGGGCCGGATGGCCCGCGCCCGGCGCCTGAGGGCGCTAAGCAAACAACACCCCAAACCAAAAACCCTCGACCCGGGGGCGTTGGGTCGAGGGTTCCATGGAGCGTTCGTCACGCTTGTACAAGACAGGCCCATTTCGAAGGGTGGGCAACAGGGGGGAAACCTCCCTTCAGGCCGTCTTGTTGAGAATGATTAGCCGTTAGAGCCTTTCAGCCAGATGAACGTGCTGCGATTCTTGTCGTTTCTATACAACCGTTCGTCGTCCAGGGTTCATCCCGGACGACGAGTGGAGCGGCGCGGATCCTTGAACGTGAAGGTGCTGTCTGACACGGCCACGCCATAACGCTGGTTCGACAGGTTCACCCGGGTGCGGTTGTTCTGCGCATCGAGCGCGACCCAGTTGGTGAGCTTCAAACCGCCGGGCGAAGCGGCGTCCTTGACGAAGATCAGCGTGATCATGCCGAATTCCGGCTTCTTGGGATCGCGCACTTCGACGCTGACGACGTTGGGATTGCTGGTCGGCACCAGCTTGCCGAACTTCTTCACGTCCTTGTCCGGATCGAACAACGCGCCCAGCGGCGAATTGCCGATCGGCCAACGTTCGACCTGTGCGACCTCGTAGTCGATCACATAAAGCGACTTGCCGTTCGAGATGACGAGGAAATCGGCGTCCTTGCCGTAATCAAAGCGGATCTTGCCCGGGCGCTTCAGCGTCATCTTGCCGCGCAAGGTGGTGCCCTGCCGGTCGGTCTGGGTGAAGTCGGCCTGCATGGTGGAGATGCCGCGCAGCGCGCCGACCACCTTGTCGAGGTCGCTTGTTGCCTGCGCCGCAGCGGGCGCGGTCAGCGGAAAAGGATTGCCGGGGGCAAGGCCAAGCGCCAGCGCACCGGCCCCAAGACCGATTGCCAGCGTGCGAAAACGGAAAATAGCTGTTGTCATGCCGAGGCGGTTAAGACCGCAGGCTTGAACTGTCGATGAATTATCGCGCGCCCTGCCAGACAGAAACAGGCAGGGCCAGCGCGCGAAGCCGATCTTACTTGATCTTGGCTTCCTTGAATTCAACGTGCTTGCGCGCAACCGGATCATACTTCCGGAAGCTCATCTTCTCGGTGATGTTGCGCGGGTTCTTCTTGGTCACATAGAAGAAGCCGGTGCCCTCGCTCGAGACGAGGCGGATCTTGACGGTGGTGGGCTTCGCCATGGCGGTTTCCTGTCAACTGGGTCGGCCCGGCGAGTGCTTGCGCAGGGCGTAAAAAAGCAAATAGCGGCGCGCCCGGAAGGCCCGGCACACCGCCACACGGCGGCGCCATTCGCCGATTCACGGGGAAAAGTCAAGGCGGGGTTGGGGCGCGGCTTACCAATCCGAACTGCTGGGCTTGCCGCGGTTCGCCTTGACCGTGCCGCGCACCTTCTTGACCTTCAGCCGCTCGGTCTTGCCCACGCGGTTGAGCCGGGTCTTGGCGCGGCGCTTGGGCTCGGTCTGGGCTTCTTCCAGCAACGCCGCCAGCTTGAGGCGGGCATCCTGACGGTTGGCCTCCTGCGTGCGGTGCGCCTTGGAATTGATGATGAGATCGCCGTTCCCCGCCAGCTTGGCGCCTGCCAGCGCCCGCAGCCGCGCGAACACCGGCGGCGACAGGCGCAGCGCGTAGATATTCACCCGCAGCTCGACTTCGGTGGCGACCTTGTTGGCGTTCTGCCCGCCGGGGCCGGAGCCTGCGAGGAAGCTTTCATTCGCCATCCGGATCGCGCGGGCGCTCAGCGGTTCGGGCGAATCGTCATCCATCTGTCGCCCCGAGCGCGATGAAGTCAGCCGGCAGGGCCGCGCGCGCTTCGATGGGGGTCTTGCCCGGACGGGTGACGGTCAGGCTCTCGGCATGGAGCATGGTGCGCTTGGCCCCCGGCGCATTGCCCGCGCCATAGATCGGATCGCCCAGCAGCGCTGCGCCAAGACCCGCCAGCGCGTGGACGCGCAACTGGTGGGTGCGCCCGGTTTCGGGGCGGAAGCGGATCAGGCTGTGCGGGCCGAGCTCCTTGACCAGCTCCCAGTGCGATACGGCAGGCTTGCCCTTCTTGGCCGGGATCATCCGCCAGCCTTTCTCGGCCGAGCTGATCTTGGAGAGGGAAAGCTCGATCGTCCCCGATTCGCCCGGCGGATGCCCGGCAAGGATCGCGAGATAGGTCTTGCCGACCAGCCGTTCCTCGAACGACTTGTTGAACCGTGCCAGCGCCTTGGGATTGCGCGCCAGCAACAGGCACCCCGAGGTGTCGGTATCCAGCCGGTGAACCGCCACCGGCGGGCGCTGGAAGCCCAGTTTCAGCCGTTCGAGGTGATCTTCGAGGCAGATGCCGCCCTTGCGCGGCCGGTCAACCGACATGCCCGAAGGCTTGTCGATCACCAGTGCTTCGCCGTCTTCGTAAAGGATTTTGATGTCAGCCATGCGCTCCGTTACCCGCTCGACCCATCGTTGTCGAAGGGCGATGCAAAGCTAGACCAGTTCCGCCCGCATCAGCCCGCGCACCGCGTTGCCGAGCCAGAAGCCTTGCCCCAGATCGTCCAGCGTCAATTCCGCCTCGCGCGCGCGGCCTTCCGCAATCAGCTGTTCGCGCAGCACGCCGGGGAGCAGGCCGAGGTGGGAGGGCGGGGTCCGCAGCACGCCGTCCGGCCCGTCCGCAAAGACGCAGGTAAAGCTGCCTTCGGTCACAAACCCGTCAGCGCGCACCAGCACCGCTTCCTGCGCGCCAAAACCGCGGGCAGCGGCCAGTGCGTCCTCGTAGAAGCCCCGGTCGGAGGTCTTGTGCATCAGCCGCCAGTCCGACGGATCGAGCGGATTGGGCAGCGCGGCGACCTTCACCGGCTCGCCCAGTGGTGACGGCAGCGGCCCGGTTTCCAGCGCACTTGCCCCGGAGCGCGACACCAGCAGCCGCACCTTGGCAGGCGCATCGAGTTCAAAGCACAGCGCCTGGATCTGGTTGCGCAGGGCGTGGCGATCAAAGGCGAAGCCCAGCGCCGCTGCGCTCGCCTTCATCCGCGCCAGATGCAATTCGAGCAGCGCGATCCCGCTGTCAGGCTCAAACCGCATCGTTTCGATCAGGTCGCATTGCGGCGCGGCAAGCCCCGGCGCGGCGCGGCGCAGGAAGCCCGCCTTGACCTCGCATTCGCGCCGTTCCGACAGGGCGTCGCTATCCGCCACAATCGCCGAACCGATGCCGAGCACCGCTGACCCCTGCCCGTTCTCGATCGGGGTCAGCCTGAGCGTGCGAATCGCGACATTGAAGGCCGCGTTGCCGTCGGCATCGATGCGGCCGATCGCCCCGCAATAAGGCCCGCGCGCATCGCGCTCCACGTCGCCCAGCAGTTCCATCGCCCGTATCTTGGGCGCGCCGGTGATCGACCCGCAGGGGAACAGCGCCCGCACCAGATCCATCGCGCCCTTGCCGGGGCTGAGCCGCGCCCGCACGGTGGAGACCATCTGGTGCACCGTCGGATAGGATTCGACCGCAAAGGGCGCATCGACATGGACGCTGCCCGCCTCGGCCACGCGGGAGAGGTCGTTGCGCATCAGATCGACGATCATCAGGTTTTCGGCCCGGTCTTTCACCGAAGTGGCGAGGTCTTGTGCCAGCGCCGCGTCGGCGGCCGGTTCGGGACTGCGCGGGCGCGTGCCTTTCATCGGCTTCACCTTGGCCTCTGCGCCGCTCAGGGCCACGAACAGCTCGGGCGAGAAACTGAGCAACCAGTGCGATCCATCGAAGATCAGCCCGCCATAGCCCGCCGCCGCGGCATCGCGCAGGCCAGCATAGAGCCCGACCGGATCACCCCGGAACGATCCGGCGAGGGTGTAGGTGAGATTTGCCTGATAGATATCGCCCGCGTGGATTGCTTCGCGCAGGGCATTGAACGCCGCCTCATATCCGCCGGGGGACAGCTGCGGCTCCATCGGGCCGAGCGTGCCGGGGCCTTCTGCCCTGTCGGCCAGCCAGGCAGGAACATCGGCGGCGGCAATCCGGCGCGGGGCATCGAACAGGCCGAGCCACACCAGCGGCCCCGCTGCTCCGCTGCGTGCGGCGGCGAGGCCTGCCAGTTTCGGCTCAAGCGCCAGCCCTGCCTCGTAAGCAATATAGCCCGCCAGCGACCCGCCATCCGCCACCCGCGCAGCTTCGGCTGCGGCCAGCACGGCGTCGACCTCGTCGGGGCGGTGGGCCACGAACAGCGCGCGCGGGCTTTCGTAAAGCAGCGCATCGGCGGCACTTTCCCCGGTGCGGGCATCATCAAGCAGCACGAAAGGCGTAGTCTGACCCATGCCGCGCAGCCTTAGCCAAATGTGCGCCGCTGTCGAGAACTTGACCGCTGCGGGCGGCATCTGCACATCAGGGCCAAGCATGGCATAAAGGGGTCAAGAATGGGCGAGCAGGCGGGCGATATTTATCTGGGGCTTGGGTCTGACGGATCGCGGCAGGCGCTCGCGCTGAGCCGGTCGAACCGTCACGGGCTGATCGCAGGCGCGACCGGGACGGGCAAGACCGTGACGCTTCAGGGCATCGCCGAGAGCTTTTCCAAGGCGGGCGTGCCGGTGTTCGTGGCGGATGTGAAGGGCGATCTGTCGGGCATCGCCATGCCGGGCTCGTCCACCTTCAAGCACGCTGACAAGCTGGAAAGCCGCGCCAAGGAGCTCGGCATCACCGATTACACTTACACCGACAATCCGGTGATCTTCTGGGATCTTTATGGCGAACAGGGCCACCCGATCCGCACCACGGTGTCGGAGATGGGGCCGCTGCTGCTGTCGCGCTTGCTCGATTTGAACGAGACGCAGGAGGGCGTGCTCCAGATCATCTTCCGCTACGCCGACGAGAACGGCTTGCTGCTGCTCGACTTTGCCGACCTGTCGGCGCTGCTGGCCTGGGCGAATGAGAATTCGGCGGAACTGTCAGGCAAATACGGCAATGTCACCAAGCCTTCGGTCGGGTCGATCCAGCGGCAATTGCTCTCGTTCGAAGCGCAAGGGGCGGACAATTTCTTCGGCGAGCCGGCGCTGGAGATCGACGATTTCCTCAAGGTGGACGATCAGGGCCGAGGCTACGTCAACGTGCTCGCCGCCGACAAGCTGATGCGCAGCCCCAAGCTTTACGCCACCTTCCTGCTGTGGCTGCTGGCCGAACTGTTCGAATCGCTGCCCGAAGTCGGCGATCCCGAAAAGCCCAAGCTGGTGTTCTTCTTTGACGAAGCGCACCTGTTGTTCGACGACGCGCCCAAGGCGCTGCAGGACACCATCGAGCAGGTGGTCCGCCTGATCCGCTCGAAGGGCGTCGGCGTGTTCTTTGTCACCCAGAACCCGATTGATATTCCCGAGGAAGTCGCGGGCCAGCTCGGCAACCGCGTGCAGCACGCCCTGCGCGCCTTCACCCCGCGCGATCAACGGGCGATCAAGGCGGCGGCGGAGACGTTCCGCATCAACCCCAAGCTGGATGTGGAAACCGCGATCACCGAACTGAAAGTCGGCGAGGCGCTGGTTTCGACTCTGGACGAGGACGGCGCGCCCACCATCGTCGAACGCACCCTGATCAAGCCGCCGCGTTCGCGCCTCGGGCCGGTGACGCCCAAGGAACGCGCGATCATTCAGTCGATCAGCCCGCTCGAAGGCAAGTACGACACCCGCGCCAATCGTGAAAGCGCGGCCGAGGTGCTCGCCGCGAAAGCCGCCGATGCTGCCGCCACCGCCGAGCAGGTCGAGGCGGAAGGCGAAGAGGCGGTGCGCGGTCAGGCGCGCAAAAGCCCGAGCCTGTGGGGCAAGGCTGTCAGCCGCGGGGCGCAGGTTGCGCTGGGCGGGGCAGCAGCGGTCGCCGCGGCCAAGATCACCGGCAAGAAAACCCGCGCCAACCCGGTCGCCTCGGGCGTGACCTCGGCGGTCGGCTCGATCGCGACCGATCTGGCGGGGCCGATTGTCGGCCGGTTTGTGCGCAACCTGATCGGCGGGCTGATGCGCTGACAGGCTCCGATGTTCCCGCAATGTTTCACGTGAAACATTGCGGGGCATCCGGCACCCGGTCACGCCTCGGCTGGCGGCACCATGCAGAAGGCATTGAGCTTGTTGCCATCGGGATCGCGGAAATAGCCCGCATAGAACCCGTCATCCCCGCGCGGGCCGGGAGCGCCTTCGTCGCTGCCGCCGTGGGCCATGGCGATGTCATAGACCGCGTGGACATCCTCCGGCGATTTCACTTCGAGCGCGACCATCACGCCGTTGCCGACCGTGGCGGGCTGGCCATCAAACGGCACCGTCGCCGCGATTCCCGCTGCGCCGCCCCATGCGCCCCAGGCGATGAAGCTATCGAACTCCATCATTCGCCCGACGCCGAAATGCGCAGCCAACGCGTCATAGAACGCCGCCGCGCGCGGCAGATCATTGGTGCCAAGAGTGACGTAACCGATCATCCGAATTCCTCCCCGAATGCGCGCCGCCCGATGCGACTCGCCGATGTGGGAACATTACAGGAACATCAGTTCGCCAACAAGTCCGATCGCCAAGTCAGGGCCTATCGGGCGTTCCCCGCTGCCGGTCGAAGCTCAGCACTCTGATTTCGACATCGGCGGAGTTGATGGCCGGGTTGAGTTCTGCCGCCTTGGCCAGATCCCGGGCAGCGCGGTCGCGGATCAGAACCGTATCGACGGCACCAAAACCGGCGCAGCTGCTGTCGATGAAGAATTCGCCGAGATACACCAGATCGCCCGGAGCAAGCGTCAGATCCGCGACCGGCGCCGAAGTCGTCTGCTTGGCCCAGACGTCGAGCGTCAGGTAATATTGGCCCGGCGGGACATTGGCGGCGTGAATGAAGCCGTGGTTCTCATCAAGCTGCGGCTTGATGAATTCATTGTTGGCCGTGAAGTGGAACAGCGGTTTGCCGGTTCCTGCGCTGACCAGATCGACGATCACCGGATAGCTGGAAAAACAGGTCTCGCGCACCCCTGCCGACAGGATGACCGTTGCCGATGTGGCGGCGTTCTGGCGCTGTTGCACGTCGAGCCGGGCGATGCTGGTGGGGTTGCCGAACATGCTGTTGCAACCGGCCAGCGACACAGCCATCGCCGCCGCAGCCATCACCCGTAAAATCCGCATTTCCGCCCCCATTGCCACCCGGACCGCCAGAAATTCAGGAAAAGCGGCCTGTCGTCAAGGGGCTAGACCTGGTGTCAAAGCGGCGCTGTCTCGCGCTCCATCCACGCCAGATCATCGCCAGCCAGCCGGGGCGCGAGCACTTCGCGCACCTTGGCGTGGTAGCTGTCCACCCACGCGATTTCCTCCGCCGTCAGCAGCGCCTTTTCGATCAGTTTGCGATCCAGCGGCGCGAAAGTGAGTGTCTCGAAGCCGAGATAACGGCCTTCCGCGCCTGCGATCTCGCGCTCCTCCACCAGCACCAGATTCTCGATCCGGATGCCGAAGGCGCCCGGCTTGTAATAGCCCGGTTCGTTTGAGAGGATCATGCCCGCGAACAGCTCCTGCCCGGTGCCCGCCTGCCCGCCCGAAGGCTTGGCGATGCGCTGCGGGCCTTCATGCACCGCCAGCACGCTGCCCACCCCGTGGCCGGTGCCATGGGCATAATCGACGCCGCCTTCCCACAGATATTGCCGCGCCAGCACATCAAGCTGCCCGCCGACTGTGCCTTGCGGAAACACCGCGCGGGCGAGCTGGATGTGGCCCTTCAGCACCCGCGTGTTGCGGTCGCGCATTTCCGCTGTCGGCTCGCCGGGGCCGACCCAGACCGTGCGGGTGATGTCGGTGGTGCCGCCGGGATATTGCCCGCCCGAATCGACCAGATAGATCGAGGACGGCGGGATCGGGATATTGCTGTCCTCGTCCACCTTGTAATGCGGCAGCGCGGCATGGCCTGCGGCGGCAGAGATGGTGTCGAAGCTCAAGTCGCTAAGGCCGGGATCTTCCTCGCGGAAGGCCTGCAGCTTTGCCGCCGCCGACAATTCATCGACGCCGCCCTTGGGAGCCTCGATCTCCAGCCAGCGCAGGAACCGCGATACCGCCGCCCCGTCCCGCGCCTGCGCGTCGCGCTGGCCGGCCTGTTCCGCAGGGTTCTTGATCGCCTTGGGAAGGATCGTCGGATCCTGCTTGAAGGCGAACTTTGCGCCGCCTGCCCGCAAGGCCTGCGCAATCCCGACCACTGCGAAATCGGGATCGAGTGCGACGCTCTGGCCGGCATATTCGCTCAAAGCGCCCTCGAACGCCGCCCGGTCGCGGATGGTGACCGCGTTGCCGAGATGGCGGGTGAGCTCGGGCGTGACCTTCTCGGGCGCGATGAACAGCTCGGCGCTGCCGTCCTTGCGGGCGATGACATAGGACAGCGCGACAGGCGTGTGCGCCACATCGGCCCCGCGAATGTTGAGCAGCCAAGCGACCGAATCGAGCGCCGGGATCACCACCGCATCATGGCCTTGCCTGACCAGCCAGTCGGCAACGGCAGCGCGCTTGTCTGCCGAAGAGCGGCCAGCCATTGCCTCGTCATGGACAATCGCCTGTGCGGACGAGGGCGCCGGGCGATCGGCCCACACCGCGTCGATCGGGTTGCTGTCGGCGGGGACAAGGGTGATGCCCTTGGGGTTGACCTGCTTTTCCAGCGCCTCGACCCAGGCCCAGGTGTGCAGCCACGGATCATAGGCGATCTTGGCGCCATCTTCGCACACTTCGGTCAGCCACTGGCCGAGGGTTTCGGCAGGCACGCTTTTGTAATCGAACAGTTTGCCATCGACCTGCTCGCGCACCTGCACGGTGTAGCGCCCGTCGACGAAGATCGCCGCGTGATCCAGCGTCACCGCCGCAAAGCCTGCCGAGCCGCCAAACCCGGTCAGCCAGCCCAGACGCTGGGCATATTCGCCGACATATTCGCTCATGTGTTCATCGCTGATGGGCACGATGAAGCCGCCGACGCCGCGCCGCTTCAACTCCTCGCGCAGAGCGGCAAGGCGGGCTTCATGGGTCTGCATCAGCATTTCGTCGATCCTCGGCTTATCGCGCGGGGTACTTGCCGCGCAGAAATGTATCACTAGAACCGCCAACATAGGCCCAAAACCCGCGCCTTTCCACCCGGATGCGCGCTGGCCGCCTGCCATAGGGGACGACCGACCATGACCCGCCCGATCAGCCGCCTTGCCCTTGCCGCCGCACTTGCGGCCACCACCTTTGCGCCAGCCGCCGCGAACACCACCACCCGAGAGGAACAGTCCCGCGTGACCACGTCATCCGCCGCCACCACCGACATCAAGCCGCCCGTCGCGGAAAAGCGTGCCCACACTTACACCCACCACGGGATCACCATCGAAGACCCCTATGACTGGCTCTACGACAAGTCCTACCCCGTCATCGACGACGAGGATGTGCTGGCCCATGTGAAGGCCGAAAACGCCTATTTCGAAGCGAAGATGGCCGCCCAGGCGCCGCTGACCGAAGCGCTGTTCACCGAGATGCGCGCCCGCATCAAGGAAGACGACAGCACGGTGCCGCAGAAGGATGGCGACTACATTTACTGGTCCGAGTTCGAGGAAGGTGCGCAGTACCGCAAGCATTGGCGCAAGCCGGTGGCAGGCGGCGAGGCGCAACTGATCATCGACGAAAACCAGCTGGCCGAAGGCAAGGAATATTTCAGCCTGGGCGCGGCATCCGTCAGCCAGAACGGGCGGTTTCTCGCCTATTCGACCGATACCAACGGGTCGGAGCGTTACACCGGGCGGATCAAGGATTTGGCTAGCGGCGAGCATCTGCCCGACGTGATCGAAAACCTGCGCGGCGATCTGGTCTGGGTCGCGAATGATACCGCGCTGGTCTACGGCCCCTCGACCGAGGAATGGCGCACGCTTGAGGCCAAGCTTCACGTGATCGGCACGCCTGCGGAAAGCGACGTCACCCTCTACAAGGAAGAAGACCAGTCCTTCGGCGTCGGCACCGGGCTGACCGCGCAGGAAGACTGGCTGATCATCGCCACCGGCGACAACGAGACGAGCGAAGTGCGCCTTGTCCCCGCAGCCAACCCCACCGCGACGCCGATTCTGGTGAAACCGCGCAAGAAGGGCGTCGAATATTCGGTCGATGTCCGCGATGGGGAATTGTGGGTGTGGACCAATGACGACCACATCAACTTCCGCCTCGCCAAGGCGAAGCTGGATGCCCCCGGCGACTGGCAGACGGTGATCGCCGGATCGGATGATTTCTATCTGACCGGCTTCGATCTGTTCAAGGATTTCTACGTCACCGAAGGGCGCAAGAACGGCCTCGACCAGATCCAGCTGCGCCAATACGGCGACGCGGCGAAGATCACCCCGATCGCGTTCCCCGAAGCCAGCTACACCGCAGGCCTGTCCAACAACCCCGAATATGACATGACCAAGCTGCGGCTGTCCTATCAGAGCATGGTCACGCCAAGCACGGTCTATGACTACGATGTCAAGACGGCCAAGCTGGAGACTCTGAAGACGCAGGTCATCCCCAGCGGTTATGATGCCAGCCTCTACACGACCGAGCGGGTGAGCATTCAGGCGCGGGACGGGACGATGGTGCCGGTCAGCATCGTGATGCGCAAAGACCGCGCGGAAATCCTCAAGAAGGCCGGGATCGAAGGACCGGGGCCGCTGCATCTGTATGCCTATGGCGCCTATGGCTATGCCATCCCGCCGGGCTTTTCGACCTCGCGCCTCAGCCTCGTCGATCGCGGCTTCGCCTATGCCATCGCCCATATCCGCGGCGGGGACGATCTCGGGCGGCGTTGGTATCTGCAGGGCAAGATGTTTGAACGCACCAACACCTTCAACGATTTCGTCGATGCGGGCCGGGGGCTGATCGCCAAGGGCTACACCGCCGAAGGCATGGTCACCGCCAGTGGCGGTTCGGCAGGCGGCGAGTTGATGGGGGCGATCGTCAATCAGGACCCCAAGCAATATGGCGCGATTGTCGCCCACGTGCCGTTTGTCGATGTGCTGAACACCATGCTCAACGACAAGCTGCCGCTGACCCCGGGCGAATGGCAGGAATGGGGCAACCCGATCACCTCGAAGGCGTCCTTCGCGTACCTCTTGTCCTATTCGCCCTATGATCAGGTGGTCGCGCAGGAGTATCCGCCGATGCTGGTGACCGCCGGGCTGAACGATCCGCGCGTGACCTATTGGGAGCCGGCCAAGTGGGTTGCCAAGCTGCGCGAGCTCAAGACCGACGACAACCTGCTGCTGATGAAGACCAACATGGGCGCAGGCCATGGCGGGCAATCGGGCCGCTGGAACAGCCTCAAGGAAACGGCGGAGGAATTCGCCTTTATCCTGTGGCAGATGGGGATGGCCCCGAAGTCAGAGGGTGAGTGAAGGCGCCCAATTACGGGCGCGGCCTCGCCGTCATTGTGCTGACTGTGTTGCTGGTGCCGCTCTCGCTCTTGCTGCTGCTTGAACTGCTGGCTTGTTTGGTGCCGGAATAGTCTGCTGTTTACAGGCCGCTCTCCTTGACGAGGGAGGGGGCCTCTAATTCGCAAGATTGATCAGGTCGGGGGGAAGCGAGACGTTGTAGCTGATCGCTTCCTCCACCAGATGGATCACGATGCTTTCCATCTCCGGGCCGAACAGCGCCAGCTTGCAGTAAAGCTCCGGCACCGCCCGGATCAGGCCGAAGCCGGCTTCCTTGCCGAACACCGGGATAGGCCCGCTGGGGAGCGGGCGCTTGTCGAGGTCGGGGGTGAGCTGCCACACCATGCCGACCTTGCGGCTGTTGAAGATTGCGATCAGCCGCCCGTAGTCTGCCGCCAGCAGCACCGGCGGCATCCCCGCCAGATAGCGGCAGGCGGCAACCGCAGCGGTGCGGTCTCTGAGCCCGATGGCCCCCTCCAGCCAGCCCAGCGTGCGGCGCACATCCTCGCGGGTCGCATCGGCAGCGTGGGTGAGCAGCCAGTCATACCCCTTCAGCCCTGCGTTCCATGCGCGCGGGTCATGCGCGACTTTCGCCCAGAAGAAATCGACCGCATCGGCCAGCGTTTCCATGGTGCCGTCCTGATAGGCGAAGATGCCTTCGGGCGTCATCACCACACTGCGGCCGCTGCCCGGCTTCTGGATATAGTTGATGCCGGGCTTGAAGCCCCGGTCCTTGCGCTCTGGTTGATCGTCGTCCGGCATGGGGCTGGCGTCCTTGGCTGGTCGGGGGTGATGATAGCGCGCGAAGGCTAAGAATGTCTTGGCCTTGCCCGGCGCCGGGCTTGCCGCTGGCGCGTGGCAGGACTACCCCCGCGCCATGTCCTACCGCTTTACCCGCACCTTCGTGGCCCAGCCGCAGCACATCGACGAGCTTGGCCACGTCAACAACACCGTGTGGGTGCAGTGGATTCAGGACATGGCGACGGCGCACTGGGATGCGGTGGCCCGGCCCGAGGATCGCGATGCGTTCTTCTGGGTCGTGGTGCGGCACGAGATCGATTATCGCGGCAACGTGTCCGAAGGCGAAAGCGTGACCGCGACCACCTGGATCGAAGGCCCCGCGATGGGTGCCAAATCGCTGCGGCGGGTCGAGTTTGCGGACGCGGGCGGCAAACGCCTCGTCAGCGCGGCGACGACATGGGCGATGCTTGACCGCGCCACGGGCCGGCTCGCGCGGGTGCGGCCCGAGGTGCTGGCGCCTTTCGCCGAAACCTAGGCCGCTTGTTCGCGATCGCGTTCCGGCGGGGCGCTGGTGAACACCGTCAGGCGTTCATAGGCGAGGCGGTTGCGGCCCGACGCCTTGGCTTCGTACATCAGCGCATCGGCGCGGGCGTAGAATTCGGCAAAGGCCATCTTGTGGCGGTTGGCCTCGGCCATCACCACCACGCCCATGCTGGCGGTCACCGGCAGGTCCAGCCCCGGCACTTCCTTGGCAATCCGTATCGGGATCGCCTGTCGCAGCGCCTCGGCCCGTTCGAGCGAGCGGGGGCCGCGCAGCAGGACGACAAATTCCTCGCCGCCCAACCGCACGGCAACCGCATCGCGGTCACCGGTGGCGCGGATGGCGCTGGCGCAGGCGATCAGCGCCGCATCGCCGACCTGGTGGCCGTGCAGGTCGTTGATCGCCTTGAAGCGGTCGAGATCGACCAGCGCGAAGGTATCGAAGCCCTGCACCATCAGCTCGTCGAAGCGTGCCTCGATCGCGCGGCGGTTCATCAGGCCCGTGAGCGAATCGCGGGTCGAGATCTGTTCGAGCATCTTCGCTTCGGTCAGCGCCGCATCGCGCTCGCGCCGCAGGGCAAGGAAGCGGTCGGCAATGGCAAGGCTGATCACCACCACTTCGATCCCGGTGGCGATGAACATCATCAGATCGAGGCTCGACGGACCGGCCATCAGCCCGAGCCCGCGCGCCATGCGTTCGAGCGAGGTCACGATCAGCGGCGTCCAGGCAACCGCCACGAACCGCGCCGAACGGCTGCCGCGCACAATCGCATGGATGATCACGAAGCTGACAATTGCCGCTGTCGGGGTGATGGCGAGGAAATAGGCGAGATCGTCAAACGACTGGGTCGCGTGAAACTGGAACGAGAAGAAGCCCGGGACGGCAATGGTCCAGCAGCCGGTCCAGAACGCAAGGCGGCGCACCCACCGGGCGAGCGCGCCACGTTCCAGAAACGCGCCGAGGAACAGCAGCGCCGCGCCGCAGCCGATCGCCCATGACAATGGCCCCAGCACCGCCAGCACGGCCACAGGCAGGGTAAGGACGGCGGAAATCAGCCCCCCCGAAAACAGCACATATCCCATCATCGCCGTCACCATCAGCGCGTGGAACAGCACGAAGCGTTCGCGCAGCACGAGGTAGAAGGTGATGTCGAACAACAGCGGCAGGACCAGCATCCCCAGCACCAGCGCCAGCACCATCATTTCCAGCTGCGAATGCGCGGCGTCTTCGGGGTGGAGGGCCAGCCGCGCCTCGGTCAGCAGCGGGATGGAGTGCGGGCGGTCGATCCGGGCAATCACCATGCGGGTGTCCGGCGTGATTTCAGGCAGCGCGAGCCTGAACACGGGGCCGGCGGCAAAGGGCTGGCCCTCTGCCTCGGCATAGGTGCGGCTGCGCTGGGCGCCGTTGGCGTCAACCGCAGTCAGCGTGATCCGTTCATGCCGGGCGGTGCGGCTGTAGAAATGGCGCGGAGCGGCATCGCCATCCCAGCTTGCCGCATCGAACCGCAGCCAGGCGACGGGCTGATCGGCGCGCCAGTTCCCGGCGCGGCACAGCCACTGGTCGGACTTTGCCATGTCCGTGATGCTGCGTTCTGCCCCCGATGCCGCATGGCACGTGGGGGTATGCGACAGATGGTCCCCATGCTCCGCCGCAGCCGGACGCGCGGCCATCAGCGCCATCAGCGCTGCGACCATAGCGAACCGGAAGAAGAGGCGCAGAAATGCCATATCCGGTCCGATACCACGCAAGCTCTTACGATGCTGTTAAGCGGAATCACTCCGTTTTGGAGGTAATATAATTGTTTATCATATGTTTGAATGCCGACCCCGGGTTCGGATCATCCGCTGGAGTTCGTCATATGCTTGTCATGAAAGAGTCCTAGCGCGGCAATCACTGGGGCCAGTGGATCGGTCCTGACGGGAACACTCATGACAAATCGCACCACGCCCCTGTTCAAAGTCGCCGCCGCTTTGGCGTTGGCTGCCCCGATGCTTTCCGCCTGCGACGATGGATCATCGGCCGCGCAATCGGTTCATGCCGTTGGTTCTTCGACGGTTTATCCCTTTGCCAAGCTGGTGGCAGAGAACTTCTCGCGCTCGCACCCCGATATGCGTTCGCCGCTGATCGAATCGACCGGGACGGGTAACGGCATCCAGCTGTTCTGTTCGGGCCTCGGGCCCAACACGCCCGACATGGTCAATGCCTCGCGCCGGATGAAGGCATCCGAGCTTGAAACCTGTGAGTCGAACAAGGTCGACGAAGTGATCGAACTGCAGGTCGGTCTGGACGGGATCGCCTTTGCCTCCAAGCGGGGCGGGATCATGCTGAACCTGTCGCCCAAGACGATCTACGAAGCGCTCGCCGCCCGTCCCTATGGCAAGCCGCAGACGGCCAAGACGTGGAAGGATGTCGATCCCGCGCTGCCGGCCGACCCGATTCTGGTCTATGGCCCGCCCAGCACCTCCGGCACGCGTGACGCGCTGAAGGAACTGGTGCTCGAAGTCGGGTGCAAGACCGATCCGGCCATGAAGGCGCTGAAGGACAGCGACGAAGAGCAGTACAAGCAGATCTGCACCGAAATCCGCGATGATGGCGGCTATGTGGACCAGGGCGAACAGGACAATCTGATCGTCCAGAAGATCGTCGGCAATCCGCGCGCTGTGGGCGTGTTCGGTTACTCCTACATGGAAGAAAACAGCGACCGCGTGCAGGGCCTGCCGATGAACGGCGTGCAGCCGACCTACGAGAACATCGCCAGCTTCGCCTATCCCGGCGCACGGGCGATGTATGTCTACGTCAAGAAAGCCCATATGCGCGCCATTCCCGGGCTTGAGGACTTCATGAAGGAATGGGTCAAGAGCTGGGGCAAGGATGGCCCGCTCGCCAAGATCGGCATGGTGGCCATGCCGGCCGATACGGCCGAGGCCAATGCCGCCAAGGTCCAGAACATGACGGTGCTCACCAAGGAAGAGCTCGCCGCCAAGAAGTGACGCGCGGGGCCGATTGCGGCGCTCATGGCAAGCGGCTAGTCTGCGGCCATGAGCGCGCGCAAGATCGCCCTGTGGCATGACGCCGGCCTGATCGACGCAGGCACGCGCGACCGGCTGCTCGCCTATGAGGCCGAGCATGCCCGGCCGCTGGTGCTGTGGGCGATCTATGGCATCGGGGCACTGGCGATCGGGCTCGGGTTCGTCTCGGTGGTGGCGGCAAACTGGGAGGATATTCCCGGGCTTGTGCGCCTGTCGGTGCATCTGGCGCTGATCGCTGGGCTGCTGGGGCTGCTGTTTGCGCGCGAGGAGCGGCTGGCGGTCCGATCCCCTTGGGCGGTCGAGGCACTGGTGTTCATCACCGCCGCCTTGGGCCTCACCTTCTTCGGGCATCTGGGGCAGGTCTATCAGACATCCTCGCCGCTGTGGCAGCCGCTCGCGGTGTGGCTGGCGCTGTTCGCGCCGCTCTTGCTGCTGATGGGCCGCAGCTGGCCTGCCGCACTGGCGGTGCTGGGCGGGGCGGTGTGGTGCGCGTGGGAATATGCCGATGCCACCACCCGCTATGGCGCTGCGCCTGATGCGGGGCGGAGCATCTGGCTCGCCCTCGTCACCACGGCGCCGCTCGCCTTTGCGCCGCTGGCAGCATGGCTGCGGGCCCGCAGCCCCCGTCCCGATTTCTGGCGGCGGCTGGAGCAGCTGGCGTTGGCCTATGCCGTGGCCGGGGCCTCGTTCGCCTGCGCTTTGGCGAGCCTTGGCGAGTTCGGCCAGCACGGTCTTTCGAACGAAACGGTGCGGCTGCTGACGAGCGGTTTGGTGGCTGGACTGGCCGGGGCCGGCGTCGTCCTCGCGCGGCCCGGCACCTCTGGGCGGATGGCAGGCGCGATCATCGCCGGGGCGGGGTTGGCGGTGGCCTTGTGTCAGGTGGTCGACGATCTCACCGTCCCTGCCGCCCTGCTGTTTTTCGCGCTGTGGGCCGGCATCGCTGCCGCCGCGCTGGTGGCGCAGTGGCGGGGCGTGTTTCAGCTGGCCGTCGGCGTGATCGCGCTGCGGCTCATCATCCTCAGCTTCGAATTGGCGGGTGACTTGCTGACGAGCGGCTTCGGGCTGATCCTGTCCGGCCTCATGATCCTCGGTGTGGCGTGGGGCGCGGTGCGGGTGTCCAAGCGCTTTGCCCCGCGTGAGGCGCCGGAGGCATGAACCGCCTGATCCGCCTCGCTGCTGTCGTTGTCCCCGTGCTGGGCCTCGGCGCGCTGTGGGCGCAGAGCGACCGCACCTACCACTCCGGCACCGAATGGGAGGTGCCGATCATGGGCTACGACCCGCGCGATTACCTGCGCGGGCACTATGTCGAATTCAGCTATGACTGGCCGGGCCTCGAAGAAAGCAGTGTGGCTCCTGGAATGATGCTGTGCCTCGAAGGCCAAGCGCCCGCGATCACGCGGGTTACGGCCCATTCTGCCTCGACCATTTGCGACCATCCGCTGCGCGAACCCGTTGTCAGCAATTACGGCCCGGACGCGGTAAGGGTTGGACGGCTCTACACCGGGCAAGACCGCGCCGCCGCGCTTCAGGAGCAGCTTCGGAACCGCGACCAGCGCGGGATCGTCACGATCCGCCAGCGCGATGACGGCAGCTTCACGCCCGTCAGCATCCGCTTCCGCCCGCTCACCACCACCGAAATCGCCGAGCGCGATGCGCAAGAGGCGGAGGACTTTCGCCCCCCGCCCCCGATCATGTCGCAGTAAGCGCGGCTCAGAACCGCGCGGTCACTTCCACCCCGTAGAAGCGCGGCTCGCCCGGGATGAAGGTCGGGATGCCGAAGCCGTTGCCGGTGTTGCCGGCATCGAGCAGGAAGTCCTCTCCCGTGGCGTTGCGGATGAAGCCGGCGATTTCGTAGCGTTCCTCGGCAAAGCTCACCCCGGCGCGGGCGTTGACCAGCGTCACCGCGTCCTGCCGCAACAGCGGGTTGTTGGGCACGGTGAAGAAGATCGAGCTGCGGTGTGTGATCGTGGGCGTGGCGAAGAAGCGCACCCCGCCGAAGTCGCGATCAATGGTGAACCCGCCCGAGGCCTGCCATTCCGGCTGCAACCGGAACCGCGAACCGGCAAGGTTGCCGTTGGCCGGATCATTGTCGACCCCGCCATCGATGTAGCCGAAGTTTCCGAACACGGTGAACCAGTCGGCCAGATCGACCGCCAACTCGCCTTCGACCCCGAGGTTGCTGGCGCTGCCCGCGCTGACGGTGATGAAGGTGCCGGGGCGCGCCGGATCGGGGATCGAGACCTGGAAGTTGTCATAGACCTGGTAATAGACCCCGAGCGAGGCCGAGACCGGGCCGGTTTCGAACTTGATCCCGCCCTCGTAGTTCCAGACGATTTCCTCAAGCACGTCGAAGCGGTTGGCGAGCACTTGCGTGCCGTCGCGCCGGGCGTTGACCTGCACCACTGGCGAACGGCGGCCCTTGGAGACGGTGCCGTAGACATTGACGTCATCGCTGATCCGCACGAGCGCGTTGAAGCGCGGCAGCACCGCCTGGAAGGTCTCTTCGGCTTCCAGCACGCGGCCGGCAGTGTTGATCCCGCCGGGGATCAGCGGTGCGCCGGTCAGCTGACTGTTGGGGATGTTGGTGAGGAAGCCCGAGCGGCGATATTCGTCGATGACACGGACGCCAGCGGTCAGCTCGACCGCTTCGGTCGGGATCCAGGTGACATCGGCGAACACCGAAAGGGCTTCATTGCGGCCCTGATTTTCGAACAAGAGCGCAGTGTAGGGGATGTTTGTGGCACCAAGCGCGGGAACGCTGCCATTGGGCGCGACGCACAGGCGGCGCGGGTTGGCAAACAGGCCGCCAAGGCAGTTCAGGAACACGCCTTCCTCGGTTGCGAAGGGCACGTTCTGGATGCCGTCTTCGACGAACAGGTTCCAGCCCGCGCTGGCGCGCAGCGTGTCGCCGGTATAGGCGAAGCGCCCTTCGTGGCTGACCTGCCAGCCCTTGGCGAATTCGGTGAATTCGAGGAACGGGGCGGCCGAACCGTCGGCGTCGAACACTTCGAGGCTGTCGAATTCGCGGTAACCGTTGACCGTGGTGAAGGTCCAATCGTCGGCGAACTGGTATTCGGCGGTGATGTTGAGGTCATAGACCTCGCGGTTGAGGCCGAGCTGGTCATCCCCCAGTGCCGCCGCCCCGGCCGGGAAGCCGCCGAGGTTGGCCGGGACAAAGGCATTGTTCGGGCCGCCGGGCGAGGCGAGCGAGGCCGGGAAGGTCGCCGAGATGAAGGGCGTGCCGCCGTTCCTCTGCTGGTCATAGGTCCCGATCACGTCGAGCGTGAAAGCATCGCTCGGGGTGAAGCGCAGCGAGGCGCGGATGCCGAGCTGGTCCTGCGCGTAAAGCTCTTCCTGCTGGTTGGGGTTGATGTTTTCGACATAGCCATCGCGCTTGCGCCATTCGCCGGCGATGCGTCCGGCGATGGTGTCATTGCCGATGTTGACGAAGCCGCCCACCATGGTCTGGTTGAAGTTGCCGTAGCTGCCGCGCAATTCGGCCGAGAAGCCTTCGCGCGGGCGGGCCGAGACGAGGCTGATCGCACCCACCGCGCTGGCGGTGCCGAACAGGGTTGCCTGCGGGCCTTTGACCACTTCGACGCGCTCGAGGTCGTAGATCGCCTGATAGCTGCCGCGCGAGCGCGAGATGTCGATGCCGTTGTAATAGAGCGTGACGCGCGGGCCTTCCTGCGCCGAGCCGGAGTCCGAGGTGATCCCGCGGATCACGACACCGGGGTTGTTGGCGCTCTGTTCCTGAATCAGCAGGCCGGGGGTGTAGTAGGACAGCTCGTCCAGATCGGTGACGCCCAGTTCGCGGATGCGCTGCCCGCCGATCGCCGAGATGGTGATCGGCACGTCAAGCGCGCGCTGCTCGATCTTCTGGGTGGTGACGATGATTTCATTGCCGGAGCGTTGGTCATCTTCGGCGGCGGGCGCTTCAGCATCCTGTGCGAAAGCGACCTGCGGGGCGGCGGCGAGGATTGTGGCGAGCGCGACATACGAGGCGCGGGTGAAACGGGTGCGGTTCATGTTCTGGCTTCCCTGTTGCCTGAGAGAGGCCAAGCCAGTGGCACCGCATGGTGACGCGGGAACGACGGATGGGTGACGGGAGAGTTACGCCGGATTTACAGTTTGGGGACGTTGCCGATTTGCATCTTTGCCCAAAATGCCCCTCGTCCCGGCGGTATGGCGAGGGGCCTGCACCTCACAACGGGTTGCCGTCCTTGTCGCGGTAGATCTCGCGCCGCCCGACATGGTTGGCCGGGCCGACGAAGCCGTCTTCCTCCATCCGCTCGATCCATTTGGCCGCGGTGTTGTAGCCCACGCCCATCTGGCGCTGGAGCCAGCTGCCGGACGCCTTCTGGTTCTCGAACACGATCTGGCACGCCTGACGGTACTTGCGCTCTTCCGGATTGTCGGACGCGGTCATGTCATCATCAAAGCCGAAGCCGAAGCTGTCTTCGGGCTCTTCGGTGACGGCATCGACATATTCGGGCGAGCCCTGGCTGCGCCAGAAATCGGCCACGGCTTCGACTTCCTCATCGCTGACGAACGGGCCGTGGACGCGCACCATTGCGCCGGTGTTGGGCTTGTAGAGCATGTCGCCCTTGCCCAGCAGCTGTTCGGCGCCCTGTTCGCCAAGGATCGTGCGGCTGTCGATCCGGCTGGTCACCTTGAAGCTGATGCGGGTCGGCAGGTTGGCCTTGATGACGCCGGTGATGACATCGACCGAGGGGCGCTGGGTCGCCATGATCAGGTGGATGCCCGCTGCACGGCTCTTCTGCGAAAGGCGCTGGATCAGGACTTCGATTTCCTTGCCGATGGTCACCATCAGGTCAGCGAGCTCGTCAACGATCAGCACGATCTGGGGGAGCGGCTGGTAATCGAGCTGTTCTTCCTCGAACAACTGCTCGCCGGTTTCGGGATCGAACCCGGTCTGCACCCGGCGGCCCAGCGGCTTGCCCTTGGCAATCGCGGCGCTGACCTTTTCGTTGAAGGAATGGATGTTGCGCGAGGAGATTGCGCTCATCATCCGATACCGCCGCTCCATCTCCTCGACCGCCCACTTCAGCGCGCGCACCGACTTGGCCGGTTCCGTCACCACGGGCGACAGCAGGTGGGGGATATCGTCGTAGGTCTTGAGTTCCAGCACCTTGGGATCGATCAGGATCAGGCGCAGTTCGGTCGGCGTGAAGCGGTACAGCAGGCTGAGCAGGATCACGTTCAGACCCACCGACTTACCCGATCCGGTCGTCCCGGCCACCAGCAAGTGCGGCATGGCAGCAAGGTCGGCGATAATCGGTTCGCCCGCGATATCCTTGCCCAGAATGATCGGCAGGCTGCCCTTGGCATCGGCGAAATCGGCGCAGGCGGCCAGTTCCTTCAGCATCACCACCTGGCGATCCTGATTCGGCAGTTCAATGCCCATGACGGTGCGCCCCGGGATGGGGGAGACACGCGCGGAAATGGCGCTCATGTTGCGGGCGATGTCTTCGGCAAGGCCGACGACGCGGCTGGCCTTGATGCCGGGGGCGGGCTCCAGTTCATACATCGTCACCACCGGACCGGTGCGCACGGCGGTGATTTCACCCTTCACGTTGAAATCGTCGAGCACGTTTTCCAGCAGGCGGGCGTTGCGTTCCAGCGCCAGCTTGTCGAGCTTGGGCGCCTTGTCGACCGGCGGTTCGGCCAGCAGATCGAGGCTGGGGAGATTGAAGGCCGCGAACATGTCACGCTGCGCGGTCTTGGCCGGGGCGGCGCGCTTGGGCGGGGCGGAGGGATCGGAGATTTCCGGCGCGCGGCGCGGGGACGCATCCAGCGGGGCAGGCGCGGTGTCGCCCTTGCCGGCGCGGCGCGGACGCGGGGCGATGTCATCCTCCTCATCTCCGTCGCCGGCGAAGGTGAGCGCGGGCGCACCCTTGCCGCCCGGCAGCCAGCGTCGCGCAAAGCCCGCCAGCGATCCGCCGCCGAGAAATTCGGGCAAGCTCATCAGCACCCGCCAGTCGATGGCGAAAATGCGGGTGAGCAGGGCCACGCCGACGGCAAGGCAGGTGAGGCCGAGGCCGAGCATGACCCAGCCCTGCGCCTCGGCGCCAAACCGCGTCGCCACCGCCTCGATCGCGCCTTCACCCAGCAGGCCGGCCAGCCCGCCTGCCTGCGCGGGCAAGGTGCCGCCCGGGCCGGGGAAAGCGAGGCTCAGCACGGTCGCGATCAGGGTCATGGCGATCAGCAGCAGCGCAGTCGGCATCCACCACGCGGTCGTTTCAGGCGCGTCGCCATTCTCGACATCGCGCCACAGCTTGCGCGCCGAGACATAGAGCAGCGGCAGCAGCAGCACGCCCGACAGGCCGAAGATCAGCAGCACACGGTCCGCCGCCCATGCGCCGGCTGCGCCCATCCAGTTGGCGACCTGCGAAGGGTCAGCCGCGGTCGAGGGGCTGGGGTCGGTCTGGGTATAGCTCGCCAGCGCCAGCGCGAGGAACACGGCTGCGCCCAGCAGCAATCCGGCGCCGGTCATTTGCGCGATGCGGCGCAAGCTGCGGCGCAGGCCGGCGCGCCATTCGGCGTCTGTTTGGCGAACGGGTTTGGCGGGCGTCACCGCGCGACTGGCCATGGGGGTGTCTCCTGAGCGGAACACATCATGAATCCAAGGCGGACTCCGGTCAAACCTTTTCGATTCCGCGCCCGATCAATGGAGCCGATTCCGGGGCACCTTGAGGATGCCGTTTTCCTCCATCCGCTCGATCCAGCGGCAGGCCTGATAGAACCCGACCTTGAAGCGGCGCTGAAGCACCGAGATGCTCGGCCGCCCGCCACTGATGACGAACTGGCAGGCCTGCCAGTAGAGCTGATCGTCGTCGGAATCGCCGATCATGACAGCCCGTCGATCGCGGCCCAGCGCGGCCATCGCAGGGCGCGGGCGCGGTGCGGCGTCATCCCGCCGAGCGCGATCACCGGCAAGCGCGTCTGCCTTGCCAGCAGGCGGAACCGGACCGCTCCCAGCACCGCGCCGCCGGGGTGTGACCGGGTCGGGAACACCGGTGAAAGCAGCGCCGCATCTGCTCCCAGCCGTGCGGCCAGCCCCAATTCCGCGAGGTTATGCGCGGTCGCCAGATGGACCAGCCCGGCGCGGCGGGGATAAAGCGAGCGCGGTGCGCCATACACCCCGTCCGCGCCCCATTCGCGCGCGGTCAGGGCCGAATCGGCGAGGATGACCACATGGCCCCGTGCCCGCGCTGTCCGCCGCAGCACCCGGAACCGCGCCAACCGCTCCGGCCCCGGCAAGTGATAATGGCGATAGATCAGCCCCGATCCGCGCGGCAAGCGCGCCAGCGCGGCCTCCAGCCCCGCATCATTTCGGGCATCCGAGATCAGCCACAGGGCGGGGAGGGGCTTTGCGCACGTCACTCACCCGTTATAGAGCGCGGCCATGGACATTTCATCCCCTGGGCAAGCCACCCGCCTCGCCGAAGTGCACGCCAATATCGCCCGCGTGTGCAAGCCTGCCCGGCGCGAACCTTCGGACGTCATTCTGATCGCGGTCAGCAAGACCCATGATGCGCCCGCGATCCAGCCGCTGATTGACGCGGGGCAACGCGTGTTCGGCGAAAACCGGGTGCAGGAGGCGCAGGCCAAGTGGCCCGCCTTGCGCGAAGCCCACCCCGATATCGAACTCCACCTCATCGGCCAGCTGCAATCGAACAAGGCGGACGAGGCGGTGGCGCTGTTCGACGTGATCCACTCGCTCGACCGGCCCAGCCTGCTGACCGCGCTCGCCAAGGCGATGGACAAGGCGGGGCGGCGCGTGCCGTGCTTTGTGCAGGTCAATATCGGGGACGAGGCGCAAAAGGGCGGCTGCCCGATTGCGGAATTGCCTGCGTTTCTGGAGGCGGTGCGCGCCGCCGATGTGCCGCTCGCCGGGCTGATGTGCATCCCGCCCGCCGACACCGAAGCCGCGCCGTTCTTTGCCTTTTTGGCTAAACTCGCGGCTGATCACGGCCTGACCGGCCTCAGCATGGGCATGAGCGGCGATTACGAGACGGCGGTGATGCTGGGGGCGACCCATGTGCGGGTCGGCTCGGCGTTGTTTGGCGGTCGGGGTTAGGCGGGGGTGAGCGACACGCTCGCTCGGCTTGATGCGTTTTTCGAAAGCTGGGGCGACCGCCTGAACGCGGGCGGGGCCACGGTCACCTTCACCGCGCAGGAGATGGATGCGCCGCCAGGCCTGCATGCCGCTTGCGCTGATCGCTTTGTGACGGGGCTGGGTTACCAGCCGATCGGCGGGAACTGGGAACTGCTCGATCCCGATGCGGCCCTGGACGGCGCCCGCTCCGCCCGCGCAGCGCTGGTCGAGGCGTTCAGCCACGACATGGTCTATTCGAGCAACCCGTGGCTGGGAGAAGCAGATGCGCTGATGATGGGCGCGCAATTCCTCGCCTGCTTCGACGCTGCAACCCGGCAGATCGTGACCAACCGGATGTATTTCGGCTGGAACCCGATCACGGATGCCACCTTCGAATGGGCCTTCGTGGCCTTCGACGACACAGCCATCGCCCTGCTGCTGGCCACCGCAGAGGACTGACGAAAAAGGGCGCCCCGTTGCCGGAGCGCCCCTCTTTTTCATCCGGTCGTGTTCACTTAGAACTCAAACAACGCTTCGATGCCGACGTTCCGGCCGCGCATCAGCGGCGAGAAGGTGCCGGCTGCCGGGTTGTCGGCAAACGGCAGGCGCACGCCGGTCGAGCGCGGGCCGCCGAACGGCACCTGCGTGTCGCCGCCTTCCTGCACCTGATCGAACAGGTTGCGCCCGTAGATCGACAGCGACAGACCATCGACCGGGGTGTTCCAGGTGATGTTGGCTTCCAGCTGGTGGATGTCGTTCAGCCAGCCGAAGTTGTCATCGGTGTAGGCCGCCGTATCACGATACTGGTAGTTCACCCGGGTCAGGATGTTGCTGCTGCCCAGATCCAGATCGTGGATCAGGCCCAGACCCACGGCAACCGGCGAAACGCGCGGCAGGCTGAGGGCAAGGTCACGGCTGTTGATCACGCCATCGCCCGAAATGTCGAACAGGATCTCGTCATAGCCTGCATCGATCACGCCGAGGTTGGCGGTCAGCACCAGCGAATCCGTCGCCCGCAGCCGTGCCTCGGCTTCGAAGCCGGTGATGGTCGCATCAGCGGTGTTGAGGATGTTCTGCACCACGCCCGCGCCCGGATCGGCCAGGTTCACTTCGCGCTGCATGTTACCGACCTTGGTGACGTAGGCCGCAGCGTTGAAGGTGAACACGCCGTCATCGGTCTGGAACTTGCCGCCGATTTCGAAATTGTCGACCTTCTCTTCGTCGAAGAACAGGTTGCCGGTCTGCGTGAACGCACGGTTGAACGCCGCCACATCGGTGATGCGGAAGTTGTAGCCGCCCGAACGGAAGCCACGGCTCCAGTGGCCGTAGATCTGGCTGTTGGCGAATTCGTACTGTGCGCCCAGCTTGGGCGAGACGTTGCGGAAGCGGACGCTATCCGAGAAGCCGTTGCCTTCTACGCCGCGCGGGAACAGGGTGGAACCGGCCAGCGCCACGCTGAGCGGGTTGTTCCCGGTTGTCGGGCAGGTGCCGGCGACGACCGAACACGGGGCGTTGCGCGGACGCACGAAGGTGACGTCGGCGTCCTTGGTTTCCTGGTTCCAGCGGATACCTGCGATCAGCGAGAGGCCGTTGGCAATCTCGTACTGGGCGTTTGCGAACACGCCGAGCACTTCATGCTCCTGACGGCCCCCACCGAACGACTGCGGCGGCCGGCTGGCAACCGGGAGATCGCGGCGAAGCTCGCGGCCTTCGTCATAGGCGAGGTTCTGCTTGAAGTAGAACGTGCCCACGGTCAGATCGAGGTTATCGAACGACATGGCGTAACGCAGTTCGTTCGAAACCTGATCCTGCTCGGTCAGCGTGTTCGAGTGGAACAGGAACAGGCGGGTCGCGTCGATATCGCCGCGGGTGCTGGCGGTGTAGTCGCGATAGCCGAACACATTGGTCAGCGTGCCGGGGCCGATGTCCCATTCAGCGGTGAGCGATCCGGTCCAGATCTCGTTGGCGTAGAAGCCCGGCTCGTCGATGGCGAAATCGAAGCTGTTGCGGTCAAAGAACGCGCGGTTCTGGGCCGAGGGGCCATCGCCATCGCTTTCGAAATAGTCGAGCTTGGCGCGGATCATCAGATCGCCGAAGCGGCCTTCCAGCGCGCCGCGCAGGATCTTGGTTTCCGCCGCACCGTGGTTCGAATTGTCGAACAGGTTGGTGAAGTAACCTTCGTCCTTGTTGTAATAGGCGCCGACCTTGAACAGCAGCACGTCTTCGATGATCGGGCCGGAGATCACGCCGCTGACGGTGTAGTTCGCGCCGCCGCGACCGCCATCAAGCGCCGGGCCGTCGACCGCCGCACGGAACTTGCCGCGGAAGTCTTCGGTCGGGTTGCCGGTGTTGATCACCACGGCGCCGCCGGTCACGTTGCGACCGAACAGCACGCCCTGCGGGCCGCGCAGGATTTCCACGCTGTCGAGGTCGAACAGGTCGAACACGACGCCGCCGTTGATGCCGAGGTACACGCCGTCAACGAACACGCCGACGGTCGGGTCGATCGAGGGGATCGAGGAGTTGATGCCAAGGCCGCGGACGGTGAAGTTCGCGGTGCCGCGGCTGGTGCCGACCTGGTCGAGGCTGACGGTCGGTGCCTGGAACGACAGGCCCGAAATGTCGCGGATCTTGAACGCTTCCAGCGTGCCGGCGTTGAACGCGGTCACGGCGATCGGAATGTCCTGCACGTTTTCGGCATCCTTGGTCTTGGTGCCGGTGACGAGGATTTCGTTGATGTCATCGAGAACGCTGCTCGATTCTTCCTGCGCGGGCTCTTCGGCGTCCTGCGCCTGGGCCGCGAAAGGAGCGAGCGCCGCAGTCGAAATGAGCAGCGCCAGCTTGCCGAGCCGGAGGGCGCGCGGCAGGGGGGTAGCGATTGTCATGTTGTAACTCTCCCTGAGTTTGAGGGCCGCCCCCATACCAATACGTTTCGGGATTGCAACCTATCGCACCGGCCCCGGGTGCCACCTTCAACTGTCGCAATCTTCGAGGATTTGCAGTCAGGCTTTTTCGAGCTGTTGCTGGCGCTGGTCGCTGGCTGCGGCCAGCAAGGCGGCCTCGATTTCGGCGAGGCGTTCAGGCGTCTTGATCTTGGCGGAGGTCAGATCGGTGACATAGAAGGTGTCCGCCGCCGCTTCGCCATAGGCCGTGATATGGGCCGAATGGACGATCAGATTGGCCTTGTAGAGCGCGTGCGCCAACCGGTTGAGCAGGGCCGGGCGGTCGCGCGCGGTCACTTCGATCACGGTGAAGTGGTTCGAGGCGTCATTGTCGAACCCGACGCGCGGGGCGACATCGAAGGCCTTCGCGCGGGAGTGCGCCAGCGGGCGTGCGGCGAGCTTGGGGACCAGTTCGACCTTGGCAAGCAGCGCGTCGCGGATGCCCTTTTCGATGCGCGCCATCTGCCCCGCCTCGCGGAAGGGCTGGCCGTTGTGGTCCTGCACCAGAAAATTGTCGACCGCATAGCCGCTGCGGGCGGTGTGGATGCGCGCGTCGATGATGTTCGCGCCGGCGAGGTGAATGCCGCCCGCCATGCGGTAGAACAGCCCCGGATGGTCTGCCGCGATCACGCTGATCCGGGTGGCGCCGCGTGTTTCATCGACCTCGCAGGCGATCGACAGCGCCTCGCCCGCCGCGGCTGCGGCATCATACTGGGTGAGGTTTCCGGCGATGATATCTTCCGGCTCGGCGATCCAGTAGGCATCGCCCAGCAGCGCGCCGATGCTGTCGACGAGGTGATCCTGATCGCCCAGCAGACGCTGCACCGCGTCCTTCTTGGCCGTCACGCGCGCCTTGCGCCCGTTGCCCTTGTGGCCAAGCCGCAGGCGTTCCTGCGCCGCGTCATAGAGCTCACCGAGCAGCTGGCCCTTCCAGCTGTTCCACGTACCGGGGCCAACCGCGCGGATATCGACCGCGGTGAGGATCGCGAGATTGCGCAGGCGTTCAAGGCTCTGCACCTCGCCGACGAAATCCTCGATGGTTTTGGGATCGGTCAGGTCGCGTTTCTGCGCGGTGCGGCTCATCAGCAGGTGTTGCAGCACCAGCCAGGCAACCAGATCGGTTTCCTTCTCGTCCAGCCCGAAGCGCGGACACAGGTGGTGCGCAACATCCGCGCCGAGCACCGAATGGTCGCCGCCGCGCCCTTTGGCGATATCGTGCAGCAGCACAGCGACATAGAGCGCACGGCGCGAGGCGAGCTTGGGGAACTCGCGGGTGGCGCGCGGGTGGTCGGCGGCCAGCAGCCCGCGCTCGATCTGGCTCAGTAGGCCGATGGCGCGGATGGTGTGTTCGTCGACGGTGTAGTGGTGATACATGTCGAACTGCATCTGGGCGTTGACCCGGCCGAAATCGGGCACGAAGCGCCCGAACACGCCCGCCTCGTTCATCCAGCGCAGCGCGGTTTCGGGGTCTTTGCGGCCTGACAGCAGATCGAGGAACAGCCCGTTGGCGCGCTTGTCGCGGCGCACCTTGGTATCAATCAGCTTCGCATCGCGCCCGGCCTGACGCATGGTTTCAGGGTGGACTTCCAGCCCCTCGGACTCGGCCAGCTGGAACACTTCGATCAGGCGGACGGGATCGTCCCGGAACCAGTCGTCCCCGGGCGCACGGATACGGCCGCCTTCGACGGTGTAGCC
The DNA here is from genome assembly GCA_032116115.1 of Porphyrobacter sp. GTDB lineage: Bacteria > Pseudomonadota > Alphaproteobacteria > Sphingomonadales > Sphingomonadaceae > Erythrobacter. Next base: position 82,440 of record JAUMAX010000004.1, read on the forward strand.
CTTGAACATCCGCGGCCGCTGCGTCCAACCGGCAAAGAAGCCGGTGCGCGGGCGCTTTTTGGCGAATTCCTCGTCGAGGTGCGCCAGGAACACGCCGGTCAGGCTGCCGACGCGTTTCACCTGCAGGAAGTAGTACTGCATGAACCGTTCGACCGCACTTTTGCCGGGACGGTCGGCAAATTGCATCCGCTCTGCCACCGCGCGCTGGAGATCGAAGGTGAGGCGATCCTCGGCGCGGTCGGTGATGATGTGCATATGGCAGCGCGCCGCCAGCAGGAACCCTTCGGCGCGGCGGAAGCTGCGATATTCGGACCGCGTCAGCAGCCCGACATCGACCAGCTCGGCGGCGTTGCCGACGCGGTGCATATACTTGCCGATCCAGTACAGCGTCTGGAGGTCGCGCAAGCCGCCCTTGCCTTCCTTGATGTTCGGTTCGACCACATAGCGGCTGTCACCCATGCGCTTGTGCCGCGCATCGCGCTCGGCGAGCTTCTGCGTCAGGAATTGCCGTTCGCTGCCCTTGGCGACATCGGTCCAGAACCGGCCGCGCAGCTCTTCGTAAAGTGTCTGTTCGCCCCATACCAACCGCGATTCCAGCAGCGCGGTGCGGATGGTGAGGTCTTCCTTGGCCATGCGGATCGTGTCGGCAATGGTGCGGCTCGAATGGCCGACCTTCAGGCCGAGATCCCACAGCAGGTAGAGCATCGTCTCGATCACCTGCTCGCACCACGGCGCGCGCTTGCCGGGGGTGATGAAGGCGACATCGACGTCGGAATGCGGCGCCATCTCGGCCCGCCCGTAGCCGCCGACCGCAAGGATCGCGAGCCGTTCACCCTGGGTGCGATTGGGGGCGGGGTAGATATGTGTGGTGACGTGATCGTAGATCACCCGCAGCACCTGATCCATCAGGAAGCTGTAACCGCCGGTCACGTCATGTCCGGCAGAGGGCGTTTCCGCCAGCCGCCGCGCCAGTTCCGCCCGCCCTGCGTCGAGCGCGTCGCGCAGCGCCTTGACGATGGCGGGACGCGCACGTTCTCCGCCAGCCTCATGCAAGGCGGCGATTTCCTCGGCCAGCGCGCGCCGATCAATGATCGCGCGCTGGCCGGGAACGCGGCGCAGGGTTGGCGGAGGGCTCACGTGCCGCTCACGCGGCAACCGCCTCGCTGGCGTAGCGGGCCTTGACCGTGCGCTTGTCGATCTTCTGGGTGCCGAGGCGCGGCAGAGCCTCATCGGTCAGCCAGATGTGATGTTCCAGCGGCACCTTGAACGGCGCGATCCGCTCCAGCAGGAAGGCGCGCAGCTGCGCAGGCGTGATCGCCGCACGGCCTTCCTTGATGGCATAGACTGCCGCCGGGACTTCACCGAAGCGTTCATCGGTCAGGCCGAAGACCGAACATTCGCCGACATCGTCATGGGCGTAGATCGCGTCTTCCACTTCGATGCAGGAAATGTTCTCGCCGCCGCGGATGATGATGTCCTTCTTGCGGTCGACAATGAACAGGTAGTCGTCCTCGTCCAGATAGCCGAGGTCGCCGGTGCGGAAATAGCCGCTGTCGGTGAAGGCGGCCTTGGTCGCTTCCTCGTTCTTCCAGTAGCCGCGGAAATTGGCGACCGAGCGGATGCAGACCTCGCCCACCTGGCCCTGCGGCAGCGGGTTTCCGGCATCGTCAAGGATCGCCATATCGACCATCGGCTTGGACGGGCGGCCGGTCGAGCCGGGCTTGGCGAGGTAGTTCTCGTTGAAGTTGCCGCAGCCGACCGCGTTGGTTTCCGTGAGGCCGTAGCCCAGCAGCGGGAAGCCGCCGGGGAAGGCTTCCTTGATGCGGGTGACGTGTTCCACCGGACGCGGCGCGCCGCCTGCGGCAAAGCTTTTGCAGGCCGACAGATCGTACTTTTCGCGGTCAGGGTGATTGGCGATTTCGTAGCTCATCAGCGGCACGCCGACGAAATAGCTGACCTTTTCTTCCGCCATCAGCCTGATCGCGAGGCCCGCGTCCCACTTCGGCATCAGCACCAGCTTGCGCGCGATGGCGAAGCTTTGCAGGAACAGCGGCACTTCGCCCGTCACGTGGAACAGCGGCACGGCGACCAGCGCGCAGGGCTGGGCGGTCATCGGGCCTTCCTGGCTCTCGATATGCACCTTGGCCATTGCCGACTGGGCGACATAGTTCATCACGCCGTTCACCACGCCGCGGTGATCCGACCACGCGCCCTTGGATTTGCCGGTCGAACCCGAGGTGTAGAGAATGGTGGCGATATCGTCGGGGCCGATCTGGCCCAGCAGCGCGATCGCGGCCGGGGTGCCCTCGGGCGCCGCCCAGGTGTTGGCGAGGCCTTCCGACGGGGCATTGCCGTGGCCGAACAGCACGATTTTCGACGGATGGGCATGGCCTTCGAGCCGCGCGGCGCGGCCTTCATCGGCCAGCAGCACCTTGCATTCTGCCAGATCGAGACCGTAGGCCAGCTCTTCGCCCGAGGAAAAACCGTTGAGCAGCGTGGCGCAGCCGCCCGCCATCAGGATCCCCATATAGGCGATCATCCAGTTGGCCGAATTGCGCGCGGCAAGGCCGACCCGGTCACCCTTGGCAATGCCGTGATCTTTCACCAGCCCTTCCGCCACGCAGGTCGCCGCAGCATAGGCCTCGCCAAAGGTCAGGCGGATGTCGCCATCGACCAGAAAGGGCAGGTCCTTGTTCTGGTTGCAGAAATGGGCGAAATAATGCGCAAGGCTCGGCGGGGCGCCAGCGAAGGCGGGCATCGTGATCCCGTCGCGGGTGAAGGGCACAGTCGCGAAGGGCTGGCCTTCCGCGGTCAGGCCGGTGATGATCGCTTCGAGCGCATTGTCCAGCTGGGTGGGCATGCGGTGGTTTCCTCTCTGTTGTTGTTGCGGCCGTCCAGCCGGGGTGCGACCCACGTCCGAATTGCCTGTCCCATTCCGTCCCGGCGATCCCGCGCCCCTTCCCCTGCCCCGGATGCTGTGCCAGAAGCGCCAGCGCGACCGGGGCCAGTTCGGGCCCGCCGATACGGCATATCATTGTCAATAAGAGGTTCGCTCCGTGCTGTCACTACTTGCCGCAAGCGGCGCCGCCGATCCGATCTACTGGACCGATCTGGGACTGAAACCGGGCATCGCGCTGGGGTCCTTTACCCTGCGCTATTACTCGCTCGCCTACCTGATCGGGGTGACCTTTGCCTATTGGCACACCTCGAAGATGCTGACGCAGCCCGGCGCGCCGATGGCGCAGCGCCATGCCGACGATCTGTTCTTCTACTGCACGCTCGGCGTGATTCTCGGCGGACGGCTGGGTTATGCGCTGTTCTACACCGGGGGCGAGACCGGCATTCCATCCGTTTTCACCGACTTTTCGGGCGATGGCTTCATCTCGTGGAAGCTGCTGCGGCTGTGGGACGGGGGGATGAGCTTCCACGGCGGGCTTGCGGGCGTGACGCTGGCGATGGCCTGGGTGGCATGGCGCGACAAGCTGAACTTCATCCGCGTGGTCGATTACGTCGCCGTCGGCGTGCCGATGGGGATGCTGCTCGGCCGGCTGGCGAATTTCGTCAATGGCGAGCTCTGGGGCCGGGTGACCGATGTGCCGTGGGCGATGGTCTTCCCCACCGCCGATGATCTGCCGCGCCACCCCAGCCAGCTGTATCAGGCGGGGCTGGAAGGGCTGGCGCTGCTGGTCATCATGATGGCACTGTTCTGGTTCACCCGGGCGCGTTATCGTCCCGGCTTGCTGGCCGGCGTGTTCACCCTCGGCATGGGGATTGCGCGCTTCGTCAACGAATTTTTCCGCCAGCCGGATCAACAACTGGCTGACTTTGCCGCCCGGACCGGGCTATCGATGGGGCAATGGCTGACCATACCGCTTATCCTGACTGGATTGATTGTCGTGCTCTACGCGCTGCGGAAGAAGCCGCTGGCGGCGGGGATCAGCGCACCAGCCTGAATGATGAGCCGGGTGTCTGGCGCAGCAAGCTCAGGCTGATCGATCCGGACGACGCGCCGGAACCGGCCGCGCTGACCGAGGCGGAAACGCGCGCCCGTGACGCTGCGCGTCTCAAGGCCGAGCGGGAAGCAAGGGCGCGTGCCGAAGCGGCGGCGCGCGAACAGGCCAAGGCCGATGCCCGCGCCCGTGCCGAAGCGGCCTTGCGCGAAAAGGCGGAGGCTCTCGCCCGCGCCAAGGCCGACGCCGAGGAACGCTCGCGCGCGTTGAAGGAAGCCCGGATCCGCGAAAAGGCGGAGGCCGAAGCCCGCGCCAAGGCTGAACGCGAAGCCCGCGAGCAATCCGCCGCGCAGGCCCGGATGCGCAAACAGGCCGAAGCCGAAGCGCGTGCGCGTGCCGAAGCCGAAGCGCGCGCCAAGGCTCTTGCCGAAGCCCAGGCCCGCAAGGAGGCCAAGGCCCGCGAAATCGCCGAAGCCAAAGCCCGCGCCGAGGCCGAGGAACAGGCCCGCCGCGACGCTGAAGCCGCCGCCGCCGCCGCCAAGGCCGCCGCCGAAGAAGCCGCCCGCCGCGAAGCCGAGGAACGCGCCCGCGCCGAAGCGGAAGCCAAGGCCCGCGCCGAGGCGGAGGAGCGCCAGCGCAAGGAAGCCGAAGCCCGTGCCAAGGCCGAGGCCAAGGCCCGAGCCAAGGCAGAAGCCGAAGCCAGAGCCAAAGCCGCCGCCGAGGAAAAGGCGCGGCTTGCGGCGGAGGAAAAGGCCCGCCGCGAGGCCGAGGCCAAGGCCAAGGCCGCAGCTGAAGAAAAGGCTCGCCGCGAAGCCGAGGAAGCGGCGCGGATCGCTGCGGAAGAACAGGCCCGCCGCGAGGCCGAGGAAGCCGCTGCCGAAGCGGCACGCCTTGCTGCCGAAGAGGCCGCTCGGCTTGCTGCGGAGGAGGCTGCGCGCATCGCTGCCGAGGAACAGGCCAAGCGCGAAGCCGAAGAAGCTGCCGCTGCCGAACAGGCGCGGCTCGAAGCCGAAGTGCTCGCCCGCGCGACGGTCGACGTGCCAGCCGTGCTCAAGCGCCTGATCCGCGAGACCGGCCCGATCAGCATCGCGCAATACATGGGGGAGAGCAACGCGCGCTATTATGCCAGCCGCGATCCCTTGGGCGAACAGGGCGATTTCATCACCGCGCCCGAAATCACGCAGGTGTTCGGCGAGCTTATCGGGGTGTGGTTCGCCGATCTGTGGTCGCGGATGACCCGGCGCAAGCATATCCACTACGTCGAACTGGGGCCGGGGCGCGGCACTCTGGCCAAGGACGCGCTCAGTGCGGCGCGGCAGCAGGGCATGACGCCCAAGGTGCACTTCGTCGAAACCTCCGCCACCCTGCGCGCGATCCAGCGCGAGGCTTTCCCGGGTTGCATCCACCACCACGACATTTCGACCCTGCCCGATGATGCGCCGCTGCTGATCGTGGCCAACGAGTTCTTCGATGCCCTGCCGGTGCAGCACCTGATCCGCTCGACTGACGGGTGGTATGCGCGGATGGTCGGGCTGGAAGGCGATGACTTCGCCTTTGTGACGGGCAAGGAGCGGATGGATCACCTCGTCCCGCCCAGCTGGGTCACGGCCTCGCAAGGGACGTTGATCGAGACCAGCCCGGCGTCGGTGGCGATGATGGCTGAAATTGCGCGGCGGCTGAAGGATCAGGGCGGGGCGGCGCTGATCATCGACTATGGCCATATGGAGCTGCCCTCGGGATCGACCTTGCAGGCACTGAAGTCGCATCAGAAGGTCGATGTCTTCGCCCATCCCGGTGACGCCGACCTTACCGCGCATGTCGATTTCGAGCTTTTGAAGCACGTCGCCGAGCAGAACGGCGCGGATGTGATGGGCTTGCAGTATCAGGGCGAATGGCTGATCCAGATGGGAATCGACACCCGCATGGAAATGCTCCGTCGCCGCGCACCCTATGACCGCGACAAGTTCCAGCGTCAGCGCGACCGGCTTGTGAAGGAAAGCGAGATGGGGACGTTGTTCAAGGTGCTGGGCATGTGCGGGCGGCGCTGGCCGTTCGGGGCGGGGTTTGACTGATGATCGGAAAACGCAAGATGGCGCTGCTTGCCGCATTGGCGCTCGCGGTGCCTGCCAGCGCGGCAGAGCCGGTTGCGGGGCGCTGGCTGACGGCGGAGAAAGACGCGGTGATCGTGATCGGCCCCTGCGGGAAGGCCTTGTGCGGCACGATCGAGAAGTTCCTCGTCCCCCCGCCGCAGGGCAACGACCAGCGGGACGTGAACAACCCCGATCCCGCCAAGCGCGGGCGGCGGCTGCTGGGAATCGCGATCCTTTCGTCCTTCGCCGCAGACGGCGATGTGTGGCGCGGGCAGATCTACGATCCCAAAAGCGGCAAGTCTTACCGCTCGATCATCCGCCGCAAGGGGCCGGGCGTGCTGGAAGTGAAGGGCTGCATCGGCCCGTTCTGCCAGACGCAGGTTTGGAAGAAGGCGTCGTGATATGAAACCGTCATCCCGGACTTGATCCGGGATCGGGTTCGATATGCTCCCACGCGGGGTTGTCGCTCTCGACCAACGCGATTTTCCATTGCCGCTGCCAGTTCTTGAGCTGCTTTTCGCGTGCGATAGCTTCTTCGATGGTCGGGAAAGGTTCAACCCGCACCACCCGATCAAGGCCATACTTGCGGGCAAAGGCCGATCCTAGCCCATTACGATGCTGCCAGATGCGCCGAACGATATCGGCAGTCACCCCGATATACAGCACCCCGCGCGGCTTGTTGGTCAGAATGTAGACCCAGCCGCCCCGCGCCATCAGTTCTTTGGTGTGAGCGGTCCCGGATCAAGTCCGGGACGACGTTGGATAGTCCGCACCAATTCCGCCGCTGCCGCCTTGGGGGTCAGCTTCTTCGCATCCTCCCGGTCCACCGCGAGGTTTGCTTCGCGCATCGCCTCGACGCTGATTGCGCCCAGCAGTGGTTCCAGCGCGGCGATCACGCCCTTGTCCTCGGCGATGCGGGGGGAGAGCATCAGCAGCGCGTCATAGCTCGGCAGCGCGCCTTTGGGATCGGTCAGCACCACCAGCTTGTCCGCCGCGATTCGCCCGTCCGAGGTGTAGGCGCTGATCACGTCCGCCTCGCCCGATTGCAGCGCGTTGTACATGAAGGTCGGCGCGAAATTGCGCGATTGGCGGAAACGCAGGCCATAGGCATCGCGCACCGCCAGCCATTCGGGCCGCTCGAAGAATTCGGGGTCGCCGCCGACGGTCAGCTTGGGCGCCTTGCCCACCAGATCGGCGAGACTGGTGACGCCCAGTTCCTGCGCCCGGTCGGCGCGCATCGCGAAGGCATAGGCGTTTTCGAACCCGAGGCGGCCCAGCACCTTCACCCCGTTCTGCCGCCACTCCCATTCGCGGATGGTTTCATACATCGCCTCGCGCCCCGGATTGTCCGCGCGCTTCAGATAATTCGTCCAGATCGTCCCGGTGTAGTCCACCGAGATGTCGATGCTGGATGACGCGACCGCGGAATGCACCACCGCGCTGCCCAGCCCGTCGCGATACTCCACGGCATAACCCGCCGCTTCCAGCCGCGACCCGATCGCTTGCGCGAGGATATATTGCTCGGAGAACTGTTTGGAGGCGATGATGATGCGGCGCTCGTCGCTGCCGGTGCTCTGCGCCCACAGTGCGGCGAGGATGCCCAGCGCCACGACGGCGATGCCGCCAAAGGTCATCCAGCGCGAGCGTTTCGCCAGCCCGACTTCGATCACCCACAACAGGTTGTCCGCCGCCAGCGCCAGCCCCGCACTCGCGACGCATCCGGCCAGCACCAGCGCCCAGTTCTGGGTCTGGAGCCCTGCAAAGATCGGATCGCCAAGGCTCGGCTGGCCGATGGTGGTGGCAAGGGTCGCCGCGCCGATGGTCCAGACGCTGGCGGTGCGGATGCCTGCCATGATGAAGGGGGCTGACAGCGGCGCTTCGACCAGCACCAGCTTCTGCCACTTGGTCATGCCGACGCCGTCGGCGGCTTCCAGCACGCCTTCATCGAGGTTCGCCTGCGCCGTCACGGCGTTGCGCAGGATCGGCAGCAGCGCATAGAGCGTCAGCGCCATCAGCGCAGGCAGGAACCCGAGGGTCGGCAGGCCTTCGCCAAACACGGTCCGCAACGACAGCAGCAGCGGGAAGAACAGCGCCAGCAAGGCCAGCGCAGGGATCGTCTGGACGAGGCTGGCGAGGCTCAGGGCCAGCCTTGAGACAATCTGTGACCGGCCGGCCCATACCGCCATCGGCAGGGCGATGAGCATCGCAAGGCCGATCGCGCTGGCCGACAAAACCACGTGCGCGGCCAGCTTGTCGCCGAGGCCGGGGAGGATCTCCCAGATGTCGTCCATCAGCCGCCCGCTTCCATCGCGGCCAGCCGCTCGGCCTGTTGGCGCGGCACAGCGACGAGACCTTGCGCCACGGCTCCGCCCGCGCCGGCCAGCAAGGCGCGCGGGGTTTCGTCGGCGGCCAGCAGCCCCTTGTCCATCACTAGCACCCGGTCGGCCAGCAGCAGCGCCTCGGCCATGTCATGTGTGACCATCACCGTGGTGAGGCCGAGGCTGTCGTGCAATTCGCGCACCTTGCGGCCCAGCGCGTCGCGGGTGATCGGGTCGAGCGCGCCGAAGGGCTCGTCCATGATCAGCAGTTCCGGTTCGCCTGCCAAAGCGCGGGCCACCCCGACCCGCTGGCGCTGCCCGCCGGAGAGTTCATCGGGCATCCGGCTGGCGAAAGCGGGATCGAGTTCGACCAGCGCCAGCAATTCGGCGATGCGTTCGGGCGCCAGCTTCTCCCCCGTCAGGCGCGGGCCGATCGCGATATTCTCGGCAACACTCATATGCGGGAACAGGCCGATGCCCTGGAACACATAGCCGACCCGGCGGCGCAGGCGCGCAGGCTTGAGATGCGCCACATCCTCGCCGCCAAACAGCACGCGGCCTCCGGTGGGTTGCACCAGCGTGTTGACGGTTTTCAGCAGCGTCGATTTGCCCGAACCGGATGCCCCCACCAGCGCCACAAAGCTGCCAGCCGCAATATCGCAGGACACGCCGGCCCCCACGCCGCCTACCGCCGTGACACTGCCGAAGCGGCAGATCACCCCGTCAAACCGGAGCAGGGGTGAAGGCATCGTCATCGGCGACCTGATTAGCGCGGGTTTTGCGCCTGCGCCAGCGTCCCCGATTGGCCTTTCGCCGATGGCTTGCTATGCGGCATCACAGAACAATCATTACACCCGCAGGACATAAAATGCGCGCCACCCCCGATTTCGACTTCCACCTTGGCGAAGCGGCCGAGATGATCCGTGACACCACCGCGCGCTTCGCCGATGAACAGATCGCGCCGCTGGCCGAACGCACCGACCGCGAAGACCGCTTCCCGCGCGAGCTGTGGGAACCGATGGGCGCGCTGGGCCTGCATGGCATTACGGTCGAGGAAGAATGGGGCGGGCTGGGGCTCGGTTACCTTGAGCACGTGATCGCGGTCGAGGAAGTGTCGCGGGCCAGCGCCAGCGTGGGCCTCAGCTACGGCGCGCATTCCAACCTCTGCCTCAACCAGATCCGCCGCTGGGGGGATGATGACCAGAAGGCGAAATACCTCCCCAAGCTGATTTCCGGCGAACATGTCGGGTCGCTGGCGATGTCCGAAGCGGGCGCGGGCAGCGACGTGGTCTCGATGAAGCTCAAGGCCGATGCGGTGCAGGGCGGCTATGTCCTCAACGGCACCAAGTTCTGGATCACCAACGCGCCCGAGGCGGACACGCTGGTGGTGTACGCCAAGACCGATGGCCACGCCGGATCGCGCGGCATCACCGCCTTCCTGATCGAAAAGGGCGACGAGGGCTTCGCCATCGGCCAGAAGATCAGCAAGGTCGGCATGAAGGGCTCGCCCACCGCCGAGCTGGTGTTCTCCGACTGCTTCGTGCCCGAAGACCGCATCATGGGGCCGCTCAACGGCGGCGTCGGCGTGCTGATGAGCGGGCTCGATTACGAGCGCGTGGTGCTCGCCGGGCTGCAGCTCGGCATCATGCAGGCGTGCCTCGACACCGTGATCCCGTATCTGCGCGAGAGGAAGCAGTTCGGCAAACCCATCGGCAGCTTCCAGCTGATGCAAGCCAAGGTCGCCGACATGTACGTCGCCCTGCAATCGGCGCGCGCCTACACCTATGCGGTCGCCAAGGCGTGTGACGCCGGGCAGACGACGCGCTTTGATGCAGCGGGGGTGATTTTGCTGGCGTCCGAAAACGCCTTCAAGGTCGCCGCGGAAAGCGTGCAGGCGCTGGGCGGCGCGGGCTACACCACCGATTGGCCGGTTGAGCGGTATATGCGCGATGCGAAGCTGCTGGATATTGGCGCGGGGACGAACGAGATCCGGCGGATGCTGATCGGGCGTGAATTGATCGGGGCGGCGGGGTGAGCCTCGGGGTGGGCATCGGCCTCGGCATTGCCGGGCTTTTGCTTGCCGCGAGGGCTTGGCTCGCACAGCCGCCTGGGGCTGCGAAGCCGCGCGAGATGCACACCGGCACATCCACAAGGCCACCAGCGGATAGGCGGGAATGCGTTTGGTGCGACCGCATTATCACCCCCCCGGATCGGGCCTGCAGCACGATTTGCGATCACGAACTGAAGCACTTGGCTCTGTCCCATCCCGACGGGATTTGCCGCGCCGAGCTTCAGGACATGGAATACCAGTTTTTCGGCGACGCCCGGAATGACAGAGCAACCCAGGAGCCCCAATGAGCACCGACGAAGACTACGTCTATGACGAGGCGAGCGGCGAATGGATGGCTGCGTCCGAACTCGCGGCGAAACAGCTGGCGGAGGGCGCCGTCGAGGTGCGCGACGCAGTCGGCAACATCCTCGCCGATGGCGATGCGGTGACGCTGATCAAGGACCTCGACGTCAAGGGCGCGGGCCAGACGCTGAAGCAGGGCACGCTGATCAAGTCGATTCGCCTGACCGGCGACGCGCAGGAGATCGACTGCAAATACCCCGGCATCAAGGGCCTCGTCCTGCGGGCCGAGTTTGTGCGCAAGCGTTAAGGACGACACGATGACTGCCCCCACCCTGACCACCAAACTCGACCGTGAAAGCCCTGAGGCCAAGGCGCGGTTTTCGCATAACCACGCCCTCGCGCAGCAGCTGCGCGCTGCCGTGGCCGAAGCCGCACTCGGCGGGCCGGAGAAGCATCGCGAACGCCACGTGTCGCGCGGCAAGCTGCTCCCCCGCGAGCGGGTCGAACGGCTGCTCGATCCGGGTTCGCCCTTCCTCGAAATCGGGCAACTCGCCGCGAACGGCATGTATGAGGGCGACGTCAACGGCGCCTCGATCATCTGCGGCGTGGGGCGCGTCTCGGGCCGCCAGTGCATGATCGTGTGCAATGACGCGACCGTGAAGGGCGGCACCTACTACCCGATGACGGTCAAGAAGCACCTGCGCGCGCAGGAAATCGCAGCTGAGAACCGCCTGCCGTGCATCTACCTCGTCGATAGCGGCGGGGCGAACCTGCCGCATCAGGCGGAGGTGTTTCCGGACCGCGACCACTTCGGGCGGATCTTCTTCAATCAGGCCAACATGAGCGCGCTCGGCATTCCGCAGATCGCCTGCGTCATGGGGAGCTGCACCGCCGGGGGCGCATACGTTCCCGCCATGTCGGACGAGAGCGTGATCGTGCGCAACCAGGGCACGATCTTCCTCGCCGGCCCGCCGCTGGTGAAGGCGGCGACGGGCGAGGAAATCAGCGCGGAAGACTTGGGCGGCGGCGATCTGCACGCCAAGAAATCGGGCGTGGTCGATCACCTCGCCGAGAATGACGAGCACGCGCTGACCATCGTGCGCGATATCGTCAGCCACTTGGGCGCGAACACCGGCGCGGCGGCGGACGTGGCGCTGAAAGACCCGCGCCCGCCCAAGTTCGATGCCGAAGATCTCTACGCCCTCATCCCCGAGGACGTGCGCGCCCCCTATGACGTGAAGGAAGTGATCGCGCGGCTGGTCGACGGCAGCGAATTCCACGAGTTCAAGGCGCATTACGGCAGCACGCTGGTCTGCGGTTTCGCGCATATCTGGGGGATGCCCGTGGCCATCCTCGCCAACAACGGCGTGCTGTTCTCCGAAAGCGCGCAGAAGGGCGCGCATTTCATCGAGCTTGCCTGCCAGCGCCGCATTCCGCTGCTGTTCCTCCAGAACATCAGCGGCTTCATGGTCGGCGGGAAGTACGAGGCGGAGGGCATCGCCAAGCATGGCGCGAAGCTGGTCACTGCGGTTGCCACCGCGACGGTGCCCAAGGTCACCGTGGTGATCGGCGGCAGCTTTGGCGCGGGCAATTACGGGATGTGCGGGCGCGCCTACTCGCCCCGGTTCATGTTCACCTGGCCCAATGCCCGGATCTCGGTGATGGGCGGGGAGCAGGCGGCCAGCGTCCTCGCCACCGTCCACCGCGACGCCGAGAGCTGGACGCCTGCCGAAGCCGAGGCGTTCAAAGCCCCGATCCGCCAGAAATACGAGGACGAAGGCAACCCCTACTACGCCACCGCCCGCCTGTGGGACGACGGCGTGGTGGACCCGGTGCAGACCCGCGATGTGCTGGGACTGGCCCTTGCCGCCTGCCTCGAAGCGCCGATTGCCGAGCGGCCTGCTTTTGGCGTGTTCCGGATGTAACCGTGGAACTGCACTTGCCCGGCTCTCGCATGGTCAAGATTGGCAGCGCTGCCGAACTCGCAGTGGCTTTGACACCGCTCGCGACCATTCCGCCCGGCGAGGTGATCGAATTGAAGGCGAGCGAGAAGCACACGATCCGCGCCAAGCGGGATGATGCCTATTGGATCGTCACCGCAAGACGGCCCGGATGGTGGTTTCGCCAGACCCTGACCACCGGCGATTGGATCAATCCGGCCAAGCGGGAGCGCCGACCGTTCTGGGTTCAACGCGGCTCGTTGAGCGACGAGAAAGTCCTCAAGGTTTTCTGCGAGTTTTTCGAAGGCAGGAAATTCAGTCAGCCGATTGAAGGTGCCTGACTGAAACCCCAACCCACCCCCTTGCGTAACTAACCAAAGTTAAGCCACAAGGGCCAAGCCTTTGGGAGGGGCGCACCGCTTGCACAAACCATTGAACTCTGCGCCCGTGCGCAAGCCCACGCTGCTTTCGCGCATCGTGCGCAGGATCATTCTGGCCATCTGGTATGCGCGGGGGTGGAAGATTGACTCGCCGCTGCCCAAGCACCTCAAGAAGTTTGTCATCGCGGGTGCGCCGCACACCACCAACTGGGACTTCGTGTTCTTCACCGGCGCGACCCATGAAGAAGGCGTGCGGCCCAATTTCATGGGCAAGCACACGCTGTTTCAGGGGATCATGCGCAACTTCATGCTCGATATGGGCGGCATCCCGGTTGATCGCACCGCCAAGGCCAACGCCACCGAACAGGTCGCCGCCGAATTCGCCGCGCGGGACCATCTGGCGCTGGTGATCGCCTGTGAAGGCACGCGCAAGACCGATGGCAAGTGGCGTTCGGGCTTCTACCATATCGCCCGCGCCGCCAACGTGCCGATCGTCCCTGCCTTTGCCGACAACGCCGCCAAGATCGTCAGCTTTGGCGAGCCGATGGTGCCGACCGGCAATTACGGCGAAGACCTGCTGAAAATCGCCGAATGGTTCCGCGCCAAGCTGCCCGATTACGAGCGCTTCAAGGTGCTGGAACAGCAGGCGCGCGACATTATTGCCGGAAAGAACGATGTTTGAACTGCTTGCCCTGAATGCCGCGATCCTGATTGTGCTGGTGCTGATCCAGTGGGCGATCAGCGTAAAGATCGACGATGTGAGCTTCATCGACGCCTTCTGGGGCGCAGGCATGGGCATCCTTGCGGTGGCAAGCTGGCTCCACGTGCCGGGCGGGCCGGGCGCACTTGGCACGCTGATCATGCTGATGACCGCCGCCTGGGGCTTCCGGCTGGGTGGTTACCTGTTCCTGCGCTGGCGCAAGGAAGGCGAGGACAAGCGCTACAAGATGATCCTCAAGAAGGATCGCGAGAAAGGCCAGTTCGCCCGCGCTGCGCTGACGCGTGTGTGGCTGATGCAGGCGGTGCTGCTGTTCGCTGTCTCCAGCCCCGCGCAGGTCGGCATTCTGGCGAGCCCCGAACCCTCCCCGATCCCGCTGCTGGCCTGGGCCGGTTTCGCGCTGTGGAGCGTCGGCGTGTTCTTCGAATGGGTGGGAGATTGGCAGCTCACCCGCTTCAAGGCTGACCCCGCCAATCACGGCAAGGTGCTCGACACCGGGCTGTGGCGCTACACCCGGCATCCCAATTACTTCGGCGATTTCGCCGCGTGGTGGGGCATCTGGCTCGCCTGTGCGGCGGCAGGGTGGCAATATGCGGCGGCGACGGTGATCGGGCCGCTGTTCCTCAGCTTCACGCTGACCAAGTGGTCTGGCGTCACGCTGCTGGAAAAGGGTTTGGACAAGTCCAAGGGCGACAAATACGCCGATTACAAGCGCCGCACCTCGGCGTTTTTCCCGATGCCGCCCCGAAACTGACGGCGCGGAACTGATCCGGCCGCGAACCGTCTTTCCCTCATGACCTTCCCCTTGCTGCGCCGCACAAAAATCGACGAGCGGCCCTTTAAGCCCGTGCAAAGCTGGCCTATGTTGCTGTCTGCGCGAGGAGGTGCGAGCGAGATGTCATTGAACCAGACGGCCCGGGAAGCCGAGCGCGAGCGGATCGCGCGCCATGTGCTCGACCTTGTCAAAGAGCGCGGGGCGGAGGTTCCCTGGACCGTCGCCATGGCCGAAAGCGGGCTGACCCGCGCGCGGTTCGAGGCGCTGTTCGCCGATTATGACGACATGTTCGATGCGGTCGCGCAAACCTGGCTCGCCCCGCAGCTGGCCGTGATGGAAGAAGTGCTCGCCACCAATCTTCCCCCGCAGCGCAAGATGTACGAATTCTTCCGCCGCCGCTTCGTGATCTCGCAGGAGCGGTTCCGTGCCGATCCGCAGTTTTTCAGCATCCTGTGCGAAATGGGCGCCGCCAATTTCGAACGGGTGCGGTCCTATGTCGACTTGGCCGACCACTATCTGTGCGAGCTGATTGCCGAAGCCCAGGCCGAAGGGTTCTTTGCCGGGCTGGAGATCGACGAGGCGCTGTCGCTGATCAACCAGATGATTTCCAACTACACCCTGCCCGACGCGCTGATCTATCTTGGCGACAAGTTGACCGAGCAGAAGCTGGCACGGATCGTCGACACGATGTTCATCGGGTTGTCGGGTGAGGCCGGGGCCGATGCCTCGGGCGTCAACACGCTGAAGGTTGCGTTCTAGCGTCTCGCACCGCGCCGCGCCGGGATCCGGCGCGCGGGCCTGAAGCGATTTCCTACACGGGCGGGCTCTGGCAGACATGCCTCGATGACGCGCGCTCAGCCCCTCTTTTTGCACCGCTTGGGCCGGGGGCGGTGCCGGGGCAGCTTTTTGCTCCTATGGCAGTGTCTCATGTGTCTCCAACAGCCGCCCACCACGCCGCCGAGGGGTCCGCCGCCCCGCGCGCTCCCCGGCGCTGCAAGCCATCGAACAGCCCGCCCTCCAGCTGCATGGTTGCAGGCGCGGTGCGGTTCCAGTCCATGACATAGAGCCGCTCGGCAATCCGCCAGCGTCCTTCGTGTTTCGCGAGACGGTCGAGATAGCGCCCGCCGACGACCAGCTCGACCTCGCCATCGGGTGCGGGGATGAGGTGCAGGGCGACGCAGTTCGTCTCCGCCTTTGCGGTGTCGCCTGCGATCCGCATCACTGTGTTGCTGATGTTGTGCTGGGTCAGCCGCATGGCGCCGAGGCCTGCCATCAGGCCGGGGATCACCTCGGCGATGGGCCTCGCCCCGTCGCCATAGTCGATCCGCGCGTCGGTGGTGAAGGCGGCGGCGAGCTGGTCAGGATCGCAGCGGTCGATCCCGCGGCAATAGAGCGCGAGGGTTTCGGCAATGGCAAGCCGGTCGGCGAGTTCGGTCAGGTCCATGCGGCGCAGGATATCCCGCGCTTCAGGCAAGCGGGACTGCCGAAAGCGTCAGCCCCTCCGCCTACCGACGCGGGTCGCGCTTGAATTGCAGGACGTTGGCGGGAAGCTTCCGCGGCGGCGGGCGCAGGCGGTGTTCGGCCAGCGCATATTTGAGCGCTGCGCCCACCATCGTCGCCGAAACAGCCAGGATCACCCCTGCCCAGAACCAGTGCGGCAGGCCCAGCGCGGCCTCGATCTGGCCGGTGTCGGACAGCATCGCCTGCCCTTCGATCACCCCCTGTTCGGTGAACAGGTAGTTGAAATCGCGCAACATGCTCATCGCCCCCAGCACACCGAGGAATTGCAGGCTGAAGCGTGCAAAGCCGGGCGAGGCACGCCATGCGACCAGACCGATGATGCCCGCGACAAGCGGGAGCACCCACAGCCCGGTCGGCGAACGCACCCAGATGACCACGCTGGCAAGGATCGCCGCCACGGCCAGCCACAGCACCGGGCGCCATGCCTTGGGATGGGCGCTGGCAACGATCAGCAGCGCGCCCACCGCGCTCGGCGCGAGCGGGCCGCCTGCGGCGATCGCGGCATGGGTGAAGCGCGACGCCTCCCCCGTGACCTGGCTTTCAGCCACGCCCGAACCGTTCGGGAAGATCATCAATTGTTCGAAATGCTGGCCCAGCAGCAGCGCGGTGAGGCCGTGGCCCATCTCATGAAACCACGTCGTCAGGATCGCGAAGGGGTAGATCAGGTACGCGCCAAACGGCAGCGCGGGCAGCATCGTCACCACCAGACCCGCCACCACCAGTCGCCCGATGGCTTCACCCTGCGATCCGGGAGTGACGAGCGACTGCATGGCCACTCAGTCCTCTATCAGATGACGGTGGTCGGGACTGCGACCCGACGCGTCGACATTGATGCTGTCCTGCCGCACCGTCTCCTCGTCCTCGTCACGCTGTTCGCGCAGGATCGACCAGCTTGCGAGGAACAGTCCGGCCACCAGCGGGCCGAGCACGATGCCCGAAAAGCCCACAAGGCTGATGCCGCCCAGCGTGGTGATCAGGATGATCCAGTCGGGAATGCCGGTGTCGCGGCCCACCAGAATCGGGCGCAGGACATTGTCGGAGGACGAGATGATGAAGAACCCGGTCAGCAGGACGAACAGACCCTGCCAGGTTTCGCCCGTGATCAGCAGCCACAATCCCGCAGGCACCCACACCGCGCCCGCGCCGATCACCGGCACCAGCGCGAAGATCGCCATGATCACGCCGAACAGCAAGGCCGATGGCACGCCCGCGATCATCAGCGTGATGGTGCCGAGCGCGCCCTGCACCAGCGCGACCACGCCTGTGCCCTTGATCGTGGCGCGGACGATGCCGAGGAACCGCTCGGCCAGCCGGTCGGCAATGCTGCGTTCGACCGGGACAGCGCACAGCACCGTGCGCCCGATCCGCTCGCCATCGCGCAGCAGGAAGAACATCACATACAGCGCCACGCCGAACGACAGGAAGAAGCTCAACGCGCCGCTCCCGATCGACACGGCCTGCGTGGCGATCATCCCGGCGCTTTCGCTGAGCAGTTCCTGCAGCCGCGTCTGGACAGAGGCGATATCCGCCCAGCCACTGCGATCAACCGCGTCGCGCGCCACCTGGGGAAGCGCGCTGTAAATCGAGTCGAACCACGCGGCCAGATCGATCGGCTGCTGTTGCAGGGTCGCCACCAGCACAAGCGCCTGCTGGATCACCATCGAAGCGATCCAGGCGGCAGGCACCAGCACAAGGATGAAGATGATCAGCAGCGACAGCCCCGCAGCCGGATTGCGCCGTCCACGCACGCGGCGCAGCACGCTGCGATACAGCGGCTGGAACATGATCGCCGCCAGTCCCGCCCACAGCAAGGGCTGCGCGAAGGGATAGGCGATCACGGCCATCAGCAGGGTGACCACCACAAGGATGATCAGGAAACTGGCCTGTTGCAGATCCTCGGTGCGGGTGGGCTGATGGGCCATGCTGGTTCCGGAGCTAGACGTCGAGGTTTGCCACGTTGAGGGCGTTATCCTGAATGAACTCCCGTCGCGGTTCGACGATGTCGCCCATCAGGCGGGTGAAGATTTCGTCGGTCACATCGGCATCCTCGACCTTCACCTGCAGCAACACGCGGGCTTCGGGGTCGAGCGTGGTTTCCCACAATTGCTCGGCATTCATTTCGCCCAGACCCTTGTAGCGGGCGATCGCAAGTCCCTTGCGCCCGGCGGCGAAGATCGCCTCAAGCAGCTGGCTCGGGCGGCTGATTGTCCCGTCGAAGGTCGCGGGCGGAGGGGCGGCGGCTTCCTCGGCCTCTCCGGCGAGCGGATCGCCGGCCGGGGCTTCGGCAACTTCGGGTTCTTCGGCCACTTCGCCTGCCCGCACCAGACTGACCGGCGCGGCATAGGCATCGGCCTGCGCGGCGGCGAGGCCGTGGAGCTTGTGGGCTTCGGTGCTGGAGAGGAAGCGGGCTTCGATTTCATGCACGTCGGTGACGCCGCGCCACAGGCGTTCGAACACCACCGTGCCGTCTTCGCGCTGCCATGCGCTCCACCGGGCTTCACGGTCGCCTGCGCCAAGCCGTCCGGCGGCGCGTTGCAGCGCGGCGGCAAGCGCCTCGCCCGCAAGGCCGGGTTCGAGCGCGCCGACCAGTGCCATCTGCTCCACGATCCCGCTGTCATAGCGGCGCGGCACAAAGGCGAGCAGGTTCTTCAGACGCAGCGCGCTATCCACCAGCGAGCGCAGATCATCGCCGCCGCGCGCGCCGTCACTGGTTTCCAGCACCCGGCCTTGCAGCCCGGCATCGACCAGATAGCGATCAAGCGCGGCCTGATCCTTGAGGTAAACCTCGCTCCGCCCCTTCGACACCTTGAACAGCGGCGGCTGGGCGATGAACAGGTGCCCGGCGCGGATGATGTCGGGCATCTGGCGGTGGAAGAAGGTCAGCAGCAGCGTGCGGATGTGGGCGCCGTCCACGTCAGCGTCGGTCATGATGACGATCTTGTGGTAGCGCAGCTTTTCAAGGTTGAATTCGTCGCGGATGCCGGTGCCCATCGCCTGGATCAGCGTGCCGACTTCCTTCGAGGAAATGATCCGGTCAAACCGCGCGCGCTCCACATTCAGGATCTTGCCCTTCAGCGGCAGGATCGCCTGCGTCTTGCGGTCACGCCCCTGCTTGGCCGAACCGCCTGCGGAGTCGCCTTCGACCAGGAACAGTTCGGACTTGGCCGGATCGCGCTCCTGACAATCGGCGAGCTTGCCCGGCAGCGAGGCGACGCTCATCGCGCCCTTGCGGCTCATTTCGCGGGCGCGGCGCGCGGCTTCGCGGGCGGCGGCAGCGTCGATCACCTTCTGGATGATCGAACGGGCCTCATTGGGGTTTTCCTCCAGCCATTCGCTCATCTTCTCGCTCATCAGCGATTCCAGCGGCGAGCGGACTTCGGAAGAGACCAGCTTGTCCTTGGTCTGGCTGGAGAACTTGGGGTCAGGCAGCTTCACAGAAACGATGGCGGTCAGGCCTTCGCGCATGTCCTCGCCCGAAAGGCTGACCTTTTCCTTCTTCAGCATCCCCGAACGTTCGGCATAGTTGTTGAGCGTACGGGTCAGCGCGGCGCGGAAGGCCGCAAGGTGCGTGCCGCCGTCGCGCTGGGGGATGTTGTTGGTGAAGGCCAGCACGTTCTCGTAATAGGAATCGTTCCATTCCAGCGCGACATCGATGCCGATGCCGTCCTTTTCCGCGGAGACCGCGATGGGTTCGGGGATCAGGGGCTGCTTGTTGCGGTCGAGATATTTGACGAAGGCGGCGATCCCGCCCTCGTAATAGAGATCATGTTCGACCACGTCCTCGTGCCGCTTGTCGCGCAGCTTGATGCGCACGCCGGAGTTGAGGAACGCCAGTTCGCGGTAGCGGTGTTCGAGCTTTTCGAAATCGAACTCGGTGACGTTCTTGAAGGTGTCGTGGCTGGCCTTGAAGGTGACGCGGGTGCCTTTCTTCAGGCCATTGTCATCGCCATTGCTGGCGACCGGCGGGGCGTCGCCCGTCACTTCAAGCGGGGCGACCGCATCGCCATGTTCGAACCGCATCCAGTGCGATTTGCCCTCGCGCCAGATCACCAGTTCCAGCCATTCGGACAGCGCGTTCACCACCGACACGCCGACGCCGTGGAGGCCGCCCGAAACCTTGTAGGCGTTATCGTCCGATGTGTTTTCGAACTTACCGCCCGCGTGAAGCTGGGTCATGATGACTTCGGCAGCGGACACGCCTTCTTCGGTGTGCATCCCCGTAGGAATCCCGCGCCCGTTATCTTCGACCGAAACCGATCCATCGGGGTTCAATTCGATCAGCACGAGGTCGCAATGGCCCGCCAGCGCCTCGTCGATCGCATTGTCGCTGACCTCGAACACCATGTGGTGCAGGCCGCTGCCATCGTCGGTATCGCCGATATACATGCCGGGCCGTTTGCGCACGGCGTCGAGGCCCTTGAGAACCTTGATGGAATCCGCGCCGTACTCGCCCATCTGGCGGACTTTTTCGGGGAGGCCTTCGGGTGTTGGGGAAGTGGTGTCGTTCATGGCCTACGATATAGGCATCGATGCACCTTTTAGGAACCTCCCGCGCCCCTTTCCATCCACAGTGAAGGCATTGGGCAACTGCCGCTTCCCTCGTGACGGGCCGGATCGGCGCGGACAGCCTTTTACCTTGTTTTCATTGGCACAAGTTAGACCTTGCTGACCCGAGGCACCGCCGGGAAAGGCCGCGATGACCGAATTGCCCCGTTTTGCCTCGTTCGACCGACTTGCCGAAGCCTTCGGCGAAGGTCGATTTGCCTACCAACTGGCGGACCAGCTGACCGCACTGATCCGGCACAAGCAGGCCGCCGCAGCCGAAGCGGCGCTGGCGAGCTACATCGCGCTGTTTCCCGATCCGGGACTGCGCCAGATTGTCGGCACCTTCGGGGCAGGCCGTCTGGTCATCGCCGGTTGGGACGGGTTTTATGACGGCATCCGGCACTACAAGGCTGGCGTCGCCGCCATCGCGCTGTCGGGACACGGCATCGACTACACCGGCTCGCGCAACCATCTTGACGGAACGGAGCAGTTCCGGCCCGAACGGATCGGGCTGGAGTGCTATTACTACACCGAGCCGCATCCCATGGTGGGCGATCAGGCGGCGTTGGCCGGTCATCTCGATGAACATGGCGACAGCTGGTTCGGCGATTTCGACGGGATCGACGTGGCGCTGCTGCTCAACGGCGCCGATCCGATGCTGGCGGCGCTGCGCAAGGTGGCGGCGGAGACCGGCAGGGATGATCCCGCGCGCCGCGTGATGCTGACCATCTGCGAATGGTGGCTGATGCTGCACGTCCATCGGGCGGTCGAACGCGATCTGGCGAAGCTGGACTTCGGACGCGACGTCCCGGTTCTTGTGACCTCGCATGATTTCGGAGACGGCTTTGCCAGCTTCTACCACGCGTCGGGGGATGTTCATCCGGTCGAGTTCGAAGCCGCCCGGCCGCGGGACCAGGAAGAGATTGCCCAGAAGCTCCGCCATGACT
The DNA here is from genome assembly GCA_032116115.1 of Porphyrobacter sp. GTDB lineage: Bacteria > Pseudomonadota > Alphaproteobacteria > Sphingomonadales > Sphingomonadaceae > Erythrobacter. The sequence continues at coordinate 103,977 of JAUMAX010000004.1, forward strand.
TCGTCAGATGGACCGAAGCCCGCAGGCGCGAGAAGAAGCGCGCCAAGCGGGAAGAGCGCGAATATCTCGACCGTGACGGAGAGCTGACGGCAGGGGCGGAAAACCTGCTCAACATGTTCAGGGCCTATCGCAAGGGCGATACAGCGAAGGCATTGTCCGAAGGGGCCAATCTCGTCAGCAACTTCCGCAAGCTGTACCGCAAATACGATTACTGAGCATCGCCGCGCCGGTCAGAAGGCCGGACGGAAATGCACCTTGCCGCGCCAGATCGTGCCGTCGAACATCGCCATCATCCCGTCGCGGCTATAGGCATCGAACTGGGTTTCGTGGCACTGGGCGGCAGTCGTCGCGGCGGCGAGATCGGACGCGGTATAGGCGATCGTCTCGGTCAGCAGCGCAGGGTCGGTCGTCGCCCAGCTGGCCATCTGCGGCAGCGGCGGCAGGGTGCCGTTCGGGATGCCGACATAGAGCAGATTGGGCCGGGTCGCAGCGGGCATCGCCTGCACCGCCTGCGTGGCCAGCGCGCTGACCATACGGTGATCGGCATGGCCATAGCCGCCGTCCGGCCCCCAGGTGAGAACGAGGTCGGACAAGGCGAATTGCTCTGCGAAAGACGCAGACAGCGCCCGCGCCGGACTGTCTTCATGGTGCGCCGCAAGGCCCAGCTTGCCATCGGGATGCTCCGCGCCCAGCAAGGTCGATGCCCCCAGCGCCTCGATGGAACACCAAGCCTCCGCGATGCGCCGCTCGGCGAGCTGCGCACCGGGCGCGAGGCCCGAGACGCCTGGCCCGGCATCGCCTGCGGTCGCGAAGTAAATCGCCACATCCGCCCCCTCCCGCGCGAGTGCGGCGATGGCGGGCGCCATGAACAATTCGTCGTCAGGATGGGCGACCACCACCAGAACCCGCCGGGGTTGTGGCTGTGCCTGTGCCGCTGACGCAGCCAGCGACAAGGCCGCAAGCGCAGACATGGCGAACGTGCGGATCATTCTGTTTCTCTCCCTCGCCGCGCTTCCTGCCACTTGTGCGAGGGCTTTCGCAAATCCTTTGCGCCGCGCCCGCCGCTGATTATGCATGGCCACCATGAGCCACGAGATGATGATGAGCCGCCTTGCCGAACCTTTCGGCAGCTTTCCCGATATCCTGATGGAATGGTCGCGCATCAAGGGTGACGATCTCGCTCTGCGCGATGAGGCGCGCGAGGTGTACTGGGCCGAACTGGTCGGGCTGGTCGAACGGCTGGCGGCGCGGCTGGTGGAGACTGGCCTCAAGCGCGGGCAATCGGTGGCGATCCTCGGCACCTCCACCGTGGAATATGCGCTGGTGTTCCTCGCCGCGATGCGCGCAGGCGGGGTGGCGGCACCGCTGACGACAAGCGCCTCGCCCGAACAGCTCGAAGGCATGGCGAAGGATTCGGGCGCGATCCACCTGTTCATCGATGCGGCCAAGGCGGCGGAGCTGGGGCAGGACTTCATGTCGGACCTGATCCGCGTGCCGCTGGAAAGCATCGACCAGTGGATGGCCCCTCCGGGTACCCGCGCCCCTGCTTTCACGCCCGAGCCCAAAGATCCGTTCAACATCATCTATTCCAGCGGCACCACCGGCATTCCCAAGGGCATCGTCCATTCCCACCAGATGCGCTGGCGTCAGTTTGCGTCGACGGCTTTGAGTTATCTCGGCGCGGGGCTGGAGGTGCGCTCGCTCGCGTCGACGCCGCTCTATTCGAACACCACGATGGTTGCCTTCCTGCCGGTGCTGCTGGCGGGGGGCTGCGTGCGGGTGATGGGCAAGTTCGATTGCGCCAAGTGGCTCGCCCATGCCGAGGCCGACCGGACGACGATCACCATGCTGGTGCCGGTGCAATACCAGCGGCTGATGGACTTTGCGGGGTTCGACAGCTTCGACCTGTCGGCGCTGAAGCTCAAATACTGCACCTCCGCGCCGTTCTCCGCCGACCTCAAGCGCGAGGTGCTGCGGCGGATGCCGGGCGGGCTGATCGAGATCTATTCGATGACCGAAGGCGGGGTCGTGTGCCTGCTGGCGTGCCATGAATTCCCCGACAAGCTCCACACCGTCGGCCGCCCCGCGCCGGGGAGCGAGTTGAAGGTGCTCGACGACGAGGACCGTGAAGTGCCCCCCGGCACTCCGGGCAACATGATCGGCCGCAGCCTCACCATGATGAGCGGCTACAAGAACCGGCCCGACAAGACCGCCGAAGCCCAGTGGATCGACCCTGCGACCGGCGAGGCATGGATGCGCATGGGCGATATCGGGCGGGTGGACGCGGAAGGCTTTGTCGAGCTGGTGGGCCGCGCCAAGGACATGATCATCTCGGGCGGGTTCAATATCTACCCATCAGACCTCGAAGCCGAATTGAGCAAGGAACCCGGCGTGGCCGAAGCGGCGGTGGTCGGCCTGCCTTCGCGCAAATGGGGGGAAAGCCCGGTCGGCTTTGTCGTGCTGAAGGACGGCGCGGGTGATCCGGCGGCGATTCTGGCGGCGGTGAACGCCCGGCTCGGCAAGACCCAGCGCCTCGCCGCCTTGCACCCCATCGGCGAAATGCCGAGGAGCCACATCGGCAAGCTGCTGAAAACCGAGTTGCGCGAAGAAGCGGCGCGGCTGGGCGGGGTGGAATAGCGGAAGCCAGAAACAGCTCGGCCCGGCCCCCCTGACGAGGAACCGGGCCGCTGTAGGCTTTCGCTAAGTTGCTCGCGTCAAACGATATCTGAGGCTTGAGGCCCTAGACGATATCAGAGGCTTGAGGCCCTAGACAATAAACGTGTTGAACGCGGTGCCGCTGATGACAACGGCGAGCAGCAAGGCGATGGCCTTTTCGCTGATACGCATGGTTTTGTTCCCTGTTATGTTGTGGTTCGGGGGCCCGGCTGGCTTCAGGGGGGGAGAGGGGCCAGCCGGGCTTGCGCACTATATGCGAATTGCTGCGCAATTTTCAATCTCTCACAAGACTGAAAATAATTCATCACGGCAATCGAAAAAGGCAATCACCCGGTCGCTTTGTGGCGAATGCGGGGCGGGGGGTCTGGTGCGCGGCTTGAGGCGCGGCCACCATTTCAGGGGGGGGGAGGTGGCGGCCGCGCCTCTTTCGCTGCGTGTCCGGCGCTTGGCCGGGCAGTGACAGGGCGGGAGGGCCAAGCAAGGGGGGCGTGCTGGCCGCTCCTGCCGGGTCAGGCAGGCGGGCAACGGATCCGTGTTCGGACCCCGTTACCGGACGATGGTTTCCTCATGGGGCTCCCGCAAGGAAAACGCCGGAATGGAGAGAGGGGCCCGGCGCCGCATCGTTCTGGAGGCCAAGTGGTGTTCGGGGGAGCCGAATTCAAATGCGAAAACGCCAAGGAAGGTTGCAAGAAGCGCAACAAACTTCCGCCATGCAGCCACGCAAAAAGGCCGCCGGATCGCTCCGACGGCCTTTTGTTTCAAGCGTTTGTATCGCTTAGTTGGCGGCGACCGAACGGCCGTTGCGGGCTTCGGCCGAGGCCACGCGCTCGACTTCGGCGAGTGCTGCGATGCGGGCATCGGCGACGCACTTGCTGTCCACGACCGCGCGGCCGAAGGTGTAACGGCCCGAGGCTTCGACAGTGCAGGCCTTGCGCAGCTTGGCATCGATGCGCGCTTCGAGAGCGGCACGGCCTTCGGCGGTCGCAACATCGACATCGCCATAGGCAATGCGGACGGTCACGGTGTCGTCAGTCGCCGGGGCGGCGACAGCAGGGGCTGCGATGGCGACGAGAGCGATCAGGGGGAGAGTGAAACGCATGGGGGAAACTCCGGGTGTATGGGAGGGTGTCGGGGTGTGCGATGCCGCTGACCGGCATTCGGTTGCTGATCGAAACCTCTGGTGCAGTGCACAAGAGTTATGTGCAAATGCGAAATGCGCGAAATTGGTTCCAAAGATTGCAACGGAATTGCTACGATTTTCCGGGAACCGCCTGAAATCCGGCCCATGTTTTTATGGTGCGCTGCGAAATCACCGGCGCGCGGCGCGGCGATGCTGGACAGGGCGAGGCCCGCTTCGTAATCCGCCGCCATGAGCGCGCACCCTTCAAGCCCCGCCACGGGCGATTCTGCCGTCCCCGAATCGATCCTGATCGTCGATTTCGGCTCCCAGGTAACGCAGCTGATCGCGCGACGGGTGCGCGAGGCCGGGGTCTATTCGGAGATCGCGCCCTTCACTCAGGCCGAAGCCGCGTTCCGGCGGATGCAGCCCAAGGGCATCATCCTGTCCGGCTCTCCCGCCAGCGTCCCCGACGACGGCAGCCCGCGCGCGCCGCAGGCGTTGTTTGAAGCGGGCGTGCCGATCCTGGGCATCTGTTACGGCCAGCAGGTGATGAGCCACCAGCTCGGCGGCGAAGTCCGTCCCGGCCATGAAACCGGAGAAGGCGGCGAATTCGGCCGCGCTTTCCTGACCGTCACCGCCGAATGTGCGCTGTTCAACGGCCTGTGGGACGTGGGCGAGCGGCATCAGGTGTGGATGAGCCACGGCGACAAGGTCACGGCCTTTGCGCCCGGCTTCGAAATCGTCGCCACGTCTGACGGCGCGCCCTTCGCGGTGATCGCTGACGAGGCGCGCAAGTTCTACGGCACCCAGTTCCACCCCGAGGTGGTCCATACGCCCGATGGCGGCAAGCTGATCGCCAACTTCGTGCGCCATGTCTGCGGCCTCAAGGGCGACTGGACGATGGCCGAGTTCCGCAAAACCAAGATCGCGGAAATCCGCGCGCAGGTGGGCGACAAGCGGGTGATCTGCGGCCTTTCCGGCGGCGTCGATTCGGCAGTTGCGGCTGTGCTGATCCACGAGGCGATCGGCGACCAGCTGACCTGCGTCTTCGTCGACCACGGCCTCATGCGCATGAACGAGGCCGAACAGGTCGTCACCCTGTTCCGCGACCATTACAATATCCCGCTGGTGCACGTTGAGGCGGAGGCTCTGTTCCTCGGCGGGCTTGCCGGCCTCACCGACCCCGAGGCCAAGCGCAAGTTCATCGGCAAGACCTTCATCGACGTGTTCGAGACCGAGGCGAACAAAATCGGCGGGGCGGAGTTCCTTGCGCAGGGCACGCTCTATCCCGACGTGATTGAATCCGTGTCCTTCACGGGCGGGCCGAGCGTCACGATCAAGAGCCACCACAATGTCGGCGGCCTGCCCGAACGCATGAACATGCAGCTGGTCGAGCCCTTGCGCGAATTGTTCAAGGACGAGGTGCGCGATCTCGGCCGCGAGCTGGGCCTGCCGCCCGCCTTCGTCGGCCGCCACCCCTTCCCCGGCCCCGGCCTCGCCATCCGCATCCCCGGCGAAGTCACCAAGGAACGCTGCGATATCCTGCGCAAGGCCGACGCGATCTACCTTGAGGAGATCCGCAATGCGGGCCTTTATGACGCCATCTGGCAGGCCTTTGCGGTGCTGCTGCCGGTCAAGACCGTCGGCGTGATGGGCGACGGACGCACGTACGACAACGTCTGCGCTCTGCGCGCCGTCACCTCGACCGACGGGATGACCGCGGACGTCTTCCCCTATGACGCCGGGTTCCTGACCCGCGTGGCGACCCGTATCGTCAACGAAGTCAAGGGCATCAACCGCGTGGTGTATGACTATACCAGCAAGCCGCCCGGCACGATTGAATGGGAATAGATAGCGGTGCCGCAGTATAGCGGCTGCACAGCTGCGAATATATGCGTTACTCTGTAGTTATGTAGACACAAGAACAGGCGTGACAGACCCTATTTCGGTTTGACTGCCGCGTTTGTTATTTCGCAAATCCTCGGACAGTTCGGGAACCACTTCGGTTCTTGACCGTCTCGCCCCCAGACACGCGCTGCGTCCGCGGCGTGGGAGGCTGCCCGCGGGGGGATGGTTCGACATGACTGCCGCGTTCCTCCTGCAACCCGTCATCCTGTTCTTCCTGCTGGGGGCGATCGCCGCCTTCGTCCGCTCGGACCTCGCGATCCCCGAGGCGGCGGCCAAGACCATCGCGCTCTATCTGATGATGTCGATCGGCCTGCGCGGCGGCATCGAGGTGGCCGAGACCGGCCTTGCCCCCGAAATGGCGCTGGCGGGTGCCTGCGGGATTGCCCTGTCGTTGCTTTTGCCGCTGCCTGCCTTTGCGCTGCTGAAGTGGTTCGGCAGGCTCGACCAGACCAATGCCGCCGCCGTGGCCGCGCATTACGGTTCGGTCAGCGTGGTGACCTTCGCCGCCGGATCCGAGGTTCTGAAGGCCGCCGGAATGGCGCCGGCCGGTTTCATGGTGGCGGTGCTCGCGCTGATGGAGACCCCCGCGATCCTGACCGGCCTGCTGCTTGCCAGGCGCACCGGCCCTGACAGCCTCGCCCCGCGCGGCGGGTTGCTGCACGAAACCCTGTTCAACGGATCGGTGGTGTTGCTGGTCGGCAGCTTCCTGATTGGCGTGATCGCGGGCAAGGAAGGCTTCATCCCGATCGCCCCGGTGTTCGATACCCTGTTCAAGGGCATATTGTGCCTGTTCCTGCTCGACATGGGGCTGATCGCGGCGCGGCGGCTGATGGATCGCCGCGCGTTGACCTGGCGCACGGTGGTGCTTGGCATTGCCCTGCCGGTCATGAACGGGACGCTCGGGGTGGTGCTCGCTCTGGGGGCGGGGCTCGACGCAGGCTCGGCGGCGGCGCTCGGCATTCTGGCGGGCAGTGCCAGCTACATCGCTGTCCCTGCCGTCATGCGCCTCGCCCTGCCGCAGGCTGACCCGGGCCTTTATCTCGGCATGAGCCTTGCCGTGACCTTCCCCTTCAATATAACGCTCGGCATTGCCTATTATCGCTGGCTTGCGATCCAGTTTGCTCCGGTGTTCGCATCATGACCGACATGACCCGCATGCGCCGTATCGAGGTGCTGGCCGATGAACCGCTGATCCCCGCGCTTGAGCGGTTGGCGGCTGCGGCGGGCATCCACAATTACACTCTGCTGCCCACGGTGGGCGGGATGGGCCAGCATGGCCGCTGGCGCGACGATCAGGTTTCGGGCGCGACCGCCAAGATCATGCTGCTTGCCATTACCACGCCAGAAAAGGCGGAGCAGCTGGTCGATCTCATGAGCCCGCTGCTGGGGCCGCACCGGATGCTGCTGCTGCTGAGCGATGTCGATGTGGTGCGGGGGCCCCAGTTCGAATAGCGACGGGTGTGCGGATAGGTTGATCCGCCCCTTCCAGCGGCGCGACAAATCGCATATCGATCTCAGCTGCATTCCTGCATGAGAGGTCCCGAGATCGTGATGTCCAACCTTCGTCCGCTTGCCCTTGCCGCGATTCTGCCTCTCGCGCTCGCTTTGGGCCTTTCCGCCTGCGCCGAACCGGACGTTGATCTGCCCGAGAGCAAGGCGACCGCCGCGCCGCTGGCCGAAGGCACCTGGGCGCTCGATCCGGCAGGCTCGCGCCTCAGCTATGTCAGCATCAAGGCGGGCGAAGTGGCCGAGGCCAACCGCTTCGACACCCTTAGCGGCAGCGTGGCCGAAGACGGCACGGCGAGCCTCGACATCGATCTGGCCTCGGTCAACACCGGGGTCGATATCCGCAATGAACGGATGCGCGAGATCTTCTTCGGTGTGGCCGAGAACCCCAAGGCGACCGTGACGGCCAAGCTTGATCCGGCGGCCTTTGCCGGCCTTGCGGTCGGCCAGTCGCTCACCCGGCCGCTCAAGGCCAGCGTTACGATCAAGGGCGCGAGCAGTGATGTGGAAACCGAAGTGCTGGTCACCCGCGTCGCTGAAGACCGCGTAACCGTGGTGCCGACCGCGCCGGTGATTATCTCGACCGATATGTTCGGCCTGACCGACGAGCTGGGCGAGTTGCGCGCACTGGCGCAATTGCCCTCGATCACCCCCGCCGTGCCGGTTACGTTCAGCCTCGCCTTCAAGCGCGGCTGAGGGATAGCGCCTATATTTCAAGCGCTTTGCGCTGGATCAAAGCGGGCTGGCGCGGGCCGGGGCATGGGTGACCGTGCCGGACGGGGGCACGCGAACCGATCCCACCGCGTTCCCGCCGTCCGGCTCCCCTTGTAACTTTGTCGCAAGTGTGACGCTACGGCGCGCTGAGGCGGGCTGCGGCCTTGTCAAAAGCGGGCTTGAAAGCAGCGCGCAACTCGGCTTGTTTGCCGCGCAAACACCAAGCTTGCACGGGAGAACACAGGCCATGAAGACCGCGATCACCGAAATGTTCGGCATCCAGCACCCCATCATCCAGGGTGGCATGCATTATGTCGGCTTTGCCGAGATGGCAGCGGCGGTGTCGAATGCAGGCGGGCTCGGGATCATTACCGGCCTGACGCAGGGCACGCCCGAAAAGCTCGCCAATGAAATCGCGCGCTGCAAGGACATGACCGACAAGCCGTTCGGCGTGAACCTCACCATCCTGCCGACCCTGACCCCGCCCGACTATCCCGGGCTGGTCAAGGCGGTGATCGATGGCGGGGTGAAGGTCGTGGAGACGGCGGGGCGCAACCCGGTCGACCTGCTGCCGCCGCTGAAGGACGCCGGGATCAAGGTGATCCACAAGTGCACCTCGGTGCGCCACTCGCTGAAGGCGCAGGATATCGGCTGCGATGCGGTGAGCGTCGACGGTTTCGAATGCGGCGGCCACCCGGGCGAGGATGACGTGCCCAACTTCATCCTGCTGCCGCGTGCCGCCGATGAACTGGACATTCCCTTTGTCTCCAGCGGCGGCATGGCCGACGGGCGCAGCCTTGTCGCCAGCCTCGCCATGGGCGCGCAGGGCATGAACATGGGCACGCGCTTCATCGCGACCAAGGAAGCGCCCGTTCACGAGAACGTGAAGCAGGCGATTCTTGCGGCGAGCGAGCTCGACACGCGGCTGGTGATGCGCCCGCTGCGCAACACCGAACGCGTGCTCAACAACGCGGCTGTCGAACGCCTGATCATCAAGGAAAAGGAACTGGGCGACGCCATCACCATCCAGGACATCCTGCCCGAAGTCGCCGGGGTCTATCCCAAGATCATGACCGAAGGCACGATGGACGCGGGCGCGTGGAGCTGTGGCATGGTGGCCGGCCTCATCCACGATATCCCGACCTGTCAGGAGTTGATCGACCGGATCATGCTTCAGGCCGAGGAAATCATCGCCCGGATGCACGCGATGGCCCGCGCCTGACCGGCCCCATGTCTTGCTGCAAAATGGTGCACTAAGGGCCAACCCCTAGGTAACACCCCGCATTCTCTCCGCCCGCGCACTGCGGCACCATGCGCCGCGCCATAACCGATTCTGGAGGGGATCGGCGTGGCAGCAACAATGGCGGGATGTCGGCAGGGCTTCGGGAGGCTCCCCGGCTTGGATTGGACGGGGAGGTAGGCATGGATTTTTTCGGAGGCCCGGCGGCGCTGGGCGGGATCATCATGTGTGTGGCGCTGGGCGCGTGGATACTGGGCCGCTGGCAGGGCATGGTTGTGTCGGCTGGCAGAGCTCGCGATTCTGTCCGTGATCTGCGGACGTCGCACTCTGATCATGCGGCCCCTGACCAGAACGACCGCCCGGCGCCATTTCCCTGCCAGCAGGCGACAGTGGCCGAACGCCGCGGTGCGCTGGATGTGGCGTTGTCGCTCGGCGAACTCCATGCCGAAGTCAGCGCCTATCGCCGCGCGGAGCAGGTGCTGGCTGACTTTGCCGGTGATCAGCTCGATCTGCCTGCGCGGCGCAGCGGAGCGCGGGCGGAATGTCGCTATGTCGGCCTGACAGGCCAGCCGACCTGCGCGATGCCGGCCGCGGTGCGCCGGGCTTGCGCCGTGGGGGACAGCTGCAACGCGCCGCCCCTTGCCGTTCAGCCTTCGGCCTTCGGCTCCGACTTCACCCGCGTGTAAGGCACGAAATCTTCAAAGAACACCGCGCCGGTGAACACGCCAAGCACCCGGTCGACCGTCGTCATCTGGTCGAGCCGGCACAGCTCGCTGGCGTTGAAGCGGGTTGTGACCAGCGCGTCATTATCGTCGATCTGATCGGGATTGCGGGTGCGCTGGACAAAGATCGTGTTGCCCGAACCATAGACATAGGCGGTTCCGCGGATGGTCTGCATCCGCTGGCTGGGCAGGGTGCGGATGCACCGTACCGGCTCACCTGCCACCCGGCCTTCGAGCAGCTTGGCGAGGCGCTGTTCGCCCTTGGACAGCGGTTCGACGGCCGCGGCTTCGGTCTCGACGGCCTGCTGCGCCGCAAGCGGGCTCAGGCACATGCTGGCCGCAGCGAGCGGCAGGGCGGCGATCAGGGCAGGGCGAAAACGGCTCATGGCGTCATCCTTGCGATTAGGAATACGCCGCCGATAAGCCACCGCGCCTTAACCGTCGCTGAGCGCGCGCAATCAGGAAACGGCGGCGCTGGCCCCCGCCGCGATATCAGGCAGGCCTGCCTGCACTGCGCCATCCGCCGGCCCGCCGCGCAGCACGAAGCGGCGGTCGCAATAGCCGCAATCGACATAGCCATGCTCGTCGATCTCGAGGAACACGCGCGGATGACCCAGTGCCGCCGGGCGATAGCCCTTGCCGCCGCGGATGCCGCTGGCCCCGTCGCAGGACACACGCCGCGTATCGACCAGCAGGACTTCAGGAGGAGGAATGCTCATGGCCGTTGCCGATACAGGGCGGAAGGCCGGAGTTCAATTGCCTTTGCGGCAGGCTTTGCCTAGGCGAGTGGCATGTCCGCCGAACCCGCCATCCGCATCGACAATCTCGTGAAACGCTACGCCCCGGCCAAGGGCGCGAACGGCACGGTCACTGAAGGCAAGCTGGCGCTGGGCGGGGTCAGCTTCGATGTGCCGGAAGGCTCGATCTTCGGGCTGCTCGGCCCCAATGGCGCGGGCAAATCGACGCTGATCAATATCCTTGCAGGGCTGGTCAACAAGACCTCCGGCACAGCCGAGATCTGGGGCTTCGACATTGACCGCGACCGCCGCAACGCCAGCCGCTCGATCGGGATCGTGCCGCAGGAAATCGTGTTCGATCCCTTCTTCACCCCCTTCGAGGTGCTGGAGAATCAGGCCGGCTTCTATGGCATCGCGTCTGCCTTTCGCCGCAGCGAGGCGCTGCTGGAAGCGGTGCGGCTCGCCGACAAGCGCAACGCCTACGCCCGCACCCTGTCAGGCGGGATGAAGCGGCGGCTGCTGGTGGCCAAGGCGATGGTGCATTCCCCGCCGATTCTGGTGCTGGATGAACCCACCGCAGGCGTTGACGTCGATCTGCGCCGTCAGCTGTGGGAACTGGTCAGCGAGCTGAACCGCGACGGCGTGACCGTGGTGCTCACCACCCACTATCTCGAAGAGGCCGAGGAACTGTGTGACCGCATCGCGATCATCAACCACGGCCAGCTGATCGCCAACAAGCCGACCCGCGAGCTGGTCGATATGGCGCGCGAGAAGATCGTGGCCGTAACGGTCGCCGCAGACCTTGCCGCTGCGCCTGCGCATGACGCGTTCGTGCGGGTGCAGTGGGACGGCGCGCGCGGGGTCGAGGTGACCTATGACAAGGACAGCCTCAGCGCCGGGCAGGTGCTCGCGATCCTTCAGGCGCAGGGCATGACGGTGGAAGATGTGACCACCCGCGAAGCCGATCTTGAGGACGTGTTCGTCCAGCTCACCGCCACTGCCGCATAGGCTTGCGGCGATCCGGCTCAGGTCGGGGTCGGCTCGCCGCGCTGCTCGTCATCGGCGGTCAGGCGCTTGCGCCAGTTGCGACGGCCATGCCGTTTGATCGGCGCGCCGCAATGGCGGCATTCCCCGATATAGGCGCGGCCACTCCACGTGACGTTGCGGCGCACAGGTTCATGGTGATTGAGCAGGCATCCGACAAACGAGATTACAGACATGAAACAGCGCGCTCCAGCGGAGAGGATAAGCAAGCGACCATGTTATGTGCGATCCCCCCGCGGCGGCCGACGTTACGTCGTGATTCGCCCGGTTCCGGAGGGTTAGCATCATGCTGCACCGCAACCTAGCGAAATGCCCTAAGCCATTTGGCTTAAATCCGTGTGACAAGCATGGCTCTTGCGGGCGGCAATTTTGCACGCCATGGCGCTGGGATGGCGATGACTGAGGCCTTGCGAAATCCTGGGGACGCGCTGGCGCATGACGTTGTCGTGATCGGCTCGGGCGCGGCGGGGCTGACCGCGGCGCTGGCGCTCGCCGAAACGCGGCGGGTGCTGGTGCTGGCCAAGGGCTCGCTCACCGGCGGATCGACCGCCTGGGCGCAGGGCGGGATCGCCGCGGTGCTCGACACGGGCGACACCTTCGAAAACCATGTGCGCGACACGATGGTGGCGGGCGCTGGCCTCAACGATCTGGCTACGGTCGAATTCGTGATCGAGCGTGCGCCGCAATCCATCGACCGCTTGTGCGAGCTGGGCGTGCCGTTCAACCGCGATGCGGACAGCCTGCACCTCACGCGCGAAGGCGGCCATTCGCACCGCCGGATCGTCCATGTCGACGACGCGACCGGCTGGGCGGTGCAATCGGCGCTGGTCAAGGCGGCTGAGGCGCATCCCAACATCACCCTGCTGCCGGGCCGAACCTGCATCGACTTCATCACCGACCGCCACGCCGAGCAATTCTCTGCTGCTGGCCGTGTCTGGGGGGTCTATGCTCTCAACGAGGCCACCGGGCGCGTCGAACGCCATGTCGCCCGCGCCACCATCCTCGCCACCGGCGGGGCCGGGCGCGTCTACCAGTTCTCCACCGCCCCGCGCGGCGCGACGGGGGACGGGATCGCCATGGCCTGGCGGGCGGGCGCACGCGTCTCCAACATGGAGATGATGCAGTTCCACCCGACCTGCCTCTACAATCTCGACGTGAAAAACTTCCTCATCACGGAAGCTGTCAGGGGTGAGGGCGGGCATCTGCTCCACCCCGAAACCGGCCGCCGCTTCATGGTCGATTACGATCCTGAGCGGATGGAGCTGGCCCCCCGCGATGTCGTGGCGCGGGCGATTGACGATCAGATCAAGCGGTTTGGCTTGGATTACGTGCATCTCGATATCAGCCACCAGCCGGCCGACTTCGTGAAGGGCCACTTCCCGACGATCTATGACAAGCTGATGGGTCTCGGCATCGACATGACCACCCAGCCGATCCCGGTCGTGCCTGCGCAGCATTACACCTGCGGCGGGGTGGTCGTCGGGCTCGACGCGCGCACCGATGTTCCCGGTCTGTGGGCGGCGGGCGAATGCACCGAAAGCGGCCTCCACGGCGCGAACCGGCTGGCGTCCAACAGCTTGCTGGAATGTTTTGTCTTCGGCGAAGCGGCGGCGCAGGATATTCTGGCGCGCTGGGACACGCTGGAAGCGCCCCCTGCGATCCTGCCATGGGACGAAAGCCGCGTGACCGACTCCGACGAAGAGGTGGTCATCAAGCAGAACTGGACCGAAATCCGCCGCTTCATGTGGAACTATGTCGGCATCGTGCGCACCACCAAACGGCTGGAACGCGCCGCCAGCCGCATCGAGCTGCTGAAACGCGAGGTCGAGGATTACTACGGCGCCTTCCGCGTGACGACCGACCTGATCGAATTGCGCAACCTGTTGCAATCGGCGGAGCTGATCGTGACGTCAGCTCTCAAGCGCAAGGAGAGCCGGGGGCTGCACTACACGCTCGATTACCCCGAGCTGGCGGACGAGCCGAAGGATACGGTGCTGGTGCCTTAGGCAGCGGGGCGGAACCAGTCAGTTAGGCAGGGGTTCATCTTGCGCCGACTAGCCCTGCACGCTGGTCACCCTTTCGAAGGCGCTACAATGCACAAATTCCTGTTTTTGGCTGGCTTTGCCGCGTTGATCGCTACCCCCATCGCCGCGCAGGAAGACCCCGCCCCGTCCGAAAACGCATCGGAAAACGCAATCGTCGTCACGGCCCAGCGCTCCGGCGCGCCGATGTGGACCATCGACACCCCCACCGGCACCATCATCCTTGTCGGCGAGATCCGGGCGATTCCGAAAACCACCCCGTGGCAGCCCGACCGGCTCAAGGAAGCGACCGCGCAGGCCGACCGCGTGATCCTCGGCGCGCGGCCCAAGATTTCGCCGGGTGATGTGCTGCGGCTGATCTTCAGCGGATCGAAGTTCACCAAGTTGCCCGACAAGACCGTGGCGAGTGAATATCTGACGGCTGACCAATGGGCGCGGCTCGAAGCGCTCGGCACGGCGCATGAGGAGGATTATGCGCGCCAGTCCTTCCTGATGACCTCGTTCCAGATGCTCAGGAAGGAACTGCGCTTCAACCGTGACACCGCGGATGAACCGTCCGACGTGGTCAGCAAGGCGGCGGACAAGGCCGATGTTCCCACCACCCGCGCCGGCACGCTGCGGGGCGAGGATATCATCGACAACCTCGCCGATGCGCCGCCTGCCGCGCACATCCCCTGCCTCAACGCCGCAATGGACGCGGTCGAGGCTGGCCCCGACATCGTCGAAAAGCGCGCGGCGGACTGGCGGCGGTATGATATTCCCTCGGTCATGGCGAACCCGCTGGAAAGCGCGCTCGGCCAGTGCTGGCCCTGGGCGGACGAGACTTTGGGCAGCGAACTCAGGACCATCTGGGTCGACACAATCGCCGAAGTCAGCACGGCCAAGGGCACCACCCTTGCCGTCGTGCCGCTAAGGGTGTTGGCGGAAAGTGGCGGAGTGCTTGACCAATTGGACGCACGCGGCTTCGATATAGCCGGACCCGAATGGAAGTGACCATGCGGGCCGGTTGAGAGGACTGCCTGCCCCATGCCCACCGTCACCACGCCCAACACCGGCATCGAGATTTTCTACGAGGATCGCGGAAGCCCCGACGCCGAGGTGATCCTGCTGGTCATGGGCCTCGGCGCGCAGATGACGCTCTGGCCGGACGAGCTGGTGGCGGCGCTGGTCGGCGACGGGTTCCGGGTGATCCGTTACGACAACCGCGACATCGGCCTCAGCCAGAAGTTTGAAGGCGCCCGCGCGCCCAGCCTGCCGGTGCAGGTGCTGCGCAAGAACATCGGCTTTCCCGCGAAGGTGCCTTACACCCTCAAGGACATGGCCGATGACGGGATCGGGCTGCTCGACGCGCTCGGCATCGCCAGCGCCCATGTGGTCGGCGCGTCGATGGGCGGGATGATCGCGCAGCTGATGGCGGTGCATCACGGGCATCGGCTGGCCAGCCTCACCTCGATCATGTCGACCACCGGCAATGGCAAGCTGCCCCAGGCGGAAAAGCACGCGATCGACGCGCTGGTGGCCCCGATCCAGAGCATGGAGGAGGAATCGCTGGTCGCCCACGGCCTGAACATCGTCAAGAATATCGGCAGCCCGGGCTTCCCCTTCGATCCCGAACAGCAGCGCGAGCGGGTGCTGTTGAACATGCGCCGTTCGGTCTATCCGGCAGGCCTGCCGCGCCAACTGGCCGCGATCATCGACGATGGCTGCCGCCGGTCGCGCCTTGCCAATGTCACTGTGCCAACGCTGGTGATGCACGGCGAGGCCGATCCGCTGGTGAAGCTGGAGGCGGGAGAGGACACCGCGAAGCACATTTCGGGCGCGCGGCTGGTGACGATCCCCGGCTGGGGCCACGATCTGCCGATCCCGCTTGTCCCGCGCATCGCCAGCGAGATCGCAGCCCATGCGCGCGGCGGCTGACGCTCAGAACCCGTAACGCAGCCCCAGCCACAGCGTGCGCGGCACGCCGAGGTCGATGGAACCGCCCTGATTGCGGGTGATGATCGCCTCGTCCGTGAGGTTCTCGGCGCGGGCGATCAGTGACAATCCGCTCCCGAGCGGCGCGGCGATGAAGGCGTCAAGGGTGGTGGCAGGGGCCAGCCGGTCGGTCTCGCGGTCATCCTCGAACTGGGCGGAGGTGTGGCGCGCGGTCGCCGCCACCTGCCAGCCGGGGGCGGGCTTCCAGCCGAGCGTCAGCGTTGCGGCGAATTCGGGCGTCTGCGCCGGGCGATTGCCGTCGAGGTCGAGCGAGGTGCCTGCTCCGCGCACTTCGGCGTCCGTCCACGCGAGCCCGGCATCAAGGCTGACGCTGCCGAACTTGGCCGCGACACTCGCCTCGATCCCGCGCGCTGCGATGGCGGGCAGATTGGCGCGGCGGCGCAGGTTGGGGCCGATGGTGACATTGGCGATGGCGTTCTCGACCTCGTTGTCGAAGGCGGTCACGGCGATCACGATGGCGTTGATCGGCTGCCAGTCAAACCCGATTTCGAACCCTTCGAGCCGTTCATTCTCCAGCGCGGCATTGGCCTCGGTCACGACCGGAAAGACCACGAAGGGGCGGTAGAGCTCGTTCAGGGTCGGCAGGCGCAGGCCGGTATAGGCGGCGGCGCGCAGATCGAGGCGGCGGGTGGCGTTGAAGGATGCGCCGGCGCGCCAGTTGACCGCCCAGTCGGCGCGGTCGGGAGCAATGATCGTGCTGACCGGCACGCCGCTGGCACTGACCGCGCGGTAGAAGCCGTCGGTGATGCTGGTGCGGTCAGCGCGCAGACCGCCGTTGACCAGCAGCGGGCCGAACTGCCAGTCATCCTCGATGAACAGGCCGAGATTGCTGGTCGCTCCGCCCGCCCGGCGGCGTTCCGTGATCGCGCCTGACACGGCGTTCAAGGCTTCTTCCTGCAATTCCCCGTCAGCGCGGCGGTAATCCGCGCCGATGCGGATATCGTGGCCTTCGAGGATCGGCGGGCGCAGCTCGAACTTGCCGCCGATGCCGGTGGAGGGTGTCCGGCGCTGGTCGAGCGTAGGGGTAAAGCGGGTCGAGGAAATGACGATATTGCTGAAGTCGCGCGTCTGGACATAGGCCAGCGCATCGAACTGCCATGCTCCGCGCCCGACGAAGCGGATCGAGGCTTCCTCGCCCTCGCTGGTCGAATCCGCGCCTTCGAAGCGCAGCGTGCGCGCGTCGCGGAAGGCGGCGACGCGGGCTTGCACTTCGACCTCGTCCGTCAGCGGCGCGACGGCGCGCACAGCGGCGTTCCAGCTTTCGAAGGCGGCGCGGGCGGTGGCGGGGACGCGCTGGTTTTCGGGCGTGGTGAAGAACCCCTGCCCGCGGTCCCAGCGTCCGCTGGCCGTGGCAAAGCCTTGGCCCATACGCTGGGTCAGCACGCCGCTGGCCTCGGACTCGCCCCGGTCATTGACGCCCAGGCTGCCGAGGAACGGCCCGCCCGCCCCCGGCTCGGCGCTTTCCATGTCGATCGTTCCGGCGAGTGCGCCTGCCCCGAACGGCCCCGACCCGCCGCCGCGCGTTACCCGGATCGTGCCGAGCGTTTCGGGTGCAATCGCGGACAGCGGAATATAGCCGAAGAACGGATCGGCCAGCGGCACCCCGTCGAGCAGCACGAGCGCGCGGCTGGTGGCATTGCCGCCCAGCGCCCGCAGCGTCACGCCCTGCGCGGATGGATTGGACGAGCGGCTGTCCGAACGGCGGAACTGCTGGAAGCCGGCGACATTGCGCAGCACATCCTCGATCCGGCCTGACGGGCTGGCGACGATCACCTCGCGTTCCAGAGTGGTGGTGGCGTAGATCCCTGTCGACAGCGCCGGATCGAGCCCGCGTCCGGTGACGATGATGTCTTCTGCGGTGTCCGTAACCTCAGCCTCAACCTCGTCCTCTGCGTCCTGCGCGGCGAGGGGCGCGCTCAGGGCAAGGGCGATGCCGCAGGCAGACAGGCGGAGCAGGGCTTTCATGGGGCAACTTTCGGGCGGTTCGTCGGTGGTGGCAGCGGCGCGCTCACCCGTTATCCGGCATCTGCCCGGATGAAAAGCACCGCGAGGCCAGCGGTGAGGCGTGACGGGTGAAAGCCGCGCCTAGTCCCGCGAATCCAGCCATGCGCGGCTGGTGCGGGCGACTTCACGCGCGCGCTCGGCGAGATCGGGGAAGGCATCGCGCAAGGCGGCCGAGCGTTCCTCGATCGCCATCGGCAGGTGCGCAGGCAGAGCATCCACCATTGCGCCGAGCGCCAGCCCGCCGTGGCCCAAGGGCATCCGGCGGTTGATCGCATCATCGATGATCGCATCGAAACTGGCGAGGTCCGGCCCGTCAGCGGGCGCATCGCAGGGCTGGCAATAGGACAGCCATTCGCGCGGGATTGCCGCGAGGTCTTCCGCCGTGCCGCCCGAACGCTCCCAGTGCAGCGTATCGACCAGCAGCGCCTTGGCCTCGCCCTCGACCGCTTCCAGCACGGTGCGGGCCATGTGGATGGTCTTGACCTCGGTGAAGATGCCGAATTCGAGATTGATCCTGACCCCGGTGCCTTTGGCGCGGTCGACCATCGCCTGAAACTTGGCGGTGGTGGCGGCCATGTCGGGATCGCTGGAGACGCACAGCAGATTGCGCGCGCCCAGTTCCGCCGCGATGTCGACCAGCTCGCACAGCCACGGATCGGGCGCGCCGGGCATGATCCACGCGACCTCGCAATCAAGCAGTTCGACCCCGGCATCGCGGGCCTGCTGCCGGATGGCGCGGGTGGTGGCGGGGGTCCATGTCTCGCGCTCCACCCACATCCCGCCGAAGTCGAAACCGGATGCGGCGGCGCATTCGATCAGCTGCGCCGGAGTCGCTTCGGGCATGATCCCGGCAGCGAGGGAGATTTGGCGCTTCACAATGTCTGCCCGTCATCCAGCACGAAGTTGGTGCCAGTGACGAATTCCGATGCGTCGGAGCACAGGAACAGCATCATCGCGTCCAGCCCCTCTTCGCCCATCAACCGGCGTTTGGGGAACTTGGCGATCTGCTTCTTGCCCGGCTCGGTATCGAACCAGGCATCGTTGATCGCAGTGCGGATATAGCCGGGGGAGACGGTGTTGACGTTGATCCTGGCCCGCGCCCATTCCCGCGCCAGCGTCCGTCCCGCCTGCACGACGCCCGCCTTGCTGGCGGCATAGGCGACGAGGCCGGGGGAGGGTTCGGTTGCGGTGATCGAGGCGATCAGCACGATCCGGCCATTGGTGACCCCGTTCGCCATCATCCGCCGGGCGCCCTCACGCGCGGTCAGGATGGCGCCCTTCAGGTTGATCGCGAGGGTATGCTCGATCTCGTCTTCCGGGATGGTGGTCGCCATGCCCGCGCCATCGACGCCCGCATTGGCGATGACCGTATCGACCTTGCCGAAGATCGCGTCAGCCTCGTCAAAGCCGGCGACAATGTCGGCTTCGCGCGCGACGTCCATCTGCACCGCAGCGGCGCGGGGGCCGATCTCTGTGGCAAGCGCCGCGAGCCGGTCGGCCCGCCGCGCGCCCAGCGCCACATTCGCGCCGCTTGCCGCCAGAATGCGCCCGAACCGCGCGCCAAGGCCGGACGACGCGCCGGTGATCAGCGCGCTGCGCCCGGTGAGATCGAAGGAAAAGCTCATGGCCGCCTACTTAACCGCAGGCAGCTCCCCGTTCACATATTTCATCAGCGTGGTCTGGAAATGCCGCACCCGGCTGTCCTGATACTGGCCCAGCTCCATCAGCCCGTCGCGCATCGACTTCATGCCTTCCTGCACGAACGGCAGGTTGGCCATGTCCTGATCGAACACGTTGGCAAGCTGCGGGCCCATGATGTCGTTCGCCCAGGCGAAGGGTTCGTCATCAGGGATATAGGTCGGCGCGACCGCGCGCGGGCGGTCCTGACCCTTGGGCGTGGGGAACAGCAGGCGGATTTCCATGATGCACCAGTCGGGCGTGTCGCCGGGCAGCCAGCGATAGACCAGAGTGGGCAGGAAACCGATCCACGGCGAGAAATTGGGGAAGATATTGTAGGTGAAATTGTCGAGAATCTCGGTGTCCGACGCATCCTCGTAATCATACCCGTAATTTTCGGCAAAGCCCTTGCGCCCGGCTTCGGCCAGCAGCTTGCGCGCCGCCAGCGGATCATCGGCTTCGTAATCGTCGGCCGGGCCTTCGCTGGCGTTGAAGCGGCGGTTGGTGCGCGCATCCTGACCGCCCGAAAACTCGTTCATCTTCTCCAGCACGTAGTCCGAATTCTTGCCCTTTACGTGCGGGCTGAGCACGCCTGAGGGCGTGATCGCGCGGTTGAAGTGATCGCCGATCAGGTCATAGCGCGTGTTCGCATCGCCGAGGAAGGCGAGCAGCTGCGGGTGGGTGGTGATCGAGTGCCAGGCTTCCATGAAAGCCTCTGCGGTCGCCTTCCAGTTGGCCGGGATCTTCTTCTGCACCCACATGCCGGTGTAGCGATTCTGGAAATCATACCGCTCGTAATGCGAGGCCGCCGGGCCGAGCCAGGTCTTGAAATCGGGCAAGGCATGGTTCTCGGTCAGCATGACAAAGCCCTGCCACAGCTCGATGCGGGCTTCGGGCAGGGCCATTTCCTTGCCTTCGAGATGCTTGAAGTCCCACGAACAGGGGATTTCCTTCAGGCTGCCGTCATTGCGCCAGGTGAAGCCGTGGAACGGACAGCGCAATTGCACCGAATTGCCGCTTTCGGTGCGCAGCTTGCGGCCGCGGTGGAGGCAGGCGTTGTAGAACGCCTTCACGCCGCCGTCCTTCTGGCGGATCAGCAGGAAGCTTTTTCCGGCAATATCGAACACCACGGTGTCGCCCGGATCGGGCAGTTCATCCTCGCGCGCGGCAAACAGCCAGACGTTGGGCCACATCTTCTCGCGCTCAAGGCGGGCGAAGTCCTCCGAGATATAGGGCGCGACCGACAGCGGTTCGTTGCCCATTTCGATGGTGGTTTCCTCGAACAGGTAATCCGGCGGACGGCGGGTGTCGCCGTTCAGCATGTCGGTATAGCTGATCCCCGGGCAGCGATCGGCGCGGGCAATATCCTTGATCTCGTTCATCCTGCTCGTCCGTCCTCGCACTTTGTGCAGTGTCTCGTCGGGAGAATATCACACAGCTTCGGACAAGGGGCACACTATCGGATTGGAGAGGAACATGGGCTTGCCGGGAAAAATCGCCGCCTTGGGTGACATCATGCAGCTGGCCTTCGTGCCGGAGGATTTCGACGCGGCGGTGAAGCACTGGACGCAAACCATGGGCGTCGGCCCATTCTACATCATCGAGGGCATTCACCTCGATGGCATGAAGTATCGCGGCGAGCCGACCGATGCGGTGTTCGATCTTGCGCTGGCCTATTGGGGCGATTTGCAGATCGAGCTGATCCGGCCGAGGGACAACCATCCTTCGGTCTACACCGGAGAATATGGCGCGACCGGCAACGGGCTGCACCATGTGTGCATCCTCGTCGACGACATCGACCACGCGCGGGCCGTGTGCGAGGCGGAAGGCGCCGAGGTGATGATCGAGGGCAATTTCGGCACCAGCAAGGCGATCTATGTCGATGCAGGGGGCGGGCCGGGGACGCTGGTCGAGATTCTCCAGCAGGCCAAGGACGGGCCGGACCTGTTCGGCATGATCAAGGCCGCAGGCGCGGGCTGGGATGGCAGCGAGCCGCTGCGGAAGTTGGGCTGAGAACGCCCCTCCCGCACGCGGGAGGGGGTGTCAGAGCACTGGCTCGGGCCGCAGGCCCGCAGGTGCTCAAGCCCGAAGGGCTTGAAACAGCACCGAGGACGCAGCCGCGGAGGCGGCTGCGCTAATCAGACGCGCCGAGATACCCCAGCTGCCCGGCCTTGAAGATCGTCTGCGCGCGGTTCACGCTGTCCAGCTTCTCGCCCGCGCGGTGGATGTGGTAGCGGATCGTGGCGTGTGACCGGTTGAGGATCATGCTGATCTCCTTGTCGGTCTTGCCGATCGCGGCCCAGCGCAGGCACTCGACCTCGCGCTTGGACAGCACGCAATCGGACGGGATGCGCCGCTTGGTGCGGTGGGCCTGCACATAGCCTGCGACAAAGCACCGCGTCACCATCGCGAACAGCGCGCCATATTCGGCGAATTCGGCCGAAAGGTCTTCCTTGTCGCGGTCCATCGAGATGAAGCTGCTGGCCGAAATCTGGCCGAAGGGCAGATGCACCGGCACCACGATCGCCGCCTTGCACAGCGCGCGCTTCTCGAAGTCGTTCATGTCGATTTCGGCGAGATAGTGGTTGCGCCAGCGGGTGTTGAAGCCGTGCGAATTGACCCAGAACGGCTCGCTTTCATAGCGGCAGGCGCGCGGCAGCGGCGAGTGGAGCGCCAGCCGGTGATCTTCCCACCAGCGCGCGCCATCATCCAGCCAGCGGAAGATATCGGCGTTGAGGATCGTGCCATCGGCATCGACCATCGGTTCTTTCGAGGAGATATCGTCGCACACCGCGATCTGCATCCCGCGCTCCTGCGCGATGCGGGCAAGGTTCACCGCTGCATCGTGGATATCCTCGGGGCAGGTGATGGTGACGGATTCGAGCAACCGGTCAAGCGACTCGCGGCCTTGCGGCGTGCGCAGTTCGACAACATTAGTAGCCATTGTCGGGCCTTGCTCCTCTGTTTGTTTTCTGAGTCGGGATATTAGCGGAAATATTCCGCATGTCCTCATCATTTACCTAGGGGAAGGTTGGCCCGAGGGGGGCTAGCGAAAGTGACAAGGAGAGATGCCGAGAATGGTTTTTGCGGGCGCGAATTTCGGGTGTGTGGTCAAGGCTCTGGCAGGTGCGATCCCGCATGACAGGCCGGCACTGGTGCATGGCGAGCGGGTGGTCAGCTGGGGCGAGCTTGACGCGCTGACCGATTCCATCGCGGCAGGCCTGATCGCACGCGGATTGAAGCCGGGCGATATTGCCGGGCAAATGCTGCGCAACACCCCCGATTACATGCTCGCCTATTTCGGCTGCGTGAAGGCGGGCGTGGTGCCGGTCAATGTGAACTACCATTACAAGACCCGCGAGCTGGCCGACATATTTGCGCGCTTCGGGTTGAAGGCGCTGTTCACCGAGAGCGACTTCGCCGCCGCCGCTGCCGCAGCGATGCCGGGGAGCACGCTGACGGTGGATGTGGGGAGCGACGACTGGGCGGGCTTGTGCAGCACGCCGCTGCCGGATGGGTTCGCGATCCACGACGATCCGGAGGCGCTGTTCCTCACCGCCACCGGCGGGACGACCGGCATGCCCAAGGCGGTGATGTGGCCGATGGATCAGGCGTGGCAGGCCTTCAATATCGGCCTGTGGCAGCGCCCGCCGGGGACCCCGCCGCTGATTGCGGGAAGCCTTGCGGAACAGGTGGCGCAGGCCGCCGCCATCGGCCCCGATCATCCGGCGAGCAATTCGCCGATGCTGCTGCTCAGCCCGCTGATGCACGGCGCTGGGCAGTTCACGGCGGTGATCCACCTGCTGAAAGGCGGCACGCTGGCGCTGTTGCCGGGGCCGAAGTTTGACGCTGATCTGGCGCTGGACGAGGTGGCGCGGATTGGCGCGCGCGGGATATTCATTGTCGGCGATGCTTTCGCCCTGCCGCTGGCTGACCGGCTGGATGCGAGACACGACGCTGGCGAGGTGCTGGCCAGCCTGCGCTCGATCACTTCGTCAGGCGCGGTGTTCTCGCCTGCCTTGAAGCAGCGCCTGATCGCGCATCATCCCGCGCTGATGATCATCGACGCACTGGGGTCGTCCGAAAGCTCCGGCACCGGCATCGTCATCACGACGGCGGCGGGATCGAGCGGCGGGGGCAAGTTCCAGCCTTTGCCGGGCCGCGAGACCAAGCTGTTTGACGAGCACCACACCGAAATCCTGCCCGGCACCGACGGCGTCGGCATTGTCGCGCGCACCGGCCCGCTGCCGCTGGGCTATCTTGGCGAGGATGAAAAGAACGCGGCGACCTTCCCCGTGATCGGCGGCCAGCGCTGGCTGATGACCGGAGACCGCGCGCGCTGGGCGGCGGACGGGACGCTCGAATTTATCGGCCGCGACAACATGTGCATCAACACCGGCGGCGAGAAGGTCTTCCCCGAGGAGGTCGAGGCCGTGTTGCTGGATCACCCGGCAGTGAAGGACGTGCGCGTGGTCAGCCTTCCCGATGCCCGCTTCGGGCGCAAGGTGGTCGCGGTGGTGCAGCCCGAGGGCGCAGCGCCGGAAGGCTTGATCGACGCGCTCGACAGCCATGCCCGCGCCGGGCTGGCGGGCTACAAGATCCCGCGCCTTTATCTGCTGACCGATGCCTCGCTGCGCCTCAACAATGGCAAGCCCGATTACAAGGCGGCGCAGGCGCTGGCTGACGCTGCCGGGGCGGGCTAGCCCGGCTTGGCCTGCCGCAGGCGGTAGAAGACCCCGCTTTCGTCATAGCCTGTCAGTTCCAGCACCCCGCTGACCGTGAACACCCGCGTCTCGCTGGTGGGGAAGGGCGTGTCGGCATAGACTTCGATGAACTGGTTGGGCGCGGCGTGGAAGTGGAACGGGCAGCCGGGCGGATAGCCGAGCAGCACGAAATGCTTCTGGGTGCGCCCGGCGGTCAGCGGCATCATCCAGCCTGCGACAATGATGCGCTTGCCCGCCAGAGCCTTCACCTGCGGCGGGAATTTCGGCTTGGCCACGATATAGCCCTGCGCGTCCTTGCGGGTGGTCTCGCCGGTGGATTCGAGCAGCTTCCATGACACCCCGCCCTTGGGGGTTGCGGCGGGTTTCCACACGTCATCGACCGCGCGTCCGGCCTTGTAGTCGGGCGCCTGCGCGCTGGTTGCCGGGCCGATCGCGACCAGACCGATCGCCGCGAGCGTCACCAGCGCGCCGCGCCAGAGGGCCAGTTCGGAAGTGTCGTGTGGGGGCAAAGTGTCAGCTCCTTGCAAGAACGCGGGCCGGGTCGAGCCGGTACACGCCGATCGCCGGGATCAGCGCGGCGAGCGCGCCGATGCCGATCACGCCCGCCAGCACGGCGAGTTCGGCGGGCAGCGGTTGCCAGGGGGTGAAGCCCAGTTCGGCAAGGGTCGGGTACTGCGCGCGCGCGGCCATGATCAGGCCGTGGGCCGCAACCCAGCCGAGCATCGCGCCGCCCAGCGCCGTCAGCACGCCTTCCAGCATCACCGTGCCGAACACCTGCGCCCGGCCAGCGCCCATCACCCGCAGCAGCGCCAGATCGCCTGCGCGGGCGCGCACGATACCGATCAGCGCGACGAGGATCGCCAGCCCGCCGGTCGCCGCCAGCAGCCATGCGAACAGGCGGATCGCTTCAAGGCTTGCACCGACCAGATCGAGCAGGCGCGCAGTCTCGGTGGCGGGGACGGCGGCTTGCAGCGCGCTCTGGCGGTTGATCATCGCCGGCAGCCGCATTGCAGCGGCGGCATTGCGATAGGTCACCAGCAGCGCGGTGAGTTCCGGTTCGAGCGCGTCCGGCCCCGTTTCCTCCGCATGGTCGTGGCCCGCATGGTCATCATGCGCGCCGGGCTCTTCTTTGTGGTGGCTTTCGATGCCGTGGACTTGCCAGACGCTTTCCACGCTGGTGAGGATCAGGCGGTCGGCCACCCCGCCAGTGGGCGCGAGAATGCCCACGGTGACGAAGGGCGCGTGGTCGTGGCCCTGATCCTGCCCCGCTTCATCAGCAAGGCCGTGGCTGCCGACGAATTTCTGCCCGATGGCGGCGCCGGTCGCGCGGGCGACCTCGGCTCCGAGCACGGCTTCCATGGGTGCGGCAAAGGCGCGGCCCTGTGCGAGGCTGGTGCCATAGAGCGCGGCAAACCCCGCATCCGTGCCGACAATCCGGTGGCCGCGGAAATTGTCCCCCAGCGCCAGTGGCACCACCCGCGCCACACCGGGATCGCCTTGCAGCCGGGCGAGGCTTTCCAGCGGGATATTGCCGGTCGGCTGGTCGATATGGAACACCGCCGACTGGATCAGCTGGAGCGGCGAACCCTTGGCCCCCACCACCAGATCAATCCCGCGCGCGTCCCGTTCAAACCGCGCGCTGGTCTGCGTGCCGAGTTGCAGCAGCAGCACCAGCATTGCGACGGCCACCGCCAGCAACAGCACATTCAGCGCCGTGGTCAGCGGACGGTCCCGCAGATAGGCAAGCGCAAGCGCAATCATGCTGCCAGCCGCCCTTCATGCAGCAGCAGTGTGCGGGGAAAATGCGCCCGCAGCCGGTCGTCATGGGTGGCGATGATCAGAGTCGCACCGGTTTCGGCGGACAAATCGAGCAATAGCCCGGCCACCGCTGCCGCATTGAGGCGGTCAAGCGCCGAGGTCGGCTCGTCCGCGACCAGTATCGCCGGGCGCACCACCAGCGCGCGGGCGATGGCGGCGCGCTGTGCCTCGCCCTGGCTCAAGGCATGGGGGCGTGCGTCGGCGCGGTGGGCGATGCCCAGCCGGTCAAGCGTGCGGTCGATCAGCGCAGGATCGCTCGCGCCGGTCTGGAGCTTTTGCGCCAGCGCCAGATTGGCCCGCACGGTGAGCGCCGAAACCAGCCGCAGGGTCTGGAACACGATCCCGAAATGGCGGCGGCGCAGGCGGTCTGCGGCGGCCATATTCCCGGGCGAGGCCAACACGTCATCCCCCAGCATCACCGCCCCCGCATCGGGCCGTTGCAAGCCGCACAGGCAGTTCAGCAGTGTCGATTTGCCCGAACCCGAAGGGCCGAGCAGCAGCGCCCGCTCACCCGGATCAATCCGGAAGCTGACGCCCGACAGCACGGGGCGCGCCGCATAGGTCTTGCCAAGGTCGCGAATGTCGAGAGTGTGAGTCACGTCGATGCCTGCGCCGGTTTGCCTGCTTCAGTGCTGATGCGCGCGGTAGAGCTTGGCCCCGTGCGCCGCCATCAGCAGCGCCGCCCCGGCAACGGTCATGGCCTGCTCGCCCGCCTCGTTACCGACGAACAGCCCGCCGATCAGCGCCGCAAAGGCCGCCAGCACCAGCCCCGTCTGCCAGCGCCCCTGCTCGCCGCGCAGCAGCACCGGCCCGCTCACCAGCAGCACCGGCGCGATCAGGGCGGCGTGGAGCCATTCGTTGTCGCGCAAGGCCTCGGGCAGAACGGCCAGCACCGCCACCGGCAGGCTCGCCAGCAGCCACGGCAGCGCGAGGCAATGCACCAGGCACAGAGCCGACAGGCCCATGCCAAAGCGGTGCCAGGGCGCCTCGCTGCGCGCCTGCGGAAGTGAACTTGCCATGTCATGCCCCTATTGCGTGATGATACAACGTTACGTAATAGAGCGCGCCGCCTTTGCAAGGCTCAGATGACAGGATTTGCTGCATGACCACCTCGCCTGATCCCCGCCTGCCCGTCACCGTGCTCTCCGGCTTTCTGGGTGCGGGCAAGACCACGTTGCTCAACCACATCCTCGCCAACCGCGAGGGCAAGCGGGTCGCGGTGATCGTCAACGACATGAGCGAGGTGAACATCGACGCCGATCTGGTGCGCGGGGGTGAGGCGGCGCTTTCCCGCGCGGAGGAAACGCTGGTCGAGATGACCAATGGCTGCATCTGCTGCACCCTGCGCGATGATCTGCTGAAGGAAGTGCGCAAGCTGGCCGATGAAGGCCGCTTCGATTACCTCGTGATCGAAAGCACCGGCATCTCCGAACCCCTCCCCGTCGCCGCCACCTTCTCGTTCCGTGACGAATATGACGAGTGCCTCGGCGATGTCGCGCGGCTCGACACGATGGTGACTGTGGTCGATGCGCTCAACCTGCTGGCCGATTATTCGAGCACCGATCTGCTCTCCGCACGCGGCGAAACCGCGGGCGAGGGCGATGATCGCTCTCTGGTGGGTCTGCTCGTCGAACAGATCGAATTTGCCGACGTGGTGATCGTCAACAAGGCCAGCGCCGTGTCGCCGGAACAGCTCGCCACGGTCAAGCAGGTGGTCGCCTCGCTCAACGCCGATGCGCGCATCGTGGAGGCTGATTTCGGCCAGGTCGCGCTCGATACGATCCTCGATACCGGGCTGTATGACGAGGAGCGTTCCGAACAGCACCCGCTGTGGATGAAGGAGCTGTACGACTACGCCAGCCACCGCCCCGAAAGCGAGGAATACGGGGTCGAAAGCTTCGTCTACCGCGCCCGCCGCCCGTTCCACCCGGCGATGTTCTACCGCTTCCTGACCGGCGACGCGCTCGACAAGGTGATCCGTGCCAAGGGCCACTTCTGGCTTGCCACCCGCGCCGAATTCCTCGGCGAACTCGCGATTGCCGGGCACCAGAAAAGCGTCAGCCGGATGGGCCGCTGGTGGGCTGCCGTGCCGAAGAACCGCTGGCCGGACGATGGCACCTTCGAGGAATTCGTGATCCGCCACTGGGACGGCGTCTGGGGTGACCGGCGGCAGGAACTGGTGTTCATCGGCATCGGGCTCGACAAGGCAGCAATCACCAAGGCGCTCGACGCGTGCCTTGTCCCGACCGACGAATTCACCCCCGAAAAGTGGGAGCGGCTGAACGATCCCTTCCCCGCCTGGGGCGAAGCGCAGACTGTGCTTGAGCCTGCCTGAGCGGATCGCCTTCGCCCATGTCCGGCTGGCATGTGCGGCGCTGGCCGCTGTCACTGTGTGCGCGCCGCTCGCCGCACAGGACGGCGAAGCTGTGCCCGAAGCCGCGCCGCCGCCCGATGCCGCCGGGGTTCAGACCTATCCCCGCGCGTTCTTCGACCGCTTCTACCCCCAGACCGCGCTGGAACTGCTGGAACGTGTGCCGGGCTTCAGCCTCGACACCGGCGCGGAACTGCGCGGCTTTGCGGGCGCGGCGGGCAATGTGCTGGTCGATGGCGAGCGGCCGACGATCAAATCGGGCGGGCTGGAGGATTTCCTCAGCCGCATTCCCGCCGATGCGGTCGAGCGGATCGAAGTCACCCGCGGCGCCCAGCGTGCGGGCGAGACGGCGGGGCAAGGCCTGATCGCCAATGTCATCCGCAAACCGCAAAGCTTCGCCGGCACATGGTCGGGCGAGCTGGAACGCAACCCGGCAGGCCTCGTCTATCCGCGCGGCGAGGTCAGCTTCACCGCGCCGCTGGGCGCATGGTCGACCACCACCAAGCTGAACGCCTTCTGGGAACAGTTCACCTTCGACAATATCGACCGCATCCGCCGCGATGCCGGCGGCGCGCTGGTGGTGTTCGACGAGGAAACCCTGCCTTCCACCTTGCGCGATGCCTTCATCGCCACCGAGGCCAAGCGGCTGCTGGCGGGCGGGACGCTGACCATCAATGCCCGCTTCGGCAACAGCCGCTATTATCAGGAAACCGGCCGCGACGGTTTTCTGGGCCGCGAGCCTGACGGCGGACTGGCGGACCGCCGCGCCGATATCCGGTTCGATTCCGAATTCTGGCAGGGCGAATTCAGCGCCGACTGGGCGGGCAATGTCGCACCCGGCTGGGCGCTGAAGCTGCTGGCGCTTGGCACCGTCACCGATGGCGAGGAAAGTTCGGCCAATGTCGTCTCCCAGCCGCCCGACTCTGCGCCAGTGATCAACCGCTTTGCCGCGCAAAACCTGCCGATCGAAGCCCTGACCCGCGCCACCATCGGCCGGCTGGAAGGCAAGCTGCGGCCCGAATTCGGGATCGAGCTGGCCTATAACCGCCTCGATTCGCGAATCGCGCTCGAAGTGGAGGATGCAGGCGGCGTCAGGCCGATCATCCTGCCCGCGTCCGATGTGACCGTGGCTGAATGGCGCGGGGAGACTTTCGGCAATGTCACATGGCTGCTGGCGCCGCGCTGGACGCTGGAGGCGGGGATGGCGGCGGAGTTTTCGCAGATCACCGTCACCGGCGATGCCAGCGGGCGCAATGACTTTTTCTTCCTCAAGCCATCATTGGCGCTGACCTTTCAGGCGTCCGAGGCGGCGCAATTGCGGGCCGCGCTGCGGCGCACGGTCGGCCAGCTCGACTTCAGCGATTTCGCTGCCTCTGCCAATGCCGAGGATGACCGCTTTCTGGCCGGCAACCCCGATCTTGGCCCCGACCAGACCTGGCGCGCCAGCCTGACCGCCGACCTGCGCCTGAAGGGCGGGCTGGCGCTGAATGTGCAGGGCTTTCACGAATGGCGCGCCGATGTGCTCGAACAGGTGATCCTGCCAAGCGGGGTGGCGGGCCTCGCCAATGCCGGATCGGCGCGGGTGTGGGGGATCGAAAGCGAAGCCGCCTTGCCGCTCACCGGGTTCATCAAGGGCGGGTTGATCGAGGTGTCCGCCGCGTGGCGCGATGCTGCCTTCAACGATCCGATCACCGGGCGGACGCGGGTGGTGACCGGCCTGACCAACCCCGAGATCGACATCGATTTCCGGCAGGATCTCAGCGAGGCGCGGTTTGCGTGGGGCGTGACCTACGAGCCCGCCGGGGAAACCGCGAGCTTCTTTGCCAACGAGGCGATCATCGACCGCCGCGAACGGCGCATCACCGCCTTTGCCGAAACCACACGCTTCTTCGGCGTGAAAATGCGGCTGGAGGCGAGCAACCTGTTCCAGACCCGCTTCCCGCGTGACCGCCAGCTGTTCGCGCCCGATCGCAGCGGCACCTTTCTGGGCTCCGAATTGCTCGACCGCGAGCGGGGCGAATTCGTGACGTTCACGATCTCGGACCAGTTCTGACAAGGGCTGCACCAACCCGTTCAATGGCCGATTGGCGCAACAATCATACGTCCGGCCGTGCAAAAGATTCACGGGTGGATTCGAATGATTCAATCACCATTTTTTTCTTCACAGATTCAATTTGGGGCTTGCGGGGCGCGCGACTCAAGCTTGGTCCACGCGTCGCGGGTCTGACACGCGCCTGAAACCGGCCTGTCATGGTAACTAAGTGCTTAAACGCCCGTTGACGGGAGTCGCTGGGTGATTCATCATCTAGTGGTTCGGTGCTGATCGGACCCCCAAGCCTTGGTGAAACGTCCGCCGCCCCGCAGAGGGCTGTCGGAGGAAGATTCGCCCCGGCCCACAGGTCCGCCAGGCACCGCAAATGGGATCAACCGACGTGTAAGCAGGTCCGGAAACGGGGGACCCTGTTGGCAAGTCTGTGGACCAACCGGTATAGAACAGAATTGGAACATGGCCCCTTGCGCCACTGTCCCGATTCGGGGGAGAACAGGGGCTTCAGATGGATTTCAAGGCGAGCGACAACGTGCCCAATGACGCGGTAAACAGCGATGTGACGAATGAACTGGACGCAGGCACCGCCGCCGCGCCCGCCGAAGCCAACAATGAAAAGGCAGTGACCATGAAAACGACCGATGCCGGTTCCGATGTGCTGATCGCCGCGAAGGCAGGCGAAGCGCTCGCCGGCGCGATGGCGGAAGTGGCCAAGGCCGCCGCCGTTGACAGCAAGAAGGTCAACGACCGCCGCTTCACCGTTGTGACGGACAACAGCCGCGATGCGCGCCTGACCGATTTCGGCAAGGACACGCTGACCGATCGCTATCTGCTGCCCGGTGAAACCTATCAGGACCTCTTCGCCCGCGTGGCCGATGCCTATGCCGATGATCAGGATCACGCCCAGCGGCTTTACAGCTACATTTCGAACCTGTGGTTCATGCCCGCTACCCCGGTGCTGTCGAACGGCGGCACCAACCGCGGCCTGCCGATTTCGTGCTACCTCAACTCGGTCGAGGACAGCCTCGAAGGCATCGTCGGCACGTGGAATGAAAACGTCTGGCTCGCGTCCAAGGGCGGCGGGATCGGCACCTATTGGGGCAATGTCCGCGGGATCGGCGAGCCGGTCGGCCTCAACGGCAAGACTTCGGGCATCATTCCCTTTGTCCGCGTGATGGACAGCCTGACGCTGGCGATTTCGCAAGGTTCGCTGCGCCGCGGTTCGGCGGCGTGCTATCTCGACATCAGCCACCCGGAGATCGAGGAGTTCCTCGAAATCCGCAAGCCTTCGGGCGACTTCAACCGCAAGGCACTGAACCTGCACCACGGCGTGCTGATCACCGACGATTTCATGAACGCCGTGCGCGAAGGCACCGAGTTCGAGCTGAAGTCGCCGCGCGATGGCTCGGTGCGGCAGACGGTCGATGCGCGCTCGCTGTTCCAGAAGCTGGTCGAGACCCGCCTCGCCACGGGTGAGCCCTACATCGTCTTCAACGACACCGTGAACCGCATGATGCCCAAGCATCACCGCGATCTGGGCCTCAAGGTTTCGACCTCGAACCTGTGCTCGGAAATCACTCTGCCGACCGGTATCGACCACTTGGGCAATGACCGCACGGCGGTGTGCTGCCTGTCCTCGCTCAACCTGGAAACCTGGGAAGAGTGGAAGGGCGACAAGCAGTTCATCGAGGACGTCATGCGCTTCCTCGACAACGTCCTGCAGGACTATATCGACCGCGCGCCGGACGAGATGGCCCGCGCCAAGTACTCCGCTTCGCGCGAGCGAAGCGTGGGTCTGGGCGTGATGGGCTTCCACTCCTTCCTCCAGCAGAAGGGCATCGCCTTCGAAAGCGCGATGGCCAAGGCGCTGAACCTGCAGATGTTCAAGCACATCCACGCCAAGGCGTGCGAGGCTTCGATGCTGCTGGCGCAGGAACGCGGGCCTTGCCCTGACGCTGCCGATATGGGCGCGATGGAGCGGTTCAGCTGCAAGATGGCGATCGCGCCGACCGCGTCGATCTCGATCATCTGCGGCGGCACCTCTGCCTGCATCGAGCCGATCCCGGCCAACATCTACACCCACAAGACGCTGTCGGGCAGCTTCATCGTGCGCAATCCCTATCTGGAAAAGCTGCTCGAGAAGAAGTCCAAGAACTCGACCAATGTCTGGAATTCGATCCTCGAACGCGGCGGATCGGTGCAGCACCTCGACTTCCTGACGCCGGAGGAAAAGGCAGTCTACAAGACCAGCTTCGAAATCGACCAGCGCTGGCTGCTCGAATTCGCGGCCGACCGCACGCCCTATATCGATCAGGCCCAGTCGCTGAACCTGTTCATCCCGGCCGATGTCGACAAGTGGGACCTGATGATGCTGCACTATCAGGCGTGGGAGCGCGGCATCAAGTCGCTCTATTACCTCCGCTCCAAGAGCGTGCAGCGCGCCGGTTTCGTCGGCGGGGTGGAGGCGGACAACACCTCGGAAGCTCCCAAGATCGAACTCAGCGCCGAGACCGATTACGAGGAATGCCTGAGCTGCCAGTAAGCGCTCGCGGGCGGCGTGCGCGCAGGTGGCCGGTGCCGGCCTGCGCGCCCCGCCCGGCATGACCGATCACCAGGGGGACGAGACACACATGAATCTGCCGTTCGTAATGGGGCTTATCGGGCTGGTCGTCAGCGCCGTCTTCGCCTTCAATTCGGTGCGCGAGTTGAAGCGCGATGTTCCCGGCCATTCCCGCAACGCCGCGATGATCCACATCGCGATGGTCTCGATGCTCGTGCCCTTCTGCCTGATCGTGATGGCCTTTTACTGGCCGTAAGTTTGAATCCGCGCGGGCCCGCCCCGCGTATCTGCTATACTGAACATCCCAAGGAGTTTTCGCCCATGTCGCTGCTCGAAGCCCGCTCGACCTACAAGCCCTTCCAGTACCCCTGGGCCTATGACTTCTGGAAGCGCCAGCAGCAGATCCACTGGATGCCCGAAGAGGTGCCCTTGGGCGAGGATTGCCGCGACTGGGCGCAGAAGATCACCGAGAACGAGCGCAACCTGCTCACCCAGATCTTCCGCTTCTTCACCCAGGCCGATGTCGAGGTGCAGAACTGCTATCACGAAAACTACGGCCGCGTGTTCAAGCCGACCGAAGTGAAGATGATGCTCGCCGCCTTCTCCAACATGGAGACGGTGCACATCGCGGCATACTCGCACCTGCTCGACACCATCGGGATGCCCGAAAGCGAATATTCCGCCTTCCTCGAATATGAGGAAATGAAGGACAAGCACGACTTCCTGAACCAGTTCGGCGTCGACACCGATGAAGACATCGCCCGCACGCTCGCCGCGTTCGGCGGGTTCACCGAAGGCCTGCAGCTGTTCGCCAGCTTCGCCATGCTGATGAACTTCCCGCGCTTCAACAAGATGAAGGGCATGGGCCAGATCGTCAGCTGGTCGGTGCGCGACGAATCGCTGCACTGCGAAGGCATCATCAAGCTGTTCCACACCTTCTGCGAGGAACGCCAGTGCCTCACCAAGGCGGTGAAGGAAGACCTGATCGACATCTGCCAGAAGACCGTGCGTCTGGAAGACAACTTCATCGACCTCGCCTTCGAAATGGGCCCGATCAACGGCATGAGCGCCAAGGAAATCAAGCGCTACATCCGCTACATCGCCGACTGGCGCCTGAAGCAGCTCGGCCTGCAAGAGATCTACATGATCGAAGAACACCCCCTGCCGTGGCTCGCCCCGCTGCTGAACGGGGTGGAACACGCCAACTTCTTCGAAACCCGCGCGACCGAATATTCGAAGGGCGCCACGCGCGGCGACTGGAACACCGTGTGGTCGAGCTTCGACAAGCGGCAGAAGGCCAAGGCTGTCAACGAAGACGACGGCGTTGTGGCTGAGGCTGGGCTGTTTGGGGTGCAGGCTGCGGAGTGATTAAGTAACGATGAGTGGGGCGTGATTTGGAAAAGTTCGATCCGTTAACTGGTCACGAAATTCATTCGACCCTGAAGGATTTGCTTTCGCTTCAGGGTCGAAAAGAATTGAATCCGAAGCACTTCGGCATCAGTCCGTCCCACGCCCATGCGTTAGGTCGGATTTTTAAATCGGCCAATGATGCGAAGCTTATACTATCCAAACTGTACCCTGAAGATGTTGATCCAGAGGTGATTTCAGAATTAAATACCAGTATTTCTTCGACGCGAAATGAGCTTCGCGCTTTTGTGTCGAACGGCAACCCCGGCCATATCGACAATGCTAGGCAACACACGCTTGGGGGCACCATGCCCAATCTCAAGCGGCTAATTCCTATTGGTTTCCAAGTCCACCCTCGTACCGAATCCGCTCTTGAGGCCTATCGGGCTAAGGCACAGAGTGCAAATGCTGAGCTAAATGCCGCCCTTCGGGAAAGCTCAGAAATCCTAAAAAAGATACAAACTGAGATCAGTTATAGCACAAGCCAGTTGTCAGACCTGCAATCATTAATTGCAGCAAGTAAAGCAGAGAGCGAGCGCCTTATCGCTGATTTGAGGCAGAGTGATTTAGATCGTGTTGAGCGCCAAACTAAAGAGGCGCAAGGTGCAATCTCTGCAGTCAATAAAAAGCTCAATCAATTCGTTGATAGAGCGGGCATCGAGATTGCCGAGTCCGTCTCGGAATGGCAAGTCAAAGCCGAAGAAAGCTTGAAAGATCTTAACCAAAGGCGCGAGGAAGCTAGGGGAATAGTCCAATCGGTCGGTGAAATTCTGACCACTGGAACCTATGCTGATCGTGCAAGCACTGAAACTGATAAGGCCGATAAATTTCGTAATATAACAATCGGACTTTTCGTGATTGGGCTCCTCATAATACTTTCAAATTATATTATTTACGCAATAGCTTTCGCCGTAGGCGAGAAGGTCGCCCTTGCCGAAACATGGCAGGCTTTAACCGCAAGATTAGTTACCGGCTTAGCTGTCGCTCTCCCCGCCTTCTACACGGCAAGGGAATCAGCCCGTCACAGGACAAATGCCGACACTGCGAAACAAAGAGAACTCGAAATCTCTACGTTGGGACCATTCATTGAACTGCTCCCAGAGGAACAAAAATCTGCAATTCGTGAACGACTGACCGACCGGTATTTTGGGAATAAAATTGAACCTCATGTGTTCACACCACCTTATGATGCCGATGCGCTAACTCGCTCACTTGTGGACTTGGTCCGTCGTTCGGGTGGAGATGCTGCGTAGGGGCTATAAAATGCTCAGCGGAGGCATATGTGACATTGCACCCGACACAGCATCCAGCTTCCTTCCGCTGACGCTCGCACCAAGCCGCCCTGGGTCCCAGCTTGCGCTGGGATGACGTGGGGTGGGGGTGGTGCTGGGCCTCGGGTGGTCGGGCAAGCGGAGCGCCCGTGTCCGGCAAAAGCCGCACCCCCGCCCCCGCTCCTTCCTTTGGCGGCAGAGAAACAAGCAGCGGGATCCCGGATCAAGTCCGGGGAGACGTAAGGGGTAATGGGGCTAACACCACGCCTTGCGCGGTCCGCCCCATTGTTCGGCCAGCCCTTCGGCCACCAGCACCGCGCCCAGACTTGCGCCGTCCCGCGTTACCACCATCAGGCTGCGGCCGTAGCGGTCAACGCTGTCGCCGGAGGGGTTGGGCTCCAGCGTGAACGGTCCGGCGTTCAGCAAGGCTTGCAGCCGCAGCGTGGCGCGGCGGCCCATGGCGGCCTCGGCGGCGCAGGCCGGCTTGCTCACTTCGGGCGTGTCGAGATCGGCGATGCGGATCTTTTCGCCCCGATACCAGATGGTGTCGCCGTCCACGACGCAGGTCACGCGCACCGACCCCGAGCACAAGCCGAACCGCGCCTGTTCGCGGTCAGCCCCACCCGCAGGGGTGCCGGCGCCGCCCCCCTGTTGCAGGGCGAGGGCGGTCACATCCGGCTGTTCGGCATCGAGTTCAGCGGCGCTGCGCGGGGCTTGGTCCAGCCGGGCGATCGAAGCCGCAGCCTCGTCCGGCCCGCCCGAAGGCGGCAGCAGCAACACGGCGGTAAAGGCGGATAGCGGCAGGATCACCAGCAGAGCCGGAAACCACCACCCTGCGCCGCCTCCCCGCCGCTTGCCTCTCCGCAGCTGCTTGCCACCCGGAAGATAGGTTTCGGCCTTCGTCCAGCGGGACGCACGGCGCGGCAGGCGGATCGGGACGAGCTTACCCATGCGGGAAACTTGCCGCCCAATTCTCAAGATCGCGCTAACGCAACCCTTCAGCAATCCTCCCGCGCTAGGGCTAAGTGCATGGAGAACCTTGCTGCGCTCGCCACGCCCGCCAACATCATCACCGCCCTGATCGCGGTGAACTTCCTCGCCTTTGCGGCTTTCGGGATCGACAAGGCGCGGGCCGAGAACGGGGCGTGGCGCATATCGGAGGCGACGTTGCTGCAGCTCGCCTTTTTCGGCGGGACGCCGGGGGCCTATGCCGGGCGGGCGCTGTTCCGGCACAAGACGCGCAAGCAGCCGTTCTGCAGCAATCTCCACATGATTGCCGCGCTCCAGCTGGTTGCGGCGGTGTTTCTGACGGTGCTCCTCTGGTGAGACGCGACGGCGGAGCCGTGCTGCCGCCGCTTTCCCCCCTCCCGCTTTCCTACGCCGCCGCCCGGGCGTAGCATTGCCGGGTCATGCCCGCTTTTGCACCCTTTCACCCGATGCCCGCAGCCGATCCGGCGCTGCGCCGGGATGAGCCTGCGCGGGGGCGCTTTTCTGTTTCAGGGGAGTGTCTCATGTGTCTCCAACCGGCGCGAAGCTGAATGGAGGGGGCGGGTGGTTCAGGCGGGGCACCAAGCGCGGCGCGGGCCGCCCCAGCGGGTCGCGAGGCCCTCGCGCACCAGTACCGCGCCGAGGCTCTGGCCGTTCCGGGTCACGATCCTGAGTTCGCGGCCGAAGCGGTCACGGCTGCGGCCGTCGGGCGGAATGTCGAGCCGGAAGGCGCCCGCGTTGAGCAGTTGGCGCAGGCGCTCGGTCGCGCGGCGGCCCAGCTCGCGTTCGCGCGGGCAGCCGGGCTGGCTGACTTCGGGGGTGTCGATATCGGCAATGCGGATCTTGGTGCCGCGATACCAGATGGTGTCGCCGTCAACGACGCAGGTGACGCGCACCGGCCCCTTGCAGATCGGGAACAGCGCCCGCTCGCTGCCGCCGGCGTCCTGCGCCTCGCCCTGCTCCGGCCAGATCGCCAGCGCGCCAAGGCCCGCCAGCGCAGCCAGCACCAGCGCCGCCCAGCGGCGGAACGGCGATGCCGCAGCCCGGCGGCCACGGCGCAATGATCCCGATGTGTTCATGCTAGTATCCCGACGACGTAAATCGACGGGACGGGCTTAAGGTTCCGGCGAATTTGACCTTGATCAAGTCCCTGGTGGGCAAACGCGCCTAGTCACGGTGACACAACCACGGGAGAACACCATGTCCGCGCATACCCCCAACGAACTCGCCGATGCCTTTCCGGATGACGCGGAGGCGCTGCACCAGCTGAAGCTGACCAACGCCCACTTCGCCAAGCTGGCCGAGCAGCACCACGAGGTGAACCGCGAAATCCACCGGATCGAGACCGAGATCGACGCGGCCAGCGATGACCGGCTGGAAGCGCTCAAGAAAGAGCGGCTGCATCTGCTCGACGAAATCGCGGTGATGCTGGAAGCCGCGCCGGACGCGGTCTAGGCGGGCGGCACACCCACGCGCTTGTGCGGGCGGGGCATAAGGCGATGCTCCGCCTGCAACCCGTTGCGGTCAGGCGTCGTCCCCGCCGTCTTCGCGCGGTGTGGCGCGGCGGTCCGTGCCCGAGCGGCGATCGGCCTTGCGGCGATCCGGCCCCTCGAAGGGGAGTTGCGCCTTGCGCCGGTCGGCCTGCCGCCGGCCTCCGCCTGAAGGATCTGCCGCTGGCTTGTCGCTGTGATCGTCGCTCATCGCCACCTCTCTGGGCAGGCAGAATAACACCAAGGTGCCAAAAATCCTAATCCGCGCCGTGGGTTCCACCAAGCGGCTTGGCCACGGGGCTGCAAGTCGCTAGGGCGCGGGCGATAGCGCGATGCGCGCGCAGGGGTTTGAACACCGGTGACTGACAAGCTGAACCACCTCCGGGCCGACACGCCTGATTTGTCGAAAGCCGAAGTGCTGATCGAGGCGCTGCCCTATTTCCAGCGCTATGCCGGGCGTACCTTTGTGGTGAAATATGGCGGCCACGCGATGGGCGATCCCGAAGCCGCACGCGATTTTGCCGAGGATATCGTGCTGCTGAAGGCGGTCGGCATCAACCCGGTGGTGGTGCATGGCGGCGGGCCGCAGATCGGCCAGATGCTCAAGCGGCTGGGGGTGGAGAGCACCTTCGTTGACGGCCTGCGCGTCACCGATGAAGCCACCGCCAAGGTCGCCGAAATGGTCCTGTCGGGCGCGATCAACAAGGAGCTGGTCGGCTGGCTGGCAGCCGCCGGCGGCAAGGCGATCGGCATCTCCGGCAAGGACGGCGGGCTGGTCACCGCGCGCAAGGTCAGCCGCACCACGCGCGATCCTGACAGCAATATCGAACAGGTGGTCGATCTCGGGTTCGTGGGCGAACCGGCCGAGGTCGACACCACGGTGATCGACACCATGGTGGCCGCCGGCATGATCCCGGTGATCGCGCCGATTGCGCCGGGCGAGGACGGGGCGACCTACAATATCAACGCCGATACCATGGCGGGCGCGATCGCAGCGGCGCTGGGCGCGGCGCGGCTGTTCCTGCTGACCGATGTGCCGGGCGTGCTGGACGGGGAGGGCAAGCTGCTCACCGACCTCACCCCCGCCGACATCGCCAAGCTGCGCGAAGACGGTGTGATCCGCGGCGGCATGGTGCCGAAGCTGGAAACCTGCGTCACCGCCGTCCAATCGGGCTGTGAGGCGGCGGTGGTGCTCGATGGCCGGGTGGGCCATGCGATGCTGCTCGAATTCTTCACCGCACGCGGGGCCGGGACACTGGTGCGCGCCTGAGGCGGGAACTGAGATATGGCGCGGGGCGTATTAACAGGCTAATACGCCTGCCAAGGGACTTCACAGCGCGCACGCCACCGGGCGGCGCCATTGCAACGGACAACGGATCGCAATGACTCAAGCACTCGTCGACATTTTGGGAATGGTGATCAGCACCGCCAATATGCTGCTGATCATCTGGTTCATCATCGGGCTGCTCTTCGCCTTCAACGTGGTGAGCCCGAGCAACCAGTTCGCCTATGCCGTGCATGACGCACTCAGCCGGCTGTTCGAGCCGGTCTTGCGTCCGATCCGCAAGGTCATGCCCGATACCGGGGCGATCGACTTTTCGCCGATGGTGTTCCTGCTTTTGCTCATGGGGGTCTCAAGGCTCCTTCAGGCTGCGGCTTACTGATGGGTGAGGCGGCGCTGATCGACGGCAAGGCTTTTGCCGCATCCCTGCGCGCCCGGATCGGTGCGCGAGCGGCAGACTTTATGCAGGCGACCGGGCGGCGTCCCGGGCTGGCCGTGGTACTGGTCGGCGATGATCCGGCAAGCCAGGTCTATGTCGGCGCGAAGGCGCGTGCTTGCGAGGAAGCGGGGATCGCCAGCTTCGAACACCGCCTGCCCGCCGAAACCAGCGAGGCCGAGCTGCTCGCGCTGGTCGAGCGGCTGAACCGCGACCCGCAAGTCGACGGCATTCTGGTGCAGATGCCGCTGCCGGGCGGGCTGGACGAACAGGCGGTGATCGCCGCGATCAGCCCGGACAAGGATGTGGACGGGTTCCACGTCATCAACGCCGGTCGCCTCAGCGTCGGCCAGACGGGCTTTGTCCCCTGCACGCCGCTGGGTTGCATCATGCTGCTGAAAGACCGGCTGGGCGATCTGTCGGGGCTGGATGCGGTCGTGATCGGGCGGTCGAATATCGTCGGCAAGCCGATGGCGCAGTTGCTGGTGGATGCCAATGCGACCGTCACCGTGGCGCACAGCCGGACGAAGAACCTTCCCGAAGTCGTGCGCCGCGCCGATATCGTGGTCGCCGCTGTGGGCCGCCCGGAAATGGTGCGGGCTGACTGGATCAAGCCGGGCGCGACTGTGATCGATGTCGGCATCAACCGCCTGCCGCCTGCCGAGGGCAAGGAAAAGGGACGCTTGGTGGGCGATGTCGCCTTTGCCGAAGCCAGCGCTGTTGCAGGCGCGATCACGCCCGTGCCGGGCGGGGTCGGGCCGATGACGATTGCGGTGCTGCTGCGCAACACGCTGGTCGCCGCGCACAACCATGCTGGCCTCGCCACGCCCGAGGGGCTTTAACGCAAACGGAGACCAAGATGCGCCTCATCGCCAGTGCTCTCGTCCTTGCCATCCCGCTTACGCTCGCCGCTTGCGCCAGCGGGGGCGGGCCACCCAAGCCTAACAAGCGCCAGGTTGCGATGATCAATCAGGTGCTTTCGACCGCACCGGGCGCCGCGCAGCCGAGCACGATTGTCGCGGCTGAACTTGCCTTTTCGCGCGCCGCCAAGGAACGCGGTCAGTGGACCGCCTTCCGCCAGTTCGCCGCGCCCGGCGCCCTGCTCCACGGGGCCAACGGCCCCTTTGCGATCGAACCGTGGCTCGCCACCCAGACCGATCCGCCCGAGGCCGTGCAATGGGGGCCGCGCATAGTGGTGCTGAGCTGTGACGGCGCGCTTGCTGTCAGCCAGGGGCGGTTCCGCAATCCGGACGGCAAGGTCGGCAATTTCGTCACCGTATGGGAACGGCAGGCCGACAACACCTATCGCTACACCTTCGATGCGGGCGGAGAAGATGTGCCGCAGCCCCCGCCCAGAAAGCCGGTGGAGGAGGGCGATATCGTCGTCACCGAGATCGATGCGGTGCAGGGCCTTGTCGCCACCTGCCCGCGCGGGAGTGCTGCCGTACCGCCGCCGCCCGCGATGCCGATCGGCGAGGATGGCAAGGCCGATGCCAAGCTGTCACGCGATGGCACCTTGCGCTGGCGCTGGGAACACCGCGCCGATGGCACGCGCTATGCCGCGGCGGAGTACTTCTATCAGGGCCGCTGGCTGACGGCGATCGAACAAAGCCTTGCGCCGACCGGCGATTGATGGTGAGGGCCGCTGACCCCCGCGCCCCTGATCGCGCCCCCTGATCTCCCCAGAGCAACAAACCGTGCTGACCGAACTGTTCCTTTCCGCCTTTGTCACCCTGTTCGTGGTGATCGACCCGCCCGGGTGCGCGCCGATCTATGCCGGGCTGACGAAGGGCGCGACCCCGCAACAGGCGCGCAGCATGGCGCTGCGGGCGACGTGGATCGCGTCGATCATCCTGCTGATCTTCGCGCTGTTCGGGCAGGAGCTGCTCGGCGCGCTGCATATCGAACTGAACTCGTTCCGCATTGCGGGCGGGCTGATGCTGTTCTTCATCGCCTTCGACATGGTGTTCGAAAAGCGCACCCAGCGCCGCGAGGAGCGCGCCGAAAAGATCGCCCAGACACCCGAGATCGAGGATGTCTCGGTCTTCCCGATGGCGATGCCGATGCTGGCCGGCCCCGGCGCGATTGCAGCGGTGATGCTGCTGATGAACGAGGCCGAAGGCTGGCCCGAGATG
This sequence comes from Porphyrobacter sp., assembly GCA_032116115.1. Taxonomy (GTDB): domain Bacteria; phylum Pseudomonadota; class Alphaproteobacteria; order Sphingomonadales; family Sphingomonadaceae; genus Erythrobacter. The sequence goes on from JAUMAX010000004.1 coordinate 145,890, forward strand.
TTCGAAGTGCTCGCGGCGCTGGCGGCGGTGCTGGCGATCACGGCCGCAGCGCTGGTTGCCGCCGGGCCGCTGATCCGCTTGCTGGGCGACAAGGTCGAAGCGGTCATCACCCGCCTGCTGGGCGTGCTGCTGGCGGCGCTGGCGGCGCAATATGTGATTGACGGGCTGAAGGGCAGCTTCGGGATATAGACTGGCCATCCGGCCACACCTTATGGCAATGCAAAGCCGCAGCCTGTGCGGCGCGTGGGAAAGACATTCGATGATCAAGCATTTCGGCGGCTCGCTGCTGTTCACAGCCATCGGCCTTGTGCTGGGCGGATGGTATGGCTGGGCGCTGACCGGCACCATCGATGGCGTATTGTCGATGGTGTGGATCTGCGCGGTGCTGGCGGTGCTCGAAATCTCGCTGTCCTTCGATAACGCGGCGGTCAACGCCTCGGTCCTGAAGGACATGGACCCGGTCTGGCAGCAGCGCTTCCTGACCTGGGGCATCGCCATCGCGGTGTTCGGGATGCGGATTGTCTTCCCGCTGGTCATCGTGATGGTCGCCGCCCAGCTTGGCCCTGTCGAAGCGGTCAATCTCGCGCTCAATCAGCCCACCGAATATCAGCGTATCGTCAGCGATGCCCATATCGGGTTGATGGGCTTTGGCGGGGCGTTTCTGGGGATGGTCGGCCTCAAATACTTCTTCGATTCCGACAAGGAAGTGAACTGGATCGACGCGATCGAGCGCCCGCTGTCGAAGGTCGCCGATATCGAGGCGATTGCCATCGGGCTGGTGCTGGCGGGAACCTGGGCGACCTCGTCCATGCTCGCCGATGCCGACGCGCTGACCTTCATCATCGCCGCCATCGCGGGCCTGCTGACCTATCTTGCGGTCGAGATCGTCAATCACGTGCTTGAACCCCCCACGCCCACTACCGGCGATGTCGCCAAGGCGGGCTTCGGCGCGTTCCTGTACCTTGAAGTGCTGGATGCCAGCTTCTCGTTCGACGGGGTGATCGGCGCGTTCGCGCTCACCAACAACCTCATCATCATCGCCATCGGCCTCGGCATCGGCGCGATGTTCGTGCGATCCATGACGATCTTCCTCGTCAACAAGGGGACGATGAGCGAATACCGCTATCTTGAACATGGCGCGTTCTACGCGATCATGGCGCTGGCGGTGATCATGTACATCAACACCTTCGCGCACATCCCCGAGGTGATCACGGGCCTGATCGGCGCGGTGCTGATTGGCCTCGCGTTCTGGTCATCGGTGCGCTGGAACCGGAACAACCCGGCCCATGCGCAGGAGGAAGTCGGGGCTTGAAGGTAGACCGGGCCACCGCGCTGGCGGCGGCAGGGCGCGTAGCGGCGTTGGCTGTGGGACTGATGCTGGCTGCGGCGCTGGGCCTGTTCCTCATGATCGGTGATTGCCATGCGGTGAGCGGCGGCGAATTCGACGCGATCCGCCAATGCGAAACCGCCAAGCGCAATGCGGTGCTCGTCTTCATCGCCCTTGCGGTTGCCATGTGGTTGACCAGCGCGGTGCGCGCTCGGCGCGGTGCACCTTTCGCGAGGCGGCTTGCCTTGCTCAGCGGCCCTGTCGCTTATGTCGTATCCGGCGTGCTGTTCTAGGCCCAGTCGCCCAGCAGCGGGGTGAACTCGTCCACCCGGATCAGCTGCCACACCCCGCCGGTGAGGTAGGGGTCGTCGGCCAGAATGGCGCGGGCGGCGGCTTCGTCGGCAGCTTTCACGATCAGCAATGATCCGATGATCAGGCCATCGGCGCGTTTCAGCGGGCCGACGATCACGAAATGATCGGCATTGGCGTGGACGAATTCGAGATGCGCGGGCCGGTGGATTGCGCGCAGCCGTCCGCCGTCTTCGCCGTCGCGGCAGTGGAAGCAGAACATCCGCATGATCGTGTGGCCCCTGTTGGTTGCGGTGCAGGCTAACGGCAGGTCGCAGCGCGATCAAGGAGAGGCGTTGCAAAGACCGCGCTTGAAGCGCAGCCTCATGGCGTTCAGAGCGCCGGGCATTGCCCCCGAATCGTTTCAGGTGAAACCAGATGGCTGACTTCTCCGCCCCGCCCCCAGTTGACCGCACCGATCTGCGCCGCGCTTACCGGCAGGAGGAGGAAGCCTGTATCGCTGAACGGCTGGATCAGGCGGCTCCGGCGGCGCGGGTCCATGACGCAGCGGCGCGGCTGGCGATTGACCTCATCGAAGGCGCACGCGGCAAGAAGGCGAGCGGGATCGACGCGTTCCTGCAGCAATACGGCCTCGATACGGAAGAAGGCATCGCGCTGATGTGCCTCGCCGAAGCCCTGCTGCGCGTGCCCGACGCTGCCACAGCCGACGCGCTGATCCGCGACAAGATCGGCAGCATCGAATGGGGCGAACATCTGGGTGAAAGCTCCTCCACCTTCGTCAACGCCGCGACCTTCTCGCTGATGCTGACGGGCGAAGTGCTCGATCCGCCTGATGCCCGCCAGCGCGGGATGGGAAGCGTGCTGAAGCGCGCGATGAACCGGCTGGGCGAGCCGGTGATCCGCACCGCGACCGGTCAGGCGATGAAGATCCTTGGCGGGCAGTTCGTGTTTGGCCGCACCATTGACGAGGCGCTGAAGCGCGCTGCGCCCGAACGTGCGCGCGGGATCACCCACTCCTTCGACATGCTGGGCGAAGCGGCCATGACCTTTGCCGATGCCGAGAAATACCGGCAGGCCTATGAAGCCGCGCTCACCCGGCTGGCGCGTGAGGCCGGGGCGGGGGTTGCCGGATCGCCGGGCATTTCGGTCAAGCTTTCGGCGCTCCACCCGCAATACACCTTCTTCCACGCCGCCGAGGCCCGCGCGGCGATGGTGCCGATGATCAAGGCGCTCGCCATCCGTGCGCGCGATGCCGATATCCACTTCACCATCGATGCCGAGGAAGCCGAGCGGCTCGAACTCAGCATGGACATCATCGAGGAACTGGTCGCGGACGACGACCTGTTCCGCCGGCCTGATGGCAGCCGCTGGGAAGGCTTCGGCCTCGCGATCCAGGCCTACCAGAAGCGCGGCCTGTGGGTGTGCGACTGGGCAGGGAAACTCGCCCGCAGGCATGGGCGCCGCCTGTTCGTCCGGCTGGTCAAGGGCGCTTACTGGGACAGCGAAGTGAAGCTTGCGCAGGTCGGCGGATACAGCGATTACCCGGTGTTCACCCGCAAGGTCGCCACGGACGTCAGCTACCTCGCCTGCGCGGCGCGACTGTTCGAACACGCTGATGTGCTGCGCCCGGCCTTTGCCACGCACAACGCCTATACGATTGCGGCGATCAAGAGCATGAGCGAGGGTAAGGCGTTTGAGTTTCAACGCCTCCACGGCATGGGCGAGGAAGTCTACGACGCGCTCCATGCGCTCGAAGGCAACCAGCGTACGCCGGTGCGGATCTATGCGCCGGTAGGCGGGCACAAGGAACTGCTCGCCTATCTGGTGCGCCGCTTGCTGGAGAACGGGGCCAACACCAGCTTCGTGAACCGCATGGGCGATGCCGATATTCCGGCCGCGGACCTGGTCGGCGATCCGGTGGCGGAACTGGCCGCGATGCACCCGCGCCGCAATCCGGCGATCCCCTTGCCGAAGGATATTTTCGGCGCGCGCACCAACAGCGCCGGCATCGACCTCAGCGATCCGCTGGTGCGCGGGCCGTTGCTGGAGCGGCTACGGGCGCTCGACAACGTCCATTGGCGCGCCGAGCCGACCTTCCCGGCGGCTATCGCGGGCGAGGCCGCTCCGGTGACCAAGCCGCATGATCCTGCCGCCATCATCGGCACCCGGCGCGATGCCACAGCAGAAGAGGTCGATGCCGCCTTCACCCGCGCCGCCGCGATCCAGCCCGGTTGGGACGCGCTGGGCGGCGAGGCCCGCGCGCTGCTGCTGGAAGAGGCGGCTGAGCTGTTCGAACACCACGCTGCCGAATTCCTCAGCCTGTGCCAGCGCGAAGCGGGCAAGACCCTGCTCGATAGCGTGCTCGAACTGCGCGAAGCGGTCGATTTCCTGCGCTACTACGCCGCGGAAGCCCGCCGCCAGTTTGCCGCACCCACCATCCTCCCCGGGCCGACGGGGGAGGAGAACACCCTCTCGCTCCACGGACGCGGGGTATTTGCCACGATCAGCCCGTGGAACTTCCCGCTGGCGATCTTCATCGGCATGGCGTCAGCGGCGCTGGCAGCGGGCAATTCGGTCATCGCCAAGCCCGCCGAACAGACCCCGCTGATCGCTGCGCTGGCGGTCAAGCTGTGCCACGAGGCTGGCATCCCGCCCGAGGCGCTGCAACTGCTCCCCGGCGCAGGAAGCGTCGGCCAGATGATCACCGCCGACCCGCGCCTTGCGGGCGTCGCCTTCACCGGATCGACCGAGACAGCCCGCGCCATCAACCGCGCGCTCGCCAACCGTGACGGGCCGATCGCCACGCTGATCGCTGAGACCGGCGGACAGAACGCGATGATCGTCGACAGCTCGGCCCTGCCCGAACAGGTGGTGCGCGATGTGCTCGCCAGCAGCTTCCAGAGCGCGGGCCAGCGCTGTTCGGCGCTGCGGGTGCTGTACCTGCAGACCGACATTGCCGATCCCGTCCTCGCGATGATCCGCGGCGGGTTCGAGGCGCTGCATGTCGGCGATCCAGCCGATCTCGCCACCGATGTCGGCCCGGTGATCGACGAGGACGCCAAGGCCGCGCTCGATCGCCATGTCGCACAGTGCGAGGCGAGCGGGCGGCCGGTCACGCGCCTGCCGCTGCCGCCGGAGACCGCCAAGGGCTGCTTCGTCGCGCCCACCATCATCGAACTCGGATCCATCCGCGATCTTTCCGCGGAGCATTTCGGCCCGGTGCTGCACGTGGTCCGCTTCGGCGCGGACGAACTGGCGCAGGTGGTCGATGATATCAACGCGACCGGCTTTGGCCTCACGCTGGGCCTCCACAGCCGCATCGCCGAAACCCGGCGGTTTGTGCAATCCCGCGCGCGGGTCGGCAATTTCTACGTCAACCGCAACCAGATCGGCGCGGTGGTGGAAAGCCAGCCCTTCGGCGGGGAGGGCCTGTCCGGCACCGGCCCCAAGGCCGGCGGCCCGCATTACCTCGCCCGCTTCGCCACCGAACGGGTCATGACCATCGACACCACAGCGGCCGGGGGGAACGCGAGCCTGCTGGCGGCGGGATGATGACGCAGCGCATCAAACTCGCCAGCTACAACATCCACAAAGGCGTCGGCACCGATCGCAAGCGTGATCCGGCGCGCATCCTCAATGTGCTGAACGAAGTCGGCGCCGATATCGTCTGCCTGCAGGAGGCCGACCTGCGCTTCGGCACCCGCGCTTCGGTGCTGCCGCGTTTCCTGATCGAAAGCCACACCGATTACATCCCCGTGCCGCTGGACGTGCAGCACGATTCGATGGGCTGGCACGGCAACGCGATCCTCGCCAGGCGCGGCATCACGGTGGAAAGCCACGATATCATCCACATCCCCTGCCTCGAACCGCGCGGGGTGGTGACGGCGACTTTGGGCATCGGCGGGGCGCAGGTGAGCGTGTTCGGGATGCATCTCGATCTGTCGGGCCTGTGGCGCGTGCGGCAAGCCCGCGCCATCGCCGCGCTGGGTGAAGCGGCCCGCACGCAGCGCCCCACGGTGCTGATGGGCGACCTCAACGAATGGCGCGCGGTGTCGGGCTGTTTCCGCGAGTTCGGGCGCCACTTCGCCCTGCTCGATCCCGGCCCCAGCTTCCCAAGCCGCCGCCCGCTAGGCCGGCTCGACCGGATCATGCATTGCGACCGGCTGGCGGTAACGGACAGCGGCGTCCACCGGAGCGCACTGGCGGCGACGGCGTCGGATCACCTGCCGGTATGGGCGGAGTTTGCCGTGGGGTGAGGGTGAATGGCCGCTTTCGGGCTGCCTGCGATCAAGCGCAAATGTCGGAAAGTGGGTGGTTTTCTGACAAGCCGATTACCGTCCTGACGGTATGGGAAGGCCTTCGACGATTTTGAGCAGTTCGCGATTCCTATTCGCCAATCGCTCGTGGTCGCAGCCGAAATTCGCGGCGTAATGGATGTAATAGTTAGCGATTAGCCAGCGCGCGTAGAATCCACCTGCATCAGTTACCGTGGGCAAGCCTTTGGGGCAGGTTTGCTCGATGAACCCCGTTGCACTTTCTTCAGAGAACGGCACCGCTTGATTGCGGTAAGGCTTCAGTTTTGCATGCAGCTCAAGCAGTTCGGCTCGAGTCAGCTTAAAGCGCCCCGTCGTCCCATCGGGATATGGTTCGCTATCCTTGTAGGTGCCGTTGCCCTCTGCATCGATCACAACGTCTAGAGAGGACCAGCCAGACAGCCGCATCTCGAGCCGCTCGATTGTATCGTCGCTGCTGTCTGGCGCGCAGCTTGTAGCGATGAGCAAGACGAATGAGGCGAGCAAGGCGCGCATTCAGTTGATCTACATCGATACGTGAATGTCCGCTACGGGGTCGAAACCTGAATTTCCGTTTTTGGCCCAAATCGCTGCAAAGCGGACACCGCCATGAGGCAAAGGGGGATTAATCTGCCCCCACCCTTGCCCCCGGCCCCCGCATCGGGAATCCCTCACACATGGCGATTCTCTCCGACAAATGGATCCGTACCCAGGCGCTCGAACATGGCATGATCGAGCCTTTCGTCGAGGCGCAGCGGCGCGACGGGGTGATCTCCTATGGCCTGTCGTCCTACGGCTATGACGCGCGGGTTGCGCCGGAGTTCAAGATCTTCACCAACGTCGACTCCTCGGTGGTCGATCCCAAGCAGTTCGATCCGAAGAGCTTCGTCGACCGCGAAACCGATTGCTGCATCATTCCGCCCAACAGCTTCGCGCTCGCCCGCACGGTCGAATATTTCCGCGTGCCGGAAGATGTGCTGGTGATCTGTCTCGGCAAGAGCACCTATGCGCGCTGCGGGATCATTGTGAACGTCACGCCGCTGGAGCCGGGCTGGGAGGGCCACGTGACGCTGGAGTTCAGCAACACCACGCCGCTGCCGGCCAAAATCTACGCCAATGAAGGCGCGTGCCAGTTCCTGTTCCTCAAGGGCAACGAACGCTGCGAGACCAGCTACAAGGACCGCGCGGGCAAATATATGGGCCAGCGCGGGGTGACGCTGCCCAGATTATAGCGCCCCGGCTTTGGGGCCACGGCTCTGGACTTGGCCTGCTCCCTCGCGCATCACACAGCGCAAAGGAGACCAAGCATGAGCACCCGCGAATTCGATATCATTGTCTACGGCGCCACCGGTTACACCGGGCGCCTCGTCGCCGAATATCTCGCCCATCACTACGGCGCGCGCGATGACGGGCCGAAATGGGCGATGGCCGGCCGCAGCCTCGCCAAGCTTGAGGAAGTGCGCGACCTGATCGCTGCGCCTGCCTCGACCCCGCTGGTCGTCGCCAATGCCGATGACGACGCCGATCTCGAAGCCATGTGCCAGCGCACCAAGGTCGTCCTCACCACGGTTGGCCCATACCAGCTTTATGGCGACAAGCTGGTCGCCGCCTGCGTGAAAACCGGCACCGATTACGCCGACCTGTGCGGCGAACCGGCGTGGATGGCCGAGAAGATCGCCGAGCATCAGGCTGCTGCCGAGGCTTCGGGCGCGCGCATCTGTTTCTCCAGCGGCTTCGATTCCATCCCCTTCGATCTCGGCGTGATGATGACGCAGAAGGCCTGTGTCGAAAAGTTCGGCAAGCCCGCCCCGCGCATTCGTGGCCGTGTGCGGGCGATGCAGGGGACGTTCTCGGGCGGGACGGCCGCCAGCCTTGGCGCGACGATGAAGGCGGCGGCGAAAAGCCCCTCGCTCATCAACGTGCTGCGCAATCCCTTTGCGCTGACCCCCGGCTTTGAAGGGCCGGACCAGCCTTCGGGCATGATCCCCGCGCACGAGGATGATCTGGGCAAGTGGTCCGCGCCTTTCGTGATGGCGCCGATCAACACCAAGAACGTCCACCGCACCAACTTCCTGCTCGGTCACCCTTACGGGACCGACTTCAAGTATGACGAGATGATGCTGACCAGCCCCGGCGATGCGGGCCGCGCGGCGGCCAATGCGGCGCTCGAATTCATGAAGAACCCCTTCGGCGCCAAGCCGCCCAAGCCGGGTGAAGGCCCGACCAAGGAAGAGCGCGAGAACGGCTTCTACGATGTCGTCTTCGTGGCCGACATGGCCGATGGCGGACGGCTGCAGTTCGGGGTCAAGGGCCGCTATGATCCGGGCTATGGTTCGACCAGCCGGATGCTGTCCGAGACGGGGATTGCGCTATTGTCCTGCACCAAGCCGGGCGGAATCGGGACGCCGGGCAGCTTCCTTGGCGAAGATCTGGTCAAGCGGCTGGAGGAACACGCCGAACTGACCTTTACGGTCGAGGCCTAACACCCACGAAAAAGGGGCAGCCGGTGTGTGCCGGCTGCCCCTGATTGCGACCCTGTTGCGGCCCGGTCGAGTTACGCGTCAGAAGCTCAGACGGACGCTCGCGCGGAAGTTGCGACCCACCAGCGGCACGAAGTCCTTGGTGAAGCTGGCATGGCGGCGGCCGTTGACATCAAAGATGTTGTCAGCCGCGAACTGCACTGTGACGTTCTGGTTGTCGGTGAACGGACGCCAGGCGATCAGCGCATTGACCAGCGTGAAGCTGTCGGTCGGCGTTTCGAACACAGTGACGCGGTCCTGCCCGTCAAACCACTGCACTTCGCCGCGCACGTCGAAGGCGCCGGTCTGCGCTTCGAGCGCGCCGAGCAGGCTCAGCGGCGGGATGCGCGGCACAGCGGTGCCATCGGCCAGTTCGGCCTCGACATAGGATGCGCGCAGATCGGTCAGCAGGCGGAAGCCTTCGCCGTCGATGATCGGATAGCTGATATCGGCTTCGATCCCGAAGAAGTCGGCGTCCTGCTGCAGGTACTGGAACACCGGCAGATCGTCTTCTTCCTCGCCGGTTTCCTCAAGGAAGATGTAGTTGCTGAACCACTGCTTGAAGACCGTCAGGTTGAAGGTGCCGGCGCCGATGCTGCCGCGGGCATAGGCTTCCACGCCCCACGCGCTTTCGGTGTCGAGGTTGGCATCGCCGATCTCGAACGCCTGCGTGGCGATGTGCGGGCCGTTGGAGAACAGCTCTTCCGCGCTCGGCGCACGTTCGGCGCGCGAACCGTTGATGCCGACGCGGATGCCTTCGATGCCTTCGTAAACAAGGCCGAGGGCGCCCGAGAAGGTGTCGAAGTCACGCTCGATCCCGAGGGTCTGGGCCTCGACATTGGTGAACTCGGCACGGGCGGCGGCTTCGATCTGGATCGGGCCGGTGCCCCATTCCTGCAGCGTGAACAGCGCGACCTGATCGGTCAGGTTGGGCGGGATATAGGCTTCAGCCCCGACCGCGAAGAAATCGCGGTGGAGGAACTGGACGCCGGTCGACCCGCGCAGGGTGCCGCCAGCGTTCTGCACCAGTTCGGCGCGCGCTTCGATGCTGGTGGCATCGAAGACGGTGCCGACTTCACCCGGGCCTTCGAATTCGGTGTGGGTGTAGTCCGAATAGCCGACCCGCAGCTTCAGCCGCTCGACGGCGCCTTCGCCCAGATAGATGTCGCCCTTGAAGTCGGCGCGGAACTGCTGGAGGTCGATGCGGACGTTTTCTTCGCCCTCTTCCTCTTCCTCTTCGCCGCCTTCCTCGCCGCCATGTTCGTGCTTGAGGCCCGGACGCTTGATGACGCCGTAGTTGGTGTCATACCAGCCGAGCGAAGCGCCGAAGGTGCTTTCGCCGAGGATCAGGCCGAGGCCGGCGTTGATCGTCCAGCTTTCCATGTCGCTGTTCGGCACGAACCCGCGCTGGCCTGCGGCCTCGCGGAATTCGGCGGCCTCTTCCGGCTCGCCATCGGCCTGCTTTTCGGCCGCTTCTTCAAGCAGTTCCTCACGCAGTTCCCGCGAAAGCTGGAAACCGCCGATTTCCATGTTGCCGGTCTGGCGCCACGAACCATCGACGTGGAACACCAGGCTTTCGCCCAGACCGACGTCGAGGCTGGCCGCGCCGGTGCGCAGGTCGGTGGCGCTGTCGACACCGGCGAAACCGTCGAAGTGGAAGTCTTCGTCCGGCATCCGGGTCGGGATGCGCTTGTCGATCACATTGACCGCGCCGCCGATTGCCTGGCTGCCGTAAAGCAGCACGGCCGGGCCGCGCAGCACTTCGATGCGCTCCACAGTGATCGGCTCGATGGTGGTGGCATGGTCGACCGAGGTGTTCGAAACGTCAGCCGTGCCGACGCCGTCAACCAGCACGCGGACGCGCTCGCCCTGCTGGCCGCGCAGCACGGGGCGCGAGGAGCCGGGGGCGAAGCTGGTGGCGGACACGCCGGGGATCTTGGTGAGCAGGTCGCCGATCTGGCCGGTCACGGCGTCGCGCTGGATGTCGCGGATTTCGAGCACGCTGGTGCCTGCCAGTACGTCGAGTTCCTTCAGGCCCGAGGCGCTGACGATGATGGTGCCGGTCGTGTCGGCCTGGCGGTTGTGGACGTCATCTTCCACCTTGGTGGTGCCAGCGGGCTGCTGTGCGGCTTCCGCCTCAGCGGTCTCGGCGAAGGCGGGCGTGGCGATAAAGGCCAGGCCCAGCACGGTAGCGAGCGCAAGGTGAGAGGACGCGGCTTGCGTCTTGGTCTTGGTCATGGGGTTTCCCGTTGTTTTAATGAGATAACGTATCCTGCGCCTAGCGCCGCGCCCGGCGAATGCAAGCCAAAATCGGACGGACACGCGATGAAGGCCGACAAAGTGCGGCCTGTTTGCGACAAAACTGGGAGGACTTGGGGCGGTCTAGCGGATGCCGACGAAGGGCTGGCGGCCTGCTCCGGCAACCGCGCGCTTCATTCCGGGCGAGTTGAACGCCATCGTCACAGCGCCGCTGCGGTCAATCGCGATCACGCCCCCATCACCGCGCTGATGCGCGACTTCGGCGAGCATTGCTGCGCAGGCATCATCAAGGTCCGCGCTGCCATAGGCGATCCGCGCGGCGATATCGCGCGCGCCGCCGGCATAGATGAAGGCCTCGCCGATCCCGGTGCAGCTGATCGCCAGATTGCCGTCGGCCCAATTGCCGATTCCGGTGATTGGCGTGTCGCCAACCCGGCCTGCGCGTTTGCCGAACAGCCCTCCGGTGGAGGTCGCTGCGGCCAGCCGCCCCTGCCGGTCCATCGCCACCGCGCCGACCGTCCCGTGGGCAAGGCCGCTGTCGAGCTGGAGCAATTCCTCCGCCTCGACCCCGACGGGCAGGCGGTAATGCGCGGCACCGTCTGCCACCAGCGCCAGCCCCTGTTCCTCCGCCAGCCGCCGTGCGCCTGCACCTGCGATCAGCACATGGGGCGTGTGTTCGAGCACCGCGCGGGCTGCGCTGATCGGGTGGACGAGGCCCACCGCTGCGCACACCCCGCCTGCCCGCATCCGTGCGCCATCCATGATCGCCGCGTCGCATTCCACCTCGCCCCGGTCATTGGGGGCCGATCCGCGCCCGGCAACATACAGCCCGCTTGCCTCCATCGCCGCGACGGCATGTTCGACCACGTCGATCGCGCTTGCCCCGTCTGCCAGCAGCGCCTCGCAATCGCGGACCAGCGCGCCGAGATGCACCTCGACCTCGCTATAGTCGCGGGCGGGGTGGACGCCCGCTCCGCCATGGAGCGCAATGACATGGGGGTGCGGCATCAGCGGGCGGCCTTCCTGATTTCGACGGTGATCGGCGCAATGTCGAAGGTGACGCCTGCAATGGTGTAGCGCGCGCGGCCCTGACCATCGCGACCCCACCATCCCCGGGCAGCGCCTGTCTCGGCAAAGCGGTAAGTGACACCCTCGCTGCCCGCAAAGGAATGCGCTTCGATTGCGGTGGCGGCGGCGTTGTCCAGCAATCCTTCTCCCACCACAGCTGCTAGTGATTGGTTGCCATAGGCCATGCCCCCACCGGCGAGCAGGGGGCGTTCGACGTATTCGCGGCCTGCGGTGGGCTTGCGCACAGGGGCGGGGGTTATGGCGGTTTGCGCAAGGTCGATGCTGTCGCCCGCGCCCGCCAGCCCCAGCATCAGGCCTTCGATCCCGATTCGCTGGCCGGGAGTCCGCCGCGCGGCGCGGGCATCGAGCAGCGTGACATAGCCGCTCCCGGCGACTGTCGCACGGTTCTCGCCCAGAGAGACGATCAGCGCGGTGTCCTCGTCGATGCCCAGGCCGATGCGCTGCGGCTGCGCCGGATCGGTGAGCGCCAACGCCAACCGCCCGAGCCTTGCGCGCTCGCCGAAATGCTGATCGACCAGCGCGCCCGGCAGCAAGCCGAGCCCACGCGTCAGCTCCAGAGGTTCGCCCCCGCCGTTGGACAGCAGCGCGCCCATGCTGTCGCCTTGCCCGATCATGCCTTCGCTCATGATCGCTGCTCCCGCCGAGGTGCCGCCGACCACGGCACCTGCCGCCAGCCGCTGCCGGATTGCAGCGAGCATCGGGGTGTCGCCGCCGTCCTTGTTTGTGAGGGTCGACACGATGCGCCCCTGATCGCCGCCGAGGAACCAGATCGCGCCTGCCCGCTCGACTGCCGCGATTTCCGCCGGATCATGCGCGTTGCCGGCCCAGCGGCTTTCGTCCACCTCTGCCGTCGCCGGATCATCGACAGCTGCGAGGCGGATCGTCACGATGTCCGCCGGGTTCGCGCCGTGCCGCTCCAGCGCACGGGTGGCGGCGCGGGCCGAGGCTGCGGATTCCCCGGAGGCAGCAGGGATGATCGCAATGCCCGGTGCGCCCTCTGGCCGGGCGGCGAGAAGGGCGCCGTAAATCTCCCCATTGGCCGGATCGAGCCCGCCGCCGACGATCACCAGCGTCCCGCCTTCGGCCTGCGCCGCCCCGGCACTGGCCAGCAAAGCGAGCCCTGCAACAACAGAACGTGTCAGCATCAATATCCTCCGAGATGAGCGGCAATCATCACCCCGCTCGACAGGGCCATCAGCCCCAGCACCGGCCGCCAGATGAAGGCCAACCATTCGCCAAATCCGATCCGGGCCGCCGCAAGGCAGGCCATCAGCACCGCCGAGGTCGGGTTGACGAGATCGGTGAACCCGTCGCCCAGCTGGAACGCGAGCACCGCGGTCTGCCGCGTCACGCCCGACAGGTCCGCGAGCGGGGCCATGATCGGCATGGTGACGCTCGCCTGCCCCGATCCCGAAGCGATGAACAGGTTGATGAGGCTCTGCACCATGAACATGGCCCAGGCGGTCAGCCATTCGGGCATGGCGGCGGTGAGGCCGCTCAGGCTGTCGAGCAAGGTGTTGAGCAGCGAGGCTTGCGCGGGGTTATCGCCGCCAAGGATCAGCAGGATGCCCTTGGCCGCACCGACCACCAGCGCCGCCGGAAGCAATTGCGCCGCGCCGTCGCGGAAGGCATCGACCATCGCGTGGACGCGCGCGCCTGCAATGCGGCCGAAATGGGCGATCAGCGCGGTCGCGATCCCCACGGCAAAGAACTGCGCGGCGATCTCGGGCAGGTAATAGCCGCGGGTCGACACGCCCCACGCGACCCAGCCGACCCCGGCGATAACGGTCGCCAGCACCAGCTTGTGCGCAAGCGTGAAGGCCATGGCCGGAGCCTCGGTCGCAGCCTCGCCCAGCGTCCCGATCCGCGCCCGCCGCCCCAGCCGAACCGCACGGGCGTGGCGGGCAACAAACAGCGCAGCGGCGAGCGTGAAGCCCAGCCACAGCACCGCGCGCACCTCCAGCCCCGACATTGGCGCAAGGCCAGCGATGGACTGCGCGACGATCACGCTGAAGGGGTTCATCCAACTGGTCGCAAAGCCGATCTGGCTCGCGCCGTAACACACCAGCACCGCCGTCACCGCGTCGTATCCGGCGCGGGTCAGCGCAGGCGCGAGCAGCAGGGTGAGGGCGATCGCTTCTTCCGACATCCCGAACACCGCGCCCGCCAGCGAAAAGGCGATGCACAGCGCGATGATCAGCGTTTCATTGCGGGCCTTGCCGCCGGGGAGGGCGGATTGCAGCGCGGCGTCGATCGCGCCGGTCTTCATGACCATGCCGAACACGCCGCCCAGCACGATGATGAAGGCCATCAACCCGATGGCGGCTGAATTGCGGTCCCCCGTCACCAGCCCTGCAAACAGGAAATCGATGAAGCCGGTGCGCTCCTCCCCGCCCATGATTGGCGCGGGGCTTGGTCCGGCAGCGGCGGTGAAGCTGCCGGGCACGATCCGCGCCGGATCGCCTGCCAGAGCGAACTGCCCCGGCGTGAACAGCCATGTCGCCGCCCATGCCAGCGCCGCCAGCGTGAACAGGATCAGCAGCGTGTCCGGCATCTGCCAGCGGCTGGCAGGGGCCGCGCTGCGAGGGGAATCGTCAGTCATGTCATCTCCTCGCCGCTCCGCCCCGGACCTCGCGCGCTATCGACGCGCAAGGCCCGGGTGGTGCGACCCTGCCGTCGGATCAGAACCGCGTCACTACGCTGACTGTCGCATAACGACCGATGAGGTCGTGATTGAACAGATCGACGTTGGACGAAGAACCGAGCACCAGCGGGGGATCCTCGTCAAGCACGTTGCGCACCGCCAGCTGGATGAAGCTGTCCTGGGCGAAATCGTAGCTCACCGTGAGATCGAAGGTGATGTAGTCGTCGACGAAGTAATCCTGCCCGCGCGGCAGGCCCAGCGCGTCGAGCGTCCGGTTGGCCGGATCGTCGCGGTAGCCGCCGGTGTAGAACCCGGCGACCGACGCGCGCCATTCATCCTTGCGCCAGCGCAGCCGTGCCGCGCCGACCCAGTCGGGGAACAGGTAATCCCCCGCCAGCCGCTCGACCGGGCTGGACGATGACGCCTGCCGGTCGAAGTTGAGGATGTGGGTCACGTCCGCCGTCAGCGTGAACAGCCCCAGCGGCCCTTCGGGGAAGCGGTGGGTGTAGGCCACGTCGATCCCGTCGGTCTTCTGGAAGCCGAGATTGGTGATCTGGAAATGCGCGTCCGACACGAAGCCGTTGGTCACTTCCAGCCCTGCCGTGCCGGTCGGCAGCAAGCCCGATCCCACCACCGGGAAAGCGCCTCCCAGCGCGCGGCGGATGAAATCATCCTCGTCGATGCCGACCAGATTCTCGTGCCGGATGTTCCAGTAATCGACCAGCAGTTCGATCGCATTGCTCGGCTGGAACACCACCCCGCCGCCAAAGCTGCGGGCGTTTTCGGCTTCGAGGGCGGGGTTGCCCACGTCCTCGGACAACAGCGCCTGTCCCGTGGCGTTGGCGTTGTTGTTGCACGCCTGCGGCGTCGCGCGGCAATCGACCCGGTAGGACGACAGCAGCACGCCCGCCCCGCTCTGGGCCAGGGATGGCGCCCGGAAGCTGGTCGAGTAATTGCCGCGCACCGCAAGCCATTCCACCGGCTGCCAGCGCCCGGCGATCTTAGGGTTGAAGTCCCCGCCGAAGCCCTGGAAGTCGTCATAACGTGCCGCCAGTTGCAGGTTGAACGTGGTGGTGACGGGAACGTAGAATTCCCCGAACACCGACCAGTTGTTGCGCGCGGCATTGGCGCTGGTGGACGAAAAGCCGAGGATCGGATCGGGATTGGTCGCCGTGGCAACCGCGAGGCCCGATGGCACATCGCTCAGTGTTTCGCGCCGGAACTCCCCGCCGAAGGCCGCCTTGACCGGGCCTGCGGGCAGATCAAGCAGGGTGCCGTTGACGAAGCCGTCGATCGCATAAAGCCGCGACTTGCCCCGGCGCTCGGCCTGCGTTTCCAGCAGATCAAGCACGCCGTCTTCCTGGTCTGCCTGTCCGCCGAAGGGGTTGTACCACAGCGTCGATTTGCCGGAATCCTCGCAGGTGTTGCCGACAAAGCGCGCGCTGGGCCGGGCCGCGTTGACTGTCCAGCGGTTCACCCGGCTGCCATCGGTGCAGATATTGCCGAGGTTGAGGTCGAAGAAGTTGCCCGACTGGTACAGCCCGGAAACCCCGCGCTGCACCCGGTCATTCCCGCCGAACAGGACAGCGGCATCGAAGTCCCAGTCTCCGGCCAGATTGCCCCGCAGTCCCGAGGTGATCCGGTAGCTGTCCGAATCAACCTCCACGCCGCGCGGTTCGGGCACCTTGCCCCAGGCGAAGATCGGGAAGCCGAAGAATTCGCTGAAATCGTCGACTCCGGCTTCGTCGATGATGTCCTGCTGGAGTGCGGCGGGCCAGAACGGGTTTTCGGGATCGACCGGCGCGCGGCTGAAATTCGCCGGGCTGCTGACCCCGCGTGACCGGACGCGCTGGTAGATCACGTCATTGTACCAGGTCAGGCTGTCGGTGATGTTGAACTGGTGGGTGAACAACCCGCCCAGCGTCTCCAGCCGGTCATTGGCCGAAACGAAGGCGTTGTTGTTGACCTCGCAGAACTCGCCGAGGTTGCCTGTGCCGAAATTTTCGGGCGCACAGCCGCTGCCGCCCGGGCCTTCGGTCTGGTCGTTGGTCATCAGGAACAGATCGTTGAAGCTCGGGAAAAAGCCCTGCTGGCTCGGGCTGAAGCTGTTGCGGCTGATCGCCCGGTCGCGCAGGAAAAACGGGTTGCGGCGGAAGTAATCGACCACCAGCATCACCGAATTGCGTTCACCCAGCTTGGCGCCGAACACGCCCGAGATGTTGAAGCGGCCTTCATCGGTGCTTGCCGTCGAGTTGCCGTAGCTGCCGGACAGTTCCAGTCCTTCGAAATCATCGCGCAGCACGAAGTTGACGACACCTGCCACGGCGTCCGCGCCGTAGATTGCCGATGCGCCCGAGGGCAGCACCTCGACCCGCTCGATCGCGGCGAGCGGGATGGAGCTGGCGTCGATGAAGCTTTCCTGCCCGCGCGCGAACGCGCTGATCTGGGCGCGGCGCCCGTTGATGAGCGTCAGTGTGGACGAAGCACCAAGCCCGCGCAGCGACACCGCCGAAGCGCCGACCGGCGTGTCGGATGACAAAGCGCCCGCAGTTGCCGTGGAGAAGGTCTGGCCGCCGCCGCTGGTGACGGGCAGGTCTTGCAGCACCTCGATGATGGTGCCTGCACCCGATTGCTGGATGTCTTCCCGCGTGACGGACAAAGTCTGCACCGGGCCATCCTTGGGCAGGCCGGAAATGCGGCTGCCGGTGACAGTGATCGCCTGACCGTCCTCGGCGGCTTGTTCTTCAGTCGTTGTGACGTCGGCATCGGCCGTTTGCGCGGTGGCCTGAGCCAGTGCCGGAGCGGCAACGCCGGCGAGCAGAATGGTCGCGACGCGCAGCGCGCCGCGGTGAAGCGGTGTTGAATATGACATAAGGTGAACCCCCTGAAACCCTCAAGCGCGGCGCAAGCGGCCGCGAGGCGAATCATCGGGATCGGCCCGGATCTGTGATGAAAGGCAGCGCGGCCCCTTTGGCCAGGAATGCTGCGTTCAATCCGCGCCTATCCCGCGCGGCAGGGAATTACTCGTTGAACCAGTCGGTGAGGTGATACTCGACCGAGCGGCGCACGGTCACTTGACCGCCGAGGGGACAGAAGAAGTCTGCGTCCATGCAACGAAGTATGTCACGCCGACATGGCCGGTGCAAGATTCTTGCAAGCCACGGTGCAAACGGCGCAATTCTGCGATTCGCGCGTCCGATACGGCGCGCACGCACAGGGCCGCTGTGTCGCGGCTGCAACACGCGGAAACGCTGGTTGTGGTGTCGGAAAATGGAGCGGGCGAAGGGATTCGAACCCTCGACCCCAACCTTGGCAAGGTTGTGCTCTACCCCTGAGCTACGCCCGCTCACTGGCGCTGACAGAAACCTGCAATTGCGTGGTTCCTGCCGGAGAGGCGGCGCGATTAGCAGCGCCTTTCCCTGCCTGCAAGCGCTAAATTGGCGCGATTGGGGCTTGATCGCACATGGCTTAGCCGCCAGCACAATTGCGCGCTTCACATCCGGGCGCAAAGCCCCACATGGGGTCAAAGGCGCACGGGCGCATAATGACACAGCAGGAGCACGTATCTTGGCCAGCATGGGACTGAGCATCGACGAACAAAAGGCGGTCGAGCGTTTCCGCACAGCGGTGGTCGAACCATCGCAGACCAAGCTCGTGATCCTCGATTTCTGGGCCGAATGGTGCGGGCCGTGCAAGGCGCTGACCCCGGTGCTGGAAAAGGTCGCGGCCGAATATGCCGACAAGGGCGTGGTGCTGTCCAAGCTCAATGTCGATGAAGAACAGTTCATTGCCGCGCAGTTCCAGGTGCGGTCGATCCCCACGGTCTATGCCATGTTCCAGGGCCAGCCGATCGCCGATCTGACCAATGCCCGCAGCGAATCGCAGCTGAAGGCCATGCTCGATCAGCTGCTGGCGCAATTGCCGGTGCAGGGCGGGGCTGGCGGCGAGCCGGGCGCTCCCCAAGGTCCCTCGGCGGAAGAAATCGCCCAGTTCGTGAAGCTGGGAGAGGAAGCCCTGTCCGCAGGCGACGCCCAGCGCGCCGCCAGCATCTTTGCCCAGATCACCGAATTTGCCGAAGACAACGTCGCCGCCCATGCCGGGCTTGTGCGCGCGCTGGTGCAATTGGGCGAGATCGATCAGGCCAGGCAGGTGATGGAGGTCATCGACTCCGATCCGCGTCTCGCCACCGATCCCGCGATTGCGCCCGCCCGCAGCGCGTTGGAACTCGCCGGAACCCGCGTTGATGACAGCGAGTTAACCGCCCTGCGCGTCGCCGCTGCTGCCGCGCCCGATGATATGGACGCGCAGTTCGCCTTTGCCGAAGCCGCTTTTGCCGCAGGCCAGCGCGACGATGCCGCCGACACCCTGCTCGCCATGATCACCGCCGACCGCGAGTGGAACGAAGGCGCGGCGCGGGCGAAGCTGCTCAAGATTTTCGAGGCGACCGGCCTTGAAGACGAATGGGTGGTTGGCGTCCGCCGCCGCCTGTCGCGCGTATTGTTTGGATGACCGCAAACACCATGACCCGCCGCCTTTCCATCTTCCCGCTGACCGGAGCCGTGTTGTTCCCCGGGATGCAGCTGCCGCTGCACATCTTCGAGCCGCGTTATCGTGCGCTGGTGGGTGATGCGCTGATTCGCGACCGCCAGATCGCGATGATCCAGCCGCAGCGCGCGGTTGACGGGGCGCCGCTCTATTCCGTCGGCTGCATCGGCAAGATCGGCGAGGTGCAGGCGATGGACGACGGGCGTTACAACCTCATCCTCGAAGGCACGTCCCGCTTCCGGCTGGTGCGCGAGCTCGATGTCGCCACCCCCTTCCGCCAGATCGAGGCCGAGGTCTATGACGAGGACGAGGACGAAACCCTTTCCCACGCCCAGCGCGGCGGGTTCGAGCGGGAAGCGCGGCGTTTTGCCGATATGCAGGGTTATTCTGTCGACTGGGATTCGGTCGAGCGGCTGGATGATCGCTCGCTGATCAACGGCGTGTCCCAGATCGCGCCCTTCGATCCGGCGTCAAAGCAGGCCTTGCTGGAGGCCGAGACGTTGACGGACCGCTGCGAATTGCTGGTGCAGTTGATGCAGTTCTTCGGCCGCACCGATGGCAGCGAGGAAATCACGACGCTGCAATAGCGGCTTTAGCGGCCCGCGAGCCCGGTCAGACCCAGCGGGGCGTAATCGCCGATCGCCAGCTGTTCGAACACGCCAAGTCCCGCCTCGCCCTCTGGTCCGGCCACGCGGCACAGCATCTGGACGTGGAGATTGTCGGGCCGGGCCGGGTCAATGGCGGCGAGGTCGATCGTCTCGCGCTCGACCTCCATTGCGCCATGATCGAGACCGTGTCCCCAGCGCGGCGAGGTATAGCCAAGGCCGCGCATCTGGAACCGGCTCACCGCAGTAAGCGTGAAGCGCTCGGCCCCGATGACAAGCTCCCCCACAGCTGGCCAGCGGGTGCCGTCTGCCAGCCCGGTTGCCATCTGCGGGGCGTGATCTTCGCTGAAGGCCTGCGCCGCGCCGCCATCGGGCGCGATCACCGCGCGGGTGTTCCAGGCACTGCCATCGGCATGGGCATTGAGGTGGAAAAAGGCACTGCGCTGCGGCAGGTTGATCGGGGTCCACTGCCAGAAGAATTGCGGCACGCCGCCGGCAAACTGCGGATCGGACGCGCCGATCGGGCGCACGCCCCAGCTGCGGTCGCGCGTGCCCATGCTGCCGGGCGCCAGCGTCTCGCGCACGCCATCGACCTCGATCCAGCCCGAATAATGCCCGTTCTGGGTCAGGCGGGTGTAATCCATCAGCGTGCGCGGGCCGATCCGCCAGGTGAAGCGCGGTTCTTCAATCGGGAAGGCGCGGCCGGTGAAGGTGAGATCGGCGGCGATCCCTTCGCCATTCACGATAACGCGCAGGGATTGCAGCGGCTCGACAATCTCGATCCGGATCGGGCCGCATTCCAGCGCCATCCGTTCCATGCCCAGGCGGCGGCTGGCGTGGAGGCAATGCTGCACGCCGTCGCGCACCACGCAGAAATGCGCGTCGGCAACATCGAGATGCGGATAGACCCCGAACGCTGCGGCAAAGAAGCTACTGCCGTCAGGCGCATAGCCGTTGAAGAAATAGCGATCGTAGAAATTGCGGTCCGTGCCGGAATAGGCGACCGGATCGGGGGTCTGGTGGATCGGGTAATCATCGCCGCGGCTCAGAACCATCGGATCACTCTCCTTGCATTATGGCGAGGCTGCCATGTTCATGGGCCAATGCGCAGGCCCCGCGTGCCATCGACAGGAAGTTGGCATCGCCCCGCTCGGTGCGCACCACGAAGGCCGCGCTGAAGACGGCGGTGGAGACCCCATGCAGCGCCCCCACCACATAATCGCGCCAGATCGCCTCAATGGTCAGCGCCACGCCCCTTGCGGTCATTTCCGCGCAATAGAGGTCGAGCAATTCGCGCTCGCGCGCCCGGCGCAAGGTATCGCCGATCCCGCAGCCGAGGAAATAGCCCACGTCGGTGAGGCCGTTGCCGATGGTCAGCGTCTGCCAGTCGAGGACGGCGATAGGCTCTGCCCCGCCCTTGATGTCGAACAGCACATTATCGAGCCGGAAATCGCCGTGGACGAGGCTGGTCTTTTCTTGGCGGCGATCGGTGGCGGCGGTGATTTCCGCCAGCTCCTCGCACAGCGCCATGTATTCCGGCTCCAGCACATCGCGGTACCGCTCCCGGAAGATCGCCTGGGCTTGGGGGTAGAGCGCCTTGACCTGCGCGGCGGCGGCGGGATCGGGCTGGAGCCAGTCCAGATCAAGGATGGCTGGATTGTGCCAGCTCGGCGCGTGCAAGGCGGCGGCCTGACGCACCGCTGCGCGGGCATCATCAACCGAACATCCGGCAATCTGGTTGCCGCCGCGCGCCGGGCCGAGGTCTTCGAACAAGAGGCAGAAGCTCGCCCCATCCGGCGCGATGTCGGCAAACAGCGTCTTGGGCGTGCGGATCGGCAATTGCGGGGCAAGGTCGCGGTAGAAGCGCACTTCCTTTGCATAAAGCCCGAGCATCGCCGCCGTCCCGCGGCTGGTGGGATCGGCTGCGGCAAACTTGCCCGCCAGCGTGACCGGCGCGGCGCCATCCCCGAAACCGAGCGTGAAGCGCACCGAATCGCCCACCTGTCCGGTGCCGATCGCTTCCCAGCGCCAGCGCTCGGGCACCCGGCCCAGAACCGCGCCCCACCAATCATCGGTGATATCGTCCGGATGCGCCGGAAATGCTGTCATTCCACCCTCTCCCGGAAGCAGGGATAGGCAGCCGGGCCGAAGGTGGCAATGGTAGCAAAAAAGCGGTCTGGGGCGGAAAACCGCTCTAGATGAACAACCGCCGGGCGACCGCGTCCAGCTTCGCCATCACCGCCGGATCATGCTCGTCAGGGGCGGTGATCACAGCATCATCAAGCGCGAAGTCAATCGGGGAGGGTTCGCGTTCCTGCGGCAGGGACGTGATGAAGTTGATGACCATCGCGCGGGCGAGCGCGCCGTTGGCCTGCATCTGCCCGACCACCTGCGCCACGTCGACCGCCTCGCCGCCCCATTCTTCGGTGGCGCGCCAGCAATCGTAATCGGTGATCATGCCGACCAGCGCATAGGGCAGCTCTGCCTCGCGGGCGAGTTTCGCTTCGGGCATGGCGGTCATGCCGATCACATCCGCGCCCCATTGGCGGTACATCCGGCTTTCCGCGCGGGTGGAGAATTGCGGTCCTTCCATCGCCAGATAGGTCGCGCCGACCGCGACCTTGCCCCCAGCGTCGCTGATCGCATGGGCGACCATGTCCGACAGGCGCGGACAGACCGGATCGGCCATCGAAACGTGGGTGACAAACCCGCTGGTGTAAAAGGTGCTGGGGCGATGCACGGTGCGGTCGATGAATTGTTCGACCACGGCAAAGCGCCCCGGCTCCAGCTCCTCGCGCAATGACCCGACGGCGCTGATCGCAAGGATATCGGTGCAGCCCGCGCGCTTCAGTGCGTCGATATTGGCGCGCGAGTTCAGTTCTGTCGGCGTGATCGGATGCCCGCGGCCGTGGCGGGGGAGGAAGCGCACCTTCACCCCGGCAAGCGTTCCGCACAGGATCTCGTCCGAGGGATCGCCCCAGGGTGTTTCGATCGCAATCCACTGCGCGTCCTCGATGCCGTCAATGGCATAGAGGCCCGATCCGCCGATGATCCCGATGCACCATTCGCTGGCCATGCTGCTTGCCTGTTCTCTGCTCGCTTTGGGATGGAGGGCTTATGTCAGGTCGAAGCGGGTGGGCAAGGCCTTGCGGATGATTGTTTCCGCCGCCGCGTAAGGTTCGGCAATGGCCGGGAGGTTTTGCATGGCGGCAAAATGCGCAGCCAGCGCGGGCCATTGATCGAGCAGCGTTTCAGCCACCAGCGATACCTGCATCAGCACGCAAGCCACGGTGATGTCGGCAATCGACAACGCATCGCCGGCGAAAAAAGTGCGCCCGGCAAGCCTGGCTTCGAGCACGTCGAACACCGGCGGCAGCTGGTTCGCCCAGGCATCGCGCGCCTTGTCGAGCCCCGGTTCCTGCCCCTTGCTGACCGCGAAGAAGATCGGGCGGAAGATGCCGAGCCCGCCTGCGACCGCCAGCGATGTGTCGGCGAATTCTTCAATGAACAGCGCCTCGCCCAGCGCCATCGGGTCGGCGGGGTAAAGCGCAGGGGCGGGATGCTTTTTCTCGATATAGGCGCAGATCGCACTGGAATCCGGGATCGTGCCTGCCACGCCTTCCCCGGCCACGCTGCGGTCACGCAGCACCGGAATGCGCTTCATCGGCGAAATGTCGCGGAACCACTGCGGCGGGTCGAACACGTTCACCGGCTCGACCTCGTAAGCCACGCCCTTGGTGATGCAAAGCCCCGCCACCTTGCGCACGAAGGGCGAAACGGGGCTGCCGTAAATCACCAGATCGGGGCGGGAATCATGCATGCGGCCTCTCCTGCATTATGTCTC
Organism: Porphyrobacter sp.; assembly: GCA_032116115.1. Classification (GTDB taxonomy): domain Bacteria; phylum Pseudomonadota; class Alphaproteobacteria; order Sphingomonadales; family Sphingomonadaceae; genus Erythrobacter. The sequence goes on from JAUMAX010000004.1 coordinate 169,323, forward strand.
TTGCCGCTTCCATAAGCCTGTCCGGCAATAGCGCAATCGTCAGTGGTCTGGCGCGGTCCCGGCGCTTACACGTCTCGCCACAGCAGCGATTGCGTTTTCGGATGCAACGCGCCAGTTTGTGCGGGAGAGAGACGACTCCCCGCTTCGTTAGAGAGGAATAATCATGGTCACCCAGTACAAGAACCTGATCGGCGGCAAGATGGTCACCACCGACCGGATGCTCGATGTGGTCAACCCCGCAACCGAACAGGTGATCGGTCAGGTCCCCGCCTGCGGCAAGGCCGAGCTGGACCAGGCCGTCGCCGCCGCGCGTGCTGCATTCAAGACGTGGAAGAACACCCCGATCGAGGAACGCCGCGCCGCGATCATGGCGATGTCTGGCGCGATCAAGGCCAATGCCGAAGAACTCTACCGCCTGCTCACCAGCGAACAGGGCAAGCCGCATGATCAGGCCCGCGGCGAAATCTACGGCGCTGCCGGGATGAGCGCGGCGCAGGCCACCCTCAGCCTCGATGACGAAATCAACGAGGATTCGGACACCCGCCTCAGCCGCACCCGCCGCGTGCCGGTGGGCGTTGTGGCCGGGATCGTGCCGTGGAACTTCCCGGTCATGATGGCAGTCCAGAAAATCGCGCCCGCGATGCTTTCGGGCTGCACCATCGTCTTGAAGCCCTCGCCCTTCACCCCGCTGACCACTCTGCGCATCGCCGAGCTGATTGCCGATGTGGTGCCCGCGGGCGTGGTCAACATCATCACCGGCGAGGATGATCTCGGCCCGCTGATGACCTCGCACCCCGATATCGACAAGATCACCTTCACCGGATCGACGGCGACCGGCAAGAAGATCATGGAAGGCGCCTCGGCCGACCTCAAGCGCATCACGCTCGAACTGGGCGGCAACGACGCCTCGATCGTGTTGCCCGATGCCGATCCCAAGAAGGTCGCCGAACAGCTGTTCTGGTCGAGCTTCTCCAACGCCGGGCAAATCTGCGTCGCGGCGAAGCGCGTCTATATCCACGAGGATATCTATGACGAGCTTTCGGCGGCGATCGTGGAGTATGCCAAGACCGTGACCGTCGGCGATGGCGCGCAGCAGGGCACCGGCGTCGGCCCGATCCAGAACAAGAAGCAGTACGAGCGCGTGCTCGAACTGATCGAGGATGCCAAGGACAATGGCTACAAGTTCCTGCTGGGCGGCAATGCTGACCCTTCCGGCACCGGCTACTTCGTGCCGCTGACCATCCTCGACAACCCGCCCGAAGATGCGCGCATCGTCGCCGAGGAGCAGTTCGGCCCGGTGATGCCGCTGATGAAGTTCTCGACCGAAGAGGAAGTCATCGCGCGCGCCAATAACTCGGAATACGGCCTCGCCGGCGCGGTGTGGACCGGCAACCCGGACAATGGCGTGAAGATCGCCGAACAGCTCGAAACCGGCACGGTGTGGGTCAACGAATATCTCCACCTGTCGCCCTTCGCCCCGTTTGGCGGCCACAAGCAGTCGGGCTTTGGCGCCGAATACGGCAAGGAAGGCCTCAAGGAGTTCACCTATGCTCAGGTGATCACCGTGAAGAAGGACAACGTCCCCGCGTAAACCTACGTGGGCATTTCCGCTGAAGAACTGAGCGCCGGGCTGGCGCGGGTATGTGCCCGCGTCGGTCTCGGCGCTTTGTCGTTGGCGCCGCAGCGCCTGACCGGCGGGGCGGTGATGGAAAGCTGGCGGTTTGCTTGCGGAGACGAGGCATTCGTCCTGCGTCGTGCGCCGAGCCTCGCCTTCATGGAGGGGCGGCCTTACGGGCATTCCACCGAGGCCGCGCTGATCGAGGCTGCCCGCGCCAAGGGCGTGACCGCGCCGGAAGTGGTGGCGGTGCTGGAGGAGGCCGACGGGCTGGGTTCCGGCTTCGTGATGCGCGCGCTGCCGGGGACGGCTGATCCCAAGGTCATTCTGGCGTGCGACGATCCGGCGGGGCTGTTGCGGCAGTCCGCGCGGGATCTGGCGCGCATCCACCGCTTGCGGCAGGGCGATGTGCCGGAGGGCGTGCCAGTGATGGACTACCGCGCGGCCATCGCTGACTTGAAAGCGCAGTTCATGGAGGCGGGTGGGGATCGCCCGATCATCGCGCTGGGGCTGAAGTGGCTGGAGGACAATTGCCCGCCTGAGGTCGAGCCCGTGCTCAACCACGGCGATTACCGCATGGGCAATCTGCTGGTCGAAGGCTCGGCCCTGAGCGGCGTGCTCGACTGGGAGATCGCCCATTTCGGAGACCCCCACGAGGACCTCGCCTTCGGCTGCATGGCGGTGTGGCGCTTCGCCCGCTACGAGCGCCCGGCGCTGGGGCTGGGGAGCATCGCAGACTACATCGCCGCCTATGAGGCCGAGGCGGGCGTCGCCATCGATCCCGCGCGTTTCCGCTTCTGGACGATCTACCGCACCGTGTGGTGGGCGCTCGGTTGCCTCAAGATGGCGGCGCAATGGCGCTCTGGCGCAGACCGGATGCTCGAACGCGTGGTGATCTCGCGCCGGACGAGCGAGCAGGAGCTCGACCTGCTGCTGCTGCTGGAGGAGGATGCGCCGGAAGTAGAGCGGGCGCGGCCAATCGACCCGCAATTCGTGTTCGATCAAGAAGCGGGAGAAGCTTCCGGTGATGAGATTGCGTCTGCAATTTCCGAATGGTTGGCAACGATCAAAGACAAGCTCGAAGGCCATGATCGCTTCCAACTGGCAGTCGCCCGGAATGCGCTGGGGATTTTGCAAAGAGAATGGAAGAGCCTCCCCGACGTCATGGATCGCCGCCGGTGCGACGCCATTTTCGCGGGAGAAGAGAGCCTCGCTACTCCTGAGCTGTTGCGGCGTTTGAAGCAGATGGCGTTCGATAAACTGACAGTGGATGTACCCCGATATCCGGCGCTTAAGGCGGCGACGGCACATTGGCCGATGCGGCACTTCAATTCTGAGGAATAACCCATGGACTTCGCCATCCCCGCCGACCTTCAGGCCTACCTGAACGAACTCGACGCCTTCATCGCCGCCGAGATCAGGCCGCTGGAGCAGCAGGACGACAACATCCGCTTCTTCGACCACCGCCGCGAATATGCGCGGACGGACTTTGAAGCGGGCGGGTTGCCCCGGCACGAGTGGGAGGAGCTTCTGAAGGAAGCCACCCGCCGCTCGGACAAGGCAGGCCATTGGCGCTTCTCCGCGCCCAAGCGCTATGGCGGCAAGGACGGCAGCAACCTGTGGATGGCGGTGATCCGCGAGCACTTTGCGCGCCAAGGCCTCGGCCTGCACAACGATTTGCAGAACGAACACTCCATCGTCGGCAACTTCCCCTTTGTCGCCATGTTCGACCAGTGGGGGACCGAGGAACAGAAGCAGGAATTCATCCTCGGCGGGTTCGAGCGCACGCGGCGCGTTGCCTTCGGCCTGACCGAACCCGACCACGGATCGGACGCCACCCACATGGAGACGGTCGCGGTGCGCGAGACCCGCGACGGGGTCGATGGCTGGCGGATCGATGGCGAGAAGATGTGGATCACCGGGATGCACGTCGCCACCCACTGCGCGATGTTCGCGCGCACTTCGGGCAAGGCGGGGGACGCGAGCGGGATCACCTGTTTCCTCGTCCCCAATCCCACCGAGGGCCTCAAGATCGAGGAGTGGATGTGGACCTTCAACATGCCCACCGACCACCCGCGCCTCAGCGTCACCAATGTCTGGGTGCCCGATAGCGCGATCCTCGGCGTGGAAGGGCGCGGGCTCGCGCTGGCGCAGAGCTTCGTCCACCAGAACCGCATCCGCCAAGCGGCGAGCAGCTGCGGCGCGGCGCTTTATTGCATTGATGAAAGCGTGAAATACGCGCGGGAACGCAAGCCCTTCGGAGAGGAGCTGGCGCGCAATCAGGCGATCCAGTTCCCGCTGGTGGAGCTGGCGACGCAGGCGGAAATGCTGAGGCTGCTGATCTTCAAGACCGCGTGGGAGATGGACAATATGCCCCACGAACAGATCGAGCGGACCATCAGCGACAAGGTCTCGATGTGCAATTACTGGGCGAACCGGCTGGTGTGCGAGGCGGCGGACCGGGCGATGCAGGTCCACGGCGGCATCGGCTATTCGCGCCACAAGCCCTTCGAACACATCTACCGCCACCACCGCCGCTACCGGATCACCGAAGGATCGGAGGAGATCCAGATGCGCAAGGTGGGGGCTTACCTGTTCGGGTATCTCGGGCCGAAGCGGGGGATGTACGGCTAAGGCTCATTCCAGAATTCCGTTCGCCCTGAGCTTGTCGAAGGGCTGCACTTCTTCTTGGGGTCAGTGCGGAATCCGAAGGGAAAGACAGTCCTTCGACAAGCTCAGGACGGACGGGGTCTGGTTATCGCCGCCGCCACCACCCCGCCAGCAGGCTGCCGATCACCACGTGCCACACTGCCGAAATCGCTGCCGGGACCGGGGCGAGGGCGGCTTGCTGGATATTCGCGAATTGCGCGGCGAAGGCGGGAGTCTTCGCCAACCCTGACCCCAGGCCGGAATTCTGCATCCCCACCTCGATGCTGATCGTGCGCGCCTCGATTTCGCCCAGCCCCAGCCATCGGGCCAGAACATAGCCCAACGCAAAACCGCTAGCATGAAGCAGGAAGGTGGCCAGCAAGAGCACGCCCGCGTGCTCCATGATCTGCGCCTTCGACCCGCTCACGATCCCGCCGACGATCAGGATTACCAGAACGATGGCGATAAGGGGAAGCACCCCGTTCACAGCCTCCGCCGCGCGCGGGAACAGGCGGTTGAGCAGCGTCCCCAGCACCACCGGCACCAGCACCACGCTGACCATCTGGACGAGCAAATTCCAGCGGTCGATCTCGACATAGGCCCCCGCCAGCCAGCCGGTCAGCAGCGGGGTCAGCACCACCGCCGCCAAGGTCGAGGCCATCGTCATCGCCACCGACAGCGCCACGTGCCCGCGTGCGATATAAGTGACGACGTTCGACGCCGTCCCGCCCGGACAGCAGGCGACAAGGATCAGCCCTACCGCCAGCCCCGGCTCCAGCGCCAGCGCCTTGGCAATCACAAAGCCCGACAGCGGCATCACGACAAATTGCAGCCCCACGCCCGCCAGCAATGCGCGCGGCATGGCGGCAAGGCTTCGGTAATCGTCAAAGGTCAGCGTCAGGCCCATTGCCAGCATGATCGTGCCGAGCGCGAGGCTCAGCAGCGGTTGCCCGGCAAAGGTGATCCGCCCGTCTGTCATCCAGGTGAACGCTGCCGGAAACACCCAGGCCAGCGCCACGCCTGCCAAGGTCAGCACGGCAAAACTGTTGGTAATGGTGCGCAGCATGGCCTGTCCCCCTTGGCCTCTCCCGAAGTCTTACCCGTAATCGACCGGCGGCGTTTGTGGCCCTAGCAATTTCCATCGGCCCCGCTAGTCTGAGCCACTGAATCAGGGGAACTTTTCATGCGCTATCTCGCCGCCGCCTTGCTTGCCGGAACCGCCACTGTGTCGGCCCATGCGGGTGAAACGGTTCTCTATGACACCGCTCCGGGCTGGATCGAAGTCGCCAAGGTTGAGCCCAAAGCGGCCAATTCCAACGCGATCATCATGCTGCTCGACCAGCAGGCGCGGATCGAGACGGGCAGGCTGTGGACCTATATCGATAGCGCGGTGGCGCTGGATTCGCCCGAGGCGCTGACCCGCTTCGGCACGCTCACGGCCAGCTGGATGCCGGACAAGGGCGATCTGATCGTCCACCGGGTCGAACTGATCCGGGGCGGCGAGGTGATCGACGTGCTGAAGGGCGGCGCCAAGTTCGAAGCGCTGCGGCGCGAACGCGGCCTCGAAAACCGGCTCGTGGATGGCGAGTTGACCGCGACGCTGGCGGTGCAGGGGGCCAAGCTCGGCGATGTGCTGCGGCTGGCCTATTCCACCACCACCAGCGATCAGGCGATGGGCGAGAACGTGCAGTGGCAGGGCGGGCTGATCGCCAAGCCCTTCCCGCTCCAGCAGGGGCGCGTGTCCGTGTCATGGCCGGAAGCGATGCCTGTCACCCGGCTGCGGCTTGGCAAGGCGGCGGTGCCGGAACCGGCGGCAAAGGACGGGTTCATGACGTGGTCGGTCAGCATGCCCGTGGCCGAAATCGACCCGATGCCCGAAGACGCGCCCTCGCGCTTCCGGATCGGCGAGTTGATGCAGGTGTCGACCTATGCCGACTGGCAGGCGGTGTCGCGCAATCACGCCCAGCATTACGGCACGGCCGGCAAGGTCACGCCCGGCGGCGATCTGGCGGGGCGGATCAAGGGGATCGCGGCGGCGAGCGCCGATCCGCTGACCCGCACCGCGATGGCGCTGCGGCTGGTTCAGGATGATGTCAGCTATCTGATGAACGGCATGGCGGGCGGCAATTACATCCCGCAGGCCCCCGAAGAAACGTGGGAAAAGCGTTTCGGCGATTGCAAGGCCAAGACCCTGCTGCTGCTGACCATGCTGCGCGAACTGGGGATCGAGGCCGAGCCTGTGCTGGTGCGCAGCGAAGGCGGCGATGCCTTGCCAAGCCTTGCGCCGATGCCGGGCAACTTCGATCATGTGATCGTGCGCGCCGTTATCGATGGCAAGAATTACTGGCTCGACGGGACGACCTCCGGCGTACGCATCGACACCATCGATGAAGTGCCGCGCTTCTTCCACGGCCTGCCGCTGCGCGATGCCGGCGCGGAATTGATGCCGTTCGATACGCGGTTGCAGACCACGCCCGACCGGGTGGTGAAACTCACGCTCGATCAACGCGCAGGCCTGCGCGTCCCGGCCACCTTCGACGTGCGGATCGAATATCGCGGCACTGTCGGCGCAGGCTGGCGCACGATGGCGGATCAGGGCAGCGAAGAAATGCGCAAGAACGCGATCGCCACGGCTGTCTCTGAAGTGATCGGCGATGCGCAGGTGATCGAACGCGCGGTGACATATGATGCCGAAACGGGTCTGGCGGTGCTGACCGCGCGCGGGATCATGTCCAGCGTCTGGACGCGCGACGGCACCGATTACCGGTTCGAACCGCCCGCCCAGGCCGCCCGCAATGTCGGCTTCGAGGCGGACCGGGCGCGCAGCGCGTGGCGCGCCATTCCGCTGCAACTCAATGGCCCGGTCTATTTCGTCAGCACCGCCGAGGTGCTGCTGCCCGACGAAGCCGGAAGCGTGAAATTCGAAGGCAGCGCCGCGCCGCTTTCCGCCACGATTGGCGGCGTCGAACTGGCCTCGACCGCGCAGCTTGAAGGCCGCAAGCTGACCATCGAACAGAAAATGCGCACTCTGAAGGAAGAACTTCCCGCCGATGCCATCGGCGCTGCGCGGCGTGAGCTCAACCGTTTTGACCGGCAGCTGCCGGTGCTGCGGACGGCGGGCGAAGTGCGCGAGTTGTGGCAGTATTTCGGGAAGGACCGCGCGCGCCTCTCCACCATCGAGGCGCTCTATGCCAAGGCCATCGCCGAGGCCGAGCGGGACGATCCCTACCCGCTGATCAGCCGCGCAGGCTTCCGTATGGGGATTTACGATCACGCGGGCGCGCTGGCCGATGTCGAAGCGGCGATGGCGATCGAGGATTCGCGCGATCTGATCTACGCCCGCGCATCGTTGCGCCGCGAACTGGGCGATCTTGACGGCGCGCTCGCCGATCTGGTCGAGGCCGAGGCGTTGCAGCCCGACGGTTCAACCTATGGCGAACAGATCGAACTGCTCGCATTGCTCGATCGTGCCGCGGAAGGCGTGGTGCTGGCCGAGGATTTCGAAGCGCTGACCAAGGAACGCGGCGCGGGCGTGGAAGTCATGGCGACAGCGCTGGGCTGGCAGGGCGCCGCCGACGAAGGGCTTGATCTGCTCGACGACCTGGTGGCGCAGCGCCCCACCGATGGTGCGCTGCTCAACGCGCTGTGCTGGCAGGCGGCGATCTGGTCGAAGATGGACGAGACGCGGCTTGATGCCTGCACCAAGGCGATCGAAAAAAGCGACAATGCCGCCACTGCGCTGGATAGCCGGGCGATGGCGCATTTCCGGCTCGGCAACCTTGCGGCGGCCAAGGCGGATATCGACGCGGCGTTGCTGGCAGAACCCTATCAGGTCGAATCGCGCCTGCTGCGCGGGATCATCCTGCGCGAAATGGGTGACAAGGCGGGTAAGGACGAAATCGCTCTCGCGCTGAAGATGCGGCCCTCGCTGGCGGCGACCTACAAGGCGTTTGGTCTGACCTTCTAGGGGTTTTATCGCTTCACTACTTGAGGCCGTGTTTGCGGGCCTATCGCTTCACTACTTGAGGCCCTAGGCCACCTCCAGCAATGCGCGCAGGTCTTTCAGGGCCTTGGCGCGCAGCTGGTGGACGCGCGGCACGCTGACTTCGAGCACGGCGGCGATTTCGGTGAGGTTCAATTCCTCGACGAAGAACAGCTGGAGCACCAGTTTCAGCCGATCGGGCAGTTCGATCATCGCGCGTAGCAGCCGGTCGCGGTCCTCGGCGGCGCACAGCGCCTCGAACGGGTCGGGATCGTCGCTGGCGAAGGCGAGGCTGGTTTCGTCGTAAGCATCGTCAATCGGGGTGAGCTTCACGCCGGAGGCTTCGATGGCGAGCAGTTCGGCATCATCCACCTCCATCGCGCGGGCGAGTTCGGCGCGGCTCGGTTCGCGGCCCAGCGATCCGCGCAGGGCCGATAGCGCGCGTTCGTAGCCTGCACGTTTGCTGCGGGCGGTGCGGCTGTCGTGGGCGATACGGCGCACTTCATCCAGCATCGCGCCGCGCACCCGGATCTTGGCATAGGCGGCAAACCCGTCCTCGGTCGGAGCGGTGTGGCGCTGGGCGCATTCGGTTAGCGCGAGGATGCCGGCCTGCACCAGATCCTCGATTTCGAGGCCTTCGCGCCCGCGCCCGTTGATGTGCCATGCGGTGCGGCGCACCAGCGGGAGGAAACGGCGCACGCGGTCTTCAACCTCGGCGCGGGAGGGTGCGTAACTGTGGGCGAGCGCGCCGAAAGCGGCGGGATCGTGCTTCATGCGGCGAGCTCCTGCTGGGCGGGCGCAGTCAGCACCGGGGCCTCATCGGGCGCGCCGATCACGCCGACCACGGCGATGGGCTGGGTCGCGGGCAGCTCGGCAATCGACAGGACAAGGCACCGCGGCGCGCGGGTCTTGAGCAGAGCGGCCAGCGCGCGCCGGGCGGGGGGCTGGACGATCAGGGCAATCGGGCCGCCTTGCGCATCGGCGATGGCTGCCGCCTCGCGCACGATCATGCCGCCGCAATCGGGCTCGATCAGCGGCTGTCCGGTGGCCGGATCCACCATCCCGCCAAGGATCGCGCTTTCCAGCCCTGCATCGAGCGTCACCACCTTCAGCGGATCGCCCGGCGCGGCGATGCGGGCGACCAGCCGCGCGGCCATATCGGCGCGCACGGCGTCGATCACGGCGTCAAAATCGGCGGTCTTCTGCAAGGCCAGCGCCAGCGCGGTGAACAGCGGCTGCGGGTGTGCCAGCCCGATCCCGTCGGCCATCAGCGCGCGAAGGGTGCGGGTCAGCGCGGCGAGCGGCAGCGGATCGGGCGTCACCGCCTCGACCAGCGCGGGGGCGCGGGCCTTGAGCCCGTCGACCCACTCGCGCACTTCGTCCGGGCCGAGCAATTGGTGCGCCTCGGCCAGCAAGGCCTGATTGGCGTGGGTAGCGATGACCGAGGCGGGATCGACCACCAGGAAGCCCTCCGCCACGGCATGATCGCGGCCCGACGGCACGATCCACAGGGCAGGGCAATCGAAGCTGGGATCGCGGGTCGGCTCTCCGGTCAAGCCGTGTCCGGGCCGCACCTCGCCAGCGTCGATGGCCAGCAGCTTGCCAGGGCGCACTTGCCCGCGCGCAATGCTCACCCCGCCCATCAAGACGGCGTAATCCTGCGCCGCCATGTCGAGCGAATCGCGAATGCGGAATTGCGGCAGCACGAAGCCCAAGTCGCGCGACAACTGCTTGCGGATGCCGGTGATGCGGGTGATCAGCGGTGCGCCCTGCGCGGCGTCCACCAGACCGACAAGGCCATAGCCCAGCTCGATCGTGACGAGCGTTCCATCGGCCACATCGGCCAGCGCGATGTGATCGGGGGCGACCTCCTCGGTCACCTCCACCATCGGCGCGGGCGCAGCGGCGCGGCGTTTGAGGTGCCACCAGATCGCGGCGGCGATGGCTGCTCCGGGCAGGAAGAACAGCTGCGGCATCGCCGGCACCAGCCCCACGGCACCAAGGATCAGCGCCACCGGCAGCCACCCGCGCGGATCGGCGAACTGCCCGCCGATCTGGCCCGCAAGGTCGCGGGTGTCGCTGACGCGGGTGACGATGGCGGCGGCGGCAATCGACAGCAGCAGCGCAGGCACCTGCGCCACCAGCGCGTCGCCAACCGCCAGCGTCACGTAAGCCTCGCCCGCTTCAGCAGCCGTGAGGCCGTGGCTGACCATGCCGATCGCGAAGCCTGCGATGATGTTGACGCCAAGGATCAACAACGCGGCGACCGCATCGCCCTTCACGAACTTGCTGGCACCATCCATGGAGCCATAGAAATCGGCCTCGATGGTGACCTCGCGGCGACGTTCGCGCGCTTCATCGGCGGTGACGAGGCCTGCGGCGATATCGGCGTCGATCGCCATCTGCTTGCCCGGCAGCGCATCGAGCACGAAGCGCGCTGACACCTCCGACACGCGGCCTGCGCCCTTGGTGATGACGATCATGTTGATGATCATCAGGATCGCGAACACGAACAGGCCGACGGCGAAATTGCCGCCGACCAGAAAGGCGGCGAAGCTTTCGATCACCTCGCCCGCCGCCGCGCCGCCTTCGTGGCCGTGCACCAGCACCACGCGGGTCGAGGCCACGTTGAGCGCGAGCCGCAGCAGGGTCGCGAACAGCAGAACCGAAGGGAAGCTGGAGAAATCGAGCGGGCGGCGGGCGTTCAGCGCCACCATCAGCACCGCGATGGAAATGGCGATGTTGAGCACGAAGAAAATGTCGAGCAGCAGCGCCGGGATCGGCAGCACCATCAGCGCCAGCAGCGCAAAGATGCCGATCGGCAGTGTCAGCGCGGCCGACGCGGTGCCGAACCGGGCGAAACCGGAGGAAAAGGTAGCGGTCTGGGTCACAGGCCAAGCGCCTTCAGCGTGTCATAGGCGCGGCGCACCTGGCGCGGCGCGGCGGCGGGGTCGGTGCCGAAGGTCGTCCCCAGCACCTGCGACATCGCAGGCCTTTGGGCAGACCTTTGGGGCGGGCTTATGGCCGGAACGGGCAGCGAAGCCTGCGTGAGCGCGGGCGGGGTGCCGGGGCCGAACACGTCCTCGTCAGCGATCAGGTAAGGCGCGGGGGTGAAGCCGCCTGCATTGCTGAACCCGCTCCCGTAATCGGCGCGGGCGAAGCGCATCGCCTTGCCGTCAGTCGCCCGGTCGAGCGCGCGGTCCAGTTTGCCGCCGATTACGTCCATCACCTGCGCAAGGCTGCGGGGCGAGCCGTCGGCGCTGTAGAAGATTGCTCGGTTGGCGGCGGCGGGGCGGGCGAACAATGCGGGCGCGCTCTGGCCGGGATCGGCCTGCAATTCGCTGAGGAACCGCCCCGCGCCGCCTGCACCGAGGAAATGGGCGAGGTAGAGTTCGGCATGGCTCGGCTGGCGGCCAAGGACCGGCATCAGATGTGCGCGGTTATCCTCCGCCAGACCGGCCGCCATCAGGCTGGCGACGCGCGGATCGTTGCGCAGCGCCAGAATCGCCTCGCGCTGGGCCGGGTCGGCAACATAGGCGCTGCCCGATGCGGTCACACCGATCTGGTCAGCAACCGCGCCGAGGCCAAAGCGGCTACCGTGCTTCTTGACCGTATCGAGCCAGGTGCTTTCGATGAACTGGTAAAGCCCGGTGGCGCTCGATGTGGCGGCGCGGGCGGTGGGGTTCATGGCGGATTCGACTTCGGCCTGCGCGAGCAGGTAGTTGAAATCGACCGTGGTGGCCTGCGCTGCGTCGGCGATGGCGGCTTCGACCGGGGTGCCGGGCGCGGCGATCTGGCGTGCGGCGGGCAGGGCGCCGCCGCCTCGGGCAGCGGCGTGCGCGCGGGCGGCGTGTTCAAATCCGGAGCGGATCGACCCTGTGGGCAGGCCCAAAGATGAAGCAGACTGGTTCACGCATCCTCCGCCCGGTGGCGAGCGCCGCAGGAATGTGCGGCGCTTTCACGGACAGAGTTTGCAAACGGCGTGCCAGATGCGGGGGGTGGCCGCCCTGGTAAGAATACCTAAGCCCGCGCCGGGGCGTAGGTGGCGCGCGGCAGGCGGCCCAAAGCGCGGCTTCCCCCGCCCAGCGCTTCGATCCGGGCGGCAACATTGGCGGCGAGCAGGTTGCGCACCCGGCGGTTGACCTCGTTGAGCTGGCGCGCGGTCTCGGCCAGCGTGCGGGTTTCGCCGTCGAGCGCCTGCGGCCCGATGGTCGCGAGCGCATCGCAAAGGGCTTCCTTGTCCTGCGCTGCGCCGATCAACCCGTCGGCATCCAGCGCGGCAAGCGCCTGCCGCTCGCGTTCGAGGACGGCAATCATTTGCCGCAGGTTCACCGCCAGCGGCGCGGCGAGCGTAAGGGTGTCGGCCATGGCTCAGCTTCCTTCCGGCAGCGACAGGCTGACCTGCGCAGCGATCATCGCGTCGACGATCTTGGTCGGCACCAGCGGGTAAGACCCGTCCTTCAGCGCATCGCGGATCTGCGCGACACGCTCGGCATCGACCGGCGGGCTGGCGGCTTCGCTGCCGCCGGTGATTTCGACGCTGATGCCGGCGTTGACCCCGGCGGCGCCGGATACAGGCGAGCGGGGACGCGCTTCGATCTGCGCGCGGTCGCTGGCAGACAGAGCGCGGGCGGCGCTGATGCCCGGCAATTTGCTCAGTTCGACAGAGGGCATGGGCAATGTCCTTCGATTGGGTTCCTGCGAGCGAGAACGGCCGCACGGGGCAGGGTTTAAGGGGGCGTTAAAGCGGTGCTTCAGGCCGCCGGGATGACGGCGAGGCCGGGACGTTCGATCCGGGCGCGCAAGGGTTCGCCCTTGCGGCTGGTGCGCACTTCGATCCAGTCGCCCACGGCACCCGCTTCCATCGCCTCGCCCGGTTGCTGGACGCTGAAGCCGCGCCCGCGCACCATCACGGTGATGGCATCGCCGCGCTTGACCGCAGGGGCGGGTTTGCCCGCTGCGGTGTTTCCAGTTGATGGGGCGATGGCGACAAAGATCCGCCAGCTGGTCGGGCCGGGGCATTCGACCTGCACGGCGTTACGCGCGGCCGTGTGCCAGCTGACGCTGAGCGATCCGGCGCAAGCGGCGAGTTGTAGCCGCGGGTCGGTCGCCACCCGCGCGCCGCCAGGAGCGCCGATGGCCGCGCCGGTAAACTCTGCCACAGCCCGGTCAATCATCGCCGGATCGGTCAGCCCGCGCGCCTCGGCGGGCGGATCGCACAGCGGCAGCAGCATCGACAGCGCCAGCGGGCTGAGCCGCCAGCTATCGAGCCAGGAAAAGGTCGTGTCCATCAGGTTGCGCTCCTTGTGCTTGCGCCGACATAGTGGCGAAAGCGCAGCAAGAGCCATGCCAAGCGCTTGATTACGCAGTCTTCCGGGGGTGGGTTGCGCAGGCGCTTAAGCATAGTTGGCTAAGCCCAGCATTGTCTCCCGCCTCAGATTGCGACCTTGCCCCCATGCCGTTTTCCTCTGCCTTTTCCCGTTCTGCCCGCAAGCCTGCGGCAACGTCTTCCGCTGCGCCCGAGAGCCGTGCCGAAGAAGCGCGCCGCCTTTTGCTGGAGCGGATCGGGGACTTCATCACCCGCCATGATCTGGCGGTGACCGCGTCCAATATGGCGACCATCTGCGGCGCGCTGTCCGGTTCCCACCCCGAACTGGCCGGGGCGCTGGTGCAGCGCGAGGCATCGGGCGAGCCGATCGACCAGCGCTGGCTGGATACGCTGGCGCGGCTCGACCCTGATGGCCACAGCCGCATTGCCGCGCTGGAAACGCTGTCCGACAAGCTCGAATATGCGCTGATGCGCTTTGCCCAGACCGCGCGTGCGGCCCAGTCAGAGACCAGCGATCATCGCGGCGCGATCGGGGAACAGATCGAAACGCTGGCCGGGCCGGAAGGGCTCACGCAGGTGCTCGAATTGTCGCGCGCCATGCTGGAGCGGATCGAACAGGTCGAAGCGGCCATGTCACGCAGCGAGGCCGAAACGGAGCGGCTGCGCGAAAGCCTCGCCAAGGCGCGGATCGAAGCCGATGTCGACCACCTCACCCGCTTGCCCAACCGCCGCGCCTTTGAACGCCGGCTGGTGTCCGCCGCGCTGGAGGCTCGCGGCCGGGGCGAACCGCTGGCGCTGGCCTTCTGCGATGTCGATCACTTCAAGCAGGTCAACGACCGCCATGGCCATGCCGCTGGTGACCGGGTGCTGTGCGCGCTGGCGGCGACCCTCAGCGAAGCGGCGGGCGATACCTGTTTCGTCGCCCGTCACGGCGGCGAGGAATTCGTGCTGCTGTTTTATGGCCTCGGCAAGGAAGCCGCCTGCCGCCGGCTCGATGCGATCCGCCGAGCGCAAGCCGCGCGCCAGTTGATGAACCGCGACACCGGCCAGCCGTTCGGGCGGATCACCTTTTCCGCAGGCGTTGCCGAAGTGACCGAGGATGCCGACACCCGCAGCGCCCTCGCGCGGGCGGACGCGGCGTTGTACCGCGCCAAGCAGGACGGCCGCAACCGGGTGGAGCAGGGCTGAGGCCTGCGCGCGGCGCCGCACCTTCAGGAGGTCCGGTCCCTCTCCCCCGCCTCTGCCACCACCGCATCATAGGCGAGGCTGGCGTAGATATCCGCTGCAGGGCCAGCGGTGATGATCGTGCGCACCCGCGCGCCGCTTGCCCGCGCTTCGGTGGCGAGCGCCTCTGCCCGCGCCCAGGCCGTAGCCTCGCCGCCCCGGGTGTGGGTGGCAAAGACGGTCAGCGTCGCGCGCGGATCGGGGGCTTGCGCGGCCAGCCATGCGCCAAGGCTCGGCCCGCCCGGAACAGGGCGGAACAGCGCCATTGCAGGCGCAACCTCGGGCCGCAGCGCGCCTTGCGCCTCGGTCTCGCGCGCGTCGGTATCGGCAAGGCGCTGGCCGCTGGTCGCCTCGGCAGCGGGCAGGGCGGACAGCGTCAGCAGGAACAGGATCAGCGCCAGATCGGCGAAGATCAATTGCCAGCCATGCCCGCCGCGCGGGTGGGTCGTGCTGTGGCTCATGCGACGCCCCTCAGATGTGCGCGGCGGGCCTGCGCGGCGCTGTCGATGTGGTCAATCTGCGCGGTGAACCACTCGGCCAGCGTTTCGCGGTTCTGTTCTTCGGCGAGGCCGCGCCGCTCGATTGCGCTCGCCAGCGGATAACAGACGAGATGCGCCAGCAGCGCGCCATACAACGAGGTCAGCACCGCGGTTGAAACCGATCCCATAATCATCGCCGTGGCATCGCCGCCGGTGGCTGGGGCCAGCTGGGTCAACCCGTAAAGCGTGCCGATCAGCCCGAACACCGGAGCCAGCTCGCCCGACCAGATAAACACCTGCGCCGCGCTGACCCTGCGGGCTTCGTCGAGCGCCCGTTCGGCGCGGCGGATCGGGCCGAGCGCGGCCGGAGCGCCGTGGCGCAGATAGGTCTCCAGCATCAGCCCCAGCGCGCGGTCGGGCGGCAGGTCGGGACTGGCGCGGTGGTGGCCATCGCGCTTGATCGCATTCACCGCCAGCGCCAGCGCCTTGCGATTGGCCTCAAGCTGGAAGCTGCGCCGCGTCAGCCCGCCCGCCGCCTTGAGCGCCGCGCCAAAATCGCGCCAACCGCAACGCGCTACCGTCGCCAGCACGGTGCCAGCGACAACGATACCCAGCGCACCGGGATCGAACAGGGTGGAAAAGGCGGGCGGCATGACGGATCCCCTCTTGGCTTGTGCCTGTCCCAGAACGGCGGGGAAATGAGCGGTTTAAGCCGTGCGGTGCAGCGGCAGAGGCTTGCCCGGCGCGGGCGCGCCAACCGGCAAAACCCTGCCGCCCCGCCTGCGCGCCGCCGCACCGCTACCCGCTATGAAGCCGGTTTGGCACGCTTCCTGCTGAATTGGCGGCGACCCCGCGGGCTGGCCCCGCAGCACACAGGAGCAGTCCCAAGTGAACGAGCGACTTTTCGGTATCCACGGTGCCGCGCTGACGGTGCGGTCAGAACGGATGGGCGTGATCGCGTCCAACATCGCGAACGCCGCCACGCCCGGTTACAAGGCGCGTGACATTGATTTCAACGCCGCGCTCGACGCCCGGCTCGCCCGCGCCAAGGGTGCGGCCACGGTCAATCCCGAAGCCGGCATGGTGTGGCGCCGCCCGACCATGCCCTCGATGGACGGCAACACGGTCGAACTGAACCATGAACAGGTCGCCTTTGCCGAAAACGCGGTCGCATATTCGGCCACGCTCAGCTTCGTGCAGGGCAAGGTTAACACCATCACCCGCGCGCTGAAGGGCGAGTGAACATGCCTGACCGCGCTCCCATGACGCTGTTCTCCATGACCACCCGCGCGATGAGCGCGCAGATGGTGCGGATGAACGCGGCGACCTCGAACCTCGCCAATGCCGGGTCCGTCTCATCGACCGAGGAAGGCGCCTACCGTCCGATCCGCGCTGTGTTCGCTGTCGAACTCGACAAGGCTTCGGGCCTGGCCGGGGTCAGCACCGGCGGCCTCGTGCGCGCCGAAACCGCGCCCACCAAACGCCACGATCCCTCCCACCCGCTCGCCGACAAGGACGGCTTCGTGTTCGAAGCCCCCGTCGATGAGACCGCCGAGATGGTCGAGATCATGGAGAGCGCCCGCCAGTACCAGAACATGGTGCAGGCGCTCCAGACCGCCAAGCAACTGATGCTCGAAACCCTGAGGAGCCAATGATGGATATGCCGTCAATCACCCCCGCCGCCCAGAGCACGCTTGACCGGCTCAACACGCCCTCGCGGCTGAAGGGCGGCGGGATGCAGTCGTTGGGGCAGGCCGATTTCCTGCGCCTCTTGACCACCCAGCTGACCATGCAGGACCCGCTCGCGCCCACCGACAACAAGGACATGCTGGCGCAGATGGCGCAGTTCTCCGCGCTCTCCGCCACCACGGAAAGCGGCGCGACGCTGGAGGACATCTCGGCCAAGCTCGACCGCCTGATCGCCGCGCAAGAGGCCACCGCCCGCGCCGTGACTGCCCCGCAACCCTGACCCCAACCAAGCCAAGAGGATCACACCCCCATGTCATTCTTCACCTCCCTGTCCGGCCTCAAGAATGCCGAGACCGATCTGCGCGTCATCGCCAACAACATCGCCAATGCCGAAACCGTGGGCTTCAAGAAAAGCTCGGTGCAGTTTGCCGATCTGGTCGCCACCGGGTCCGCCACCGATCCGCGCCGTGCGCCGGGCATCGGCGCGACGATTGCCGGGATCACGCAGGATTTTGTGCTCGGCCCGCTCGAACAGACTGGCCGCAGCCTTGATCTGGCCATCGACGGAGACGGGTTCTTCGCGCTCGCCAACCCCTTCTCGGGTGATGTGACCTTCAGCCGCAACGGCAACTTCCGCCTGACTGCGGCGGGCGAGCTTGAGGATGCGTGGGGCAACCGCTTGCAGGCCTATCCGGTCGATGCGACAGGCAACCCGACATCGCTGGTCGCTGCCGATGTCGATGTGCCGATCACCAACGCCGCTGGATCGACCCTCGCCAACGTCACCATCGACGTGCGCGGGATCATCAATGCCGCCTATGCCGACGGCACCACCTCGCCAGTCGGTCAGGTTGCGTTGGCAACCTTCCCGGCGCCCACGGGCCTGCGCACCATCGGCCAGACCAAATTCCAGGCGACCGGGGAATCGGGCGCGCCGGTGTTCGGCAATCCCGGCATCGGTTCCTATGGCGAGATGATCAGCGGGGCGCTGGAACGATCCAACGTCGATCTGGCCGAAGAAATGGTCGCGCTGCTGACCGCGCAGCGCAATTTCCAGGCGAACGCCCGCGCGATCGACACCGCCACGCAGATTTCGACCACCGTCATCAACCTGCGCCAGCAGTAATCGCACAATGGACCGGCTGATCTACACCGCGATGACCGCGATGAACGCGGCGATGGACCGGCAGCGGGTGGTGGCGAACAACCTCGCCAACGCCAGCACGCCGGGCTTTCGTCAGGAGATTTTCGCGGTCACACCGGCCACCCTCAAGGACGGATCGCTGGAGGCCCGCGCCATGGCGCGCGGCAATGTGCGCGGGGCCGATATGCGCACCGCACGCGTGGTGCCGACCGGCAATCCGCTCGACGTTGCCCTCGAAGGCAAGGCGCTGATCGCCTACCAGTCCCCTGACCGGCAGGGGGAAATCTACTCGCGGCGCGGGGACTTGCGCGTGGCGGCTTCGGGCGTGCTGGAGAACGGCGAGGGGCTGGCCGTGCTGGGCGAGGGCGGGACGCCGATCACGGTGCCGCCCGGCTTCAGCATCAGCCTTGCCGCCGATGGCACGGTGCTCGCCAGCGATCCTGCCGCGCCCAATGCCGCCGCTGAAGCCATCGACCGCATCCGGCTGGTGAACCCCGAAGGCAGCCCGCTCGCCAAGGGGATCGACAGCTTCCTGAAGGTGCCGAACGGCGGTGTGCTGCCCCCCGATCCGACCGCGCGGCTCACCCCCGGCGCGCTCGAAATGTCGAATGTCGAGACCGCCGATACGCTCGTGCAGATGATCGAGGCGCAGCGCGCATTCGAACAGCGCGCCAGGATCATCGCCACCGCAGGCACGCTCGATGAAGCGGGCAGCGGCCTCATGGCGCTGCGTTAAATCCAAAGGAGACCTGACCCATGCCCACCTCAGCCCTTCACGTCGCCCGCACGGGCCTTGAGGCGCAGGATGCGCGGATGCGCGTCATCGCCAACAACCTCGCCAATATCGGCACCACCGGCTTCAAGCGCGACCGCGCGGATTTCGCGACGCTCGCCTATCAGGAACAGCGCGTCGCGGGACAGGCCTCGACCGGGCAGACGGCCTTTGCGGTCGGCCTCAATCTGGGGACGGGGGTGCAGGTGCAAGGCACCTCGCGCATCAACACGCAAGGCACTCTCAGCCGCACCGACAATGTGTTCGACCTCGCGTTGGATGGTGACGGGTTCTTTCAGGTGGAACTGCCGCCGGGCGGCCAGATCGGCTTTACCCGCGCGGGCAATTTCGCGCTGGCGAATGATGGCACGCTGATCACCGCGCAGGGATACGCCTTGCAGCCACCCTTGCAGGTGCCGCAGGGCGCGCAGTCGATCTCCATCGCGCCCGATGGAACGGTGAGCGCGCTGACGCCCGGCAATGCCGAGCCGACCTTGCTCGGCCAGCTTACGGTCGCCAGCTTCGTCAATCCGGCGGGCCTCCGCGCCATCGGCGATAACTTCCTCGTCGAAACCGCCGCCTCCGGCCCCGCCGAACTCGGCTTTGCGGGCGAGAACGGGCGCGGGCAGATCCGGCAGGGGATGCTGGAATCCAGCAACGTCAATGTTGTCGAGGAGCTGGTCGAAATGATCGAGGCCCAGCGCGCCTACGAGATCAATTCCAAGATGGTCAGCGCGGTCGACGAGATGCTGCGCAACGCCAACCAGACCCTGTGAGAAATAGCGTGAGAGCCGCCATGACAGGTCGCATCATCATCCTCGCCGCGCCCCTGCTGCTCACCGCCTGCATGGGCGGCGGCGGCAAAGGACCGCAAATGGGCTTCACTGCGCCGCCTCCGCCGGGGGCCGCGATGGTCGTCGGCGGCGCCAGCGATCCCATGACGGTATCGGCACCCCAGCCGATCATGCCCGTCACCACGGCGGGCGCGATCTTCCAGACTGGCAGCGGCTATTCCGGCCTCGTCACCGGCACCCGCGCCCGCGCGCTGGGCGATATGGTGACGATCATCCTCACCGAAGCCACCACCACCACCAAGAGCACCACGGGACGCACGCAGCGCGAAGGCAGCTTCGGGATCACTCCGCCCGCATCAGGCCCGCTCGATTTCCTCAACCCCGATGCCCTTAAAGCTGCGGCCGAAGGGTCGTTCACTGGCGGAGGCAATGCCGCGCAGCAAAGCCGCCTCAATGGCGCGGTCGCTGTGACCATTGCTGCGATCTACCCCAACGGCACCGCCGAAGTGGTCGGAGAAAAGCAGATGATGTTCAGTCAGGGTGACGAATGGGTGCAATTCGCCGGCCGCATCCGGCTGGTCGATATCGACAGCGACAACCGCCTGGCATCCTCGCAGGTCGCCAATGCCCGGATTATCTATTCAGGCAAGGGCGCGGTGCAGCAGGCGAGCCGTCCGGGCTGGCTCAGCCGCTTCTTCAACCAGATTTCGCCGTTCTGAGGGAGCCGCCAGTCATGACCCGCATCCGCATTCTTGCGCCGATCCTGTACCTGCTGATCGCGATGATCGCAGGGCAAGTTCCCGCGCCCGCCCATGCCGAGCGCATCCGTGATCTCGGCCAGTTCGAAGGCCTGCGCGCCAACCAGCTGACCGGTTACGGCGTGGTCGTGGGCCTGCAAGGCACAGGCGACAACAACCTCGAATATGTGACCGAGGCGATGCGCGGCGTTTCCGGCAGGCTCGGGCTGCAATTGCCGCCCGGCGTCTCGCCGATCCTGCGCAATGCCGCCGCTGTGATCGTCACCGCCGAGCTGCCGCCGTTCGCCAAGCCGGGCCAGCGGATCGACATTACCGTGTCCACCTTGGGCCAGGCTTTGAGCCTTCGCGGCGGGGCGCTGATCCTCACCCCGCTTTATGGCGCGGATGGTCAGATCTACGCGATGGCGCAGGGCAATGTTGCCGTGGGCGGGCTGGGCGTGACGGGGCGGGACGGCTCGCAGGTCAGCGTCAATGTCGCCACCGTGGGCCGCATCGCTGACGGGGCGAGCGTCGAACGCGCGGTCGCGACGGGGTTCGACCTGTCGCCGACGCTGCGCTTCAACCTGCACAAGGCCGATTTCCTCACTGCCGCGCGGGTGCGCGATGCGATCAATGGGCGTTACCCCGGCATCGCCAGCATCGCTGACGGGGTGAGCATCGAGCTTGCCTTGCCGCAGGGCAATGACGTGAGGTCAGGCATCATGGCCGAGATCGAGATGCTCGGTGTCTCCCCCGCCCCCGTCGCGGCGCGGGTGATCGTCAACAGCCGCACCGGCACGGTTGTCATCAATGATGCGGTGCGCCTCGCGCCCGCCGCTGTCAGCCACGGCAAGCTCGTCATCCGCATCGACGAGAACCCCGCGATCGTCCAACCTGCCCCCTTCAGCCGGGGCGAGACCGCGCAGGAGGAATCCTCCGACATCACGGTCGAGGAAACCGCCGACCGCGTCGCCTATATGCCCGCAGCCGCCTCTCTGACCGAGATTGTCGATGCGCTCAATCTGCTCGGCGTGGGCGCATCGGATTTGGTGGTGATCCTCGAAAGCCTCAAGCAGGCAGGCAGCCTGCAAGCCGAAATGGTCGTGCTGTGATCGGGCCGGTTGCGTCCAGGGGCGCGCCCGCGCTCTCGCCGGAACGGGCCGAGTTGCGCAAGGCGGCGGAGGGCTTCGAAGCGATCATGGTGCGCAAGCTGCTCGCCAGCGCGCGGGCTTCCGGCTTTGCGCAGGAAACCCCGCTGACCGGCGGCGGGATGCAGCAATTCCAGACGATGCGCGACGAACATTTCGCCGATCTTGCCGCGCAGTCCGGCGCCTTCGGGTTTGCACGGAGTATCGAGTCGAGCCTCGCGCAACACTTGCCCTCCAAAGGGGATAGCTGATGCCCACCGCGATCTTCACCATTGGCCGTTCGGGCCTGACCGCGTCCCGCCGCAGCCTTGAGCTGACAGCGCAGAACATCGCCAATGCCGCCAACCCCGATTATTCGCGCCGCAACCTCACGCAGGGCGAGCTGGTGATGACCGGCACGATCGGCACCAACCCGCAGGATTCATTGGGCGGGGTGCGCCCCGGCATCATTGAGCGGGCCGAAAGCGCTCTGGTGCAGCGCCAGGCGCGCGATGCGTCTTCGGCCCTGTCGGCGGCCGAGACGGAGTTTCTCGCCCTGCGCGAGGCGGAAAGCGCGCTGGAAACATCGGGCGTGTTCACCGGGATCGTCGATTTCGAAGCGGCGCTGACGCGCCTGCAAAACAACCCGCTCGAACCCGCGCTGCGGCTGTCGGCGGTGGAGGCGGCGCGCAAGATGGCGGGCAATTTCCGCATCGCCAACGGCACGCTCGCCAACGCCCGCTCGCTGGTGCAGGCCGAGGCCAGTGCCGAGACGCTGACGGTGAACGAGTTGGCCAAGGAACTCGCCGCGATCAATGCCGATCTGGTCGGCGCGCGCGAAGGCACGGCAGGGCGCGCGGCCCTGCTGGATGCACGCGACAAGGCCTTGCGCGGTCTGGCCGAGGAATTCGGCATCCAGCCGACCATCAACGCCAACGGCACCGCCGATGTGACGCTGGCAGGAACGCCCCCGGTGGCGCTGGTTACGGGCGCGAGTGCGCAGGCGGTCAGAGTGAGTTTCGCCGCCGATGGCACCGCCAGTTTCGCCGTCGGCGCGACCAGTTTTGCCCCGGCGGGCGGAGCCATGGCGGGCCGCGCCAGTGCGCTCGCTGAAATGGCGGGATTGCAGACGAACCTTGATGGTATCGCCGCATCGGCCATTGCCCTGTCGAACACGGCGCAGGCCAATGGCGTCGGGGCCGATGGCTCCGCCGGTCAGCCGTTGTTTGCAGGCTCAGGCGCGGGCGATATCGCCATGGTGCTGGCTTCTGCCGACGGGCTGGCGACGGCACCGGCAGGCGCGCCCGTCGGCAGCCGCGACACCGCCAACCTTGCCGCGTTGCTGGCCGCACTGGCCGCGCCGACCGGCCCGTCATCCGGAGCAGACAGGCTGCTGCTGGGCCTCTCCAGCCGCGTTTCGGCCCTGGAAACCCGCACTGATGGCCTCGCCGTTGTTTCCGCCAGCGCCGAGGCGGAGCTGCTCAGGGAAACCGGCGTCGATCTCGATTCCGAGGCCGCCAATCTCGTCCGTCTGCAACAGGCGTTCGAAGCCAACAGCCGCGTGATCCAGGTCGCCGCAGAGCTGTTCGATACGATCCTGGGCATCAGATAAGGAAGCGCGCCGCCATGAGTTCCGTGACCAATTCGACCGGTTCCTTCTTCAACCGCTCGCTTGCCCAGATGTCCGACCTGCGCGCCGGGATCGAGCGCACCCGCGCTCAGATCGCCACGGGCCGCAAGTTCGAACGCGGTTCGCAAGATCCCGCCGGGGCCGCGCAGCTGCGCAGCGTTGCCCGGCGCGAGGCGCTGGCCGCTGTCGAAGGCGACAATGCCGCGCGGCTCGGACAGGATCTTGGCGCTGCGGCGACCGAGGTCGAAGCGGTCACCGCCCTGCTCCAGCGCGCGCGCGAACTTGCGGTGCAGGCCGCCAGCACGTCCACCGGGCCAGACGGGCGCCAGGCGATTGCCTTCGAACTGGACCAGCTGCGCCAGGAATTGTTCACCCGCGCCAACGGCACCTCGCTGACCGGCGAGCCGCTGTTTGCGGGCCAATCGTCAGGCACGGCCTTCACCCGCGATGCGGCTGGCAATGTCACCTATATCGGCACGCCGGAAAGCGGCGCCGTGCCGGTGGCGCCCGGGACGTCGATCGAGCGCGGGTTGCCGGGCAACGAGGTGTTCGAATTTGACCTTAACGGCGCGCCGTCCAGCGCCTTTGCGGTGCTCGGCGGGCTGGTGACAGCGCTGCAAGGCGGTGCGCCCGATCCTGCGGCAGCGGCGGGTGCTGCGCTGGAGGGGATCGATGCCGCGCTCGATACCACGAACCGCGCCACCACCATCCTCGGCACACGCATGGCGTGGGTTGAGCAGGTGCAACAGCAGCAGGGCGAACGCACGATCGCGCTGGCCGAGCGCCGCAGCCGCGTGGGCGATACCGATATTGCCGATGCCATCGCCCGGTTGCAGCAATCGCTCACCGCGCTGGAAGCGAGCCAGTCCGCCTTTGCCCGCGTCAGTTCCCTGACCCTGTTCGACGCGCTGCGCTGAGAGGCCTGAACCATGTTCGTTGCAATCGGCATAGTCGTGCTGCTGGTGATGGTGTTCGGCGGGTTCATGCTTGCTGGCGGCGCCATGGGGCCGGTCTTGGCCGCGCTCCCGCTGGAATTCATGATGATCGGCGGAGCGGCGATCGGCGCGACCCTGATCGGCAATTCCATGCACGAAATCAAACTGCTCGGTGCGGGCATGGGCAAGATCTTCAAGGGGCCGAAATACACCGATGAAGATCACATTGATGCGATCGCGCTGACATCCAAGCTGATGAAACTGCTGCGGTCCGAAGGCGCGGTCGCGCTGGAAAGCCATGTGACCGAGCCTGCCAGTTCGACGATCTTTTCCGAATATCCGCGCCTTCAGGCCGATCCGGTCGTGACCGCGATGATCTGCGATCCGCTGACGTTGATGGTGGTGTCGTCCGGCACATTGGATACCCACGCGGTCGAGGAGGTGATCGACAACGCGATCAAGACCCAGCTGCACGAAATGGACGAGCCTGCGCACATGATCCAGAGCCTCGCCGACGCGCTGCCGGCGCTGGGGATCGTGGCGGCGGTGCTCGGGATCATCAAGACGATGGGCGCGATCAACGAACCGCCCGAGATTCTGGGCAAGATGATCGGTTCGGCGCTGGTGGGGACATTCCTGGGGGTGCTGCTGGCCTATGGCTTTGCCGGGCCGCTCGGCACGCGGTTGAAGCAGATCAACACCCACGACCAGCAGATTTTCCATTCGATCAAGCAGGTGATCATCGCCTCGCTGCACGGCTATCCGCAGCCGCTGGTGCTGGAAGCCGCGCGTTCGGGTCTGCCGCCTGCGCACCGCCCGAAGCTGACCGATCTGCTCGACATGATGCGGGGCCGGTAAGGTGGCCGAGGCCGATCCGAAGCTGCTCCCCCCGCCCGCGCCGATCATCGTCAAGAAGGTCACGATTGTCGAAGGCGGCCACCATGGCGGGGCGTGGAAGGTCGCCTATGCGGATTTCGTGACCGCGATGATGGCGTTCTTCCTGCTGCTGTGGTTGCTGGGCGCGACGGAGGAAAAGCAGCGCAAGGGCATCGCCGATTACTTTGCCCCCACGCTGGTCAAGATGCGTCAGGAAAGCGCAGGTTCGGATGGCTTGCTGGGCGGATCATCCCTGACCGATCCCGATAACTATCCCAACGCAATGGGCCAGACCGGCACGCGCACGATCACCATCCCGCGCGGGGTTACGGGCGGCCCGGTCGAAGGCGGGGGACGCGGCGAGCTGGAGGCGGAAAAGCTGAAAGAGCTGCGCGACACAATCGAAAAGAAGCTCGTCCAGCGCCGCCAGCTTTCGCACCTTGCGCGGCAGGTGCGGGTGATGCGTGCGCCGGAAGGCATCCGTATCGACCTGATGGACGATGCCGATTTCTCGATGTTCGAACTCGGCACGACCATCCTGACCAAGGAAGCGCGCGGGCTGCTGGAGGTGATGGCCGAAACGCTGAAGGATGAAAGCGCGCCGCTGATCCTGCGCGGCCACACGGATTCCCTGCCGTGGCGCGGCGGGGTGATGGCCAACAACTGGTCGCTTTCCACCGGCCGGGCCGAAGCGACGCGTCAGGCGCTGGTGCTGGGCGGAGTGCCGATGAAGCGCATCTCGCGCATCGAGGGCGTCGCCGAGACCGAGCCGCTGGTGGCGGACAATCCCGCCGATCCGCGCAATCGCCGCATTTCGCTGCTGCTGCTCGACGGGCGGGGGACGGCAAGGCCCGGCCCCCCGCCACCTGCCGCCAAGGCCCCGCGCTGAGGCAAGCGCATCGGGCGGCGTTCCAGGGATTATGAGTTTATTCACCGTGCGGCGGTACCACGGGACGGGATTGGCGCTTCTGTCCGGATCGGAAAGTCAGTCCAGAAGTTGCGAGGCTGGCACTGGTGCGAACAGACATGCAGAATGCAAGGAAGCGGCTGTTCGCCTTCGCTCAGCAATCGCGCCATAATCCCTGGCTCGATCTGCTGCGGACCGTCGCCATCGGTCTGGTTCTGCTGCGCCACGGCGCACGCTATGAAGGCAATGGCCTGTCCGACGGGTTTGTCGCCAACCTTTTCCGAAACGGATGGGTCGGGGTCGACCTGTTCTTTGTCCTGTCGGGCTATCTGATTGCCGGCGGGCTGATCCGCCGGTCCGGCCGCAATGACAGCATGTTCCCGGCAGGCTATTTCCAGAGCCGGATCCTGCGGATTGTCCCTGCCTATTACGCCGTGCTGATGCTGTGCGTGATCGGCTTTTTCCCGGGCGGCCCGGACGTTTCCATGCAGAGCGCGCTGGCGCACCTGCTGTTCCTGCAGGACTACACGGGCTCCAACATCAATGTCGCGTTCTGGTCGCTCGGGGTGGAAGAGAAATTCTACCTGATTGCGCCGGTTATCGTGATCCTTCTCGCCCGGCAGACCCGCATGGCCAACCTTGTGGCCTTTGCCGCGCTGCTGTTGCTGATCTCTCCCCTGAGCAGGGGTCTCACCTTCGAGGCGATCGGGGACGGGATCGGGTATGAGGCGTTCTTCGCCGCCATGCGCAGCCCGTTCCACATGTCGATCGAAGGCTTCGTCGTCGGCATCATGGTGGCGATCCTGCGCACGCGGGGCTTTGCTGTGTCGTCGCCGGTGGCGCTGGCTGGCCTGACCGCTTGCGCCGCTGCACTGGTTCTGTGGCTCGGCTCGCACGAATTCCTCGGTCAGATCACGCGGGTCGATGCCTGGCTGGTGCCAAGCCTGCTGGCCTTGCTGTTCGGGGTCATGGTGTTCTGTGCAGCCTGCCTTCCGGACCGCGCGCTGCGGTTCGAGCCGTTCTTCAGAGTGAACGCGCGGCTGAGTTACGCGCTTTATCTGGTTCACCTGCCGCTGTTGCCGCTCGCCATTGCACTGTCGGCGGAGCAGCATTTCCTGGTATTTTGGGCCAGCTACCTGATCCTGTCCTACGCGATGGCGCTGGTGATCCATTTCAGCGTCGAACGGCCGTTCCTCATGCTGAAGGATTCGCTTGGCCAGCCGCGCGGCTCGCTGCTGCCGGCTGAACGGTCAGGGGCGCTGACGTCATGACCTTTCTGGCAAACTACGCAGATCACCTGTGGTTCGTGCTCGGCGCGGCGCTGGTCTTCATCCCGCTGGAGCACGTCCTGCCGCGCCGCAAGGAGCAGAAGCTCCTGCGTCCGGCTCTGAAGCTTGATCTCGCGTTCATGCTGCTGGGCGTGGTGGGCACGATGCTGGCGGCCGCCGTGTTCGTCGTGATCATGGTCGGCCTGTTCATCAACATCGTTCCGGACGCTGCACGATCATTCGTCGGCGCGCAGCCGATCTGGCTTCAGGTGCTTGGGCTGATCATCTTCGGCGATCTCTATTACTACTGGGCGCACCGCCTGTTTCACACGGTGCCGGGCTTGTGGAAGTTCCACGCTGTCCATCATTCGATCGAGGAGATGGGCTGGGCCGCGTCCTACCGGACCCACCCGATCGATACCGCGATCACCAATTCGGGCTTCGTCATCATCGTCCTGCTGTTCGGAGTTGACCCTGCGGCCTATGCCCTGTTCGGCGTCCAGTTTGCTTGGCATTCCCTGCTCAAGCATTCGAATGTCGCCGTGGGCTGGGGCGTGCTGCGCTGGCTTTATGTGACGCCGCGGTTCCATCACTGGCATCATGCCAACGTCGCAGAAGCCCATGACAAGAACTTCGCGGCGCAGTTTCCGCTGTGGGACGTGGTGTTCGGCACGGCCCTGATGACCCCGGACCGCGATCCTCCGCAATATGGCGTGGATGATCCGGTGCCGGCAAACTTCCTGGGGGCGCTGGCCTATCCGTTCAGGCCTGACGGCCCCGACGAAAGCGTGCCGGTGCTGGAGCCGTCAGCGGCGGACTGACGCCGCGCTGACGGCCGGAATCAGCTACCCTGCATGACCGTCACGCTGTTGCCGCTGCCGGACTGGTTGACGAAGGACTCGTTGGCGTCAGAGTTCTGCGTCACCGTGGCGGTATGGCCGCTGCCGTCCTGCAGAATATCCGACAGGTTATCGGCGCCGTTCTGGATCACGCCGACATTCAGCATCGCCGCCCCGCCATCGCCCGATTGCATGACGATGCTGGTGTTGCCGCTGTCACCGGCTTGCGAGACATTCGCCGAAAGGCTGCTGCCCTGCTGATTGATCAGGGCGCGGTTTGCGCCCGAAAGCTGGGTGATGGTCGCGTCATTGTTCTGGCCCGCATCGCCGCCCTGGATGATCTGCGCCCCGAACAGGAATGTGCCCGCAGCAACATTGCTGCTGCCGACCTGCTCGATCCTCGCCCGCTGGTTGTCACCGAGCTGGGTGACGTTGGCGGTGTTGCTGCTGCCCGACTGGATGATGCCGGCGTCCTGATTGCTCCCGAAGCCGGTGTCAAAGAAACCTGCCACACCTAACAGGCGGTCACGGCCCTGATCGATGCTTGCGATGTTGTCGCTGCCGGGCTGGCTGATCGAGGCCGTCTGGCCCTCGCCCCGCTGCGCGACATCGGCGATGTTGCGGTCGCCACCTTGCGTCACGATGGCATTGTGGTCGCGAGCGGACCCCCCGCCTTGATCCACGTCGGCACGGTTATCGTCCCCGGTCTGGCGCACGTCGGCGGTCTGATTGAAGCCGCGTTGGTTGATGATCGCTTCATTGCGCGATCCGTCTTGCCGGATTTCGGCTGTGTGATCGCTGCTGGTGTTGGCACCCTGATTGATCGAGGCGATGTTGAGATCGCCGCCCTTCTGCTCGACGAAAGCGGAGTGAAGGCCGCCCGCCTGGCGGATCGTGACCGTGCCTTCATCACCGGTCTGGATCACGCCCGCAGCAGTGGTGGTGCCCACGCCGTTGCCAGCCCCGCCCTGAATGATGTCGGAGGTGTTGCGATCACCGTCCTGCAGCACATTCATCGTATTGGCGCCGGTGCCCTCCTGAGACGCCAGCACAGTGTTGTCGTCACCCGACTGATTGACGATGCCCTGATTGAGCCCGCTCAACTGGGTCAGGGTGGACGTGTTGCGGTCGCCCCCCTGGGTGATGCCGGCGGTGTTGAGATTGCCCGTCTGGATCAGATCGGATTCGTTGTCTGCGCCGGTCTGCGTCACCGTGGCTATGTCGAGATCGCCCGATTGCGACAGGTTCGAATCGTTGCTGATATCGTCCTGCACGACGGTCGCGGTGCCGAAATCATTGGTCTGGGAGACGACCGAGATATTCTCGCTTCCGCTTTGTGTCACCGTGGCTCCGTTGCTGTCGTCGGAACTGCCGGTGCCTTCATCCTGCGTGACGGTGGATTCGTTCTTGGTGCCCGACTGGGTTACCGTTGCCCGGTTGCTGGCGCCGCCTTGCAAAATGGTCGAAACATTCTCGTTGCCCGACTGCATCAGAGTCGCGGCGGACTGGTTGGCGCTTTGTGTGACGGTCGAATCCCCGTTGGCGCCGGATTGGGTCACCGCGATGGTGCTGTTCGCGCCGGTTTGGATGACGTCGGATTCGTTGCTTTGCGCCAATGCGGGCACGGCAGCGATAATGGCCAGCACCGAAGCCCCGGGCAGCAAGTAGCCTTTCATGGTATTCCCCCCTTGAGCCCGAGGGAACAGGTCAGACATTGCCGAGCAATGCACCGCAGGCTTCCCCCGAGGCCTGAATATTGTCCAAAAGTCTGAAGCGACTCGGTTTTATGCCCGCAAGTCTACGCATGGTTAACGCGGCGTAAAGCGTGAATCCATAAGGGCTTGCGGAATTGCCGGTCCCGCCCCGCCGCCGACGACGGCAAAAAGCCCGGAGCCGTGCGGCTCCGGGCTTGGTGTCCCGCCCCTCAGGGGAAAAGGGGTGTGGGGGAGACTTAGCGCAGCAGCGACAGAACGTTCTGCTGCGACTGGTTGGCCTGCGCCAGCATCGCGGTCGAAGCCTGGCCAAGGATCTGGGCCTTGGCGAGCGCGGTGGTTTCCTGCGAGTAGTCGGTGTCCTGGATCCGCGAACGGGCGTCGGACAGGTTGGTCGAAACGTTGGTGAGGTTGTTCACCGCCGACTGCAGGCGGTTCTGGCCAGCACCCAGCGTGGCGCGGGTGGTGGACACCGTGGCGAGGTTCGCGTCGATTGCCGTCAGCGCAGTGCGTGCGTTGGCGCCGGTCGCGCCGGTCACGTCATAGGTGGCATCGCCCAGCGCGGTCAGGTCGGTCATGGTGAGTTCGATGGCATCGGTGCTGTTGGCGCCGGCCATCACGGTGACGTTGGCGGTCGACCGCAGGACGTTGATGCCATTGAACTGCGTGTTGGTGACGATCTGATCGATCTGCGAGGTGAGCTGGGTGACTTCCGCCTGGATGTTGGTGCGGTCGCTTGCGGCGTAGGTGTCCGAACCGGCCTGCACGGCCAGTTCGCGGACGCGCTGCAGCATGTTGGTCACTTCGTTGAGCGCGCCTTCCGCGGTCTGGGCGAGGCTGATGCCGTCATTCGCGTTGCGGACACCCTGCTGCATGCCGCGGATCTGCGCGGTCATCGAGTTGCTGATGGCAAGGCCCGCAGCGTCATCGGCGGCGCTGTTGATGCGCTTGCCGCTCGACAGGCGTTCCATCGAGGTGCCGAGCATCTTGCCCGCAGCAACGGCCGAGTTGGTGGCGCGCATCGCCGAGGTGTTGGTGTTGATCACGTTCATTGGTCAAACTCCTGAATGGTCAGGCAGGACGAACACACCCGTCGCTGCTGAGCCATAGAGCGGCCATGTGGCGGGATGTTTAAGTCAGAAAAAATATTGTTCAAAATCATACAGATGAAGCCACATTGGTGTCTCTTGGAGAAATCAGCGGGTTGGCCGCCTAGGTGTTTGCCGCTGGCCACCTAGGGGAACCTACGGGGACTTAAATTTGCCTCTTGTGCAGCCTGGATGCGGCAGAGCTTTGCCGACACCGACGGCAATTCGACAGCCCGTCGGCAGCACAGGGGCAAGCATGATGGAACCGGCGATCACTCCCGCGCGCGGCGCGATGGACAGGGCTCCGCAGGCGGGCGCGCATGATATTCTTGTCGGCATGACTGTGCCGCTGATGGGCGGCAGCTGGCAGCGCGACCGGATCGTGCTGGGCGATGACATATGCGCCCCCATGGCCGCTGCCATCGCGCGCGGCGGCAAGATCGCCATTGCCTTGAACCACTCCGGCACGCCTGCGCTGGCGCTGACCGGGGCCAACCGGATCACGCTGTCCTATGATCCGGCTGCTCTGCCGCAGGCGCGTGCGGCGCTGATTGCTGCGTCAGCACAAGGCGGCTGGCCGGTGGCGGGCGATCCGCAATCGCTCGCGCTGCTGACGCTGGCCGAACGCATCGCCGCCAGCGACATTCCCGTGCTGCTCGAAGGGCCGACCGGGACGGGCAAGGAAGTGCTGGCGCGCTTTGTTCACCGGCTTTCGGCCCGCGCTGACGGCCCCTTCGTTGCGGTCAACTGCGCCGCCATGCCCGAAGCGATGCTGGAGGCGCTATTGTTCGGCCACAGGAAGGGCGCGTTCACCGGCGCAGCGGACGCCGCCGAAGGTCTGTTCCGCGCCGCTGATGGCGGCACGCTGCTGCTGGACGAGATCGGCGAATTGCCACTGTCCCTGCAATCGAAGATGCTGCGTGCGTTGCAGGAAGGCGAGGTTTTGCCGCTCGGCGCAACAAGGCCGGTCAAGGTCGATGTCCGGGTGGTCGCCGCGACCAACCGCCATCTTGCCGCCGAGGTCGAGGCCGGGCGGTTCCGCGAAGATCTGCTCTACCGCCTCAACGTGTTCCCGCTGGCGCTGCCTGCCTTGCGCGACCGGCCGGGCGATATTGCCCCGCTCGCCTTTGCGATGCTGCTGCGCCATGCGAGCGCGCCGGGTCGTCCGTGCTGGATTGACCCTGACGCGCTGGCGCTGCTGGAAGATCATCCCTGGCCGGGCAATGTCCGCGAGTTGGAAAACGTCATCCGCCGCGCGTTGCTGCTGGCGGGCGAGGCCGGGGCCATCACCGCCGATCACATCATCTTCGACACCGCCGTGCGCGCTGTGCCCGATAGCGCCGCGCCGTCGCTCACCCGCATCACTGCCGGACGCTCGCTGTCGGACGTGGCCTTCGCCTCCGAGGCGCGGGCGATCATCGATACGCTTGCCAGCCACGGCGGCAACCGCGCCGCCACCGCGCGCACGCTCGGCATATCGGAACGCACTTTGCGCTATCGTCTGGCCTCGATGCGGGGTGCCGGGCTGATGGCGGCGGGAGGTGCGGCATGAACGCCGGCTTCGGGATTTCGGACGTGATGGCCTTGCGCAGCCAGGTGCTCGCCCGCAGCGCCGCCTTGCGCGATGTGCGCAGCGCGAGCGAGGCGGGGCGCAGCTTTGCCCCCGCACAGGCCCCCGGCGCGGGCTTTGCCGATACGCTGCACTCGGCGCTGAAACAGGTCAGCGCGGTGCAGGACCATTCGAGCGCGATGCAGGTCGCCTATGAACGCGGGGCTGTGACCGACATCGCGCAGGTGATGCTGGCGCGGCAGGAGGCGGGCGTCGCCTTCGAGGCCACGCTGCAAGTGCGCAACAAGCTGCTCAACGCTTACCAAGACATCATGCGGATGGGGGGCTGATAGATGGCTGACGCTCTGCCCGTGCCTGCCGATCCGGCGGGCCTGCCCTACGCGCCCGCGCCCGCGCCAACGGGCTGGCGCACGATGCTGCCCCCACAAGTGGCAGGCTTTGCCAGCCAGCCCGCGCTCGCCCGCGCGCTGCCGGCGCTGGCCGGCGTCGGCGCGTTGGCGGCCGCGGCGGTTTTGTGGATGGCGATTTCATCCGGCCCCGACCGGGTGCTCTACACCAGCCTCACCGACGCCGAGCGGGCCAAGGTGGTCGAAACGCTCGAAGCGGGGGGGATCGCCTATGCGATCGACACCGGCACCGGCGCGCTTTCGGTGGCGGAGAGCGATTTGTACCGCGCCAAGATGCTGGTCGCCAGCGATGCCGGGATCGCTGCGCCCGAGGGGGCGGAAGCGATGCTCGACGCGATGCCGCTCGGCACCTCGCGCACGCTGGAGGGCGAACGCCTGCGGCTGGCGCGTGAGCGCGAATTGATGCTGACGATCCGCGAGATCGACGGGATCGAAAGCGTGCGCGTCCACCTCGCCACCCCCGAAAGATCGGTGTTCGTGCGCGAGAACAACCCGCCCTCGGCCTCCGTCATGGTGCGGTTGGTGAGCGGGCGCAGCCTGTCGCAAGATCAGGTCGCCGCGATCGTCAATCTGGTCGCCGGATCGGTGCCGGGGCTGACGGCGGATGCGGTGCGGGTGGTCGACCAGAACGGCCACCTGCTGTCAGACCCGCGCGAGGCCGAGGGTGAGGGCCTGAACCTCCAGCGCGAGCATGAGGCCAAACTCAGCCAGCAGATCGACGCGCTGCTGCTGCCCTTGCTGGGTGAGGGGAACTTCAGCGCGCAGGTGCAGGTCGAACTCGACACAGCCGAAGTCACCACCGCGCGCGAAACCTACGAGAAGGAAGGCGCGATCCGCGCCGAAAGCGCCCGCAACGCGTCCCGCACCGGCGCTGGCCCTGCTGGCGGTGTGCCGGGGGTTCCGGCCAACACCCCGCCGCCGCAGGCCCAGCTGGTCGACGGCGCGCCCAACCCCGCGCCGCCTGCCGCCGCGACATCGACCGACACCGAAACCGCGACCGACCGCAGCTATGAACTGGGGCGCGAGGTTGCTGTCACCACTGCCGGGCCGGGGGCGTTGAAGAAGCTTTCGGTTGCGGTCGCGGTCAGCGATGCCGCGCTCAAGGCCGCCGCGCCGCTGACCCGCCAGCAACTGGAGGCGCTGGTGAGCGCAGCCGTGGGCGCGAACACCCAGCGCGGTGACATGGTGCAGGTGGTGGCGAGCAAGTTCGAACCTGCCGATCTGGAACCCCCCGCCTTCTACGAACAGCCCTGGTTTGCGATGCTGGTGCGGTACGGCACGGCCTTGCTGGCGGTGCTGCTGGTGCTGCTGCTGGCGGTGCGTCCGCTGATCGGGAAGCTGAAGGGGAAGGGCGATGCCTCTGCTGCTCTGCCTGCCGATGATGCGCCGCTGGCGGTGATCGGCGCCGATGATGATGCGGCTGACAATGGCATCCCGATCAGCGCCGCCGCCGCCGCCGACGGCGTCCCGCTCACCGATCTGCCGCTTCAGGTCGAACTCGCCCGGCGTCTGGCCGCAAGCCAGCCCGAACGCGCGGTCGAAGCCTTGCAGCGGATGCTGGAAGCGCCGGATTCGCGCGGGCCTGAGGTGGGTGCGGCATGAGCCTCGAAAACGCCCTCGCCGACACCGCCCCTGCCGCTCTCCTGAGCCGGGTCGATCGCGCCGCAGTGTTCCTGATGCTGCTGGACGACGCAGAGGCGACCAGCCTGCTTGCGCGTCTTTCCCCTGCCGAGCTGGAGAAACTTGGCGCGGCGATGATGGCGCTGGGCGAGATCGAACAGCCGCACATGGCCGAAGCGCTCGCCGATTTCGCTGACGAGGCGGCGCGCGAGACTTTGCCCCGGCGCGGGCGAACAGACCGGGTGCGCAATCTGCTCGACAAGGCGCTCGGCCCGGCGCGGGCGGATTCGATGATGCAGCGGATCGAGCCGGATGCCGCCCCGCGCAGCCTGGAACTCGCCAAATGGCTCGCCCCCGGCGTGCTGGTGCGCCTGATCCTTGACGAACACCCGCAGGTCATTGCCGCGCTGCTGCTGCTGATCGAGCCGGAACCGGCCGCCGCAGTGCTGGCGATGCTCCCGCTCGAACTGCAGACGCTGGTGGTGGAGCGCGTGGCGAAAAGCGGGGCCATTTCGGCCACCGCCATCGCCACGATCGACACGCTGCTGACCCAGCGCATTTCCGCGACTTATGGCACAGCGGCGCTGATGCTGGGCGGGCCGCGCGATGCGGCGAACCTCATCAACCTTGCCGCGGGCGAGCTGCGCAACACCGTGCTGCCCGCGATTGCCGAGCGCGATTCGCCGCTGGCGGAGAAGATCGAGGAGGAGTTGTTCACCTTCGAAATGCTGTTCGCGCTCGACCCGATGGGGATGGGCCGCCTGCTGCGCGACGTGGACAACGAGAAGCTGGTGGACGCGCTCAAAGGCCTCAAGGAAGCCGACCGTGCGCCGTTCTTCGCCGCCATGTCGAGCCGCGCTGCGGACGGCGTGCGCGACGAGATCGACCTGCGCGGCCGCCTGGCCAAGAGCGAGGTCGCAGCGGCGCAGAAGGCGATCGTCGACATCGCCCGGGGCCTTGCGGACGCGGGCGAAATCGTGATCGGAAGCGGCAGTGGCGAATTCGTCTGATTGGCTCGGCGCGCTCGCCGGGCATGAGGAAGCGGCGCCGGGTTGGCTGGCGCTGCTGGACACGGGCGAGGCCTTTCGCGAGGCGGTGCCATATGGCGCGCCCGAGGCCGAGGCCGAAGCGCCTCCCCCTCCGCCCGAGCCTGCGCCGGAAGAACCCGGCCCCGATCCGTTGGCCGAAG
Source organism: Porphyrobacter sp. (assembly GCA_032116115.1). GTDB lineage: Bacteria > Pseudomonadota > Alphaproteobacteria > Sphingomonadales > Sphingomonadaceae > Erythrobacter. Next base: position 204,905 of record JAUMAX010000004.1, read on the forward strand.
CGCTTGCCCGCGCCTTTGCCCAAGGCGAAGCGGCCGGGCGCGCTGCGGCCTCCGCCGAGGCCGAGGATCGCGCTCAGCGCCAGCGGGCGATCAGGCTGGCGTTCCGCTCGCTGGATGAGGCTGCGCAAACCGTGCTCGCCGATGATCTGGCCGCGACGGTCATGGCGCTGTGTGATGGCGCGCTGGCGGGGGCGGCGATTGACCGCGACGGCTTGCTGGCGCGTTGCCATGCGGCGGCGCGGCGGATCGGCGGGGCGGCAGAGGCGCTGGCGCTACACCTCCACCCCGATGACATTGCCCTGCTGGGAGACGACGCACTGGCGGGCTGGCGGGTGGTGCCTGACGCCGCGCTCGAACGGGGGAGCGTGCTGATCGAAGGCGCGGATGGCAGCGTCAGCGATGGCCCTGCCGAATGGCGCCGCGCGATTGCAGCCGCGGTGCGCGGATGATTGCCGAATTGCAGCTCGATCTGGCGCGGATGCGCGCCGCCAGCGTGACGAGCGGCCCGGTGCTGACCGGGCGCGTGGTCACCTGCGATGGCGGCTTGATCGAGGTAGCGGGCCTGCCGCTGCCGGTCGGATCCCTTGGGCTGATCGAGAATGATGCGGGCGCGGAATGCCTTGCCGAAGTGATCGGTTTCAGGGCGGGCCATTCGCTGATGATGCTGCTGGGCGATGCCATGCTGCTGCGCCCGCAGGCGCGGGTGCGGGCGCTCGGGCAACCGGGCGAGGTGCGGGTGGGCGAGGCGCTGCTGGGCCGTGCGGTCGATGCGCTGGGCGATCCGATTGACGGCGGGCCGCGGCTCGATCTGCCGCAGGTGTGGCCGCTGGCGGGCAAGCGCGAGGGCGCTCTGGAGCGGGCGAGCGTCGCGGTGCCGTTCGATTGCGGAGTGCGGGCAATCAATGCGCTGGCCACGATGGGCGTCGGCCAAAGGCTCGGCATCATGGCGGGATCGGGCGTGGGCAAATCAGTGCTGGTCGATACCATCGCGGGCCACGCGGTCGCCGATGTCACCGTGGTTGCGCTGATCGGGGAACGGGCGCGCGAGGTGTCCGATTTCGTGAACCGGCATATGGCCGGCCACCGGCGCGGCGGAATCGTGGTGGTGGCGGTGCCGGCCGATCACGCCCCCAACCTGCGGCTACGCGCGGCGCAATATGCCAGCAGCATCGCCGAATATTTCCGGGCGCAGGGCAAGCGGGTGCTGCTGATCCTCGACAGCCTTACCCGCGTCGCCCACGCCGCGCGCGAGCTGGCGCTGGTGCTGGGGGAACCCGGCGCGGCGCGGGGCTATCCGCCATCCGCGCTGGCCGCGATCACACGCCTTGTTGAGCGCGCGGGCAATTCGGCGCGGACGGGCGGGGCGGTGACGGGGGTCTATACCGTGCTGGCGGACGGGGACGATGCCAATGACCCGGTGGTCGATACGGCGCGGGCGATCCTCGACGGCCATATCGTGCTGTCCCGCGAGCTGGCCCAGCGCGGGCATTATCCCGCCATCGACATCCCTGCCAGCCTCAGCCGGGTGATGGACGATCTCGTCCCGCCCGATCTTGCCGCTGCTGCCCGCCGCCTGCGCGCCCTGATCGCCGCGCGGGAAAGCGGGCGCGATCTGGTGATGATGGGCGCTTATCGTGCTGGCGGCGATCCGCTGCTGGACGAGGCGCTGGCGCTCAGCGCGCCGATCGACGCATTTCTCACGCAGCGGCGGGGCGAGGCCGAACCGCTTGCTGCCAGCCACGCTGCGCTGGCGGCATTGATGGGCGGCAATGATGCGTGAGGCGCGGCGGCTGGCGCTGCTGCGCCGCCAGAGCCTGATCGCCGAGGTCGCTCGCAAGCAGGCTTTGCGCGGGCTGGCCGAGGCGCTCGATGCAGAGGCGCGCCATCATGCGCTGGCGGCGCGCAGCCGCAGTCTGGTCGCCGCCAGCGCGCCGGGGACAGGGGTGACCACCGGAGCCGCCTTGCAGGCGCGCGCGGGCTTTACCGCCGGGCTCGCCCAGCTTGCCGCCAATGCCGCAGACGCCGCGCGCGATGCCGCCCGCCAAAGGGCGTGGCAGACCGACAGCCTCACCCGCGCCGAAACCCGCACCAAACGCCTCGCCGAACGCACCGGGGAAGCCCGCGCCGCGCTCGCTGCGGCCAAAGCGCGGGCCGAGGCTGCGCGTGATCTGCCGCTGGCACGCAAGTTGCACAGCCGTTCGCAAGACTGACCTTCCTTCCCGAGGATGATGCCGATGATCCCGTTCCTGCCCGAAATGCCCGCCGGAATAGCGAGCGCGCCCGCCCCCTCGGGCGCAGTGCCGCCAGCCTCCGCGCCGGAGGGATCGGGGCTCGACTTTGCCGGGCTGCTGGGCGCGGCCCTGCCGCAGATTGCACCCCGGACCACGCCGCAGCCGGCTGTGAGCGGTGGGCCTGCCCCTGCCTTCCTGCCTGACGCTGGGGCGCCGCCACCCGCGCTGCCTGCCGCCCCGCCTGCAACCTTGCCGCCCGGCAAGAATATGCCGGAGCCGGGCGCGATCTTGCCGCTGCCTGTGACGCTGCCTGTTCCCGAACAGTCTGCTCTGCTCCCCCCCAGCGTCGGAACAGGCCGTCCGCTCGCCCCCGGCCATGATCTGGCCGAAGTGCCCGTCGCAGCGCCGCTGCCTCAGCCTGCCGCCATGCCGGACTCCGCTGCGCCGGTTGTCCCCGCAGGCGAAGCTGCCGAACCCGCGCCGCCAGAGCCGCTGACCGCGCCTGAAGACCCCGCTGCGATCCTCCCCGATCCGCCCGTTGCTCTGCCCGTGCCGCCGATCCCCGTTGCGCTGATGCCCGCGCCGGTTGCGCCGCCTGCGCCTGCGCCGTCAACGGGGGGCGATGCCCGCCAATCCGCCCATCTCCAGCGCGGCCTGATCGCGCCGCCCGCAGGCAGCGACACAGCGCCCATGCCTGCGCGCGTCACGCTGCCGCTGGCCCCTGCCGAGGACGCGGATGCGCCTCAGCCTGCCGCCCTGTCCCAGCTGCCTGCCCAGCCGATGCCGCTTGCCTCCCCCTCGCCCGAGGCTCAGCCGCCAGCCGTCGCCGCGCCGCCGCCCGCCCTTGCCACCCCTGCCCCCGATCGGATCGAGGCACCCCGCGCGCCCGCGCCCCAGCAGGAAAGCGCCATCGCCCAGGTCGGCGATCTGCGCGAGGCGCTGCGCTCTGTCCGCCCCGAGATGACGCTGCGCCATGCCGAATTCGGCTTTGTCTCGCTGCGGCTTGAAGCGGCCGGGCCGCAGGATTGGCGCGCGGTGCTGGCAAGCCGCGACCCGGGATTTGTCCCCGCGATCCAGTCCGCCCTTGCCGACCGCGCCGTCGCTGCCGCTTCGGCCAGCGCCGATAGCGGCCAGTTCATGGGCCAGAACGGGGCGGGCCAGAATGGCACATCAGACCAGCGCTACGGGGCTTCCCCTAACGGTGGGCAAGCAGGCCTTTCACCATATCTGGGCCAATCGGGTGGCCGAGACGGCGAGGCTGCGCCGGACCACCGCCGCCCTTCGACCGCCGCTGCCATGGCAGCGCGCGCCGAGGACGGGGAGGAGGCCTCCGGCAGTTCCGCTCGCCAGACAGGCGGCATGTTCGCCTGATCGGGCAATTGATGGAAACAGGGAGCTGACAGGGCATGGCCAAGGGTAAGGACAAAGCCGATGGCGGCGGCGATGGCGGGGGCAAGTCCGGTAAGGGCGGCGTCATCAAGATCGCGCTGGGCGCGGTGCTGCTGCTGGGGCTGGGTGCGGGCGGGGCTTATGGCGCCTTTGCCGCTGGCCTGATCGGCGGAGGCGCAGGCGCGCATGAACCCGACGAGCCCAAGCTGGTGCTCAAGACCGAAGCCGATCCCTATCCTCTGCCCGGCGCGGAAAAGGAAAAGGACGCCGCTGCCCCCGTCTATGGCGAGGGCGGGAGCAAGTATCGCACCGTCTATTACTCCTTTGCCGACAGCTTCACCTCCAACCTCGCGGATTCGCCGGGGCTGGTGCAGGTCGAACTCGCCGTTTCCACGCGCCGCGACGGGCGCGTGCTGCAATGGGTCAAGAACCACGAGCTGGCGATCCGTTCGGCGATCCTCGCCCAGCTGGCCGCCACCACCGAGGCCGAGGTCTATGACGTTGCCGGCAAAAAGAGGCTCAGCGAACGGCTGACCAAGGCGGTCAATCAGGTGCTGGAGGAGAACGAGGGCTTTGGCGGCGTCGATGATGTCCATTTCCGCGGGTTCCTGGTCCAATGAGGATGGCCCATGCCTTTGCCGCCTCACGCCCTGCGGCGCTGCATTGCCCCGAGCTGACGACACGCGGCCCGCGCCCTGAAGAAAGCGCGGCGCTGCTGGCGGCATGGCGGCGCGATCTGGCGCGGCTGCTGGAGGATGACCTGTCGGGCCTGCTGTCGGGTGACCAGCTGGATGTGACCATCTCCGATCCGGACCGCCTGACCGGCGCGGATGCGCTGCGGCGGATCGGGCAGGTGGCGGCCAACAGCCTGCTGCGTGTTGGTGCGACCGGCGAGACTGCGCTTGTCAGTTTCGATTTCGCCACGGCTGTCGCGCTGACCGATCGCAGCTTCGGCGGCGACGGGCGAACCACTGGCGGCGTGCCCGAGGCGCTCCCGCGCTCGGCGGCGCTGCTGGTCGAGGAGGCCGCGACCATGATCGCAGGGGCGATCACCCGGGCGAGCTTTGGCGACATGCCGCCGCCTGCGGGTGCCAGCACCCGCGGCGACGTGATCGTCCGCAGCGAAAGCGCCGTGCGCCTGAAGCCCTTTGCGCTGGACGCCGAGGTGCTGCTGTTCACGATCGAAATCGCCAACCGGCAGGGCTGCATCTGGGGCGCGAGCCTTGCGGTGGCAGCGGACCGGATGGCCCGCCTGTTGCCCGGAGGCGGCCTCCGCCCGCGCGCCCGCACCCCGCGCGTGCCCGCCACCGGCATGGGCGCGCCTTTCGCTGACATGCCGCTGCCGCTGCACGTGGTGCTGGCCGAATTCGACCTGTCGCTCGCGCGGCTCCAGACCCTTGCTACCGGCGACACGATCCCGCTGGCGATGGGGCGGCAGGTGCCGCTGATGGTGGGCGATACCGTGCTGGCCCACGGCAGCGTCGGCACGTCCGAAGACCGCATGGCGATCCGCCTCACCCGTTTCCCCGTTTCCGCATCTGCCGAAGGGCTTGCTCCATGACCGCTTACCAACCCGCCGCTCTTGCCCGTTTCGGCGATGTCGCCGTGCGCCTCTCGGTCGAACTTGGCCGCACCGAAATGCCCCTGCGCGATGTGCTGACACTGGGCGAGGGGAGCACGGTTTCGCTCGACCGGCTGACCGACGAATTGCTCGATGTGACCGCCAATGGCCGCGTCATCGCGCGGGGCGAGGTGGTGGCCGAAAAGGGCCGCTTCGGCCTGCGGATCGTCAGCCTGGTGGGCGAGGACGGGCAGGACGTGCCGCCTGCGCCTGCGCCTCACACCGATGTCTCCGCCAATCCGGCGACCTTGCCTGACGAAGCGCTGTAAGCGGAAGGCGCGGCGATGCTCGAATATCTCCTGCGGCTGGCGCTGCTGCTGCCGCTGCTGGGCGGCCTCATCTGGGGGAGCCTTTGGCTGACCCGCTGGCTGCAAACGCGTCTTCACGGCGCGGCTGGGCAGGGGGGCGGGCGGCATCTGCAACTGGTCGAAACCAGCCTGATCGCACCGGGGATGAAGCTTGCCGTGGTGCGCTTCCATGACCGCGAGATCCTGCTGGGCTGCACCCGCCACGGCCTTGTGCGCCTGGGCGAAGCGCCTGCAACCACGCTGCCGGAGAGCGAGTGATGCATGGCCTTGCAAGCTTGCGTGCAGGGCTGGTGTGCCTGCTTGCTTTAACCATGTTTTTCGCCGCGCCCGACATGGCGCTGGCCGCCGCTGCCGCGCCCGATCCGGTCGCAGCAGGCGTCGGAACCGCGATTGAACGCGCGCTCGGCGATCAAGGCGCAGGCGAGGACAGCCCGCTGAGCATGTCGCTCCAGCTGCTGGTGGTGATGGGCCTGCTCACCATCCTGCCCGCGCTGGTGCTGATGATGACGAGCTTCCTGCGCATTCTGGTGGTGCTGGCGATCCTGCGGCAGGCGCTCGGCCTGCAAGGCTCTCCGCCGGGGCAGGTGCTGGCGGGATTGGCGCTTTTCCTGAGCTTGTTTGTCATGGCCCCCACGCTCGACATCGTGAACGCGCAGGCGATTGCGCCCTACGCCGCCGGGAGCATCGGCGCGGATGCCGCCATCGGCAAGGCGGGCGAGGCGTTCCACGCTTTCATGATCGCCCAGACGCGCGAGGCGAACCTGATGATGTTCACCGATATCGCTGGCGGCGGGACGTTCAAAAGCAGCGCGGAGGTGCCGTTCTCGATCCTGCTGCCGGCCTTCGTCACTAGCGAGCTGGAGACCGCCTTCCAGATCGGCTTCATGATCTTCCTGCCCTTCCTTGTGATCGACCTTGTGGTGGCGAGCGTCTTGATGAGCCTCGGCATGATGATGCTGTCCCCCACCATCATCTCGCTGCCGTTCAAGCTGCTGTTGTTCGTGCTGGTCGATGGCTGGGCGCTGCTGATGGGAAGCTTGGCCATGAGCTTCGCGACATGACCGAAGACGCCGCCCTGCTCGCGCTGGCCGACCAGACCCTGTGGGTGACCGCGCTGATCGCCGGGCCGGTGCTGGTCGCGACGCTGGTGGTGGGGCTGGTGGTCGGCATCATCCAGGCCGCCACCTCGGTCAATGAACAGACCCTCAGTTTCATCCCCAAGCTGGCGATCACCGCGCTGGTGTTCGTGGTGCTGGGCGCGGCGATGATGGGCCTGCTGGCCGATTTCACCCGCGAAATCATGGCGCAGGTCGCCAATTTGTCGGCATGAACGTCCTCGATTTCGGCTTCGGCAGTCTTGAGGCGCAGCTGTGGCAGATATTCTTCCTGTCGATCCGCTGCGGCGCGGCGCTGATGGCCGCGCCGATGGTGGGCGGGATGGCGGTGCCTGCGCCGGTGCGCATCCTGCTGTCGCTGGTGCTGGGGTACTTCATCGCCAGCTGGGTGCCATTGCCGCCCGCGCCGCCGATGATGAGTTTCGCCGCGATCCTTGCCGTGCTGCAAGAGGTGGCTGTCGGGCTGGCGCTGGGCTTCGTGTTGCAACTCGCCTTTGCCGTCCCGCTGATCGCTGCCGAGCAGATTTCCGGCACCATGGGCCTCGCCATCGCCACCTCGATCGACCCTGCCAGCGGCGCGCAATCGGGCGCGCTTGGCACGTTTTTCGGGCTGGTGCTCAGCCTGCTGTTCTACGCCATCGGCGCGCATCTGTTGTGGTATGAACTGCTGGTCGAAAGCTACCGCCTGCTGCCTGCGGGCCAGTTCGCCTTCGGGGCGTGGCGGGCGCAGAGTGTCGTGATGTTCTTCGGCCTCGGCCTTGCGACCGCCGCCGCTATTGCTCTGCCGGTGGTGCTGGTCTTGCTGCTGGTGCAGGTGGTAACGGGCCTCATCGCCCGCTCCGCGCCGTCATTGAACCTGTTCGCGCTGGGGCTTCCGGCGGGCGTGCTGGCGGGGATCGCCGCGCTGATTATCGCGCTGCCTGTCATGGTCCACCAGTTCAAGGGCGTGATCGAAACCGCGCTCGAACAGTCGCAAACCCTGATCGGGGCGCGCTGACATGGCCGAGGAAACTTCCGGCGAAAAGACCTTCGATCCCACCCCCAAACGCCGGGAGGATGCCGCCAAGAAGGGCGATGTCCTGCGGTCGAAGGAACTCGGCACGCTGGCCGCGACCGGCGCTGGCGCGCTGGCGTTGCTGGGGCTGGGATCATGGCTGAACGATTCCATAGGCCGGATCGCGCGGGCGGGGTTCAGCTTTGACCGGGCGGCGCTGGACGGTTTTGCGCCCGGCGCAGCGATGGGCGATGCCGCGATCGCCGCGCTGCCGCCGGTCATGGCGCTGGGGCTGATCGTTGCCGCCGCCACCGCCGCCTCGCAACTGTTGCTGGGGCAGGACGGGCGCTGGGTGGCGGGTAATGCGGGCTTCAAGGCATCGCGCATCAACCCGCTGTCGGGCTTCAAGCGCATCCTTGGCTGGCAGGGGCTGATCGAACTGGGCAAGGGGCTGGCCAAGCTGGCGCTGCTGGGCGGGATTGCGTGGTGGTGGGCGGAGGACCGCGTGCCGCAATTGCTGGCGCTCGGCACGCTGCCGCTGGAGGCCCAGCTGGGTGTGGCAAGCGAGGCGATCTCCAGCCTTGTCGGCGCGCTGCTGATCGGTCTGCTGGTCATCGCCGGGATCGACTACCCGCTGCAACGCTTCCAGCGCGACAAGCGGCTGAAGATGAGCCTGCAGGATCTGCGTGATGAGAACAAGCAGTCCGAAGGCTCGCCCGAAATGCGCTCGGCCCGCCGCCAGCGGCAGCGCGATCTGGCGCGCGGGGGCGTGGCCAAGGCGATGAAGGAGGCGCAGTTCATCATCGTCAACCCGCTGCATTTCGCGGTGGCACTGACCTATGATCCCGCCCGCGCGCCTGCGCCGCTGCTGCTGGCGAAGGGGCGGGGGGAAACCGCGCTCGCCATGCGCGAGATTGCGGCGGAAGAAGGCCTGCCGGTGCTCGAATACCCGCAACTGGCCCGTGCGGTCTATTTCACCACCCGCCCCAACCAGATGGTGCGCGAGGAATTGTACATCGCGCTGGCATCGCTGGTGGCTTTCGTCATGGCCCTGAAACGCGGCCAGCGCCCGCGCCGTCCTGTGGTGGAGGTGCCGCAGAGCCTGCGTTTCGATGGTGACGGGAGGCCCGAAAACCATGCTTAAACTTCCCCGCCGCCGCCCGTTCTGCCGCACATGACCACCGCAGGTTCCTCGATCATCTCGGCACTCGGCGCAGGCAGCGGCGTCGATTTCATCAAGCTGGCTTCGGACATTTCCGCCGCCAGCTTTGCCGCGCAGCGCGATGCTGTCACTGCGCGCAAGACGTCGCTGGAGGCGCAGATTTCCGCGGCCGGACAGCTGCGCGGCGCTGTCACCGGGCTGGCGAGCGCTCTGGGTGATCGCATCCGCAACGGCGATCTTGCCCCCAAAGGCGAGATTGCCAACCCCGCCGTCGCCCGCGTGACTGTGCCGCCGGGCCTGTCGCCGCGCGGCAACTTCCAGCTTGAGGTGACGCAGCTCGCCAGCAGCCAGACACTGGTGGGCCGCGCCTATGCCAGCCGTGATGCGCTGGTGGGCGAAGGCACGCTGACCCTGCGGTTCGGCACGGTGGCCGACAGCAGCTTCAGCGCCGATGCCGCGCGGCCCGCGATCGACATTGCGGTCACCGCCACCGATACGCTGGCGAGCCTTGCTACCAAGATCAATCAGGCGAGCGGCGGGGCGGTGCAGGCCTATGTCGCCAATGGCGCGGCGGGCGCGCAGCTGGTGATGAAGGGGCGCGAGGGCGCGGCCAACGGCTTCGTGATCGATGCGGCAGGAGCGGGCGGGGGCGATGCGCCCGGCGATCTGGGCTATCTCGGCTGGACGCCCGCGACCAACACCACGCAATTGCAAGGCACCGCGCGCGATGCCGCCTTCCGGCTCGATTCCGTGGCGATGACCAGCCCCACCAACCGCGTGACCGGCCTGCCGGGCGGCTTTACGCTCAACCTCACCGGCACCAACACTGGCGCGCCCACCGCATTGAGCTTTGCCAGCAGCACCGATGCGATTGCCAGCGTGATGGATGATTTCGTCGCCGCGCTGAACGACATTGCCGGGCAGCTCAACACGCTGGCCGCGCCGGTCGGCGGGGAGCTGGGCAATGATCCGGGCGCGCGGGAATTGCGCCGCGATCTCGCCGGGCTGGCGGGCCGGGTGGTGATGCCGGGCGCAGCGGATGGCGAGCCGCGCACGCTGGGCGACCTCGGGCTGGCGATCAACCGCGATGGCAGTTTCCGGATCGATTCTGCGCGGCTGACCCGCAGCCTCGAAACCAGCCCCGATGCCGTCGCGGCGATGTTCACCACCGGAGTCAGCGGCGTCTTTGCGACGATGGACCGCTTTGCGCGCGAGAACAGCCTGGTGACCGATCCCGGCACGCTCGGCGGATCGCTGCGCCGCTTCGAAACGCAGGCCGCCGCCAGCGATGAACGCCTGTCGAAGATCGCCGAACAGCAGGAGGCCCTGCGCGAACGCCTGACCCGCGAATTCACCGCTTCGGAACGCCGCGTGGCAGCTTCGCAATCGACCCTGTCGTTCCTGCGCCAGCAGGTCGATATGTGGTCGAACAGCGACCGTTAAGGGGCATTTCATGCAAATGTTCAGCCAAAACCCGGCCGCTGCCTATCGCCGTGTCGCCTTGGAGGCGCGGATCGAGGCGTCTGGCAGCGCAGACCTCACCCGCATCTGTCTGGAAGAGGCGCAGGCCGCGCTGGGCCATGCGTTGATCGCGCTGGAACGCGGCCTGCCAGCGCCGAGAGAGCCGCTCACCCGGGCGCAGACGATCCTGCTGTGGCTCGCCCAATCGGTCGCGCCGGGCCATCCGCTGGGGACGAGCCTCAAGGCGTTCTATGGCGGGCTTGCGGGGCAGATCGGGGGCAATATCCTACAGGCGGATGCCGCGAGCCTTGCTGCAATTCAGAACGATATCAGAGATATACTTGCGGCAGCCGGATAGCGGACCCAATGTTTCACGTGAAACATTTAGAGAACATCGTGGTCAGTCGACCCACTCGCCGATGATCCGGGCGGCATCGGCAGGATCCTGAAACGGGTGGAAATGGGTCATGTCGGGCCGGTAGAGATCCGTCCCCTGCGGCAGGTGCGCGGCGAGATCGGGCCAGGTCGGCGAGCTTTTGAAATCGTTGAGATTGGTCATCTGCGCGCGCACCACCAGCACCGGGATATCGACGCGTTTGGCGGCCTCCAGCACAGCGCCATTGCTGCGGCTTGACGCATAGACGCTGGCTTCGACTTCGGGCGCGCAGGCCAGTTCCAGACCCTCTCCCGACGCGGCAGGGACAAGGCCGTAGCGGCAGTAATCGGCGAAAACGCGGGGCGCGAACAGGTTGTACGGATCGCGGGTCTGGAAGCGTTCGATCATCGCTTCAGCGCTGGCAAAGTCGCGCTTGCGGCGGATCGCGGGGTGGGGGTTGTCGGCGGTGTAGAGCGGCTGGCCGGGGGCATAGAACTCCGGCGCGAGGATCACCGGATCGAACAGGACAAGGCGGCTGAACGCATCCGGGTGATCGGCGGCGACTTGCAGCAGGGTGTGCGCTCCCATCGAATGACCGATGCCGACCGCGCCTGACAGGCCGGCTTGTTCCATGAACTCAGCGACATCACGCGCAACCAGCCGCCAGTCGTCAATCGGCGCGGCGCGAGAATGGCCGTGTCCGCGCAGGTCGATGGCGTAGGCGGGGTGGGCGGGAAAGGCTTCGATGATCGCGTCGAACACGCGCCCGTGAAACCCTGTCGCATGGGCGAAAACCAGCGGCACGCCCCCACCATCAGACGCCCATTCATGCACGGCAAGGTCGATGCCGCCGGTGGGGTAAAAGCGGGTGACGGGAGCGGGGCGGGTCAAGGTCATGCCCGCCGCCCAACCGTATCACCGCGCCCGAGTCAATCGCACAGCTTTGCTAGGGGTCACTCGGGAGGTCACTCGGCGGGGAGGGCTTCGGGCTCGCCCCGGTTGCGGATGAAATGCAGCGCCTCGGCCAGCCGGTCTGGCGCGATCAGGTGGAGCAGGCCGAGATACAGTGCCACGCCCAGCCCTGCGGCCAGCCCCAGCGCCAAGATGTCCGGCAGCGGCGGCATCACCTGCAAGGCCAGCGCGACCCCCGCTGCCATCAGCAAGGCTGCGGCCAGCGGCGGGGCAATTGCACGGGCAAGCCCGCTGTAATGGAAGCCCAGCACGGGCTGCGACAGCACGATGGTCGCGCCTGCCAGCACCGCCATGCCCCCGACCCAGCCCCACGCAAACCCGGTCACGCCCCATTGCGAACCGACAAGGAAGGCAATCGGCATCGCGACGCTGCCGAGCATCGTCACCTTCAGGGCAATGCCCGGATAGCCGCGCGCGTTGGTGGCGGGCGAGAACAGGATCTGCAGCGTCAGCATCGCCATGGCGCTGGCGAGGATCGGCAGCAGCGGCACGATCTCGATCCACTTTTCGCCCAGCAGCACCGGCACCAGCACCGGCGCGACCACGGCGATCCCGGCATAGGCGGGCAGGCCCACCAGCATCACCAGCCGGATCGTGGCGAGCAGCGCGGACGAGCCCCAATCGCTCTGCCCTTCGCCCTGCTGGCGCGAATAGGCGGCATAGGCGACCTCGTTGATCGGCGGCACGAACTTGGCGGCGAGCAATTGCGCAAGGAACAGCCCGGTGGTGTAGACGCCCAGCTGGTGCGGATCGAGCACGCGCCCGGCGATCATCACATCGGCCTGGCTCTGGACGAACCAGAACAATTGCGTCGCAGTCATCACTCCGCCGAAGCCCGCGATATGGCCTGCGCCGGCAAAGCGGAAAATCGGACGGATCGGCGCGCGTGCGGCCCAGGTCATGCCGACCGCCTCGGTCAGCAGCATCATCATCGGTGCGAAGACGAGGGTCCACACGCCCCAGCCGCTCAAAGCCCCGGTCAGCGCGGTGATCGCGCCCGCCATCGCCGCTGCCAGCCGCACCTGTGCCGGGCGGCGGAAGTCCATCTGGCGGCTCAGGATCGCGTGGGGCAGCGCGCAAAACGGCACCGCGAGATAGAGCAGCGATTGCACCCGCAAGAGGTCCGTCACCATCGGCTGTTCGAACCACATGGCAACCAGCGGCGCGGCGAGGAACTGGATCAGCGCCAGCCCGCCATTCAGCAGGATCAGCATCCCCAGCGTCTGGCGCAGGCGTTCTTCTGTCACCACCTCCTCGCGGATCAGCGCGCTGGCGAGGCCCCAGCCGTTCATGGTGTTGAGCAGCGTCAGCATCACCTGGGCCATCGCGAACAGGCCGTAATCCTGCGGCGCAAGCAGGCGGATCACGATCAGGGTCGAGGCCCAGGACACGATCTGGGTGAGCACCTGACTGCCCGAGCGCCAGATCACCGCCGTGCGCACCTGTGCTGCCAGCGAGGGGGATTTCAGGACGGGGTCAGCCTCAGCCATGGACTATTCTGGGCGGAGTAATGGCCACCGTGGAAGGGGAGGGCGGCAGTTCCGGCCCCCAGGCCTGGGCCAGCATCCTTGCCGCTGTGCGATTGCGCACGAACAGCAGGTCGATCATGTCGTAACCTTCGGCCGCGCCCATCTCTTCCTTGTAGCCGGTATCGCCCACGCCCATGTCCATGACGCTCTGCCCGTCATTGATGGCGTCTTCCATCGCGCGATAATTGGCAAGCTTGCCGATGTTGAGGCGCTTGAGATCCTCGACGTAGCTGCCGGCAATGCCATATTGCACTGGGCCATCATCAAGATCGAAGCTGAAGGCAATCGGGCGGTCATCCAGCATCAGAATGGTGGCCGAGAGGTTTTCGGCGAGGACGGGATCGCCCAGCGCATAACTCCACAAGGCGCGCTGGGCAGGCGTCATGAATTTTGCGTCGCTGCCATCGGTGGTGCGCGCGATCCAGCTTTGCGCTTCGATGCGGCCCATGTCCTCAAGCGCGGCTGTGTTCCAGTCAGCGCCCCGTACATGGCGCCAGCGGGGCGTGCCGTTTTCTTCAAGCTTGCGCCACGCAGCGCGCAGCTTCTTGGCGACCGACGGGCGCGGGTAGCCTGCTGTGCGCGCGGCATTGAGATCGATCACCCAGCTGGTTCCTGCGCCGCGCGACAGCACGGTCCAGTTGGCAAGCTGTGCGGCGGCGATCAGCAGCACAGTCGCCGGATCATCGGCGCGCGCCGGCCCCACCCGCCAGACCGGGCCGAGGCATCGTGCGGCAGCGTGATCAAGGCCGTGGGCCAGTTCGAAAACATCGCAATCAGGTGCAATCAGCGGAGCGCGCAGCGGCCAGTAAGACCCCGGCACCTTGCGCGCGCGGGCAACGGCGGGGCCGAACACGATGGTCGGGATTGCGGCGAGCACGGAGCCATCGGCATCGCGCCGCAGCAACAGCGTGCGGCCGCGTTCGGGCGCGCGGGCTGCGTACCATGCCGCTCGCAGGAAACCGTGGCCGGCCAGATTGCGGGCAGCAAGCGTGTTGATTTCGGGCGGGAAGCCCTCCACCGCTGCGACCGTCAGGTGGTCGGCTGCAATCCTGCTCTCGTACATTCCTCACCTTGCATGGCCGGAGGGGCGAAGGTCGAGCCTTGCCTTAGCGCAGCCGCGTAACCACGCGGTTAACCACAGGCCTGACAAAACGACGCTTTCGTCCTGCGGCCTGCCCGCGATCAGCGGCGGTGCGGCACGGCTTCGTGATCGTAAGGACAGTGGCGGCAGGATGATCCGCAACACTTGCCGCGCTTCAGATGGGCGACGGCGGTGAACACGGTGTAGCCCGTTTCGGGATCGCGATAGGTGCTCTCCCCGCGCGCGCAGGCGGCTTCGTGCAGGGCGTGCCAGATGGGCTGGGTCATGGAGCGCCGGAATAGTGCGAAAGTGATCCTGATGCCATGCACGAAACAAAATTACCGCATGGGGCAGGATACCCGCTTGCGCCCATCGCGCTTTTGCGCTCTCAAACGCGCCTGCCATTTCTTGCCGGAGAGCGCCCTTGCGTTTCGTGCTGTTTGTTGCCGCCCTGCTGTTCGCCGTTCCTGCCGCCGCCCAGGGCGTGCAGCAGACCAAAGGCAATTACGAGGACAAGTTCCGCCAGCTCGATGAAGTGCTGCCTGACCCCAGCACCACCCGCAATGCCAGCGGTGCGCCGGGCCACCAGTACTGGCAGCAAAAGGTCGATTACAAGATCACCGCCACGCTGGACGAGACAAAGCGCCGCATCACCGCGCGCGCCACGGTGACCTACACCAACAACTCGCCAGATAGCCTGCCGTGGCTGTGGATGCAGCTGGACCAGAACATCTTCAAGACCGATTCGATGGCCGAGCTGACCGATGCGTTCGGCGGTGCCGGACGGCGCGGGCCGAAGGTGACGCTGGGTTCGGGGGCCGAGCCGACCAAGCTGTCGATGGACGAGCTGCGCCGCCAGCAGGCGATGGCCGACAACAAATATGGCTATGACATCAACGCCGTGACATCGCTGGCGGGCGCCAAGCTGCCGCACACCATTGTCGGCACCCTGATGCGGATCGATCTGCCCGCGCCGCTCGCGCCGGGCGAGACGACGGAATTCGTGATCGAATGGGCGTTCAACATTGTCGAGGAAGACGCGGTCAACGCGCGGTCGGGCTACGAACATTTCCCCGATGATCCGCGCAAGGGCGGCAATGACATCTTCCTGCTCGCCCAGTGGTTCCCGCGCATGGTGGTCTATTCGGACTACGAAGGCTGGCACAACAAGGAGTTCCTTGGCCGCGGCGAATTCACGCTCGAATTCGGCGACTACACCGTCGACCTGACGGTGCCTGCGGACCACATCGTCGCTGCGACCGGCACGATCCAGAACGCGGATACGGTGCTGACCGCCGCGCAGCGCCAGCGGCTCGAAACCGCGAAGACCGCCGCCGCGCCGGTGTTCATCGTCACCCCGGCCGAAGCCGCCGCCGCCGAAGCTGGCAATCCCAAGGGCAGCAAGACCTGGCAATTCGCCGCCACCAATGTGCGCGATTTCGCTTGGGCCAGCAGCCGCAAGTTCATGTGGGACGCGCAAGGCGTGAAGCAGCCCGGCGCGGAACATGAAACCGTGCTCGCCATGAGCTTCTGGCCCAAGGAAGGCGGCGATCTGTGGAAGAAGTATTCCACCGCCGCCGTGGTCCACACGCTGAAGGTCTATTCGCGCTTCAGCTTCGATTACCCCTACCCCACCGCCCAGTCCGTCAACGGGCCGGTTGGCGGGATGGAATATCCGATGATCACCTTCAACGGCCCGCGCACGACCCTGAACAAGGACGGGACGCGCACCTATTCGCTGGCCGAGAAGATGTTCCTCGTCGGCGTGGTGATCCACGAAATCGGGCACATCTATTTCCCGATGACGGTGAACTCGGATGAACGCCAGTGGACTTGGATGGATGAAGGGCTGAATTCGTTCCTCGATTCGGTTGCGGGTTACGAGTGGGATCCGAACATGCCCTGGACCCGCAGCCTCGCGCGCGATCTTGTGCCTTACATGGTGTCCAGCACCCAGCAGCCGATCATGACCCAGTCGGATTCGATCAACGATCTGGGCTCCAACGCCTATGGCAAGCCGTCGGCGGCCTATCACGTGCTGCGCGATACGGTGATCGGGCGCGAACGCTTTGACTTCGCGCTGAAGGAATATGCGCGCCGCTGGAAGTTCAAGCGGCCGACCCCGGCGGACTTCTTCCGCACCATGGAAGAAGCCAGCGGCACCGATCTCGACTGGTTCTGGCGCGGGTGGTTCTACACCACCGATCACGTCGATATCAGCCTGGATTCGATCTACCGCCTGAAGATGGATTCGAAGGATCCCGACATTGATCTGCCGCGCCGCCGCAAGGAGCGCGAAGACGAGCCGACGCCTGTGGGCATCGGGTTCAACAAGGATCAGGGCCTGCCGATCTGGGTGCTCGAAAATCCGGGCGTGACCGACTTCTACGACAAGAACGACGAATTCACCGTCACCCCCAAGGACCGCAAGGGCTACACCGATTTCCTCGAAGGCCTGCTGCCGTGGGAACGCGCCGCGTTTGACCGCGCGGTGAAGGAGGACGCGAATTACTACGTCCTCAACTTCAGCAACAAGGGCGGGCTGGTGATGCCGATCGTTCTGGGCCTGACCTTCAAGGACGGTTCGACCGAAAAGCTCAACATCCCGGCCGAAATCTGGCGGCGCAATTCGCGCGAAGTGGCCAAGCTGCTGGTCTATCCCAAGGGCAAGGAGCTGGTGCAGGTGATGGTCGATCCCGATTGGGAAACCGGCGATGCCGATCTGGAAAACAACCACTACCCGCGCCGCATCATCCCCAGCCGGGTCGAAGCCTTCAAGGACGAAGCCAGCAAGTCACGCGTTGGCCGCGATCTGATGGGCGAAGCCGCCGGGGCCGAACCGGACAAGAAGAAGAAGTAATGCTGCGCCGTCTGCTGGTGCTGCTGGCGCTGCTGCTCGCTCCGTTCGGGGCGGGCACGGCGGCCAGCGCGCACCAGCAGAAGTTCGCGATCACCACCGTGGCGCATAATCCGCGCACCGGCATGATCGAGATCGTGCATCAGGTGCCGGTGCATGATGCCGAACACGCGCTGCGGTTTCAGGGGGCACAGAACCCCGATATCATCGGCAGCGACCAGAGCCGCGAGGCCTTTGCCCGCTATGTCACGCGGCGGTTCCTGCTGATGGTCAATGGCGAGATCATCACGCCCGATTATGTCGGCAGCGAGATCACAGGCGGCAGTCTGTGGGTCTATCAGGAAACCCCTGCGCCCGAGGGCGAGACCACCATCCGGCTCAATTCGCAGATCTTCACCGATGTCTGGGCGCGGCAGGAAAACCGCGTCAATATCGGCGGCGGAACGTCTGTGACGACCTTCGTCTTCCACGCCGGGGACGTGCCGCAGGCGGCGCCGCTGCCGCGGTAATCACGCCCGGCGGCGCGTGTCGGCGTCACCTTCGGCAAAGCGCGCTTTCAGGTCCGGCAACAGGGCCGGGCGGCCATAGCGATAGCCCTGCACATGGCGGCAGCCGATGGCGCGCAGGAAGATTTCCTGCTCCTCGGTCTCGACCCCTTCCACCACCACGCGCAGGCCAAGGCTGTAGCCCATCTGCACGATCGCCTGAATGATCAGCCGCGACTGGTGGTCCTCTCCGATCCCGGCGATGAAATCGCGGTCGATCTTGACCTTGTGGATCGGGAAGGCGCGCAGGTGCGTGAGGGACGAGAACCCCGTGCCGAAATCGTCGAGGCAGATCGTGAACCCGCATTCGTCCAGCATCGCCAACGACGCCCGCAATTGCCCGCCCGCGTCCAGCAGCATGGTCTCGGTCACTTCGATGGTGATGTTGTTCGGGCTGAGCGCACTGTCGTCGATCACGTCGATCAGGTGCTGGACAAAATCCCCGCGCCGCAGATCGGCTTCCGACAGGTTGAGCCCGATCCGGGCGTCGGAGCCAAACAGCGCAAGGATCTCCGGACCATCGGCCACCACGGAATCGAGCATCACGCGGGAAACCCGGCGCGACAATTCAGGGTCGAGCAGCGCGGAAAAGACATCGCTCGCAGCGATCAATTGCCCGTCTTCCTCGCGCAGCCGCAGCAAGGCCTCGACCGAAACGACGCGGCCTGTGTCGAGCTCGACAATCGGCTGGTAGGCCGCCATCGCGCGGCCGCCGTTCAGGGCGCTGCGCAGCTGGGCAATCGCCTTCTGCCGTTCGGACTGGCGGGCTTCGATGTTGTGATCCCAGCACACCACCGACCCGCGCCCGGATTCCTTGCCGCGATAGAGCGCCAGATCGGCGCGGCGCATGATTTCCTCGCTGCCCGCCGCCGTCGTCATCCGCGCCACCCCGCAGGTGGCACCGATCCGCAGCAGCGTGCTGCCAAGCGGCGGCATGTCGCCAAATTCGGCGAGCAGGTCTTCAAGGAAGCGGGTCACATCTTGCAGGTCCATGGCGGACGGGAACAGCAGGGCAAATTCGTCCCCGCCCCAGCGCGCCAGGAACATGCCCGGCGCGATCCGCATCTGGAGCTGTTCGGCGATGGTTTCCAGCACCCGGTCGCCGACCAGATGGCCCAGCGTATCATTGACGTCCTTGAACCCGTCGAGATCAAGCAGCGCGATCGTGACCGGCTCGTTTTCGACCCGCTGCATCGCCGATGCCAGCCTGCGGTCGAAGCTCGCGCGGTTGTACAGCCCGGTCAGCCGGTCGCGTTCGGCGGCGCGCTTCAGAGCGACATTGCGCAGGTGTTCCTCGGTGCAATCGAGGATGATCCCGGCGACGCAATCGGGCTGGCCGTCAACATCGACCCGCTCGCCCACCACCCGGATCCGCCGCGCCTCACCATCGGCGCGGTGGATCGTGGTCTCGAACATGAACGGCTTGCCGCCCTCGATCGTGTCGTCCATCGCCTTGCTGACCATGGCGCGGTCGTTCGGCTGATAGAGGTGCACGACGTCGCGAACATTGATCGAATGGCCCGGCTCCAATCCGGTGATGGCGTAAACCTGATCCGACCAGTGCAGCCGCCGCGTCGCCAGATCGACCCACCAGCTGCCGACATTGACCGCCCGTTCGGCCTGGCGGAAAATCTGGGTCGATTGCTGGAGCGCGGCGTTGGCAAGGCTCAGCGCCCGGGTGCGGGCGTGCAGGGCGAGGCTTTGTTCGGCCAGTTCGGCCAGCATCGCCAGCGGCGCGATCTGGTCAGCCCGGAACGCGCCCGGCTCCGGCGAAATCGCGCACAGCGCCCCGAGCAACAGGCCGTCATCGCTGCGAATCGGCACGCCGAGATAAGACCGGATGAACGGTGCCCCGGTGACAAGCTGGTTGTGGCGCAAGACCGGATCGGTGCGTGCATCATCGATCAGCAGCGGCCCTTCGCTCAGCACGCAATAGGCGCAGAACGAATCCTCGATCGCCGTCTCGTCCAGATCGGTGCCGGTGCGGCCAAGGAACCATTGCCGGTCCTGTTCGACCACGGACAATAGCGCAATCGGGCAATCCAGCGTCGTGGTGGCCAGCAAGGTGATGCGCGAAAACACGTCACGATCGGCAATCGCCTGTAACCCGAGATCGCGGATGGCATTGAGACGGTGCTGGTCGTTCACGCACCGCCTTTGCCTGAAAAGCCCTTAATAAACCGTCGCTGGATCGGGCCGTAATTGTGCAAAAATGGCCGGTGCGGGGGCGCTTGGGGCCTCGATGTCATCGCCAGCCGTCCGCCGGCAGGCGCAGGTTTCGTCAGTCCAGTTCGCGGGCGATGCGGAAACCCATGTTGACCTCACGGGCGTGGGTCGCCTGACGGGCTGCCGAGCGCATCTGGTCGACGCCTCCGGTGAACGATCCCCCGCGAAACACATTGCCCTCACCGCCCCGGTCGCAATCGGTCACCCATGGCGAGCCATCTGTCGGGATCCCTTCGAGGTAAACATGGAAGCAATCTTTCGTCCATTCGCGCACATTGCCGTGCATGTCATACAGGCCGAAAGCATTGGGCGCCGAAAAGCCGACAGGTTCGGTCTGGCGGCCATTGCAGCCTCCCAGCAGCACCTTTGAATGGGGGCCGTTGAAGTTGGCTCTGTTGTCCCGCCCAGCCTCGCACGTCGGTTCGGCATCGCCCCACGCAAACCGGCCGGTCGATCCTGCGCGGGCGGCATATTCCCACTCGGCCTCGCTCAGCAGCCTGTAGGTTGCGCCTGTTTCGCCGCTCAGCCACTTTACGTAAGCCTCGGCATCAGCCCGGCTGACGTTGATCACAGGGCGTCTGCCGCGCCCGTAACCGGCATCGCCCGACCAGTCAGTGTCCGATGCCGCGCTGTAACCGTTGCGGGAATTGTCGGTGCAACCCCGCTTGGCCACGCATGCCTCCCACTCGTCCCATGTGAGCTCGTACTTGCCGACTGCAAAGGGCTTGGCGATCGTGATCTCGACCTGCGGCCCCTCGGTGAAATCCCTTCCCTTTTCGTCCTCGGGCGATCCCATCAGAAACCGGCCCGCTGGCAAGGCAACCATTTCCGGCCCCTGTGCGCCATCGCTCAGGGTGTCGCGAAATGTCTCGCCCGGACGGCGTCCGGCTTCTTCCGAATGTGCGGAGGATGCCAGCGCGGCCATGGCAAAACCGGCCGTCATGATCCGTTCAAGGGTTCTGCGTGCCATTGATCTTGCCCCTTTGAACGCCGCCTTGGACTATTCCTGATCGCCCACAATGATGTGGGGAACGAAGCGCGACAGATTGCGGGTGATCCGGCTCGTATCCTCGCGCATGCCGAGGCCGGCCGCGCGGTCGCCAATCACCCAGCTGCCCAGAACGGCATGCTGGCCGGCATCGGCATAGAGCGGGGCGTAGGCCTGCACGATGCGCGGCTGATCGGCATAGTCACCACCGGATTCGTCGATCGTCACCCCGCCCTGTGTCACGGTGACATTCTCGCCCTCGCGCGAGAACAGCGGTTTCGAGACGGCGGCCTCCAGCGCCGCGCTGCGCGGATCGTCAGCGAAATAGGCCGGCAGCAGATTGCGGTGTCCGGGATGCCGCTCCCACAACAGCGGCAACATGCCCTTGTTCGACAGGATCGCCTTCCAGGCCGGTTCAATGAACACGCTGGGGACAAGATGCGGGGCGAAGGGTTCGCGCAGCATGTCTTCCCACGGGTACAGCTTGAAGCAGCGGTCGATGGTGCGGCTGGCGGTGTCGGTGAAGCGACCCTGAGCATCGACGCCGATGGCGGCAATGTCGATCATCTGCGTCTGGTGCCCGGCCTGTCCGGCGCAATCCATGAGATAGGCGCAGGTGCCGCGGTCCTCCTCGTTCTCGATCGCGCAGGCAAAATGGAGGATGCGATCGGCGGGAAAGGTCGCGAAGGCCTCGATCAGGCTTTCCTGCAGCAAATTGAACTGATCGGTGCTTTCGGGCAGCACCCCGGCCTCGATCTGGTCGATCAGCCAGTTGTGCTGGAAATAGGCCGCTTCGAAGATCGAGGTGGGGGTATCGGCATTGTATTCGAGCAAGCGCGCCGGTCCGGTGCCGTCATAGGCGAGGTCAAACCGGCCATAAAGGTGCCGGTCCCCGGCACGCCAGCTTTCGCTCACCAGCGGCCACTGCGCTTCGGGAATGGCGAGGCGGCGCAGCAGGTCCGGGCTTTCGGCCACCTCGGCGACCAGCGCCATGCACATGTCGTGCAGCGCTTCGGTGGGCGCTTCGATCTCGTCCTCGATCTCGGCGAGGGTGAAGGCGTAGGCGGCGGCTTCGAACCAGTAGGGCTCGCCATACATCTCGTGGAAACCGAAGCCGACGGCGCGCGCCTTGTCGCGCCAGTCGAGCCTTTCGGGCAGGGCAATGCGTTGCACCGGGCGGTCAGCCGCCGAAGCCGCGCGACGAGCTCTTTCCGCCAAAACCGCTGCGGGCGACCGTGACGGTGTTGACGTTGACCGGCTTGGAAACCGCCTTGGTCGTGGCATTGGTGCCACGGTCGATCACCACCGTCCCGCCGCTCCGGCTGCGATAGATCGGCGATCCGCGATAGCCGCCCGAGCCATTGATGAAGACAAAATCATCATCATCGTAATAACGCCGCTGGAGCGCCTGCGAGACGGCGAAACCGGCCAGCAGGGGCACGAACACTTCGCCCGCAGTGGTGACATTGCCCGCGGGTGCATAGGCGGCCATAGGCGCGCATTGCTGGTCGCCCCAGTCCTGCTGGCAGGCCTGAAGGGTTTTGAACTTCGGCGCGGTGTCGATGTATTCCTGCCAGGCTGCGTTGTAGCTGCCTTCGCACAGGCGATCGGGGAAGCCTGCGCGCACGCATTCGGAAACCGACGTGAAATGCGCATCCTGAAAGTTGGGCGGCGTGTCGTCGCAGCCTGCAAGCCCGACCGAGGCGGCAGCAGCGATGCTGCCGAGCGCCAGACGGGTGCGCGCCGGAGAGGCGAAACGGCGACGGGCGGGGCGGCGCGGGGACGAGGTGTCGGCCATGGCTGGTTGCTCCCTTGCGCCGCTCAATATGTCATGCAGGCGGCGTTGAGCAGGCCGGTGATCAGCGCCACGCCCCCAGCCCACAAGCCGGCTGCGGTCTCGCCTGCGGTGATCCGCGCGGACAGGCCTTTCTGCGCAAGAGTGGCGATCCCGAAGGCCGCCAGCTGGACAATCCCGCCGATGGCCGCCCAGATGATGAAATCGACGATGCTGACCGAATTGGCCGCGGCCGACGTCAGCGGCAGGCTGAACCCGACCAGAGCGCCAAGATAGGCGGTCGCCGCCGCGGTGTTCCCTTCGCGCACCAGCGTCAGTTCGCGGTGCGGCGTGACCAGCGAATAAAGCAGCGCGAATACGATGATCAGCGCAACTCCGGTGCCGAAATAGGCGAGAAAGGCGGGAAGGCCGGAAACGTAACCGTACATGATCTCTCCGTGGCTTGGTGCGCGTCAGACGCGCATGATATCGGCTGTCCCCAGCCCATATCCGATGATGAAACTGATGGCCCCGCCTTCGCTGCGGGCCTGCTGCGCAAGTTCGCGCTCGATGTTGATGAGCAGCATCTCCTCTCCCGTCCCGACATCGCGGGAATAGAGCATGCAGCGTTGATGGATGTCGCGGGTCTCGTTGCCATCGTCGACCGTCTCGACGAATTCGACGAGATCGGCATGATCATCGCCGCTGCCCCAATAGCGGGCGAACAGGATCCCGTCGGCATCATAGGCCGGTGCGCCGATCAGCCCGCGCAGGCCGGTCCAGCGGTCCCATTCGGCCCGGCCGGCCGGAACCACACTGTCCCACGGCGCATAAAGGCTGACGTCGCTGATGCTCTCTGTGCCGCCCCCCGGCGCTGCGATGACCTGCACCATGCGATGATCATCATCGTAATAACGGGTCAGCTCGTTTGCCCCGTCCAGCCGTGCAACGCCGATCGCCGTGACGACAAAATCGCCCCCGACCGGCGGGCCCATCGCCGGCTCGCCCGAGGCCAGCATCGCCTCGATCCCGAGCGTATCGATCCTGAGCGCTCCGCCGATCGCGCAGGCCAGCGGACCGCGCTCGGCCGGCAGGGCGGGCGTGTTGTCCTTGCCGCGCCGGAACCACCCGCCGATCATGCGGCCCGCCGCGGGGTGATGGCCGCCCAGTCGACTTCGGACGGGGCAACCCGGTGGTCGGCAATGTAGAACAAGGTGTCGCCGCCGGTGATCGTGCAATCGCTCTTGCAATTGAGATCGACCTTGCGGGTGCCTGCCCGGCACATGCCGATCAGCGTCAATCCATCGCGCTGCTTGAGCGCCAGCAGGGCATCGACATAGGCGAGCGGGCCAACATCCTGCGGCACCTTCAACGAATAGGCATTGTCGATCGCGTGATCGGCGAACATCAGCTCGGCCAGCTGCGAGGCTCCCGGGTCACGCGCAGCTCGGACCAGCAGGCCAGCGGCAATCGAGGTGATGACTTCCACATCAGGCAGCTGGTGCCGGATCAGATCGGCCGCGCTGTCTTCCTGAAAATGGGCGACCATATGCGCATCCCGCGCAGCGCTGCGCCCGGCGAGTGTGGCTGCCAGCGTCTCGTCATCGTCCGCCCCGCGGATGATAATTGTGTGCGCCGCCGCCGCGCCCGCACGGGCAAAGGCAGAGCGGTCGCCCAATTGTTCGACTGCGACGAAATCGATCGCATCGGGCATCGGATTGGCCTCCAGCCCGCGGGCCAGCAGAATGATGCGCGGTCCATGGAGCGGTGCGTCATTCAGCAGCCCTTCCAGCAGGCGGCGACTGCGCGCACCCTGCCACCCGACCACCAGCGTGTGTCCGGACCGTTCCGAATAATCTCCCAGACCCTGCAATCGACGCCTCCAGAAAGCGCTCATCCCGGCGACAACCTTGCCGAGGAGCACGGTAAACAACGCGATAGAACCGGGCAAGACCACAAGCACGTTGGCCAGCCGCCCGGCATCGCTCCCCGGAGACAGATCGCCGTAACCCACCGTGGTGGCCGTGGTCATGTAGAAATAGGCGAAGGTGATCCCGCTGGCGACGAGCTTTTCTTCCCCCGCCATTGTGAAGAGCGTGTAGCTCAGCAGGGCGTGGCCGAAGAACAAGGCCCCCAGCACCGACCACGACAGGGTGGCGACCGACAGGTAGACCCGCTGCCAGAGGCGGACGAATAGTGGCACCAAACCCCCCTTGCCTTGCCTCTGAGGTTCTTTAGAAGGCGTTGCAACATCGGGGGTTATAGCCGCCAAGGGGCGCGCTGCAAGCCGCCAGATCTGAACGAAGGGAGGGTTGTTCACATGACCGAAAACTGGACTGTTCCTGCAGGCGGATGGGACATTGCCTCCCTCACCGGCCTGTTCGCGTCAGACCCTGACGCCTTGGGCGATGTCGATGTGACGGTTGAACCGGCCAACGAGGTCCTGCGGGTGACCCTGAAGCAGCGCGGCGATCTTGACGTGCTGATGGCGGTGAGCGGCGATCAGGTGCTTTGCAGCGTGCTGCTGACCCCCTGCGACACGATCCCGGCGCGGGTGCAGTTCGAACGCCGGGTGCTGGCCATGCACAAGCTGATCCCGCTTTCCAGCTTCGGCATCACCACGGTCGGCGATACGGAATGGTATGAACTGTTCGGTGCTCTCTCGGCCCGTTCGGATGCAGGTGCGCTCGTGCACGAGGTTGCGGTGCTTGCCACCAATGCCGTCGAAGCAGCCGAATGGATCGGCGAATGGATCGAAGCGGAAGGAGAGCCGGCATGAGTGTTTGGGGCAAGCTGTTCACCGCGCTGCGCGGCGGCGTGAACGAGGCGGCCGAGACTGTCGCCGACAGTCAGGCCATGCGCATCCTCGATCAGGAATTGCGCGATGCCGACGCCGCACTGCGGCAGGCGCGCGGCGATCTGGCGGGCATGATGGCCACGGCCAAGCGGATCGAAAAGCGGCTCATCGATAATCAGGCCAAGGAAGAACGCGACATCGCCAGCGCGCGCGCCGCGCTTGATGCGGGGCGCGATGATCTGGCCCGGGGCCTCGCCGAACGGGTGGCAACGGTCCGCGCCGAACTCGCCCGCGATGAAGCCGATCTGGCCAATATGCGCCAGCAGCAGGACGTGATGTTGCGCACGGTCAAGGAGACCGAGCAGCGCATCGCGGCGATGAAGCGCGAGGTTGAGGCGGTCAAGGCAACGGATTCGCTCCAGCGCGCGCAAAAGGCGATCGCCAGCTCGCATGCAGGCGTGAACTCGCGGCTGGGAAGCGCGGTCGATTCGCTCGGCCGCATCCGTGACCGGCAGGCCCAGACCGCCGCCCGGCTCGAAGCGGGCGAAGAGATGGCGATGCTCGAATCCGGCGCGGATCTTGATCGCCAGTTGCTTGAAGCGGGAATTGGCGGCCGGGTTTCCAAGGCCGACGATATCCTCGCCGAACTGACCGCCCCGCGGGAAGTGAAAGCGCTGCCCGGCCCGGCGAAGACGCCGACTGCGGGGTAAGCGCTAGGGCAGGCACCGACCCGCAGGTGGGCGCCCTGTTCAAGCCGATCGGTGTTGGGGCGCAGCTTCCCTGCGCCAGCGCAGGCGCGTCCCTATCCTCCGAACGATGGTCGCAACGATCCAGCGCCCGCGCGGGGTCAATCGATCTTGCCTGTCTGGAACGGGGTCCGAGAAAATCGCAGAATTCTGCGGGTTTCAAGGAGTGGTGCCCTGCAGTGGACAAAGATGGGCACTCAGATTGTTGGGTAATTTCTCTGGAGGCCCTCTAATTCTATCAGCGAGCCTGTGTGCAGAAGCGTGCAAATGGGGCAACTGTCAAAGGGCGCTTGGTGACCGAAGTTGGGTGGGGAGCTAAAGGATGCTTGCGCCCGTTCGATTTTCCACCGGAACGGCCATGACAATTGACACCGGTGTCTAAAGCGCGGAGAACTTCTCATATTGTGGGGCGCTCGCAGCAAATGCGAGGCTGGCACGCGAGAGGGAACTTGGATATGCCTTTCCGGCTGTGGACTGAATGCGCGACCGCTTCATTGGCAGCAATTGCGGTTCTGTCGCCGCTATTGGCATCGCCGGGCAACGCTTTGCAGGCACAATTGCCAAGGCTGCTGACCGTCAAGGGCGGCACCCCCGATTTTAGCTATGCCGGCTACCGCTTTGGGCTTGCCCCACTGTCAACCGCACGGGGCACCGTGATTGACGCGACCGAGCATGGCGTGATCCCAGATGATGGGAAAGACGACGCCAAGGCGTTGCTGCGCGCCATTGCCGCAGCGGACCAGATCGAAGGCATGGTCACGCTGCAATTGCCGAAAGGCCGGATCCAGATTGGCGAGGTCATTCCGCTGGAACGCAGCAACTTCGTTCTGCGGGGTGCAGGCTCCGGCTTGGATGGCACAGAGCTTTTCTTCCCACGACCGCTCAACATTGTTGACGATCCGGCACGCCAGGAGGAGCTGCGTGGTTACCTTAAACATGAAAACAAGTACGAGGTGAACGCGGAACAGAACATCAATTTCCTGTTTAGCGAATACAGTTGGTCCGGTGCCTTCCTGCTGGTGGGGCCGAAGAAGGATCGTCCGGTTTCCTATGACCCGGCACGGGACCGCCGCACGCCGTTGCTGGCCGATCCGGTGTCGGGCGAGCAATTCGCCCAAACGATCCGGGTAATGGACGCCTCGCGCTTGCAGGTCGGACAGGTGGTGCAGGTGCAGTGGTATTCGGTCGATGGCCCGGATAGCGCGATCCTGCGCTCGATGTATGGCGATTTGACAAACTGGAACAGCAGCGCAGCCGGCAAGGCGGCGCCTCTCAGCATCGGGTCACACCATTGGACCTTCGTCAATCGCCCCGTGGTGGCGCAGCCGACGCGGATCACCGCGATCAAGGGCAATACCGTCACCATCGGCGATCCGTTGTTGCATGGGATCTCGGCAGCGCAGCCCGCTGTGCTGGCCGCGTGGGAGCATCTTGAAGAGGTCGGGATAGAGGGCCTTAAGCTCACCTTCCCGGACAATCCGTGGTTCGGCCATCATCTGGAAGCGGGCTATAACGGGATTTACCTGACTGGCCTGTTCGATGGATGGGTGCGCGATGTCGAGATCCGCAACGCCGACAGCGGCATCCTGACCGACAACGCCGGTTCGATTACCATCGACGCGGTGCGAACCACTGGCGAGCACAAGGCGCACTACGCTGTCCATGTCGGCGCTGTGCATAATGTGCTGGTGCGCGATCTCGTGGTCGATAACCCGTCGGTCCATCCGGTCAGTGTCAATACCCGGTCAACCCGGTCGGTGTTTCTGCGCGCCGACGTTCGCCGCGATGCGATCATCGATCAGCATTCGGGCTCCAACCATCAGAACCTGTTTGATCAGCTCATCATGCATATTGCGCCGATGCGCACTTCCAAGGGCTGGAGTTACCGGTTGTGGGAAGGCGGCGGCGCGCCCTACTGGAAGCCGGGCCACGGGCTTTACAACACGCACTGGAACCTGAAGCTGGTGTTCCCCGACAGCGTGCCGGATGATGCGATTGTTGCGATCACCAGCGGGCTGGAGGGGCCGGGAGCGCGAATTGTTGGGCTGCATGGCAATCGCCGGGTGATGCTGGACTATCGGCCACTGCCTTATGCCGAAATGCTGAACGAGGCGGTGGCTTCAGCCCCCTCGTTATACGAGTATCAGCTCGCCGCGCGTCGAGCGAAAATGCGATGACGTTCCATGTCAGTCGAAGCCGGAGGCGGGGCCTATGCTTCTGGTGGCGGCGCGATTGATGCGCGCTCGACCAGTTCTGATGGCAAGTGCACGAAGTCGTTCGAGAACCGCCGCCGCAGCAGAAAATCGCCGACCAGCTTTTCCGCAGCCAGCATACCCATATCCCTGATCGGCCAGCGGACCGTGGTCAGTGAAGGCCAGACGTGGGTCGCGGTGGGAGAATCGTCGAAGCCGACAAGCGACAGATCCCGCGGGATCTGGAGATTGCGTTCGAAGGCAGCGTGCATGACGCCAGCAGCCATTTCATCATTACTGGCGAAGACAGCCGTTGGCCTTGGATCCAATCCCAGCAGTTGACGACCGGCCGAGCGACCGGATTCGAATCGATAGTCGCCCTGAGCGCAATACTCCGATGGAACAGGCAGGCCTGCTGCCTCAAGCGCGGCGTGAAATCCGAGTTCGCGTTCAGCCGCAGAACGGAACCCTTGCGGGCCGCGAACGAAACCGATGCGCTTGTGCCCCATGGCGATCAGCAATCGGCAGGCTTCGGTCACTGCAATCCTGTCGGTGGACGTGACGCTGTGATCATCATCATCAAGCGCAGCTGACCCTACGCGAACAAACCTCACCCCCATCGACCGACATAGGGCGCCGATCTCGTCGCGTTCGGAAATTGGCGGCAGGATAATGGCCCCGATCGGCCGCTGCTGGCGCAGAAAGCTCTCGACATCCTCCAGCATGGCGGGTGAGCGGCGGTCGACGGGTCGTACCATCAGGGCCAGCTCGCTTTCCCTGATGGCGTCGAGGATGCCTCGTTCGAAGTTCTGCACTGTCTGGGCGTTCGGGTTGTCGTGCAGCAGCACAACAGCGAAATTTCGTCCCAGTGCAAGAGCGCGTGCTTGCGGGTTCGGGACGTAGCCAAGCACGAGAATGGCCTGCTCGACCCTTTCTCTGGTGGCGACGCTGAGGCCGGGAGCGCCGTTGATGACCCGGCTGACGGTTTTTTTCGAGACGCCAGCCTTCGATGCAACATCATTAATCGTCGGCTTACGTTGAGGGTGGCTTGAACCGAGGGGCATGGACCTCGTGTGTTCCCAATCAAGCGCCAAGGTCAAGTGAAATGCAACCCGCCGCCGGCGCTCCTCCAGCGCCGACCCACACGACGAAGACAGCGGTTGACACCGGTGTCAAATGAAGTCAGTTTGACCATGACAGGGGAGAGTCAGGCCAAGCCATGAGCGATCAGGAAGATATAGCCCGGGCATTTGTCGACGCACGGCGACATGATGCCGTATTGTCTTCCTATCCTGGGTCCTTCCCCGCAACGCTGGCGCAGGCATACGCGATCCAGGATCAGGCCATTGCCTATGACGGCCGCGCCATTGGCGGATGGAAGCTCGGCCGGATCAACCCGCGGGAAGTGAAACAGTTCGGCGCCAAGCGATTGGCCGGTCCGATCTTTGCGAATTCCATTATCCACCCGGTCAATGCCGATCCGGTGGCCGTGCGCGTGCTGAGCGGGTTTGCTGCAGTGGAGGCAGAGGTTCTTCTGTGCCTTTCGGCCACCCCGCCGGCCAACCTGTCCGTCAAGGACGCGCCTGAATTCGTTGCGGAAGTCCGCTTCGGGATTGAAATTGCAAGCTCGCCATTTGTCGGAATCAACCAGAACGGCCCGGCGGTCACGGTGTCGGACTTCGGCAACAACAATGGTTTGGTTATCGGCCCGCTGATCCCCGACGCGGCGGTGCCGGGCGCCCTCGATCATCTCGCCGCGCTGGAGATCGACGGAGTTCTGGCCGGGACGGGTCTGTTGGCAGATTTGCTGGATGGTCCCTTCGGCTCGCTGGCGTTCCTTGCCCGTCTGATGGCCGAGCGTGGGACCAGCCTCGAGGCGGGGCAGTGGGTGTCGAGCGGCGCGATCACAGGAGTGCATCCGGTTCGGCATGGCCAGCACGTGCGCGCCACTTTCGGAAGCAGCCTTGCGGTCGAGTGCACAACAATCCCGGCGCTCTTGCCTGAGAATGCGGCATGACCAGCGCGCCGATCGGCCACGCCATAACCGGCATATCGGGTGTCAGGGTGGCGATCGGTCGCCGCCGTTGGCTGATCGTCGCGCTACTCTTTCTGGCGACGACGGTAAATTACATCGATCGGACAATGCTGGGCCTGCTCAAGCCCGAGCTTTCCCAAGAGCTTGGCTGGAGCGAGAATGATTACGGCAATATCGTAACCGCGTTCCAGTTCGCCTATGCATTCGGGTTCCTGTTCATGGGGTGGCTGATCGACAAGGTGGGGCCGCGGATTGGCTATGCCATTGCGATCGGTATCTGGACGGTCGGACATGCGGCGCATGGCCTTGCTTCTTCGATCACGGCCTTCATGGCGGCGCGTGTTGTGCTTGGCGTAGGCGAGGCGGGGCATTTCCCGGCGGTGGTGCGGGCCAGCAGTGAATGGTTTCCGCAAAAGGAACGCGCTTATGCCATTGGCTGGGTCAACTCCGCGACGACGATCGGTGTGATCCTGACTGCGCCGACCTTGTGGCTTTGCATGGAATTGCTCGGATGGGGCTGGCGCGAGACATTCATCTACACCGGTCTGTTCGGTATCGTGCTCGCGGCAATCTGGTGGTGGGTCTACACCGCACCGCGCCAGAGCCGCGGCATAACGCCTGAAGAGCTTGAATGGATCGAGCACGATCCACCCGATTCCGTGCACCAGATCGGCTGGGGTGCACTCGTTACAAAACGGGAGGCATGGGCCTTCGCCTCGGCCAAGTTCCTGACCGATCCGGTCTGGTTCCTGATGCTGTTCTGGTTGCCGAGCTACTTCAGCTCGACCTACGGAATTGATCTCAAAGTCGTGCTGCTGCCGATGATTGCCATGTATCTGCTGTCCGATGTTGGCAGCATCGCCGGGGGATGGTTGTCCTCGCGCCTGATCCAGCGCGGCTGCAGCGTCAATTTCTCGCGCAAGGTCACGATGATCTGTGCAGGAGCCTGCGTTGTGCCGCTGCTGTTCGTTTCGGGGCTGGCGAACATGTGGCTGGCGGTCTTCCTGATCGGGCTGGCGCTTGCCGGGCATCAGGCCTTTTCCACCAACCTGCTCGCCCTGCCGCCCGATATGTTCCCCAAGCGTGCCGTCGGCTCGGTGATTGGTCTGGGCGGGTTCATGGGCGGGATCGGGGGGATGATCATGGCCAAGTCTACCGGACTGGTGCTTGATGCCACTGGCGGCGATTACTCCGTCATCTTCGCGGTCTGCACCGCAGTCTACTTCATCGCCGTCCTCGCGATACATAGCTTGTCGCCGCGCCTTGCACGGGCTGAAATCTAGGGTTTGAGAAACGTAAGTTCGAAGCAGTGAATACGGCTGGTGCGCAAATGACACCGGTATCAAAAATACAGGGAGAAGAGGCAAATGGACAAGAGAATCTGGCTGATGGGTTCAGCGGCGTGCATCGCGATCATGTGTCAGGCGCCTGCTCATGCGCAAGCGCAGTCTGCAGAAGCGGCGGCTGACGTGACAGGCGATGACAATGCGATCATCGTATCGGGCATCAGGGATTCGCTGCGCAAGGCAGCGCAGGTCAAGCGCGATGCCGATCAGGTGCTTGATGTCATCACCGCCGAGGATGTCGGCAAGCTCCCCGACGATAACGTCGCCGAAGCGCTTCAGCGGGTCACCGGGGTGCAGATCACCCGCGTGTTTGGGGAAGGGCAGGCAGTCAACATCCGCGGCCTGAATCAGGTGCGGGTCGAAGTCGACGGACGCACCCTGCTGGGCTTTTCGGCGCGTGTGTCTCCGCCGGAAAACGATAACCTCGGCCGTTCGTCGGGCCTTGATGCCGTGCCGTCTTCGCTGTTCGGACGGCTTGAGGTCGCCAAATCCTCGATTGCCAGTCAGGTCGAAGGCGGGCTGGGGGGTACGGTCAACCTCAAGACCCCGAAGCCGTTCGATTTCAAGAAGCCGACGATTTCGCTTGGCGCGCGCGGAACATATTCGGACGAATCCGAACAGTTCGAACCAGCCATCCAAGGCCTGTTTACCACGACGTTTGGCGGCGATGACCAATTCGGTATCCTGCTGTCGGGCGAATATCAGAAGCGCACGTCGCGGCTGCAATTGTTCGAGCGCAACAATTTCCTCGGGCGGCAAAATGGCACCGCAACAGCAACCAACCGGCTTGGCCCGCTACAGCTGCAATATGAAAACGTGTTGATTGATCGTTCGCGTATCGGCGTCAGCGGCGCATTCCAGTGGAAGCCGAGCGAGAACCTTACCCTGACGGCAGATGCCCTTTACTCGCGGGTCGATGCCGATCGCACCAATCAAGCTGTGACCTTCATTCTGCCTACCAACCAGAACCTCAACTTCCGAAACCCGGTGTTCCAGGAACTTGACGGCTTCCAATACATCGTTTCCGCTCAGTCAACCGGCCGCATTCGCGTGCAGAATCAGCGCCGCCAGGATCCGACCGACAACCTGCTGGTCGGCTTCAACGCCGCGTTCGAGAGCAATGACGGCGTAACCATTGACGCGGATTTCTATTACAGCCGCGGCACGTTGCGGCAGGAAATCGAAGTTGTCACCCTTGATACACCCAACAACGTGATCGGCACATTTGATTTCCGCAATAGCCCTGTGCCCAGCCTCATTCTCGAACGCCCGGTTGGCACGCCGTTCAACCTTGCCGATCCGGGAGTGTTCACCTTCCCGACCACCGGCAACCTGACGCTGCGAGCCAACTTGCTTCCGGCCAACCTTGAGGAGTATGCGGCGCGCATCGATTTCGGCTTTGAGGTGTCAGACAACTTCAAGGTCACGGCTGGCGTGCGTTTTGTCGACCTTGGCGCTGACTCCACATCGTTCCGCAGCCGTGGTCTTGCCACGCGGGCTGAACTGACACCATTCCAAGCGGCGGGTGATGCCGATTTCCTCAGCAGCATCGACGGGACTTTTCCGCGCGAGTTCGCATCTTTTTTCCCCGATCCTGATTTCCTGCTTACGCGTGTGCTCGCCAGCGAACCGGGTGATGGGCCGAATGGCTTTGCCCGCAACGCCGCACGCGATTACGTGCTCGGTGAAACCACTCTGGCGGGTTACATCATGGGTAATCTCGATTTCGAACTGTTCGGTCGGCCAGCCAAGTTCAACGCTGGTATCCGAGCGGTGCAAACCGACTTCGAAGCACTCACCAATACGTTGGTGTCGTCTCCGGCAACGGGCGATCAGCTGCGCCCTACGATTGAATCAAACAGCTTCACCAACGTGCTTCCTAGCGCGAATTTGGTCGTCAACGTCACCGATGACTTCCTCGTCCGGCTCGCTGGTTCGCAGACCATGCAGCGCGCCGGGCTCGCAGACCTTGCGCCAAGCACTTTTGTCAACCAAACCAATCTGACATCAGGCGGCGGGAACGCACAGCTAACACCACCAATCTCGACCAACTTCGATATTTCGTTCGAGTATTACACTGGCGGATCGAACCTGATTTCGGCGGCGGTGTTCTACAAGGAAGTCGAAGACGCCATCACGACAGGCACGATTCAGGAAGACATTATCTTCGAGGGTGCGCCGTTGACCGTGCAGACCTCGCGGCCCTTCAACATCGCCAGTGCCAAGGTGAAGGGTTTCGAAGTCGGGATTACGCAATTCCTCGATTTCCTGCCGTCGCCGCTTGATGGACTTGGGGTGATTGCCAACTACACCTTCGCTGACAGCGAAGACAGTGCGGGCTTCCCGTTGGTGGCAACATCAAGGCACAGCTACAACCTTGTCGCGCTTTACGAAAAAGGGCCAATCTCGGCACGCGTCGCCTATAACTGGCGAGACGATGCGGTGTTCGAATTCACTCAGGGCCGCCCCGACGTGATTCTGGCGCTGTCACAGCTCGATGCGCAAATCGGCTTCGATCTGACCAAGCAAGTTACTCTGCAACTGCTGGGGCAGAACCTGCTGCCGCGCGAATCGGCCACGGTCGAGGTCAGCAATTTCAATCCCGCCGCGCTCAACAGCTACGCCCTGTCCGAAAGGCGCCTGTCGATCGGGGTGCGAGCGAAGTTCTAGCACCGGAGGAACCAGCGGGCCGGCGAGATAACACCTGCCGGCCCACCACCCTTAGGCTGGCGCACTTGCGCCAAAGACTGCAACAATCCCATCACGCTCCATAGGAACACACCTTTCATGAAAATCGCTCTGATCATCGAAAACAGTCAGGCAGCGAAGAACGCTGTCATACATCAGGCGCTGGCCTCGGTGGTCGAACCTATGGGGCATCAGGTGTTCAATTACGGGATGTATACGCCTGAAGATCAGGCCTCGCTGACCTATCCGATGAACGGGCTCCTGGCCGGCATCCTGCTCAATTCCGGTGCGGCGGATTTCGTTGTGACGGGCTGCGGCACGGGGATGGGTTCGATGCTGGCCTGCAACGCGATGCCCGGCGTGTTCTGCGGCCTGCTGATCGACCCGACCGATGCGTTCCTGTTCAACCAGATCAACGCCGGAAATTGCATTTCAATGCCCTATGCCAAGGGCTTTGGCTGGGCAGCGGAACTCAACCTTGCCGATTGCTATCGCAAGCTGTTCGAGAACGAGCCGGGGCTGGGCTACCCGCGTGAGCGCGCTACTTTCATGGCAGCCAATCGCGGGGTGCTGGCGAACCTCAAGGCGGCGACCTGCCACGACATGCTGACCGTGCTGCGCAACGTCGATCAGGACTTGCTGCGAGCCGCGATTGCGGGGGAGAAATTCGCGGAGTATTTCTACCCCAATTCGCAGGATGAGGCGATGTCAGACCTGCTGCGCGGGTTGTGAGCGAGACGATGGCCAACCCCTTCGACCTGTCCGGCAAAGTTGCCGTCGTCACGGGTGCCAATACCGGCATCGGGCAGGGTATCGCCCTGGCATTGGCGCAGGCCGGTGCCGACATCGCGCTGGTTGCCCGTAGCGATGCGAGCGAAACCGCCGCGCTGATCGAAAAGGCCGGGCGGCGTGTGGTGATCATAGCCGCAGACCTTGCGACGATTGAGCCTTGCGGACGGATCGTAGAGGAAACCCTCCGCAATCTCGGCGGGCTGGATATTCTGGTGAACAATGCCGGGATCATCCGCCGCAATGATGCGCTCGATTTCACCGAGGAGGACTGGGACGCGGTGCTCGACACCAATCTCAAGGTCGCGTTCTTTCTCGCGCAGGCAGCGGCGCGGCATATGGTCGGCCATGGCGGCGGCGCGATTATCAACATCGCCTCGATGCTGACCTTTCAGGGCGGCATCCGGGTGGCGAGCTACACTGCATCCAAAAGCGGGATCGGCGGGCTGACCAAGCTGCTGGCGAATGAATGGGCGGCCAAGGGCATCAACGTCAACGCCATCGCGCCGGGCTATATCGCCACCAACAACACCGCTGCATTGCAGGCGGACGCTGACCGCAATCGCCAGATCCTCGAACGTATTCCGGTGGGCCGCTGGGGCGAGCCGAGCGATCTGGGCGGAGCCGCCGTGTTCCTTGCATCGGATGCAGCCCGCTATGTGCAGGGCCACATCCTTGCTGTGGACGGAGGCTGGCTGGCGCGCTGAATGGCCGGGGTGATCGCCTGTTTCGGGGAAGTGCTGCTGCGTTACAGCCCGCCAGTACCGCTGCTGCTGGCGCAGGCGCGGCAGTTTGATGTTTGCACCGGAGGGGCAGAGGCCAATGTGGCCGTGGCGCTGTCCCGCCTCGGCCGCAGCACCCGGATGCTGACAGTGCTGCCGGACAATGTCCTTGGCCAGCGGGCCAGGGCCGATCTGGCCTCGCATGGGGTGGACGTTGCTTATATCCTCCAACAGGAGGGCCGCATGGGCAGCTATTTCCTCGATATGGCGAGCGGGTTGCGCAGCGGCAAGGTCACCTATGATCGCGAACACAGTGCCTTTGCGCAATCGTGTGCGGCGGACTGGCCGATGGCCGATTGGCTCGACGGGGTATCCCATCTTCACCTTTCCGGGATTACGCTGGCGTTGAGCCAGGAGCTTACCGATGCGAGCCTTGCGCTTGCCTCAGCGGCAAAAGCAAAAGGCGCGACCATTTCCTTCGATGGCAACTTCCGCGCGGCCTTGTGGCAGAAATCGTACCGTGATCCGCGCGCGGCGATCGCCCGCTTGTTCGGCGTCGCTGACATTGTTTTCGCCAATCACAAGGATGCAGTCCTGTTGCTGGGGCGCGAATTCAGTGGTGAGGGCCCGGTACGTCGGCGCGAGGCTGCGCTTGCGCTGCTGGAGGCGTTTCCGACAGTTTCCGCAATCGCCTCAACCGCCAGGACCATCGAAAATGCGCAGACCCACCACATTTCTGCGCGCATCGATACCCGGCAAACTGCTGCAGAAACCGATCAGTGGCACATAGCCGGAATTGTCGATCGGATCGGCACTGGAGATGCGTTTGCAGCCGGCGTTTTGCATTCTTGGCTTGACCAGCGTAGCGATCTTGCCAGCGCGGCGCGGAGCGGGTTGGGGCTGATGGCGCTGAAGCATTCGATCTTGGGCGACGCATCATTTGTAACGTCCGCTGACCTGGCAGCGGTCGTTGGCAGCGTTGCAGACGTTACGCGATGACTTCAGCGACCATGAGCTCAGCATAGTCGCGCAAGCAGTGCCTTAGCCAAGAGACATTCGACATTGTCGGCGGCCCACCGGCCGTTCCAGCCGCATCAATCTTCTGTTTCTCAAGCGCGACGATCTCCTGCCATTCAGCTACCCTAAGATGAAGGAGTCGTCGGGCAGCCGAGGCTTCCCGCACACCCACATATCCAGAACGGCCCGCTGCAACCGTCGCCCGGCGAGCGTCAGGCCCCAAAAGTTCCCACCTGTCCGGAGCGGAGTTCAAGAAAATCCCAGATTTCTGAGGGTTTCAAGAAATGGTGCCCCTCAGAGGACAAAGATGGGCACTCAAATTGTTGGGAAATTCTGCTCGGGATGCCGTAACCTCAATACCCTAATAGCCTCACGACGGCAGCTGCTGACCTAGACCCGGTCGTTCACGAAGCTAAGATTGGCCGTCCGGTTTTACTTGAAGCAGCCATTCCGCTTTCGGGATCTCGCATCGACCCTGCTAATGACCGGGATGGGTGGGAAGGCGACTGGCGAATCTGGCTTGCGGGCCAGACTAGGGCGGTTCCTCATCGGAGCGCGATGGCGCTGTTATGCATACGATTCTTGTGCAGTATTCGGTTCGGCCTATCCAGATCCTGACCTCTTCCGCGGTCTCGTTTTCACCCTCACGCTTGAGCCGACGCAACCGTTATGACCGTGCCGATGAAACCTCGAACCGGGTGAAGCAATCGGAAAGGCGATAGATGTCAGCACGGTGAACCTGCCAAATCAAAAAGAACAGTGCGGTTTCGCTGAAGAGGGCATTTACAAGGCCTTAGCAGTTGAGATAGAGTATCTTTCTAGGCCGTAAACTCATAAACGGCCAAATAGATGAATGGCAGACACAGGGGCGGCATGGCTCGGAAACTGAAGTCAGTTCCCTTGGCAGCCTCACTAATTCAAAGTTTAGACGCCGGTTCAGCGCACGTCCAGAATCATCACACCTCCGGGCCGCAGCAAAATAATAACGGCAGGAATTCAGGTTCTCATCGATCGCGTTTTTGAAATAATTGTTGGTTATGTTGGAAAGAAACTAAGGAATTTAAAAAATAAATTTTCTTTGATAGTTTTCTTGGGCGCAAAAATCCATTATTTCATCTTTATCTTTTAAATCCCTAGTATTTTTTGGGTTGCCTTAAATTTTCGTTTAAGAAGGTGAACTAATCATGAAGCGAAAAATTTTGGTTGTCTCTTTTGTAACGCTAGCGACGCAAGGCTGTGGAGATAGATTGAGTGAGGGCAATGTTGAGGATATCTTGAGTTCTTCTATAGATGGAATTTCCTGTGTCCAAGTAGACGTATTGGCGAATGGGATGAAGAGTTCTGACTTAAATCAGACATTTGATGTATGGATGCCCCGGGGTGAAAATGCACAATTTCTGGAGCGGCTCACGTCGGCCGGGTTGGTTCAGAGAGAGGGGGTTCAAGGGTATTCAGTTTATTATAGGATTACACAAAAGGCTCTGCCATTTTTTAGAATTATGAAATATCAAAAGCCTCTCGGCGGGACTTCTGATGTGCTCGCAATTTGCGGAGGTAATGAGGCAGTTGAAAGCGTAAATAATTTTACATTGCCTAGTGAGGGGGGTTCTCAAATAACGAAGGTCGAGTTTACCTGGAAGGTTGTGCCGAACGACAACATGATTTCTGAAGAATGGGCTTCATTGTTTCCTGGATCGGCAACGTTCTCCAATTTTCTTCCTCTTGAATTTGCTGGAGATGGGGTGGCGGAGCTTGAATTGACGAATAACGGTTGGATGGTAAAAAACGTGAAGCGAGAGGGCTCACCTTTATTGCTTGATCAAGTCGACTGATGGGTCTTGAGTTTGAATGCTCCAAAAGTCGGCATTTCTGGACTTGACGCGGGCTTGGTGGGAGTGACGAAAGCCTTCGGCCACTAGGAGGGCTTTCCTCCCTCATTCCAGCAATTTGGAACCCCGAAGAACCCGTAGCCCTTGATACTGTGACCTGCTTTAACGGCTCCCGTCGAGCATAGGCGATGATGAGGGAACAGTCTGGTTCCTTTGATTTGTTGGACAGGCATGCGCCGTTGAGTGCGGCTAACCATCCGATATTTGTTCCGCTTATTGCGTCATGCCGATTCGCCATTGCTGGCTACATGTTGACTGCCGCCCCCATTGCTCAAATCCGTCCGGTAACGCTTTGAGACCCGGATATCCTGCGCACAGATGGCTGTGGTCCACATGAACATTTCCGGGTTATCGGTAAAGCCCCCCGGAACTTCAGCCGCTCGACTCGTTTCGAAAAGGCCTCACAGCGTTCCCAATCTGGCTTGCCATGCTCGCGTCCATATCGCAGTCTCAATTTCGATGCGGCAAGTTCGTTGAGCATCTGGAAAATCGGAACATTGTGTTCGTGCATCTGGGGAGGGGAGCTATGAAGAAATTGTTCCTTAGCGCCTTTATTGCCGGGCTGGCAGCAAGCCCTGCACAAGCTGATGAGGGCTTCGGTGACGCCGAGCTTAGATTGCTAGCACCTTTCTTCGAGGAGGCGCAATGCCAGGCGCGTTGCAATACACCTGACTGGGTAATCGAGCGTGTGACCATGCCGCGCGGCGCGAGAACCGTTGCACCGGACGACCGGCTATACAATGTCTATACGCAACCTCACGGGTGCGGGGCCGGCAGATGTTATGAGGCTTTCATTCTCAGGGATTCGTCCAGCTTGACGGTGATCAAGCATGGACTTTCCGTAAGTCCCTTGCGCACCAACGAGATTCCCGCACTCGCAAGCAGGAGCAAACTGACGAGGATCAATCGAGTGTCCGGTGCATCCATCGTCTCAGCAGTCAGTCCCGCTCGACCATCTTCGAAAGGGCTTGGTGTTAACTTTGTTGACGTCGAGGTTACTGCGAACGCAAGAGTCCGAGATCATCCGACGACCAATGGCTCCGTCGTCCTAGGGGTGATCACTCCGGGACGTTTTTTGTCTGGGGAATGGGTGCCCGCCGACGACGGCAATGGCCAATGGCTGCGTATCGACCTGGCTTCTCTCGATGAAATACAAGGGCAATCTTCTTGGCCCTACGGTTACATCTGGGATGGCAACCTTAGGTCGGCTCAACCAGCTTCAAACGGGCCCGGTGCAGCCGGACCTTCCTCGACACTTCGGTCTGACCTGCAGGCGCGGGCTGATCGCTTCTACGCTGCAGCAGACCTATCTAGCGCACTTGAAGCGCTGGCCGATATTGTAAATGTTCTCACCAAGATGCGTGATGCGGGGGAACTGTACATCGCGACGCAGGTCTTTGAAGTTTATGATGCACCCGGATCGGAATTGGCGCTCGCCGACATGACGCGAAAGAACGGCTGGACTCTCGCGCAAATGGTTTCAACTGGACTGCTCAAGGGCTGGTATGCTCGAGCTAAAGAAACAGGGCGCGAACCTCCCATCAGGTATGAATATGCTGAAGTGATGGTTCAGAACGTTTTGTATGCAGCCCGGGCAGGCTCCGGTGATGTTCCCGGCGCGATTGCCGACGCAAGCGGAGATCAGATCGATCGGATCAAGGAAATCGCTATAACTTATCAGCAGATAAGAGGGCAGAACGAAATCCTTGTGCACAATGCTCTGAACTCTGCATTGCTGGATCTGGACCGCTATTCGAGGGGAGAGCTCGATTACAAATTTGTGCTGCAAAACATCATCAACAGTAGGAAGATCGCTACCAATCTAGATTCGACCACGCGTAGGGTGATGCGCGATGACACCCCAACTCGATTGGCTATTGTTGCGGACCTGCAGGAAGTTAAGCTCAAGGTGCTCAGGGGAGACGATGTATCCGTGCTTCTTGAAAGCATGAAGGCGCAGTATCAGGGTAATGCATTTGCGAAAGACGCGGCGTTTCTGTTGGGTGTCCCCTGCTGGAATCGCAATATCAGTTCGTCAAAAGGCGCTGACCGCGCCATTCCCAGAGGCGTCGCGCCCGCTCAAAGGAAAGTCTTGTGCTACGTTGGAGTTCCACTCTCTCCCCAAGCTCCTGGTCCGAAAAGCGCCGATACAAATGCCGACGGATCGATAGACGCCGCTGAGGCGAAGGTGGCGTGGTCAAAATTTCCCAAGTGGTCAGGCGGAAAATGGGAAATGAAAACAAGCATAACAGGCATCTCCGTAAATCCATTCTCTGATAAGCATCTGGCGCAGGAATATATTGATAAAATTAAACTTAGCTCTGCATCGATTGCGAAAATAGATACGTGCAATCAAAAATTTTTCATGCAATGGTATGGAGTTGAAGAATCTCTTAGGGAGCTGTACGCGACCGAATTCACCAAAATTTATTCCGACGGCGAACGATTTGAAATCGATTATTTGGTTCGCAGAGGGCAAGATCGAATAAAAAGAAATGGTTTCTTAGTAGAAAACAGATTCATATTAGAGGAGGAAATTACATACCAAATTCCAGGGAAGGACATTGTTATTACTTTGAATTCTGTTATTGAAGGGCGTAAAATTGGGCAATGTGCCTAATTTCTAATTTTAAAAGTAATATTTTTCAATCCGCCCTGAATCGCCTGTTTTCGTTCCCAGCTCTTGGGCTTAGTTTTTCAATTTACCATCTAGCACTACTTTGGCAGCATTGCATTTTCGGCTTCCCTGAGTCGATTGTGGTGATTCAATGCAGCCAGCTTGTGGGGGCTGGCGATGGTGGATGGTTGGCGGGATGATGTTGCTGAGTGGCTTGCGCCCTTTGTGGGTCTTTCGGGCGATCCGCGCAGGGTGCGGATGTTCCAGGCGAATAAGAAATGTCAGCTTCTGAGTAAACGCGACATATAGCGTGTTTTGTGGACCGACCGCCAAGTCCCAGACACGGGATTTAAGGCCCACCGACCAGTGCGTTTGCTTTCGGACGGCGCTTAGTTCCCGGTAGAAGAGGCTATGCCTAATCTACGGTTAGTGCCTCAGAAATCCTTGCCCTGAGATCAGAACCCACTCGCTTGAAGCCCATGAGTCTTGCGGCTGCCCTGATCAGATCGTCATTAGCGGCACCCGCGTTATCGTCCCGGGCAATCGTCAGTGCCGCGCCGATCTCAAGAATCGAAATAGAAGACGCCTTCAAGGTCGCCCCGGTTTCGTTCGACCGATCGCGGACCGGCGGCCAATCAAGCTGTTCATTCGTGAGGTAGAAACCGTCGTCGAATGTAATCACTTTCCGATTGAGCAGCGACACGAGTGCCCGCTTCGTCACATTCAGGATGCGGTTGCCGGCGCGCTCCCGGCCAAAACACGCGGAAATTCTTCGTGCCACCTCTTCGGCATTGATCGGCCCTTCATGCTCGACGATCCTTTGGGCCAGAAGCTGGAGCTCCGACATCGGTGCCTCATGGGGTTCGAATGGCGACCGAACCGGGAAGTGAGCCCTAGAATAGGCGGGCATCTGCCGCTCGACGATTTCCGGCAGCGGTTGGGGTTCGATAACCGTGGGCCTTGGGGGCGCTGCCGGAACCGCCGGTTCCTTCACGGGCAGATTGCCGCGGCGCTCGGCTTCCCGGGCGTGCTCAAGGGCGTCTCGCAGGCGCGCTATTTCGCGATTGCGGTTGTAAAACCAGTCGGTGCTCCAGATACGGTGGAAGCGCCAACCTAGGTTTTCGAGCACTCCTTGCCGCAGGCGATCCCGCTCGCGGGCCCACAAGGCTGAATGGTAGGTGGCACCATCGCACTCGACCGCGAGAATGTAGCTGCCCGGCCGGTCGGGATGACGCACCCCTATGTCGATCCTGAAGCCCACGGAACCAACCTGCGGATCGGCCAGAAATCCGAACGAACGGATCGTGTCAGCGACATCTTCCTCGAACGGCGAATCCGCATCATCGCCGGTGGGGAAATGCTCGACGATCTTACGGGTCTTGGCGAATTCGAGGAAGCGTTTGAGCACGCGCGGCCCTTCGCGGGCGGACCGGCTCACATCGAGATCACCAGGATCGAACGACGCGAAGACCTCGCAGCGCAGCCGTGCGCGGGTGAAAAGCACGTTGAGCCGCCTTTCGCCGCCTTCGAGATTTACCGGTCCGAAGCTCGCTCCGATCATCCGACCGCCAGGTTGGGTCGGACCGTAGCCGACGCTGATGAAAATTACATCGCGCTCATCACCTTGAACATTCTCGATGTTCTTGACGAAGACGTCCTCTGCGCCGCCCTCGCGCAGGAATTCGTCGAGTAACTTGTCGTCGCGCCTAGCGTTTTCGAGCAGCAAGTTAATGGTGTGCTTCTGGGCGACGGAGAAGGTGACAATGCCTAGGCTTTGCTTCGGCATGGTGCGCGCATGCTTCGCCACGGCGCGGACGAGTGCTTCGCCTTCGAGCCGGTTGTCACGCCGCCCGCCTTTGTCATAGGCGCCGTCCACCTTGGTGAAGGTGAGGCCAAAGGTTGGATCCCTTTCGAGCGGCGATGGAGGAAGAATGAGCCTGTCGGAGTAGAACTCCCGATTTGACACCCTGATGAGAGAGGGATCGCGTGACCGGTAGTGCCATTCGAGCATCCGGGCAGGCAGCCCGCGTGCCTCGCAAAGGGTGAGGATACTCTCCAATTCGGCCACTTGCGCGGCGCCGCCAAGGAGGTCTTCCTCTGTCTCGGCCGCATCGTCTTCGCTCTGATCGTCATCACCGTCGCCACTGGTGAGGCGGTCGAAGAATGATGTCGGCGGGAGCTGCTTCTGGTCACCGACGACAACAACCTGCTGTGCCCGCGCGATGGCGCCCAACGCATCTTCAGGACGCACCTGGCTGGCTTCGTCGATTAGGAGGAGATCGAAGGAGTGTGTGCCGGGTGTCAGATATTGGGCAACCGAAATCGGGCTCATGAGCAGGACCGGTTTGATCCGCTGGATCGCGTTGGGAGCTTCCGAAAAGAGACGGCGCAAAGCCTTGTGCCCACGCTTCTTGCCCATCTCGCCTCTGATGATTTTCATTTCACCGAGGGCACCGCGGGGCAGCTGGGAAAGGTGGGCAGCGACGATGCCGGTGACGTTGTCATGCAGGTGCTGCTTTTCGAGCCGCGAGAATTGTCCAACAAGCGCGTGACGATCAACATTTGCCAGATCGGCTAGTGCCGGGTTCGAAGCCAAGGCACGTCGCCAA
Organism: Porphyrobacter sp.; assembly: GCA_032116115.1. Taxonomy (GTDB): domain Bacteria; phylum Pseudomonadota; class Alphaproteobacteria; order Sphingomonadales; family Sphingomonadaceae; genus Erythrobacter. The sequence goes on from JAUMAX010000004.1 coordinate 248,981, forward strand.
ATCGCTTCGGCACGCGCGAACCTCAGCTCAATCGTCGCGCTCTCGGCGTTCATGTCGCCACTGTCGAGCCGGTCAGCAAGCGTGCCAATTCCCTCCGCATCCGCGATCTTTCTCGCCGCGACCAACTCGGCCCAAGCCGGATACCGGTCGACCGCGCCGGCCATTTCGGTGAGTGCTTCAATGATCAGCGGCAAGTCCGCCTCGCGCCATCCGACCGGGAAACGATCTTCGCCGAGATCAAGGAGGGTGCGAAGCTCACCCAAGGATTGCCAAGCCTGCTCACCCGATGCTTGAATTCTCTCCACCAGGCCAACTCGCTGACTGGACAATGCGGCTGTAACGAGGTCGTCGATCTCAGCTTCGATATCGGTGTTGGCTGCACTCACGCGATCTGCCCAGCCACACATGGACCCGATTGCGCTCCAGTCAGTGCGCTCGCCACGCCAGTCTTCGCCGACCGCCGCTTGGCAGAACGGTTCGTCCATCGCCCATTCGCCGCGTAGCCGTGCGATTTCCAGAAGCCGGTCGACATAGTCGAGGCGGTCATCAGCGCTACCCGGAAGGGCAGTTTTCAGAAGCCCCGCCAGCTCACGAGAAGCTGCACGATAAGCGCCACCCCACCGGGAGAAGAATGACAGAGTCCCAGCGGCGAGTGGACCGCGCAAATGCGCGACATCGGAGGAAAATGCATGATCCAGAAACAGGTCGCGGGCAGCCTCGCGTTCTTCGTGCCACTGCTTTCCAAGCGCGAGAGTTGCCTTTAGTCTCGGGCGATCTGGGCAGCGCAGCATTTTCTGGGCTAAACCCGCCTGCGACTGCTCCAGGCCATCCAAATCTCGAAGCAGCTCGACCATCGAGTCTGCGAGATCGAACCAGCCACCATCAGCCAATCCCACCAGATCGAGCGCAGCATCCATCGCCACATTGAAGTTGGAGACGTCGTCGCGGGCGCTCTCAATCAGTGGTCTCAAGCGCGCCTGGTCGACAGGTTGCAAAGATGTGTTCCGGACCCCGCGCAGTGGATGGGTCGAGGGATCGCCAGTAGCTTCAATCGCCGCGCCATAACGCGCTAGCGCCGTTACTGCTCGTTGTTCAGCCCCGCGATCCATGGATGACAGGTTGGTGCTGGTAAAGGTCGGCGGCGGCGCACCGAGGCCGATATATCTGGCCTGTCTGCTCAGCATGCCAAAGGCCGTTTCCCCCGTTTCACCGACCGGCGCATGGAGAGCCTGAGCAATTGCGTTGAGCTCGTCCCGGGTTTTGCGCAGAGCATCCGGCTGTTCTGGCATGGCGGGGATAGCTTCCCCAGCATTCAGCGTCCGCTTAAGTTCCTCCAGCACTTGGCGTTTGTTAGCTGTGCGAGAATGGAGTTCGAGGCAGATATCAGCGAGCCCGACTTTAACCAAACGGTCGTGCACCACCTCCAGAGCTGCCATCTTTTCGGCAACGAACAGGACGGTCTTCCCCTCCTTCGCCGCCGCTGCGATAATGTTGGCAATCGTCTGGCTCTTCCCCGTTCCCGGCGGGCCTTGAACGACAAGGTTCTTTCCGCATCGGGCTTCCTCGATCACCTTGGCCTGACTCGCGTCCGCATCGACCACGTGGCAGATATTCTCAGGCGGTAGCACGGCATCGAGACTCTCGCCGTCACCAAACGGAGACTGGTCTTCTCCGAAGCCTTCATAAAGCAGGCCCCGGACCAGATCATGGTTCTCTAAATTGCCATCGGGCCAAGCGTCGAGATCAAGGTCGCGAAACATCAGCAGCTTGGAGAACGAGAAAAAGCCGAGCTGCATGCCATTGCGATCGATCGACCAGCGCGCACGCTTACCGACCATCGCCTCGACCTGGTCGAAGTAGTCAGAAGGCCGCCAGTCGTCGTCGATTTCAAGATCCGGCAGCACCAACCCGAAATCGTCCTTCCAGCGCTGCTGCAGGGGGAGGTTGGTCATCAGATCATCCGAGCGCATGCGAAGATCATAGGTCGACGTGCGCTGGTTGCGGATCAGCTCGACCGGAAGGAGCACCAGCGGCGCTTCGCGGCGGATGTCCGACTTCTCATCTTCTAACCAGGTGACGAAGCCGAGCGCCAGGTAGAGGATGTTTACGCCCTGCTCCTCTTCGGCCGTCCGAGCATCCCGGGCAATCTTAAGCAGCTTTTTCGCCAGCGCGTCCGGACCAAGCAGCGTGTCGAGCTGATTGTCGGTGTAACGGCTGTCGCTTGAACTGCCTTCACCTTCGTCCTTGATGCCAGCAAGAGAGATCTCTCCCTGCTGATGCCGATCCTTCCCTAGCGGGCGGAAGCGCATTGTCCGGCCGCCAGACAGAATATTGTAGACGTCGTCGGATCGCTCGTCCTCAATGTTAACGACCGCACCACGCGTATTCGCTCGGTTGACGTGCACGAGGCGATTGCGCGTGCCAGTGTCTACTAACCGTCTCCGGGTTTCATCGAATAGCTTGCGAACCTGTGGAATGGCAGCCGCGCTCAATGTGATACTCCCCCGGGAACAGCGAATCTGTATTGATTATTGACTGTTAGCCGCCAGGCGCAAGCCCGACCAATGGATTGTCGCAGCTGAGGTCGCGATCGCAGTGTTGGCGCATTGGCGACCCAATCCCTTCAACCGGGACACAGGTAACTTGCGGCGCGAAGAGCTTTTAGAAATATCTCCGAAAGCCTGAGCGGGTTCGGACAAACCGGCCGCCGCGCGGCCCATACTCGACGCCGCCGAAATGGACAGGGCCGTCACTAAAGCGAGGTTGGTCTCCCACTTCTACTGTCTCATGCACGGGCACAGGAGCAGACGACAGATTGCCCTTTGGCGACCACGCCTTCTTGCCGAAGAACAAGACACAGACCCACTCACCGTCATCTCGGATCACAGTTACTTCTGTGCCAACCGGGGGCGTGCATCGTATGGCGCTGCTCGACTTGGGTTCATACAGACAATTGGCGTTTTCAGCGGCAACGTAGGCTATCTTGCCCAACTTAGGGAGCACGCTAGGCTCGGGTTCGATCGGCGACTCGGCCATGTTTCTCCAGTCCGCCTATTCTGCCTCGCCGTTATCCGGCAGCTTGATTTGTAAGCGTAAACGGAACTTTGGACAACGGGGGGTCTTGTTCGCCATGCCATAAATTCGCGGCCAACCCCATTGGCGCGCGCCGCAAACCGCGATACGCCACCACCCATGTTCGAAAACGCTTTCAACAACATCGACCGGGCCATGCGCAACGACGAGGGCCTCGCGTCCGAGCTCGATTATGCCGAACAGACCAGCTGGCTTCTGTTCCTGAAATACCTCGACGACTTCGAGGCCGCGCAGGAGGACGAGGCGGAACTGGAAGGCCGTGAATACCAGCCGATCCTCGATCCCGAATACCGCTGGGACGTGTGGGCCGCGCCCAAGCGCGACGATGGCGAGATCGATCACCAGATTGCCATGACCGGGCAGGACCTGATCGACTTCGTCAACGGCGACCTGTTCCCCTACCTCAAGACCTTCAGCGCCGACGCGGATGATCCCGATACGATCGAATACAAGATCGGCGAGATCTTCAACGAAATCATCAACCGCTTCCGCTCCGGCTATTCCCTGCGCGAGGTGATCGACATCGTCGACTCGCTCGATTTCGGCAGCAGCAAGGCCAAGCACGAGCTGTCCGACCTCTACGAGACCCGCATCAAGCGCATGGGCAATGCCGGGCGCAACGGCGGCGAGTATTACACCCCGCGCCCGCTCATCCGCGCCATGATCAAGGTGGTCGATCCCAAGATCGGCGAGACCATCTACGATGGAGCGGCAGGCTCGGCCGGGTTCCTGTGCGAGGCGTTTGAATACCTGCGCCGGCCGGACCTGTCCGCTGCCGAGTGGGACATCCTCCAGCGCAAGACCTTCTACGGGCAGGAAAAGAAGTCGCTCGCCTACGTGCTGGGTGTGATGAACATGATCCTGCACGGGATCGAGGCGCCGCAGATCCGCCACACCAACACGCTCACCGAAAACGTGATGGACATCCAGCAGGCCGACCGTCACGACATAGTGCTGGCCAACCCGCCCTTCGGCGGAGGTGAGCGCAAGGAGGTGCAGCAGAACTTCCCGATCAAGTCCGGGGAGACCGCCTACCTCTTCCTGCAGCACTTCATCCGGAAGCTGAAGGCGGGCGGGCGCGGGGCAGTGGTGATCAAGAACACCTTCCTCAGCAACACCGACAACGCCAGCGTCGAGCTGCGCAAGGAACTGCTGACCAGCTGCAACCTGCACACCGTGCTCGATTGCCCCGGTGGCACGTTCCAGGGCGCGGGCGTGAAAACGGTGGTGCTGTTCTTCGAGAAAGGCGCGCCAACCCGGCAGGTGTGGTATTACCAGCTCGATCCGGGCCGCTCGATGGGCAAGACCAATGCGCTCAACGATGCTGACCTCGCCGAGTTCGTTGCCCTTCAGCCGAATAAGGCGGACAGCGCCAAGAGCTGGACAGTAAGCGTCGATGATCTCGACAAGGCGAAATGGGATCTGTCGGTCCGCAACCCCACCGCCCCTGAGGAAGCGCCGCTGCGCGCACCCGAACAGATCATCGCGGACATGCTCGCGCGCGACGAAGAGACGCGGCTTATCCTCGAGGAAATCCGAGGGATGCTGTGACCGCAGCGGTGGATTATACTCGGTGGCGAACCATTCGATTGGCCGACTGCGTGGACGCGGTTTCGACCGGGCCTTTCGGGTCATTGCTGCATAAAGACGACTACGTGCGTGACGGCATTCCCGTCATCAATCCCATCAACCTGAGGGATGGCCGGATTATCCATAGCCCAGAGGTCACCGTGGCAGGCGCTCTGGCAAAGCAGTTGAACGGCTATCGGGTGCGGGCCGGCGACATCCTCGTTGCTCGCCGGGGTGATATTGGCCGCTGCGGATTGGTTTTGCCTTCGCAAGACGGCTGGATCTGTGGAACCGGTTGCTTTGTGATCCGAACGGGGCAAGCGGTCGATCCGCAGTTTCTGACACTACTTATCGGCTCTCCTATCTACCGAACTGCGTTGGAAGGACTGTCAACAGGCACCACAATGCTCAACTTGAGCAATAAGGCTCTGTCGAATCTAGAAATATCGCTCCCCCCGCTGGAGGAGCAGAAGCGGATTGTTGCGGTGCTGGATCAGGGCTTCGTCGCCCTCGACCGCGCCCGCGCCCTCGCCGAAGCCAATCTGGCGGATGCGGAGGAGTTCTTCGACAGCTGGGCATCTGACGCCCTCCGGCTGAAAGGTGTTGATAGGCCGACGGTATATCTTCCGGATATCTCCGAAAATCTGGATCGCTCGCGTGTTCCGATCACAAAGGCGGACCGCAAGCCGGGCAACGTGCCCTACTATGGGGCCTCTGGAGAGGTGGACCGGGTCGCAGACTTCATCTTCGATGAAGACCTGCTCTTGGTGTCTGAGGATGGCGCGAACCTGCTTGCTCGCACCTATCCGATTGCCTTCTCGATCTCTGGCAAATCGTGGGTCAACAATCATGCCCACGTGTTGCGCTTCGCAAATCCCACTGATCAGGAGTATGTGAGGCTTTACCTGAACTCCATTCCGCTTGATGACTTTGTCAGTGGGATGGCTCAGCCGAAGCTCAATCAGAAGGCGCTGAACAGCATCCCGATCCCGTTCCCACCAGGCGAAGAACGCGCCCGGATCGTGGAGAAGGCTGCCGAGATTTCCGCTGCGTCTGTTGCTGCGATGGGCATCTACGACGCCCAATTGACCGACGTCGCCGAACTCCGCCAATCCCTCCTCCAAAAGGCCTTCGCCGGTGAGCTAACCTGAGCCAATGCAGGAAACCGAAGCCGATACCCGCGCCAATCGCATAGATCCCGTCCTCCGCGATGCTGGCTGGGGTGTGGTCGAGGGCGCGCATATCCGGCGGGAGGCGATCTGCCCTGGTCGCATCATGCCCGGCGGACAGCGCGGCGCTCCGCTCTCGGCCGACTACGTCTTCGAATATCGCGGCCACAAGCTCGCGGCGATGGAGGCCAAGCGCCACGGCAAGGGGGCAGGCGCGGGCGTCGGTCAGGCCAAGGATTACTCGACCCGGCTGAAGGCCCGCTTCGCCTACGCCTCCGATGGGGCTGAGTGGTATGAGGTCGACATGCACACGGGCAAGGAAGGGGCCATCGCTCCGCCTTTCCCGACGCCCGACGAACTGTGGCAGCGCTGCTTCCCCACTGGCAATGCCTGGCGCGAACGCTTCGGCGCCGTCCCGTTCGAGACGGGCGGCGGCAAGTGGCAGCCGCGCTATTACCAGCACAACGCCATCACCGCCGTGCTAGAAGCGATTGCCAAGGATCAGCAGCGCATCCTGCTGACGCTCGCCACGGGCACGGGCAAGACCTCGATCGCGTTCCAAATCGCGTGGAAGCTGTTTCGGTCGCGCTGGAACCTGACCCGCGAGCCGACCCGCCGCCCGCGCATCCTGTTCCTCGCCGATCGTAACATCCTTGCCGATCAGGCCTACAACGCCTTCAGTGCCTTCCCGCCCGATGCGCTGTGCCGGATCAGCCCCGAAGAAATCCGCAAACAGGGCAAGGTGCCCACCAATGCGAGCGTGTTCTTCACGATCTTCCAGACCTTCATGACCGGCGAGGACGAGTTCCGGTTCGAGGGCTATGAGCCGGACTTCTTCGACTTCATCGTGATCGACGAATGCCACCGCGGCGGAGCGCGCGATGAAAGCACGTGGCGCGGGATCCTCGAATACTTCTCGCCCGCTGTGCAGCTGGGCCTCACCGCCACCCCCAAGCGGGACGTGAACGCGGACACATACCGCTATTTCGGCGACCCGGTTTACACTTACGCCCTGAAGGAAGGAATCGGCGACGGCTTCCTCACCCCGTTCAAGGTCCGCCAGATGGCGAGCACGATGGACACCTATACCTTCAGCGACGAGGACGAGGTGGTGAGCGGGGAAATCGACCCCGACAAGGAATACACCGAGGCCGATTTCAACACGAAGCTGATCATCGACGAGCGCGAGATGAGCCGCGTGTGCGAGTTCATGGACCAGATCGACCAGCGCCAGAAGACGCTAGTGTTCTGCGCGACGCAGGACCACGCCGCCCGGGTGCGCAACTTCATCAATCAGGTCAAGACCAACCCTGATCCGCACTACTGCGAGCGGGTGACGGCGGACGACGGCAAGCTGGGCGAGCAGCATCTGCGCGAGTTCCAGGACAACGAGAAGACGCTGCCGACCATCCTCACCACATCGCAGAAGCTGTCGACCGGGGTGGACGCGCGCAACGTCCGCAACATCGTGCTGCTGCGACCGGTGAAGTCGATGATCGAGTTCAAGCAGATCATCGGCCGGGGCACGCGGACGTTCGATGGGAAGGACTTCTTCACGATCTACGACTTCGTGAAGGCCTACGAGCACTTCAAGGATCCGGCGTGGGACGGGGAGCCGGAGGAACCGGTAGAGGGGGCCACCGGCCCCAGGCCGCCGAAGCCGCCAGAGCCTCCGATCATCGATGACGATCCCGGCGATCCGCAACCGCCGGTCGAGCGTGTCGTGGTGAAGCTCGCCGACGGGAAGGAGCGCAAGATCCGCTACGTCGGCGAAACGACCTACTGGTTCAACGGCCGGCAGATCACCGCGAAAGAGTTTATGGAGCAGCTGTTCGGCGACCTCGGCACGATGGTGGCTAGCGCCGACGAGCTGCGCGCCATCTGGACTGATCCGGACCGCCGCACGGCCTTCATCCAACGCCTTGAGGAAATGGGTTACGACCGTGACCGCATGGACGACATGCGCCGCCTGATCGATGCGCCCAAGAGCGACATCTTCGACGTGCTGGCCTACGTGCGCTTTACGCTCGATCCGCTGTCACGGTCGGAGCGGGTAGTGGGTGCGAAGGCAACCGGCCTCGACGGCTATGAAGCTGAGATGCGTGAGTTCCTCGGCTACATCCTGCAGGCTTACGAGCTGCAGGGGATCGACGAACTCGCCCCGCACCGAATCAGCGACTTCCTCCAGATCCGGTATGGCGGGACCAACGATGCCAAGCGGGTGCTAGGCTCAATCCCAGAGATCCGTGGCGCGTTCATCGACATTCAGAAGCACTTGTTTTCTTGAAGGGCACGGTGCCCTCAATCCCCGCCGATCTGCTCCTGCACGGTCGGCCAGATACGCTGGATCTCACGCTTGAGCGCCTTACGCATGGACGCAAGGTCGCGTTTGCTGATGCCGAGGGCAGCGGTGAGTTCGTCTCCCCGCATTCCCTGACCGATGGCGTCAATTAGCGCCTCTCGCCTGCCATCATCGCGCGCCAGACGTTCAATTGCATCGGCACATAACTGCCGAATGCGTTCCCGCTCGATAATCTCGTCCGGTGCGGTGACAACATATCCACCCGCGGGCAGCAAATCGACGATCTCCTCGATCGGCAAGTCCACGACATGCTTGCGAGTGCGATGACGGCTGATGTTGATGCTGCTTGCGACCGAGCGTGCGATCTCGGCGAGAACCTTGTCGAAGGGAACGTCGGCAGGAATAGCCCGCGTCGTCAGGGCGCGCTGTATAGCCTCGTTGAGCAGCTCGCGGGGATCCTCGCGGGAACGGGCAGCGTGGCCGGTGACTGCTTCATTCAACGCATCGGCAGCACCGGGCCGGATCCGTGCAAGTTCCGCCCGAACCTCCTCTGTCGTCAGCACGCGGTCCGGCTTGGAGGGCTTGTCAGGTGCAGACATGAATTCCGCCCTCACATGACCATGCGCCGAAGCGGAAAGATTCGGACAGGCTGTCCGAATTTTCTGGCTCCGGCGCATGAGTGTGTAGAGACCGCTGCGTCTCGTCGGTATCGACCATGACAAGCAGCCTAAGGCAGGATTTCCTAAGGCCGCGTTATCAGGCGCTTAGCTAGGCAGCCTCATGCCATTCGTCCCCCATGCGCCTGAACATTTCTCCCCGAAGGCGGGCGAGCGGGGTTTCATGGGCATCGGCGACAGCTTTGTTCCGCAGGCACCAATCGGCGATGTTGTGGAGGGCGGCAACCTGATCGAGGGCGATCAGACCATTGGCCCGCCACCAAACCAGCGCGATCATGGCGGTGAGGATGCAGTCGGTGCCGACCCGGTGGCGCATCGCCTGCCATTCCTCGCCATTCTGCGGTTCGGCGATATCCGCCTTGCCTGCGAACAGCTCGGCAGGAAGGCCCAGCCTTAGTCCAACCTCGGTCATGTGCGACCAGTCCCGCCCATTGCCCTTCATCTGCAGGGCAAGGTCGATATGGGGCCGCCAGGAGCTGCGGCGGGCGGCATACAACATGTTCGCCCGGAGTTGAGGCGGCAGCACGAGGTGGTGCTCGATTGCCGCAAGATTGAGGAGCGGCAAATCGGCTGCGAGCCCGCTCCAGGTGACAGCGTTGGTGTCCGGGCGCTGGCGGAGATGATCGAACAGCTTGGCTACAACCTCCAGCTCGTCTCCATATTGATGCTCATCCCAGGCGCGCAGCCCTCCGATCGCTATCGCGCCGCCTTCCAACACTTCAACATCGAAGGCTGCGGCGGCGATAACGCGCCTGCATGCGAGACGGTGGCGGATATTGCCATTGCGATCAGTCTTCCTGTCGCCATTCGGATCGATGGCGAGATAGGCCTCGTGAAGCTGTGGATCCCAGAGAGATTCGATGTCGATGAACGTGAACTTTGGCATTTCCTTTTTCCTTTCATGGGTTGATCCCAACCCACTCCCTTCCTCCTTCCTCTGGCTCCTTTTCGGCTGTGCCGCTGTTTCTCGAACCAATGCGGCGATGGTGTCCGGCGGTGTCGTTCGCTGACGCCATTACGCCTTGGCCTCAGAACGGCAGCGGCTTGGCACGCTCCAGGACACGCCAGGCCTGAAAGGACGCGATCAGCGCACGGGCCTCAGCCTTGTGGCAGAACGCCTGAGTGTAGACCGACCAGAGCGCCATCGCCTGCTCTGGCGCACGGCGATTGCGCTTGAGCGGCGTGGATTCTGGGCCGGCCATTTCGAGGCCCATCGCTTCACCAGCAGCTTTCAGCTGCTCGTCGGTCACAGTCAGTGACAAGAGCGTGGTGCCAGGCAAGGCAGAAGCGATCAGCTGGTTGTCGATCGGCGGGAGGTCACGAACTGCGGCGGTGTCCATCAGATGCCGTGCCGGCAGGATGGGCTGGCGAACCAGCAGCTGCGCCCCGGGCGGAACGCGTTGGCATAGTCCCCTGAGGATTTCCGCGCGCGTATCCGTCGGATCGAACCGGGCATGAAGCAGATCGAAGGCTGCTTCCCGCCGTCCGGTGATGGTGGCGGTGAACAGCGCGAGGCTGGATATGATGGAGCGACGTTCGTATTCCGGTCGCGTCCGGATGATGATCAGCGCGGAAAGAACCGGCGGATGGGTGTTCATACGGCGGTGCATGGGATTCCCTTCGTGAAAGCAGACGGGCGGCGCTCTGGTGGAGAGCGCCGCCCGTCTGGTGATTGGGTGGTGATCAAAGGGTGGCCCATCAGAATACGGGGACGTGCTTGACGTCCACACAGACTGCCCAGCTTGGATAGCGGAAGGCGGTTCCCTCGATCACGTCAGCCATACGGCGCCTGATCTCGGCCCAGCCGCGATCCACACCGGCGGCGATTTGAGACAGCGGCGGGACGGGGCATTCGATCAGCTTGCCAGCTGCATTGATCGAAAAGGCACGAGACCGGTCTCCACCCACAAGGATCAGGGGTGACCCCTTCCGCAAGATGTAGGGCTCGACCAAGCCGATCAGAACTTCATCTCCCATTGGTTTGATCATGAAGAGGCCGTCGCACCTGGTGGTGACGTCGTCGGCGAAGTTCGCCAACACCCACGGCGTCTTGGTGCGAAAGGCCACGTCGGCCATTACGTTAATGCCTTCGGCCAGCTCGCCGTTGGACGCGCCCACGCCCAGCTCGCAGCCCTTGATGGAGACGTCGGCGGGGCCGCGCGGGTGCCACATGGCTCTCGTCAAGACATAGGTCAGCGGCCGGCGGGGACAGGCCCCGCCAAGGTTCAAGTCAATCATATTTCATTCCTTTTTAGTTTCTTGGTAGCCTGAGCGGACGCCGCACAGGCCGAAGCCCCTTTTTTCCTTCCTAGGAGAGGCTCATTTTTGTCTGTCAGAACAGGGACGGGGCGGTGCTTCGCCCACCGCCCCGCTTCTCAGGACTAGTCGGCCGGCGGGAGCACGCCCCGCCGAGTTTGAGATTTCTCATGGTATTGTAGTTCCTTGTTGGTGTGGCGCTCCCCCGCGTAGGGGAGCGAAGCGTTTTCCATTCCCGGATTCAGCTCACCCAAACCGCTCCTAGGCGGTAATCTTCGCTTTGCGTTCGACCGGCTTCCAAGACCGATCATGGCGATACCGTTCGGTCGCCGGCAGCGGGATGACCGCGGGTTCATGACCAATGACGCTCAAGTGCCAGTCCCATTCAGCTTGATATTCGTCACCGCGGATATGCTTGTGCCAGACTCCACTGCGCCCGTCCGGCCGCCACCTATAGCGTCGATCGCGCAGCAGATCCCGCTGGTGGTAGCTCGCCCACGTCGCCTCAAACCGCCACGCTGGCGCGTCGATGGCCGACAGCACCTTGGCCATGATGCTTGTCCCATCAGTGCAGACATGATCCAGCAGCTCGATCAGGGACAGCACGTCTTGCTTCGCCCGGTGGGCTTCGGCAGCGAACCGGCCCGCCTGCATAAGCAGGTAATTTTGAGGGCCATTTTCGAAGCCGAGCTTGCGCCACGGGACATCGGCCATGACGCAGCCCCAGGACATCGCGGGCAGATCTGGCAGAAGAGCTTCGGCGAAGCTGCGGTCGAAGCCGCTATTGAAGGCCAACACAGCTTCGCACTCGCTTAAGAATGGCGTGAGCTTGTCCCGGTCGATTACTTTGTTCTCAAGCATGGCATCGGTGAGACCGGTAAGCTCGCTAATCTCCCGCGACAGGGGGTGGCCGGGATACTCAAGGCCGGTGCCCATACCTTCGATGGCAATGATCCGGTCCTCGGCATTCACAAGCACGGACGCCGCGCAGATCTCGATGACCCGATGTTTGGCCCAGTCCAGCCCGGTTGTTTCGGTGTCTATCACCGCGATTTTCCGCAGGGCTTGGTTGCTGTCGTATTCCAGCGGCCAGTCTACCCGCTTGCGCACCTTCAGCAGCACGCGCTGCCGGTCGCAGCTTGGAGGTGCGGCATTATTGGTGGCGTTGCCGCCGCTGGCAGCGCTCTTGTCGTTAATGGTATTCATACTCCGCCTCGTAATTACGAGGCCGGCCCGAAGGGCTTTTCCCTTCTCTCAGCCGACCCCGCGGCGAGGCGTCGGCAATGGAATTTTCCCAAATCAGCGGCATAGGCGTGGCTAATTGATAGCAAGTTCGGATCGCATGCACGCGAGCAAGCTACCTGCGGGTGTCGCAGGCCGGGTTTGGGACTAAGCGGCCGTTCTCGGCTCCTCACCTGAATGGATGCTATTGGGAAATGCAGCCGCTCCGGCCCGAATGGATGCCATCGTCGATTTACTAGGGCTGATCGGTCACGAAGTGGCTGCTTACGAAAGGTGAGCGCGCGACAACTGGTTCTCCGAAAAGGAACACGACGGACTGCGATCCTCGAGACGCTTCACCTCGCAGCAAAGGGGCTGAACCAGCGGGATGTGATACGCCGCCTTGGCGCTTCGCCGCCCGGCGCCCTATATTGAACGCCAATCTAGAAAATTCGCGAAGGGGCGCATGGGACTCGATCCAACCTTGAGCACAGGCCTGAGTATTGGCTCGAAGGCAGCGGGCAAAGCTTTGCTTGACAAGGCGATCCTCCAATGGAAGCGGCGCGGCGCGTCGCCACTGACCGACCTCGCCGCCGGCACCGTCGAGCGCGAACTCGAGGAGGCGCTCGACACGCTTACCGGCGATGCCGCCACGCTCCCCGACGCGATCGCGAAGCGCCTGAAGGCGGCAATATCCGCGCGCCCGCCGATGTTCGCGGAGGACGAAGTGCGTGGATGGCTGCGCATCCCAGAGGTGCGCGCGGTGATCAAGGACGCAACGCTCGCATCCGTCGCACAGGAGGCGGTCGACGCGCAGCGCGCCGAAGCCGAACGCCTATACCTCGCTGCGACGGGTGACGCGGACTGGTATGGCGGCGTGCTGTTCGACTACGCCGTGGCCTTCCTGTCGCTGACGCTCGAAGCGAAGACCTCGACCGAGACCCGGCTCGGCATCGCCACTGGCAACCGCAACACGGAGCGGCTCGCCGCGGACATCGCAGATGTCGGCCGCGTCGTCGCCGACGGGAACGACCGCATTTTCGCGGTGCTCCAGCAGGTCGTCGACGGGAAGACCGGGGGTCCGTTCCCGGCCGAGATCGTCGGTGAGCACATCCTCGCCGAAGTCGCGATCGAGGCGCGCTGGCGCGCCATAGCGGATGACGGGCAGGTCGATCGGGCCGTTCGGCTCGCCGCGCGCGTGGCGGCGGGCGGCGACCTTCAGGAAGCCCCGCCCATCGCCCGGAGCGGCGCGATGCGGTTGGCCGCAGCGACGCTCGCGCGGAACGGCCGAGCGCAGGACGCCGCCACGTGGCTCGACGCCGCGAAGGACGCTGGCGCGAACGACCTCACGACGGACCGGGCGAGGGTCGCGATCTTCGAGAAGGACTGGAACGCCGCAGCTACCCTGCTGAAGGACAGGACTGACCGCATGGCGGTGTCACTCGCGATCGATCTGATCAGGGGCCGAGACGGGGACGCCGCCGCGCTCGAATACGTCGACCGCCACTTGGCGCACGCGGACATGACGGGGTTTCTCCTGCCGGCGGTCGCAACCTGGATGGCGATCGCCGACCGCTGGGACGATGCCGAAAAACTCTATGCGGCGGCGAGCGACGAGCAGATCGAGGAGAATCCGACCCTGCTCTACGCGCGGGCGCGCATGCGGATCGCGATGCTCGGCCCCGCCGACCAGCGCCTCAGCACGATCGAGAGCACGTCCAACCTGCCTAGACCGTCGGCGGTCCGGAATGACGCCGAAGGCGCGCGCCTGCTCAATGCGGCGCGGGATGACCTCGCCGCCCTGGCGGCTCTGATCCCGGCTGATCGCTACCCCGCCTTCGCCGTCGCCGTGGACGGCAATCGCCTTTACCTCGACCTCCTGTCGGGCGACCCCGAGTTGGTCGAGACGGCGACGGACCGGTTGCACGACAAGCTCGCCGACTACGAGAAGGTGGTCGACTACGCCTGGCTGGCGCTGGCCTTCGACATCGAGTTTGACGAGACGACCCTGCGCGCCAACCTCGACCGGGCTCGCGCCGTGGGCGGCTGGAACTTGGGGCAGCTCGTCACCGCCTTCCAACTCGCCATGCGCGACGACCGGGAGGGCGGGTCACTAGCTGCCTTCATCGACGCCAATCGCGACCAGCTCATCGAGGCGCTCGGGGCCGGGCAGACGGTCGGCTTCGAGATCGAGGCACTCGCCCGGCAGGGACGCATCCCCGAGGGCCGCGCGCGTCTCAACGAATGGCGGGACCGTCTCGAGCCGGAAACGATCGGGTGCCTCGAAGCCCTGCTTGACGAGCAGGAGGGGGGCAATCCGCTCGCGATCCGGCTCGCGCGGTTCGAGGTGACCGACGCCGAGCCCGATCTGCTCGCGCTGATCAGCGCGCTCGGCGACGCCGGGGATGACAGGCTTGCGGACTATTCGGCGCTGATGTGGCGTCGGCGGCACCGGATCGAGGACGCCGTCCGGGCCTGCAACGTCTACTTCAACAGCGGAAGGGACGGCCCGCTCGATGCGTTCCTCGAGGAGATCGGCGCCGGCGTCGACGACGATCCGCGGCTCTCGGCGCATGCGGCCTGGGCTTCATACCGCGCAGGCGAGCTCGACGAGGCGGACCGCCGCCTGGCGCCGCTCCGTGCCGCCTCGCCTGACGACGTCTCGCTGCGCCAGCTCGACATCAACGTCGCGCTCGAGGGCGGCGACTGGCGGCGGCTGGCACCGCTCGTGCGGGAAGACCTCGACAGAAGCGAACATCGGTCGGCCCGCCAACTCCTCCAGGCGGCTGAACTCGCCCACGCGATGGACGACCCGATCTCGGACGAACTCACGCGCGCCGCAGCCGCGGCCGCGCCGGACGACGCCGCCGTCCTCATACAGGCGTTCACCCAAGCGCTGCGGAGGGGTAGGGACTGGAGCGACGAGACCGGCGAGTGGCTCCGGCGCGCCATCGAGCTGTCCGGCGACTCGGGCCCGCTGCAGCGCCGCAAGCTCCAGGACGTCATCGAGCTGCGCGACGAGCACTTCCGCCGCAGCCTAGAGATCGACGACCTGATCATGTCCGGCGACGTGCCGCTGGCGATGGTCGCGGCGCCGCTCGGGACGACGCTGAGCGAGCTCGTGCTCTCGCGTCTCGCGGCGAACGTCACGATAGAGGACGGCAGGCACCGGACGTGCCTACCCTTCGTCGCCGGCAACCGGCTGAACGTCGACATGACCGGCGTGAGCCGCATCGGTCTCGACCCGAACGCGATCCTCGCGCTCCAACTCTGCGGTCTGCTCGAGGACACGCTCAGCGCGTTCCCCGAGATTGTGATCCCCGCGGGCACGCTCCCCTCCATGTTCAATGACCTGACGCGCGCGGACCGCTCGCAGCCGGCGCGCGTCGAGCAGGGGATCAGGATTAAGGAACTCGTCGCCAACGGCCGGCTCGAGACGCTGCCCGCAGCGCCCGCCGACGTCGATCCATTCGACGACCTCTACGCGGCGGCGGAGCGGCTGGGCGGATCGGTCGTCCACGGCTTCCCTATCCACGTCGCTGGGACCTTCATGGAGGAGGTGCGGGACGCCGAGCCCTTCAAGGAACGCCTGGTGAGCCCTGGGGCGGTCGCGACCGCGCTGGCAGCGCTGGGCGAGACGAGCGTCGAGGAGACGGAAAGGGCCGCGAAGCGGCTGGAAGGTTCCGGAAGCTGGCCGGACGAGACCCTGCCGGACCTCGACCGCCCGCTCGTCGTCGACGGCGCGTCGCTGCACGCGCTCGACGACGCGGGCATCCTCGAGCCGCTTGTGCGCGCGGGGGCGAAGGTCTTCATCCCGAAGGCCGTGGTCGAAATGGCCGAGAACGAGATCCGCCAGCGCTCGGACTCGCAGGAACTCGCTCGGTCGATCGAGACGGTCCGGGCGACGCTGCGATCCGCGCTGACGAGTCGCAAGGCCGTCATCGGCAAGTTCCGGCGCGACGCCGAGGCGCTTCCTAGGAACGAGGACGGCAACGTCGAGCGCGATCCTGCGCTCGCCCCGCTCATCTCGCTGCTTCAGGACGGTTCCGGAGTCGAGGCACTCATATCCGGCGACCGGATCGTGAACCGCCACGGCGTTTTCACTGATCGGACGGGCGATGGTCGTCCGGTGCTCACCATCATCGACGTCATCAACCAGCTGGTGCGAGCCGGCAGGATAACTGCCGCCCGTCGGGCAACGGCGATCCGCAAGCTGCGCGAGGCCGGCGTCGCGATGATTCCGACGGACGCCGACGAGGTCGCGGCCGCGGCGGCGATCGGGAACTGGACGCAGGGGCCCTCGCGCGACCTTCGCGCCATCTGCGACTCCATCCATCTACCCCTGCTGCGCCGGGCCCTGCTCCTGCCCGACGACCGGCACTGGCTCCGAGGGGCCACGCTATCGATGGCGCTAGCAATCAGGAAGTGTTGGGCCGACCTCGACGTCGAAGTCGCGACGAAGGCTGCGGACTTTCTGTTTCACAACTTACCCAACGTCGCGGGCTGGATTGAGCGGGACCCGGACCCGTCCGCCAGCGCTTGGGCCGACGAGGTGGCGACCGCCGTCCACGCCGTGCTCGCCCTTCCATTCGATGTGCCGCCCGAACGGCTCGAGGCATATCACGTCTGGTATGCGTCGCGCGTCCGCCCTCGTCTCGAGGGCCGGGACCGGGCCGCGCTCGCAGGCGTCAGGAGCTGGCTCGAGATGGTGCTAACCACCCCGCGCCAACAGGACGACCCCGACATCGGGCCGGTCTCGCCGGAACAGGAAGATCGCCTCAACCGGCTCATCGCAGGACTCGTCCCCAAGTTCCACCTCGAGGCGCTCATCAACGAGACGGCCGTGCACGCCGCACTCGGCGGCACGCGCGACGCGATCGTCGTGGACGAGCACGAGGTCGAGGTCGCGGCCGTGGCCCGCTTCCTCGGCGATGCGATGGACGGCATAGCGTCGCCTCTGAAGGCTGTGGGCGGGACTGTGCTAGCCGAGAGCGGCGACGCCCGGCCGGACGGCTCTGCTACGATCACGCGACCGTGGGGGACGCTCCGGTTCGACATGGCTGGGCTCTTCGCGAAGGATCCCGCGATGCGGCGGCTGACGTTCGACGCGCTAGCCGCGCGGCACACGATCGCCCCGAGCAGCGCAGCGCGCTGGCGCGACGCCGTCGCGAGCGCGCCGCTCCCCGCCGACCTCATGGTCATCCTGATGGACGAACTGCACGCCTCGCCCGAGACGTTCCTGGCGTCCCTGCGACAGACGGACCATCCGCTCAACTTCGCCGACATTTCTACGCTCGACGAGCGCCTGCTCGCCACCATTCTCGACGTCGCGGATCCGGCCGCTGACCTCGCCGCCACGATCGACGCCGTGGTGACCGCGCATGCTGCCGCCCCCGGACTCGTGCACGCCTCGCGGGCGCTTGCGCCGCTCGCGGTTTCGCCAGACTTTAAGTTCCCCAAGCTGGTGGCCGGGCTCGGCGATGACGAGGTCGCCGGACTGTGCGGGGAACTGCTCGAGGAGGGCGACGCGTTCAGCCTCGTCGCCGCGTTTGAGGCATGCTGTGCGCGGCACATGTCGGCGGCCTGCGTCGCCGTCGGGGATAGGATCCTGGAGGCGCTCTTCGGCGAGGACGGCCGGCACGACCAGATCGCGCACGACTGGTGCATCGCGGCCCGCATGGTCCTGGCGAGAGCAGACCTCGAGCACGTGCTGTCGGACTGGCCCCTGCCGCAGCGGCGGGCGACTCTGCTAGCGCACGCCGGCAACGTCTCGAGGGCACTGGCCGGCTACGACTTCGACCGGCCCGAACTGCTCAAGTCCGCCCACGGCTGGATCGCGACCCGCTACCGACTTCGCGGTCAGCTGGAACGGGTCGAGTCGAGCGAATGGGTCCGGGACTGGCTCAACCCAAGCTTGGTCACCGCCCAGATGATCAGGCGGATGGACGCGGCGCTCGACATCATCGATGCCGACGAACGGCCGAAGTCGTGGGTTGAGGGCATCGCCAAGGGCGTCGACCCCTTCGCAGGCAACCACACCATCGCGATGTTCGCGTTACCCGGTCCCCTTGACGCCTTCTCCCCGACGTTCCAGCGCGGCGAAGATCTGGAATCCGACAAGTGGGCGCCCGAGATCGTCGGCGCGGAAGCGGTCCCGGCCCTCAACGTGCTCCACGCGCTGGTTCTGGCGGCCGGGCCGCCTAACGACCTTCCGCCCATGATCGACGCCGTCGCCGACTTGGTCGGGCGGTGCGACAGCGAATATCGCGATCAAGCGATCCTGCTCTCGTTCGTCGCGGCGGCCAAGTGGAAGTCTTCCAACTTGGCTGATCGGCTTATGGAGATCGTCCTAGCGGAGCCGGATGCCCGTGGCGAGCACATCGGAGCCACCGCAGAGTTCGCCGTGTCGGCGGCTGCGGCGCAACCCAACGCGCTCGCGATGAGGGATGCTGCCATCGCCAAGCTCACGGACCTCGCCTTCGGCCCGCTCGACCACGATGCCGCAGCCACGCTCGCAAACTTCCTCGAACTTCTTTCCAACGCCATCCCAACATGGGCAGCGGCACTGGAGCGCCCGCGGATTGCCGCGCTGCTGGCAGCGTAGAGATTTGTTGAACGCATGCCGTCGAGATTTGGGAAAACTTGCTTGCACCGGATGGTCTGTTCAAGCCGTCACAATACATTTGCCAACCCCAAGAGGGCTCCCGGCCAATGGGCCGCACTACGAATACGGGAACAGTAGACGGATTTAAGATGGGCCAATTCGCCGCACGGTAGTGAGATCAGTTAATCGACCGCTTTTGGCGGGACCCGACATCGATTGGTGCCGTCGGGAACGAGCAGAACTGGGTCGGGAGCCGCCCCGGCCCATAGCCGCTTGCTTCATTAACACGTCACAATCCTTTATCATCCTTAGGTGGCGGAAGTGGACTGCGGCCTCGGTTCGCATCGTGGTTCAGCCGTGTCCGTGGATCTGTCAGCGTTGCGTCCTGCTCGGTCGGGCCGGAAGGCGCAGAGCTACCATGATCTGTCGGATTGTTATTCCGGCTCGATACTGCCGACACTGGAGCGCTGCTCCCCCCACCGCTATGCGCTGCCTGATAGATCCCGAGGCGCTGACGGTGAACGCTGGCGTCCTGCTCTAGCGCCTGGCTCACCTGATCATATTCCTCGATGGGCCACAGGCGGTTCTGGTCCGACGCATTGGCGGCAAGTTCGAAACGACGCCTATCGGAGGTGCGAAGCGCCGTCCGCCAAGCTTCAACTGATTGTCTGCTGCGACGCAGGCCGTGTTCACGCAGATCGCGCATGATTTTGTCCCAGAGGGCCGTCCTTGCCCAAGCCTCCGCCTCCGACTGCAGATCATCGGGGAGCTTGGCGATCATGGCCTTGTTGCTCCTATTCAAATCTGATTCCCCGATCCTGTTCGCAGCGATCGGATTGAACCAGCTAAGGAACGCCTGTTGCCGCTGATACATATGCGCAAGGTGCGCCTGCATGCCGGGGTCAGCGAGGTCAGCGCGCGAAAACTGATACAGGCCGCGCTCCATAAGAACCGGCAGAACCTGTCCGGTATCGACTCGCTCGACGTAGACGGCCCGCTCTTGAAGATCTTTGAGAAGTGTGGCCCTTGCAGGTTCGCGAAGCCATGGGCGCGACCCTGCCGCATGTGCTGGCGCCGCAGGGAGCCCCGATACCGACGGGGGATTCCCTGACGACGAGGAGGCGGCAGGACCCGCTTGGCTTTGCGTCAGAGCACGTGTTGCGGCTCCAATCGTCACCACCGGCCGCGACTTAAGCGCACTTAAGTTGCGGGGAGACCACGGTGCCTGTTTGCTCGGTGGCGCGATTGGATTGACACCAAGGCCGAGCCGTGCCTTGATCGCGGCGTGCATCTGAGGCGCGGCCGATGGTAAAGCGGCAGCAATAGCGGCGCTTAATCTGAATGGTTTCGGAGCTGGACGTGGTGCGGGCGCTGCGGGTAAATGCTGGACCGGCGGTTTGGCTAGAAGAGTGAACGGCTTGGAACGCGGGCGCGGCGCTGGCGCGGCGGGCGGATGCAAAGAGTGCGATACGGACGGCAGAACAAATGGCTGCGGGCAAGGCCACGGCGCGTGCGCGGTAGGAATCGCAGTTGAAGGAAGCGTCACCCGCAAAGCGAACGGTGTCGGACGCGGAGGTAATGTTGCCGCCGATGGCAGTTGAGCTGGCGGCGCCTTGGCTTTCAGAGCGAAGGGCCTAGGGCTCGGACGCGGTGCGGACGATTCAGGCAACTTGCTGACGAGAGCAGAGCCAATCGTCCAAGGGGCGGGCTTCGACGCGGAGGCGTTCCCATTGGGTGAGGCTATCGGCGCCGGCTCCACGGCAGCAGTGCGGAGAGCCCAATCTGGACTCTGCGCTGGCATTGCTGATCGCACGGCCTGCGCCATGACCGCGGCGTTCAGAGCAGCTTCGACAGCCTCGCGTGTTTTTGACACCCGCGACATCAACTCAGCGCGGAACGCCTGGGTGGCGCGCTTGAGCGCATTGCGCGCTGCGATCCGGTGATTGGCAAGGTTGAGCGCGACGTGCTCGCCGCGGCGAACCTTTGCGGTGAGGCCCTCACCCAAATGCTTTTGCGGCACCCAGTCAACGCCGGCGGCTGCGTAGCTGAGGTGGGTGTAGCGTCTTTCGAGTCCGGCCTTCTCGCAGGCGAAGTTTAACTCGGCCGCCCAAAGGGCGCGCAGACGCTTGAACTGCGCCGGAGCATCGAGGTCGGTGCGCAGGTGACGACCGATTTCCCATTCGCCCTCGTCGACGCGCGTCACCGGGCGGAACGAGAAGAATAAGTGCACATGCCAGTTGCGCTGGTCGCCCTCGGCACTCGGCGGATGTAGGCAGACTAGATAGGGCAGGTTCTGGCGCCCGAAGATCTCTTCGCCATAGGACTTGGCCATCTCGAACTGCTGTTCTGGCGACAGCTCGTGGCAGCTCTGCATGATGCCGTGAACGAAGGTCTTGGCGTTCTTGGCAGCGGTGCGATTGACCAGCTCGACGACATCGACGCACTCGAGGATTTCGCCCCGCGTCTCCCCCATGTTGCTGTGCACCGCCAATGTGCCGTCAGCAAAGACGTGAGCGCCCTCCATGCCGTAGGCGGCCCGATCCTTGCAGTGCCCCTGCCTCGTCTTCGCTGCCGAGTAGTAGCGGATGCGCTGGAATACGAACAAGCGGCCCTGCGTGTCGGTGACCGGCCTCGAGTAGCGCGGCATGAGAGCGCCGGGCATCCGCGTGGGCAGTATCAGCCGTGCCGCATGCGCCTTAACGCCGATCGTTACATCTTCCCAATTCTTTTGGCGCAATACGCGGAAGGAACGATGCACCTTCTCGCGCTCGCGCTGGGCCTCCTGCTGCTCGCGGAGGATGCGCTCGACCGATTTGATGTGCCGGCGCTCGGCCCATGCTTCCCTGCGGAGTTCTCGGTCTGCAAGGATAGCATAATGGGCGTCGCCGCGCGGGCGAGCGCAAAGCGCCCTCTGCTCCTGAGAGCCTGGCTGGACCAATCGGCAACGTGATCGCGGTTTAATTCTCATGGGGGTGGGTCTGCAAAACGGGGGGTGGGTCCTGGTCAGCTAAAGTGGGCAACATTTATTTCGCCTAGACCCACCCCTAACCTTCAAAAACGCAGAATGATTGTCTCATGTGGTTGGTAGGCTAGCAATCAAAAGCGGCAAAGTGGGACATAGAAAATGATGTCAGATAGCCATAGCCAAATTAAGGCCGCTTAAGTATGGGCGCTACGGATTGCTTCATGACTGAGGCCTTTGAGTTAAATAGCCAGTCAAAAGTAAAGCGTATTGCAGATTGTCTATTGGCCGAGATATATATTTGCGATATGTTCCGGCGAATGAATACGATTCGACCTGCCGCAAGTGAAATCCCGCTGACCGAGGTGGTGCGCGAACTGAGCCGCGCGTCTGCAGAATTGAAGGCAATAGAAAGAGGCGCGACCTTTGAGCAGATCGTGCCTGGCGAAGTTGCCTATCGCGATCCGAAAGATGTTTACCACCAAACTACCATTGGTGCCGTCCTGACGGCTTATGGATTTTCGGCGCACGATGCGAGGGCGCTCGATGGCTTCCTTTCCATGCCGCCGAAGGACGTTCTGGATGACGATGTTATCCTCGATCACTGGAAAGCAGGTGTCATCGCTGGCAAGACCATGGGCGAAGCGCTGATGATCTTCCTCCATCGCGCCGCAGCCATGCTTGAAGATCGCGGCAGATATGCGGAATGGCGCCGCAAATATGACGCCTACGTTGACCGCACACAGGCCTTCTTGAAAACCCTCGACGAGGGAACTCTAGCTGCAATGCTGCGTAAGCCGCCGTCGGTTAAGCAGCTGTGGCTGGTGCGCTATACGGTTGAATGCCTCGACATTGAGTTTCCGGAAATACCGGACCGCAGGGCTGCGTTTCTATGGTTGCACGATGTCGCAGCCAACCCCCGTTATAGGAGGGTGAGATGACGCTGACTTGGACTAGCCCAAGCGGATCAAAAAGGATCTTGGCGACCCTGGACGACTATGATCCCTGTTTTGCAGAAATTGGTGCCGAACTCGACGAGGCGGTAGCAGGAGGTCGGCCTACGGACGCGGCGCAACTGAAGTCAGCTCGTTCGGAGCTCTTTGCGCATTACCTTGATGCCCAAATATTGGCTTCAAGAGCAGAGCAGTCAGAAGTCGAGGCAACGCTAGAACGGTGTCATTTGTGCTTGCCTTGGTGGCAAGAGCTACATGGCACCAGGTCAGGGCCCGTGCCGCCTTTGGAGATCTCGTCGGCGCAGAAAGCAATCTTTGCTCGTGGTGAGATCATGCCAGGAACCTGGAAAGCCGCGAAGGCTGCGCTAGAATTGCTTCCCGAGTACGCGCCACCGCCAACGTTGCCCCTAGATTTGGCAATTTCGCTTCTGGAAACTTTGAAAGAAAGCGCCATTGTTCTACGTGACGCGCTCGACGCCAATCTCGAAGCGATCAGGAAAGCCAAAACTGACCTGCGCAGTTGGGATAGCTTCCGAGACGCGGTTTATCCCGAATATCTGACAGCCCGCGCGGCGTTTGATTCGGCGGCGGGGGCGCTCGATGCGACTGCGTAAAAGACATCGGTTCAGCGGGCCGCGGGCTCTACCCTCGTCCGACAGCAGGCGGTGGACGGACAAGTTGGCAGACGTGATCGTCTATGAACTCAGCTACCGAAGGCCCGCGCTCATTAAGGCACAGAGCAGCGCCAGCACGATAAGTAGCATGGCGGCCGGGGGCGTGGTGTTGCCGGCGCAGCCTTGGACGAGCGCAGGCCTCAGAGTTCCTTTGGCCAGAGGTTCTGCGAAGGACAAGGACCTCGAAAAGGTGGCGCTGCGGCTGAATCCGGCCACGGGTTATCCCAAAACAGGGCATCCGGACGAAAAGGAGCTAGCCGGGATCTGCGATTATCGTTTTCGTTATTTGCACAACTTCGCTCACAGGCAATGGGAAGCAGCCGAGCAGTCGTTAGATCCGCTGGTTGAACAGACCTTGGGACTGTGCCGCCACCCCACACCTGCTGCTGTAGCCGCGGCCTTGGGCGTCCTGTCGATTTTACAAAACTCGAAAGGGCGCAATTGTAAAGCGATGACATATGGCTGGAGGGGCAATCTCAAGGCATTATTGGAGTCAGTCCGCCATGACGGGCTGGCCGCCACACCTGAGTTCGAGAGGCATTGTGGCCCTTTAATCAAGCGCATGGGCGTTGTCGGCGCAGTCATCTTCGTGCTCGAGCAGGCGTTGGAGTTTGAGCGAACCTGCGATTATGTCAAAGCTCATCTGAAGCTGTTTCGCCATACCTGTGCAGGAAGATCCAAGGCATTCATTTTCGCCGATCTGGAGCCGGTTTTGTTGTTTGCCGATGTTTTCGGCATTGGTGACATTACCGTCGGCAACCCGGACAATCACGCGCGTGTTGCGACCGATTTTCTGAAGCCGCTTCGGGCAGCGCGCCATCGCGCAGATGCTCCAGAAGGCTTGCGATATCATTCGATCATGGGCTTTTCGCCCCTAGACTTTCTTTTGATATACTTCTTCTCCTGCCACCAGCGCTTCCCAGAGGTTGTCGCGTCGCAGAACTTATGCCCCTTCGGCCTTCACTCCGCATTCCTGCGACTTGCGCTCAATGTGCTTGCGCATCTCGATGTCGACGAAGCGGCTGCTGAAGTCGTGGCCCGACTGTCCCACGCTCCGCAGTCACGCAAGAGGGAGAGATCGAGTTCAGACGCGGCGACCGCATCTGCGGCAATTTCCGAAACTCGTGCAAAGCAAAGGCCGAAATCTGAACGAGCGGCGCAAGGCAGGCTCGGGAGGGTGATTCAACGTAAGGCATTTGATCTGTTTCAGCCTGCTGCGGAAAGCCCTCTCCATGAATTCCTCTATGATGATCCCGATTGGGGGGCGCCGTGGGTAAACGAACTACGCAAAAGATACCGCGCGCTTTCACGCCGAGGTTTACATGATGAGCAGAAGAACCCTTTCGCACGTGCATATCCGCTTCCGGCGGCATGGTCCAAGGAGCGATCAACTGCATCGCTCGATCAGTGGTTTGGCGCTCTGACCGACGAGGTAAGCCTGTCAATCGGCGTTCAATCGGGACCCCCTATCGGCGTGCAAAAAGGACCCCTCTGCGGTTGTGCGGATTGGTTGATGCTGGGCGCATGTTTCGCGCTGCTGGCGGCGTAGGGCGGGCGTAGCCCGACCGGAGGCGTCAGCAGCGCGAAGGCCCTTTTCTGATAGGGTCAGCTGCGGTTTTTGAAGCGCCAGCTGTCGTTGCCGGTCTCGACGATATCGCAGTGGTGGGTGATACGGTCGAGCAGCGCGGTGGTCATCTTGGGATCGCCGAAGACGGTGGGCCACTCGCCGAAGGCGAGGTTGGTGGTGATGATGACCGAGGTCTGCTCGTAGAGCTTGCTGATCAGGTGGAACAAGAGCTGCCCGCCGGATCGGGCGAACGGCAGATAGCCCAGTTCATCGAGGACCACGAGATCGAGCCTGCCGAGCTGGGCGGCGATGGCGCCAGCCTTGCCGATGCGGGCCTCTTCCTCGAGCCGGGTGACGAGATCCACCGTATTGAAGTAACGCCCGCGGGCCCCGGCACGCACGACGCTGGCGGTGATCGCGGTGGCAAGATGGGTCTTGCCCGTTCCCGTGCCGCCGATGAGCACGATGTTGCGGCGACCGGGCAGGAACGAACCTGCGTGAAGGGAGCGCACCAGCTCTTCGTTGATCGGGGTCCCCTCGAACGTGAAGGCGTCGAGGTCCTTGATTACCGGCAGCTTGGCTGCGGTCATGCGGTAACGGATCGAGGCGGCATGACGATGCGCGGCTTCAGCGCGCAGCAGGTCGGTCAGGATCTCGTGGGTCGTGCGCTTGCGCTGCAACCCGGTGGTGACCGCCTCGTCGAAGGCTCCTGCCATGCCCTTGAGCCCGAGCGAACGCATCGCCTCGATCATCTCATGCCGCTGCATGGAGGCCTCGCACCGTATCGTAGCGCGCGCAGTCCGCGATCGGCGGGTGGCTGAGCTTGAGATCGGCGACCACATCCAGGGGGCGCTCGGATGGCGGGTCCCGGTATCGGGCCAGGATGTTGAGGATGACCTCGTCGCTGACGGCACCGCTATCAAGCGCCTCCCGGATCGCGGCCTCGACCGCTTCCAGACCATCGGTCATTACAGCTGCCAGCACGCGCACGAAGCGGCGGTCGGCGTCATCACCGCTGCCCAGCTTGCGCCGCAACCGCGTCAGTGCCGGTGGCAGGTCCCAGCCCTGGAAGGGTGCGCCGTTCCGCAGAGCGCCGGGCTTGTTGGCCAGAACGGGCAGGTAATGCCAGGGATCATAGATCGTCCGGTCACGGCCGAAGTGCCGGGCATGCTCGGCGATGACCTCATCGCCGAGGCGCACGACGATGCGGTCGGCATAGGCGCGGACCTGAACGGCCCGCCGCGCAGCTTTGGCCATGACCGAGTAGCGGTTGCGGTCGAAGCTGATCAGGCAGGTGCCGGTCACAGCATGGGCGGTCTCGTGGAAGCCGTCGAACGGCGCAAGCATCGGTTGCAGGGCTGGCCGCTCGAGCTCCAGCGCCTCGGCGATGGTCAGCTCCTTCTGCTCGGGATGCGCGTGCGTTGCGGCCCAGCGCAGGCACTCGGCCTCCAGCCACCCGTTGAGCTCCTCGATGCTGGCAAAGCGCAGGCGAGGCTGGAAGAAGCGGCCTCGGACCGTCTGCACCTGATGTTCTACTTGGCCCTTCTCCCACCCTGCTGCTGGCGAGCAGGCGGTCGGCTCGACCATGTAATGATCGGCCATGACCAGAAAGCGGCGGTTGAACACCCGCTCCTTGCCGACGAACACGGTGGTGACCGCTGTCTTCATGTTATCGTAGATGCCGCGCAGGGGAACGCCGCCGAAGAAGGCGAAGCCGCGCGCATGGGCGTCGAACACCATCTCCTGCGTCTCGCGCGGATAGGCCCTGACGTAGACCGCCCGCGACGCACACAGCCGCATCTGGGCCACCTTCACCCGCATCGGCTTGCCCGCGATCTCTACATCCTCGTGACTCCAGTCGAACTGGTAGGCCTCGCCAGGCTTGAACATGAGCGGGATGAAGGCCGGGGCACCGTCGCCCGCATCCTTGCGCTTCGCTTCAGTCCAGCGCCGGGCGTAGCGCCGGACCGCGTCGTAGGATCCCTCGAACCCCTCACGGCACAGCAGATCATGGATCCGGGTCATGCGGAGCCGATCGCGCCGGGGCCGGGCCTCGTTCTCGGTCAGCAACACATCGAGCCGCTCCTGAAACGGCCCAAGCCGGGGCAGCGGTTGAACCGTGCGGCGATAATCGAATGCGCCTTCCGGCGCCCGGATCGCCTTGCGCACCACCTTGCGGGACAACCGCAGATCCCGCGCAATCGCCTTGATCGCCTTCCCGCTTGCGTGCTCCCGCCGAATCCGAACAACCGTCTCCACCACCAACATCCCGATCTCACCACCTGGAAAACCAGGCAGTCCGCTACACCATCAGAATGAGGGGTCCCTTTTAGACGCCGATCACCCCGCTAACGGGGTCCCTTTTGCACGCCGGTCTACA
>JAUMAX010000005.1:0-22130 GCA_032116115.1 Porphyrobacter sp.
ATGGAGCAGCCCGGTAGCTCGTCAGGCTCATAACCTGAAGGTCGTTGGTTCAAATCCAACTCCCGCAACCAACCTCAAAAACCCACCACATAACCAAACGTTACGCCCGCAGCCCCGCTGCCGGGCGGTTCAGGCGTTGCCAGCACCTTGGCCCGATGAGCTGAAGGCCCAGCTGTCGCTTGCTGCATCGTTGCACCGCTGCCAAGGGCTCAGCCCATGCTCCCCTCCTCAAACTGGCCCGCACCAGCAAACGCAGTCGTCTCGCCAATGATAGGCAAGACTGCCTGGAATGTAGCCAAGGGCCACGGCAGCTTCCTCACCCTCGAATTTGGGCCGCCGTCCCTGGTGGCGATCGAACACCCTTCGCGGGACAGTCGCTCCGCCCATGTCCGAGGGGCTTGGGGACTGTGGATCTATTGCTGCCACTGGAAGATCACGCACGCTGGCGCACAGCTGGCATGGAGCGAGGATGACGCAGCGGCAATCGATCGCGCCGCAGCCGCTCTGAACGGACAGCAGCTCACAGCAATCGCGGTCGATCCGCGCCATGGCCGAACAAAATTCGACTTCGCTTTGGGCTGCGCTCTCGAAACATGGCCTTATGGCGATGATCCAGACGGGGAACAGTGGAGCGTCAGCACCCGTGAAGCCGTCCTGCGGATCAACGCGGCCGGACGATACGAGATCGCTGCGATTGATGCGCCCTTGTCAGATGACAGCTGGCTCCCGCTCGTCTGATCGCCGAGCGATATGCCGCGCCGGCCACCGCAGCCAGCGCAGTCTACCCCATCCGCACGGTGCGCAGGAAGCCGCGCACCTGATCGCCGAGATGCGACGCCTGGGCTTCCAGCTCATTGGCGCTCAAGAGCACCTGCGATGCGGCCGCGCCGGTCGAAAGCGACAGCTGGCGCACGTCCTCGATATGGGCGCTGACCTTCTCGGTCCCGCGCGCTGCCAGATCGATGCTCTGGGCAAGGTCACGCCCCGCGACCGATTGCTGGTCGACCGCCGTGGCGATCGAGACAGCGGTGGATTCGAGATCCTGCACCTGTCCGGCAATCGCCCGCAGCGCCTTGACGCTGGCGCCGGTGGTGGATTGCATCGCGCGGATCTGTTCGGCGACCTTTTCGGTCGCGCGGCTCGTCTGCATGGCGAGTTCCTTGACCTCGCTTGCGACCACCGCGAACCCGCGCCCGGCCTCGCCGCCACGTGCCGCCTCGATCGAGGCGTTCAACGCAAGAAGGTTGGTGCGCTGGGCGATGGTCTGGATCAGTTCGACGATCTGACCCACCTCTTCCGCCGATGCTGCCAGAGCTGAAATCGTCTCGTCCGCTTCGCCAGTGGCAACAGTCGCCAATCGGGCCAGCTCGCTGGACGAGGCGGCCTGGCGGCTGATTTCGCTGATCGACAGGGCGAATTCGTCGCTCGCCGCCGCAGCAGCGGTGGCGCCGGCGTTGGCTTCTTCCATCGACACGGCGACTTCGCCTGTCCGACGGCTTGCCTCTTCGGCGCTGCTCGCCATGCGCGATGCGGTGGTGTGGAGCTGGCTCGATGCTGCCGCCACGCCGCTCACCACGTCGCCGACGGTGCGTTCGAACTGGCGCGCCACTTCATCAAGCAACGCCGCCTTGCGTGCTTCGGCTTCAAGCCGTTCACGCTCGCGCTCCTGCTGCAATTGCAATTCCTGTTCGGCCTTTTCCGAGCGTTCGCGCGCCCAGGATTCCAGCCGCTTGCTCGCCCGCTTGAACAGGTCGAGCGCGCGCACCATGGCGCCGATCTCGTCCTTGCGCTCTTCGCCATCGATGGCAAAATTGCGGTCGCCACCTGCAAGCCGGGTCATGGCGTCGGTAATCTCGACGATCTTGCGCGAGAAATCGCGCGACAGATAGGCCAGACCCAGCAGCAGCACCGCGCCGCCAATGGCGGCCAGCGCGGCCAGAATCAGGATCATGTTGAAGAAGTAGTCGATGCCGGTGGCTTCCTGCTTTTCGCCCCGTGCAGCGATGTCGGCGGCAAGCTCTGCGCTCGCTGCCATCAATGCGCTGCCCTTGGCCGAGACGGCCTCGGCTGCTGCATTGCTGTTGCCGCCTTCGCGAACCGCCTCGCCGGCGCTGTCAAAGGTCGATTTGAACTGGCTGAGCTGTTCGCGCACGGCAGCCACGCGGGGGGCAAGTTCGGGCGCTTCGTCGTTGATCGCTGCTTCGATGGACGCGACCTGGGTCGTCAGTGCGCTTTCCCCGGCACGCTGGGCCTGACGCAGATCGGCGCTGCGGTCATACAGCACGCGCACGGAATGATAGCGCAGCTCGCCCGCGGTCGATTGCAGATGCCCTGCCGCGACCAGCGTTTCCTGCACACGTGCGGAAGAATTGTAGCGGTTCCACAGCTCGCCAAGGCCAAGCCCGATCACCAGCACCATCAGAAGGCCAACCCCGAGGAAGGTGCCGAAAATGGCGTTGATCTTGCCCGAAAGCGACAGGTTGCGGAACCAGCTCATGCGTTCCAGCATCGTCACACGGGTCGCGGTCGCGGGGGTAGCATCGACCGGATCGTTCTGGTCGTAGCTGTCTTCCAATCTGATCTGGCGCACGAAGTCGGGAACAGCCTGTTCCTCGCGACGATCCTGCAAGCTCATCATGTTCATGCCGCAATTCCCCGGGGTCTTGTTTCAAGCATTTGTGAAGGAAAATCCTTTCCAAAAGCTTGATTCGCCGAAGGATAGAGCGATCAGCCGGCGCGCACCCGGGCAAGGAATCCCTGCACCTGCACGCGCAAGGTGGCGGCCTGGGATTCGAGGCTGGTGGCGCTGGACAGCACCTGCGCTGCGGCGGCTCCGGTTGAAAGCGACAGATCGCGCACATTGTCGACATGGCCCGCGACCTTCTCGGTTCCGCGTGCGGCCAGATCGATGCTGCGCGCCAGATCATGGCCGGCGACCGATTGCTGGTCGACCGCGCTGGCGATGGAGACTGCGGTGGTTTCCAGCTGTTCGATTTGCGCCGCGATGGACCGCAGCGCGCTGACGCTGGCACCGGTGGTGGATTGCATGGCGCGGATCTGTTCGGCGACCTTTTCGGTCGCGCGGCTTGTCTGGTTGGCGAGTTCCTTGACCTCGCTGGCGACCACGGCGAACCCGCGCCCGGCCTCGCCGCCGCGTGCGGCTTCGATGCTGGCATTCAGGGCGAGCAGGTTGGTGCGCTGGGCGATGGTCTGGATCAGCTCGACAATCTCGCCCACTTCCATCGCCGAGGATGACAATGCGCCGATGGTGCTGTCAGCCTGCCGTGCGGTGAGGCTCGCCTCGCGTGCGAGTTCTGCCGAGGAGGCGGCCTGACGGCTGATCTCGCCGATCGACATCGCAAATTCGTCGCTGGCAGCGGCGGCTGCGGTCGCGCCAAGATTGGCTTCCTGCATCGCGGCCGCCGCCTCGCCGGTGCGCAGGCTGGCGTTTTCGGCGGTGTTGGCCATCAGCGATGCGGTGGATTGCAGCTGGCTGGAGGCCGAGACCACGCCGGTGACGACTTCGCCCACGGTGCGTTCGAACTGGTCGGCGATGCTTTGCAGCACGCGCTCGCGCTCGATCCGGGCTTCCTCGCGCAGCACTTGCTGGCGGGCCTGTTCGTCGAGTTCGGCCTTGGCGCGTTCGGCCCGCTCGCGGCCCAGCCGCTCAAGCCTCACGCCGGCGCGGTGGAACACCTCGGTGGCGCGGGCCATTTCGCCGATTTCGTCCTGCCGCTCCTTGCCGCTGATGCTGACATCGCGCTCGCCCGAGGCGATGCGGGTCATCTGCTGGGCAATCGCGCTGAGTGTCGCGCCCACGGTCCGGTTGAAATAGCGCTGCGCAAACAGAGTGATCAGCGTCAGCACCGTGGCCAGCACGATCCACATCACCAGCAGCCGCGAAATCAGCGCTTCGCCGGCGTCGGCCATGGAATCGGCCTGCTCGCCCAGCGTGGTTGTCATGCCCTGTGCTGCCTCAAGCACGGCGGTGCCGGTGGCGGCGATTTCGCTCGATTGACGGCGGCGGCTTGCGGCATCAGCCGTGCCGGGATCGAAAGCGCCGACCTGACGCGACAGATCTGCAATCCCGTCGCGGATCCGGGCAAGGCGGGCGTCGTCTTCCATGCCGATGGCAGCGGCGCTGGCGGTGAGAACAGTGGCGCTGCCTGCCGCACGGTCGAGCGCTTCGCGCGCGGCGCGGGCGCGGGCCGGATCGCCATCTGTCACCAGCATTTCGGCGTGGCGCTGGCCTTCGCTCAGCTGCACCAGCAGGCGTTCGGCCTTGAGCGCGGCTTCATGGGTGGTGCGGATGCCGTTGGCGCGCTGGCCGAGTTCGACATAGCCGCCGACCACGAACAGCCCGGCCAGCAGGGCGAAGGCAAGGTTGCAGCTGAAGAACAGCGTGATCTTGCCGCCGACCGAAAGCGTGGCGAACCAGCGCCGTGCGCGCGCAAGCCGGGATGCAGGCGCGTAGGCCTGGGGTGCGGCGGCTTCGGCCTCAAGATTGAGAGCAATATCGGAGAGCGCGCTCATGCCGCCTGTTCATCCTTTGTGTCCGGCCCTGCGACCTGGCCATAGGCTTGATTCTGTTCGGCAATCAGCCGGTCGATTTCGGCGGCGGGCAGCGCGCGGTAATAGAGCCAGCCCTGGATCTGGTCGCACCCGGCAAGGCGCACCAGTTCGGCCTGTTCCTCGGTCTCGACCCCTTCGGCGGTGACGCCCATGTTGAGCGCGCGGGCGAGCGCGATGCTGGACAGCATCATGGCGCGGCTGCCGTCATCGACGCCTGCAAGTTCCACCAGGGAGCGATCCAGCTTCAGCTTTTCGAACCGGAAGCGCCGCAGGAAACCGATCGAGGCATAGCCTGTGCCGAAATCGTCGAGCGCGATGCGCACGCCGAAGCTGCGGATCACGTCGAGTGTGCGTTCGGCGACGACGGGATCGAGCACCAGACAGGTTTCGGTCACTTCGAGTTCGAGGCGGTGCGGGGGAAAGCCGGTTTCTTCCAGCACTTCGCCCAGCTTGATCGGGAATTCGGCATTGCGCAGCTGTGCGGCGGAAATGTTGACCGACAGCGTGATGTCGCCCCAGCGCAGCGCGTCGCACACCGCCTGACGCAGCACCCACAAGCCGAGCGGGTTGATCAGGCCGCATTCCTCGGCGACCGGCACGAAGACATTGGGGCCGAGAGGCGGGCGATTGCCCCGGTCCCAGCGCAGCAGCGCCTCGACCGCGACGATCCGCTTGTCATCGGCGTTCACCAGCGGCTGATAGGCGAGGTTGAATTCGCCCGAAGCAATGCCGGAGCGGATTTCCTCCTCGATTTCGCGCACGCGTTCGCGGCGGCGGTCGAAACTTTCGTTGAACCAGGTGCAGCGCATCTTCCCGCCGCGCTTGGACATATCCATCGCCACATCGGCGCGGCGCAGCATTTCCGACGAGGGGATGCGCATATCGGCGGTACAGCGGGTAAGGCCGATGCTTGCGCCGACCGCGATGTGGCGGTGGCCGAGCGTAACCGGCGTGCCGAGCCGTTCAAGCAGCGTGCGGCAGATCCCTTCAAGGATGGTGCCCGACACCTTGCCCGCCATGACTGCGGCGAATTCGTCTCCGCCGAGGCGGTAGCACTTGGCTTCCTCGCCGCAGACGTCGCGGATCATCTGCGCACACAGCTCGATCAGCTGGTCGCCGACAGCGTGGCCATAGTGGTCGTTGACCTGCTTGAAGCTGTCGAGATCGATCATCGCCAGCGCGACCTCTTCATCGCCCTTGGAAAAGCGCAGGATGTCCTCGTGCAGCGTGTGGCGATTGGGCAGGCCGGTCAGCAGATCGGTGTTGGCGCGCGCCTCCAGCCCGCGGATATTGGCAATCCCGCTACGGCCAAGGAAGAACAGCGTGGCGGTGTAGACCAGGATCGCGGCAATCAGCAGCCCGCCGGGCGAGCCGATCTTTACCTCTTGGCTGAAACCTACAGCCAGCATCAGCCCGATGGTCATCACGCTGGCCACTCCGATCGGAATGACAACCAGTCCGACCGACGTCAGATGCAGGGGTTGCTTCGTCGTGAACACGCTCAGGTTTCCCGATAGGCCTGCCCGAGAGGGGCGCGGTCTTATCAGATCGTCCTAAAGAGAAGCGGCTAAGGAAGGGTAAAGCCCCCCGCCCGAAGCGTCCCTGCAATATACTGGTCTAGGCGATTTTCTTGAGCGCGCCTGCGTTGTGACCGGCAGGCTCGAAGAAGCTGGCACGGCGGGCGGTGGGGACGAAGCGGTCGGTCTGGCCGACCACGGTCTCGCCTGCGCCGAGCATCAGGAACCCGTCGGGCATCACCGCTTGTGCCAGCCGGGCGAAAGCCTCGCCGCGGGTGGAACGGTCAAAATAGAGCAGCACATTGCGGCACAGCACCAGATCGAAGGGGATGCGTCCCGGGAACGGGCCGAGCATGTTGTGCTGGCTGAACCGCACCATGCGCCGCACGTCTTCGCGCACCTGCCAGCCGCGCGGTGTCTCGTCGAAATGGCGCAGCATCTGCGTGACGCCGAGCCCGCGTTGCACTTCGAACTGGCTGTAGCATCCGCTGCGCGCGGCGTTGATCGCGCGGTGCGAGACATCGGTGCCGAGGATGTCGATCGTCCAGCCCTGCCAGCGTTCGGCCTGATCGGCGAACATCATGGCGAGCGAATAGACCTCCTGGCCGGTCGAACAGCCCGCCGACCAGATCGACAGGCGGCGCATATCGCGGCGGCGCTGGGCGATTTCGGGCAGGATTTCAGCCGGCAGCTGATCGAAGGTCGGCTTGTCGCGGTAGAAATAGGTCTCGTTGTTGAGCAGCGCCTCGACCACTTCCTGCGACAGGTCGGGGCTTTCCGGCCCTCCCGGAGGCGCGGCGAGCAGGCATACGAGCTGGTCGACATTGCTGATGCCATGCGCGCGGAAAATGCCGGCCAGCGCGGAATTGACGCGCCAGCGGCGGCTCTCGGTCAGATGCTGACCGGTGCGCGCTTCAAGCAGATCTGCGATGATCTGGTGGGAGATTTCGCTCACGTCCATCGTGACGGCGCGCCTAACGCAGCGCCGGAGCAGCAGGAGCGGCGGCCTGGGCCATCACTGCATCGCCGAGCCGGTCGGGCGGGGCGACCATGCTGGCCAGCCCTGCGCGCGCGGCGGCGCCGGGCATCCCCCAGACCGCGCTGGTATCGGCATCCTGCGCATAGATCGTGCCGCCCGCATCGACGAGTGATTTGGCCCCGATCACTCCGTCGCGGCCCATGCCCGACAGGATCACGCCAAGGGCGCGGCCCTCGCAGGCGTCGGCCAGGCTCGCCAGCATCGGATCGACCGATGGCAGGCAGCCGCTTGGTGCAGGTTCGGTGCTGATTCGCACAGCGAGCATCGCGCCCTTGCGCTGGACGATGATATGGCCGTGGCCGGGCGCGATCAGGATGCGTCCCGGGGTCAGTGTCAGCCCGTCAGCCGCAATATCGGCTGGCCTGCCGCAAGCCGCTTCGATCTGGCGCGCGAACACCGGCATGAAGGATGCGGGCAGGTGCTGGGTGATGAGGATCGGCAAGTCAAAGCCGGGGCCAAGCCGCCGCAGCATCAGGCCCAGCGCATGGATGCCGCCGGTCGATGCACCGATGGCGACCACTTCAGGCCGCCAGCTGCGCCGGGACAGGCCGGGGCGCACGAAGCTGGGCTCTGCCGGTTGCACGGGGGGCGCGTCGCGGTCGGCGAAACGGCTGCCCAGCGCGCGGATCTTGCCGAGCAGCTGGGCGCGGTAGTCTTCGGTAAAGCCGCCCGGACGCGGCTTCAGCAGCGTGTCGGCGGCTCCCATCTGCAGCGCGGCCAGCGTGTGTTCGGCCCCGTCCATCGTCAGCGAGGAGACGACCAGCACCTGCGGCTTGCCGGGCGTGGCGAGAATCGCGGGCAGGGCGTCCAGCCCGCCGATCCCCGGCATTTCGAGATCGAGCAGCACCACGTCGGCAGGGTCTTCGGCCAGCTGGGCAATCGCCCGCTCGGCGCTGCTGGCGGTGCCGACGATCACCAGCGCCGGATCGCTTTCCACCATCCGCTTGAAGATTGTGCGGACCGTCAGCGAATCATCGACGATCATCACCCGAATCGCCGCGCCGGCGCCGCGCTGCGCAAAGGGGCGGCGGTCGCTTCCGTCCGAGCCTGCGGGCGGAAGGTAGCGCGGAATGGAAGAGGGGCGGTTCACGCAAACCCGACGAGCTGCAGTTTGATCTGGAGTGTCTCGTGATCGAAGGGCTTCATCACATATTCGTCCGCGCCCGCCTGAATCGCCTCGCGGATGTGGGCGACGTCGTTTTCGGTGGTGCAGAACACCACCTTGGGCCGGTCACCGCCGGGGCGCTGGCGCAGATGGACGAGGAATTCGATCCCCGTCATCACCGGCATATTCCAGTCGAGCAGCACCACATCGGGCATCGATGCCTCGCACGCTTCGAGCGCGAGCGCGCCGTTCTCGGCTTCCTCCACGGCGAATCCGAGCGTTTCGAGGATATGTCTCGAAACCTTGCGGATGACGCGGGAATCATCGACGATGAGGCATGTTTTCATGGGCGTTCCTGCGGTTGAAGCCCTGAAACTAGGCGCAGTTGGTAAGCATTGGATTAAAGCGGATTACGTTCCCTG
This sequence comes from Porphyrobacter sp., assembly GCA_032116115.1. Classification (GTDB taxonomy): domain Bacteria; phylum Pseudomonadota; class Alphaproteobacteria; order Sphingomonadales; family Sphingomonadaceae; genus Erythrobacter. The sequence goes on from JAUMAX010000005.1 coordinate 8,656, forward strand.
CGGATTTGTGTTCGCTTTCAAGCCTGCGCGGCGCTGCAATAGTGCCCTAGGCGGCGGCTTCAATGTCGTGCCTTGCGCTGTCGGGCCCGGCCAGCAGGGCTGCCAGATCCAGCATCAAGGCAGGCCCGGCGAGCGTTTCGATCATGCCGCTGGCCACGCGAGACCATTCCGCGCCAAAGCCGCCCGGCACTTGTCCAGCCTCGCCCGCAGCGGTGGTGATATCCTCGATGCCGTCGACCAGCAGGGCATAGGAATGTCCGCTTTCGGCCACCACGATAGCGCGGTGATCGGTCAGCCATTCAATCTCCGCTAGGCCGAGCGCGCGGCGGCAATCGATCACGGTCAGCGCCTGACTGCGCAGCGCGGTGATCCCTGAAATCCACGCGGGAGCGCGCGGGATCGGTGTGACGGTGCCGATTTCGATCACCGATTTCACATCGAGCGCGCTCAAGGCGCAGCGGCGTCCGGCGATCTGGGCGATGACGAGCAGGTCTCCGGTCATGCGGCCTCTCCGGTATGGTTTGCCGCGGCAAGCGCGGCCAGCAGAGCCTCGCGGTCATAGCGGTAGACCGTCTCGCACCCCGCTGGCGCTTCGGGCTGGTCGCGCAGGCGGATCACCCGGCCCGGCAGCGTGCGGCCCAGCGCTTCGGCCACTTCGAACATGTCCTCGAACACGATGCCGATGGCGGCGCTGTCCGCCTCGCCTTCGGCAATGATGTCGTAGCCGGCACTGGCGACCAGCGGAGCAAGGATGGTGCGCGACCATTCGCCTTGCGGAATGCTGCAGCGTGGGCGTGCGGCGACGACCGGCGGTTCGCCATGAAGCGCGAACAGGGTGTGAGCGTCGATCAGCGTGACCGGCTTGCCGCCGATCAGCGTGACCGCTTCGGCCAGCGGATCTTCCGGCACGGGGCGCAAGGCCTCGGTCAGTTCGACCGCATCCTCGACCTCGCGCACGGCATAGAGCAATTCGCACGCGCCATCGCTGAGCCGCAGCAGGCGGACGCGGGGCAGGGTAAGGGCTTCGTCCGGCAGGCCGATCAGCGGCAGGATCAACCCGTCGATCACCACGCGGGCGCGCGGGCCGCTGCGGTCGATCGCGCTGGCTGGCGCGGTTTCGATGCGCTGCACCAGTTCCAGCCGCACGGCCGAACGCCGCCCGGCGAAATCGGTGAACAGCATCGCCCGCGCCGCATCGGTAGCGGCCGTCGCCGTCTCGTCGTCCAGCGGGCCGAGCACCCGCGTGCGGGTATCGGACACCAGATTGTGCTGCGCGGCAATATTCGCGACATCGAGCAGCAGCACCGGCTGGCCATCATCAAGCAGGGTCGATCCGGCATAAAGCCCCGACCGCATCACCGCAGGTGCAAGCGGCTTGACCACCAGATCGCCGTGATTGTGGATGCCTTCCACCGCCAGCGCGAACAGATCGCCGCTGGCAAGGCGCAGCATCACCAGCGTGGGCTCACGCGCGGCAATCTCGCAGGACGCAACGCCCAGCACCTCGCCCAGCATCAGGCACGGCACGCGGTTGCCGCGGAAGGTGACCAGCGCCGTCTCGCCCATCCGGGTGAATTCGAGCGCGTGGGCCGTGCCTTGCACGATTTCCTCGACATAGGATTGCGGGATGGCGAAGCGATGCCCGCCAACTTCGACCGTCAGGCCGGCAATGATGCTGAGCGTCAGGGGGATCTGCAGGCTGAACAGCGTGCCGTGGCCCGGCTGGCTGGTCACCTTGATGCTGCCGCCGACCTTTTCGAGGTTCTGGCGCACCACATCCAGCCCGACCCCGCGCCCGGAGACATTGCTGACTGTCTCGGCGGTGGAGAAGCCGGGTTCGAAGATCAGGTTGAGGATCTTGTCCCGGCTCATCACGGCACGCTCGGCGGCGGTGATGAGGCCGGTGTGGACCGCCTTGGCAGCGATGCGTTCCTCGTCCAGCCCGCGCCCGTCGTCGGAGATGACGATGCTGATCGTGTTGCCTGATTGGCGCGCGGCGATGGCGAGCAGGCCGATTTCGCGCTTGCCGCCAGCAAGGCGGGCGGACGGCGCCTCGATCCCGTGGTCGATAGCGTTGCGGATCAGGTGGGTGAGCGGATCGCGGATGGTTTCAATCATCTCGCGGTCAAGCTCAACGTCGCCGCCATCCAGATCGACCATGACCTGCTTGCCGAGTTCAGCCGACAGGTCACGCACCAGCCGGGGCAGCGCGCCGAACAGCGTCTCGATCCGCTGCATCCGCATCCGGGTGATCGCATCGCGCACGTCCGACAGGATCGTGGTGAGCCGTTCGAACGGGCCGTCGATGGTCGGCTGGTTGCCCGCCTGCCGCAGCCGGTGGGCCAGATCATTGCGCGCCAGCACCATGTCGCTGACGCCGCTCATCACCCGGTCGAGCAGTTCGACGGGCAGGCGGATGGTGCGCTGGGCGGCGGCGGGATCGCTGCGGCGTCCGGTGGACTGGCTTTGCGCGGAAGGCTCCTCGCCGCTGGTCAGCAGCGCTTCGGCTGGGGCGTGCAGGGTTGGCCCAGAGCCTTCCCTGATCCCGTCCGTACCTCCCTCGGACCCGGCGCTGCCCGATGTTTCGTGGGAACCGTCAAGGCCTGCAATCAGCGCTTCATCGCTGCCGTCGGGGTCAAAGGACGCCAGATCCTCGCCCGCTTCGATCGCGTCGATCATCAGGGCAATACGGTCGATAATGGCGAGAACGGCGGTGACGAGCCGCTGGTCAGGCTCACGCCGGCCAGCGCGGCAATCGGCCAGCGCATCTTCGGCGGCATGGCTCAGGCTGGCGAGGCGCGGGAAATCGAAGAAGCCGCAATTGCCCTTCACCGTGTGGACGAAGCGGAAGATGGTATCGAGCCGCGCGCGGTCAGCCGGATTGGCTTCCCACGCGACGAGTTCGCCGCCGGAAGCCTCCAGCATCTCGCGGGTCTCGGCGATGAAATCCGCCAGCAGATCGTCCATCAGGTGCGCAACCTCTTAGCCCTTGCAGGGGAAGGCTATGCGGCAGGGTTGGTTAACAAGCGCCTAGCGCGGCACCCAAGCAGGCGCCTGTTTCATAAAGATATGCCGCACCAGCACCACCGCCGAGACTGCGCCGAACAGGTTGGCAGCAAGTTCGGCGGTGTAGATCGCGTTGCTGCCCATGCCGGGTTGCAAGACCAGCGCGACCGGCAGCATCACCAGAAACACGCGGGCAACGGACTGCAACAAGGCAAAGCTCGCCTTGTCGACTGCGTTCATGATGCCATTGCCCACGATCAGCAGGCCAAAGCCCGCATAGCCCCAGGCGGCGATGTGGAGATAGGCGGCGAATTCGGCGATCACGGCGGGATTGTCGGTGAAGACCCGCGCAAAGTTCTCTCCGGCGGCGACCATCCCGATCGCCACGAGCAAGCCCCACACGATGCAGAAACCGGCAGCATAGAGCGTCGCCTCGCGCGCCCGGTCATATCGGCCCGCGCCCCAGTTCTGCCCGACGATGGCTCCGATGGCGCCTGACAGGCCCAGCAGCGGGACAATCACGAAGCTTTGCAAGCGCCCCGCCGCACCGAAGCCTGCGACCGCCGCCTCGCCTTCGAGTGCCACCAGCGCGGTCAGGATCGACAGGCCAAGCGGGTTGATCGCATTGGAGAAGGCGGCAGGCAGGCCGACGCGGATGATCGCCTTGGCCGGATCGATCAGGCTGCAATTGCGCAGCAAAGCAAGGTTCAAGGGCAGCGGCGTTCCGCGCAGCAACCACAGGGCTGTGAGCACCCCGATCCCCCAGCCGATCACTGTCGCATAGGCCGATCCGGCAATGCCGAACCCTTCAAAGCCAAATGCGCCCACGATCAGGATCGGGTTCAGCACCCAGTTCGCGGCGGCATAGGTGATGCTGACGGTGCTGGTCCGCTTGGCCTCACCCTGTCCCCGCAGCACGCCGTTGAAGCCCATGATCGCAAGGCTCAGCGGGAAACCGCAGGCATAGGGCGTCATATAGGCACGGATCAGCGGCATGAGATCGGCAGGCGCGTTCATCGCGGTGAAGATCGGGTCGATCAGCAGCCACAGGGCAAGGCCCATCAGGATGCCGCAGGCGCAGGCAAACACGATCCCGAAATTGGCCCGCCGCGCCGCCCGGTCAAAATCGCCTTCGCCAAGGGCACGGGCGACCACCGAATTGATCCCCACCATCACGCCCACGCCCAGTGATGTGCTGGCCACGGCGACGGGAAAGATGAAGCTGATCGCGGCCAGCGGCTTGGCGCCCAACTGGCCGATGAAATAGGCATCGACGATCCCGATCGACATGATCGCTGCCACCCCGATCACGGCGGGAAGTGTCTGGCTGACCAGATGTCCGGGAATGCTGCCGCTGACCAGTTTTGCAGAAGATAGGGCGGGCGCGTTCATCGTCGCCTAGGCCTAGCCGCGCCTCGCACGGCTTGCAAAGCATTCCCTCAGCGTGCGATAGCTCGGCCGAAGGACAGACGGAGAGGAATGGCCGATGGCAACGCAGCTCAAACCGACAATTGAATGCAGCAAGGAAGAGTGGCAGGCGCGGCTCGATCTGGCGGCGTGTTACCGGATTTTCGACCATCTCGGCTGGTCGGAATCGATCTACAACCACATCTCGCTGAAGGTGCCGGGGGAGGAAAATACCTTCCTCATCAACCCCTTTGGCCTGCTGTACAGCGAAGTGACGGCCAGCAACCTCGTCAAGATCGACGTTGAAGGCAATAATGTCGGCGGGTCGCCCTATATGGTGAACAAGGCGGGCTTCACCCAGCACGCCTATTTCCACAAGCATCTGGGCAGCCGTGCCGATGCGATCTGCCATGTCCACACCACTGCGACGATGGCTGTGGCCAGCCACAAGGACGGGCTGCTGCCGACCAATTTCTACGCCTGCAATTTCCAGGGCCAGATCGGCTATCACGATTTCGAAGGCATCACCGTCCGCGCCGAAGAAGGCGAGCGGCTGGTGCAGAACCTTGGCAACCACACCATCCTGATGCTGCGCAATCACGGCCCTGTCGTGATGGACCGCACCATCCAGGGGATGTTCGTCAAGATGTGGGCCTTGCAGCGCGCCTGCGAGATTCAGGTGGCGACGCTCGGCATGGGCAATCCGATCCTTGTCCCGCAGGACGTGGTCGATGTCCACCAGCGCGATCTGTCGGTGATGAGCGGGCAGGGCGGCGCGGGCATGTTCGATTTCGAAGCGTGGAAGCGCCGGGTCGATAAAATCGACGATAGCTGGCGCCAGTAACGGCGACGGGGCGGGGCGGTTTCCTACTGGCGGGGAAACTGCCAGTCAGGGCGACATGATGTGTGACCCTATCCCCGCCGGTGCCTTTAGCTGCGATTGCGAGCGCCGGGTTTTTCTGTTTCTGGGCAGTGTCTCATGTGTCTCCAACAGGCGCGGTTCTGAACACGGTGGGGTAAGCTGATGTCGCGCATGACCGTCAATGACCGGCCGGTCGAGTTCGAACTCGATCCCCGGATGCCGCTGCTTTACGCGCTGCGTGAGGCGATGAACCTCACCGGCACCAAGGCGTGCGGCGGCGGGACGGAGTGTGCGGGTGCCTGCATGGTGCTGGTCGACGGGGTGGCCTTGCGGTCCTGCGCGATCACGCTGGCCGAGGCCGAAGGGCGGCTGATCACCACGATCGAAGGGCTCAGCCCCGATCGTTCGCACCCGGTGCAGCAGGCGATGGTGGCGCAGGGCGCGATCCAGTGCGGATATTGCACGCCGGGCATCGTCATTTCGGCCGCTGCCCTGCTGCAGCGCACGCCTGCACCGACCCGCGAGGAGATCGACGCCGCCATCCCCAATATCTGCCGTTGCGGGGTCTATCCGCGCCTGATCAAGGCGGTGGAGCAGGCGGGCCGCGTGGCGCAGCGGCAGGAGCGGATCAGCGCTGCCCCCGCTCCCGGCATCAGCGCCGAGGATGCCGCCAAGGCCGTGCCTGCGCTGCGTGTGCCTGCCCCCGAATAGGCCTGTCAGAACCGCGCCGACACAGTGAAGCGCGCGTTGATCGGCGGGGCCACAGTGATCTCGTCGGCGGAGTGCGCGCTGGGGAAGTAGAGCGAGTCCAGCAGGTTCTCGACGTTCAATTGCACCCGAAGGTTCGGGTTCACTTCAAAGAACACCGCCATGTCGACCCGAGCATAGGCGGGCAGGCGCGCGGTGTTGCCATTGTCGGCGAAGGTTGCGTCCTGCGCGGTCAGTCCAAGGCCAAAGCCGAGCTGATCGGTTGCCTGCACATTGTTCCAGACCGAGAACTTGTGCTCGGGCAATTCGCGCACCCGGCGTCCGGTGGGCCCGGTGCGGCTCTGCTGTTCGCCATCGAGATAGGAATAGCCCGCCGTCAGGAACCAGCCCGCTGTGACCTGTCCCTGCAACTGCGCCTCGAACCCGCGAATTCGGGAATCGATCACGTCGAGCGTATCGGGATTGGTGTCGGCGACCTGCGGGGAAGACTGTTCGATCTGGAACACCGCTGCGGTGAGCGCAAGATCGGGGCGGATGTCCCACTTTATCCCTGCCTCGACGTTAGAGAAGGTATCGGGATCAAGCGCGTCATTGGGCGGATTGATGTCGGCAAACTGGTCGCCGGAACGCGGCAGGAAGGTTTCCGAATAGCTGCCGTAAAGCGAGAGGTTGTCCTGCGGCTTGAGGATCAGGCCAAGGCGCGGCGTGACCTTTTCGTCCTTCCGCGTGCGCACCGCGCCGGTGCGGTTGTCGAGCACGGTAATCTCGAAGCTGTCGAACCGCGCGCCAAGTACCACCCGCAGCCAGTCCGCGAGTTTCACCTCGTCCTGGATATAGGCGGAGAAGACCGACAGATCCGCCTCGGTATCGTCATTGAGCGAAGTGAACCCTACCCGCGTCGTACGCCCGCTCGCCAAGGTGCCGACCCCGCCGCGCAAGGCGAAGGGGCGGACGGCGGAGAAGAACTCGACATCGGCGCGGCGGCCATCGGCCACGGCGGTATCGAACACCGCGTTGAAGCGGTCGTTGTTGTTGGCGGTGTCTATATACTCGGCCCCGAGGATCAGGGTGTGGCCGATCCCGCCCGTGTCGAACTCTCCGATCAGATTGCCGGACAGCACAAGGTTCTGGCGCTGGTTGGTGTCGATGTAGCCGTCGATCGCCACCACGTTGGTCGCAGGTGTGTACCCGATCGGGAAGAAGTTCGCATAGGCCTTGGAATAGTCGCCCCACGAAGCGGTGAAGTTCGCCTTGAAGGTGTCAGAGAAGCTGTGCTGCACCGACCCGCGCAAGACGTGGGCCTTGAAGGTGGCGTAGTTGTTGTCGGGATCGCCGAAGGTGATGCGCTGGAGGAAGCGTGCCGGATTGCCGGCATCATCGCTGGGGATGCCGCGATCGATGAAGCGTTCGTGATCGAGATATTCGTACGACAGGTCGATCGTGGTGGCGCTGCCGAGTTCGGCGCGGACAGTCGGATTGATGCTGATCTGCTCGCCATCATAAAGATCGCGGTGATTGCCCAGATGCTCGTAAGCGGCGTTGATCCGCAGCGCCGCAGTCTCGCCGGTGGCAAGGTTGAGGTCGGCCCAGATGTCGTAAGCGCCGAAGGTGTCGACCGACGCGCGCACGCCGCCAAAGGTCTCGCCGACAACGCTTTTCTTGGTCACGCGGTTGAGAATGCCGCCCGTTCCGCCCCGGCCGAACAGCAGCGCATTGGGGCCGCGCAGGATTTCCACCTGTTCGAGATTATAAAGCCCGCGGTAGTATTCCACGTCATCGCGCACCCCGTCGACGAAGAAATCGGCGGTCGAACGCACGCCCCGGAACACCACGGAATCGCGATGGCCTTCGCCCTGAGAATTGCTGACGCCGGGGGTGTAATTGACGATGTCGGCAATGCTGTCGAAACCCTGCCGCACGATCTGGTCGGCGGTGGTGATCGAGAGCGATTGCGGCACATCGATGATCGGGGTCGGCGTGCGCAGGGCATTGATCTGGTCGGCATAGAGCACATTGCCGGTGACGATGATGTTGGGCCCGCGTTCACCAGTGTCATCAGCGCCTGCACTGTCAGCGGCGGCGGCCTCTCCCGCATCGGGTGCGGTGTCGGCAAGCGCCGGGAAGGCGATGCTGGCGCAGCCGAGGAACAGGGCACAGCGCGCGGCGCGAAGAATCATGGTGGCCTTTCAGATTGCTTGAATGCGCAGCTATTGCAACTTACTCGCATCTGCAAGGCTTCGCAGGTTGCGAGACTGATTATCAACAAGCTGTGGCATTCGTGTTGTGGCTTGCCTAAAGACAGCGCCGGCACACGGGCAGGGACAGCAGCAATGAAGGCGACGATCTGGCACAATCCGGCATGCGGCACGTCGAGGAAGACATTGGCGATCCTCGAAAATCTCAGCCGGGTCGATGTGACGGTGGTCGAATATCTGAAAGAGCCGCCCGCGCCTGAGAAACTCGCGCAGCTTTATCGCGATGCCGGGATCACGCCGCAGCAAGGCCTGCGCCTGCGCGGCACCGATGCTGCCGAGCGTGGTCTGCCGGACGCCGATGATGCGACGGTGCTGGCCGCGATGGTGGCCGATCCGATCCTGATCGAACGCCCGTTGGTGGAAACCGACAAGGGCGTGCGCCTGTGCCGCCCGCAGGACGTGGTGCTGGAGATTCTCTAGCCGCGCTCGCGGGTGAGGTCGGTGTCGGCCTGAAGCGCGAACCAGCCATGCACCAGCACGATAGCGCACAGCGCAACGATCAGCCCGAAGCCGAGCCAGTCGGAATGGCCATAGAGCCATACGCCCAAAGCGGGCGCATAGATGTAGCTCGCCCCCGCCAGTGATGCGACGATGCCGCTTGCCTGCCCCTGTTCGGCGCGGGTGACGGCGAGCGAGGTGCCTGCCGTGGTGCCGGGGCGGAACAGGCCGAAGCCCAATGAGGCGATGGCATAGCCCAGCGCGATCAGGTGCAAATCTCCCGCGATGCCCAGCAGCACGGTGCCGAACGCCGCCGTCGCGATCCCCCACAGCGTCGCGGCGCGCGGGCCGAGATCGAAGCGCGGGATCAGGCCCCATTGCGCCAGCAGGGTGGCAATCGCCCCGCTCATCAACACCAGCCCCACCGGGCCTGCGCCCTCTGCCGGGGTATCGCGCAGGCCCAGCCGGTCGAGAACCAGAAAGCCCGAAATCCCCAGCACCATCGCCTGAGCATGGCCGCCGAAAAACCCCGCGAACACCCATGGCCGCAGCCGGGGGTCGCGCCAGCTGAGGCGCGGCGGCTCGGCGGAGGCGGCGTCTTCCTGCTCGGTCGTCTCCTGCGGATCGACCGGCGCGCCCGACCCGCTCGAATAGGCGACCGCCTGCCCGCGCGCGGCATATTGCGGCTCGTCATTGGGCAGCCGCAGCCGCAGCAGCACCAGCGCAACCACGCCAATCGCGGCAAAGGCGATGAACGGGCCGGTGAGGCCGAGGCCGAGGAACGGCACCACCATCAGCGGCGCCAGCGCGGGACCGATCACGGTGCCAAGGCCAAAGCTCGATGCGATCAGCGACAGTGCCTGCGTGCGTTCGGCGCGCGGGGTGCGCGAGGCGACATAGGCCTGCACTGCCGGCGGCGCAGCGCTGCCGAACCCGCCGTACAGGCTGCGTGCGGCAGCAAAGGCGATCAGCGTCCACAGCGCCGAAAGCCAGCCCGAAAGACCTGCCCACAAGGCCGCGCCGCACAGCACGAAGGAGACGATGAACCCGGTCAGCCCCAGCGCCATCATCGCCTTGCGCCCGCGCTGGTCGGACCGCCGCGCCCAGAACGGCGCGCACACCACCCACAGCAGCGCAGACCAGCTATAGGCCAGACTGATCCACACATCATCGACCTGCAGCGCGGTGCCGATCGAGGGCATCACCGATTGCATCGCGGTGTTGCCGGCCGCTGTGACCAGCATCACCATGAACAATAGCGCCATGCGCGACGGCGGGATCGCTCCGGTGGGGGCGGGTGAGTGCGCTGCGCGCGTCATGTCAGGATCGTTATCCGCCATCATGCCTTGACCGCGGTGTCAGTCGAACAGATCGAAATCTGCCTGCGGGACGGCATCGGCAAGCTGGTGATAGATCGACACGGTCAATGCATAGGATATGGTGTAGAATGTGGTCACCAGCGCAGCGATGAAGGCGGCATTGCCGATCATCGCGCCGCGCTCGCCCAGTGCGGACAGCACCAGGCCGATGATCATCACCAGGATCAGCCCGATCACCACGGCAAGCATCACCAGCATGAAGAAGAAGGCGAACAGCCGGAACGAGTTCGCTTTGGTCAGGCCCCAGGATTCGCGCATGGCGGACACCGGATTGAGCCGGCGGCCGAGCACGATCACAGCGCTCGTCAGCGAGAACTTGACCGACAGGTAGAGCGTGATCGGAAGGGTCATGAAACCAGCCAGCGCTGCTGCGGTTTCGGGCAGCAGGCCGGTCAGGAACGATGGCAACTGCGTGAGCAGCCCGATGAGGAACTGGGCCCCGAACATGGGCAGGATCAGCACCGGGACCCGTTTCAGAATCTCGCTGACGGTGGGGCGACTCCGGTCGCCCAGCAATGCAAGGATCGCGACGCCGCCACCCAGCTGGCCCAGCGCCACCAGCAGCACCGCCCACCAATTGGCCAGCAGCACCGCGTTCAGCTGCGCAGCGATCTGTTCGGGATCGGGTTCGCTCCCCGCGCCACCAAGATCAAAATCGCTGCCGGCCAAGGCAAGGATCAGGACGAAAAGCGGGATGAACAGGAAAATGCCCGCCAAGACGCTCACCAGATCGCGGTTGGCCCCGATCAGCCCGGTCGCCTGTGTCCAGGCCATGCCCATGTCGAGCTTGCGGTTCGCCATTTTCGATCCCTTGTGCCGCGAGGTGTCGCAACTGCAATCGCCTCTTGATCTCGTCGCTCAATGCCCCCACCGATGCGCCATGGCAAGCACTGCTCCCGCCCCCGGCGCTGCACGACCGATCGAATGGCGACGCGAAACCGCGCCCGTGGCTTACAGCGCCGCGCTGGCGGAAATGGAGGCGCGCAATGCTGCTGTGTTCGCAGGCGAGGCGAGCGAACTTGTCTGGCTGCTCGAACATCCGCCGGTCTATACCGCAGGCACCAGCGCGGACCCTGCCGAACTGGTCGACCCGCGATTTGACGTGGTCGAGGCCGGGCGCGGCGGGCGCTACACTTATCACGGTCCGGGCCAAAGGGTGGGCTATCTGGTGCTGGATCTGGCCAAGCGCGGCAAGGACGTGCGCTGCTTCGTTCACGCCATCGAAGGCTGGGTGATCGCCACCTTGGCAGGGTTCGGGGTTGAAAGCTGGCGGGCGGAAGGCCGGGTCGGCATCTGGACCAAGGACATTGACGGGCGCGAGGCCAAGATCGGCGCGATCGGCGTGCGGGTGCGGCGCTGGGTGACGATGCACGGCTTTTCGGTGAACCTCGATCCTGACCTGTCCCACTTCGGCGGCATCGTGCCTTGCGGCATTGCCGAGTACGGCGTGACCAGTCTGGCGCGGCTGGGTCTCAGCGTTTCGCCCGAACAATGGGACGCGGCCCTGATCGCTGCCAGCGATGATTTCCTTGACGCATTGGATGCGGCGGCGAAAAGAGCCTGCCGATGAAACGCGCCGCTCTTCTTGCCCTGATGCTTTGCCTTGCCGCCTGCGAGGAACAGGCCGCTGCCCCTGCCGAACAGGGCGGCGCGGCGTCTGGCGAGGTGCTGGCCGGATCGATCAGCGATGCGATGATCCCGCTCGACCAGCTCGAATCCCAAGCCCCGCTCGCCCCGCGTCAGGTGGTGCCGGTGGGCGATATCGACGCCGAACAGCCCGAGGTCACCCCTGCGCCGGGGATCAATGACGTGCCCACAAGCGAAGGGGCCGAAGCAGCCTCTGCTGCCCCGGCCCCTGAAGCTGCGGAATAAGGCCTGCGCCTATTCGGCGGCTTCGGCCTGTTCCTCGGCCAGCGTCGGGTAATCGACATAGCCTTCGGGGATCGGGAAGTACCAGCTCTTGGGCACGTCCTTGTTCGGGTTCCAGTGCGCGCCCGCCGCGATCCGCTTTTCCAGATCGGGGTTGGAGATATAGGGGCGGCCAAAGCTCACCGCATCGCACTTGCCGCTGGTCACATCGGCTTCGGCTTCCTCGGCGGTGTAATCGCTGTTGAGGATCAGCGTGCCGGTGTAGATCTGGCGGATCAGCGGGCTCTGCTTGGGCACATCGGTCTGGCCGAAGGTGCCGTCCGGCCCGGGCTCGCGCAGTTCGACAAAGGCGAGGCCGAGTTCTTCGCACACCTTGGCCGCCGCGCCGAAGGTTGCGGCCGGGTTGCTGTCATCGGTGCCTTGCGAATCGCCATTGGGCGACAGGCGGATGCCGACGCGGTCCGCGCCCCACACGTCGATCAGCGCTTCGAGAATTTCGCGCATGAAGCGGGTGCGGTTCTCCGGCGAGCCGCCATATTCGTCGGTGCGCAGGTTGGTGCCGTCGCGCAGGAACTGGTCAACCAGATAGCCATTGGCGCTGTGCAGCTGCACGCCGTCGAAACCGGCCTTCTTCGCGTTCTCGGCGGCGCGGCGGTAGTCGCCAATCGTGCGCTGGATGTCTTCATGGGTCATTTCGCGCGCTTGGGCATAGGGCTGCTTGCCGGTGGGCGTGTGCGCGTCCCCGGGAGCGGTGGTGGCGCTGGCCGAGAAGGGCGGCTCACCGCCGAGGAAATAGGGGTGGACGATCCGGCCCATGTGCCACAGCTGCATGACGATCAGGCCGCCTTCCTCGTGCACGGCCTTGGTCGTGGCCTTCCACGCTTCGGTCTGCTCGTCGCTCCAGATGCCGGGGGCAGACGGCCAGCCGAGGCCTTCGGTGCTGATGCCGGTCGCCTCGGTCAGGATCATGCCTGCCCCGGCGCGCTGGCGATAATAGAGCGCCATCAGTTCGTTAGGGACGAACATTGGCTCTGCCGCACGTCCGCGGGTGAGGGGGGCCATGTGGATGCGGTTCTTGGCATGGAGTGCGCCCATCTGGAGCGGCTGGAAAAGGGCTTCGTGCATATGTGGGTAATCCTCGGGTGTCAGTTTCGATTGGCTATCCACTTGGGGTGCGGGACGCTAGGGCGCAAGCATGGAAAATGAGGGTGCCGCCCAAGAAGAAATTGCACGTGAGCCTGCCCGCCCTGCGGCGTGGCTGCTGCTGCTCGCGCTGTTCGGCGGCAATGTGGCGCTGGCGATCGGCCCGTGGTTCGTGCGGATTGCTGACACAGGCCCGGTTTCGGCCGGGTTCTGGCGGCTGTTTCTGGCGCTGCCGTTCCTCGTGCTGCTGGCCAAGGCGAACCACCAGCGGCTGACGGGCATGGGGGCCAAGACGCTCGCGCTGGTGGCGCTGGGGGCGGTGACCTTCGCGCTCGATCTGGCGAGCTGGCATATCGGCATCGGCATGACGCGGCTCGGCAATGCGACGCTGTTCGGCAATGCCGGGTC
>JAUMAX010000006.1:0-83568 GCA_032116115.1 Porphyrobacter sp.
AATAGGTGATCTTCTCGCCCAGCAGCCGCTTGATCAGCGGGCTGACCTCGCTCACCACATCCGGCAGCTGGATGATCTCGGGCCGCAAAGTCTGCTGGCGCGAGAAGGCGAGCAATTGCCGGGTGAGCGCGGCGGCGCGGTTGGAATTGGCGCGGATCTGCTGGATGTCGTCATAATCGCTGTCGCCCGGAATATGGCGGAGCAGCATCAGATCGCAGGTGCCGATAATGGCGGTCAGCACATTGTTGAAATCATGCGCGACCCCGCCGGCGAGCTGGCCGACCGCCTGCATCTTGGTGGCCTGCGCGACCTGACGACGCAGCTGGTTTTCCTGCGAGGTATCGGCAAGGCTGAGCAGCACCGCCGCCTCGCCCAGCCCCCGCACGCCTGCAAGACCTAGCGAGACCGGTTCTTCCGGACTCCCGACCAGCCGCACAGCCACATCGCCGCTGGTCGCGGGTCCACGTCCATGGCGGCGCACCGCATCGGAAAGGGCAGCTTTGTCCTCGTGCACGACGAGATCGGTCGGGAATTGCGGCAACCCGCGCCCTTCGCGCCCGACCGAGCGCAGGAAAGCCTCGTTCCCGAACAGGAAGCGCCCATCGCGTTCGGTCATGGCCAGACCCAGCGGCAATTGCGCCAGCAGCGCGTCGAGCTGCGCCACCCCTGCCTGCGCCGCGCCGTCCCAGCCGGAACCGATGCCGACACCCGAATCGATCAACAGCATCAGCGATGTCGCCTCGTCCGGTCCGGCAGCCGTTACCCGCTCCTCGGGATCGACCAGCGGGATATCGACCAGCGTCTGCGGCGTTCCGCCTCGCCCTTCGCGGGCAAAGAAGATGCGGTCGCGATCATCGGAGCGCAGGAAGCTGACGAAATCCTGCCCGACCATCGTCGCGCGTTCATCGCCGGCCGCGCGCTCGGCAAAGCCGGCGCTGACCGCGCGAATCACGCCATCGGAGGTGGTAATCGCCGTCTCGATCCCGGCGCGGCTCAGCATCTTGCCGAACGGGCCAGCCAGATCGAGCGCGCCCAGTTCGGCGCCGCGCGCACGGGTGATCGGGCGCAGCCGCCAGATCAGGTGATCATCGCCGCGTCCGGCGCGGGTGGCGGCAATCTGCCAATGGGTTTCATCGAGCGCTTCGAGCGTTTCCAGCGAATCCGATCCATCGCGCCAGGCATTGCGGGCGAGCAGCGTCACGGCTTCCTGCCCAGCCCGCCCGAACGGCAAGGCCGGGGGCGCAGCGTTCGCGCCGAAGGTATCGAGGAAAAAGGAATTGGCGCACACCATGCGATTGGCGCGGTCGGTAATGGCAATCGCCTCACCCGCACGCTCGATCGCGGCGACAGTGACGCTCCAGTCCGGCGCGGAAACATCGCCCGCTGCCGGAGCATCGCGCATCCGGTCAAACAGCAGCACGCCGCCGAGCAAGACCCCTGCCGCCAGCACAAAGGCGAGCGCCACGATCCCGCTGCCCGTGGCAAAAAACAGCACAGCAGCGCTCACTGCCAGCGCGCCGCCAAGACCAAGCAGCAGCGTGGCAGGGGGAGCCTCGGCCAACGTCCCGGCGCGCGCCGGTGTCAACGGATCGGGATTTGTGCCGGTGCGGCGGGACAAGCGGGACGGTTCCTTTGGCTTGAGAGCAAAGCCGCACACGTGCGGCGGCTTGCACTTCCTACTGCTTGCCGAGCCGCTGGTCGAGCCGTGCTTCCATGACCTTCAACCGTCTGGCGCGCTTGCGGGACACTACAGCGCGCCACACCCAGCCCGACACCAGATAGCCGATCGCGGGCGTCACCACGGCAAGCACGCCAAAGCCGAAAGCGGTGGTGCCGGCCATCTCGAAGAAATCAACCACCATCGCCCATGCGCCCGTCTGCGCTTTCGCATTTGCCAGCGCCGGGCCTGCCATATCGAGCCCCAGCGTGAAATTGCCGACCTTGTTCGCGACCACCAGCCAGAACGGCAGCGTGAAGGGGTTGGTGACGAAGGTGACAAGCGCAGCCAGCGGCACATTGGCGCGTGAAGGCAGCGCAAGGAAGGCGGCGAGGAAAATCTGCCCGATGGGAATAATGAAGGCCGCAAACAGGCCCAGCGCGACCCCGCGCGGCACCGAACGGCGGGTAAAGCGCCACAGCTCTGGCGACAGGAAACGGTGGGCGATGGGAGCGAGATACTTGTTCGCTGCCATTTCCTCACGCGTTGGGGTGTTCTTGCGGATGATGTCCATCGCCCAGGTCTTGGACCGCTTGGCGACCGTCGGCTTGCGGGGCTCAGGCGCGGTCATGCGCACGCCTCCGAAAGGCGCGGTCCGGCGAAAGATTCGCTAAGGATCGACGGGGCCACCATATTGCTTGCCCATATGGGTAACAGGGCGAGACTGACCAGTAGGTGAATCGCGACCCTCGTCGAAAAATTTTCCGTCAGCCGCGATCCCGCATCAACCGGGCCTTGTCGCGCTTCCAGTCGCGTTCCTTGATGGTGGCGCGCTTGTCGTGGGTCTGCTTGCCCTTGGCCAGCGCCAGTTCGACCTTCGCCCGGCCCGTGCGGTTGAAATAGACCATCAGCGGCACCAGCGTCATGCCCTTGCGCTCCACCGCGCCGACGAACTTCTCGATCTCGCGTTCGTGCAGCAGCAATTTGCGCGGACGGCGCGGTTCGTGGTTCAGACGGTTGCCGTGGCTGTATTCGGGGATATTGGCGTTGATCAGCCACACCTGCCCGTCCTTCACCTCGGCATAGCTTTCCGCAATGCTCGCCTCGCCGGCCCGCAGCGCCTTCACCTCGGTGCCTTGCAGGGCGAGGCCAGCCTCGAAGGTGTCCTCGATATAGTAATCGAACCGCGCACGGCGGTTTTCGGCGACGATCTTGAGCTTGTCGAAGGTAACGGGTTTGGGGCGTGCCATGGGACGCGCGATGTAGGCGTGCGGCTGCCAAAAAGCGAGGGGGGAAAGCACAGGCCGCCTTTGCGCTTTGCGCAGCCACGCGGTAGCCTTCCCCAAGGCAACAGGGAAAGGCGGGGGCCATGGACATAGCCGAACCATTCATCATCGCAGGCGAGAGCATCGCGCCCGGCACGGCGCGCGATGTCGCCTTTCCGATCACCACCATGGCGACCGGCACGGCATCCTCGCTTGCTGTGCGGGTGCTGCACGGCGCGCGGCCCGGCCCGGCAGTGTTCGTCAGTGCCGCCATCCACGGCGACGAGATCATCGGCACAGCGATCATCCAGCGACTGGCCAAGCAGCTGCGGCCCGAAGCGCTGGCGGGGACAGTCCTGCTGGTGCCGGTCGCCAATATCTTCGGCTTCATCACCCATTCGCGCTACCTGCCCGACCGCCGCGACTTGAACCGCAGCTTTCCGGGCAGCGCAGGCGGATCGCTGGCGGGGCAGCTTGCCCATGTGTTCTACCGCGAGGTGGTGGCGCGCTGCCAGTTGGGCATCGACATCCACTCGGCCGCGATCCACCGCTACAACCTGCCCCAGATCCGCATCGCGGCCGGCAACCGCAAGCTGGTGGAACTGGCAATGGCGTTCGGCGCGCCAGTGATCATCGAGAGCCCGTTGCGCGATGGCAGCTTGCGCGATCTCGCCAGCAGGAAAGGCGTCGACATGCTGCTGATGGAGGCCGGTGAAGCCTTGAGGTTTGACCGGCTCTCGATTGAGACCGGCGTCGAAGGGGTGGAGCGCGTTCTCGCGCATATGGGCATGATCGAGGCAGATGACGGCCTCAGCGTCGTCGGCATCCCGGCGCGCGCCAACCGCTCGGTCTGGGTGCGAAGCCCGCGCGGCGGCGTGGTGCAGATGGTCCGCGAGAGCGGCGCGCCAGTGCGCAAGGGCGATCTGCTCGCCTGCGTCTCCGGCCTGTTCGGCGAGGATCAGGAGGAGATGGTCAGCCCGGTCGACGGCATCATCATCGGCCACGCCACCCTGCCGGTGGTGCACCAGGGCGACGCCCTGTTCCATATCGCCGCGATTGCCCATCCCGAACGGGTCGGCGCGCAAATCGACACGATCACCGAGGCGATTCTCGCGAGCGAACCGGAAGGCAGCGCGGAACGCCTGCTGGACGAGGACGAGGTGGTTTAGTTGACATCAAACCGTTCGCCCTGAGCTTGTCGAAGGGCTGTTCTTCCACTTGATCTGACGCGCCAAGGCCAAGAAAGTGCAGCCCTTCGACAAGCTCAGGGCGAACGGAGTTGGGGGGCCCGCGTGAACTTACCCCTCCAGCACCCCGGCCAGCACCAGCGCCTCGTCCACCGCGCGCTTGGCCTCGTCCGAAGCTTCCACCAGCGGCAGACGCACCTCCGGTTCGATCCAGTCATGGACGCGGCTGAGCGCATATTTGACCGGCGCAGGGCTGGCGTCGGAGAACATCGCGTAATGCAGCGGGAACAGGCGGTCGTTCAATTGCCGCGCCTTCTTCAACTCGTTCGCCGCGATGGCTTCGTGGAATTCGGCGCACAGTTTCGGCGCGACGTTCGCCGTCACCGAAATGCACCCGCGCCCGCCCGCTGCCGCGTGGGGGAGCCACAGCTCGTCATTGCCCGAAAGCTGGCAGAATTCGCGCCCGATCCCCATGCGGTGATCGGCGACGCGCGACAGGTCGCCGCTCGCATCCTTGATGGCGATGATGCGGTCGGGATACTTCCTCACCAGCTCCACCACGGTTTCGTCCAGCAGATCCGTCACTGTGCGAGCAGGCACATTGTAAAGCACGATCGGCAGGTCGCAGTTTTCGGCGAGATAGCTGAAATGCGCCACCAGCCCGCGCTGGCTCGGGCGGTTGTAATAGGGCGCGACGCACAGGCCGGCTGCCGCGCCTGCCTTCCTCGCGAAATTCATGTGCAGCTGCGCGTTGCGCGTGTCGTTCGACCCGCAACCCGCGATCACCGGCACGCGGCCCGCCGCCTGTTCGATGCAGACCTCGATCACACGGTGATGTTCGGCATTGGACAGCGTCGAGGCCTCCCCCGTCGTCCCGCATGGCACCAAAGCCGCGCTGCCGTTTTCGATTTGCCAGTCGACCAGCCGCCGGAAGGCCGCCTCGTCAAACGTTCCACCCCGGAAAGGAGTCACCAGAGCGGGTATCGAACCGCTGAACATTGCCTTTGTCTCGCCTTCATCGCTAGGTATCGAGAATAAGCGGGGCCTCTCCCCCGTTATCCCGTCGTTCACCGCCTGATAAGGAGCCGATTGGCACTATGTCCAGCATGGTCCGCACTTCTTTGTTCTCGTCACGGATTTATGCTGCTCTGGGGCTGACGCTCGCGGGATTTGCGGCCCTGCCTGCCGCTGCCCAGGATTTTTACGGGAACGACAATCTCGTCGCCCGCCAGCCTGCCGGAATCGATGCAGCAGTGGCGCGGTGGGAGGTGCTGCAGGCCAGCCGCACCCACAGCTTTGCCGATTACGCCGGCTTCGTGCTCGCCTATCCCAGCTTCCCGCGCATCGACATCCTGCGCCTGCGCGCCGAAGCCGCGCTGGATAACGAGGCTCCGCCGCAGGCCGAATTGCTGCGCTATTTCGACGCGCACCCGCCGCTGACCAATCCGGCCCGTGCACGCTATGCGCTGGCGCTGGCAGCCGTGCAGCATCCGCAGGCGCTTGAGGTAGCGCGCCGGGCGTGGCGCGGCGGCGCGATGAGCGATCCGGTCGAGTTGTATATCGCCGGGCTTTACGGCGCGCAGTTCACGCCTGAAGATCATGCGGTGCGCATGGATGCGCTGCTGTGGCAGGGCAAGGCGGACGCGGCGTCTCGGCAGGTGATGAACCTGACCGGGATCGATAACCAGCTCGCCCTTGCACGCCTGTCGCTGCTGCGCGGTGCGCGGCCCGAGATGGCAGGTATTGCCGTGCCTGCCGGGGCCGAGGCTGATCCGGGCTATGTCTTCAATCTGGTCAAGCACCTGCGCGCCAGCGGCCAGACGGGCGAAGCTGCACGGGTTTTCACCAGCCGCGCGGCCTTTACCCGCCCCGCGCTCGACCCCGAAGCCTTCGTGGGCGAGCTTCTGTCGCTCGCCAAGGCATCGGGCGCCCGCGATGCAGCGATGATTGCCGCGCGCACCGATGATCTGTTCGCCCCCGGCACCGATCTGTCGGCGATGAGCTTTGCCTTGCGCGACCGCTACACCGATCTGATGTGGCTGGGCGGCACGCGGGCGCTGTGGGACATGGGCGACGGCATGACCGCAGCCCCGCTGTTCCAGCGCTATGGCGACACGGCCAAGACCCCGCTAACCAAGGCCAAGGGCTATTTCTGGGCCGGACGCGCCGCGCGGCAAGCGGGCAATCAGGCTGATGCGACCCGCTATTTCGAAATGGCCGCACGCTGGCCGGATTATTACTACGGCCAGCTGGCCCTCGCCTCGCTGGGGCGCCCGATGCCTGCCTTTGCCGGCCTGCCGCAGCCTGCGATGGACGCCAGCGTTCGCGCCGAGTTCGAAGCACGCCCGCTGGTCAAGGCGATCCGCGCGCTCGCCGTCAGCCGCCGCGACTGGCGCACCGAACGCCGCTTCTTCGAAGCCTTGGGCGATGAAGCCGACAGCCCGACCGAAATGCTGATGGCTGCGATGCTGGCCAAGGAAGTCGGGCTGGACGAGATGGCCGTGGTGCTCGGCATGAAGGCGGGCGAGAACGGTCTTTCCGGGCTGGAGCGGATCGGCTTTCCGACCGTTCAGACGCCGACCGTCAACGACTGGGTGATGGTCCACGCGATCAGCCGTCAGGAAAGCGAATTTGACCGCACCCGTGTCAGCCATGCCGGCGCGCGCGGGGTGATGCAGCTGATGCCCGGCACCGCGCGCGAGCAGGCGGGCAAGCTCGGCATGAATTACCTCGCCGCCGACCTCACAGGCGCGCCGCAATACAACATCCAGCTGGGCGATGCCTATTTTGCGCGGATGATGAGCTATTACGGCGGCGCCTATCCGCTGGCGGTGGGCGCTTACAATGCCGGGCCGGGCCGCGTGAACCAGTGGCTGCGCCTCAACGGCGACCCGCGCACCGGCGCGATCGACTGGGTGACATGGGTCGAGAAGATCCCAGCCAATTTCGAGACCCGCTATTACATCATGCGCGTGATCGGCAATGCGGTGACCTATTCGCACATGTACCCCGATCAGGCCGGATTGCCGCGCCCGGTCGACACGTTCCTGCGCTGAGGGCGGATTCGTGAAACCGCAGGGGGCTCCGATCACGCCAGCCGGTATGGCGGCCTTGAAGGCTCGCTATGACCAGCTGCTCGAAACAGACCGTCCGGCGATTGTCGAGATCGTCAGCTGGGCGGCGGGCAATGGCGACCGGTCAGAGAATGGCGATTACCTTTATGGCCGCAAGAAAATGCGCGAGATCGACCGCGAGCTGGCTCACCTCGCCCGGCGCATGAAGGCGCTGCGGGTGGTTGACCCCGTCGCCCAGATCGACCGCAGCCGCGTGTTCTTCGGCGCGCGCGTGACCATCGCGGACGAGGATGACAACCACCAGACCGTGCATCTGGTGGGCGATGATGAACAGGATGCCAGCGCAGGCCGGATCGGCTGGAACTCGCCGCTCGCAAGGGCTTTGCGCGGGTCGGCGGTCGGCGATTTGCGGGTGGTGAGCCTGCCGTCAGGCACGCGCGAATGGGAAGTGCTGGATATCGCCTATGATTAGGCTCGCTGCCGCCAGCCTGCTTGCCCTCGCTGCGCCGCTGGCCGCGCGCGAGAGCCTTGGGGTGTTTGACGGCTGGGCTGCCTTCCGCGACGATTCCCCGCGTCGCTGCTACGCCATCGCCAAGGCGCAGGGTTCAGCCGCTGCCCCCGCTTACGCCACGGTGTCGAACTGGCCTGACCGCAAGGTGCGCGGCGCGGTGCATCTCGTGCTGTCGCGTGAGGTTGCGGACAAGAAGCAGGTGCGGCTCACGGTGGGCGACAAGCGCTTCGACCTTGTCGCCAAGGGCCGCAACGCCTGGGCCAAGGACGCGCGCGACGATGCCGCGATCATCGCCGCGCTGCGGTCTGCCACGCGGATGAGCGTGTCGGCACAGGGGGCCAAGGCTGGCACTTTCACCGACCGCTATACGCTCGCCGGAGCAGCAACCGCGATCGATGCGGCGACGGTTGGGTGTGCCAAACGCAGCTGACTGGTCAAATCCGCAAAGCGCGACTATATCGCCAACCCTCATGTCCGACACCGCACTCATGTCCATTCCGGGCCTCGTTGACCCGGTCCCCGCCGCGCGCGACATCACGCCGCGTGCCGACGGCCGCATTGACCTGATCGGCCTGCCCCGCCCGCGCATCCGCGAATTGTTCGCCGAGGCGGGTCTGGACGACAAAGCCGCCAAGCTGCGCGCCAAGCAGGTGTTCCACTGGCTCTACCACCGCGGCGTCACCGATTTCGAGGCGATGACCGACATTGCCAAGCCGATGCGCCCATGGCTGGCGGAACGCTTTGTGATCGGCCGGCCCGATGTGGTCGAGGCCCAGCACTCGGTCGACGGCACCCGCAAGTGGCTGCTGCGCACCGCCGACGGCCACGATTTCGAGATGGTGTTCATCCCTGACGAGACGCGCGGCACGCTGTGCGTGTCGAGCCAGGTCGGCTGCACCCTCACCTGCTCCTTCTGCCACACCGGCACGATGCGGCTGGTGCGCAACCTCACCCCCGGCGAGATCGTCGGGCAGGTGATGCTCGCCCGCGATGCGCTGGGCGAATGGCCGCGCGGCACCATGATCAGCGATGCCGATGTGATCGACGAGGATGACGAGGCAGGCCACTACACCGCCGACGGACGCCTGCTCACCAACATCGTGATGATGGGCATGGGCGAGCCGCTGTATAATTTCGACCATGTGCGCGATGCGCTGAAGCTGGTGATGGACGGCGACGGGCTTGCCCTCTCCAAGCGCCGCATCACTCTGTCGACCAGCGGTGTCATCCCGATGATGGAACGCTGCGGCGAGGAGATCGGCGTGAACCTTGCGGTGAGCCTTCACGGCGTGCGCAAGGAAGTGCGTGACGAGCTGGTGCCGCTCAACAAGAAATACGGCATCGAAGACCTGCTTCAGGCCTGCGCCGATTACCCCGGTGCCAGCAACGCCCGGCGCATCACGTTTGAATATGTGATGATCAAGGACAAGAACGACAGCGACGATGACGCGCGCGAGCTTGTCCGCCTGCTGCGCCAGTTCAACCTGCCCGCCAAGGTCAACCTGATCCCCTTCAACCCCTGGCCGGGCGCGGGTTACGAGACATCGACGCCCGAACGCATCCGCAGCTTCTCGCAGATCGTGTTCGAGGGCGGCTTTTCCGCCCCCGTCCGCACGCCGCGCGGCCGCGATATCGATGCGGCTTGCGGCCAGTTGAAGACGGCGGCCGAAAAGAAATCCCGCGCCCAGCGTGACCGCGAGGCGGCGGCAGCAGCGGCGGACGCGTGAGCGCCGATCCCGACACGATCGCCTTCTATCAGGCGCGCGCGCCGCATTATGTGCTGAAGTTCGGCCAAGCCCACTCCTACCAGCTCGATCCGTTTCTGGACCGCCTGCCTGCGGGCGGGCGCGTGCTCGAACTGGGCTGCGGCGGCGGGCAGGATGCCGCACGGATCGCGGCGCGCGGATTTGCGGTCGACGCGACCGACGGCACTCCCGCCATGGTCGCCAAGGCCAATGAACGCTGGAGCGTAGGCGCGCGGGTGATGGCCTTCGATCAGCTTGATGCCGAGGCTGCCTATGACGGCGTCTGGGCGCACGCCAGCCTCCTCCACTGTCCCCGCGAAGCCCTGCCCGATGTGCTCGCCCGCATCCACCGCGCCTTGCGTCCCGGCGGGTGGTTCTTCGCCAGCTACAAGCTGGGCACCGACGAAGGGCGCGACAGCCTTGGGCGCTTCTACAATTTCCCGACCGCAGGCTGGCTCGCCGCCCGATATGCCGCGCTGCCCGGCTGGGACCATGCCGAGACGCGGCACTACACCGCCGGCGGTTTCGACAATGTGGAACGTGACTGGATCGACCTCATCGTGAGAAAGCCATGAAGCACCGTGTCGAAGCCGTCTGCACCGGCACCGCCCGCCCCTTCAATGGCGCGGAACTGAGCGCGATCACCAAGCGCCCCCGCGAAGGCGCGGTGCAGGTGCTCATCGAAGGCCTCGCGCCTGATGAACAGGCTGATCGCTCTGTGCATGGCGGGCCTGAAATGGCGCTGCACCTGTACCCGCTCGATCACCATGCGTGGTGGCGCGGGGAGATCGGCGATCATCCGGCGCTGGATGAACCCGGCGGCTTCGGGTCGAACCTTGCCGTGACCGGACTGACTGAGGACATGGTCCATATCGGCGACCGCTTCCGCCTCGGGAGCGCGCTGATCGAGATCAGCCAGCCGCGCCAGCCGTGCTGGAAGATCGAACACCGCTTCGGGCGAAAGGGCATGGTCGCACAGATCGTCCAGACCGGCCGCTGCGGCTGGTATTTCCGGGTGCTCGAAACCGGCGAGGTTGCCGCCGGCGATTCGCTGGAACGGGTGGCCCTTGGCGCCGCCGACTGGAGCGTGGCGCGGGTGTTCCGTGCGCTGGTGGCCGGCAAGGCGACGCCGGACGAACTGGCGCAGCTCGCCGCCCTTGCCCCGCTCACCCCGCGCCTGCGAGAAAAGGCCGCAGCCAAGCGCATCTGAGCCACGGTTCATCGCAGTAGCGGCAAAGCTGAACAAATCTGGCAATTTCCTGACATCGCTGTTCACCCCGCGTTCGAGTAAGCTGAACGAAAAGGAGGTCGCTCCATCGGGGAGCCGCCACAAGGAATTGCACCATGAGACACCTTGCCCTCCTCGCCGCCGCCGGTTCGATGGCCGTCTTTGCCGCCCCCGCGCAGGCCGCCGAACTGCCCGCCGCCCCCGCACCGATCTTCACCAACTTCAACGATAGCCCCGCGCCGTTTGTCTCGGTTGCCGCCTGGGGCGACGATGATGATGATGATGACTGGCGCGACCGCCGTGACCGTCGCCGCTGGCGCGACCGTGACCGCGACGATGATCGCGGCTACCGCGGCCGCTACTGGCGCGGCAATGACGGCCGCCTGCGCTGCCGCCGCGATGATGGCACCACCGGCCTGCTGGTCGGCGCGGGCGTCGGCGCTCTGCTCGGCCGCACCATCGACACCCGCGGTGACCGCACGCTCGGCACCCTGCTCGGCGCGGTCGGCGGAGGCCTTCTGGGCCGCGAGATCGACCGGGGCGATGTGCGCTGCCGCTAAGGCCTGACCTTGCCTGACTGGCTGGACGCCGCCTGCCATATGGCCGGCGGCGTTCTTGCCTGTCCGGCCTCCCACAGGCAGGCGGCGCGTTGCTCCCCGATTGAAGCGCGCCGCCTTGCCTGTTAGCGCAGGGCCATGACCGAGATTGCCCCCCTGCCCCGCCCAGCCGTGCTTGTAACCGGCGGAGCGACCCGGATCGGCGCTGCCATCACCCGCCGTTTTGCCGCAGCCGGATGGCACGTGGTGATCCATTACCGCGCATCTGCCGCCGCCGCCGAGGCGCTTGCCGCCAGCCTGCCTTCTGCCGAGACGATTGCTTTCGATCTGGCGAATGACGACGCTGCCGTTGCCGCCGTCACGCAGCTGGCCGCCCGGCTGCCCGACTGGCGCTGTCTGGTGAACTCCGCCTCGGTGTTCGATTATGACGGTGTAACCAACCTCGATCCCGCAACGAACCGGCAGGCGATGCAGATCAACGCCCTTGCCCCGGCCCGTCTGGCCCAAGCCTTCATTGCCCACGGCGCAAGCCCGGCGGTGCGCAGCGTGATCCATGTCACCGACATGAAGATCGAGAACACCAACCCCGATTTCTTCAGCTATACCATGTCCAAGCACGCGCTGGCCGCGACGATCGGGATGCTGGCAAAGGGCCATGCGGGCGGCTCCGTCCGGGCCTATGGCCTTGCGCCGGGCGCGGTGCTGGCCAGCCACGACCAGCGCGAGGAGGAAACCGAAATCTCACACCGCCTCAACCTGCTGGGCCGCAAGACCGGCGCGGACGAAATCGCCGATGCGGCGCTGTTCCTTGCCAGCGGCAGCCTCGCCAGCGGGCAAACACTGTTCATCGACAGCGGCCAGCACCTGATGGATCAGCCGCGCGACGTGATCTGGCTCGCGCGCGAGCAGGCCGCAGGCGGCGCGGCATGATCCGGCACGCGCTCTCGACCCGGCTGTGGCACTGGATCAACGCCGCCGCGATCATCGTGCTGTTCATGTCGGGCCTGAACATCTCCAACGCCCACCGCTATCTCTACTGGGGCGATTACGGCTTTGACGCCAAGGACGCCTGGCTCAGCGTGATCAAGTTCCCGGCCTGGGCGACGATCCCGCAATATTACAACCTCGCCGTGGCGCGTGACTGGCATATTCTGGCGGCCTGGCCGTTTGGTGTGGGGCTGCTGTTCATCTGGATCGCGATGCTGGCCAACGGGCATTTCCGCCGCAACCTCGCCACCCGCCCCGCCGACTGGACGCCGGGCGCGGTGCTGGCTTCGGTCAAGGCCCATTCCCCCGGCGTGGCGGCGCGTGGCTACAACCCGGTGCAGAAGATCCTCTATGGCACGGTGTTCGGGGTGCTGCTGCCGCTGATGGTGTTCACCGGCCTTGCGATCAGCCCCGGCTTTCAGGCTGCTGCACCATGGCTGCTCGACGTGCTGGGGGGCCGGCAGAGCGCGCGCTCGCTGCACTTCATCACCTCTTGGGCGATCTTCGGGTTTGTCGTGATCCATCTCCTGCTGGCGCTGGCCAACTGGCGGCTGATCCTCGCCATGATCACCGGCGGCGGGAAAGATCCTCCCAATCCTGCCGCAGTTTTTGACGAAGAAAGCCCCGCAAATGGTTGATCTGCCGCGCCGCTCGCTCATCGCCGGGATCGCCGCCTTGGGCGCGGGTGCCTGTGCGAAGATCAACGAGAGCAAGAGCACGCAAAGCCTGCTTGACGCGGCCGAGGACTGGCACCGGGCCACGCACCGCGCGCTGGCGGGCAAGCAGGGCCTCGCGCCCGAATACTCCCGCGCCGAACGCTCGCCCACCTTCCGCGGCAATGGCACCGTGACGGTCGCCGATCCGTTCTATCAGGAGCAACTCGCCGCAGGCTTTCCGGAATGGACGCTGGAGGTGCGCGGGCTGGTGGAGACACCGCTTGCCCTCACCCTGGCCGACGTGCGCGCTCTGCCGCAGCGCACCCAGATTACCCGCCACGACTGCGTCGAAGGCTGGAGCGCGATCGGCGAATGGCAGGGGCCGCAGCTGGCCGCGCTGCTCGATGCAGCCAAGGTCCGCCCCGAGGCGAACTTCATCCTCTTCCGCTGTGCCGACGTGCTGTATGGCCGCGATTACTACGAGAGCATCGACATGGTCGACGCCTATCACCCGCAGACGATCATCGCCCACAGCCTCAACGGCGAACCGCTGCCGGAGAAGAACGGCGCGCCCCTGCGGATGCGGATCGAGCGGCAGCTGGGCTACAAGCAGGCCAAATATGTCAAGGCGATCGAGGCGGTCGCCAGTTTCGACGACATCGGCCAGGGCAAGGGCGGGTTCTGGGAGGATGTCGCCGGATACCAGTGGTACGCGGGCATCTAGCTTTCCGGAAACAGCCGCAGCATCGTCTGCCAGTCGGCCGCGACAATCTCTTCCAGCACTGCCAGATCAATATCGGCGAGCTTGTTCACGTAGAGGCAGCTTTTGCCCAGCGAATGCTTGCCCAGCCGTGCCAAGGCATCGGCGCGTCCTGCGGCGGTCAGATCGTCGCAATATCCGCCCATCAGATAGAGCGAATGCTTGGCCTTGCGCGGGCTGAAACCGGCGCGCATCCAGTGAACATCGCGCCCGCTTTCGTAAGTGGTGCGGTATTCGCCATAGCCGATCATGCTTGGCCCCCACATCTTCGGGCTCTCTCCGGTCACACGGCGGAACATCGCATCGATCACGCGGGCCTCGTCCCGCTTGGCCTGCGGTTCGACCGCATCAAGAAACGCCTCGACCGGAACGGCGGTGATCTGTGTCTTTGGCTCGTTCATGATGCCCCCCTTACAAGCCCATGATACTTAACCCGCGATAATGCGAAAGCGGTCTGATGCTGATATCCTGAGGGACTGAACCACGAAAGGAACGCTATGAGCAAGCCTCTCCTCGACCGGTTTCTTGCCCGCGCCGTCCGGCAGGGCCGACTTGGGATCGTATTCGCCGATGGCAGCGCCAGCACCTTTGGCACGCCTGCCCCCGGCTTTCCCGAGATCGTGCTGCGCTTCACCGATGCCCGCGTGCCGCGCGATATTCTGCTGGACCCGCGATTGGGCGCAGCGGAGGCCTTTATCGACGGGCGGCTGAGAATCGAGGAAGGCGACGTGATGGGCCTTGTCAGCCTGCTGCGCGCCAACAATGCGTGGGACAAGGGCGGCGATCTGCGCAGGCCCGGTATCCTGAAGCGGCTGGCGAACCGCGCCGGTTTTGCGGCAGAGCAGATCAACAACCGCGTGGGCTCAAAGCAGAACGTCGCGCATCATTATGACATCGGCAATGATCTTTACGCGCTGATGCTGGATGCCGAGCATTGGCAGTATTCCTGCGCTTACTGGGGCGAAGGGGTCACCACGCTGGCCGAGGCGCAGAGCGCAAAGCTGGCGCATATCGCCCGCAAACTCGCGCTGTCACCGGGGCAGGAAGTGCTGGATATCGGCTGCGGCTGGGGCGGCATGGCGATCCATCTGGCGCAAGCGCACAATGTCCATGTCACCGGGATCACCCTCTCCGAAGAACAGGCGACGCTCGCCCGGCAGCGGGTGCAGGCCGCGGGCGTTGCCGACCGGGTGACGATCCTGCTCGAAGACTACCGTGACACCGCCGCCAGCGGCCGCCGCTTTGACCGGATCGTGTCTGTCGGCATGTTCGAGCACGTAGGCCGCGCGCAGTTCGAGACGTTTTTCCAGTGCTGCGCGGCGATGCTAGCGGATGACGGGGTGATGCTGCTCCACACGATCGGGCGCTTCGGCGGCCCCGGCACAACCGACGCCTTCACCCGCAAATACGTGTTCCCCGGCGGCTATATCCCCGCCCTGTCCGAAACGCTGGCGGCATCGGAGAAATCCCGGTTGATCGCCGCCGACGTGGAAACGCTGCGCCTCCACTACGCCAGGACGATCCGCGCATGGTACGCGAATTGCATCGCCAACCGCGCGGCAATCATCGCTCTCTATGACGAGAGGTTCTTCCGGATGTGGACGTTCTACCTCGCCGGCGCGGCGACCGTGTTCGAACATGGCGGCATGTGCAATTACCAGATCCAGTACATCCGCACCCGCCGCGCCCTGCCGATCACGCGGGATTATCTGATCGGCAGCTCGGGCGGCTCGCCGGACGATCCGGGGCGGTTGCGCGGGCGGTAGACCGGGCCAAAGCCCATAAGCGCCGCGCCCACCAGCGGCAGCGCAATCACCCACCAGCGGATGCCCGAGACAGAATCCGGGCTGGCAATGGTCAACCCTGCGGTCGCGCCAAGCCCCGCACAGATCGCCACCACGCCCAGCACAGCGCGCAGACGCGGCACAGTGCGCCCGCCGCGAATGGGTCCGAAGCTGCGTTCGTGCCGCGCAAACACCGCAATCATCGGCAGCAGCGCGAGGATGTAGATCGCGATCCACAAGGGCCGTGTGATCCACCACTCGCCGGTCCCGGGAACAGGCTCAAGCCCCAGCCCGCCCAGCAGCAGGTAATCGGCCGTCATCACCAGCACGAAGGCGGTGAGGTGCCAGAGGTAAACGGTCATGATCATGCCGTTCATCAGCACCGTCGCTGTCCACACACTCACTGTGTCGAGCATCCGCCGTCCCGCAGGCTCCAGCGCCAGCACCAGCCCGACCTGCACCGCACCCAGCGCGAACAAGGCCAGCGTCGGCGGGAGCGAGTTGGAGAAGCCGCCCGGCGCCGACACCATCGAGACGGGGTAAAAGCCATAGACCGTGATCGACACAAGGATCGCCAGCGACACCGCGAACCACACCCATGCAAACAGAGGCGGCGAAAACTTGCCCGCCCGCCATGCGAAACCGAGCTGGTGGATCGCGAGGAACACCCAGAGGAAATTGGTGAAATTGACCCACGGCACCTTGGCCGTAAACGTCAGCCAGTCGGTCAGCATCGCAATCGGCACGAACACCGCGAAACTCAGCCAGCCGAACCGCTGCCACATCCGATAGGCAATCGGCGTGAAGGCCGTCACCAGCAGATAGACGGCGAGGAACCACACCGGGATCAAAGCCGCCTCGGTCGCCATGCGGATCTGTCCGCGCGGCAGGCCGACCTGCGTCATCACCACCGCGAGCGCCGCCCACAGCAGCAGCACCGGGAAAGTCGGCGTGATCAGGCGCTGCACCCGGCTCGCCAGCCAGTCGCGATAGACGCCTGCCTGGTCACGCGGAGCCTTGGCGGTGGTCGCCGCCCAGCTCACCGAATTGGAATAGCCGCCGACAAGGAAGAACACCGGCATCACCTGAAAGCCCCAGGTCAGCCAGTGGGTCCACTCCGCAATCGAGAGCAGATCGCCGCGCAGCAGCTCGCCCGAGGCATCGACATACAGGCCCGCCATCAGCCAGTGGCCCACCACCACTGCCATGATCGACACCGCGCGCAGAAAATCGACCCAGCGGTTGCGTTCTGGCGGAGTCATCTCCGCCATCTCGCGCGCCTTGCTCCACATTGTCAGCATGAAATCCCCTGTCCGACCGCGTGCATCACGCCATCGGAAAGGGATTTAGCAGCAAATTCCGAAAGAACGATTGCCGATTGGCGCCCCGTTCACAGATCAGCGCGCAGCAACCAGCTTGACCGCGCCGTGATCGTCGGTGTGATCGCCATGCAGGTGATGCAGCCGCCCGTCGTGGATGAAATCGACATGGGCGCCGTGCTGGACACTGATGTGTTCCTCACCCGCGTGGCCGTGGGCATGATCGTCGCTTGTCACCCGTGCGCTGAGTTCCTCGGCCTCGGGATTGGCGGTGCTGACGTCGAGCGTGTGTTCGTCGACATGCCCGTCATGGCCGTGGTGCAGGTGGCCGTCGTGGAGGTAATCGACATGGCCCGCATGTTCGAGCGCCTGATGGCCGCAGGTCTGGCCGTGGCTATGGGCATCGTGGCCAGCGTGAAGCACCTCGTGCGCCATGGCGGGCGCGGCGAGACACGGGAGTGCGAGCGTAGCGAGAAACAGGGACCGGTGCATGAAAATGCCCTCCAATTGCGACGATCCCGCTGCGCGCATACGCTATCGTGCCCGCCAAGTCATCCCAAAAAACCATGATACTTTAGTACATTAGCCCCCGCCTCTCGCATCACCCCGAAAGCGCGATTGCCCCCGCGCCCCCGCACTGTTAGGGGCGCGCCGCGCAATCATTCCCCAAGGAACTCTCCCATGGCCCAGCCCCAGAAAGTCGTCCTCGCCTATTCGGGCGGTCTCGATACCAGCGTCATCGCCAAGTGGCTGAGCGTGGAGCGCGGGTTGGAGGTCGTGACCTTCACCGCCGATCTGGGACAGGGCGAGGAAATCGAACCCGCCCGCGCCAAGGCGAAAGCGATGGGCATTCCCGACGATCACATCTTCATCGAGGATGTGCGCGAGGAATTCGTGCGCGATTTCGTCTTCCCGATGATGCGCGCCAATGCCCGCTATGAAGGCGACTACCTGCTCGGCACTTCGATCGCCCGGCCGCTGATCTCCAAGCGTCTGGTCGAGATCGCGCACCAGACCGGCGCCGATTTCATCGCCCACGGCGCGACCGGCAAGGGCAATGATCAGGTGCGGTTTGAACTGTCGGCCTATGCGCTCGATCCCGACATCAAGGTGATCGCTCCGTGGCGCGAATGGGATCTGACCAGCCGCACCGCGCTGATCGCCTGGGCCGAACAGCACCAGATCCAGGTGCCGAAAGACAAGCGCGGCGACAGCCCGTTCTCGACCGATGCGAACCTGCTGCACACCTCGTCCGAGGGCAAGGTGCTGGAAGACCCGTGGCAGGAAACCCCGGACTACGTCTATTCGCGCACCGTCAATCCCGAGGACGCGCCCGATACGCCGGAATACATCACCGTCGATTTCGAAAAGGGTGACGGCGTCGCGCTGAACGGCGAGGCGATGTCGCCCGCCACCTTGCTGACTGCGCTGAACGAACTTGGCCGCAAGCATGGCATCGGCCGGCTCGATCTGGTCGAGAACCGCTTCGTCGGCATGAAGAGCCGCGGGATGTACGAAACCCCCGGCGGCGAGATCTACGCCCGCGCGCATCGCGGGATCGAGCAGATCACGCTGGATCGCGGCGCGGCGCATCTCAAGGACGAGCTGATGCCGCGCTATGCGGAGCTGATCTACAACGGCTTCTGGTTCTCGCCCGAGCGCGAGATGCTGCAGGCCGCGATCGACCACAGCCAGGACAAGGTCACCGGCACCGTGCGCCTGAAGCTCTACAAGGGGCTGGCGAGCGTGGTGGGCCGCAAGTCGCCCTACTCGCTCTATTCCGAAGCGCACGTCACCTTTGAAGATGATGCCGGGGCCTATGACCAGAAGGACGCCGAGGGCTTCATCAAATTGAACGGCCTGCGCCTGCGCCTGCTGTCACGCCGCAACCGGGACACCTGATCGGTCTTCCGACCGGGGAAAACCGAGTCGCTCTGCTTGGCGCAGCGACACGAAGCCCATATTGGGACAGCTTCAAGGCGGTTTCGTTCCCGTTTTTCCGGGCTCTTCGTAACAATTGCGACGAAGCGTTGACTTATCCACTCGTGTCCACAGGCCAAATGGCCCGCGGTGGAAAACTCGAATGTTCGGATGTTGTCAGATCGCCGATTCAGGCGCACCTTCAACTTGTCTTCGGGACACGGAGCAACCGGAACGGAAAGCCGCAAGGCCTTGAAGTTACCGGGGTTTTGATCCCAAGGATGGCGGTGACATCTGTCCACGCGCTCATCGAGAGACGGCATGCAGGAGGCCTCGGCCGAATGCAAGTTGCCTTGCTGAAAGTGAGAGCGACGCGATGGCACCGGACAGGCCAGGAACCTGGCTGATCGGAAACGCAGCGGAAACGGCGAAAGCCCCCAAGCCGCCGCGGTAAAGATCGGGAAAGGAACGTGGCTTCGGTCAAGCGGAGGCGCATGGCAGCGAAAAATCGGAGGCTTCGGGCTTCGACAGACGCGGCAGCGATCAAAGCGAAAGCCGGATGCCGGCGCGAGCGCCGGTGACAAATCTCTGGCAAAGCCAGCCGCAAGGCAGGGCAGCGAGAGGCTAGACATCGGGCGCCAAGTATGGCCCCTGCGCAGGAAGCGGAAGGTTCGCCGGACGCATCACGAGCAAGGGTCATCCACACGCCGGTGAGAGTGGGGTCGGCAGCAATGCCGGCCCCATTTGCATTGCGCCCTGCCCGCGCCAGCGCAGATTTCGCGAGTCGCGCCCGTTGATTTTGCGAAATTGCCTGCTCTTGGCCGTTTGGCTCTTCAACGCTTCATCGCATTTCCGGGGCAACTCGTTCCTGAGCAGACCCCTCGCGGCGACGAAATACCAACCTGGTTTGCCTTTTGCGCAGGTGGCAATCTATCGGCCCCGCCATGCGGACGGGAAATCGCATACATGGCCTTGATGCCCGCAGCCTCGCCAAGCGGAGCGTGCAAGCGCTTGCGCTGGCTGGCTTGTTCGGCCTCGCGCCGCTGGCTGCCTCGACGGCGGCAACAACCGACACCACCGGGATCGAGCCTGCCACCAGCGCCGCGATCATCGAGCTTGTGCCGGTCCAGCCCGATGCCGAAGTTACCGCACCCGCGCCCGCTATCGAAGCGCCCGCCGCCTCGGCTCCGCAGGAAACCGTTCTCGGCCGTGGCAGTGCTTCTTACTACGCCGCCAAGTTCGACGGACGCCGCACCGCCAGCGGCGAACGGTTCGACAATGACGACATGACCGCAGCGCACCGCACCCTGCCCTTCGGCAGCCTCGTGCGGGTCACCAATCCGGCCAATGGCCGCAGCGTCGTGGTGCGCGTCAATGATCGCGGCCCCTTCACCCGCGGCCGTTTGATCGACGTCAGCCGCGCCGCTGCCGAGGAACTCGGCATGGTCGCGCGCGGCCACGCCGATGTCGAGCTGGCACTGATCGCCGACTGATCCGCTTAGGGGTTGTCCGAATAGGTCATCCCGAGGCTCGACGTATCTCCCGAAATCTTCAGCTTCAGCCGCGCCGTCTTTTGGCCGGACGTATTGCGAAGCAGCGCCATCTCGCCCGGCGCGATCTTCGCATCGACCGCTCCGCCGGGTGCAACCGTCCCGCGCTCCACGGCCGCAGCGCCTTCGGCCTTGCTCAGCACCACCACGGCAACCGGCCCGGTGTTGGTGCCGGTGACGGCAAAGCCGCCCTCCTGCCCGCGGCCAAGCTCGAAGGTCTGGCCCGGTTCGATCTGGAGGTTGGAGTTGATCGTGCCTGCCTGCACCGCCGCACCCAGCGCCGTAAGCGACAGGGCCGCCGCCATCAGCGGGGCGGAACGGATAATCTTGAACAGCATCATGCGGCGCTCCCTTGCGCGTTCCCCATCCACACCGAGTAACGCACCCGCCCCTGCGCCGGATGCACCCGCCTGACGATTGCGCGCCCTCGCCTCTTGCGCTTCGGCTCTGCCCGGTTAGGACTTCGCATGGATCGCAGATCCACGCCGCCAAGGGTCGCAGGGGGAACGCCGCCATCACGCTCGCGCTGATCGTGCTCTATGTCGCTGCCCAGATCGCGCTGGCGGTGTGGGCCGGGCGCGGGGCCAAGTCCGATGACGACTACCTTGTCGCGGGGCGCAGCCTCGGGCCGTTCGCGGTCGGCATGAGCCTGTTTGCCACCTGGTTCGCCTCCGAAAGCCTGATCGCCACTTCGGGCGAGGTCGCGCGCGATGGCCTGGCGGGCGCGCGGGCCGAGCCGTTTGCCTACGCCATCGGCATCCTCGCCATCGCGCTGTTCTTCGCCCACCGGCTGCGGAGCGGCGGCTTCATCACCATCGCCGACTTCCTGCGCAGCCGCTTCGGCCCCGGCACCGAGAGCCTGGCCGCCGTCGTCATCGCCCTCAGCGCGACCACCTGGTCAGCCGCACAGCTGTTCGCCTTCGCCACCATCATCGCCAGCGCATCGGGCCTCGACTTCACCACCGGCCTGATCGGCGCGACGCTGCTGGTGATGACCTACACTCTGTTCGGCGGCCTCGCCGGGGACGTCGTCACCGACATCGTGCAGGGCATCATCATCGTCATCGCGATCCTCATCCTCTTCGCCCTCATGGCGAGCGCCTTCGGAGGCCCCGCCGCCATGTGGGCCGCCGCCCCGCCCACCGTCTGGAGCTTCACCGCGCCGGGCGAGAGCTGGATCGACCGGGTCGAACTGTGGCTCATCCCCATCGCCGGCACCATGGTCAGCCAGGAGGCGCTGTCCCGCACGCTTGCCGCCCGCTCGCCCGAGGTCGCGCGCAAGGGCGCGCTGTGGGGCGCGGCGATCTACCTCACCGTCGGGCTGATCCCGGTCAGCTTCGGCCTGTTCGGCCCGCAGCTCGCCCCCGTCCTCGGCGTCACCTTCGGCGCGGACGAGGCCTTCCTGCCCAGCTTCGCCAACGCCCTGTTCCCGAGCTGGCTGGTGATCGTCTTCACCGGAGCCCTCGTGTCCGCGATCCTCTCCTCGGTCGACTCCGCCCTGCTCGCCGTCTCCGCCGTCGTCACAGAGAGCGGGTATCGCCGCCTCCGCCCCGATGCCTCGCCGCTGGCCATGCTGCGCGCCGCCCGGACCGCGACGGTCGCGGCAGCGGCGGTCGCGGCCGGGCTGGCGATGCAGGGGGAGAGCTTGCGCAACCTCGTGCTCGATGCCGGAGCGATTGCCGCCGTGCTCGCCGTGCCGATCATCGCCGGGCTGGCCGGCTCCACCGCCAGCCGCGCGGCGCTGGCCGCGATCGTGGTGCAGGGCTGCGTGCTGGGCGTGCTCGACTGGGGTCTGGGCGTCCCCGGCGCGTTCCTGTGGATGGCCGCGAGCGGGGTGGTGACCTTCGCCGTGGTCGCAGGCCTGTCAGCCCGGCAGAGCGCCGCCCCGCGCGCTGTTGGAGACACATGAGACACTCCCTGGAAGCAAAAAACGCGCCCTCTCACCCCTCGGAAGCGTAGCGCGCGGCTTCACACCGGTCCTCGAACGTCACCACGTAATCAGCGTCGTCGTCGTCATCATCGTCATAATCATCATCGTCCCAGTCCATCAGCACCGGCGGATCGAGCAGCCGCGCCACCCGCTCCTCGAACTCGGCGACGACGGTGTGGACCTGATGGCGGCTTTCCACCCGGTCGAGCCGCGCGAGGTGCGCCAGCAGCAGCCGCGCATCATAACGGGTGCGGGTCGCGATCTCCTCGCCGTGATAGAACACGGTTTCCTGCACCCCGTTGAGCGCCCGGTCGGCCAGCACCTCCTCCACCTGCGGACGGGCCAGCACCAGCGCCGCATCCCACAACTGCCGGAACTCCGCCGAGGCACGCCGCATCCGGTACAGATGCGCCCGGCTCACCCCCACCTGCTGCGCCGCCGCCCGGACATTGCCCCACTGCGCCAGGGTCTGCACAAACGCCGCCTGCGTTTCGCGGCTGAGATCGGGAGAGAGGCCTGCCGGATCGACAATGCGCGCAGGCGGCTCCGGCGCAGCATCAGGCGCGGCCAGCGCGGTGGGCGGGAATGTGGGGGAGAGTTCGGACATAAGACAGCTCCTCGGCAAGACCAGCGCCGCAAACGGGCGCAAGGGGCAGGAGCGTATCAGGGGTAAGTTGCTGTAGGAAAATGGATGTTTTTGTGTTGTTCCTGCGGAACAGCTTCATGTTCCCCCTCCCGTTCACGGGAGGGGTCGGGGGTGGGCCCGAGCGAAGCGAGCCACCCCCCTCAATCAATAATCGTACGCTGCCGCCCGCAAATCAGCCGCTCATTGGCGAGGATCGTTTCGCGGGTCTCGTCAGACAGGCCGTCCCCCTTACCGATCCGCCCCGCATCCACATGCGCCTGCCAGCGCGCGACAAACCCCCGCCCGCCCGGATCGCGAAGATCGGTCGGCCCGACAAAGAGCTTGCGCGACGGATCATAGGGCGACGGGTTGAAGTAAGAGAGTTCACGACACGTAATCATCCGCGCGGGTCTCCTGCGAGAGAGGACAAGGCGCGCCGCTGGCCCGAAGTGCCGCAAGGCTGCCCCGCCGCGTCAGGGCTGCGGGGAGCCTTGGGGCGCGGGGAGCGGATGCGGGGTGCGCGGGTAAGGCGGCGCGGGCGGGAGGGTACGGGGGTTTGGGGGGTGTAGGAAAGGGGTGATCGACGACCGACGCTTGACGTTTGCACGCACATCGTCAATTCCTGAACAGGAAAGGATCTCCACATGCTCACAAACTTATATTTGGAGAACTTCAAAACCTGGGCTGAAGTCGACGTCGAATTTAGAGGCCTTACGGGCCTCTTCGGCGCTAATTCTTCTGGAAAATCTAGTATTATTCAATTTCTCTTGCTCCTTAAGCAGACTAAAGAAGCAACAGACCGAACTATATCATTGGATTTTAACGGTAAGTTTGTGCGCCTTGGGGCAGTAACTGATGCGCTTCACAATCATGACCCTGATCTTACGCTTACTTGGAAGCTCGATTTCGAACTAGACGACGATTTAGTAATACAAGATCCATCGAACAAAAGAACTGCATTTCTCGTAAAATCCGATCAATTCAGTATTTCATCAAGTGTTGAAAATAGTAGCCTTGGAGCTGTTGGCACAAAATTGCAATATTGGGTTGGGCAAACAGAATTCTCTCTTGAACGAAAAAGGGGAGATAAGAACGCTTTCGATTTGAAGGCTAAAGGGCTCGACTTCAAATTCATCCGCACCCCTGGCCGAGCTTGGCAACTGCCCAGCCCGAATAAATCTTATGCTTTTCCCGACCAAGCTCGTACTTACTATCAAAATGCCTCCCTTTTGGCGGATTTGGAGGCAACCTATGAGAAAGAGATAGACAATATTTATTACCTTGGGCCACTGCGCGAACCACCCAAAAGGGAATATGTTTGGGGGAAAACACGCCCGTTAGATGTCGGCTTGAAGGGTGAATTGGTCATAGATGCTATATTGGCGGCGTCTGCCGACAAGCGCCAATACAACCTAGTTCACCGTGGTAGGCTGAAAAGTTTTCAAGAGATTGTTGCGCACTGGCTCCAAGAAATGGGGTTGATCCAGAACTTCGAAATCAAGGAAATTGCACAGGGCACAGGTTATTATCAAGCTTGGGTAAGGACTAGAAAAAATTCGCCGCCAGTCTTGCTTACCGATGTAGGGTTTGGAATATCCCAAGTTTTGCCGATTATTGTTCTTCTGTATTATGTTCCTGAGAACTCTACGGTCATTTTTGAACAACCAGAGATTCATTTGCATCCACTCGCTCAGAGCGCTCTTGCTGATCTTTTTATAAATGTATGGCACCGTCGAGGAGTACAAATTGTTTTTGAGAGCCATTCAGAGCATTTGCTCCTGAGGATGCAAAGACGTATTGCTGAAGAAGAACTCGACGATGAGGACGTAATAATGCACAGTGCCGCGTTCGACAGTCGAGGCTCGAAACTCGACCAATTAGAGATCAATGAACTTGGTCAGATTGCTAATTGGCCTTCTCACTTTATGGGTGACGCATTCGGAGAGACATTGGCGGCCGAAAAGGCCCGACTGAAGAGGCTCATGAAGTGAGCGTGGGGGCGTGCATTGTCGACACCAATGTTCCAATCGTCGCCAATGGCGACAATCAAGAAACTTCTTACGAATGCAGATTTCATACTGTCGAGTTTCTTGAGTCCTTGATGAACTCAGGCACTTTAATCGTAGATGTCGAAGGTTTAGTTGAACAAGAATATTACAATAACTTAAGAATTGGATACCCAGGAGTTGGGAACAGATTTTTGCAGCATTTTTTCAGTGCTCACAGCCACAGAGTTTCCAGGATTGAGCTAGGGCCGGCAACCAACTCGGGCTATGATTGTTTCGAATTTAAGGGTCCACTAAAAAACTTCGACAAAAGTGACAGAAAATTTGCCGCCCTTTCGGTAGTTACAGGCCGACCAGTGTACGTGTCTGTAGATAGCGATTGGGTGATTTCGAAAGACGATCTTAGAGCATCGGGAGTTAGGTTCACATGCCTCTGCGGAGAAGACATGCGAGCATGGTATCTTAATAAAGCATAATCTGCCTCATTATTGCTCACCCCTTCACAGAGCTAATTCCGCATTACTTGGAGCGCCCTAAAGCGCATTCAGTGTTGTTGGCCTCTCCACCAACCTACAATTCTCCCTTTACAGGGAAGAATCACCGCACCAACAGCGGCGCCAGATACCGCCCCGTAAAGCTCCGCGGCTCCTTCACCACCTGTTCGGGCGTCCCGACCGCCACAATCTCCCCGCCGCGCACCCCGCCCTCTGGCCCGAGGTCGATGATCCAGTCCGCGGTCTTGATCACGTCGAGGTTGTGCTCGATCACCACGACCGAGTTGCCGCCCTCCACCAGCCGGTGCAGCACTTCGAGCAGTTTGCGCACATCCTCGAAATGCAGGCCGGTGGTCGGCTCGTCGAGGATGTAGAGCGTCTGGCCGGTGCTGCGGCGGGCGAGTTCCTTGGCCAGCTTCACCCGCTGCGCCTCGCCGCCGGACAGGGTCGTCGCCTGCTGGCCGACCTTGACGTAGCCCAGCCCCACCTCGTTCAGCATCCGCATCTTCTCGCGGATCGGGGGGACGGCCTTGAAGAACTCCTCGGCATCCTCGATCGTCATGTCGAGCACGTCGGCGATGGAGTGGCCCTTGAACTTCACCTCCAGCGTTTCACGGTTGTAGCGTTTGCCGTGGCATTCCTCGCAGGTGACGTAGACGTCGGGGAGGAAGTGCATCTCGATCTTGATGAGGCCGTCGCCCTGGCACTTCTCGCAGCGGCCGCCCTTGACGTTGAAGGAGAAGCGGCCGGGCTTGTAGCCGCGCGCGAGGCTCTCGGGCAGGCCGGCGAACCAGTCGCGGATCTGGGTGAAGGCGCCGGTGTAGGTGGCGGGGTTGGAGCGCGGGGTGCGGCCGATGGGGGACTGGTCGATCTCGATGACCTTGTCGCAGTATTCAAGGCCCGTGATGGCGTCATGCGCCCCCGCGATGACCCGCGCGCCGTTGAGCGCCCGCGCCGCGCCCGCTTGCAGGGTGTCGATGGTGAGGCTGGATTTGCCTGACCCGCTGACCCCGGTGATGCAGGTGAAGGTGCCGAGCGGGATCTTGGCCGTCACGCCCTTGAGGTTGTTGGCCCGCGCGTTCTTGACCACGATGTGATGCCCGTTGCCCTTGCGGCGCTTGGCCGGCACGTCGATCTTGCGCTTGCCGGTGAGGTAGTCGGCGGTGAGGCTGCCCTTGGCCTTGAGTATCTGCTTGAGCGTCCCCTGCGCGACGATCTCGCCCCCATGCACCCCCGCGCCCGGGCCGAGGTCGACGATGTAATCGGCGGTGCGGATGGCGTCCTCGTCATGCTCGACCACGATGACGGTGTTGCCGAGATCGCGCAGGCGTTTGAGGGTTTCGAGCAGCCGGTCATTGTCGCGCTGGTGGAGGCCGATGCTGGGTTCGTCGAGGACGTAGAGCACGCCCGACAGGCCGCTGCCGATCTGCGAGGCCAAGCGGATGCGCTGGCTCTCGCCGCCGCTGAGGGTGCCGGAGGTGCGATCAAGGTTGAGGTAGTCGAG
The DNA here is from genome assembly GCA_032116115.1 of Porphyrobacter sp. Taxonomy (GTDB): domain Bacteria; phylum Pseudomonadota; class Alphaproteobacteria; order Sphingomonadales; family Sphingomonadaceae; genus Erythrobacter. Next base: position 26,760 of record JAUMAX010000006.1, read on the forward strand.
GCCGACATTGTCGAGGAAGCCCAGCCGTTCGTTGATCTCTTTCAGGATTGCCTTGGCAATCTGGCTCTGCTGCGGGGTCAGCTGCGCGTCGAGGGCAAGGAACCACGCCTTGGCGTCAGAGACGCTCATGGCAACGGGCGTGGCGATGTCGGTGCCGACGATCTTCACCGACAGCGCCTTTTCATTCAGCCGCTTGCCGCCGCAGGTCTCGCACGGCTGCGCGGTCTGATACTTGGACAGCTCCTCCTGCATCCACGCGCTTTCGGTCTGCATCATGCGGCGGTTGAGGTTGCCGATCACGCCTTCGAAGGCCTTGTTGACAGTGTATTCGCGGCGGCCATCCTTGAAGGTCAGCGGCACCGGCATCCCGCCCGTCCCGTGGAGGATGATGAGTTTCTGTTCGGGCGCAAGATCGGCCCAGGGGGTGGTGAGGTTGAAGCCGTAAGCCTTCGCCAGCGACGCCAACACCTGCATATAATACGGCGACGGCGGGTTGGACTTGGCCCACGGCACCACCGCGCCTTGCTTCAATGTCAAAGCCTCGTTCGGGACGACCAGCTGCGGATCGAACAGCATCTTCTCGCCGATCCCGTCACAGGCCGCGCAGGCGCCTTGGGGGGCGTTGAAGGAGAACAGGCGCGGTTCGATCTCCTCGATGGTGAAACCGCTGACCGGGCAGGCGAACTTTTCGGAGAAGACGATACGGTTGGGCGGCAGGCCTGCGCCCTTCATGGCCTTTCCGGCCTGCGCCTCGTCCTCGCGCCCCGGCACCACGCCATCGGCAAGGTCGACATAGGCCAGCCCCTCGGCCAGCTTCAGCGCCTGTTCGAAGCTTTCGGCAAGCCGCGTCTGGATGCCGTCCTTCACCGCGATCCGGTCAACCACGACTTCGATGTCGTGCTTGAACTTCTTGTCGAGCGCCGGGGCATCCTCGATCGCGTAAATCTCGCCGTCGATCCGGACGCGGGTGAAGCCGCTGCGCTGCCATTCGGCCAGCTCCTTGCGGTATTCGCCCTTGCGACCGCGAACCACTGGGGCGAGCAGGAACAGGCGCGTGCCTTCCGGCAGTTCCATAACCCGGTCGACCATCTGGCTGACGGTCTGGGCACTGATCGGCAGGCCGGTGGCGGGCGAGTAAGGCGTTCCGACCCGCGCCCACAGCAGGCGCATATAGTCGTAAATCTCGGTGACCGTCGCCACGGTGGAACGCGGGTTGCGGCTCGTCGTCTTCTGCTCGATGCTGATCGCGGGGCTAAGCCCGTCGATATGCTCGACATCGGGCTTCTGCATCATTTCGAGGAACTGGCGCGCATAGGCGCTGAGGCTCTCGACATAGCGCCGCTGCCCCTCGGCATAGATGGTGTCGAAGGCGAGGCTCGACTTGCCGCTGCCGGACAGGCCGGTCACCACGATCAGCGCGTCACGCGGCAGATCGATGTCGATGCCCTTGAGATTATGCTCGCGCGCACCGCGCACGCTGATTTGGGTAAGGCTCATAGGAGGGCTGTGTTCCGGAAATGTTCGCGTGGGTCAAGGTCAGCGCGGAGGTGTTATCCGCAAGACTTGGCAGATGGTGACAGGTTCAGGCCAATCAACCAGCCAAGAGGCAACAGGTTTCCTCGGTTGACAATGTTTCGGCCCCTTTGTCATGCCGACAGGGCAAGGGATTGGGGAGGAACAGCATTGATCAGCAGGACACTGGCAGCCGCATTGGCGATGGGCACGATCACCGCCGGAGTCGCGCTGGCGCAGCCAATAGGGATGGCGATTACGCTTGATGGCAAGGCCTTCAAGATCGGGGAATGGGGCTTCCCCTACTGGTCAGGCAAGAAGGAAATCTATGGCGCCTATCGCCATGGTCGCCGGAACGAGATTTCCTACAAGGCCGACATCGTCATCGAACAACCCGGCAACACATGGGCCGGATGGAACGTGAAATATGAAGATGTACAAGGCGCGGTCAGCCAGCAATCCTGTCCCGAGGAGGAACGGATCATCCGGGATCTGGCGCGGCTGGCGGGACTGTCCGTGCAGCAGTTCAAAGTGGGGGAATGCAAAACCAATTTCCAGCAGGGGCCGAACAATTATCGAAGTGGCGGGGTGATCGACTTCAGCAGGACAACGCCCGTGATTGCTCCGCAGGACAAGCTGCCTTCCGGCAACGGGAGTTCATCACCGCAAGGGACGGTTCGCTTTGCCCCGCTGGGTTCAGGATCATCCGCGACCAGACCCGCTGCGATCCCGGTGCCGGTTGCGCCCCCGCCCGGACCATCGGCGCAGGAACTGGCCGAAATCGCCGAGCAGGAACGGCTGAACCGCGAACAGGCCGACTTTGCGGCACGGCAGGTGGCTGACAACGCTGCGGCAAAGGCTGCCTTTGAAAAGGCTACCGACGACTACAATGCCACGATCGCGCGCCAGCAGGCCGAACAGCGACAGCGCGAGGCGGAATATGCCGCCGCAATGGCCAAATGGCGGGCTGATGTGGAAGCCTGCAAGCAGGGTGACTTCAGCCGGTGTGCGCCCCAACAGTGACATCAAGCCGAACGATCCGTGATTTTTTACATTTTCTTTCAGGCCATTAGGTAAGACTACAGGAAATCTGTAGTCGTCAGTTCCGGCTCGGACCGCCACAGCAAAGGCCTCTCTGCGGCTCTCCTGCCGGGTCCTTTCAGGGTCGCAACCTGGCCGGTCGGATGGAGAGCCCGGATGGGGGCGGAACATGGCGGGCGGGGCTTCAGGACAAGCTCTCCCGCCGCATGTTCCGGCTAGTCCCCCACGACCAGCGCCATCGCGCCCGGTTCGCCGATCCAGCGCGCACTTACCTGCCAGCCCTGCGCGATCACCTCCGGGGCGAGCGCCGTTTGCGGCGGGCCCTGCGCGATCAGGTCGCCGTCTTTCAGCACCAGCACGCGGTCGGCATGGTTCATCGCAATGGCCAGATCGTGAAGCACCACCACCACCCCCTGCCCGGCCGCAGCGCAAGCCTTGAGATGGGCCACAAGCGCGAGCTGGTGCGCCAGATCGAGCGCGGCGAGCGGCTCATCGGCGAGGATCCACTTCGGCTCGCCCGCCAGCACCCGCGCCAGCAGCACCCGCGCGCGCTCTCCGCCGGAAAGCTGGCTGACCGGACGATGGCGCAAGTCCTGAAGCGCGAGCGCATCCAACGCCGCTTCGACTGCCGCCGCACCCCGGTCCCGCCACGGCAGGCGGCCCAGCGCAACCAGCGCCTCGGTCGCAACGTCCCATGCGATGTCCGGCGATTGCGGCAGATAGCCGATGGCCTGCGCGCGAGCGCGGGGATGGAGGCTCGCGAGCGCCGCGCCGTCGAGCGTGACGCGTCCGGCAGCAGGCGCCAGCAGCCCCGCCAGACCCAGCAGCAGCGAGGATTTGCCCGCGCCGTTCGGGCCGACAATCGCGGTGATCTGCCCCGGCGCGAGTGTCGCCGAAAGCCCGGTCACGACGGCCCTCCCGCCGCGCATAAGCGTGAGGTTTTCCGCTGCCAGCATCACAGCCGCCCCCGCCGCATCCGCAGCAGCAGCCACAGGAAAAACGGCGCGCCGATCAGCGACAGGGCGATGCCAAGCCGCAACTCGGTGACGAACGGCAGCACCCGCACCGCGCTGTCAGCTGCCAGCACAAGGCATGCGCCCGCCAGCGCGCTCGGCAGGATCAGGCTTGATGGCAGGCGATCGGTCAGGGGGCGCACCAGATGCGGCACCACCAGCCCGACAAAGCCGATGATCCCCGCCACCGCCACGCCTGCGCCCACGGTCAGCCCTACGCCCACGACCAGCAAGGCCAGCAAGCGCCCCGGCTCCATGCCCATCGAGCGTGCGGCCTCCTCGCCCAGCGTCAGCGCATCAAGGCTCCGCGCGGCCAGCGCCAGCACGCCGATCCCGGCGATGGTCAGCGGCGCGGCAATCGCGACCTCGCGCCAGGAACGGTCCGTCAGCGCGCCGTTGAGCCACATCACGATCTCGCTGAGGGCAAAGGGATTGGGCGCAAGCGTTATGGCCAGCGCGGTCAGCGCGCCTGCAAGGCTCGCCAGCATCAGGCCTGCGAGCGTGAACAGGGCAATCCCGCCGCCCGCACCGCCGGCCGCGTCCGAGCTGGTGCGCCCGGCCATCAGCGCCAGCAGCGCCATGCCGAGCCCCGCACCTGCCAGCGCCATCAGCGGCAGGCTCCATGCGGCCCATGCGGTCGGGATCGCCGCGCCGAGCCAGAAGCTCGCCACCGCGCCCAGCGCCGCCATCGGAGCGATGCCGAACAGGCCGGGATCGGCGAGCGGGTTCCTGAGATAGCCCTGCATCGCTGCCCCTGCCGCCCCCAGCCCTGCTCCGATCACCACCGCCAGCACCGCGCGCGGCAGGCGCAGTTCTGCGAGAATCAGCAAGGTATTGCCCGGCCCGAAATCGGCCGGCGCAATCCACACGCGCCCCGCCAGCAGCGATAGCGGGATCAGTAGCGCCAGCAGCGCGGCAAAGATCAGGCTGGCGCGGTTCATATCCGTGCCTCCGCCTCGGCGCGGATCGCACGAAGGCGCGCGCGCGCTTTGGGGATCGTCGGCCCGCCACAGTAAATCAGCGAGGGATCGAAGGGGGCGACCATCATGCTTTTGTAGACATTGGCGACCAGCGGATGGCGCTGCCCCGGCGCATCGCCCGCCACCAGCAGCACCTGTGGCGGATCGGCGAACACCTGTTCAAGCGTCACAGCATCGGCCTGCTTCATCCCGCGCGCTGCGGCGTGGCTGGTGAAGCCTTCCTGCCGCAGCAATTCGGCAATCAGGGTCTGCTCGCCCGCGACAATCTCGCCCGGCTGCCACAGGAGCGCGCTGATCGACTGGCCGGGGGCGGAAGGGGCGGCCGCGATCCGGGCAGCAAGCGCCTCGCCCTTGGCCCCCTGCCCCGCCAGCGCCGCAACCTCGCGCACCTGGGCTGCACTTTCGGCCACAGTGGCAGGGCTGCCGAAGGTCGCGACCTTAAGGCCTGCGCGTTCCAGCGCGCTGCGGGTCGGCTGCGGCAGGAAGATCGAGGCCAGCACCAGATCGGGCTGGAGCGCGATCACCTCCTCCGCCGTGCCGCCTGTCACACCATAGCCGAGCGCGACCTTGGCCGGGATCGAACTCCCGCCGGGATCGCGGCTGTAATGCGACAGCGCCAGCACCTGATCGGGCGGGGCGATCTCGACCAGAATGGCATCGAGGCACGGGTTGAGGCTGACGATGGTGGGGGCGTCCGAATCCGGCTTGGCCACAGGCGCAGCGGGGGCGCATGAGGCAGCCAGCAAGGCGGCTGCCAGCGCCGCCGCGCTCCCCCCCGTCAAAGTGTTGCGATCCCGCGCCATGTCCGGCCCCGGCGATAGGGCGGCAGGCCTGCGCGTGCAAGCGGTGCTGACCGGGTTAAGCTGCGCGCGCCACCTGTCCTTTATCGGGACGGCCGCCGCCAGCGCTCTCGCCGCCGCCTGCGCCTGCGCGTAAGGCGGGCCGCAGATCATGACCTCCCGGCGCTCCTCCTTCCCCTTCACGGCACTCACCCCGCGCAGGTGGACTTTGCCCGGGACAATCTGGCGCAAGCGGCTTGCGGTGCTGATCGCCGCGATCACGATCCCGGCGATGGCCGCGCACAGCATGACGGGGGGCGGCTTCGCCAGCCTCCCCGGCAACGCGGTCGAAAGCACCGCCGCGCTCGCCACCCGCAAGGCTGCCGACGCCGCGCTCCCGTTCGAGCGGCCCGGCATGAGCTTCCCCGGCTCGGCGTTCTATTACATGGCTGACCCCGCCGGCACCGCGCTGGTCGCCCTGCCCACCGACAACCCGCTGGCCGATGGCGCCGAAAGCGGGCGCGAGCTTGGCGCGCTGATCGATGTCGGCGCGGCGGCCAAGCCGTTCTATTCGCCCGGCACCGGCATCACCCACATGCGCGCGCAGGAATGCCTTGCGCAGGCCGTCTGGTATGAAGCCGCCAGCGAGAGCGAAGCGGGCCAGCGCGCCGTGGCACAAGTGGTGCTTAACCGCGTGGCTCACCCCGGCTGGCCCGCCAGCGTGTGCGGCGTGGTCTATCAGGGCTCCGAGCGTTCAACCGGGTGCCAGTTCACCTTCACCTGCGACGGAAGTCTGGCGCGGCGTCCCTCGGGGGCGAGCTGGGCGCAGGCGCAGCGCATCGCAGCAGACGCGCTCAACGGGAGCGTCTATGCGCCCGTCGGTCTGGCGACGCATTATCACACGCTCTGGGTCAATCCCTATTGGGCCGGCAGCCTCGACCATATCGGCACGATCGGCGCGCACCGCTTTTACCGCAATCGCGGCGCTGGCGGGCAAGCGGGCGCGTTCAGCACCGCCTATGCGGGGCTTGAACCTGTGGTGAGCGGTCGCACGGCGCCGTCCCCCGTCATGCCCGCCGTCGCAGCCGCCCTTCCCGGCCGTCCGGCGATCGCTTACGAACTCGATCCGGTGCCAGTGACAAAGCAGGCAGCGCGGAGCGGCAGCGCGGCCAAGGCCCCTGCCCCGATCGCGCCATCTGCCCCCGCCGAAGCCTATGCCGGGACAGGCGCGGTCAAGGCCGAATATGCGCGATCCGGCCAGTGGAAGGCCCAGCCGGGCGCAGCGCCCGCCCCCGCCAAGGATTGATCCTTCGGCTGCGCAAACAGGGTTAAGGCCTCCGAAACCCTGTTGCCACACCAAGCCTTAGCGGCAGAGCTCTATACCCGCAGGACAGGCCAAGCCATGGAACGGGCGCGCCTAATAAATCGGGAATCGCCGCGCTTCATGTCTGTCCGCTTTGCCTCTGCCAATCACCCTGTTCGCCGTCTCGGCTGGCGCGCCGCCGTGCGCGGTCTGGTCGCGCCTGCGCTGGCGCGGGCGGTGAATGACAATGCGCTCGCCGCGGGCGATCCCGACGAGGGCGCGGCGCGCTTCGATCCGGTGCTGACCGATGCGCTCCGGCACTTCGCGGTCCACGGCCTCGCCTCGGCAGAAGCAGCGGTTGAGGCGGCTGCGGAGGCAGGCCAGCGCGGCGATGCCACAGGGCAGGAGCACTGGCTGGCGATCACCCACATGTTCGATCGCCGACTGGCCGCGCGTGCGGTGCGGGAGCTCGTCCCAGCCTTATAACACGCCTGAACAGCAGCCTGCCCCTACGGCACCTGCGTTAGGCAGTTCCCCGGATGCGCCAGCCCGCCCACCTAATGCAATTGCGAACTGTTTGCAAAGATAGTTGCCGCTTACGACCTTTTGACGGTTGCAATCGCTTTTCCAGCGGCCTACCGCGCCTGTTGTAACGGGTGCCATGCCGCTTGGGACGGGGGTTGGCGCCAGCCTTTTGTGCGCGTTTTTGTCGTCCCGATGGATCAGGGAAGGACGTCCACACATGGCCCGCAAGAAAATCGCCCTCGTCGGCGCCGGTAATATCGGCGGCACACTTGCCCACCTCGCCGCCCTGAAGGGCCTTGGCGACATCGTCCTGTTCGACGTGGTCGAAGGCGTGCCGCAAGGCAAGGCGCTCGATCTCAGCCAGTGCGGCCCGGTCGAAGGCTTCGATGCCAGCATCACCGGCACCAACGACTATGCCGACATCGCAGGCGCGGACGTTGTGATCGTCACCGCAGGCGTCGCGCGCAAGCCCGGCATGAGCCGCGACGATCTGCTCGGCATCAACCTCAAGGTGATGAAGGCGGTTGGCGAAGGCATTGCTGCCAACTGCCCCGATGCCTTCGTGATCTGCATCACCAACCCGCTCGACGCGATGGTCTGGGCGCTGCGCGAGTTTTCGGGCCTCCCCGCCAACAAGGTCGTCGGCATGGCCGGCGTGCTCGACTCGGCGCGCTTCGCGACCTTCCTCGCATGGGAATTCGGCGTCAGCGTCAAGGACGTGAACGCCTTCGTGCTTGGCGGCCACGGCGACACGATGGTGCCGGTGCTGAGCTATTCGACCATCAACGGCATCCCCGTGAAGGACATGGCCAAGATCAAGGGCATTTCCGAAGACCGCTTGGGCGAAATCGTCCAGCGCACCCGTTCGGGCGGCGGCGAGATCGTCGCGCTGCTCAAGACCGGCTCGGCCTTCTATGCCCCAGCCACCAGCGCCATTTCGATGGCCGAGGCCTATCTCTACGACCAGAAGCGCATCCTGCCCTGCGCGGTGCAGGTTGACGGCAAGTATGGCGTCGACGGGCTGTATGTCGGCGTGCCGGTGGTGATCGGCGCAGGCGGCGCAGAGGACGTGATCGAGATCAGCCTGACCGACGAGGAGAAGGCGAACCTCACCGTCAGCGTCGATGCGGTCAAGGAACTGCTCGAAGCGTGCAAGGCGCTGGATAGCTCGCTGGCGTGATGCTGTTCGCACTGCCTTGGTTTGCGATGCTTCTGTGCGGCCTTGCCGTGACGCTGGGCTTTTTCATCTGGCCGAGGCGAGTGGTCGCTCGCCTCGCGGCAGTGCAAACAGCGTGTGCGATGCTGCTCATGCTGTTTATGGCTTTCCCTGCACTCCGGCAGCTTGCCAACGACACTGAGCGCGATTCTGGTGCGGTGCTGGTCGTAAGCAGCTTCTTCGCGATCTACGGCGCTTGCGCGCTCTTCTGGGCAAAACAGACTGACATCAATTCCGGCAGCAGCCGAAACGAACGATAAAATCATAAAGGAACGACACGAATGTCCATCCTCGTAAACAAAGACACCAAGGTCATCACGCAAGGCATGACCGGCAACACCGGCACCTTCCACACCCAGGCCGCGCTCGATTACGGGACGCAGATGGTTGGCGGCGTGACCCCCGGCAAGGGCGGCACCACCCATATCGGCCTGCCGCAATTCAACACCGTGCGCGAAGCCAAGGCTGCGACCGGCGCGACCGCCTCGTGCATCTACGTCCCGCCGCCGTTCGCCGCTGATGCGATCTGCGAAGCGATCGATGCCGAGATGGAGCTCATCATCTGCATCACCGAAGGCATTCCGGTGCTCGACATGGTCCGTGCCAAGCGCGCGTTGCAGGGCTCCAAGTCGCGCCTGATCGGCCCCAACTGCCCCGGCGTGCTAACCCCCAACGAGTGCAAGATCGGCATCATGCCGGCCAACATCTTCAAGAAGGGTTCTGTCGGCATCGTCTCGCGTTCAGGCACGCTCACCTATGAAGCCGTGCACCAGACCACGATGGCGGGCCTCGGCCAGACCACCGCGGTCGGCATCGGCGGCGATCCGGTGAACGGCACCAACTTCATCGACGTGCTCGACCTGTTCCTCGACGATCCGGAGACCGAGAGCATCATCATGATCGGCGAAATCGGCGGGTCTGCGGAAGAAGAAGCCGCAGCCTTCATCAAGGCCGAGCGCGCCAAGGGCCGCGCCAAGCCGATGGTCGGCTTCATCGCCGGACGCACCGCCCCTCCGGGCCGCCGCATGGGCCACGCTGGCGCCATCGTCAGCGGCGGTCAGGGCGGCGCCGAAGACAAGATCGCGGCCATGGAAGATGCGGGCATCCGCGTCTCGCCCTCGCCCAGCCTGCTCGGCGAAACGCTGGCCGCAATGCTGAAAGAGCTGGCCTGATTTAACGACTAAAGGCCCCTCGCACCGCTGCGGGGGGCCATCTTTCCTCCTCCCCAGGAGTCCCCCCGATGGGCAACGAACCGCAGAACTTCATCCCCGCCTTCACCGATCAGGAAGGCCCCCAGCCCGGCCCTTCGTGGGCGAAGCGCGGCTGGCTTGACACGCTGGCCGATAGCGCCGCCGATCTGACCGCCGCGATGGACCCGACCGAGATGAAGCTCGCGGTCAAGGCTGCGGCGAAGGATGCGGGCAAGGCGATGGACCCCAAGGCGGTCGAAAAGGCCGCCTCGCTTTCGATCGCGGCGATGACGCTGGTGCGGCTTTACCGCGTGCGCGGGCACATGGCTGCCCAGCTCGATCCGCTTGGCCTTGTCGACCGTACCGGCCCGGCTGACCTCACGCTCGAATGGCACGGCCTTGCGGGCAAGGAGAACGAAGACGTTTATGTCGGCGGCGTGCTCGGCATGGAGTGGACCACGGTGGGCAAGCTCCACCAGCGCCTGCGCGAAGTGTACTGCGGCAAGGTCGGCCTCGAATACATGCACATCGCCGACACCGAAGAACGGCGCTTCCTGCAGGACAAGTTCGAAAGCCCCGGCGAGACGATCCAGTTCACCCCCGAAGGCAAGAAGGCGATCCTCGCTGCCGTGCTGCGCGGGGAGCAATACGAGGAATTCCTCGCCAAGAAATATGTCGGCACCAAGCGTTTCGGCCTTGATGGCGGCGAATCCATGATCCCGGCGCTGGAAGCCGTGATCAAGCACGGCGGCAGCGCGGGCGTGCGCGAGATCATCTATGGCATGGCCCACCGCGGGCGGTTGAACGTGCTCGCCAACGTGATGGCCAAGCCTTACCGCGTGATCTTCCACGAATTCTCCGGCGGCTCGGCCAACCCCGATGATGTCGGCGGATCGGGCGATGTGAAGTATCACCTCGGCACGTCGACCGACCGCGAGTTCGACGGGATTTCGGTGCACATGAGCCTTGTGCCCAACCCCTCGCACCTTGAAGCGGTGAACCCGGTGGTGCTCGGCAAGGTGCGCGCCCAGCAGGCGATCCGTGACGATCTGAAGACCAAGAGCCAGGTGCTCCCCGTGCTGATCCACGGCGATGCCGCCTTCGCAGGGCAAGGCGTGGTGTGGGAGAGCCTCTCGCTGTCCGGCGTCCCCGGTTACGATACCGGCGGGTGCATCCACTTCATCATCAACAACCAGATCGGCTTCACCACCTCGCCGAAGTTCGCGCGGTCTTCGCCCTATCCGTCAGATGTGGCCAAGGGCGTCATGGCCCCGATCCTCCACGTCAACGGCGATGATCCCGAAGCGGTGACCTTCGCGTGCAAGCTCGCGGTCGAATACCGCCAGACCTTCCACCGCGATGTCGTGATCGACATGTGGTGCTATCGCCGGTTTGGCCACAACGAGGGCGACGAGCCCAAGTTCACCCAGCCGCTCATGTACGACAAGATCCGCGCCCACCCCAAGGTCAGCGTCGCCTACGAAACGCGTCTGGTGCGCGAAGGCGTGGTCGAACCCGGCACCCGCGCGCGGATGGCGGATGAATTCGTCGCCCTGCTCGAAGAAGAATTCGAAGCGGGCAAGAATTACAAGGCCAATGAAGCCGACTGGTTCGGCGGGCGCTGGGCGGGCCTCAACAAGCCGGCCGACCCCGAAACCGCGCGCCGTTCTGTCGAAACCGCAATCGAGCCCAAGATGCTGGATTCGCTCGGCCGCGTGCTGACCGAAGTCCCCGGCGATCTGGAAGTCCACAAGACGCTCGACCGCGTGCTCGCTGCCAAGCGCGAGATGTTCAGCTCAGGCGAAGGCTTCGACTGGGCCACCGCCGAGGCGCTCGCTTTCGGCAGCCTTGTGATGGAAGGCTACGGGGTGCGGTTGTCGGGGCAGGACTCCGGCCGCGGCACCTTCAGCCAACGCCATGCCGTGTGGGTGGATCAAAAGTCCGAACGCAAATATGTGCCGCTCAGCACGCTGCCGCACGGCAAGTTCGAAGTGCACGATTCCACCCTGTCGGAATACGGCGTGCTCGGCTTCGAATATGGCTTTGCGATGGCCGATCCGCGCAGCCTGGTGCTGTGGGAAGGCCAGTTCGGCGACTTCGCCAACGGCGCGCAGATCATGATCGACCAGTTCATTGCCTCGGGCGAAAGCAAGTGGCTGCGCGCCAATGGCCTCGTGATGCTGTTGCCGCACGGCTATGAAGGGCAAGGGCCGGAGCACTCCTCCGCGCGTCTCGAACGCTTCCTCCAGCTGTGCGCCGACGACAATATGTGCGTCTGCAACATCACCACGCCGGCGAACTACTTCCACGTGCTGCGCCGCCAGATGCTCCGCAGCTTCCGCAAGCCGCTCGTCATCATGAGCCCGAAGTCGCTGTTGCGCCACCCGATGGCCAAGAGCGCGAAGGCATCGTTCCTCGGTGACCGCCAGTTCCGGCGCATCATGTCCGACACCATCGATATCGCCGATGACAAGGTGCGGCGTCTGGTGCTGTGTTCGGGCAAGGTCGCCTATGACCTGATCGAAGCCCGCGATGCGGCGGGGCTGGATGATGTGTCGATCGTGCGGATCGAGCAGCTCTTCCCCTTCCCCGGCGATCCGCTCAGCGTCCGCCTCGCGCGCATGACCAACCTGCAAGAGGTCGTGTGGTGTCAGGAAGAACCGCGCAACAATGGCGCATGGTTCTTCGTGAACGAGCGGATCGAGGATTCGCTCACCGCAGCCGGGCATCAGGGCAAGCGCCCGACCTATGCCGGACGCGATGCCGCCGCTTCGCCCGCCACGGGCCTCGCCAGCCGCCACAAGGCCCAGCAGGAAGCGCTCGTCGCTGCCGCGCTGGGGCTGTAACGGCTCGCACCACCTTACACGATATAGAAGCAAGTTTCAGGAACCCATTCAAATGGCCACCGAAATCAAAGTCCCCGTCCTCGGCGAATCCGTCACCGAAGGCACCATCGCCGAATGGTTCAAGCAGCCGGGCGAAGCCGTCGCCGCTGACGAGCCGATTTGCAGCCTCGAAACCGACAAGGTCGCGGTTGACGTCCCCTCGCCGGTTGCCGGCGTGATGTCGAGCCACGTGGTTGCTGTCGGCGACACGGTCGAAGTCGGCGCGGTGATCGCCATCATCGAAGCGGGCGCGACCGCCGCCAGCGCAGCTCCGGCCGTTGCCGCCAAGGCCGACGCCCCTGCCCCGGCTGTGACCGAAGACGTCCCCGGTGCCGCTCAAACCATGTCGCCCGCAGTGCGCCGCGCAGTGCTGGAACACGGCGTCGACCCCTCGACCATCAAGGGCACCGGCAAGGACGGCCGCCTGACCAAGGAAGATGTGCTCGCCGCCGCCGAAGCCAAGGCCAAGGGCGGCGCGCCTGCTCCTGCCCCCGCTCCGGCAGCAGCCCCTGCCGCTCCGGTTGCAGCCACTGGCGCGCGCGGCGAGGAGCGCGTCAAGATGACCCGCATGCGCCAGACCATCGCCAAGCGTCTGAAGGCCGCGCAGGACAATGCCGCGCTGCTTACCACCTTCAACGATGTCGACATGAGCGCGGTCATCGAAGCGCGCGACAAGTACAAGGACCTGTTCGCCAAGAAGCACGACATTCGCCTTGGCTTCATGGGCTTCTTCGCCAAGGCCGCCTGCCTTGCGCTGAAGGACGTGCCTGCCGCCAACGCCTATATCGAGGGCGACGAGATCATCTATCACGATTACGTCGATATCTCGGTCGCGGTGTCCGCGCCCAACGGCCTCGTCGTCCCCGTCATCCGCGATGCCGACAAGAAGGGCTTTGCCCGGATCGAGCAGGACATTGCCGATTTTGGCGCGCGCGCCAAGGCTGGCACGCTGACCATGGAAGACATGAGCGGTGGCACCTTCACGATCTCCAACGGCGGCGTGTTCGGCTCGCTGATGTCGACCCCGATCATCAACCCGCCGCAGAGCGCGGTGCTGGGCCTCCACAGGATCGAGGACCGCCCGGTCGTGCGTAACGGCCAGATCGTGATCCGCCCGATGATGTATCTCGCCCTGTCCTACGACCACCGCCTGATCGACGGGCGCGAGGCGGTGACGGCGCTCAAGATCATCAAGGACGCGATCGAGGATCCCACCCGGATGCTGATTGATTTGTAAGTATTTGCATTCCCTCGTCACCCCAGCGAAAGCTGGGGCCTAGGGCGGCACGTGTTGCCCTTGGGGGCCTGAGATCCCGGCTTTCGCCGGGATGACGGAGATTAAAATGGCTGACCATTCCTACGATTACGACGTCCTCATCATCGGTGCCGGTCCCGGCGGCTATGTCGCGGCGATCCGTGCGGCGCAGCTGGGGCTGAAGACCGCCTGTGTGGAATCGCGCGCAACGCTCGGCGGCACCTGCCTCAATGTCGGATGCATTCCCTCCAAGGCGCTGCTCCACGGATCGGAGCTGTTTGACGAGGCGCGCAACGGCCACTTTGCCACCTGGGGCATCACCGCCACCCCGACGCTCGATCTGGGCCGGATGATGGCCGAGAAGACCAAGGCTGTGGGCGAGCTGACCGGCGGGATCGAATTCCTGTTCAAGAAGAACAAGGTCACCTGGCTGAAGGGCCATGCCGCCTTTGAAGACGCGCACACCGTCAAGGTCGACGATGCGACCTACACCGCCAAGGACATCGTGATCGCCACCGGCTCCAGCGTGATGCCGCTGCCGGGCGTGCCGGTCGACAATGCCGCCAAGCGGATCGTCGACAGCACCGGCGCGCTCGACCTTGAAGAAGTGCCGGAACACCTCGTGGTGATCGGCGGCGGGGTGATCGGGCTGGAACTGGGTTCGGTGTGGCGGCGTCTGGGTGCCAAGGTCACCGTGATCGAATTCCTCGACCAGCTGCTCCCCGGGATGGACGGCGAAGTGCGCAAGGAAGCGCAGAAGATCTTCAAGAAGCAGGGCATGGACATGATGCTCGGCCACAAGGTCACCGGCGCTGCTGTGGACGGCAAAACCGTCACCCTCACCGTCGAGCCTGCTGCGGGCGGCGAGGCCAAGACCGTCACCGCCAGCCATGTGCTGGTCGCCATCGGTCGCCGCGCCAACACTGATGGGCTGGCGCTCGACAAGGCCGGCCTTGCGGTCAATGCGCGGGGTCAGATCGAGATCGACCATGATTTCCGCACGAGCGTGGACGGCATCTGGGGCATCGGCGACGTCGTCCCCGGCCCGATGCTCGCCCACAAGGCCGAGGATGAAGGCATCGCTGTCGCCGAGAATATCGCTGGCCTTACCGGCATCGTGAACCACGATGTGATCCCCAGCGTCGTCTACACCGCGCCGGAAATCGCCGGGGTCGGCATCACCGAGGAACAGGCCAAGGAACGCGGGCTCGCGGTCAAGGTCGGCAAGTTCCCGATGATGGCCAACTCCCGCGCGAAGGCCAACCGCGACACTGACGGCTTTGTGAAGGTGATCGCCGATGCATCCAACGACCGCGTTGTCGGCGTGTGGATGATCAACAGCCTCGCGGGCACGATGATCGCGCAGGCCGCTCAGGCGATGGAATTCGGCGCGACGTCGGAAGACATTGCTTACACCTGCCATGCTCACCCCACCCACGCCGAAGCCTTCAAGGAAGCGGCGATGGCGGTGCAGGGCAAGCCGATCCACATGTAAGCGGGCCGGGGTGAGCGCGCGGCAATCTGATCGCTGGCGGCTCACCCTGCCCCTCGCCCTCCCGTCACTGGGCGGGCTGGCCTACCTTGCCGCGTATGACGCGCCCGCTCGCCTGCTGGTGATCAACGCGGGCGCGCTGGGATTGGCGCTGGTGTGGGCGGTGCTGGGGCGCTTGCCCGCCAGCCGTACCATACGCCTGTTGATCGGGACGGGGGCGGCGCTGGCGCTGTTCCTGCCGCTGCTGACCGGCCCGGATGTGGGCGGCGTGACGCGCTGGTTTCCGGCAGGTCCGGTCGCGCTCCATGCGGGGGCGCTGCTTTTGCCACCGCTGACGGTGCTCGCCGCCCGGGAGCGCCGCGCTGGCCCCGTTCTCCTCGCACTGTCATGCGCAGCGCTCGCTCTGCAACCGGATGCGGCGATGTTGGCCGGGTTGGGCGCGGCCAGTGCGGTTCTGGCGTGGTTGCAGCGCAGTGCGGCGTTCGGACTGGTTGCCGCAGCCGGCCTTGGCCTTGCGGCTGTGACTTTCGGCGCTGGCACTCTGGAGCCGCAGGTCTTCACGGAATATGTGCTGGCGCAGGTGGCCGAACAATCGCTGGCGCAGGCCACCGTGCTGGCCTTGCTGCTGTTCGCCGCGCCCGTGTGGTATCTGGTTGTCGACCCGCAGATGGACCGCGCAGAAGGTTATGCGCTTGCCGCCCTGCTACTTGCGCTGTCGGTCATGGCAAGCCTTGCCCCCTTCCCCTACCCGCTGATCGGATATGGGGCTTCGCCGATCCTCGGCTTCGGATTGGCGCTGGGGGCAGGCCTGCGCAAGGCTGGCTATCCCGCACGCAATCTGGCAACGTCCTGATCTGGTAAGACAACGCCCTAGGGCAGAAAAATGAGGCGCTGGTGGAAGCGGTGCGCAAGGCCATGATGGGAGTGGCAGCCGCCTGTTTCATGCTGCTGACGGGCTGCGGCGCGTCGGACAATGCCGCCCCCGCCGCACCGCCGCGCGCCACGGACGCGATCGTCTTTCCCAATGAGCCGTCCCATATCGCGGTCGATCTGAAGGTCAGTCTCGCCGATCTCGAACAGGCGCTGGAGCGGGAACTGCCGCGCGAATTGTGGCAGATTGATCGTCCGGGGAGCGAATGTGTCGCCTCCCGGAAGGTCGATCTGGCGCTGTTCAAGGTCAAATCGCCCAAGATCAACTGCGACATCACTGGCAAGGTCACGCGCGGCCGGCTGCGGTTGAGCGGCAGCGGCGAGGCCTTGAAGGTAACCCTTCCGGTGCGCGGCACAGTGGCGGCACGCGATATTGCAGGCATCTTCAAAGGCGAGACGGCGACGGGCGCTGCCGAGGTGACGCTGGCGCTCAGGCTCGATCTGACGCCCGAATGGCGGCTCTCCAGCACCACCCGCGTGGACTATCGCTGGACGCGCGAGCCGGGGATCGATTTCCTCGGGCGGCGCATCACCTTCACCGCCGATGCCGACCGCGAGCTTGGCCCGGTCAAGCGCGAGGTCGAGCGGATCGTCGCGCGTGAGCTGGCCCGATTGCCGGTCAAGGACACCGCAGCGCAGGGGTGGCAGCAGGCGCATGCCGTCTTCGTGCTCAACGAACGCGATCCCGCAGTGTGGGGCAAGCTGACCCCGCAGCAATTCCGGTTCGGCGGCTACACGGTCAAGGGGCGTGAGCTGACACTGCGGCTCGGGCTGGATGCGCTGATGGAGACTTTTGTCGGCATGAAGCCCGAAGGCACCCGGCCTGCCGCCCTCCCCCCGCTGGCCCGGCGCGACAAGGCGGCGCGGACCTCCGACTTGCACGTGCCGGTGATCGCCGATTACGCCGTGCTGGAGCCTGTCGTTTCAAAGGCGCTGGCCAAACGTGCGCAGCGGCCCTTCCTGATCAAGGACTACGGCTCGGTCACCGCCCGGTTTGACGATATTGCCGTCTATGGCACGGGCGACGGGCGGATCGCAGTCGGCGGCACCTTCTGGGCAGATTCGGACCTGCCGCTGATCGCCAAGGCCAAAGGCACGATCTGGCTGACAGCGCGCCCGGTGAGCGCACCCAATTCGCGGTCCGTCCGGTTTGCCGATGTCCGCATTACCGGCTCGACCGACATCATCGGCGAGGATTTCCTGTTCGCACTCGCCAATTCGCCCGACTTCCAGGGCGCGATCACCGATGCGCTGGCGCAGAGTTTCGAGAAGGATTTCACGGATCTGCGCGGCAAGATCGATCGGGCTCTCGCAGCGCGCAAAGGGCGGCTGACCGACTATGCGATCACCATCGACACGATCGAGACAGGGGTCATTACCGCCCACGGCGCAGGGCTGTATCTGCCGGTCGACATGACCGCGCGGATTTCCGCCAGGCTGCGGCGGCTGAATTGAACAGCTAACTTGTAAGGCGGGCTTTTGCTGCGCCGCACAGCCGATTAGACCCTCGTCCCAGGAGACTGGGGGAGTATCGCATGGCCTATCCGCAATTGACCGACAAAGCCGGAGCGCTGGCGACTGCGCTGGCGATCCGCACGCGCAAGATCAGCGTGGCCGAAGCGGTCGATGCAGCAATTACCCGTGCAGGCCGGTTGGATGGCGAGATCGATGCGCTGGCCGTCCCCGATTTTGAACGCGCGTGCGAGACCGCTCGGGCGATGGACAATGCGCCGCGCCAGCTCAATCAGCCGCTGTTCGGCGTGCCGATGACAATCAAGGAAAGCTTCGATGTCGCCGGCCTGCCGACCACTTTCGGCCACCCGGAGTTCCGCGACATCCCCGCCACCCGCGATGCGGCCCTGGTGCGCAGGCTGAAGGCGGCAGGCGCGATCATCATCGGCAAGACCAACGTGCCGGTCGATCTCACCGATTGGCAGAGCTTCAACCCGGTCTATGGCCGCACCCTCAACCCGCACAACCCCGACCGTTCCCCTGGAGGATCGTCCGGTGGCAGCGCAGCCGCCGTGGCGAGCGGGATCGTGCCCTGCGACTACGGCACGGATATCGGCGGATCGGTGCGGGTTCCGGCGCATTTCTGCGGGGTGTGGGGCCACAAGACCACCTGGGGTCTGGTGCCGAAGCAAGGGCATGATTTCCCCGGCCTGTCGCGCCAGCCGGGCTTCATTGCCGCAGCCGACAGCCCGCTGTCGATCGCCGGGCCGCTCGCGCGCAATGCGCCCGATCTGGCCCTGCTGACGGAAGTCGGCGCCGAGCTGCCGCTGCGCCGCCATGCCAAGCCGCTGACAGAATGCCGCTTGCTCGCCATCACCGAACTGCCAGGCGCGCCGGTGGATGCCAGCGTGCGCGAACCGACCGAGGCGGCGCTGGAGGCCCTCACCCGCGCAGGCGTGCAGATCGACCGGGCGAGCGACCTGCTGCCCGATCAGGCGCAGCATTACCGCAGCTATCTCAAGATGATGAACATCGTCATGTCCGGAGGAGCGCCAGCCCCCGACGGCAAGCGCGCCACCGCGTCCGACTGGTTCGCGCTGATGAATGCGCAGGCAACCTGCATGGCCCAGTGGGAAGCCCTGTTCGCGGTCTACGACTTCGTCCTCGCCCCGCCCGCGCCCGTTCTGGCGGTTCCGCATAGCGAGACAGCAGTGTTCCGCGGCACATTGTCAATCAACGGCAAGGACGAGCCGGGTGGCAGCGGGCTTGTGTGGTCGGGCATGGCGACGTTCCCCGGCCTGCCATCAACCGTGCTTCCGATCGGCAGCGGCAGCTATCTCGGCGCGGAATTGCCCTGCGGGATGCAGGTGATCGGTCCGCGCTGGCGCGACCTCGATTGCATCGCTGCGGCCGAAGCGATCGGGAACATCTTGCACGGCTGAGCCTGCTTCGCCATGGCCGCGCTATGGCACGACTGACAATGCGTACCCTCGCGAAATGGCACATCTGGCTTGGCTGGCTGGTCGGCGTGCCGATTGCAATGTGGCTGGCGACCGGCCTGTTCATGGTTGCGCGCCCGATCGAACAAGTACGCGGCGAGCACTTGCGCCGCGAGGCCGCCCAGCAGGCGCTTGTGATTCCCGGCAGCATCCTTGCCGGGGCCGAGGCAAACCTCGCCGAGATGACCGTCACCATGCAGGATGGCCGCGCGGTCGCGGTGCTGACAACGCTCGGCGGCGCGACCCGCCGCGTTGACTTCGCCACCGGCACACCCCTGCCCGGGCTCGATGCCGCAGCCGCCCGCGCGCTGGTGGCGAGCCGCATCATCGGAGGCAACAAGGTGGAGCGCGTGACGCTGTTCCCCGCTGACAAGACCCCGTTCGATTTCCGCCGCCCGCTCGCGGTTTGGCAGGTGGCGCTTGAAGACGGCACCAATGTCTATGTCGGGCGCGATACCGGCACTATCGAGGCGGTGCGCACCCGCTGGTGGCGCGCGTTCGACCTCGCATGGGGCCTGCACATCATGGACCTTTCCGAGCGCGAGGATACCAGCCACCCGATCCTCATCCTGTTCGCCGCCATCTCGCTCGCCGGAGCGCTGATCGGCTGCGTGCTGATGTTCCGCCGCCGCAAGTCGCGGCCCGCCGTCAAGCGCGACCCGAGTAATGTGGCAATCGAGACGTTTCCAGGCGACAGCTTCAAGGTCGACTTCGACGGCGATTTCAGCTGACCGGCCCCATGACCCCGACCGTTCTCACCCCGATCCTCGACGGGCTCGACCTTGCGGGCATCGCGCTGTTTGCGCTGTCGGGGGCAGTGCTGGCGGCGCGGCTCAAGCAGACCTTCGTCACCATGGCCTTCTTTGCGCTGGTGACAGGCGTCGGCGGGGGGACGGTGCGCGATCTGCTGATCCGTGCGCCGGTGTTCTGGATCGACGATCCCTGGGTCGCCGCCGTGTGCCTTGGCACGGCGCTGATCGCGTGGTTCACGCCGGTCCGCTGGTGGGAGGGCAAGGGCTTTGCCTATGCCGATGGCGCGGGGCTGGCCGCCTATGCGGTGCTGGGCAGTGCCAAGGCGCTCGCCTATGGTATCCCGCCCGTTCCCGCCGCGCTGATGGGTGTGATCACCGGCTGCGTTGGTGGGATCATCCGTGATGTGGTGGCCGGCCGCCCGTCGATCATCATGAGCCCGGAGCTCTACGTCACGCCCGCTGCGCTCAGCGCCGCGCTCACCGTGGCGGGCGTGATTGCGGCACCTTGGCTAGGCCTTAGCGAAGGATGGGCCTGGGCGCTGGGCTTTGCCTGCGGCTTTTTGCTGCGCACCGCTGCGATCCGCTGGGAATGGGGCCTGCCGAGCTACGGGGAGAGGGCATAGCGCCCCCTCCCCGCTGGCCGACTATCTCTCGATATCAACGGTTTCGGGGATGACTTCGCCCGGGATCGGCCCGCCGGGATAGGCCGGCATCGCCGTGCTGGCAGCCGCCGTGCGCACCGGAGCAGGTTCGCTCGTCATCGACGCTTCCTGCACCGCCATATCGGGGCGGACGGTGCCGCCCACCGCCATGCGCGCATTGGCATAGCGCTGGTCGTCCCACTGGCCGTCAGCCGCCCGGCTTTCGGGCGCGGGGGCAAAGCCGACATCGCGGAAACCGCTGCCGTAATCGATCGCGTCGATCTGACCGCTATTGCCGATACGGCACTGGAACGGCGATCCGTTGAACAGCACGCCGCTGACCTGCCAGCCTGCACCGGTGCGCTCGACATTCTCGACCGTATCGACCCGCACATCGCGCTCGATCCGGTCAAGGCACTGGCTGACCGCATTGTCGAGACCCGATGCGCCCGAGCCGCGCGGGGCGCTGGCGCGGCGGTCGTCGACGCGGCGGTCGTCATAGCGGCGGTTGTCATCGCGCCAGTCGCCATCTCGCACGTCCCGCTCGACCACCACCACGTCGCGTTCACGCTGGCGGCGGTTGTTGGAGCTGGCGATAGCGGCGATCCCGCCGATGATGGCAGCACCGATCAGCACGTCGCCCGCATCGATGCGGTTGCGCCGCCAGCCGCGATTGCGGCCCCATCCGCCACCCCAGCCACAACCCCAGCGGCAGCGGCGCCATTCGGCGGTCGTGCTGGCCGGATCATAGCGGCTGTGGTCAAAGGCAGCGGAAGGCGCGCCGAGTGCAAGGCTGGACGCCATGGGCGCAGCTGCGGCGGGAACGGCGAAAAGGGTGGTACCGGCAAGCGCACCAGCCAAAGCCAGCGCACGGAACGTCAGAGCCATGTTGCTCTCTCCTGTTGCTATGCAAGCGCCCACCACACGCCCTGATGCGGCGGAGATTAACCGTGGCCAGCTTGCGGCAGGCTGAACGTCTGCGGCAAAACGAAGCCGCCCCGCCGTCCGGTGGGGGACGACGGGGCGACAGGGATGCGCGTGCCGATCAGGGGGAGAGGCGGCACGCGGCAGGAGGGTAAAGCGTCAACGCAGGCCGCGAATTCCGCCAAAGTCGATCAGCGGCGCGCCGCGTCCGTCGATCCGGCAGGTGAAGTTGCCGCGATCGCTGCCGCGCCGGTCCCAACCGCCGCCCACCTCGATCCGGCCGCGCACCCGGAACCCGTCACGGGTGCGGTCGATATCGCGGACGTCGATCACATCGGCAAAGCGGTAGCCGCCAAAGCGCCGCGCCTGGTTTTCGGCAGCGCGGACGCAGCGATCCACCGCGCCGCGCGCGCCGCCGCGAAACCCGCCGCGATCCCAGCGATCACCCCGATCCCAGCGGTCACCGCGATCCCAGTCGCGGCCACGGTCGCCATCGAAAGCGCCCGCCAGTGCGGCGATGCCGCCGATCACCACGGCGCCGGCGATGATCTCGCCCGCGCTGATCCCGTCACGATCGCGGTCGCGTGCCTGAGCCGGGGTCACGGAAGCGGCAGTCATCGCAACGGCAGCGACCGCGCCGAGCGAAAGCCTGGCCATTTTGCCGGAGGCCAGCCGGTTGGTCATGGTGGTCATCGAAGCATTCCTCGTCAGGCACCGCGGGCGGAATTGCTTGCGGTGTCGAAGATGCTTTTGCGCGATTCGGACTGTTGCGAAGCTGAATTGACCTGACAGGTTTTGTTAATTTTGGAGGACCATTGGATGAACGGACTACTGGGCCGGGAGCGCCGCCAGAACATCGCGGGTGAAGGCAGCGATGTCGAAGCCTGAACCGGCGGGATCCTCTCCCCGCCGCACGATCACCACCTGACGGCTCGGCACGATCACCACATATTGCCCGCGGTTGCCGATCGCCGCGAAGGTATCGGGCGGCACGCCGTCCTCCCTGTTGAGCAGCCAGAACCCGGCGCCATAGCCGAAGGTCCCGGTGGGAGGCTGCGGGCCGGAGGGGGTGGTGACATATTTCACCCAGCCTTCGGGCAGGATGCGCGTGCCGTCCCGAAGTTTTCCGTCGTTGAGGTAAAGCTCGCCGAAGGCCGCCAGATCGCGCGCTGTCGCCCAGACCTGCGAGGAGAGGATATAGTCCCCCTCCCCATCGGTCTCGGCGACCGTGCCGCGCATCCCGACCTGCTCGAAAAATGCAGCCGGAGGATGTTCAGCAAAGCTGCGCTTGATCGCTGCGACCGCCGCGATGGTGTCGTTGTTGGCGTAGCGGAAGCTCGTCCCCGGCGCGGCGATCAGCGGGGCATCGAGTGCAACCTCGCCAACGGTCGCCCCGCCGAAATAGAGCGCATCGGTGCGGTTGCCGGGGGTGTCGGAATAGCGCCCGGAGACCATGCGCAGGAGCTGGTCGATGGTAATCGCGCGGCGCGGATCGGTTGCGGACAGGCCAATGCCGGCCGAAGCGTTCACGTCCACCTCGCCGCGATAGGCCGCCGCGCCCACCAGCGTTGCCGCAATGCTCTTGGCGACCGACCAGGTGCGCTGCGGCGTGTCAGCGCCGAAGCCGCCGATCACGGTGTCATGGTTGACAGGGCCGCTCTCGGGCCTCTGCGCGGCGGCATAGCGCTCGATGACCGTGCCGCCGCGGCGCACGAGGATCGCGGTGGTGCGTGAGCCTTCGCCATAGGTGCGCCCGTCGAAGGCGCGCGTGGCCAGCGGGTCGAGCATCCCGTTGCTCATCCCGCTGATCGGCTCGGGCGGGAAGAGCGGCGTGCCGTCGGCTAGTAAGGGGATATAGCCTTTCATCGGGAGGCTATCGGCAGCATTGCTGATGCCCGGCCCGGGTGCCGCACCGATGGGCGCCAGGCGGCATCCGGCTTCCATCGAGGCTGTGGCAAAGCGCGGGGGCATGTCCGCGGCCCAATCGACCTCGACACGGCTCAGGACGTGGTTCCCGGAACGCACAAGCCGGTGCGTGAGCGTGCGCACGATGGGATCGAGCGAGGGATAGATCCCGTTCAGCTCCCACGCGATGACGCTGTTGGCGAGCCGGTTCGTGCCGTTCGCTTCCGCATTGGCAATCGCGCTGCACAGCGTCAGCGCTTTGTAGCCTGCAGCGAGCGCACGGTCGTAGCGCGCGTCGAGCGCCTCCTGTTGCGATTGCGCGGCGGCGGGGGCCGTGGCGAGAAGCAGCGTTGCAGCTGCAATGGTGGTGCGGATCATGCGCGGCACCCTACCCCGCGCATTCCAAAAGGAAAGGGCCGGAAGCGTCACCGCCCCGGCCCCTGCCTGTGTTCAAATGAAGCGCGGCTTACGCGTCTTCGTATTCTTCTTCCGACTGCACTGGGCCGGAATCCTGACCGCGGGCGCTTTCGTCACGGTCGACCAGTTCGATGATCGCCATCTGCACCGCGTCACCGGCGCGCACACCAGCGCGCAGCACGCGGGTGTAGCCGCCTTCGCGATCCGAGTAACGCTCGGCCAGCACTTCGAAGAGCTTCTTGAGCTGCGCTTCGTCACCCAGGCGAGCCATCGCCAGACGACGGTTCGACAGGCCGCCACGCTTGGCCAGCGTGATCAGCTTTTCGAGGTAGGGGCGCAGTTCCTTCGCCTTGGGCAGCGTTGTCTTGATCTGCTCGTGCTTGATCAGCGCGGCAGCCATGTTGCGGAACAGGGCGTTGCGGTGACCGGTCTTACGGCCAAGCTTACGGCCCGACATACCATGACGCATTGTAGTTTTCCTTCGTTCGTAGGGAGCCCGTGCAAGGTAGCTCCATCCCGGTGGCCATTGCGGGCCGCCACCTTCGCCCTAAGTGCAAACCCCCGCTTTCGCAGGGGCTTACCAATTCATCAGCCGAGCAGCTCTTGTTCGAGCTTCTTGGCCATTTCTTCAATGTTCTCCGGCGGCCAGCCCGGGATATCCATCCCGAGACGCAGACCCATGCTGGAGAGCACTTCCTTGATCTCGTTGAGCGACTTGCGGCCGAAGTTCGGCGTGCGCAGCATCTCGGCCTCGGTCTTCTGGACCAGATCGCCGATGTAGATGATGTTGTCGTTCTTGAGGCAGTTGGCCGAACGCACCGACAGTTCCAGCTCGTCGACCTTCTTGAGCAGGTAACGGTTGAGCTGGTTGGCGTCGCTTTCTTCCGGCTGAACGGCATGGCCGATCATGGTGCCGACCGGCTGCGGGATGCCGTCTTCGAAGTGGACGAACAGGGTCAGCTGGTCCTGAAGGATGCGCGCGGCATAGGCCACGGCGTCTTCCGGGGTGACAGTGCCATCGGTTTCGACGGTCAGCGAGAGCTTGTCATAGTCAAGCTCCTGCCCGACGCGGGCGTTCTCGACCTTGTAGCTCACCTGACGGACTGGCGAATAGAGCGAGTCGACCGGGATCAGCCCGATCGGCGCATCGGCCGGACGGTTCTGAACGGCGGGCGAGTAACCCTTGCCCGTGTCAGCGGTCAGCTCCATGTTGAGCGTCGCACCTTCATCGAGCTGGCAGATCACCAGATCCTTGTTCATGACTTCGATATCGCCGGTCACGGCAATATCGCCAGCCTTGACCGCACCCGGGCCAGTGGCCGAAAGCTGAAGACGCTTCGGGCCTTCGCCTTCCATCTTCAGCGCGATCTGCTTCACGTTCAGGACGATGTCGGTGACATCTTCACGCACGCCTGCGAGGCTGGAGAACTCGTGCAGCACGTTCTCGATCTTGATCGAGGTGATCGCCGCGCCCTGCAGGCTCGACAGCAGCACCCGGCGCAATGCGTTGCCGAGCGTCAGACCGAAGCCGCGCTCCAGCGGCTCGGCCACGAAAGTCACCTTGCGCTGACGATCGCCGCCGTCCTTGATTTCGAGGGTGTTGGGTTTCTTGAGTTCCTGCCAGTTCTTGGTGTTGACGGACATGGATTTCCCCTAATTCGCCTTGTGGGCGGTTCAAACTTGGGCGGGCCGGATGCGGACGCGCGAGACGCGGCACCAGACCCGTTCGGGCGGCGAGAGCGCAGCTGGCGCCCCGCCTCCCGGCGGATCAGACGCGGCGACGCTTGGAGGGACGGACCCCGTTGTGCGGGATCGGAGTGACGTCGCGGATCGAGGTAATGTTGAAACCGACAGCCGCAAGACCCCGGAGGGCGCTTTCACGGCCCGAACCCGGACCCTTGACTTCGACTTCGAGGGTGCGGACGCCGTGTTCGGCGGCCTTCTTGCCCGCGTCGTCAGCGGCAACCTGGGCAGCATAGGGAGTCGACTTGCGGCTGCCCTTGAAGCCCATCATGCCGGCGCTGGACCAGCTGATCGCATTGCCCTGCGCATCGGTGATGGTGATCATGGTGTTGTTGAAGCTGGCGTTGATGTGCGCAACGCCGCTGGTGATGTTCTTCTTGTCACGGCGCCGAATACGGCCTGGTTCGCGTGCCATCGTGTTATATCCTCTAGCTCGTCAGAAGGAAAAAGCGTGCAAAGGGGGTAACCCCGCTCGCTTACTTCTTCTTGCCCGCGATGGGCTTCGCCTTGCCCTTGCGGGTGCGGGCGTTGGTGTGGGTACGCTGGCCGCGAACGGGCAGACCGCTACGGTGACGCAGACCGCGATAGGCGCGCAGGTCCATCAGACGCTTGATGTTCATCGCGGTCTGGCGACGCAGATCGCCTTCCACGGTGAATTCGGCATCGATGGTTTCGCGAACGCGCAGGATTTCCTCGTCGGAAAGGTCCTGAATGCGCGCGGAATGCGCAATGCCCAGCTTGTCAGCGATCTGGACGGCGGTGGTACGACCAATACCGTGAATATAGGTCAGCGCGATGATCACGCGCTTGTTGGTGGGGATATTGACCCCGGCAATACGAGCCACTTATTTCTCCATGCTCCACAGGGGCTTACGGCCATCGGTGGGCCACCCCTATCTCAACGCTCAATTCATTCTTGTGTCCGCTTGCCGGTACGATTGGCACTGGGCCGGATCGCAAACGGCAAAAAGCCCGGTTGGCACGCGCAAGGGCGATGCCTGCCGAACTTGCTTCGAACATGTCGAATGAGGGGCGCGCATAGGCTGATTCGGGCAGGCCGTCAACCGCCAGCGAACGACCCGGCGCGATCTGTCAAGCTTGGCCGTGACTCCGCGGCAGTCCCCCCTGCCCGCCCTTGCCGGAGCACCTCGCGCAATCAGCCAGGTGGCTTTCCCGACAGATCGCTGAAAGCGTCCTCGACCGTCGGCTTCTTGGGCGCAGGCTTGATCTCTGGCTTGGGCGCGGCGACCGGCGCCGCCGGCTTTGGTGCCGTTGCCGGAGCGGGTGCCTGAGCGGGTGCCGATCCGGTAGAAGGCTTGGTCGCGGCAGGAGCAGGCGTTGCACCGGGCTTCGCCGCTACGGGAGCAGGCGCGTTCACGGCAGGCTTTGCCGCACCCGCTGCAGGAGCAGGAGGAGGCGCAGGCGTAGGAGCAGGAGCAGGCGCAGGCTTCGGCGCAGGCATCGGCACCACCACAAGGGGCTTGGCCAACGCTGCAAGCTGCACGCTCATCACGCCATCCACCGCCTTCGAGATCACCGGCACCTCATAGCGCATCGGCCCGCCGACATTATATTCCCAGACGATCCGCGTGCCTTTTTCGACCTTGGTGATCGCGACAGTCAGCACCCCGTTCACCGGCTCGCTCTGGAGCGGACCAAGATTGCCCACCATCCTGAGCGCCGTTTCGGGATAGGCCTGGATCACCCGCATGTGCTCGACACTGCCTTCAAGCGTGAAGCGCCCGGGCTCGTCAACTTCGGGGATGGTCTCGCAGAAACATCCGCCAGCCTTCGGCGTCAACGAGAGGTTCTTGGCATCACCCGACCAGGTATGTTCGCTGCGCCACCAGCCTGCTGGCGAAATCAGCGCAAGCCACACCTCTTTCGGGCTGGCCTCGACCACCACTTCGTTACGCGACACGAAACCATTATCGGTCGCCTGCGTCACCTCGGCCTTAGCCGAAGCGCCGCACGTCAGCGCGATAAGTCCCAGCGCCGCAGCGCCAGCCTTCGGATGAAACGTCATGGCAAGACCCTCCCTTGCGATCATCGGGTCACGCTGCGGCAAAAGCGTACCGCGCACAAGAGGCCGAGCAAGCCCTTGCGCAACTGTCAGCTGGAGAGGATCGCGTCGATCTGTCCGGCAACGGTGTCGATCGCAGCCATACCGTCGATGCGCGAGACAATGCCGCGCGCTTCGTAGCCCGGCAGGATCGGAGCGGTCTTGGCGCGGTATTCCTGCATGCGCGTGCGCACGGTTTCCTCGTTGTCGTCAGGACGGCGCTTGAATTCGGTGCTGCCGCAGCTGTCACACACGCCGTCTACCTTGGGCGGGTTGGCGGTGTCGTGGTAAAGCGCACCGCAATTCCCGCAAGAGAACCGCCCTGTGATGCGCTCGACCAGCGCGTCCTCGTTGACCTCGAGTTCGATCACGTGGTCGAGCATACGGCCATTGCGCGCCAGAATGGCATCGAGCGCATCGGCCTGCGCAGCCGTGCGCGGGTAGCCGTCAAAGATCGCGCCCGTATCATCCGACATTGCGGCAAGCTCGGCATCGATCAGGTCGGAGACGATTTCGTCGGAGACAAGTTCGCCGCGCTCCATCACTTCCTTGGCGCGCAGACCCACAGGCGTGCCGGCCTTCACCGCAGCGCGCAGCATGTCGCCCGTCGAAAGCTGGCGCATCCCGTGCCGCTCGACCAGCCCAGCGCTCTGGGTTCCCTTACCGGCGCCGGGAGGGCCAAGAAGAATGATGTTCACGAACCGTCCCCCAATATCGCAGCGGGTCAACGCCCGGCGCTTTCTTTCAGACTAGTGGGTTCAACCAAGCAAGGGTCTGCGTCAAGCCGACTTATGTCGGATATCAGCGCATCCGTCCCTTGAGCTTGGCCTTCTTGATGAGATCGCCATACTGCAGCGCCAGCAGATGCGACTGGATCTGGCTGATCGTGTCGACCGTCACGTTCACGACGATCAGCAAGCTCGTTCCGCCGAGGAACAGCGGAATGCCCGTCTGCGCAATCATGTATTCCGGCAGCACGCAAACCAGCGTCAGATAGAGCGCGCCCACCACCGTGATGCGGGTCAGCACGTATTCCAGATAGTCCGAAGTGCGCTTGCCCGGACGGATGCCGGGGATCGAGCCGCCGTTCTTCTTCAGGTTATCCGCCGTTTCTTCGGGGTTGAACACAACCGCCGTGTAGAAGAAGCAGAAGAAGATGATGCCGATGGCATAGAGCGCCATATAGAGCGGCTGACCGTGGGCCAAGTACTGGTTGAGCGCCTGCAGCACGCTGTAGAAGCTGCTCTCGGTATCGACCGAGTTTCCGGCGAACTGCGTGATCGTGAGCGGAAGCAGCAGCAGCGAGCTGGCAAAGATCGGCGGAATCACGCCCGCGGTGTTGATCTTGAGCGGCAGATAAGACCGCTCCGCCTGCATCATGCCGCGCTGTGTTGCACGCTTAGGATACTGGATGGTCAGACGGCGCTGCGCCCGCTCCATGAACGAAATCAGCAGGATCAGTCCGACCACCATTCCGAGGAAACCAATGATGATCCACGGCGCGATCGAACCGGTGCGGCCGCCTTCGAACAGGTTGGTGGCGAAGCTCGGGAACTGGGCGACAATGCCCGCCATGATGATCAGCGAAATGCCGTTGCCGATGCCGCGGCTCGTGATCTGCTCACCAAGCCACAGCAGGAACATGGTGCCGCCGACAAGGTTGATGACCGCAACGATGCGGAACAGATAACCGGGATCGACCACCGCCTGCAGGCCGCTCTGCGCGGCAAAGCTTTCAAGGCCCACCGCGAGGAAATAGCCCTGGATCGCACAAAGCAGCACCGCGCCATAGCGCGTGTACTGGTTGAGCTTCTGCCGCCCGCTCGCGCCTTCTTTCTTCAGCGCGGACAGAGCCGGATGCAGGGCCGAGGCCATCTGCACCACGATCGAAGCCGTAATGTAAGGCATAACGCCGAGCGCGATCAGGCTCATGCGTTCAAGGCTGCCGCCCGAAAAGGCATTGAACAGATCGAGGATACCGCCGCGGGTCTGGTCGTAAAGTTCGCTCAGGATCAGCGGGTTCACGCCGGGCAGCGGCACAAAGCTCAGGAAGCGGAAGACAATCAGCGCCCCGATGGTGAACCAGATACGCTGCTTGAGCTCGGTCGCCTTGGCGAAATTGCCGAGGTTGAGGTTGCTCGCGATATTGTCGGCGCGTGATGCCATGGTGTTCTGTCGATCCTAGCTCTTGATCCGGGCGCCATGGCCAGTTGCAGCCATTGCCGAACCATTCGTCGCGCGCCTGAGCCTGAGGCCTTGACCCCGCATTGCGGAGGCCGCCAGATCGCGCGAGAGCGTAAATAGGGAGCGCGGGGGCTCATGTCGAACCCCCGCGCGTCACCTTTTGTCGATTACTTCGCCTTAGCCGCCTTGTTGGCGTCGCGGCGGGCGAGCTTCTTTTCGTGCTCGGGGGTCGGGGCCGGAGCCACTTCGACACTGCCACCGGCAGCTTCGACAGCGGCGATGGCGCCCTTGGTCGCACCGGTCACGGCGAAGGTTGCCTTGGTGGTGATTTCACCCTTGCCGAGCAGACGCACGCCATCCTTGCCATCACGCACCAGACCGGCTGCACGCAGCGCGTCTTCGGTGATGGTGGCCTTGGCGTCGAGCTTGCCGGCGTCGATGAACTTCTGGATCATGCCGATGTTCACTTCAGCATAGTCCTTGGCGAAGGGGTTGTTGAAACCACGCTTCGGCAGACGCATGTGAAGCGGCATCTGGCCGCCTTCGAAGCCCTTGATCGCGACGCCCGAACGGGCCTTCTGGCCCTTCTGGCCGCGCGCGGAGGTCTTGCCCTTGCCCGAGCCGATACCACGGCCCACACGCATCCGACCCTTGCGGGCGCCGGAATTGTCGCGGATGTCATTCAGTTTCATTGTGTGCACTCGCTTTCGCTTTTGTCGCGCTGAGAGAAAGGAAGGCCCCGACGTTGCGGGGCCTGCCTGAGTTTTAGTCGATCACCTGCACCAGATGCGGGATCTTGGCGATTGCGCCGCGCACCTCGGGGGTGTCCTGACGCTCGACGATCTTGTGCATCTTGTTCAGACCCAGACCGATAAGGATCTGGCGCTGACTGGCGGGGCGACGGATCGGCGAACCGATCTGCTTGATCTTGATGGTAGCCATTGTCGGTTACTCCACAATCGCCGCAGCGTCGGCTTCAGCCTCAACCGCAGTGGCGCCGCCGCGACCGAGCAGGTCGGCCACCTTCTTGCCGCGACGCTGAGCCACCGACTTCGGCGAAGTCTGCTCAGTCAGCGCGTCAAAGGTAGCGCGGATCATGTTGTAGGGGTTCGAAGTGCCGACCGACTTGGTCACCACGTCGGCCACGCCCAGGCTCTCGAACACAGCGCGCATCGGACCACCGGCGATGATGCCAGTTCCCGGAGGCGCGGTGCGCAAGGTCACCTTGCCCGCGCCGAAACGGCCGTTGCCGTCATGGTGCAGGGTGCGGCCTTCCTTGAGCGGAACGCGGATCATCTTCTTGCGGGCAGCAGCGGTCGCCTTGGTGATGGCTTCCGGAACTTCGCGAGCCTTGCCGTGGCCGAAGCCGACACGGCCCTGACCGTCGCCAACCACGACCAGCGCAGCAAAGCCGAAGCGCTTACCACCCTTCACGGTCTTGGAGACGCGGTTGATGTGCACCAGCTTTTCGATGATGCCGTCATCTTCTTCCTGCTTGCCGCCACGACGGTCGTCGCGACCGCCACGACCACGGCCGCGATCGCCGCCGCCGCCTTCGCGGTTGCCGCCACGGCCACGGCCACGACGGCCCTGCGCTTCACCGGCATCGCCAGCGACTTCGCCGACCACTTCGGGGGTTTCGATGGTGTTCTCGTCAGCCATAATCAGAACTCCAGCCCGCCTTCGCGGGCGGCATCGGCCAGCGCCTTGACGCGACCATGGAACAGGAACCCGCCGCGATCGAACACGACAGTGGTCACGCCCGCCTTCTTGGCAGCTTCGGCAATCGCCTTGCCGACCTCGACAGCAGCGTCGATATTAGCGCCGCTGGCCTTGGCACCGAGCGTCGAGGCCGCAGCGACAGTCTTGCCGGCTGCGTCATCGATGATCTGGGCGTAGATGTGACGGCCGGTGCGGTGCACCGACAGACGGGGCTTGCCACCGGCACGCGCACGCAGAGCGGTGCGAACGCGGCGACGGCGCCGTTCGAAAAGGGAAAGCTTTGCCATCTTATCTCTTCTTCCCTTCCTTGCGGAAGATAAACTCGCCCTTGTAAGCAATACCCTTGCCCTTGTACGGCTCGGGCTTGCGCCAGCGGCGGATTTCGGCGGCAAACTGGCCAACGGCCTGCTTGTCGGTGCCGGAAATCTCGATCGTGGTCTGGTCCGGGGTCTTCACTTCAAGACCTTCGGGAACCGGCAGGTCGACATCGTGGCTGTAGCCGAGCTGCAGCTTCAGGGTGCTGCCCTGAGCGTTTGCACGGTAACCGACGCCCTTGATCACAAGGACCTTGGTGAAGCCGGCGCTGACGCCTTCCACCAGGTTGGAGACCAACGTACGCTGCATGCCCCAGAAGGCACGAGCCTGACGGCTGTCATTGGCCGGCTTGACCGAAATCTCGCCTTCTTCGACCTTGTACTCGATCAGATCCGACAGGCCCAGCGTCAGAGTCCCCTTGGGGCCCTTCACGCTCAGCGTGCCGTTATCGATGGTGGCCGTCACCCCGCCGGGGATCGCCACCGGCTTTTTGCCGATGCGGCTCATCAGAACACCTCCGCCAGCACTTCGCCGCCGACGTTGTGGTTGCGTGCTTCGGCATCCGAAAGCACGCCCTTCGGCGTCGAGACGATGGTGATGCCGAGGCCGTTGCGGATCGTCGGAAGTTCCTTGGAACCCGAGTAGACGCGGCGGCCGGGCTTCGAAACGCGGGCCACGTGCTTGATCGCGGGCTCGCCTTCGAAATACTTCAGTTCAATCCGCAGCGCGGGGTGCTTGCCCGAATTGTCTTCGCTGTAGCCACGGATGTAGCCTTCACGCTGAAGCACTTCGAGCACGCTTGCACGCAGGTTGCTGGCGGGCGTCAGGACAGAGTCCTTCTTCGCACGCTGGCCGTTGCGGATACGGGTGAGCATGTCACCCAGAGGATCGGTCATTGCCATTGTTCAGTCCTCACCAGCTCGACTTGGTCAGGCCGGGAATCATCCCGCTGTTGCCAAGTTGACGCAGTTCGATGCGGTTGATGCCGAACTTGCGGTAATAGCCGCGCGGGCGGCCGGTGGTGGCGCAACGGTTGCGGACCCGGGTCGGGTTAGCGTTGCGCGGAAGCTCTGCCATCTTGAGGCGCGCGACAAGACGTTCGGTCTCGTCAAGCGATTCATCGGCAGCAATCGCCTTCAGCTTTTCGTACTTCGCAGCGTACTGCTTCACGAGCTTCTTGCGACGCTCATTCTTATTGATGGAACTCAGTTTCGCCATGGACTTAAGCTCTCTTGCCTCGTGTCTCTAGGGGGAAGCGGCTCACGCCGCCTCTTTCTGTTCGGCCTTGGCTTCGCCCTGGAAGGGGAAGCCGAACAGACGCAGCAATTCGCGCGCCTCTTCATCGGTCTTTGCGGTGGTCGTGACGATGATGTCCATCCCACGAACCTTGTCGATCTTGTCGTAGCTGATTTCGGGGAACACGATCTGTTCCTTCAGCCCCATGGCGTAATTGCCACGGCCATCAAATGAGCGTGCATTCAGCCCGCGGAAGTCGCGAATGCGCGGCATCGCCACGGTGACGAGACGATCAAGAAATTCGTACATGCGTTCGCGGCGCAGGGTGACCTTGCAACCGATCGGCATGCCTTCACGCAGCTTGAACTGCGCGATCGACTTCTTGGCAACGGTGATGACCGGCTTCTGGCCGGCGATCAGCGCCATTTCCTCGGCAGCGATCTGGACCTTCTTCTTGTCCTGGCTCGCTTCGCCCACGCCCATGTTGAGCGTGATCTTCTCGAGCTTGGGGACTTCGAGACGGTTCTTGTAGCCAAACTTCTCGGTCATCGCCTTCACGATTTCCGCGTCATACTTGGCCTTCATCCGTGCGGTGTAATCAGCCATCGATCGTCTCCCCACTCTTCACGGCGACACGGACCTTCTTGCCGTCCTTCATTTCGAAACGGACGCGCGTGGCCTTGCCGGTCTTGGGATCAGCAAGCGCAACCTTGGAGATGTGCATCGGAGCCGGGAAACGGTCGATACCACCCTGCGGGTTCTGCTGGCTGGGCTTGCGGTGACGGGCAGCGATGTTCACGCCCTCGACAACAACCTTGCCATCCTTCGGCATGACCTGAGCGACCGTACCGGTGCGACCCTTGTCCTTGCCCGACAGCACGACAACGCTGTCACCCTTCTTGATCTTCGCGGCAGCCATCACAGCACCTCCGGAGCGAGCGAGATGATCTTCATGAACCCGCGCGAGCGGAGTTCGCGAACCACCGGGCCAAAGATACGGGTGCCGATCGGCTCCTCGTTCTTGTTGACCAGAACGGCAGCATTGCTGTCGAAACGGATCACGGTGCCGTCGGGACGACGAACGTCCTTGCGGGTGCGGACGATCACAGCGCGGTGAACGTCGCCCTTCTTGACCTTCGCGCGCGGCTGCGCCTCCTTGATGGAGACGACGATCACGTCGCCGACGCCCGCGGTACGACGCTTCGACCCGCCCAGCACCTTGATGCACTGGACGCGCTTGGCGCCGCTGTTGTCCGCGACGTCGAGATTGGATTGCATCTGGATCATTGATCCGTCTTCCTTCTCACTGGCTTACCAGGACGCCCGATCCGACCGGGGCCTGACAGTTCCGATTACGCCTAATTCAGTTACCCGCAGCCGCAACGTCGAGGTCGGCTTCCACCGCCTGCACGCCGCCTGCCACAACCCGGTCCTTGACGATCCAAGTCTTGGTCTTGGACATGGGACGGGTCTCTTCGATCCGCACCACGTCACCCACGGTGTATTCATTGGTTTCGTCGTGAGCGTGATACTTCTTCGAACGACGGATGATCTTCCCGTAAAGCGGGTGCTTCACCTTGCGTTCGACCAGGACGGTCACGGTCTTGTCTGTCTTGTCGGAGGTCACAGTCCCGACGAGGATACGCTTGGGCATTGTGCTACTCCTTACGCCTTGGCGGCGGTGGTTTTGGCCGCACGCTCGTTTTGCAGCGTCTTGATCTGCGCGATGGTCCGGCGCACCTGACGGATGCGCGAGGGAGCCTCGAGCTGGTTGGTCGCAGCCTGGAACCGCAGATTGTACTGCTCGCGCTTCAGCTCGGTGAGCTCGGCGGACAGCTGATCATCGGTCTTGGTGCGAAGGTCCGCAAAGTCGGCCATTATTCGCCTCCCAGGTGGCTGGTGTCGCCGAGACGGGCAACAACCTTGGTCTTGATCGGCAGCTTCATCGCTGCACGCTCGAATGCTTCGGCGGCCAGCGGGCCGGCAACGCCGTCGAGTTCGAACAGGATACGGCCCGGCTTCACGCGCGCTGCCCAGTATTCGACCGAGCCCTTGCCCTTACCCTGACGAACTTCGGCAGGCTTCTTGGTCACGGGCACATCGGGGAAGACGCGGATCCAGAGACGGCCCTGACGCTTGATGTGACGGGTGATGGCACGACGCGCAGCTTCGATCTGGCGAGCGGTGATACGCTCCGGCTCAAGAGCCTTGAGACCATAGGAGCCGAAGTTGAGGGTGGTGCCACCCTTGGCTTCGCCCTTGATCCGTCCCTTGAACTGCTTGCGGAACTTGTGCTTCTTTGGTTGCAACATGGTCTGTTACCTCAACGAGCCGGCCGGACGCCGGAAGTCTGGGCTTCCATCATCAGGCGGTCCTGTGCGGTCGGATCGTGAGCGAGAATCTCGCCCTTGAAGATCCACACCTTGATCCCGATGATCCCGTAGGCGGTCAGCGCCTCGGTCTCGGCGTAATCGATGTTCGCACGCAGGGTGTGGAGCGGAACGCGGCCTTCGCGATACCACTCGACGCGAGCGATTTCCGCCCCGCCCAAACGGCCACCGCAAACGATCTTGATGCCTTCGGCACCCAGACGCAGCGCCGACTGCACCGCACGCTTCATCGCCCGGCGGAACGCAACGCGGCGAACCAGCTGATCGGCGATGCCCTGCGCAACGAGCTTGGCATCGATTTCCGGCTTGCGGATTTCGACGATGTTCAGCTTCACGTCGCTGGCGGTCATGGTCGCCAGCTTCGAGCGAAGCTTTTCGATATCCGCGCCCTTCTTGCCGATGATCACGCCGGGACGCGCTGCATAGATCGACACGCGGCACAGCTTGGCCGGACGCTCGATCACCACCTTGGAAACTGCCGCCTGCGGCAGGTTCTTCATGATATACTTGCGGATCGCGACATCTTCCTTGAGCAGCTGTGCATAATCACGCCCTTCGGCGTACCAGCGGCTGTCCCAGGTGCGGTTGATCTGCAGGCGCAGACCGATCGGATTGCTCTTCTGACCCATCTCAGGCCTCCTCTGCTTCGCGAACGACGATCCGCAGACGCGAGAACGGCTTGAGGATCCGGGTCGACTTGCCGCGGCCACGGGTGTGGAAGCGCTTCATCGTCACCGACTTGCCCACGCTCGCTTCAGCGACGATCAGCGCGTCGACATCGAGGTTGTGGTTGTTTTCAGCATTGGCGATTGCCGAGGCGAGAACCTTGCTCGCATCGCGCGCCATTGCCCGCTTCGAAAAGGCGAGAATGTTCAACGCCTCTTCTGCCTTCTTGCCACGGATCAGGGCGGCAACGAGGTTGAGCTTCTGCGCCGAACCACGGATTGTGGTGCCGACGGCCAGCGCCT
This sequence comes from Porphyrobacter sp., assembly GCA_032116115.1. Lineage (GTDB taxonomy): Bacteria > Pseudomonadota > Alphaproteobacteria > Sphingomonadales > Sphingomonadaceae > Erythrobacter. The sequence goes on from JAUMAX010000006.1 coordinate 63,091, forward strand.
CGTTATCGCCCACGCGGCGGGGTGCCTTTGCCTTGCTCATCAGCGCTTGCCCTTCTTGTCGGCAGCGTGACCCGGGAAGGTGCGCGTGGGCGCAAATTCACCAAGCTTGTGGCCGACCATTTCTTCCGAAACCGAAACGGGAATGAACTTGTGCCCGTTGTAGACATTGAAGGTGAGCCCGACGAACTGCGGCAGAATCGTCGAACGCCGCGACCAGGTCTTGATCGGCTTGGTGTTGCTCGCTTCCTGCGCGGTCTCAGCCTTCTTCAACAGGCTCAGCTCGACAAACGGACCTTTCCAGACGGAACGTGCCATCGTCTCTTACCTCTTCTTCTTCGCGTGACGCGAACGGATGATCATCTTGTCCGTCTGCTTGTTATGGCGGGTACGAGCACCCTTGGTCGGCTTGCCCCACGGGGTCACCGGATGGCGACCGCCCGAGGTCCGGCCTTCACCACCGCCGTGCGGGTGGTCGACCGGGTTCTTCGCAACACCGCGGGTCAGCGGGCGGACGCCCATCCAACGCTTGCGGCCTGCCTTGGCGAAATTCTGGTTGCCGTTGTCGGGGTTCGACACGGCACCCACAGTGCCCATGCAATCGGCGCGCAGGTAACGCTGCTCACCCGAGTTGAGACGCACGATGACCATGGCGCGGTCACGACCGACGACCTGCACATAGGTGCCTGCCGAACGGGCGATCTGACCACCCTTGCCCGGCTTCATCTCCACGTTGTGGCAGATGGTGCCGACCGGCATCTGACCCAGCAACATGGCGTTGCCCGGCTTGGTGTCGACCTTTTCGCCAGCGACGACCTGATCGCCGACAGCAAGACGCTGCGGAGCGATGATGTAGGTCTGTTCGCCATCCTCGTACTTCACCAGCGCGATGAAGGCCGTGCGGTTGGGGTCATATTCCAGACGCTCGACGGTGGCCGGCATGTCCCACTTGCGACGCTTGAAGTCGATGAAGCGGTACTTCTGCTTGTGACCACCGGCAATGCCACGCGAGGTGACATGGCCCTTGTTGTTGCGACCACCGGTCTTGCGCTTGCCTTCGGTAAGCCCCTTCACCGGCTTGCCCTTGTAGAGCGCCGACTTGTCGACCAGAATCAGACCGCGGCGAGCGGGACTGGTCGGCTTATAGTTCTTGAGTGCCATTGTTCGTTTCCTGTCCCTTGGCCTCAGATACCGCTGGTGATGTCGATCATTTCACCCTCGGCGAGGGTGACAATGGCCTTCTTCACGTCGGAACGCTGATAGGCTTTGCCCTTCCAGCGCTTGGTCTTGCCCTTCTGCACCAGGGTGTTCACGGCGACGACCTTCTTGTCGTAGATCGCCTCGATCGCTTCCTTGATCTGGGGCTTGGTCGCGTCCTTGGCGACCTTGAAGACCACGGCGTTGTTTTCCGACGCGAGGGTCGACTTTTCCGTGATGTGCGGCGCGATGATCACGTCATAGTGACGCGCATCGACAGTCTGCTTCTTAGCCATTGAAGCGCGCCTCCAGCTTTTCGACAGCGGCCTTGGTCAGCACCAGCGTGTCGTGGTTGAGGATGTCGTAGACATTGGCACCGATGGCCGGGAGCACGTTGATGCCCGGCAGGTTACCGGCAGCCTTCTTGAAGCCTGCGTCAACCTGTTCGCCGTCGATCACCAGCACCTTGCCCGAAAGACCGGCCTTGGCGAGGTGGCCCTTGAGCACCTTGGTCTTGGCTTCGGCCAGTTCCAGCGTGTCGACCACGACGAGACCGTCCTTGGCCTTGCTCGAAAGCGCCATCTTGAGGCCGAGTGCGCGGATCTTCTTGTTGAGCGACTGCTCGAAGTCACGCTTGCGCGCACCATGAGCCTTACCGCCGCCGATGAAGATCGGAGCTGCACGGTCGCCGTGACGGGCGGTACCGCCACCCTTCTGCTTGCCGAACTTCTTGCCGGTGCGGGCCACGTCCGAACGCTCACGCGTCGGGCGGGCGGTGCCGCGGCGGTTTTCCAGCTGCCAGGTCACGACCCGGTGAAGGATGTCGGCGCGCGGCTCGATGCCGAACACGTCATCCGACAGTTCGATGTCAGCGCCAGCGCCCTTGAGCGCCTTGCCCTCGATGTTCTGAACCTTGATCTTCATGGCTCAGCCTTCCTTGTTTTCTTCAGTGGCCGCAGCGTCGGTTTCGACGCCTTCGGTCACGATGGCTTCTTCGGCAGCAGCTTCCACGACCGACGGGGTCTCGTCAGCGACCGGAGCATGCTTCGACAGCACCGCGCCGGGGAACGGCACGCCTTCGGGAAGCGGCAGCTTCACCGAATCGCGCACAAGCAGCCAGCCGTTCTTCGCGCCCGGGACCGAACCCTTGACGAAGAGAAGACCGCGCTCGGCGTCGGTACGGACGATTTCGAGGTTCTGCTGGGTGCGCTGACGGTCGCCCATGTGGCCGGCCATCTTCTTGCCCTTGAACACGCGGCCCGGATCCTGACGGTTACCCGTCGAACCGTGGGCACGGTGCGAGATCGAAACGCCGTGGGTGGCACGCATACCGCCGAAGCCCCAACGCTTCATGGCGCCGGCAAAGCCCTTACCCTGCGTGTGGCCGGTGATGTCGACCATCTGACCAGCGATGAAATGTTCGGCGCTGATGGTCGAACCAACCGGCACAAGGCCGCTTTCGTCTTCGACGCGGAATTCAGCGACGCGCTTCTTGAGGCCGACATCGGCCTTGGCGAAATGTTCACGCTGCGGCTTGGCAACGTTCTTCTGCTTGGCTTCGCCCGCGCCGAGCTGGACGGCAAAGTAGCCATCACGTTCGGCGGTGCGGTGCGAAACCACCTGGCAATCTTCCAGCGCGAGAACGGTCACAGGCACGTGCCGTCCGTCCTCCTGGAAGAGGCGGGTCATCCCGACTTTCTTTGCGATAACGCCGGTGCGCATCGTCAGTTACTCCTCAACAGAGGCACCCTACGGACCATCCGCAAGGTGCATGGCGGGGCCATGTTGCAAGCAACACAGCCCCAGTTCAGCCCAAGTTTTCATGCTTCGCCCCGTCCGGGCTGAGTGCTCCTGCTGGCCGGGTGGCCGCTGGAGCGAGACGGGGGACGCAGCCCGGATAGTTCATCCGGCGGTATCCACCCTATCGTCAGGCGGGGCGCTTATGGCCCCCACGATAGAGGCCCCTGCCGAAGCAGGGGCATTTCGGCTGGCTTAAGCCAGCTTGATCTCGACGTTCACGCCAGCTGCCAGATCGAGCTTCATCAGCGCGTCGACGGTCTGGGCGTTGGGCTGCACGATATCGAGCAGCCGCTTGTAGGTACGAACTTCGAACTGCTCGCGCGACTTCTTGTCGACGTGCGGACCGCGGTTCACGGTAAACTTCTCGATACGCGTCGGCAGCGGAATGGGGCCACGAATAAGAGCGCCAGTGCGGCGGGCCGTATCGGCGATCTCACCAGTTGCCTGGTCGAGAACGCGGTGATCAAACGCCTTGAGGCGAATACGGATATTCTGAGCTTCCATGTCCTACTACCGATGCGAAAGAGCCAAGGAGCAACCGGTCACCCGGCATTTCCCAAAAACAAAGGCCGGCCCCGCTCAATCCGGTTTCCCGAGAGCGGGCGGCCTTCTTCAAAACTCGTGACAGACGGGACGAATCTCGTCTGCGGATGCGGGCCTATACGGAGCGTGCCTCCGTCTGGCAAGAGCCAACCGTAAGGAAATTGCGCCTGTGGGAAATACACTCCCAACCGGCCGTTGCACGCGCCCTGGCCTCACACAAAAAGGCCCGGCAGCTCACCAGAGCGCCGGGCCTTTCTGCGGTCAGTTTCGCCCCTTAGCAGAGCAGAACCTTACTTGGTGATCTTGGCAACGACGCCCGAACCCACGGTGCGGCCACCTTCGCGGATTGCGAAGCGCAGACCTTCGTCCATGGCGATCGGTGCGATCAGCTTCACGCCGATCGAAACGTTGTCGCCCGGCATCACCATTTCGGTGCCTTCGGGAAGAACGACTTCGCCGGTCACGTCGGTGGTGCGGAAGTAGAACTGCGGGCGGTAGTTGGCGAAGAACGGCGTGTGACGGCCACCTTCGTCCTTCGACAGCACGTAGACTTCGGCTTCGAACTCGGTGTGCGGCTTGACCGTACCGGGCTTGCAGAGAACCTGGCCACGCTCAACTTCTTCACGGGCAACGCCGCGGATCAGGGCGCCGACGTTGTCGCCAGCTTCACCGCGATCAAGCAGCTTGCGGAACATTTCCACGCCGGTGACGGTGGTCTTGCGGGTGTCCTTGATGCCGACGATTTCGACTTCTTCACCAACGTTGACGATGCCGGTTTCGATACGGCCGGTCACCACGGTGCCGCGACCCGAGATCGAGAACACGTCTTCGATCGGCATCAGGAAGGGCTTGTCAACCGGACGGTCGGGCTGCGGGATGAAGCTGTCGACAGCTTCGATCAGCGCAATCACCGAATCCTTGCCGATGTTGTCATCGCGACCTTCGAGAGCGGCCAGAGCCGAACCCTTGATGATCGGAATGTTATCACCGTCAAAGTCGTACGACGACAGCAGTTCGCGAACTTCCAGTTCGACGAGCTCGAGGATTTCCTCGTCGTCAACCTGGTCGACCTTGTTCATGTACACGACCAGTGCCGGCACGCCGACCTGACGGGCGAGCAGGATGTGCTCACGGGTCTGGGGCATCGGGCCGTCAGCAGCGTTCACCACCAGGATCGCGCCGTCCATCTGGGCGGCACCGGTGATCATGTTCTTCACGTAGTCAGCGTGACCCGGGCAGTCGACGTGGGCGTAGTGACGCGCAGCCGATTCATATTCCACGTGGGCGGTCGAGATGGTGATCCCGCGCTCGCGCTCTTCCGGTGCCTTGTCGATGTTGGCGAAATCGACGGCAGCGCCGCCGTAGGTTTCAGCCATCACCTTGGTGATTGCGGCGGTCAGCGTGGTCTTGCCATGGTCAACGTGACCGATGGTGCCGATGTTGCAGTGCGGCTTATTCCGCTGGAACTTTTCCTTGGCCATTTCTCTGGTGTACCTTCTTGAATGAAACGATGTGTTCGCGGGAGAACGGCGGTGCCCGCTGAATCAGGCGCCGCCCCTAGACCGATCAATCGGCTTAGGCAAGTTTCTCCTTGACCTCGGCTGCGACGTTGGCCGGAACCTCGTCATAGTGCGAGAATTGCATGGAGTACTGCGCACGCCCTTGCGTGAACGAGCGCAGTTCGTTGACGTAGCCGAACATATTGGCGAGCGGCACGAAGGCCTCGACCGCCTGGGCATTGCCGCGCGTGTCGGTGCCCTGGATCTGTCCGCGCCGCGAGTTGAGGTCGCCGATGACGTCGCCCAGATAATCGTCCGGGGTGACAACTTCGACCTTCATGATCGGCTCGAGCAGCTTGATGCCCGACTTCTGCGCGACTTCACGCATGGCACCGCGAGCGGCGATTTCGAACGCGATCGCGCTCGAGTCGACGTCGTGGTACGCACCATCGGTCAGCTTGATGCTGAAATCGATGATCGGGAAGCCGACGAGGTGACCGCTGGCTGCCTGTTCGCGGAAGCCCTTTTCGATCGCCGGGATGTATTCGCGCGGAATGTTCCCGCCCTTGATCTGGTCTTCGAAGATCACGCCCTGGCCGCGCTCACCCGGGGTGACCGTAACCTTCACGCGGCCGAACTGGCCCGAGCCGCCCGACTGCTTCTTGTGGGTGTAATCGACGTCGACTTCGCGAGCGAGGTATTCGCGATAAGCCACCTGCGGCGCGCCGACATTGGCTTCGACCTTGAACTCGCGCTTCATGCGGTCGACGATGATGTCGAGGTGCAATTCGCCCATGCCCTTGATGATGGTCTGGCCGCTTTCGTGATCGGTCGACACGCGGAAGCTGGGATCTTCAGCCGAGAGGCGATTGAGCGCGATGCCCATCTTTTCCTGGTCAGCCTTGGTCTTGGGCTCCACGCTGAGTTCGATCACCGGCTCGGGGAATTCCATCCGCTCGAGCACGATCGGCGCGTTGCTGGCGCAGAGCGTGTCACCGGTGGTGGTTTCCTTCATGCCGGCCAGCGCGATGATGTCGCCCGCGAAGGCTTCATCCACGTCCTTGCGCTCGTTCGCATGCATTTCGAGCATACGACCGACCTTTTCCTTCTTGTCCTTCACCGAGTTCAGGTAGGTGCCCTTACCGAGCGTGCCCGAATAGATGCGGATGAAGGTGAGCGAGCCCACGAAGGGATCGTTCATGACCTTGAACGCGAGCGCGCTGAACGGCGCTTCGTCGGTGGCGGGACGGCTGTCGGCCTCGTCGCTGTCCATCTTGACGCCCTGGACGTCAGGAATGTCGAGCGGTGAAGGCAGGTAATCGACCACAGCGTCGAGCAGGGGCTGCACGCCCTTGTTCTTGAACGCCGAGCCGCAGCACACCGGCACGAACGACTGGTTGAGCGTGCCCTTGCGGATCAGCGCCTTCAGCGTCGCGACATCGGGCTCGTTGCCTTCGAGATAGGCTTCCATCGCCTCGTCGTCCTGTTCGACGGCGAGTTCGATCAGCTCGCTGCGATAGATCGCGGCTTCGTCGGCGAGATCGGCCGGGATTTCTTCATAGAAGAATTCGGCGCCCAGCGCTTCGTCCTTCCAGATGATCGCACGGTTGTGGACGAGATCGACCAGACCCTTCAGATCGGCTTCGAGACCAATCGGAATGTAAAGCACAGCCGGACGCGCACCGAGGCGGTCGATGATCGACTGGACGCAATACTTGAAGTTTGCGCCGGTGCGGTCGAGCTTGTTGATGAAGCACATTCTCGGAACGCCGTACTTGTCAGCCTGACGCCACACAGTTTCGGACTGCGGCTCAACGCCGGCCACGCCGTCGAAGCAGGCGACCGCGCCGTCCAACACGCGCAGCGAACGTTCGACTTCAATCGTGAAGTCCACGTGGCCGGGAGTGTCGATGATGTTGATGCGGTGCTCCGGACCATCGCCGACAGCCCAGAAGCACGTCGTAGCGGCGGAGGTAATCGTGATCCCGCGCTCCTGCTCCTGCTCCATCCAGTCCATCGTCGCCGCGCCATCGTGCACTTCGCCGATCTTGTAGGACTTGCCGGTATAGAAGAGGATCCGCTCGGTCGTGGTGGTCTTGCCGGCGTCGATATGCGCCATGATGCCGATATTGCGGTAGCGGTCGATCGGATGGCTGCGTGCCATGATGAATTCCTTGGTGTTGGAGAAGCGGCCCGGTCCTGCAAGAGGCCCGCAGCGCGCTCCATATAGTGATGATTGTGACAGCCGGAAGACCCTTCCCCCGGCTGCCCACAATCAGCGATCTTACCAGCGGTAGTGCGAGAAGGCGCGGTTGGCGTCTGCCATGCGGTGCGTGTCTTCACGCTTCTTCACAGCATTGCCGCGGTTGTTGGCCGCATCCAGAAGCTCGCCCGACAGACGCGCTGCCATGGTGGTTTCCGGACGACCGCGCGCGGCGGTGATCAGCCAGCGGATCGCGAGGGCCTGGGCACGCTCGGGACGCACTTCCACAGGCACCTGATAGGTCGCACCACCAACACGGCGGCTGCGCACTTCGACCTGCGGCTTCACATTGTTCAGCGCATCATGGAACAGCTGGATCGGGTCCGCCTTGGCCTTGGCCTCGACAGTCTGGAGCGCCGAGTACACGATACCTTCAGCGACGGCCTTCTTGCCGTCATACATCAGGTTGTTCATGAACTTCGACAGGATCTGATCCCCGTACTGGGGATCGGGCAGGATGACCCGCTTTTCGGGACGACGACGACGTGACATATTTTTAAACTCCTTCGGAGTGCGGCCCCTGCCCGCCCCTTTCCGTCATCCTGAACTTGCTTCAGGATCCATCAGGCGGCTGGCTCAGCCCTGTAATCGGATAGACCTGCACCATCGGCACCATGGATCCTGAAACGAGTTCAGGATGACCCGGTGCCGGAGGCTACCGGGTCACTTCGGACGCTTGGCGCCGTACTTCGAGCGGCTCTGCTTGCGGTCCTTCACACCCTGTGTGTCGAGCACGCCGCGCAGGACGTGGTAACGCACACCGGGAAGGTCGCGCACACGCCCGCCGCGGATCAGCACAACCGAGTGCTCCTGCAGGTTGTGGCCTTCACCGGGGATGTAGCTGATGACCTCGCGCTGGTTGGTCAGGCGAACCTTGGCCACCTTGCGCAGCGCCGAGTTCGGCTTCTTCGGGGTCGTCGTGTAAACGCGGGTGCAAACGCCGCGCTTCTGCGGGTTCTGCTCCATCGCAGGGACCTTGGACTTGGCCTTCTGCGGAACGCGGCCCTTGCGGACCAGCTGGTTGATTGTCGGCATTAGTTCTCACTTCACCTGATGAGGGTGACACCGGAACCGGACGATGCAGGAGGAGGATTAAGCCCAACCCGTCATCCCGGACTTGATCCGGGACCGCGCTCCGCAAGCTCATCGCTGGCGGCACGAAATCCCGACAGACGTCGGGACGACGAACGAGACTGAAACGCTCCACCCGCATATCCGGCCCTTCGGCCACCGGGTTACTTTGACGACTGCCGATCCGTAAGGAGAGACGCGCCGCCAATGTTCAGCTCAAACCGGGGAGGCCCCGGAAGATGCGCGCCCTTAGGCGGGTTTGGTTTGGGGGTCAAGGGTGTGGAAGCGACCTGAAAATCACTTGTGCGATCACAGAATGACCGCCAACCTGCCTCAATGCAGAGGACCAGAGCATCGTGACCCAAACGCAAACAATCTTGGACCTTTTCGACGACGATCCGTCGGCCGAAATTCTTGAGGACATCCATGTAGGCGAAAAATCGCTCTCCAACGCTGTTCTCTATAACACTGACTGGACTGTCGAAACCTTAATCCGTCAGGTTGAAAAAAGTGCAATCGACCTCAACCCCTCGTTCCAACGTCGTGATGCTTGGACCAAGAAGAGGAAGAGCCAATTTATTGAGTCGATACTACTTAATTTTCCCGTACCACCATTAACTCTGGCGGAAAAATCCAATACGAAGTCGTTCATTGTTGTCGATGGAAAACAGCGGCTCACCACCCTTTCTCAATTTTTTGGCCAGATGGTAGGATCGCCCAACAACGGCTTTGCGCTCGAGGGCTTGGAAGAGCTTGGTCGCCTAAACGGCGTAACATGCGGTCAAATCGCAGAGATTTATCCCGATTTATTTATGCGTCTCGAAAATTACTCGATCCGCACGAATGTTATTCGTGGCTGGCAGAGTGACGACGTTCTTTATAGTATATTCCTACGCTTGAACTCTGGAAGTGTTAAATTATCGCCGCAAGAATTAAGGCAAGCTCTTCATCCTGGACCCTTTGCAAACTTTCTGCTCGATTTTAGCGAATCAAGCGATGGATTGCGGAGCATCTTCGCGGGTCCGGGCCCTGATTTCAGGATGCGGGACTTGGAACTGCTGGCTCGCTATTTCGGCTTTCAGGTGCACATTGAAGAGTACCGCGGCGACCTCAAAAAGTTTCTCGACTTCACAGTAGAGCGCGTAAACAAGAACTGGGAGAAGGTAGAAGGCAACATCAAACAAATTGCTGACAGTTTCGAACAAACCCACTCCCTCATATCTGATGTTTTCACCTCAGATAACGTTTACAGAAAGTGGAATGGAGACTTTTGGGAGCGCAGATTAAATCGCGCAGTGTTCGACGTTATGACGTTCTTTCCGAGAACTGATGAAGAGCGCAATTTGTTTCGAGCACGCGGACGCGAAATCGTCGCCGCCTTCCAGGAACTTTGTGATGATGAATATGACTTCCGTGATGCGATCGAGACAACAACCAAGTCTGTCGGAGCTGTAACTACCCGCATTGGATTTTGGGGTAAAGTTCTGAAAGATTTGGGAATCATTCAAAATAACATCTATGTAGATGGCGAAGGTCGTATCCGGTATGACGGTCAACTCTCCATATTTTAGAGATCTACAGAGAGGACTTGCACATCACCGAAGTTCCTTACTTAAGGGTTCGGATGGGCAGTATTTTTTTCCTCCGCGTGGCACTCCGTGGATTCCCACAAGGCGACAACAATCTCTATGCGATGCCTTTATCTTCTTTGTAAATGCAGAGTTGGAAACCTATTTTGAGTCCTTGATCGCAGAGGCATTGCAATTCTTTGAAGATTTTTCTCTAGAATGCCCTCTGAGTTCGGTATCATCACACCACAAGATGCACGAATTCATTCGTGAAAAGAAAAAGAATATTTCAAAGAATCATAATGTGAGATGGGAGAAAACTCAGGAGTTCTGGGTTTTCATTGGTTTTGATAAGCAATTGTTCCCGGAGAATTTCTGGGATTATGTGGAAGCAGTCTCTCGTTATCGAGGCGACGTAGCCCATCAGGGTTGGGGAATACGTGTCTTCAACGATCCGAGGACGGTGTTTGCCGCGATATCAAACCTCGTTCCTTTAATCACTTGGTTTGATCGAGACTTTGTGTCGTTTAGAAGGAGGCAAGATAACTTGCTGTCCGAGCTACGAACTCACCACGTAAGTTTCATCCCAGGCCTAGGTTCTATTTCACCTTTGCGGTAAGGCGTGCACTCTTCTTGTTTCCGCAAACGGACGAGCGAATGGCTCGATCTCAGAACGGGCCAAGTCCGATAGAAAGAGCAGGGTGCGACTCCCTCCCCACGGGGTGGGGAGTTTTCCCCTCTGCGTCTCCCCTTCCCTCTGCGTCTCTGCGTGAACCCCTGCCTCGCCCCGCGCGCGGCCCTCTTCGCGTCTTTGCGTGAACCACAAGGAAGCTGGACCCCGGATCAAGTCCGGGGTGACGAGGATGGGGAAGGACGCTGATGTTGGTGGCTTCCCGCGTTACCTGTCAGTGGCCATGCCGAGGACCGTCGCCCCAAGCTCTCCCCGCTGTCCCACGCGATCGAGGTTGCGCGGCGGGGCCTCCGGCCTGCCACCGGCAGGGCGGGGTTGGACGCTGGCGCTGGTGGTCGGCGAGTTGTTTGTTAGCGCCCTCAGGCGCCGGGCGCAGCGCATCCGCGCTGCTTGGCTACGCGCCATAAGGCGCGGCGCGCGGTCGCGCTTGCGGCGCTGCGCGCCGTTTGGTGCCAAGCGCGCCCTTGGTGGCTCCGCCCCCTCCCCCAGCCCCTCCCGCGAGGGGAGGGGAGTTTAGGCCCCTCTGCGTCTCCCCTTCCCTCTGCGTCTCTGCGTGAACCCCTGCTTCGCCCCGCGCGCTGTCCTCTCCCCGTTTTCCTACTCGGACAATCTCGGGCATCCCTCGCCGCTATGGATACTGCGCCCCCTCGCCCCGCCCTCGTCAACACCCGCGCCATCCCGCGGCAGGCGACCTCGGCTGTCGCCTTTGCGGAGGAGGCCTTTCCCGAGGATGATCCGTTGCTGGACTTCCTCCCCTACCTCCACGCCGCGCCGCGTCGCAATTCGATCACGCCCGATGTGCAGCGCGCTTTCATCCGGGAGCTGGCGGCGACCGGCACGGTGAAGGCGGCGGCGCGGCGGGTGGGGAAGAGCCTTGAGGCGCTCTACAAGCTGCGCGCGCGGCCCGGGGCGGCGGACTTTGCGCGGGCGTGGGACGAGGCGCTCCAATGGGGCGTCATGCGGCTGGAGGATTGCGCGATGGAGCGGGCGCTGGCCGAGGGGGCGCACAACCCGCACACCAATGCGATGCTGTGCTTCGTGATCCGCCACCGCAACCAGCACATGGTCGATGCGCGGGCGGTGAAGCCCGGCCACTGGCTCTACGACCGCATCCGCGCCGAACTGCTGGGGGAAGAGGAAAACGCGGACCTCGATTGATGGCGCTGACCCGGGCCGTAGGCCCGCAAGGGCGACCGCCCGCCGCGCCTTATGGCGCGTAGCCAAGCAGCGCGGACGCGCTGCGCCCGGCGCCTGAGGGCGCAAACCAAAAACCCTCGCTCCTCAAGAACTCAGGTACGCGACTAGCGCCCTCACCTTCTTGCTGCGCCATTGCGGCGGGGGGGCGAGCAGCCAGTAGGCGCGGGTGCCGGGCTCGGGCTCGGTCAGGGCGGTGAGGTGGCCTTGGGCGATGGCGCGCTCGGCCAGCGCGAGGGGGAGGATCGTGCGCCCCATCCCCGCCAGCGCCGAGGCAAGCGCCTGTCCGGGCGATCCGGCGCGGATGCAGGGGTTCACGCCATCGGGCAGCGGCATCCCCGGCCAGTCGATCCACGCATCGCGGCAGTCCGGCGCGGCGACGGTGACGCGCATGGCGGGGGCGAGCTGGACGCCCTGCAACTCGCCCGGCCCGTCGACCAGCCGGATCGCGAGATCGAGGTTCGCCTCGGTGAAATCGGCCTGTTCGTCGGGGGAGAGGATGTATTGCACGCCGGGGGTGCCGGCCTGGAACTTTGCGAGGCGGGGGGCGAGCCACTCGGCGTAGAACTCGCGCGGGACGGCGATGGTGTAGCGGTCGGACGCCTGGCCGGCCTGCATCGCGGCGACGCTTTCCTCGAACCTGAGGAAGCCTTCGCGCAAAGGATCGAGGCCCGCCTCGCCCTCGGGCGTGAGTTCGAGGCCCTTGGAGGTGCGGCGGAACAGGACGACGCCGAGCACGTCTTCGAGCGCGCGGATCTGCTGGCCGACCGCGGCAGGGGTGACGGCCAGTTCGTCAGCCGCGCGCGTGAACGACAGGTGCCGCGCGGCGGCATCGAACACGCGCAAGGCGTTGAGGGGCAAGTGGGTGCGCTTCACGAGGATGCGATTAAGCGCGCTCGGCCCGCGCCGCAAGGCTTAGCGGGGGCTGCGGCCCTCGGCCGTCTCGGGCGCGGCGAGCGGGAAGAACGGGATGCGCACTTCGGCCGGCGTGCCATCGGCGCGTTCGAAGGTGTAGAACCCCTCCATCGAGCCGAACGGGGTCGTCAGCGGGCAGCCCGAGACATAGTCATGGCTCTGCCCGGGGCTGAGCAAGGGCTGTTCGCCCACCACGCCTTCGCCATCGACATGGTTCACCATCCCGCGCCCGTCAGTGATGCGCCAGTGGCGGGTGCGCAGGCGCATGGCTTCGTGCGAGGCGTTCTCGATGCGGATGTGATAGACCCAGAACCACTTGCCCGCCTCCGGATGCGACTGCTCCGGCAGGTAATTGACGGCGACGCGGACGGTCATTCCATCGGTGGTGGCGGCGTGCTGGAAGAATTCTTTCATGACGCCTCTCAAGTTAGCGATTTGTCGCCGGGTCACAAGAGGGGCAACGCAGCTAATCACAGGTGTATCCCGGCGAAGGTCGGATTCTTGTGCCGCCGGGCCGCCTGTTGCGCCCCCGCCATTGCCAGCATAGGCTGACGCGATGAACCGCGCCTTGCCGATCCTGCCATCGATGACCCGCCGCGCGCTGCTGGCTGGCCTTGGTGCGGGCGTGGTGGGGGGCTGCGCCGGACGGATGGGCGGCCCCGCCCCCGCTGCCCTCACCCTGCCGGTCGATCCCGCCGCCACGGCTGCGCCCGATCTGGTCGACCTTGCCCGCTTCGACCCGCGCCTCAGGCTCGACATCCGCTATGCGACCCCCGCAAACTTCATGGGCCGGGTGCTCTATCCCGTCCCCCGCGCCGTGGCCCAACGCCCGGTCGCCGAGGCTCTGGCGAAAGTGCAGACCCGCGCTGAGGCGGCGGGATATGGCCTGCTGATCTTCGATGCCTATCGCCCCTGGCGCATCACCCGGATGATGTGGGAGGAAACCGCGCCTGCCCAACGCGAATTCGTCGCCGACCCGCGCACCGGATCACGCCACAACCGCGGCTGTTCGGTGGACCTCAGCCTGCACCGCAATGGCGTGGAGGTCACCATGCCGAGCCCCTATGACGATTTCACCCCGGCCGCCTACCGCAGCAACACCGCCGCTCCGGCAGAGGCGCTCGCGGCCAGCCGGATGCTGGAAGGCTGGATGGTCGCCGAGGGCTTCGTCCCCCTCGCCAACGAATGGTGGCACTACGACTGGGCAGACTGGAGGCGCTACCCGATCATGGATGTGCCGCTGGAGGACGTGACGGCGGGGTAAGCGGATTATGGTCCGCTTGTGGCGTTCTTTGGACAAAAGCTGCCGTTCGGGAAGCGACCCCGTTTCAGACGGGAGCCGGGCCGAATGCGCGCCGCTGAAACGCCGGCAACGCTTTCCGAGGAACGCCGCCCCTTTGCGAAAAGGACACGCTGTGCCATGTTTGGTGGATGTCGTTGCTGATCGCTCTGTTACTGTCGCCTGCTGATGCTCCCATCGATCCGCCGCTGGAAACGCGGGTTTTCCTGACCCAGACCGGTGATGCAGACGACCCGTCGGCCCAGATCGGCTTTTCGCTCAGTCACTGGCATAGTTTCATTCCGCCCGATGCGCTGCCGCCCGCTGCGCGGGAGCCAGGAACGCATGAGGCTCCGCTGCTGATCGCGCTTGATTCGACCGGTGCGATCACCGCATGCACGCCCGGGGCCAGCGATCCATCGACGGTTGCATTCGCCGATGCGGCTTGTGCAGCGCTGCGAGCGAACGCCCGTTTTGCGCCCCGTTACACTGCGCCTGGCGTTGGGGTCTCCAGCCGACGTATCTTCAGGGTACGCAGCGTGACGAAAACAGTGGCCGAATGGACGGGCGACAAGGCGCGCATTTCGCCCGCGCCGCCGCCGCCGCCCGGCGTTTTGTTCTCGTTAGACCAGCCTCTGAAATGGCCGCCGCAGTTTGGTGAATATTCCAATCTGACCCTGGGACCGCCGCCTGTTGTCACGGCAAGGGCCGTCCCCGAAACGCGGGGTCCACGCGGGACGACTGGCCTCAGTCTTGGTATTGCCGCTGATGGCGAACGGCGCTGCGTGGTGACAGAACCCAGCGGCGATGCAGCACGGGATGCCGCCGCGTGCCGGATAGCGCAGACGTTGACCGTGACTTACGCGCGGCCCTGTGATGATTGTTTTGCCGCGCGTGTTCCGATGTTGCTCGAATGGGATGGCAGCAAGAGCCGCCTGCGCTTTCCGGCTCAGTCGCAGGAGCGTGCTCAGATGATTGGTTCGGGCGGGCTGCGTGCCGGTCAGTTCGGACCGTCGCGACCGCCGGGCGATCGTCAGAGGGTGACTTTCTTTGTCGCGGTTGATGCCAAAGGCAAGGCGACCGGATGCCGCGTCAGTTCTGCCAGCGGCGACGATTCATTTGACGAGCGGGTCTGCGCGGCGCTCGTCAGCGGTGGGCGTTTTGTGGCCGGGGGCGACATTTTCGGGCGGCCAATGTCCGGTGAAGCGATCGTCACTATCCGCATAAATGACCTTTTCCCCGAAACTTAGGTTGCTGTAACTCAATCATTCCTACACTCATCCTTCTGCACCAAAGCCATTCGCGGTGGGGTTTCGAAAGCCGCTTAACCGGGTGATGAGGCAGCTGAACATAAGGCCTGAGGCCTGCAAGGGTGAGGGGACTCAGGGCGCGGAGTCGGTTCCGCTTTCCAGTCTTGCGTCTCAAAAAGCCGCCATTCCGCAATCCACCCAATTGCAGCCGTCCTAGGTGATGTGAAGCGATCCCGTAACCTGACAGGCAACTCTAGCAAGATTTTGGCGACAAGCGGACATTAAACAATCGACCCCATTGCGGACCTGAGTTGCGGCATTTATGCCGTTGGCCGAGACTAGGTGCAAATTATTCAAGGTCGAAAGCCCGGAGTGAATCGGTTTGACAAAAAGCTGATGTCGCTCTGGATGGGCTGGGGCAAGCGGCTGCTGCCGTTTGCCGATGCCGCCAGTGACGATCTGCCACTGTCTCGCCTGCTCAGGCTTTCGCTCATCCAGTTTTCGGTCGGAATATCGCTGACCCTTCTGGTCGGCACGCTCAACCGCGTGATGATCGTCGAGCTTGACGTGCCCTCGACGATTGTTGGCGTGATGCTCGCCCTGCCGTTGCTGGTCGCCCCGTTTCGTGCGCTTATCGGCTTTCGTTCCGACACGCATCGTTCGGCGCTGGGCTGGCGCCGGGTGCCCTTCATCTTTCGCGGCACCATGATCCAGTTCGGCGGTCTGGCGCTGATGCCCTTTGCGCTGCTGGTGCTCGGCGGTGCGCTGCAATCGGCGGGCTGGCCTTCATGGATCGGCCAGATCAGCGCTGCGGTGGCAATTCTGCTGGTCGGCGCGGGCGTGCATATCACGCAGACGGTCGGCCTTGCCCTTGCCACCGATCTTGCGCGCGAGGACCAGCAGGCCAATGTCGTCGGGCTGATGTATGTCAGTCTCCTGCTGGGATCGATTGTCTCCGCGCTGGCGTTCGGCGCCTTTCTCACCGATTTCACCCCCGGGCGGCTGATCCAGGTGATCCAGGGTTGCGCCGTGGTCACCGTGTTCCTGAACCTTGTCGCCACATGGAAGCAGGAGGCACTCAATTCGAGCCCGCCGCCGAGCGATCCGGCGGCCGTGGCCGGGACGTTCCGCCAAAGTTGGGACAGCTTTATCGTCCAGCATCAGGCGCTGCGCCGCCTGATCGTGATCGGGATCGGGACGCTGGCCTTTACCATGTCGGATGTGCTGCTCGAGCCCTATGGCGGTCAGGCGCTCGGCCTCGGGGTGGGCATGACAACGCGGCTGACCGCGATTCTGGCGGGGGGCAGCCTGGTGGGCTTCACGATCGCATCGCAGATCCTCAGCCGCGGCAGCGATCCGGTCAGGCTGGCGGGGGCAGGCGCACTGATGGGCCTGCCCGGCTTTGCGATGATCATTGTCGCAGCGCCGATCCAATCGGTTTCGCTGTTTTCGGTCGGCGTCCTGTTGATCGGGTGCGGTGCCGGCCTGTTCGGCCACGGCACGCTGACCGCCACGATGCGCGATGCGCCAAAGGGGCAGGTCGGCATGGCGCTGGGGGCATGGGGCGCGGTTCAGGCAACCGCGGCCGGAGCAGGCGCGGCGATTGGCGGCGTGGTGCGCGACCTCGCCCGCGGGTTTGTGATCATGGAAGGATGGCCCCCGGCGATCTCCGGCTATGTTCTGGTCTATGTGCTGGAACTGGTCCTGCTGGCGGCGGCGCTGATCATCATGGTGCCGCTGGTGCACCGCCCGCAGGAACAGGCCGGGCTGCGGCCGCGCGTCTGAGCAATTCCGCCAATGCGCCTGCGGGCGCGCCGGTTGCGCGCTTTCTGGTCGGCTTCGGGTTCCGGGTGCACGCGTGTCTGCGACACATAAAGAAAGACCCGGCGCTTGCGGGCCGGGTCTTCCGTGTAGGGTGGTCCACACCGCCCTTGCGGGCTGGATGGAATGTGCACGCCTCAGGCCCCTGCGGACCTGCTGCGCCTTATTGAGCCGGTGCTGCAGCAGCCTCGGCAGTCACAGCGGCACCCTGCCAGAAATCGGCAAACCACGTCGTGTTGCTGAGAATGGAGTAATGGACCGCGAGCGACGCCAGCACCAGAACGAGGAACATGATCGGCAAGATCACATTCGGGCTGACATAGAGGAAAATCCGACCTTCTTTCATCGTCTGGCCTCCCTTACTTGAGCCACGGCGTCAAAACGAACGCCAGCACGTGAGCGGCAACGGCGATGCCGAAGTAAATCCGCGTCCCCCATTTCAGCCCGTCGTTGATTTCCAGGGCCTGCGCTTCCGTCAGCCCTGTGGGGTAAACCTTTGTATCATCACCTGTCATTTGGCGAACCTCCTTGATCGGTTACGGCATTCGCGGAAACTCGGTAATGACCCCAGCCTTGTTCCCTTGGGATGCAACTAGCGTGGATGTGGAATTCTCCATGAACCGCATCAGGAAATAGCAAATACGGCCATAGGCATCGAGTCGGGTAAGCGGCCTAATGCAGATTGAATGTTGCATTTTACAGGACAAACGTCAACTTTGTTGAACATATTGCATTGTCAAGAAAAGTTGCCACCGATCCCACCTTCCCAAGGGGTGCTGGTCGATCCGGCGGTGATCTCACGGGACGACCGGGAGTGGGCGAGCGCCTGTCGGCGTTACGTTTTCATCAATCATCATGCGCTGCGCCAGACGATGGCCGATCCAGCCGCAGGTTGGACTGCCGCAAGCCGAGAGCGGGCCTTTTTCGCCTATGATATCAACGACCTCATTGATCTCCGGAACGCAGTGATCGCCGATGTCGAGGCGACCACCGGCATCCGCCACGTGGCGTGATACCTCCCTCTCGGGTCTCCGGCGGTACGGAATCAAGGAGGAGGTGCGAGAAAAATTTGGGCTTGCACCCAACGTCTGTTACAACCGCGCCGGGATCATCAACAATTGGCTCCTGACCGGAGCGAGGAAGGTCTGTATGTCCAATGAAGCTCCGGCCATCGACTGGGCGGATGACGTCAAGCGGTATGTTCCCGGTGCCGATAACGGCGCGATCGCCGGGATCGTGCACCATTCTATGGTGGCTCTCAAAACCCGCGACCCGTCGCCCGTATCGTTCGGCAATCCGGCCGAGACGCGCCGCGTGCGCGAAAGTTTCTGCAAGAAAACGCTCGGCCTGACCGATCATGACGCCGCGCTCGACTCCGCCATCGCCGCAGTTGGCCAGCGGATGAGCGACTCCACGTCGCCCCACCGGGTGACGGCATATTACCTTCTTGCCGACCATTTCGACAAGCTGGGACAGTTCCGCGCGGCGCCGCCATCGGCCGAACCGGCCCGGCCCCTGGCGCCGTGGGCGGCGACCATGTTTGACGGCCCCCCCCCGGGCACGGCCGTCGGCGGTCCCAGCGCCGATCTCACGTTTTGGACCTTGGCCGGTCTGGGCGGCGGAGTGCTGGCGCTGTGTGCAGCGATTGCCAGCACTGCTGGTGGCTGACGCTGTGGTAGCAAATCGTCGTTGACACAGACAGCGGCCGCCACGGCAGAACGGCCGCACCGACCACTTCTGACCTCATGGCTCTGGAGACAGCGCCAAGGCACGGGCTGCATTGTGTTTGCCCGGCCTGTGGCGTTGCTCCGAGCCCGTAGACCCGGCGGAGCGTGCGTAGCCGCGCGGCCAGACCGGCCCGGGCGAGGTTGCGGCGGCGCCTTTGCGCTGATCGGTAGCCGGGGGCTGGTGCACTTGCCCTCGCCAATGGAGCGGCTCCACGGTGCGACCAAGGCGATTTCGATAACCCGACCGACAATCTCTATGCCGCCCGTATGATGGCGGCGGATATTCAGGCGAGTTACGGCGATCAGCAGCTTCGATGGCCACGCCCCGGATACAGTGGCCGGGTGAATCTGTGGCGACCTTGGGCTAATCTATGCCTCGATCGATGCTGCGGACATGGAAGCTGGGAACTTTGACAGGGTCAGAGCTTGGCTGGAGCCGTGACGGGCGGTTCGCGAAGCAGCCATTCCGCATTCCACCCACTTGCGGTCATAGCGCGTTACCCTGCGCCGCTCCAAAATCTGGCCGGCCGCTTCACCGCGTTTTTCGCCAGAAGCCGACAGTCTGACGGCAAGAAAGCCTGACCCCGGATCAGGTCCGGGGCGACGATTGCGGGGACGGCACCCTGCCCCGCGCCCCTACTCCCCCGCCCCCGCGGCAGCATCCGGCGGATTGTGCTTGGCCAAAAAGCCGGTCAGCGCCTCGTACCATTGCTGCTCGTTTTCGGCGGTCGAGAAGCTGTGGCCTTCGTCCTTGATGACCAGCGTCTCGGGCTTCACCGGCGCGGTGCGGGTGGCTTTTTCGAACATGTTGTACTGGTTGAACGGCACCACGATATCCTTGGTGCCGTGGGCCAGCAGCAGCGGGCGGTTGAGCTTGTCGGCATGGCCCATCGGCGAGACGGTCTTCACCTCGGCCACCCCTGCCCCGCGCACCCGGTCACGCCAGCGCTTGAACCCGCCGCGGCTGAAGGACTGGCTGTCATAGCGCAGCTGCTTTTCGAGATCGGTCACGCCCGCCCAGCTCGCCGCGCAGCGGTAGCGTTCGGGATTGCGCAGCACCGCCCACATCGCGGCATAGCCGCCATATGATCCGCCCACGACACACACCCGCGCAGGGTCAGCGATGCCCTGCTTCACCGCCCAGTCCATCGCATCGTCAAGATCGTCCTGCATCTTGCGCCCGATCTGTCCGGTGCCGAGTTCGAAGAACGCCTCGCCATAGCCGCCCGAGCCGCGGAAATTGGGCTGCAGCACGGCATAGCCGCGGTTGGCGAGCAGCTGCACCTCGTCATTATAGGCCAGCTTGTCACGGATGCCGTAAGGCCCGCCATGGGGCATGATGATCAGCGGCAGGCCCTTGGCCTCGCGCCCGCGCGGCAGGGTGAGATAGCCGCGGATCACCGCGCCATCGCGGGCGGAATATTGCATCGGCTTGGGCCGGGCGAGCTTCTGGAAATCGAGCGCGGGGCGGTATTGCGCCATTTCCTTCAGGATCTTGGCAGCAGGCTCGTACATGTAGAGCACGCCGGGATCGGACTCGTTTCCGGCATAGACCAGCATCCGCGCACCGTCCTTCGCGCGGCTCGGCACCCACACCTCGACATCGCCGAGCGCCTTGCGCAACGCGGTGTGCTGCTTGCGCACTGCGGGATCGAAGTAATGC
>JAUMAX010000007.1:0-46813 GCA_032116115.1 Porphyrobacter sp.
TAAAAAACAACGTCATTTTTGAGATTTTTGATTATTTGAAGCAGCTTGGTTTGGTTTCAACGGAAAGCCAGTTCAGCACAGATTGGCTCGGCCAGTGCGACAGCTATTTCCGTGGTCTGCGTTTCAAGGGAACGGGACCAACTCTGGGCGTGGTCGCCATCTGCGGAGCACGATTGCTGAAGGCCAGCGAGTTCGTCCGTCATTCGCCCCAACATACCCACATAGCTGCGCAGTTCCTCGCGCTCAGTGAGCGATGCCAACAGCTCGTCAATGAGGGCGCTGCTGAGCTTACGTTCGCCTGAGTCATCACAGCCTCGTCGAGCTATGATGCAGCCTTCGTGGACTTCATGATCGCCATGAATGCAGCATCATCGAGCAGCCCCTCCTGATACCGCTTGATCGCTTCAGTGACGAAGGGATCGACGCTTGGTTCGACCTTCGCAGCCTTCTTCGCTTTCGATTTGATTTGGATAATCTCACTACGTCGCGTGGTGGTTGTTCCGTGATCGTAATGCCGTTCGATCTGCGTCTTTTGGCACCCCATGTTTTTCGCCAGTGCGTCGTATTGGACCCCGTTGTCGCGCCTGAGCGTCGCATAGGTGTGCCTGAGCGAGTAGAGCGAACGCTTCTCGCCCTCCTTGTTGTAAAGCAGGCCTGCGTCACTGCCTTCAATCGGCAAGCGCGCTAGAAAGGTCTGAAAGGACTTGTTCAGATCACCCATTGGCTTCTGTTGGCCGTCTTTGCCTGACTGACCAAACCAGACGTAATCCTTCTTGCCCGTGAATGGCGATTTTTCGCGCCATTCTTTGAGCGTCTTGTTGGCAGTGGGCTGGGTCTGCACATCGCGATTCTGACTCGTCTTCGTATTCTTCCGAACGCTGACGACACAGATGTCGCCATCATAGTCAGCATTCGGGATATCGAACTTTATGTCTTCCCAGCGCATCTGCCGTGCCTCGCCGACCCTAAGCCCACTGTTCAGCATGAAGATGACGAAGTGATAGAGTTGCTGCCGTTGCAGCTTGTGCCAGGCATTCACGCGATCATTTTTGAAGTGCCCTGTTCCGTCACGATAGCTGCGTAGGAAGGCCACCATGCGCTCGCGCTCGTCGTTTTCGAAGTGAGGCCTGCGCACGTGTGGTCGATTGTCTGAGGGCGCCTTCATCTTGAATTGCTGCTGTAAGCGCCCCTGCTCACGAGCATCGTTGAAGATCTGGTTCAGCGCAGTCTGGTCCATCTGAAGAGTCTTCTTCGAAGGGACCTTCACCGCGTTGTTCGTCGCCGTCGTCTTCGCCTTGCGTCGCTTGGGATTGTAGCTCGCAAGCTTCTCGCCCTGCTGCGTAGACCAATATGAGACGCGCCAATCCCAGTAGCCTTGCGCCACCGCCGCGTTGATCTCGTTCAAGCGCATGGAGGTGCCATCAGCTTTGCGGAAATAGGCTTTGAAATATCGCGCTGCGAGATTCTTGTGCCAGCGTTGCCGATCTTCCTTCCACGTGCCGAGATTCAGATTGCGCTGATACCAATCATCCCAGTGCTGCTCGAAGGTGAAGTCTGTGAGCGTGTGGCCGAGCGCAACCGCGTTCGTGAGCCTGTTGTATTCCGCCCGAGCGAACGCATAAGCCTCTTCGTAGCTCGTCAGACCAGTGCTGCGATTGATGACTTGATTGGCGCCAATGCGGAGCTTCATATACCATTTTGGCAGACGATGCGCTTTCGCGCTGGGAACAGCAGTCTTCAGGTTACGCTGATACAGGATCAGATCACCTTCGAGCAGCACTCTCCTGTTCTCGTAGTAAGCCATCTAAGCCCCTGAAGATGCACTGGATGCTACGAAACTGCTATATCCGAGAACCCAGATCGTCAACGATCCCAAGAAGCTGCTGCGATTCTGCTACACAGAAAAAGGGGCTGCGATTTCTCGCAACCCCTTGAATTTCTGACGAATTTTTGAGTTTCGTCTTAACGCTTCGAGAACTGGAAGCTGCGGCGGGCCTTGGCCTTGCCGTACTTCTTGCGCTCGACCACGCGGCTGTCGCGGGTGAGGAAGCCTTCGGCCTTCACCGCGCTGCGCAGTTCCGGCTCGTACTTGGTCAGAGCCTGGGCAATGCCGTGCTTCACAGCGCCGGCCTGACCCGAAAGCCCGCCGCCGCGCACGGTGCAGACCACGTCGTACTGGCCGGTGCGGTCAGTGACGGTGAAGGGCTGGTTGATCACCAGACGCAGGGTCGGACGTGCGAAGTAGGTTTCCTGATCGCGGCCGTTGATGGTGATCTTGCCGGTGCCGGGCTTGACCCACACGCGGGCAACCGCGTCCTTGCGGCGGCCGGTGGCGTAGGAACGGCCCTGCGCATCGACTTCACGGTCACGCAGCGGAGCGGTGACGCGCGCGATTTCGGCAGCGTCGCCCTGCGGCACGCCAGCGGCGATGTCCTTGAGATCGGCGAGATCGGTGACGGTGGTTTCGTCAGACATTATGCGGCCACCTTGTTCTTGCGGTTCATGGAAGCGACGTCGAGCACCTGCGGCTTCTGGCCGTCATGCGGGTGTTCGGTGCCGACATAGAGGTGCAGCGCACGCATCTGGTCACGGCCGAGCGGGCCGCGCGGAATCATGCGTTCGACAGCCTTTTCAAGCACGCGCTCGGGGAAACGACCGCCCAGCACCTTGGCCGGGGTGGTTTCCTTGATGCCGCCGGGGTGACCGGTGTGCTTGTAATAGATCTTGTCGCCCATCTTGTTGCCGGTGAACTTCACCTTCTCAACGTTGATGACGATCACGTGATCGCCGCAATCGACGTGCGGGGTGTAGCTCGGCTTGGTCTTGCCGCGCAGGATGTTGGCGATGATCGCAGCGAGGCGACCAACGACCAGACCGTCGGCATCGATGATGTGCCAGTTCTTTTCGACCTCGGCCGGTTTGATCGACCGGGTCTGCTTGCTGAGCGCCTTCATGGCATGTGTCCTTGGTTCGAAACTGTCTGCCGGGAGATGTCCGGAAGAATCGCCGCCCGATCAACCGATCAGGTGGAGAAGTGGGGCGCAAATGTCGCCGAGCCCCGTGAAAGTCAAGCAAAAGCGGGCTTTCGCGATAGGGTAAAATAATACCCTATGATCAGATCGGCCCCAAAGTCCATGTTTCTGCCGCGTGCCGATCGAACCCCGCGACCGAGGTGACCACCTGCCGCTCGGCCCGTGCGAGCCAGGGCGCATCGGGCTGTGGCTCGGCCTTGTAGCGAAGCGCGAACTGCCCGGTCAGCCCATCGGGCAGGGCGACAGTCTCCCGGCGGTCGACAGGCGGGCCGGAGGGGAACAGCAGGTCGTCCGGCAGCACCTCCAGCAATCCCGATCCGGCGCGGTGAACCTCGGCGAGATAATAGCTGATCCGGGCGCGTTCATCACCCGGAAGGGCCGATTGGCGGGCGATGACCGCCTCGGCAGCACGCAGGGCTGTGGCGAGGGCATCGCTTTCTGCCAGCGCCGCCGGAGCCGTGATGATGGTGCCGCGGTCCGACAGCATCAACGGAAGCATCCCGCTTGCATCGCGCTGCTGTTCGATCCGCGCGATCTCGGCAAGCCTGGGCGGCGCTTCGACCTCGGCGCCGGTCTGGCGCCCGCTGACCACCAGCCCGCGACCCTGCCGTTCGAACATCACGTCCCACCAGCGGCGCACGGTGATGCCGGGCGAGCCGCCTTCACCCAGTCCGCGGGTCAGCACTCTGGTGAGGCGCAAGGGGCGGTCTGGCAGGGGCAGGGGACCATCCGGCGCGGCAAGCAGCGGGCCTGATAGCGGCCTGCCGCCCAGCATCCCCATGCCGAGCAGCGCGGCGACAAAGCTGCGCCGGGTGCTGGCGATCATGTCCATGTCTTACCCCCCCTCAACGCTCCGACTATTCGCCCGGATGCTGATGCCCACAACTCGCGGCCAGCCATGCCAGGCTCGCCGGGTGGGCAGCATCGCAGCGCCAGCCGATAATGGCCGGTGTATCATAGGGATGGATGCTCCCCAAACGGTTGACGAGGGGTTGCAGACAATCATCGGTGGTCTTGAACAACACCCCGATCTCGTTCCCGCTGGCCCGCGCGCCGTCCCACACGAAGTGGGATTCGATCGCGCCGAGGATGTTGGCGCAGGCGATCAGCTGTTCATCGAGCAGGGTTGCAGCGGCGGCGCGGGCGCTGTCAGCGTCCGGGAAGGGACACCACACCAGCGCGGCCCCCGACATTACGCCGCCCGCCGTGCAAGCCCGTTGCTGTGCATCGCCCGGACCGTCGCCGCCACGGTCAGCGCGCCGACCAGCTGGTGCGCGGCGGCGATCCACAGCGAAACGCCGCTCATCACCGTGGCGATGCCCAGCAGCACCATGACCCCGAAGGCGGCGTTGACAGCGATGCTCGCAAAGCGATCGGCCTTGCGCACGGCCCTTGCGAGCCACACCAGCGCGGCGACCGCAACCCACGCCCACCAGCGGTGCAGGAATTGCAGCAGGGCGGGATCATGGGTGAGCGTCCACAGCACGCCGCCCGACCAGTCGACCTCGGGCACCAGACGCCCGTTCATCAGCGGCCAGTCATAGGCGGCGTGACCGGCATTGAGCCCCGCCACCCACGCGCCGAGCAGCAGTTGGATAAACAGCACGCCGGCCACCAGCGCCGCCTTTGCCGTCAAGGGCGCAGGGCGCGCGGCGGGATCGCGGGCGAGCAGGCGCAGATCGCGCGCTGTCCACACCAACCCCGCCAGCAGGAACAGCGCGGTCAGCAGATGCGCCGAAAGGCGGAAATGGCTCACATCGGTCAGATCGGTCTGTCCGACGCCCGACGACACCATATACCACCCCAGCGCGCCCTGACCGAGGATCAGGGAGAACATCGCCGCCAGCCGCCAGCCATATCCGGTCGGGATTGCCCGGCGCAGCGCGAACACGATCAGCGGCAGCAGAAACGCCAGCCCGATCACGCGGCCAAGGATGCGGTGGAACCACTCCCAGAAGAAGATGAACTTGAACGCCGCCAGATCCATTCCCGCCGGGCCGCTTTCCATGCGGAATTCGGCGGTGAGCCGGTACTTGGCGAATTCGGCCTGCCATGCCGCTTCGCTCAGCGGAGGGAGGATGCCGCTGACCACGTTCCATTCTGTGATCGAGAGGCCGCTTTCCGTCAGGCGGGTGATCCCGCCGACCACGACGATCGTCACCACCAGCAGCGCAACCAGCTCCAGCCAGCGCGCCAGCGCCAAGGGACGCGCGCGGGTCTGGGGGGCGGCCTGAAACAGGTTCGACACGGAGGCGGACGTAGCCATGATGGACGCTCTTTGTCCCCGTGCGCCATCACGTGCAAGCCCGTTTGCTGCAAAGCCAGATGCGGCCCCTGCAAGACCCTGCGTGCAAGACTTTGCTTGAAGAATGTAACAACATTACATATGTGCGGCTTATATCATGCCCCATAACGCCCTTCCCCCCGCGAGTCGGACCTCGCTCCGTCGCCGACTCGATCAGCTGGGAATCGGGCTGGCGGGCCTGTGTGCGGTGCATTGTCTGGCCACGCTGTTTCTGGTTTCGGCGCTGGGTCTGGGCGGGCATTTCCTGCTGGAAGAAAACATCCACCGCTTCGGCCTGCTGCTGGCGCTGGTCGTGGCCGCAGTCGCGATCGGCTGGGGTCTGATGCGGCATGGGCGGATGCTGCCGTTCCTCGTCGCGCTGGCGGGTCTGGCGCTGATGGCGGCGGCTCTGGTGGTTCCGCACGGCACCAACGAATTCCTGCTGACGCTGGTCGGCGTGGCGCTGGTATCAGCCGGCCACGTGTTCAACCTGCGCGCCGCGCGCTGACACCGCCAAACTGGCGGTTGCACCCTGCGAGCGAGCGCCTATGTCTCGCGCCATGACGAAGAGCATTACCCTCAACGGTGCGCCCCACCGTACCACCGCCGAAACCATCGCCGATCTGGCGCGCGAGCTGGAGCTTGCGCCGGAGAAGGTCGCGGTCGAGCGCAACGGTGAGATTGTGCCGCGCTCCACCTTGGCCGAGGCGCTGCTGGCGGATGGTGACCGCCTGGAAATCGTGCATTTCGTGGGCGGGGGTGATCATGCCGCCGAAGACAGCTGGACCGTCGCGGGCCGCACCTTCCGCTCGCGTCTGATCGTCGGCACGGGCAAGTACAAAAGCTTCGAACAGAACGCCGCCGCTGTCGCGGCTTCGGGCGCGGAGATCGTCACGGTCGCGGTGCGGCGCGTGAATGTCAGCGACCCCAAGGCGCCGATGCTGACTGATTTCATCGATCCGAAGAAAATCACCTACCTGCCCAACACCGCGGGCTGCTTCACCGGCGAGGACGCCGTGCGCACGCTCCGCTTGGCGCGCGAGGCCGGGGGCTGGGATCTGGTCAAGCTGGAAGTGCTGGGCGAAGCGCGCACGCTTTATCCCGACATGCGCGAGACGCTGAAGGCGACCGAGGTGCTGGCCAAGGAGGGCTTCCTCCCCATGGTCTACTGCGCCGATGATCCGATTGCCGCGAAGCAGCTGGAAGACGCTGGCGCGGTGGCGATCATGCCGCTGGGCGCGCCGATCGGCTCGGGGCTGGGCATCCAGAACCGCGTGATGATCCGCCTGATCGTCGAAGGCGCCAAGGTTCCGGTGCTGGTTGACGCGGGCGTCGGCACGGCATCCGACGCGGCGGTCGGCATGGAGCTGGGCTGCGACGGTATCCTGATGAACACCGCCATCGCCGAAGCCAAAGACCCGATCCGCATGGCCCGCGCAATGAAACTGGCGGTCGAAGCCGGACGCGAGGCCTATCTGGCGGGCCGGATGGCGTGGCGGATGTATGCTGATCCCAGCTCGCCCCTTGCTGGGTTGATCTGAGTCTTTTTCGCTCGCGGCCAGACGGCTGCGCCGTCGCCTCCGCGGGGGCGGCCTACCGGCCGGCGCGCAGTCGCGCTTGCGGCCCGTCCCTTGGCGGGCCGAGGGTAGCTTCCACCTAACCTTAAATTAACCATGGCGTGCGACGTTCTCCCCGTCTGAAGGAGACATGCGCCATGATGATGCCGATTGCCGAGATGCGGGAATTTGCCGGGTTCGCCCCGGCTGAACAGCGTTACATCAAGCGCAGCCTCGACATCGGCCTCGCCCGCACCGATGCGTTCCGGCGCTGGGGCCGCAGCGAGAGCGAGAATGTCGCGATCCGCCGCCAATATGTCGCCTATCAGGATCTCAAGACCCTGCGCGCACTGATCCCGCAGGACGGCACGCCGCAGGAGGTTGAACGCTTCCTCGGCAAGTTGGTGCGCGTCGCCGCTTTCGATCTGGAGCAGGAGCGGCTGGGGTGCTTTTCGGCCTTCCGCTTCCTCTATGAACGCCTGCTCGGAGCCGCCGCGCGGCCCTATCTGCCGGCCGCCTTCTGTGCTGCGAGCGCCCTGCCTTCGATCCGCCCGGAACGCCGCAAGCTGCTGCTGCAATCCCTGAGCGAAGCCGCCGCCACCGCGCCCGGCTGGTCGGGCCGCGAGCCGGTGTTCCTGCCCGAATATGTGGACGACTTCGAAGCGGCCTGAGTGTTATGGGGACGTCTATGGAGACGCCCTCCCCCTATCACCCGCCGGTCAAGCGCTCGCTCAGCATCGCAGGCCACCAGACCTCGATCAGCCTCGAACCGCTGTTCTGGGAGATGCTGAAGGCTGCCGCCGCGCACGAGGGGCTGGCGGTTGCGGCGTTGGTCGCCCGCATCGATGCAGAGCGGATCAAATCGCCGACGCCTCCGGGCTTGGCGAGCGCTATCCGGGTTTGGCTGGTCGGGCAGCTGCAGCCCCCGACTGCCTAGCTCCCTTCAGCGCTTGCGGGCCATTCCGGCACGTCGCGGGGCGATTTGGGATAGGGGATTGTCCCCTGCGCCAAGCCGAACGGATCGCCGCTACGCGAAGCCAGCACCGATGCCCCGATCAGCTTCTGCTCGGGCGAGATGCATTCGTTGGGCTCATACTCACCGGTCACGCCGTGAACGGCGTTGCGATACTGGTAGCATAGCTTCGGGCCGTCCATCGTCCGAAGGCCCCATGTCCCGCGCACCACGCCGCCATTGCGCGGATACCACATGAACAGGCGCCCATCGGCTGCAGTGTATTCGACATAGACCCCGTGGCCTTGCTGGAAATAGATGATCGTCCGGTCGCTAACGAGAGCGGTCATCGCCTCGCCCTGTTGCTCCGGCGTCATCGCTGCCACCCCGGCTTCGCGGCGGGCGCGTTCAGCCGGATCGAGGGTCGTGCGTGCGATCAGTTCTTTCTCGCTGACCTTTTCGGCCAGGGCCGCGCCGGGCGCGAGGGCCAGCATCAGTCCGGCAACGACGGCCGCCGGCCGCCGCATCAATCATCAACCCGTTCAATATCCGCACCGACCAGCTGGAGCTTCTCCTCCAGCCGCTCATAGCCGCGGTCGAGGTGATACAGCCGCCGCACGGTCGTCTCGCCCTCGGCGGCCAAGGCGGCGATCACGAGGCTCATCGAGGCGCGCAGGTCGGTCGCCATGACTTCCGCGCCGGTCAGGCGTTCCACACCCTTGACGATCGCGGTGCGGCCTTCGGTGGTGATGTCTGCGCCCATCCGCGCCAGTTCCGGCACGTGCATGAAGCGGTTCTCGAAGATCGTTTCCTTCAGCACGCTCGCGCCTTCGGCCTTGCACAGCAGCGCCATCAGCTGCGCCTGCATGTCCGTGGCAAGGCCGGGGTAGGGCGCGGTGGTGAGGTTGGTGGCCTTGAGCTTGCCATCGGCCTTGACCGTGATGCTCTTGGCGTCCCACGTCACGTCGCAGCCGATGGCTTGCAGCGCGTGGATGGTCGCCATCATGTCATCGGCCTTGGCGCCTTCCAAGCGCACCTCGCCCCCGGTGATCGCGGCGGCGCAGGCGTAGGAGCCTGCTTCGATGCGGTCGGGCATGACGCGGTAGGTCGCGCCGTGCAGACGCTTGACGCCGTGGATGGTGAGGTTGGAGGTGCCGATGCCTTCAATCTCCGCGCCCATCGCGACCAGCATGTTGCACAGGTCGACGATCTCGGGCTCGCGCGCGGCGTTGAACAAGCGGCTGGTGCCGTTCGCCAGCACGGCAGCCATCAGCGCATTCTCGGTCGCGCCGACAGAAACCACCGGGAAATCGAAGTCCCCGCCCGGCATCCCGCCATCGGGCTGCACCGCGCGCACGTAGCCTGCGGCAAGTTCGATCTTCGCGCCGAAGGCTTCCAGCGCCTTCAGGTGCAGGTCGATCGGGCGGTTGCCGATCGCGCAGCCGCCGGGCATCGACACGGTCGCCTCGCCGCTGCGGGCCAGCATCGGGCCGAGCACGAGGATCGAGGCGCGCATCTTGCGCACCAGATCATAGGGCGCGACGTTGGAGGTGATGCGGGTCGCCTCCATGCTCATCACCCGGCCGAAATCTTCCGGGCGCGTGCCCTGGATCACGGTGGTGACGCCGAACTGGTTCATCAGGTGCTGGAACCCGTCAATATCCGCCAGCCGCGGCAGGTTGCGCAGCGTCAGCGGCTCCTCGGTCAGCAGCGCACACGGTATCAGCGTCAGCGCGGCGTTCTTGGCGCCGGAAATCGGGATGGTGCCGGAAAGGCGGTTACCGCCGCGAATGATGAGTTTGTCCATCCCGCCAGCCTTAGCGAAAAGTGCTTTTCGTGCAACTCGTCGCCGCTCTCTGCGGATGAATGATTGACCTCGCAGATGCAGCACGGCACGGGAAAACAAAAAAGCGGGCGTGTGACCTTCCGACTTCCCCAACCAAGGGTTCCCGATGTCTCCCAAGCCGATCCGTAAAGCCGTCTTTCCTGTCGCCGGGCTTGGCACCCGCTTTCTGCCTGCGACCAAGGTTGTGCCGAAGGAACTGCTGCCGGTGGTGGACCGCCCGCTGATCCAATATGCGGTGGATGAAGCGCGCGAGGCGGGGATCGAGCAGATGATCTTCGTCACCGGGCGCGGCAAGACCGGGATTGTCGAGCATTTCGACATCGCCTTCGAACTCGAACAGACCTTGGCCGAACGGGGCAAGGATGCGAGCGTGCTCGATTGCACCCGCGCGACGCCGGGCGATGTGATCGCGGTGCGCCAGCAGGTGCCGCTCGGCCTCGGCCACGCGATCTGGTGCGCCCGCGCGATCGTGGGGGACGAGCCGTTTGCGATCTTCCTCCCCGATGAACTGATGGTTGCGCGCGAGGGTGGATCGGGCTGCATGAAGCAGATGGTCGAGGCCTATAATGACGTTGGCGGTAACCTGATCTCGGTGCTGGAAGTGCCGATGGAGCAGGTCTCGTCCTATGGCGTAATCGACCCCGGCGCGTCGCATGGCGCGCTGACCGAAGTGCGCGGGCTGGTGGAAAAGCCGCGCCAAGCCGATGCGCCGTCCAACAAGATCGTCTCGGGCCGCTATATCCTCCAGCCCGAAGTCATGCGGGTGCTGGAACATCAGGGCAAGGGCGCGGGGGGCGAGATCCAGCTGACCGACGCGATGGCGAAGATGATCGGCACCCAGCCGTTCCACGCTGTCACCTTTGACGGTGCGCGCTATGACTGCGGCAGCAAGGTCGGCTTTGTCGAAGCGACCCTGGCAATTGCACTCGCCCGCCCTGACATGGGCGCGCAGGTGCGGGCGATTGCTCTGGATTTGCTGAAGTAGGGTCAGCCAAAACCCCGTTCGTCCTGAGCCTGTCGAAGGACGAACGGGGTTAAGACTTACTCCGCCGCTTCTGTGCCCGGCGCATCACCCGCATCATTGTCGCGCGGCTTGGCCAGCTTGGCGGGTTTCGCCGGAGCAGGCGCGGGGGCGGGCTTTTCTGCCTCGGCATCCGCCGCGCCCTTGACCAGACCCGACAGCGACGAGCCGTCGAGCCCCAGCTCCTTCATCAGCCCGTCGAGCACCGGCGCCTGCGCACGGTAGGCGAGCGCGGCTGACACAGCGTCGCTGGCAAGGTTGCCCGAACCGCCGCCCGCGCCTGACCCGCCGCCGTCGTTTGCCGCGCGCCCGCCATTGGTGAGCCCGTCGACCTGAACGATTTTGATTGAATCGATCGCTTCCATCGGCTTGGCGCTTTCGCGGATGACCTCGGGCAGAACCTTCAGCAGCGCCATCTTGGTCTGGAGGCTGATCTGCTCCATCGACAGGATGTTGGCGGCCTCGTTGATCGCGCGCTGACCGGCTGCCTCGACCTCGAACCGCACCCGCGCCGCCTCGGCGCGCAGCTTTTCGGCATCGGCCTCGCCCATGGCTTCCAGCTTGAGCGCCTGCGCGCGGTTGCTGGCGGCGTCCTTTTCGGCCTCGGCCTGCACCTTGACGCCGATCGCATCGCGTTCGGCCTGCTTGGCGGCTTCGATCAGTTCGATCTTCTTCTGACGCTCGGCGATTTCGCTTTCGCGCGCGGTGGCGACGCGTTCCTCGGCCTCGACCGCCTTGGCGCGGGCATCATCGGCTTCGGCCTTGGCCTGGCTTTCCTCGCGGGACTTGTTCTGCACCGCGATCTGCTGTTCCTGCCGGGCGATTTCGAGCGCGCGTTGCTGGTCGATGCGGGCTTCTTCGACCAAGCGGTCGGCTTCGATCTGCTGGGCATCGACCTGCTTCTTCGCCTGAATCCGGGCGACTTCGGCTTCGCGGTTGCGCTCGGCCTGTTCGCGGGCGATTTCCGCCGCCTGGGCCGCGCGCCGCACTTCGACCTCGCGCTCCTGTTCAAGCCGCGCATATTCCTGATCGCGCGCGATTTCGAAGCTCTTCTGGCTGGCTTCGAGGTTCTTGGTCTCCATCTGGACGCGGGTGTCCTGTTCGATATCGTTGCGCAGCTTCTTGCGCGCCTCGATCTGCTCGGTCAGCTTGGTCAGGCCTTCGGCGTCGAAGGCGTTGTTGGCGTTGAAGTGTTCGATCGAGGTCTGGTCGAGCCCGGTCAGCGACACCGATTCCAGCTCCAGCCCGTTCATGGCGAGGTCGTTGGAACTGACCTGCTGCACCTTCTGCACGAAGTCCGCCCGCTGTTCGTGCAGCTCGTTCATGGTCATCCCCGCCGCGACCGAGCGCAGCGCGTCGACGAACTTGCCTTCGACCAGATCCTTCAGCAGTTCAGGCTGCATCGTGCGCTGGCCGAGCGTCTGCGCCGCCATCGCAATCGCAGTCGCATCAGGACGGACACGGACGTAGAACTCCGCCTTCACGTCGATCCGGAGCCGGTCCAATGTGATCAGCGCCTCGTTGTCACGGCGCACCACCGGCAGCACCAGCGTGTTCATGTTGACCGGCATGGTTTCGTGGAGCACCGGCAGGACCAGCGCCCCGCCGTTCATGATCACCTTTTCGCCGCCCATCCCGGTGCGCACGAAGGCGGTTTCCTTCGAAGCGCGGCGGTAAAGCCGGATCAGGAAGGCGAAGACCAGAATGACGAAGAGGAAGCCGCCCCCGCCCAACACCGCATAGCTGATCAGATCGCCCGTCGAGCCCGCGTCCCCCGTGGTGGCCAAGGCCCCCATTGTAGTCAAAACCATGTGCGTGTCCCTTTACCTCTCCAGCCCCAGAAGCGGGCTTTCATATTCCACGCCGTAGAAGGTGTGCCCTTCGCGGCGGACCAGCAGGACAGTGTCCCCTGCCGAAAATTCGCGCGCCTGATCGTGCGGTTCGACCATCACGAAATGCGCCTGTCCGTGGACATCGATCACCTTGGCGCGCGCGGGCGAGCCGGGGCGGGCGGTACCGATCTGGATTTCGGCATCGCGGCGCACCAGATCGTCAAGTCCGATGGCGGTGGTTTCGTCCTGGGGCAGCACTGCCGCGAGCGGGCGCATGGCAAGGCTGTTGAGCGGCATCGCGACAGCCCCTGCCGCCAGCGCCGCCCATCCGGCCGAGAGCGGTGCGCCGATCATGCTCGCCAGCAGCGACTGCCCGATCACGCCCACACCCGCGAAAATCAGCAGCAGCGCCCCGAGCCAGATCAGGAAAGGCACCCGGCCCAGCCCGAGGAGGGTGGTGAACGCATCGCCGAAGCCGCCGACTTCCAGGCCATCGGGCGAATCGAGATCGCCCGCACCCTCGATCAGTTCGGAAACGCCTGTGACCTGCACCAGCGCAATCACCGCCAGCGCGCCGAAAGCGATCAGGAACGGCAGGTTATGGGGCGCAAGCAGGCTCACGCCGCGGGCCCCGGACAAGCCAGGCGAAACAGAAATCCCATAGCCCGAAAGCTAAGACAAAGCGGGGCGAATCCCTAGCGGAATCGGACAAGGCCTGTCCGATTTTCCGTTGCCTTATCAGGCAGGCGTTACCCGCAGCGGCAGGGTCTTCAGCCCGCCCACAAACGTGCTGCTGGCGCGCTTGGCTTCGCCCGCCGGTTCGACGCTGGAAACCCGGTCGAGCAGGGCTTCGAACAGGATCCGCATCTCCAGCCGCGCCAGATGCAGGCCGAGGCACTGGTGTGCCCCTGCTCCGAACGCCAGATGCCGGTTGGGGGAGCGGGCCGCGTCGAACTTGCGCGGATCGGGGAACTGCGCGGGGTCGTGGTTGGCGGCGACGTAGTTGATCATCAACCAGTCGCCCGCCTTGATCTGCTGGCCGCCCAGTTCGCAATCCTCGGCCGCGGTGCGCATGAAGTGCTGCACCGGGCTGGTCCAGCGAATCGCTTCCTCGACAATGCCGGGCAGCAGGCTGCGGTCAGCCTTGACCCGCGCCCATTGCTCGGGGTCATTCGCCAGCGCCTGCATGGCGCCTGCGGTGCTGGCCGAGGTCGTGTCATGCCCGGCGGTGGCGACGATGATGTAATATCCCGCCATGTCGCGCGGGGGCAGGGGCTGGCCGTCCACCAGCGCATTGGCGATCACGCTCGCCACATCGTCGGTCGGGTTGCGGCGGCGATCCTCGGCCAGCGCGGCGAAGTAATCCTCGAAGGTCTTCACCGCGCCAGCAACGATCTGCACCACCTGTTCGGGCGTCATCTGGTCCATGCCGCTGCCCGACAGGTCCTTGTCCTGCCCGCCGAACAATTGCTGGGTGAGCATCTGCATCCGGAATTCGTCTTCCAGCGGCACCCCGAGGATCTGCATCACCACCCGCAAGGGATAGGGGCCGGAGACTTCCTTCACGAAGTCCACTTCCCCGCCCCGTTCACCAGCGTGTTCCAGCATATGGTCCACCGTCCGCGCCGCCAGCGCACGCAGCTCGGCTTCCAGCGCGGCGAGGTTGCGGGGCATGAACCATTCCTGGGTCAGCTTGCGATATTTCGGATGGATCGGCGCGTCGAACACCACCAGCGAATCGACCAGCATGTTCGAACCCGTCGCCGCGCGGCTGAACTCGATCGCCTGGTTGAAGCTGAAGACGACAGGGCGCGGGTTGTTGAGGAAGGCGGCATTGTCCTTCGAAATCCGCATCACATCGTCATAGGCGGTGACGAGCCAGAACGGCTCGAACAGGCCCGGGGTATCGGGCTGCACCTTGGCGACCGGGGTTTCGGCGCGGATCGCATCGAAGGTGTCGAGCAGCCCGTCCCACTGGGCATAGGCGTGCGGGTCGATCACCCGGCGGGCGATATCGCCCGGCAGGACGGCGTCACCGTTCTTGGCCACGCTCATGCCGCAGCAGCCTTGGCCGCATATTCATCCCGCAGCTCGCGCTTGTAGAGCTTGCCATTGGCTTCGCGCGGCAGTTCCGGGCGGAAATCGAACAGCTTGGGCATCTTGATCTTCGACAGGCTGGCGCTGAGGAAATCCCTGAGTTCCGCCTCCAGCGTCGGTCCGGCATCCGCCATATCCTTGGGCTGCACCACCGCGACCACCTTCTCGCCCAGATCGGGGCAGGGCGCGCCGATCACAGCGGCGTCCATCACCTTGGGGTGGGTGACGAGCAGGTTCTCGATCTCCTGCGGGTAGATATTGACCCCGCCAGAGATGATCATGTGGCTCTTGCGGTCGGTCAGGAACAGGAAGCCGTCGGCATCGAGGTGGCCGATATCGCCCAGCGTCATCCACCCGCTGGGGTGCATCGCCTCGGCGGTCTTGGCGGGGTCGTTGTGATAGGTGGGGAGATTGACGTTCTCGAAGAAGATCAGCCCGTCCTGCCCGGCAGGAAGCTCCTCGCCCTCCGGCCCGCAGACATGGACCTTGCCGTGCACCGCGATGCCGACTGTGCCGGGCTTGGCGAGCCAGTGTTCGGACTTCACCAGCGTCATCCCGATCATCTCGGAGCCGGCGTAGTATTCGTTCACGATCGGCCCCCACCATTCGATCATCTCGCGCTTGATCGGCACGGGGCAGGGCGCAGCGGCGTGGAGCGCGCGCTTGTGGCTGGAGAGGTCGTAACGGGTGCGCACTGCCGGATCGAGCTTGAGGAACCTGACGAAGTGCGTCGGTACCCACTGGCTGTCGGTCACCTTGTAGCGTTCGATCGCCTTCAGCGCCTCTTCCGGGTCAAACTTCTCCATCATCACCACGGTCCCGCCGAGCCGGTGGACGATCGAGCACCAGCCGATGGGGGCGGCATGGTACAGCGGGGCGGGGGAGAGATAGACCATCGTGCCATCCGCCGGCATCCCTGCGCCCATCGTCGCAAGCCCGAGCAGCGGGACGGGCGCGGCGGGATCGGGATCCTCGGGCGGGGCGGGACGGATGCCCTTGGGCCGCCCGGTGGTGCCGGAGGAATAGAGCATCACCATCCCTGCGCGCTGATCGGGGATCGGCATGGTCGGCTGGGCGGCCAGCGCGGCGGCGAAGTCTTCGGCATCGCCCGCATCCATCACCAGCACTTCAAGGCCGGGGCATTCCTTGCGGATATCGCCGAGAATCCCGCTGAAATAGCCCGAGGTGATCAGCAGCGTCGCCTGCGCATCACGGATGATATAGGCGGCCTCGGGCGCGGTCAGGCGGGACGAGATCGGCACCAGCATCGTGCCGGCGCGCTGCGAGCCCCAGATCAGCGTGAAATACTCGATCCGGTTTTCCAGCAGCACCGCAAAGGCATCGCCCGCCTTGATTCCATGGGCGCGCAGCAGGTGGGCAAAGCGGTTCGATTCCGCTTCCATTTCGCCATAGGTCATTTGCTGGCCCGATCCGGTCATGATGACGGCCGGATGATCGGGACGGGTCGCGGCGTGCGCGATCGGATGCATCGACATGTGTTCTCTCTCCCTTGCCATTTGCATGGCTTGGAGAGGAAATTACGCGAGGCGCGCGGCCCCGCAAGCAAAAACGGTATGGGAAATGCCACTCATTGCGCAGGCTGCCGGGCGCGGGTTGCGGGCAAGAAAAAAGGCGGCGGGTAAACCCGCCGCCGATGTTCGGACACCCTCTCCAATGTCCGGCCCGTTTACACGGGCAATCTCGTGAAGCGTGATCGCCAGAGACTTTTGCGCAGGTGGCTTATTCGCCGCCCTGGCCGGTCAGGCGAGCATCGCGGGCGTAGGCCAGCTGTGCTTCGCTCTCTACCATATACGGAATCGGATTGACTGCAAGCCCGTCAACGCGAACTTCGTAATGGAGGTGCGGACCGGTCGAACGGCCGGTCGAACCGACATAGCCGATGAGGTCGCCCTTCTTCACATTGTCGCCCGCCGCAACCGCAAGGCGCGACAGGTGGGCGTAGCGCGTTTCCATCGAAGCGCCGTGATTGATGCTGATGTAGAGCCCGTAGCTCGAATACCAGTCCGCGCGGCCAATGACGCCATCGGCGGTGGCATAGACCGGGGTGCCGGTGGGCGCGGCGAGATCGATACCGGCGTGCTGGCGGCGGCCGCCGAGCACCGGGTGGGTGCGCATCCCGAAACCGCTGGTGAGCGATGCGCCTTCCAGCGGCATACGCGACGGCACCGAAACGGTGCGCTGCGGGATCGGCGAGGAATAGGCGGTCACGTCTTCACCCGTGCCGAGGGTGGGGCTGGTGCGCTCAAGGGCGGTCCAGCTGGAGAACAGCGACTTGAAACGGGCATCGCCGGTGTCGACCACTTCGGCCTGACCTTCGCGGAGCGGCTGGGTCACATCGGCGCTGGTCGTGGTGGCGGCGGAATTGGCGGTGTTGGCGAGCGCCGGAGCGGCGGCGGAAACCAGAAATGCGGCGCAGGCTGAGACAGCGAGCTTCAACACGTGGCGCACGGCAAATTTCATAACTGACCCGGTTCCCGATTGCGGCCCGCCCCTTTTTGAAGGCGGCACCGTTGGAATATTCCGGCACGTCGTTTGCGCGCCTTTTGCTGGATCGTGGTTATCCGTGTGAGTCGTTAAAGCGCAATCTCTGCATAGAATCCGCGCGACAAACCGGCTGCAAGACGCGCTGAGTCGTTGAACGGAGGCTTAATCGACCCGCGGAAGTGCCGTTTTACGAGGTTCTGCCAAAGGGATTCGGGTTCCGACCGCGCCATTTCGGCACAGCGCAAAAAGTGCTTGGTGCCTGCCGCGACGTGGCGGATTTCGTCGTCAAGTATCCGCGAGAGAATTTTTGCGCCGCCCGCGTCCCCGCTTGCGCGCACCCGGTCGAGCGTCGCGGGCGTCACATCCAGCCCTCGCGCTTCGAGCACCATCGGCACCACGGCGAGCCGTGCGGCGACATCTTGGCGGGTGGCATGGGCCGCTTCCCACAGTCCGGCGTGGGCGGGCAGCGCGCCGTAATGGCTGCCCAGTTGTTCCAGCTTCCGCGCCAGCAGTGCAAAATGCATCGCTTCGTCCGCGGCAACGCTGAGGAAATCATCGACGAACTCGCGCCCCATCTCGCTCCCGAATCGCCCAGCCATGTCGAGCGCCAGATCGATCGCGACGAATTCGATGTGGGCGAGGCTGTGCCAAAGCGCGATTCGCCCGCGTTCGGAGCCGCCCTTGCGGCGCTTGGGCATCTGGCCCGGCGGGAGCAGTTCGGGCGCGGCGGGCCAGGCGGGCTGGTCGGGCATTGCCACGTCGAACTCCCACACCAGCGCGCCCTTGCGCCAGTCGCGCGCCAGCTGGCGCGTCGCAAAGCATTTGGCGCGCGGGTCTGCGGTCAGCAGCGCGGCGCGGATGGCGCGGGCGATCGTGGTCATGATTGTGCGTTAGAGCGCTTTGGCTGCCGCCAGAACCTCTTCGGCGTGACCGGCGACCTTTACCTTGTCCCAGATGCGCGCGATTTTCCCGTCCGCGCCCACCAGATAGGTCGCGCGGACCATGCCCATGTAGGTCTTGCCGTACATCTGCTTTTCCGCCCACACGCCGAGCGCATCGGACAACCCGCCTTCTTCGGCGTCGGTCGCCAGCGGCGCCGTGAGGCCGTGCTTGGCGATGAACTTGGCGTGCTTCTTGGCCGGGTCCTTGCTGACGCCGAGCAGCTTGGTGCCCGCCGCCTCGAAATCACCCTTCAGCGCGGAGAAATCCTTGTTCTCGGTGGTGCAGCCGGGGGTGTCGTCCTTGGGGTAGAAGAAGATCACCAGCTTGTGGCCGGCGAAGTCCGACGGCTTCACGCTGCCGCCTTCGGGGGTTTCCATGGCGATATCGGGGATGGCGTCGCCGACGCCGGGGAAGGTAGTCATGCTGGGTTACTCCTGTTCGGTGTCGAGAATGTCTGTGCGCAGGATTTGTTTCCACGCTGCGGCAACCGTCAGCCGCGCCGCGGCAAAGGCGTCCAGCAGCGCGTCGTAAGTCTCGCACCCGCAAGCCCGCGCCAGCGCCCGCGCGCCCGACGGCGGAGGCTCGCGGCCATCGGGGGCGAGCAGGCGCCCGGCGACCAGCATCCGGCTCATCAGGGCATGGGGTGCGGCCAGACCGGCGGGGATCACGCCCGCGGCGATCAGCCCCTCCAGCGCTGTGGCAAGGTCAGGATCGAGCGCCTGCGGCGCCGTCTCGGCAAGCGGGGTGCCGTCTGCCGCTTCGCCCTTCAATTGCAGATAGTGGACGAGGAATTCGACATCAACGAGACCGCCGCGCGCCAGCTTGGCATCGACCGGGCCGCTGGCGGGTTTGTGCTTCGCCATCTCGCCGCGCATCTGCAGCACCGCGTCGCGCAGTTCGGCCTTGTCGCGCGGGGCGTGCAGCACTTCGGCAAGCACAGCCTCCAGCTCTGCGCGGGCCTGCGGCGAGCCATAGAGCACCCGCGCGCGGGCGAGCGCCATGTGCTCCCACGTCCACGCCGCTTCGCGCTGATACTTGCCGAAAGCGGCGCAGCTGACCGCCAGCGGGCCCTGGTTGCCTTGTGGCCGCAGCCTTGTGTCGACCTCGTAGAGCGCGCCTTGCGCGGTCGGCACCGACAGCGCCGCGCTGACCCGGCTGGCAAGGCGGTTGTAATAGACCGTCGCCCCCAGCGGGCGCGCCCCGTCCGACAGCGCGGCGAAATCGCCGGTGAACAGGTAGACGATATCGAGATCGGAGGCGTGGGTCAGCGCCCCGCCGCCCAATCGCCCGAGCCCGAGGATCAGCAATTCGCTGTCCGCA
The DNA here is from genome assembly GCA_032116115.1 of Porphyrobacter sp. Taxonomy (GTDB): domain Bacteria; phylum Pseudomonadota; class Alphaproteobacteria; order Sphingomonadales; family Sphingomonadaceae; genus Erythrobacter. The sequence goes on from JAUMAX010000007.1 coordinate 19,388, forward strand.
ATGCGCCCATGCTTGGCAGCGAATTCCTGCGCGGTTGCCTCAGCCGCCAGCTGCATCGCCGCCTCGGCGGTGCGCGACAGGGCGCGGGCGATGGCGAGCGGATCGGCCAGCCCTTCGATCAGCTGGATGCCGAGCGCGAAGCGGATCTCGCCGGTGACAATGCGGATCGCATCCAGCAACGCCTCGTAATCGCTGCGGATCGCCGCGCCTTTCATGCGCGCCATGATCTGCGGCACATCACCGGGCAGGTCGAGCGCGTCCTTGTCGATCAGGGTGTCGAGCAGTTCGGGCTTGCGCGCCAATTCGTCCGACAGCACCGGGGCAAGGGTCAGCGCGGCCACCAGCCGCCGGGTGAGATCGGGTCGCGCGTCGAGCAGGCGGAAGGTGGTGATCGCCGATGGAACGCTTTCAATGATGCGTTCCCAGCGGGTGATCGCCCGCATCGGATCATCGCTTTGCGCCATCGCTTCGAGCAGCGCCGGGGCCAGCCGGTCCCACGCCGCTACCGCCTGCGGGGAGCGGATCGAAGCGTGGCGGCCATCGCGCCAGCTTTCAATCCGTTCGGCCAGGGTATCAGGCTCGGGATAGCCCCATTGCCCGAGCTGGTGGGTCAGCGCGCTGACCGGCATGGCGACCGGCACCGCCGAGGTTTCGGGCTGGCCGATCAGTTCTTCGTAAATGCGCGCGGTGCGGGCGGTGAGTTCGGTCAGTTCCGCCACCAGCGCCGCGCCGTCGGCCAGCCCGTCAAGCTGTGCGACATTGTCCAGCGCGGCGGTGTCGGGCAGCGCGTGGGTCTGGCGGTCATTGACCATCTGCAAGCGGTGTTCGACCTGCCGCAGCCGGTCATAGGCCTCGCCCAGCGTGCGGGCATTATCCGGCGCAATCCAGCCCGCCGCCGCCAGCGCATCGAGCGCCGCGCGGGTTCCGCGCACCCTGAGCGACGCATCGCGCCCGCCGTGGATCAACTGGTGGGTCTGGGCGTAGAACTCGATCTCGCGGATGCCGCCGCGCCCGCGTTTCACGTCGAAGCCGGGGCCGGGCGCGGCCGGGCCTTCGTGGCTGTGGCGGATACGGTGGGTGAGCGCGCGGATTTCCTCGATCGCGCCGAAATCGAGCTGGCCGCGCCACACGAAGGGGCGGATCTGGGCGAGGAACGCCTCCCCCGCCGCAATGTCGCCCGCCGCCGCACGGGCACGGGTGAAGGCGGCCCTCTCCCACGCCAGCGCCGCGCCCTGATAATGGGTCAGCGCCGATCCGACCGGCACGGCGAGCGGGCTGATCTCGCTGGCGGGGCGCAGCCGCAGATCGACCCTGAGCGCATAGCCATCGGCGGTGCTGGCCGAAAGCAGAGCGACAATCCGCCGCGCGTAACGCTGCGCCGCGTCGCCCGGATCGTCTGACGCACGGCGGGCAAGGCGTTCGCGGTCGAACAGCAGGATCGGGTCGATGTCCGATGAGTAATTGAGCTCGCCCGCCCCCTGTTTGCCGAGCGCCAGCGCGATGAACCCATCGGTGGTGTCGCAATCGGTGCGTTCGGTGATCGCAGTGCGGATCGCGCGGTCGAGCGCGCGGTCGGCGAAAGCGGTGAGTTCGCCCACCACCAGCGCCAGCGGGAAGGCTCCGGCGAGATCGCCCACCGCCAGCGCCGCCGCCAAAGCGAGTCGTTCACGCCGTAGCGCTACCTCGGCGTCGTCCCCCGCGCCCTGCGCCCGCGCCCAGGCCAGCGCGGCCTCGCCTTCGCCCGCAGCGAGCAGGGCGCCAAGCTCCGGCTGGCGCTCCAGCGCCCGCGCCAGAAATGGCGCATGGGTGCGGGCGCGGCAGAGCGCGTTCTCCCAGTCAGGCGTGAATGTCTCTCCCATCATCCGCCTCTCTGGCCCCCCTGCGCTGCGGCTGCAAGAGGGGTCCTTGTTGCCCTACCGCTGCGCTACTTGAGGGCGTGCTTGCGCGTAGCCCGACCCTCTGCGATGGGGCCGCCATGGTGATGATCATGCCTCCCGAATGGGCCCCGCAGGACTGGCTGTGGATCGGTTTCCCGCATCTGGCCGAGGAATGGCCGGGCTGGCTCGAACCGGCGCAGGAACAGATGGCAGCCTTCGCCTCTGCCGTGGCGGAGAGCGGCCAGCAGGTGCGCCTGCTGGTGCGGGACGAGGCCAATGAGGCCCGCGCGCGCCAGCTTGTCAGCAGCAAGGTCACGCTCGAACGCCGGGTCTATGGCGATGTCTGGCTGCGCGACACCGGCCCGCTGGTGGTGTCGGACGGTCAGGCGCGGATCGCACGGCGGTTCGGCTTCAACGGCTGGGGCGGCAAGTATCTGATGCCGGGTGATCAGGAGATCGGCGCACAGCTGGCGCGCGATGCGGGGCTGGTTGTCACGCAGACGCCGATGATCCTCGAAGGCGGGGCGGTGGACGGCGACGGCACCGGGCTGGTGGCGACGACCGAGCAGTGCCTTTTGAACCCCAATCGCAACCCGCACCTCAGCCGCGAGCAGATCGAAGCGGAACTTGCCACGCAACTGGGCTTCACCCGCGTGCTGTGGCTGGGCGATGGGCTTATCAACGACCACACCGACGGGCATGTCGACAACCTCGCGCGCTTTGTCGGCCCGAACCGCCTTGTTGTGCCCGAAGCGACGGGCGCAGGTGATCCCAACGCCGCGATTTATGCCGATGCCGCCGCGCGCGCCGAGGCCTTCGGGGTCGAAGTGGTCCGCATCCCCTCGCCCGGTCTGCTGACCCGCGAAGGCGTGGTCGAGCCTGCCAGCTATGTGAACTTCGCGATCACCAGCCATCTGGTGGTGGTGCCGACCTTCGGCTCGCCCCACGATGCGGACGGCGTCGCGGCAATCGCCGCGCTGTTCCCTGACCGTGACACCATCGGCCTCCCGGGCGAGGCGGTGCTGGCGGGCGGCGGCGGCTTCCACTGCGCCAGCCAGCAAATGCCGGCCTAGCGAAGGGCCGGGGTCAAGGCTTCACGCTTTCCCTGGCAAACTTGCGGAAGGTTTCGGCAAAGGCGCCTTCGATCGCGGCCACGGAAAGCGCGACTTCCTCCTTGGTGGCAAAGGCGATGCCTTTCATTTTCACCCGCTTCATCTTGCTGATCTGCCGGGTGTAGTTCGGCTGGTCGCCAAAGCGCCGATAGGTGAAATAGGTCAGGATATCCTTGCCGTAGAGCGGGTGCGAGTTGAAGTAGACCGCGTCGATGCTGAGCTCGTGATAATCGGGTGACGCCGAACTGGTGTTTCGGGCCTTTTTGTCCCGGTCGTAAGCCACGTCGGCGTGCAGGATCACAGCGCAGTCAGCGGGCAGGGACAACAATTGTGCCGGGCCGGTATCGGAAACCAGCGCTGCCTGCCGTGCCTGATAGAGGGTGGCGTTCAGCACTTCGAGGCGATCGGGGTTGGCGCTCGAAAACATGCCGCCGATCAGGCCGCCGCGATTCGTGACACCGTCCCGGTTGGCCTGCGTTCCGACGGTGCCGACGTTCAGAACATCGGCTGGCCAGACATGGAGCTCGCACGGTGGTGGCGGTGCGGCATCGGCATGGACTGCGTAAGGCGCAAAAACGGCGGCACCGACCGCCAAAAATACCAGAATCCGCCGCTTCACCGCGCAACCCCCTTTTGCTTCCAAAGTCTTGGCGAAACTAGGTCGATGCGCGGGCGACTGCAAGCGTGCCGACCCGGGTTAACGCTTCGTTAGCAAATTGGGACGAGAGTGCTGAGCCATGAACCGCGCCCTTTCCCTCGCCCTGCCGCTCGCCGCTGCGACCCGCATCGATTCGATCGAACTGGCGCGCCGGACGATTGTGATGGGCTGCGCGGCTGCACTGATCCTTGCAGGGCAGGCGCTGCCGTTCTGATCTAGATCAGCCGCGCGAACGCCGCCGCCGCTGCGCCGCCGAGAATTGCCCCGACACTCATCCGCCACACAGGATCGCTGATCCGCCCTGATACGCGCGCGCCCAGCCGGTTGCCTGCGATGATCATCGGCAGCATCAGCAAGGCAAACAGCAGCAGCTCCAGCCGCAGGATGCCCAGCCATGTCGCGCTTGCCAGACCGGCACTGGCGGCGATGGTGAAGATCAGCTGCATCGATGCCTTGATCGTCGCGCGCGGCAGTTCGCGTCCGGCGTAATAGGGCACCACCGGCGGTCCCGGCATCCCGGCATAGCCCGTCATAAGCCCGCTCAGCACGCCGACGCCGCCGGTCGCCAGCTTGCCCGGCACCTTCGCGCCCCGGCGGGGGAGCAGAATCGCGACAAAGGCGCTGAGAGCGATAAGCGCGATCACCAGCCGTGCCACGTCCGTGCCGGTCAGCGACAGGGCATAAAGGCCAAGCGGCGTGGTCAACACCACCAGCCCGCCGATGCCCCATGCGGTCGGCTCGGCATCGCGCACCAGCGTGCGGATCTCGGTCGCGCCGATCATCAGCGACAGGGCATTGGTCAGCACCACCGCTTCGACCGGAGGCAGCGCAAGCGCCAGCACCGGCACCAGCAGAATCGCCATGCCGAACCCGGTCAGCCCGCGCACAAAAGCCGAGCCGAGCGCCGCGCCGAAAGCGACGGCGAGTTGAGCTGCGGTAAAGCCCCCGAAAAGTTCCACCGGCTCTTGCGTCAGCCGGCGGCGAGATCGGGCGGCGTGCCCTCGGTACGCAGCATCGCGATGGCGTCCGCCAGCGGCATCACCTTCTGGTGTTCCGCGCCAAGCGTGCGGACGGCGACGGTGCCTTCCTCGGCCTCGCGCTTGCCGACGACCAGCAGGTGCGGAACCTTGGCGAGCGAGTGTTCGCGGACCTTGTAGTTGATCTTCTCGTTGCGGGTGTCGGTTTCGACCCGGATGCCCGCTGCGCGCAGCTGCGCTTCGACCTCATGGGCGTAACCATCCGCGTCCGAAACGATGGTCGCCACGACCGCCTGCACCGGGGCGAGCCATGCGGGCAGGCGTCCGGCGAAGTGTTCGATCAGGATGCCGATGAAGCGTTCATAGCTGCCGAAAATCGCGCGGTGGAGCATCACCGGGCGGTGCTTGTCGCCATCTTCGCCGATGTAGTTCGCATCGAGCCTTTCGGGCAGTACCCGGTCGGACTGGATCGTGCCGACCTGCCAGGTCCGCCCGATCGCGTCGGTGAGGTGCCATTCCAGCTTGGGCGCATAGAACGCGCCTTCGCCGGGGAGTTCTTCCCATTCGAGGCCGTTGGCGGTCAGCGCGTCGCGCAGTTCCTGTTCCGCCTTGTCCCAATCCGCCTCGCTGCCGAAGCGCTTTTCGGGGCGCAGGGCGAGCTTGATGTCATAGGTGAAGCCGAAGTCGCGGTAGACGCTGTCGGCGAGCGCGATGAAGGCCTGCACTTCGGCGACGACCTGCGATTCCATGCAGAAGATATGCGCATCGTCCTGCGTGAACTGGCGCACGCGCATCAGCCCGTGCAGCGCGCCATGGGGTTCGTTGCGGTGGCAGCAGCCCATTTCGCCCAAGCGGATCGGCAGATCGCGGTAAGACGTGATGCCCTGCTTGAAGACCATCACATGCGCCGGGCAGTTCATCGGCTTGATCGCGAGCCACTCGGCATCATCCGCCACCTTGGGAGAGGCGGCACCGCTTTCCTCGTCCACATCGGGCACAATATCGGGGACGGCGAACATGTTCTGCGCGTACTTCCCCCAGTGGCCCGACTGCGTCCACTGGCGCACGTCCATCAGCTGCGGGGTCTTGATCTCGCGGTAGCCGCTGCCATCCATCTTGCGGCGCATATAGGCTTCCAGCTCGCGCCAGATGCGGTAGCCCTTGGGGTGCCAGAAGACGCTCCCATGCGCTTCTTCCTGCAAGTGGAACAGGTCCATCTCGCGCCCCAGCTTGCGGTGGTCGCGCTTGGCGGCTTCCTCAAGGCGGGTGAGGTGCGCCTGCAGCTGCTTCTTGTTGAGCCAGCCGGTGCCGTAGATGCGCGTCAGCTGCGCATTGTTCTGGTCGCCGCGCCAATAGGCGCCCGCGACGCGCATCAGCTTGAAGGCCTCGGGATCAAGCTTGCCGGTGCTCGGCAAATGCGGGCCGCGGCACATGTCGAGCCAGTCGTTGCCGCTCCAGTAGACCGTGAGTTCTTCGCCCTCGGGCAGTTCCTTGGCCCATTCGGCCTTGAAGGTCTCGCCCTCGCCCGCCCACTTGGCGATCAGCGCCTCGCGGCTCCACACTTCGCGGCGCAGCGGCTTGTCGGCGCGGATGATGCGGCGCATTTCCTCCTCGATCGCAGGCAGATCGTCCATGCTGAACGGCTCGCGGCTCTCGGGCGCCTTCACGTCATAATAGAAGCCGTCGTCGGTCGAGGGGCCGAAGGTGATCTGCGTGCCGGGGTAGAGCGCCTGCACCGCCTCGGCGAGGACGTGGGCGTAATCGTGCCGCGCCAGTTCGAGCGCGTCGGCCTCGTCGCGGGCGGTGACCAGCGCGAGTTCGGCATCGCCTTCGAACGGGCGGCCAAGGTCGCGCAGTTCACCGTTCACCCGCGCGGCGAGCGCCGCCTTGGCAAGGCCGGGGCCAATCGCGGCGGCAATATCCGCCGGGGTCGAACCGGCAGGCACTTCGCGCACCGAGCCATCGGGGAGGCTGATCTTGAGCAATTCGGTCATCGTCGCAGGTTCCGTCTCGTTTGGCGCGCCTTAGGACAAAGGGCATCGCACCGGAAGAGCGGTGTTGAGCGAAGAACCGGATCGGGAAGGACACCGCGCCGCCCCGAGCCGGGCGGCGGGCTGCTTGGGTCTAACCCGCGCGCCGCCGCCCCCGGATGGTAGTCCGGGTGGTCGTGGTGGTGCAGGTGGTGGTCAGCAGCGTGGCCATGGCGGACGATATAGGCTGCCAAGGGTTAAAAGTCACCTACAAGTCGATGGAAAGCGACCTTGACAAGCGCCGAGGCTAAAAGTAAAGCAACCTTGTCATTATGCAAATGGAGCTTTCCATGTCGTCCAACCCGTCCCGTGCCGCCATGAAACGCTATGTCTGGCGCCTGATGACCGTCATGGCGGTTTACGTCACCGCTCTGATCGGTGGGCAGCTGGCCATGAAGGCAGAGCTGCTCGGCCCGCAGGCGGCCATTGCCATCGCGCTGGTCTGCGGCCTTTGTATCGTTCTCACCTTCGTCATTATGGGCCGCCTGATGATAGAGACGCAGGACGAATTCGTGCGCTTGCTGTTTGTCCGCCAGACTCTGATCGCATCGGGTTTCGCGCTCAGTCTGGCTGCCGTTCACGGGTTTCTGAGCGATTTTGACATCATCGCGCGGATCGATGCCTATTGGTGGCCGGTGTTGTTCTTCGTCGGCCAATTTGTCGGCCAAGTCGCCAATCGCGTGCAATATGGCACCTGGGGCGCACTGAAATGAACAACCGCCTCAAGGTGCTGCGGGCCGAACGCAGCTGGAGCCAGCAGGATCTGGCCGACCGGCTGGGCGTCAGCCGCCAGAGCGTCAACGCCATCGAGACCGGGCGTTATGACCCCTCGCTCCCGCTCGCCTTTACCATCGCCGATCTGTTCGGCCTGCCGATCGAGGCGATTTTCAGCCGTGACTAGAGCGATTTCCGTCCCGGGCCGCGCTAGTTCTTGCCCCAGCCGCCATCGGCGTGGGTTTCGCTGAAATCGGGCGGCGGGAGCGGTTTGCCGGGGCGCGGTTTGGGTGCTGCGCTGCCGGTGAATTGGGGATCGCCCGACATGCTCACCATGTCGTCAGCAACATTCTCCTGCAACGATTTCTGCATTGCGGTGACAGACTGCGGGTTCGCCGCGACGGCAGCTGCCATCCTGGCCTGCATCATCCGCTTGTTGAACGGGCGGCGATCGAGCGTGGAGTCGATCTTCTCCACCATCGCGATCTCGGCCATCTCGTTGATAAAGGGATCTTCCTCAAGTCCCATCAGCGCTTCGCCGTCGGTGAACTGGAATTCGACATGGACGCGCGTGCCGGGGCTCTCGGGCGCAAGATTGGCGCGCACCTCGGCCATTCTGGTCCGGCCCGCCATCACGTCCCAGCGCAGCAGCGCCGGACCGCGGCTGCGCAGGACAAGGCGGATGTCTTCCTGCCCTTCGAAATCGCCGACTTCGGGGCCGAATTGCAGCCCTGCCAGCCGCGCTTCGACGGCTGTGGGCGCCATGGGGTAGTATTCGCCGCGGTCGAAGGCGCCGCCGAGATAGGCTCCGCCGCCGAGCAAGGAGGCTCCGCCTGCCAGCCACATCATCCGCATGATACGCCCCCCGCCGTGGTCGAAGCGGTGAGGCTAGCAGCGATGCTTTAACAATTTGCCATGCGGGCGCGGCTCACACCGCCAGCTTGCCGCTGCCTTTCTCGGTGGTGATCCGCTTGGTGCCCGCCAGCCTGGTGGAACGTTGCTTCACGCCGGTGCTGAAGCGGTATTCGGTCGTCGCCCGCGCGGGGGTGAGCTCCACAACCATGTAGCCGCGCTGGGCGGTGTCGGCCCAGACCAGCTGTTCGTTCCCGGCCACCAGCGCTCCGGCAAGGTCAGCGGGCTTGATCGCGGACAGGTAGGTTTCGAACCCCGGCGAACTGACCGAGCACACGCCCAGCTCCACGCCCACCTTCGCGCCGTCCTGCGCCAGATCGAACGCCCAGCCGTTGTGCGTGTCGCCTGCCAGCACCAGCAGGTTGGCATCGGCGGCCAGCGCCGCCTTGAACACCCGCTCGCGCGCGGCGGGATAGCCGTCCCACGCGTCCATGTTCGACGGCAGGCCCGCACGGCTCGCCATGGCTGCTGCCTTGAGCCGCTTTGTCACATAATCGGGCATCCCGCTGCCGAGCTGGTCGACAAGGCCGGCCGGGGTCTTGAGATTGCCGATCAGCACCTGCTGCACCAGCACCTGCCACGATGTTCCGCCGCGTTTCGAATCGGCCAGTCCGTCTGCCAGCCATTGTTCCTGCGCGGCGCCGAGCAGTTGGCGATCGGGATTGGCCCAGTCGCCATCCTTGAACTTCGCCAGCGCTTGCATCGCGCCTTTTGCATCGGTGCTGCCCGCCAGCACCTTGCCGAGATCGAACTGCTGCTCGCGGCCTTCCAGCCGGGTGTCGAGCCGGAACAAGGTCGCCAGATCGCCGACCTGATAGGCGGCATAGGGCGCGTCCGACACCGGCATCCATTCGCGGTAAGCCTGCTTGGCCGCTGCCTTGCGCACCGCCCAGTCACCTTCGGTGTCGGGCTGGTGGTTCTGCGCGCCATCGCGATAGCTGTCATTCGCGCTTTCGTGATCGTCCCACACCGCGATCATCGGCAGGACTTGATGCAGACGCTGGCAATCGGGATCGGCGCGGTAGGTGGCATAGCGCAGGCGGTAATCGGTCAGCGCGACGATTTCGCTGGCCGGGGCCAGAACGCGATCGGGGTTGGCTTCGTCTGGATCAGGGTAAGTGCCCGCGCCATATTCGTAGATGTAATCGCCCAGATGCACCGCGAGGTCGGCGTCATTGGCCTCGGCGGCGTGGCCATAGGCGTTGAACCAGCCGAACCCGAAGTTGGAGCAGGAGAACACGGCGAGGCGGAAGCTGGCCGAGGGCCCTTCCGGCAAGGTGCGGGTGCGCCCGATCGGCGAGGTCGCGCCGCCCGGGGCGATGAAGCGATAGAAATACCAGCGATCAGGCGCGAGGCCGGTCGCGATCCCCTTCGCGCACCAGTCGCGGTTGGGGGAGGCGGTGACGCTGCCTTCTGCGACGGGACGGGTGAAATCCTCGCTCGCGCTCACCTGCCATGTCAGCGCGGTTTCGGCATCGGCGACAAAGCGCGTCCACAGCAGGACACTGGTGGCCGAAGGCTCTCCGCTGGCGACATTGTGCGTGAAGCCGGTGCCGAAGCTGCTGGCCGCCGCAGGTGTGACGGCGAGCGCGGCGGAGGCTCCGGCGAGGGTGAACAGGCTGCGGCGGGTCAGCGCAGTTGCGGACGGTGCGGGCTGGGCCGCAGTATCGGTTTTGAACATGGGCTGGCGTTTATCCCTCTCCGGTTGCGCTGCTGTGACAGTCGCGGTTGCGATGATCCCTGATCGCCGCGCGGCGCACAGTGGTTGCCTTTGGCCCCCCGCGCAAGGCATGGAAGTGCGCATGACTGATCATCTCTATCATACGCTCTATGACGGGCGCCGGATTGCTTTCCGCTACACCCACGGTGTTGGCCCCTGCCTTGTGTTCCTGCCAGGCTACATGTCGGACATGAGCGGCAGCAAGGCGACCGCGCTGTTCGCCGAGGCGCAGGCAAAGGGCCGCGCCTGCCTGCTGCTGGACTATTCGGGCTGCGGGCTGAGTGACGGGGACTTTGCCGAAGGAATGCTGAGCGCCTGGCGGGACGAGGTGCTGGCGCTTGTGGCGTCCTATGTCACAGGGCCGGTGCTGCTGGCGGGATCGTCGATGGGGGGCTGGCTGATGCTGCTGGTGGCCGAGCATCTGAAGCACCGCCTCGCCGGGCTGATCGGCATCGCGCCTGCGCCCGATTTCACCCGCTGGGGCTATTCGCCGGAGCAGCGCGCACAATTGGCGGCGGGCGAGACGATCTATGAACCCAATCCCTATGGCCCCGAACCCACGCCCACCCATGCGAAACTCTTCGCCGATGCCGAATGCCACTTGCGGCTGGAGAGCGCGATAGATCTGGCCTGCCCGGTGCGGCTGCTCCACGGCAAGGCGGATGCTGACGTGCCGTGGGAGATTTCGATGCGGCTCAAGGCGGCGCTGCGGTCGGGTGATGTTCAGGTGACTCTGATAGAAGACGGCGATCACCGCCTGTCGCGGGACAGCGACATTGCCGCCCTCAAGGCCATTGTGGCCGAATTTTACGGATAGATCTCCTGTGTCATTGATCCTCGCTGTGCTGCTGCAAGTCGGCCCCAATCCGATGAGCGGGGCGCTGCCCAATGACGACCTGATGCGTGATCGTCCCGCCCGCCCCGATGGCGCCAAGGGCGAGATCAACGCCACCAGCGCGTGGCTTGAAACCTGTCTCGACCAGCTGGAAGAAGACCCTGCACGGGCGCACACCAACGCGCAGATCCGTCGTAGCGAGACCAAAGGCACGGACCGGGTGCTGGCCAACCACTGCCTCGGCACGGCATCGTCCGAGCTGGGCCTGTGGGATGACGCGCGCACTGCCTTTGTGGCCGCGCGCGAGGAGACTCCGGTGGGCGAGCCGCGCACCCGCGCGCGGTTTGCGGCGCTGGCGGGCAATGCCGCGCTGGCGAGCGGGGATGCGGCGGGCGCGCTCGATCTGCTTAACCTCGCCGAGACCGATGCCCGCGCAGCCGGTTCCGCCCCTCTAGAAGCCATCGCCGCCACTGACCGCGCCCGCGCTCTGGTGGCTTTGGGGCGCGGGGAGCAGGCGCTTGGCGCTCTGGAAGCGGCGACCACGCTGGCGCCCGAGCGCACCGAGGGCTGGCTGCTCAAGGCGACGCTGCTGCGGCGGCTCGACCGGCTGGGCGAGGCGCAGACCGCAATCGAACGCGCGGCGCTGCTCACCCCGGAGAACCCCGATATCGGGCTGGAAGCAGGCGTGATCGCGGTGCTGGCCGGACGCGACGCGGCGGCGCGGGCGAGCTGGCAATCGGTGCTCGACCTTGCGCCCGACAGCCCGGCGGCGGTGACCGCGAAGGATTATCTTGCGCAGCTCGGACAAGCGGGGGAGACTGTCGCCCCTGAGGAGGAGGTCCAGCCATGACCCGTTTTTCCGTGCTCGATCTGGTGCCGGTGCGCGAAGGCGGCACCCTGAGCGAAGCCTTCGCCGACACCACCCGCCTTGCCCGCGCTGCCGAAGCGTTGGGCTGTGACCGTTTCTGGGTGGCCGAACATCACGCGATGGACGGGATTGCGGGCGGAGCGACGTCGGTCGTGCTCGCCCATATCGGCAATGCCACCAGCCGCATCCGCATCGGATCGGGCGGGATCATGCTGCCCAACCACACCCCGTTCCAGATCGCCGAGCAATTCGGCACGCTGGACGCGCTGTTCCCCGGGCGGATCGATCTGGGGCTGGGGCGCGCGCCGGGGGCGGGGCCGGAATTGCAGCGGGCCTTGCGCAAGAACCTGCATCAGGCGGCGGAATATTTCCCGCAGGATGTGGTCGAATTGCGGGCGCTGCTGACCGGCGATTACGATCTCCCGATTGCCGCCACGCCCGGCCTTGGCGCGCAGGTGCAGTTGTGGATGCTGGGGTCGAGCCTGTTCGGTGCGCAATTGGCCGCCAAGCTGGGTCTGCCCTATGCTTTCGCCGCCCATTTCGCGCCCGATCACTTGGACGCCGCGCTCGCCGTCTATCGCCGCGATTTCCAGCCTTCCGAGGCGCTGGCCAAGCCACACGTCATGGTGGCGATGAATGTCTTTGCCGCCGACACCGAAGCCGAAGCGCGGCTGCTTGCCTCCAGCCAGCAGCAAAGCTTTGTGCGGCTGCGCAGCGGCTCTCCCGGCAAGCTGCCGCCGCCCATCGAAGGTTACACCGACACCCTGCCCGGACAGGCGCAGGCCATGCTTGCCCATATCGGGCAGGCCGCCGCTGTCGGCACGCCGGCGCAGGTGCGCGAACAGATCGCTGCCTTTGTGGAGCGTACCGGCGCGGACGAGATTTTGCTGTGCGGCGCGACCTATGACGCCGAGGCGCGTATCCGCAGCCTCGAACTGACGCTCGATGCCTGCCAGACCGTTCCGGCGGCTTAAGGCATCATCGCGCTTGCGCGAGGCGGGGGGAAAGGCGTATCGCCGTCAGACACGATAACAACAATCCGGCACAACAAAATTACGCTTAAGCGCAGCCGGTAACGCAGGATGAGCAGGAGCCGAACATGGGGTCGAAGACCGTCGCCGCCGCGGCGCCCAATTCAATGGGCCGCACGCTGATCAAAGCCCTTCGCCTTCAGCTGGAAGCCTCGCTGCTGCCCGGCGATGCCCCGGTCGGCAAGGCGGAGCTGGACGAGGCTGCGACATGGCTGCTCGCCGCCGCTGCGACCCGCGCGCCCGGCCAATCGCTGGTGCAGCTCGAATCCGCGACCGGCCAGCGCCGTCACCTGCGCATCGCCATCATCAATGACGACAAGCCGTTTCTGGTCGATTCGGTCGCGGCCACCATCGCTGCGCTCGGGCTGGGGATTGACCGCCTGTTGCACCCGGTTGTGCCGGTGGAGCGCGATGCGGACGGCGCAATCACCGCGATTGGCAAGGCCGGAGGCCGCGAATCGCTGATCTATATCGAAACCCCCCGCGTCGATGCCCGCCAGCGGCGCGAACTGCTCGAAGCGCTCCAGACCACGCTGGCCGATGTGCAGGCGGCGGTCAGTGACTGGCCGCAACTGCAAGCGGCCATGAACGCGGATGCGGCGCAGGCCGAAGCCATTGATGCCGAAGCGGCGGCGCTGCTCGCTTGGCTCGGCGGCGGGCTGTTGACCCAGCTTGGCCACCTCACCCGCCAGCGCAACGGCACCACCACCGACAGAATGGGCATCTGCCGCACCTCGGCCAGCGAGTTGCTTGCCGAAGTCAGCTACGAACGCGCGTTCGAATGGTTCGACCGGCACGAGGCCTCCGGCACGCCCAAGGCGCTGCTGGCGATCAAGTCCAACGTCCACGCCCGCGTCCACCGCGCCAGCCCGCTCGATCTGTTCATCGTGCCGGTGCGTGACGGTGCGACAATCACCGCGCTGTCGATCCACGCCGGGCTGTGGACCAGCGCCGCGCTGAACGCCCGTCCCGGCGAAGTGCCGGTGCTGCGCGCGATGGTGGGGGACATTACCGCCAAGCTCGGCTTCGATCCGGCGGGGCATAATGGCAAGGCGCTGGTCCACGCCTTCACCTCGCTGCCCAATGACCTGCTGACCGCCTTCGATCCCGCACGGGTGGCCGATCTGGTGACGGCCAAGATGGTGCTGATCGATCGTCCCCGCCCGCGTCTCATCATGGTGCGCGCCACGCTGGAGCGGCACGTGTTCGCCTTCGTCTGGCTGCCGCGCGATCAGCTTTCCACCGATGTGCGCTTGCAGATTCAGGCGATGCTGCTGGCCACGCCGGGTGCGGCGCTGCTCGACTGGAGCCTTGAGGTCGAAAGCTCCTCGCTGGCGTTGCTGCGCTTCCTGATCGATGTGCGCGCCTGCGCCGATCTGCCCGATGATGCCTCAATCGAAGCGAAGCTGGTCGATCTGCTGCGCGGCTGGAATGAAGCGGTGGCAACGCATCTCGCCGCCAACGAGGACGAAGGCCGCGCCGCCGCGCTGGCCGCGCGCTACGCCCCCGCTTTCCCGACCGGATACCGCCTTGCCTATGGCCCGCAGGAGGCCGCGCGCGACATTGCCCGCCTGCGCACCCTTGCGGTGGCCGAAGGCGAAGCAGCACGCGATACCCGCGCTGTGCGGCTCTACCGGCTGGATGGCGATGGGGCCGATACGCTGCGGCTGAAGGTTTACATCACGCGCGGGTCGCTGGCACTGTCCGATGCTGTCCCGGCGCTGGAGAATTTCGGTTTCCGCGTCGCTGCCGAGATACCGACCTTCCTGACCGATCCGGCGCTGGGTTCGATCCATGACTTCATCCTCACCGTCCCGGCCGGGCGCGATGCCAGCGCACTGCTGGAACGCGCCGCGCTGATTGAAGGCGCGCTGGCCGAAGTGTTGAATGGCACGGCCGAGGACGATCCGTTCAACCGCCTGATCCCCGCCGCAGGCCTGCTGCCCGCCGAGGCGAACTGGCTGCGTGCGATCTATCGCTATCTGCGCCAGACCGGTGTCAGCTACACGATCTACACCGTGGTCGATGCGCTGGTCGCCGCGCCGCAGGTCACGCGGGCGATGATCGGCCTGTTTGCTGCGCGCCACGATCCGGCGTTTGCGGGCGACCGTGAGGATGCCATCGCCGCCGCGCTGTCCGCCTTCACCCGCGGGCTGGCGAAGGTCACGGCGATCAATGACGACCGCTTGCTCAGGCTCTATCGCGCGGTGATCGACGCGGTGCTGCGCACCAACGCCTTTGCTCCGGCGGCGGCGGAGGCGCTGGCCTTCAAGATCGATTCCAGCCTTGTGCCGAACCTGCCCAAGCCGGTGCCGTGGCGCGAGATTTTCGTCTATTCGCGGCGAGTGGAAGGCATCCACCTGCGCTCCGGCGCCGTAGCGCGCGGGGGCCTGCGCTGGTCCGACCGGCGCGATGACTTCCGCACCGAGATCCTCGGCCTGATGAAGGCCCAGCGGGTCAAGAACGCGGTGATCGTGCCGACCGGCGCGAAAGGCGGGTTCTATCCCAAGCAGCTGCCGTCGCCTGCCATCGACCGCGAAGGCTGGGCGGCAGAGGGCCGCGCTTCCTATGAGTTGTTCATCCGCACGCTTCTGTCGGTCACCGACAACATCGTCGGCGGCAAGGTGCAGCACCCGCAGGCCGTGCAGGTGCTCGACGGGGAAGACCCCTATTTCGTGGTCGCCGCCGACAAGGGCACCGCGACGTTCTCGGACATTGCCAACGGCATCGCGCAGGCCTCCGATTTCTGGCTGGATGACGCCTTCGCCAGCGGCGGTTCGAACGGATACGACCACAAGGCGATGGGCATCACCGCGCGCGGCGCGTGGGTTTCGGTCCAGCGCCACTTCCGCGAGATGGGGATCGACGTTCAGACGGACAGCATCACGGTTGCCGGCTGCGGCGATATGTCGGGCGACGTGTTCGGCAACGGAATGCTGCTGTCCAAGGCGCTGAAGCTGGTCGCCGCCTTCGATCACCGCCACATCTTCATCGACCCTTCGCCCGAACCGATGAGCAGCTGGAAGGAGCGCGCCCGGATGTTCGCCCTGCCGCGGTCAAGCTGGGAGGATTATGACGCGTCGCTGATCTCCAAGGGCGGGGGTGTATTCCCGCGCTCGGCCAAGGTGATCAAGCTGTCGAAGCAGGCGCGCGAAGTGCTCGGCATTGATGCCAAGGAGATCGAGCCGGAGGCGCTCATCACCGCGATCCTCAAGGCTCCGGTGGACCTCATGTGGTTCGGCGGGATCGGCACCTATGTGAAGGCGCCGACCGAGAACAATATCCAGGTCGGTGACCCTGCCAATGACGGCCTGCGGGTCGATGCCACAGACGTCCGCGCGCGGGTGATCGGCGAAGGCGCGAACCTTGGCGTGACGCAGGCGGGGCGCATCGCGTTCTCCATGAACGGAGGCCGGATCAACACCGACTTCATCGACAATTCGGCAGGCGTCGATTGCTCCGACAACGAGGTCAACATCAAGATCGCGCTGGCAGCGGCGACCGCTTCCGGCAAGCTCTCGGAAAAGAAGCGCAACACGCTGCTCGCCGCGATGACCGACGAAGTGGCGGCCATCGTGCTGGAGGACAACCGCCTGCAGGCGCTCGCCCTGTCAGTGTCGGAAAGCGGGGGGGCAGGGGCGACCGCGTCCTATGTCCGCCTGATCGAGCGGCTGGAGGAAGTCAGCGATTTCGACCGCCGCACCGAAGGGCTTGCCGATGGCGAGACCCTGTCGCGCCGCGCGGCTGACGGTCAGGGGCTGACCCGGCCCGAACTGGCGGTGCTGCTGTCGTCCGCCAAGCTGGCGCTGCAATCCGCGATCGAGGGCAGCGCGCTGCCCGATGATCCGGTGCTGGAACCCGTGCTGCTGGCCCGCTTCCCTTCAGCCATGCGCAAGACCTATGCGGATGAAATTCGCGGCCACCGGCTGCGGCGCGAGATGATTGCGACCAGCCTGTCGAACCGCATCGTCAACCGGCTCGGCATGGTTCACCCCTTCGAACTCGCCGAGGAAGAAGGCGTCGGCCTCGCCGAAGTTGCGGCGGCATTCGTCGTGACCGAGCGTCTGTTCGGGCTTGATCCCCTGTGGCGCGAGCTTGATGTGGCGGACATTCCCGAGGCCGCGCGTCTTGCGCTGTTTGACCGCTTGGCAGCCGCTGTCGGCAATCTCATGTCCGATGTCCTGCGCACCGCGTCGGGCAAGGTTGCAGCCGGCGCGATGATCGGCGAGCTTGCGGGCGGCGTCACCGCGCTGGTGGCGGGCCGTGAGGAACTGCTCACCGCAGAACCCCGCGCCCGCTCCAAGGCGCTGCGCGAAAGCTTCATCGCCCACGGTGCGCCCGAAGCGCTGGCCGCCAAGGTCGCCAACCTGTTCGATTTCGATGGCGCGGTCGGCCTGTCGCAAGCCGCGCTCGCCAGCGGGATCGAGGCCAAGCAGCTCACCCACGCCTTCACCGATATCGGCACCCTTCTGGGCCTCGACTGGGCGCAGGGGACGGCGGCACATATGAGCCCGTCGGATGTGTGGGAGCGGCTGCTGGTGTCGGGCCTTGCGCGCGATTTCCAGCAGATGCGGATCGATTTCCTGCGGCGGCAGATCGCGGCCGGGGCGGGGGCCAAGGCAGGCAACACCGACCCGCGCGGATCGGTGAGCCAGTGGGCCGAGCGCAATGCCGGGGCGGTGACGCAGTTCCGCAGCATGATCGCCCGCGCGCAGGCCCGCCCGCCGGTGGGTGCGGCGATGCTCGCCCAGATCGCCAGCCAGGCCCGCAATCTGCTCGAGCGGTAGCACTCTTGCTTATGGCGGGTTGACCCCTTCGGCGTTTGCGGCAAGTCAAATCCCGCATGACGCCGGAGGGGCATAGCAAGCTTATGAGTTCCACAACCCAACACGCAGATGTCGTGATCGTCGGCACCGGCCATGGCGGGGCGCAGGCGGCGATTGCGCTGCGCCAGCACGGCCACGAAGGCTCGATCCTGATGATCGGGCGCGATGATGCGCCGCCTTATGAACGCCCGCCGCTGTCCAAGGAATATCTCGCCGGAGACAAGGGCTTTGAACGGATCATGATCCGGCCCGAGAAGTTCTGGGCGGAAAAGGACATCACCCTGCACCTTGGCGCAGCGGTCACGGCGATTGATCCCCACGCGCACCGCCTGACCCTGAGCGATGGCGCGCAGGTGACCTATCGCAAGCTGATCTGGTCAGGCGGCGGCGATCCGCGCCGCTTGCCGGTGCCGGGCGCGGTGCTTCCCGGCGTGTTCTATGTCCGCGACAAATCCGATGCCGATGCGATGATGCAGGCGCTGGCCGACGGAGCGAAACGCGCCGTGGTGATCGGTGGCGGCTATATCGGGCTGGAGGCGGCGGCGGTGCTGCGCAAGCTCGGCTGCGAGGTGGTGCTGGTGGAAATGCTCCCCCGCCTGCTGGCGCGCGTGGCGGGTGAGGAATTGTCGGACTTCTACGCCGCAGAACATCGCCGTCAGGGCGTCGATGTGCGCCTGTCCACCGGCGTCCATGCCGTGCTGGGCGAGGAAGCGGGCCGGGTCACCGGCGTGCGCCTCGACAATGGCGAGGAAGTTGCCTGCGACATGGTGATCGTCGGCATCGGCGTGGTGCCTGCGGTTGCGCCGCTGATTGCGGCGGGCGCGGCTGGGAGCAACGGGGTCGATGTCGACTTCTGCTGCCGCACCACGCTTGATGACATCTACGCCATCGGCGACTGCGCCGCCCACGCCAACGACTTTGCCGATGGCGCGGTGATCCGGCTGGAATCGGTCCAGAACGCGCATGACATGGCGGCAACTGTGGCCAAGGCGATCATGGGCGAGAAGGAACCCTATCACGCCCTGCCATGGTTCTGGTCGAACCAGTATGACCTCAAGCTGCAAACGGCGGGCCTCAGCCTCGGCTTTGATGCGACCGTGCTGCGCGGCGATCCCGACACGCGCAAGTTCACCGTGGTCTACATGAAGGGCGGGGTTCCGATTGCCTTCGACTGTGTGGGGACGATGAAGGATTATGTGCAGGCGAGGAAGCTGCTGGAGAGCGGCGCGGGCCGGATTGATCCGGCGCTGCTCGCCGATCCCGAAGTGGCTATCAAGGATTTGATGTAAGCCTCGCCAAAGCCCACGCGGCTGCCTCTGCCACCACCGGATCGGGATCATCGGTTAACGCGCTCACCGGCGTGGTTAGCGCGCCATTGCCGCTGTTGCCGGCGGCATAGAGGCAGTTCCGCACGAACCGGTCACGCCCGATCCGCTTGATCGGGGAGCCGGAGAACAGCGCCCGGAACCCCGCATCGTCCAGCGCCAGCAGCTCCGCCAGACGCGGGGCGACCAGTTCGGCGCGGGGGAGGAACTCCTTGATCGCCTGGGCCTCGCTGGCAAACTTGTTCCACGGACACACCGCCAGACAATCATCGCAGCCATAGATGCGGTTGCCCAGCATCGGCCGGAATTCCTCCGGCACCGGGCCTTTGTGTTCGATGGTGAGGTAGGAAATGCAGCGCCGCGCATCCAGTTGGTAGGGCGCGGGGAAGGCGTCGGTGGGGCAGGCGTCCATGCAGGCGCGGCAGCTTCCGCATTGGTCGCGGTGCGGCTCTGCGGGGGCGAGTTCCAGCGTCGTGTAGATCGCGCCCAGAAACAGCCAGCTGCCATGGGTGGGGCTGACAAGGTTGGTGTGCTTGCCCTGCCAGCCGATCCCCGCCGCCTCGCCCAGTGGCTTTTCCATCACCGGGGCGGTGTCGACGAAGACCTTCACTTGGGCCTCCGGCACTTCAGACACCAGCCAGCGGGCGAGCGCCTTCAGACGCTTCTTCACCACATCGTGGTAATCCTTGCCCTGCGCGTAAACCGAGATGCGGGCGTGGGTGGCTGATCCTTCGAGCGCCAGCGGATCATGCGCGGGGGCGTAACTCATGCCCAGCGCGATCACGCTGCGCGCCTCGGGCCACAGGCCTTGGGGCGAGCGCCGGTGATCGAGCCGCGCCGCCATCCATTCCATGCTGCCGTGGTTGCCTTCGCCCAGCCATTGCTCCAGCCGCGCTGCCCGCAAGGGATCCTCCCCCGCGCTGGCAAAGCCGCACACGGCAAAACCCAACGCCCGCGCCTCGGCTGTAATCCGCGCAGCAAGGCCAGATGTAACCGGGGCATTAACCATATTCGGAAGGGCCTCCGTTTAATCCTGCCCGCTAACCGCGTAGGCTATGGATATGGCGGTAAGCAATCACCCATCGTCGGGCAATCACGCGACAGGCTTCACCGCCGTTCCCGCTGACGCGCGCCCCTTGGCCATCGAAGCGCGGGGGCTGGTCAAAAGCTTTGACGGCACGCGCGCGGTCGACGGGGTGGATATTTCCGTTCCCGAAGGCGCGATTTACGGCATTCTCGGCCCGAACGGCGCGGGCAAGACCACGACCTTGCGGATGCTGCTGGGCATCATCGACCCTGACGAAGGCGTGCGCCGCGTGTTCGGACATGACCGCCCGCATGATATCGGCCGGTTGATCGGTTACCTGCCCGAAGAGCGCGGGCTTTACCCCGCCATGAAGTGCGTGGAGGCGATTGCCTTCATGGGCGCGCTGCGCGGATTGCCGCTGAAGGAGGGGCGCCTCCGGGCGGTCGAACTGCTCGAACGCCACGGCCTTGGCTATGCTGCCGACCGCCAGATCCGTCAGCTGTCGAAAGGCATGGCGCAGACCGTGCAGCTGCTCGGCACGCTGGTGCATCAGCCCCGGCTGGTGGTGCTGGACGAGCCGTTTTCCGGCCTCGACGCGATCAATCAGGGCAAGCTGGAACTGATGATCCGCGCGCTGGCTGATGATGGTGTGACAGTGATTTTCTCGACCCATGTGATCCACCACGCCGAACGCCTGTGCGAAGGCGTGGCGATTATCGCGGGGGGCAAGGTGCCCTATGCCGGCAGCGTCGAGGCGGCGCGTGACCGCATTCCGGCGCAGGTGCGGCTGGAGACGCGGGCGCGTGAAGGCGCGTGGCTCGCCGCGCTGCCCAAGGAAGCCAAACGCAACGGCGATTTCTTCCAGTTCGCCTTGCCCGAAAGCGGGATCGAACCCTTGCTGCGGCAACTGATCGAAGGCGAGGCGGGGATTCTCTCGCTCTCGATCGAGCGCGCCGGCCTGCACGACGCTTTCGTCGCCATCGCTGGTGAGGCCGCCGCGCGCCAG
This sequence comes from Porphyrobacter sp., assembly GCA_032116115.1. GTDB lineage: Bacteria > Pseudomonadota > Alphaproteobacteria > Sphingomonadales > Sphingomonadaceae > Erythrobacter. Next base: position 40,306 of record JAUMAX010000007.1, read on the forward strand.
CTTGAGACCGATTCGGTGGGAGGCCGCGCATGACCGATACAAATCTGGTTCGCTCGCGGCTCACCACGCTGGAAGCCGCCTGGGTCATCGCCCGGCGCGATTTCGTCGCGGTGCTGTTCAGTCGCGCTTTCCTGTTCTTCCTGCTCGGCCCGCTGTTTCCGGTGCTGATCGGGGGACTGGCAGGCAGCATCGGCGGGCAGGTGCAGCGCAACGCTGTCAGCATCGAGATCGGGCTGGCGCTTTCGCCCGAGGACAACGCGGCGATGATTGCCGCTGCCGATATCCTGCGGCCGCAGCTTTTGGGTCAGGTGCCGGAACTGCGGGTGATCGAAGCAGCATCGCAGGACAGCAATTTCGATGCGCGCGCCTTTCTTGACGAGCGCCGCGGCAATTATGCTGCCATCCTGACCGGATCGCTGGCCGCGCCGCAACTGGTCGGCACGCAGGGCCAGATCGATCGCTGGTCTGGCCCGATCGAATTGATCGCGGCCACAGCCACCGGCGCCTCGCCTTCAAGGTTCCCCACGGCCACCAGTGAAGTGGTCGCCACCAGCGCCGCGTCCGAACGCACCAACCGGGTGCGCACGGCGCAGGCAGCGCAAATGGTGCTGTTCCTGCTGACCATGCTGCTGGGCGGCATGGTGCTGTCCAACCTCGCCGAGGAAAAGGGCAACAAGATCATCGAAATCCTCGCCGCGGCCTTGCCGATGGACGCGGTGTTTCTGGGCAAGCTGTTCGCGATGCTCGGCGTGTCCTTCGTCGGGATTGCGGTGTGGGGCACGGTCGGCTGGGCGTTCTGGGCGATTGCCGAAGACGCCATCGTCACTGTCACCCAGACCAATTTCCGCGACCTGCCCGGACCGGCTGTCGGCTGGCCGATGTTCCTGGCGCTGGGGGTGGTCTATTTCACCATGGCCTACCTGCTGCTTGGCTCGCTGTTCCTCACGATTGGCGCAATGGCGGCATCGGTGCGCGAGGTGCAGACCATGTCGATGCCGGTGACGATGCTGCAACTGATGGTGTTCTTCCTGTCGGCGGCCAATATCGGCCAGACCGGCACCCCGCTGGAACTGGCGTCGGTGGCGTTTCCGCTTTCGTCGCCCTTCGCGATGCTGGCCCGCGCCGCGATGGAGGAGACATTGTGGACCCATGCGCTGGCGCTGCTGTGGCAGGGTGTTGCCGTGATCCTGCTGGTGAAGGGCGGATCGCTGCTGTTCCGCAAGCGGGTGATGAAGTCCGGAGGGGCCGGGCGGACGAGGAAAAGCTGGTTTGCCCGCCGCAAGCCTGCCCCGCTTGAGCCTGCCGAATAGGTCTCCAATCGCAACCCACTATTGACAAGCCTGTCAGTTAAGGCAGATTGCGACTCGGATCGGAGCGGCCCACGCCAGAGGCTGCCTGACGGGAGAGAATCATGGCCACTATCGCCCCCCCTACGCCCGTGCAGCGCCCGCAAGTGCGCCGCGAACCCAGTTCCCACGAGGCGCTGAAAGCGCACTTTGCCGCCCATCCCGAAGAACGCCTGCGCCATTCGCACCCGTGGGATGTCAGCCGCTCGGACATCTATGTCGAGGATACCTGGCAGCCGATCTTCGCCGAAATGCGCGCCGCGGGCCAGCTGCACTGGATTCCCGAAAGCCCGTTCGGCCCCTATTGGGCCGTGGTCGGCCACAAGGCGATCCAGCATATCGAGGCCTTGCCTGAAACCTTCTCGTCGAGCTGGGAGCATGGCGGGATCACCATCCTCAACCGCCTGACCGAGGAAGAGGCCGCCGCTGCCGGCATGGACGCCCCGCGCGAGCTGCCGATGTTCATCGCGATGGACCGCCCGCAGCACACCGGCCAGCGTCGTACCGTCGCGCCGAAGTTCACGCCCAGCGCGGTTGTCGACATGGAAGCGGAAATCCGCGCCCGCACCGGCGAGGTGCTCGACCGCTTGCCGCGCGGCGAGGTGTTCGACTGGGTCGATACCGTTTCGATCGAACTGACCACCGGGATGCTGGCGATCCTGTTCGGCTTCCCCTGGGAAGACCGCCGCCTGCTGACCTTCTGGTCGGATTGGGCAGGCGATACCGAGCTTGGCGCGGTGCGCTCGCTTGACGAGTTGCGCTGGGGCATCCTTCAGGAAATGGGGGCCTATTTCCAGACGCTCTGGATGGAGCGGACCATGGACAAGGAGCCGGGCAATGATCTCATCTCGATGATGATCCACTCGCCCGCCATGAACCAGATGCGGCCCGAAGAATTCATGGGCAATCTGGTGCTGCTGATCGTCGGCGGGAACGACACCACCCGCAACACCATGAGCGGGATCATCCACGCGCTCGACAAGTTCCCCGACCAGCGCAAGGCCTTCGAGGAACACCCCGAACTCATCCCCAACGCGGTGCAGGAATGTCTGCGGATGCAGACCCCGCTGGCGCATATGCGCCGCACCTGCACCGAAGACACCGAGGTGTTCGGCCAGACCATCAAGGCGGGCGACAAGGTGGTGCTGTGGTACCTGTCGGCCAATCGCGATGAAGAGGTGTTCGACAACGCCGACAAGCTCGACATCACCCGTGACAACGCCCGGCGGCATCTCGCCTTCGGTTACGGCATCCACCGCTGCGTCGGTGCGCGGCTGGCGGAATTGCAGCTGAAGGTGCTGCTGGAGGAAATGCACAAGCGCAGGATGCGCGTGCATGTCGCCGGCGATGTCGAACGGGTGCGCGCCAACTTCGTCCACGGCTTCCGCAAGCTTGAGGTCGAGATCACGTCGTTCTGACGCTCCGGCGTGAAACTTCGGGGGCGTTCCGGGCGTATTAAGAACACGTAGCCCAAGTCCTGAATGATGGAACACGCCCCCATGCGCCTGCCCGTGATTGATCGCCGCCGCCTGCTTGCTCTGGGCGCCGCGCTGCCGTTTGTCAGCGCCTGCTCTGCCGCGCCGGCCGAAGCGAAGAATTACCCCAAGGGCAAGACCGACGCCGAATGGCGCAAGGTGCTGACCAAGCAGCAATATTACGTGCTACGAGAGGCGGGGACGGAACGCGCCTTCACCTCGCCGCTCGACAAGGAAAAGCGCAAGGGGACGTTCGTGTGTGCCGGATGCGCCAACCCGCTTTATGCTTCGGCGCACAAATATGACAGCCGCACCGGCTGGCCGAGTTTCTGGCAGGCGGTCGACAAGGGCGCAGTCGGCACCAGCACCGATTACCTGATCGGCTACCCCCGCACCGAGGTCCATTGCGCGGATTGCGGCGGGCATCTGGGCCATATTTTCGATGATGGGCCCAAGCCCACCGGCAAGCGGCACTGCATCAATGGTGTGGCGCTGAAATTCGTCCCAGCCTGACGGAGCGGCCTATTCGCCGAGCAGCGCCGGGGCCTGAAGCTGCGCTGCCAGCCGGGCAAATTCGCCGAGCGTGAAGGTGTCGTCGAACACCAGCCCGTAATTCCTGTCCCGCCGCCAGCGCACCTTGGCGCGCAGCTCGCGGTTCTTGCCTTTGACGCCGGGCGCAAGGATGCGCACCGTCTGGTCGATCGCCAGCAGGTGATCGCAGGTGATCCGTGCGCCTTGCTGGGACAGGTTCTCCACCACCGCCTCGAAACTGCCCGACAGCATGTTGAGCGTCACCGGGAAGCACAGGCCAAGCCGCAGGCCCCGCTTGGGATAATCGCTTGATTCATTGACGAGTTTTGCGACCTCGACGGGTTCGGCAAAGGTGAAGCCGGCCTCGTTGTCGCGCTGCCAGACGCGGGAGATTTCATAGACTGCGCCTGCGGGCATATGCAGGGCGAATTCCTTGCAGCCGGGCAGGGCGTGGAACAGGCGGACGCTGACCCCGGTTTCCGAAACGTCGCGGATGACGCAGACGAATTCGCCCTGAGCCGACACCAGTTTGGCCGCGCGGATCAGCAAGGTAAAGCGCGGCGCAGCGCGCAGTTCCTCACCCGCACACTGCGGCATTTCGTCCAGCATCGCTGTCTTCGTCGCCTTGTCCATGCCGTATTGTCCAAGCGCCGCAAACGGGCGCGCGTGTGTCCCATGTCCCGAGAGGGTTAGGGAAAAGGCGTTAATCGAGAGCTAATTGCGCGGAAGAATTCGTCAGAACCGATCTCGGCAAAATGACGTATTCTGTACGGGCGGCGGGACTCGAACCCGCACGAGCAAAGCTCAGGGGATTTTAAGTCCCCGGCGTCTACCATTCCGCCACGCCCGCATAGGCGCGCCCTTGCCACAGAATGCTGCCTCAGCGCCAGTGCTTGCCAGCCGGATGCCGATCGCCCATTTCGCAAAGCGCATTCACGCAAAAAAGGGCGCAGCATGGCGGGCGAAGCATCTGACGCGCATTCGGTGGTGGCAACGATCCAGCCGGCGATAACGCTGCTGGGGCTGGGCATCGCCGCCGCGCTGGGCGCCCGCGCGCTCCGGCTCAATCCGATTGTCGGCTATCTCGGGCTGGGTCTGGGGCTGGCGAGCCTCGGGATGGCGCAGGATTTCAGCGGGCCGGTGGTTGCCGCCATGGCCGAGGCCGGGGTGATGTTCCTGCTGTTCAACCTCGGGCTGCATTTCTCGCTGGGGCGCATCCGGGCGGAAGCGGGCAATATCTTCGGATTCGGCAGCTTGCAGATGCTGGTGGCGGGCGGCGGATTTGCGGCGCTGTTGTGGGCCTTGGGCCTGCCGGTGGCTTTCGCTGCGATCGCGGGGTTCGGCATGGGGCTATCGTCGACCGCTGTCGTCATCGGCCTGATTCGCGAGCGCGATCAGGAAGATTGCCCCGTGGGCCGCGCGGCGCAATCGATCCTCATCTTTCAGGATATTGCCGCGATCCTGCTGCTGGTGACGGCTGGCGCCTTGGCGAGCGGCGGGGCACTCGCCCCTGCGCTCGGCATTGCGGGGGTGAAGGCGCTCGCCGCGTTCGGCATCGCGGTGCTGTTCGCCCGCTTCCTCACCGAGCCCCTGTTCGGCCTGATCGCCCGCGCCGGAACTACCGAGGTCTACACCGCCACCGCGCTGTTCATTGCGCTCGCCGCCGGGTGGGCGACGGGCATGGCGGGGCTATCGCTGACCCTGGGGGCGTTTCTGGGCGGCATGGCGGTGGCGGATTCGCGCTACCGAATTCTGGTGCAGACCGAGATTGACGCCTTCCGCGGCCTGTTCCTGAGCTTCTTCTTCATCTCGGTTGGCCTCAGCATCGACCCGGTGCTGCTGGCGGCTGACTGGACGCTGGTCGCGGGCCTGACGCTGGCGATGATTGCGCTCAAATGCGCCTTCAACGTCGCGGCTGCGCTGCTCAACCGCTGGTCGGTGCCGGGGTCGATCCAGTTGGGCTTCCTGCTGGGTCAGGGGAGCGAATTCACGCTGGTGCTGCTGGCCCTGCCTGCGGTGGCGGGGCTGGCTGAGCCGCGGCTGGTGTCTGCGCTGGTGACAGCGATTGCGATCAGCCTGGCGGTGACGCCGTTCGTGTCCAACATCGGGCGCAAGCTTGCAGGCCGTCTGCGTGCAGGGCCGGCCGATGCCAAGCTGGCAGGCGACAATGCGCCGGTGCTGATCATCGGCATGACCCCGGCCGGACGCGCGCTGGCAGACGCACTCGATTTCAACGGTATCGGCTATCTCGCGCTGGAGCCCGATCACGACCGTTTCCAGACAGCGCTGGCCGATGGCTATTCCGTCCACCGCGCCAACCCGGCGGACCCGCGCAGCTGGGACGCAATCGGGATCGACCGGCGCGAGGTGCTGGTGGTGGCGACGGGCGACACCGCCGTCTCGCGCGAGGTTACGCCGCTGGCGCAGCAGCGCCTGCCCGACGTTGCGCGGATCATCGCCGTGCCGGGAAGCGATGAGGCGGGCGAGATGGCGGCGCTCGGCATGCTGCCCGTCGACATGAGTCATAGCGGCGGCGCCGAACGCTTGATCGAGCTGGCGTTCGCCGCGCTGGACCGGACACGCGCGCTACCTGTGCCGGGCCTCGCACGTGACGAGGCCAGACCGCTGAAGGTGGCGTAGTTTGTTTATGGCACCCAATTGCGCGGGCGCGCGACCGCGCTTGCGGCCCTTCGGGGCCGTCAGGTCACAAGCTGGCAGGTCAGGCCGAACCGGCTCCCGAAGCCGGCCCGGGCCACAACCGGCTTACTTGTTCAGGCGCTCGCGGATTTCCTTGCCGGCCTTGAAATAGGGGACGCGCTTTTCCGGCACGTCCACCGTTTCGCCGGTGCGCGGGTTGCGACCGCTGCGCGCTTCACGCTCGCGGGTCGAAAACGCGCCGAAGCCGCGCAGTTCGACCCGGCCACCTTCGGCCAGACGCTGAGCGATTTCGTCGAAAAAGATGTCCACCACTTGCTCGATCTCGTCGGCGCGAAGTTCGGGATTGTCCTTGTGCAGTTCTTGCAGCAATTCGGATCTGATCATGGCGATCTCCCGGCGCCCATGGTCGGTCGAGCCGCCATATCACGCCGCAAATGCGGGTTGCCCCGTCGTTTTCCTCTACTCGCCTCCGACCCGTGAGGCGGCCCCCTTTACCCC
>JAUMAX010000008.1:0-3001 GCA_032116115.1 Porphyrobacter sp.
CGAGATTCACGGAAGAGCAGATCATCGGGATTTTGAAGGAGGCCGAGGCGGGTGCGAAGACGGCTGAGCTGGCCCGGCGGCACGGTGTTTCGGAAGCGACGATTGTCAATCGGCGTTCAAACGGGACCCACTTTAAGGGCCTATCGGCGTGCAAAAGGGGACCACTTTCGGCGCGGCGGTGAAACTTGCGCGTCAATCAAGATGAGAAGTGCTTGTCGGGCTCGCGGCGGAGGTCGGGCGTAGCCCGGCCGGAGGCGCGAGCCCGACAAGATTGTTCTTTTCGGCGGTCGTGGCAGGGGCGGTCAGCTCCGGTTTTTGAACCGCCAGCTATCGTTGCCGGTCTCGACGATATCGCAATGATGGGTGATGCGATCGAGCAGCGCGGTGGTCATCTTGGGATCGCCGAACACGGTGGGCCATTCGCCGAACGTCAGGTTGGTGGTGATGATCACCGATGTGCGTTCGTAAAGCTTGCTGATCAGGTGGAACAGCAACTGCCCGCCCGACCGGGCAAGCGGCAGATAGCCAAGTTCATCGAGGACGACGAGATCGAGGCGGGCGAGCTGCGCCGCCAGCGCGCCGGCCTTGCCGATACGGATCTCCTCCTCGAGGCGGGTTACCAGGTCGAGGGTGTTGAAGTAGCGGCCGCGGGCACCGGCGCGGATGACGCTGGCGGTGATGGCGATGGCCAGATGGGTCTTGCCGGTGCCGGTGCCGCCGACCAGGACGATGTTGCGCTGTGCCGGGAGGAACGAGCCGGCGTGGAGCGAGCGCACCAGCCCTTCATTGACCGGGGTCCCATCGAACACGAAGGCGTCGATATCCTTGGCGACCGGCAACTTGGCGGCCGACATCCGATAGCGGATCGAAGCAGTGTGCCGGTGCGTCGCCTCGGCACGCAACAGATCGGTCAAGATCTCCATCATGGTGCGCTGGCGTTGCAGGCCGGCGGTGACCGCCTCGTCGAACGCGCCGGCCATGCCCTTGAGGCCAAGGCCGCGCATAGCCTCGATCATCTCATGCCGCTGCACTTGTATCTCGCAGGCTGTCATAGCGGGCACAGTTGGCGACCGGTGGATGCGCCAGTGTCAGATCCTCGGCCGTGATGATGGTGGGCGGCCGGGGTGGCTCGCGGCGGCGGGCGAGGATGTTCAGTATTACCTCGTCGCTGGCGGCACCCGCTTCCAGCGCCTCGCGGATCGCGTCCTCAACCGCATCGAGGCCGTCGGACATGACCGCTGCCAGCACGCGCACGAACCGCCGGTCGGCCTCGCCGCCGGTGCCCAGCTTGCGCCGCAGGCGCGTCAACGCCGGCGGTAACTCCCAACCCTGGAACGGCGCGCCATTGCGCAGGGCGCCCGGCTTGCGCGCCAGCACCGGCAGGTAATGCCAGGGATCGTAGATCGTGCGGTTGCGCCCGAAGTGCCGGGGATGTTCGGCGACGACGGCGTCGCCGCAGCGAACGATGATCCGGTCTGCATAGGCACGGACCTGGACCGGACGCCGCGCTGCCTTGGCCATCACCGAGTAGCGATTACGATCAAAGCTAATCAGGCAGGTGCCGGTGACCGCGTGCTCGGTCTCGTGGAACCCGTCGAACGACGTCAGCATCGGTTGCAGCGCCGGCCGCTCGGCAGCCAGCGCTTCGGCAACCGTCATATCGCGCTGCTCGGGATGTGACTGCATCGCTGCCCAGCGCCGGCACTCAGCCTCCAGCCATCCGTTCAACTCCTCGAGGCTGGCGAACTTCAACCGAGGCTGGAAGAACCGCCCCCGGATCGTCTGGACCTGGTTCTCGACCTGCCCCTTCTCCCACCCCGCCGCCGGCGAGCAAGCGGTCGGCTCGACCATGTAATGGTCGGCCATGATCAGGAAGCGGCGGTTGAACACCCGTTCCTTGCCGGTGAACACCGTGGTCACCGCCGTCTTCATGTTGTCGTAGACGCCGCGCAGCGGCACACCGCCGAAGAAGGCGAAGCCCCGTGCATGCGCGTCGAAGACCATCTCCTGCGTCTCGCGCGGATAGGCCCTGACATAAACCGCCCGCGATGCACACAGGCGCATGTGCGCCACCTTCACTCGCACCGACGCGCCAGCGATCTCGACATCCTCGTGGCTCCAGTCGAACTGGTAAGCTTCGCCGGGCTGGAACAGCAGCGGGATGAACGCCGGCGCCCCATCGCCAGCATCCTTGCGCCGCGTCGCCGTCCAGCGCGTCGCATAGCGGCGCACAGCATCATAGGATCCTTCGAACCCCTCGCGCTGGAGCAGGTCGTGGATCCGCGTCATCCGCAGGCGATCGCGCCGTGGCAGGCCTTCGTTCTCTGTCAGAAGCGTGTCGAGCCGTTCCTGGAAAGGCCCAATCCGCGGCAACGGCTGCACCGTACGGTGATAGGTGAAAGCACCCTCCGGTGCGCCGATCGCCTTGCGCACAGCCTTGCGTGACAACCGAAGATCACGCGCAATCGCCCTGATAGACTTGCCGCCAGCGTGTTCCCGCCGGATCCGTACAACCGTCTCCACAACCAACATCCCGATCTCGCCACCTGGAAAACCAGGTCGCTGTCTAAACCATCGGAATGGTGGGTCCCTTTTGGACGCCGATCACCCCGCTAACAGGGTCCCTTTTGCACGCCGATCCACAGTCTCCAGGCGCAGCCCGGTATTGTCATCAAGCTGCCCGCGCAGCGACGGCGCGATCCAGAGTTCGAAGGCCTCGTCGCTGGCCAGGGCTGGCGTGCCGATGGAAAGGCCAAGACCTGGCATGCTCCCGATCACGAGCGTGCGCCGTGGAAAGCGCGTGATGTGTACGAGGGGCAAAGGCAATTGTGGTCTTGATGCAGTGTCGCGGCGTTCGCGGCAGGACAGCTTCATTGGGCAAACATCCTTTCTGGTTGCGGCGGCAACGCAATGACAAAAGGACCTTCAGGCGTAAAATAGAATTAATAACGGCAATCATTCGATTTTATCAAAGACAGGACTCTGAACCAGCGGTTCTGAT
>JAUMAX010000009.1:0-134935 GCA_032116115.1 Porphyrobacter sp.
ACGTCGTGTTCTTCGACTTCGACAAGTCGGACATCACTCCGCAGGCTGCAAGCATCCTCAACAGCGCCGTCACCGCCTATGCGAACTGCGGCACTGCAAGCGTGATGCTGGCCGGTCACACCGACCGCGCAGGTACGCCGAAGTACAACGTGGCTCTGGCCGAGCGTCGTAACGCTGCTGTCAGCGCTTACCTCTCGGGTCGCGGTGTCCCCGCCGCGCGCATCACTGGTGAAGCCTTCGGCGAAACCAAGCCGCGCGTCCCGACTGCCGACGGTGTGCGTGAAGCACAGAACCGCCGCGTGGAAGTGACCTACGGTCCGGGCTCGGGCATGTAAGTCAACCCGCCAAGGGTATTGAAGAGGGGCCGGAGCGATCCGGCCCCTTTTTTGTTGTGTGCCGTCGTGGCAAACGAAGCAGAATGGGGCGAAGTCGCGGGCCTGCCTTAGGCTCCGCTACAACGGCTTCATCATCGACAATTGACGGCGATAGTGCATGCCCATGCCTGCACGGAGCAGAGCCCCCTACCCAAGTCGTAGCCTCGGCCTCAGCATAAGCCTTCCGAGCGCACTTCTTGCGGCAAGCTCCTACGGCCCGCCCGGTCAAGCTGCAGGCCTACTCGCCGACGGCTGCCCTGGCCCGCTCCGCGATTGTCGCCTCGGCCTTTGGCAGGGTCCGATAGGCGTAGATCAGCAGCACCAGCGAAATCGGTGCGACCCCGATCAGCGACAGCACGCCAATCCGCAGACTGCCGCTAAGCTCCGAGATAGCCCCGACCATATAGGGGCCGAGGCCCAACCCGACGAGTGTCGTCGCCAAGAAGAACGAAGCCGTCGCCGTTCCCCGCATCCGCGGCAGCACCAGGTCCTGCGTCGTCGCCGCAGCCGCGCCCAACGCGGTCGCCGCGAACATTCCGGCGAGGAAATTCATCACATAGAACAGCACAGCGCTCTCGGTGGTGAAGCCCACCCAGATCGGGATGATCGGGGCGAGGATTCCGAACATCACCACCAGAATCCGTCCGGAAGGATTCCGCAGGCGCAGCCAGTCTGACATCCGCCCGCCGAGGATCACCCCAAGGAAGCCCGAAGACGCACCGCACCCGCCCAGAACAAAGGCAAGTTCGCTCTTGGGCAGGTTCAGTACCGTCTCACCATAGGCCGCCGACCAAAACGCCAGCGCATAGGCGCCGAGCGATACCAGACCGTAGCCGAGCGCTGTGCAGATGAAGGCGGGCGTACCCCAGATCAACTGGAAGGTCGCCGGATCGTGACGCCGCAGCGTGGACGCCCACGAGAACACGGCATAATAGCCAAACGCGATAGAGGCCCACTGCGGAACGTTCTTGGTAAGCTCGATCATGACCAGCGCAAATGCCGTCATCGCGCCAGCCATCGCCAGATTGATCAGCGCTGCCTTGGGGCCGCGCAACGCGGCGTGAATAAGAGTGAAGGGCGGCAGCAGCATCGAAAGGTCGATGAAGAAATCAATAAGGGGATGCCGCGCATCCACTGCAGTCTCGACATGGCGCGGCGGCTCCCGCAGCGAGGCAACCCACAGCGCGAGCAGCAGCCCCGGCACCCCCACGGCCATAAACGCCGCTTGCCAGCCAACCAGCCCGCCCATGCCGCCGCCGGGATAGGCTGCGTCCCACAGCTGCGAGATCTTGGCCCCGATCAGCAGCGAGACTCCTCCGCCGATATAGAGCCCAGAGGAATAGATCGCGAGCGCGGTCGCGCGCTGACGCGAGGGGAAGTAATCCGAGATCAGCGAATAGGCAGTCGGGCTGGCCGTCGCTTCGCCCACGCCCACGCCCATGCGCGCCAATGACAACATCAGATAATTCCGCGCAAAGCCGGACAGAGCCGTCATTGTCGACCACAGCACCAGCCCGATGGTCAGCAACCGCACCCGGTGCCAACGATCCGCCAACCGTCCGAGCGGCACCCCGAACAGCGCGTAAAACACCGCGAAGGCAGCGCCCCCCAGAAACCCGAGCTGGCCGTCCGTCAATTCAAGGTCGCGCTTGATATCGACCGCCAGGATCGCAAGGATCTGCCGATCGATGAAGTTGAGGATGTACACCACAACCAGCACCCCGAGCACATACCAGCTATAGGCCGACGCGGGCGCCTCGCTGCGGACTTGCGCCGCCGTGGTGTTGTCGCTCAATGGTGATCCCCTATCCCGGATGCTCTGATTATATGCCGGCGCTCAGGGCCGGTCAGGCGTTATAGCGCGTGCTATCGACAATCCCTGCCTCGTCAAAACCCTTTTTCCTGAGGCGGCAGGAATCGCACAGCCCGCAGGCCAGCCCCTCGGGTGTCGGGTCATAGCACGACCAGCTCCACGCAGGGTCCAGTCCCAGCCGCGCACATTCACGGGCGATATCGGCCTTGGTCATGTGCTGGAGCGGTGCGTGGATCGTGAAAGGTGCGCCCTCGACCCCCGCCTTGGTCCCGAGCCGCGCGGTCTCTGCGAAGCTGGCGATGAATTCGGGCCGGCAATCGGGGTAGCCGGAATAATCGAGCGCGTTGACGCCGATGAACACGTCACGCGCGCCGGCGGCTTCGGCGCAGGCCGTGGTCAACGCCAGGAACACCAGATTGCGCGCCGGGACATAAGTGACGGGAATATCGTCACCCACCCCAGCCTTCGGCACATCAATCGCATCGGTCAGCGCCGACCCGCCGAAAGCCCGCAGATCGAGCGCGATCTGGGTGTGGCGCACCAGCCCCAACCGCTTGGCAATGCGCGCAGCAGACTCCAGTTCAAGCCGGTGGCGCTGTCCATAATCGACCGTCAGGGCATGGACCGCGAAACCGGCCTCCTGCGCCAGCGCCGCCGTCACCATCGAATCCAGCCCACCCGAAAGTAGCACTACGGCCAAGGGCTGTGCGATAATTTGTTCGGAACCGCTCATGCCGCGCACCTAACACGCGTGCGCACAAAGGCAATCACGCCGCTGTCAGCACGTGCCCGTGCGGCGCGCCTCCGCGGTCAGCTGGAACGGCATTCCATCATGGATCCCCTGACTTTCAAGCTGGACGAGGCCGCCCGTTTCGCGCCGGATGCTTGTGCGGCCGTAGCCGTTGCCGGGACAGGTGTATTGCACCGTGACCCGCGCCGCGCCATCCTCGACCACGAACTGGCTGCATCCGCTTTCACGGTGCATCAGCTGGATCAATTCCGCGCCCGACTTCACACAGATCTTGCGGTCCCGGGTCACGCCGCGTTGCTTGATCGTCCATTCGCCCTTGGTCAGCGTGCCGAGCATCGCAAGGCCATTGCCTTGCGCTACCACCGGCACCGCAAACCACAGCGCCGCACCGGCAGCGAGCGCCCCGAGCGCCAGCACGCGAATTCTGCTGTCGGTTCGATTGGTCATAGTGTCCTCATGCCAGATTCTGGCCCCGGCGAATTGCATATATTGGCCGAAAGGGGCCGGAACCCCTGAATTTTTCGACGAACCGTCAGATCGCCAGCGCAAACGTCCGTGAACAGAAGGCACAGTCGACGGCGATTGTTCCGTCCGGACCGCGCATTCCTTCCTGCTCATCGGGCGGGAAGCGGGCAATAATCGTCTCGTAATGCGCGGCGGTGCACCGGCAACCGCGCGATAGCGACGCCCCGGTCTGCACGCGCACTTCCTCCTCCTCGTGGAACAGGCGCCAGACAATCCCCTCAAGCGAAAGCGCAGGGTCGAGCAATTCGTCGTGACTGATGGAACCGGCCATCACTGCGACATGCTCCCAATCGGGATGGTCCAGACGGACATGCAACCGTTCGCGGCCCTCCTCTCCGTCAGCGAGGTGCTGGATCAGCAGACCCGCTGCCATGCGCCCGCCTGCGCCCGCCCGGCTGGCGACGCGGATCAGCGTCGGGATCTGTTCAGACTGGGCAAAATAGCTCTCGCAAGCCTCGGCGAGGGTGTCTCCGACAAGTGGAACGATCCCCTGATAACCCTGGCGGCCCTCGGTCTCGAAGGTGATCGCAAGATAGCCCTCTCCGAACAGCGCCGCCAGGCTGGGGTTGGCGCCCAGCTTGCCCAGTCGCTCGCCATCGAAGTCGGCATAACCGCGCACCGCACCGGCGCGATAATCGCACACCAGCAGCTTGACGATCCCGCCCTGCGTCTGGGCCTGCATCGTCATCTGTGCGCTTTCGCCCTTGAGCAATCCGCCCATCAACGTGCCAAGCACCAGCGCCTCTCCCAGCAGATGTGTGATCGGCGCAGGATAGTCATGGGCCGAGAGCACCTGTTCAAGCACGCCCTCCATCCGCACGATGCGCCCGCGCGCATTGCGGCCGGGCAGGGTGAAGCCCATCAGCGTGTCGGCAAAGGTCTCAGTCAATTCGGTCGTATCATTCATGCGGGGCCATATGGGGATACTTCCCGTCAGGCGAAAGACCCCCGCAGCCCTCTCTCAGCTCCCGAGCAGCCCGAAACTCCACAACAACACCGATTTCTGGGCGTGGATGCGGTTTTCGGCCTCGTCGAACACCACTGATTGCGGGCCTTCGAACACGTCCTCGCTGACTTCCTCGCCAACGTGAGCGGGCAGGCAATGGAGGAACACGGCGTCAGGCTTGGCCAGCGCCATCAGCGCGGCATTGACCTGATAGGGCGCCATCGCCGCAAGCTTTTCATCGGCGTGCGCCTGACCCATCGAGATCCAGGTATCGGTGACGATCACATCCGCCCCGAGGGCAGCAGCCACCGCGTCCTGTGTCAGCGTGACAGTCGCCCCGCCCGCGCGCGCCAGTGCGACAAAGGCCGGATCAGGCTCGTAGCCCGCCGGAGTCGCCACCCGAACGTTGAACTTCATCAGCCCCGCCGCCTCAAGGATCGAGTGCAGCACATTGTTGCCATCCCCGAACCACGCGACCTCAAGACCGGGGAGCGCCTTGCCATGCTCGATCACAGTCAGAAGATCAGCGACGATCTGGCACGGGTGCGACATGTCGGTGAGGCCGTTGATCACCGGCACCGTGGCGTGGGCCGCCATTTCCTCGATCTTGGCGTGATCATCGGTGCGCAGCATGATGCCATCGACCATCCGGCTGAGCACCCGCGCGGTATCCGCGATGGTCTCCCCCCGCCCGAGCTGGCTTGAGGCCGAATCGAGCAGCAGCACCGAACCGCCCAGCTGACGCATCGCGATGTCGAAGCTGACGCGGGTGCGGGTCGAGCTCTTTTCGAACACCAGCGCCAGCACGCGGCCTGCGAGCGGCGCATCGGCATCGACCGCGCCCTTGGGCTTGCCCAAGCGCGCAGCCTTGCGATCAATCGCATCGTTGATCATCGCCGCGATATCGTCGCCCCCAGCATCGCCCAGGTCGAGGAAATGACGGAACGCCCCCGTGCCCGCGGTCATGCCGCTTCCGGCACCTTGAAGCTCGCCGCGCCGGCCGAAAGCTTGTCGAAGAACTCGTCGATCTCGGCATCGCCGATCACCAGCGGCGGGATGATGCGGATGGTGTTGTCGCCCGCCGCCACCGTCAGCAGCTGGTGATGATCGCGCAGGTGGACGTAGAACGGACGGCTCTCCATCTTCATCTTGAGCCCGAGCATCAAGCCCTTGCCGCGCACCAGTTCGAACAGCTCGGGATAATTGCCGATGAACTGTTCAAGCCGCGTCCGCAGGCGCTCGCCCTTTTCGCGAACCGATGCGAGGAATTCCTCGTTCGCCACAGCCTCCATGACCGCCATCCCGGCTGCCATCCCCAAGGGATTGCCGCCATAGGTCGAACCGTGGGTGCCGAAGGTCATGCCCCGCGCGGCCTTTTCGGTGGCGATGCAGGCGCCAAGCGGGAAGCCGCCGCCGATGCCCTTGGCGGTTGCCATGATGTCAGGCTCGATCCCGTAATGCTCGTAGGCGTAAAGCTTGCCCGTGCGCGCCACGCCGCACTGCACTTCATCAAGGATGAGCATCAAGCCGTGTTCGTCACACAAGGCGCGCAGGCCTGCCATGAACTCCTGCGAGGCCGGCCGGATGCCGCCTTCGCCCTGGATCGGTTCGACCAGAATGCCCGCCGTGTGCGGCCCGATCAGCGCCTTGGCCGCTTCCAGATCGTCAAACGGCGCATACTTGAACCCTTCCAGCAGTGGCGAAAAGCCGTGGTGCATCTTGGTCTGGTTCGACGCGCTGATGGTCGCCATCGTCCGCCCGTGGAAGGCGTTGTGGAAAGTGATGATCTCGAACCGGCTGGCGTCACCCGCCTCGCCCGCGTTCTGGTGATAGGCGCGCGCGGCCTTGATCGCGCATTCCACCGCTTCCGCGCCCGAATTGGTGAAGAACACCGTGTCGCCAAAGGTCGTGTCGACCAGCGTCTGCGCGAGTCGTTCGCCTTGCGGGCTGCCATAAAGGTTCGACACGTGCATCAGCGTCGCTGCCTGGCGCTGGATCGCGCCGATCAGCCCTTCATGCGAATGGCCGAGAAGGTTGACCGCGATGCCGCTCGCGAAATCGAGATAGCGCGTGCCATCCTCGTCAATCAGATGGCAGTGCTCGCCGCGCACCGGCCGGACTCCGCAACGCGGATAGACGGGCATGAGCGGTGTAATCGACATGGGGCTTGCATCCTGAATTGTGAAAATCGGGGGCTTTGAAACGCAAATGGCGGCCCTGAACCAGAGCCGCCATCTGCAATCCGTTATTCTTTCGCCGGTCCTGCGTCAAACCGCACTGGGGCGAAATGGAGGCTGGGGTCAGCCTTCGATCGGGGCCAGATTGACGGCGGAGTACTTTCCGCGTCGATCGACTTCGAGATCGAATTCGTAGCGTTCGCCTTCGTTCAGGGCGGAAAGGCCCGAACGCTCAACCGCGCTGATGTGGACGAAGGCATCCGGCTGGCCATCATCGCGGACGAGGAAGCCGAAGCCCTTCATCGCGTTGAAGAACTTGACCGTGCCCTTGGCACGCTCACCGGTCAGCTCACGCGAAGGCGCAGCGGGCTTTGCCGCCACGGCAATCACGTCACCCACGACCTGGAGATCCTGCGCCGACACCTTGCCGCCGCGATCCACGAGGTTGTACTGAAGCTCCTGCCCTTCGGCGAGGCCTTCAAGCCCGGCACGCTCGACCGCGCTGATGTGAACGAACACATCTTCGCCGCCGCCATCCTGCTGGATGAAGCCGAAACCCTTCTGGGTGTTGAAGAACTTTACGGTACCCTTGCCGGTGCCGACGATCTGCGCGGGCATCCGCGGCGCACCGCCGCCAAATCCGCCACCGCCGCCGCCCGGGCCACGCGGGCCGCCGCTGAAACCGCCGCCGCCGCGCGGGGCACCGCCGCCGCCGCCGTAGCGATCACCGCCGCCGCCACCGCCGAAACGGTCACCGCCGCCTCCGAAGCGATCGCCGCCGCCGCCAAAGTCGCGCGGAGGCGAGAAACCGTCATTCCCACCGCCAAACGGATCGAAGCCTTCTTCGCCAAACCCGTCACGCTTGTCGCGACCGCGCCGGCGTCCCCTATCGTAACCCATAGATCAGTACGTACCTTGTCACACTGCCCGTCCTCGGTTGCGCCGATGACGTGGACAGTGAGCCGCACCGGACACAGACGCGCCGAGCTAGGTATCCGGAGCGCACGTTACCTTGCGTATAGCGCACAAAAGCTTGCTTTGCGAACGATTTTACCGGGCCGTTCCGGCACCGTGGCAGGAATGCTTGTGCCGCGCGGCGCACTTGGGCATGACGCTGGCGACGAACGCAAGGGAGGGCACATCAAGCCATGAGCGATTTTCGCCAACTGACCGAAAATGTGTTGGTTAGCCAGCAGCTTGCGCTGGAAGACGTGGCGGCAGCTGCTGCGGCTGGCGTGGGTCTGATCGTCAATAATCGCCCGGATGGCGAGGAGCCTTCGGCCCCGCAGGGTGACGAAATCGCAGCGGCGGCGGCAGCGGCGGGAATGAATTACGTCGCCATTCCGATCGGCCATGCCGGCTTTTCCGAGCCGCAGGTCAACGCCATGATCGATGCGCTGGAGCAGGCCGAGGGCCCGATTCTCGCCTATTGCCGTTCGGGCACGCGCTCGACCCTGTTGTGGGCGCTGGCTGCCGCCAAACAGGGGGTTGAACCGGAGGACATTGTCCGCACCGCGGCCCGTGCCGGCTATGATGTGAGCCCGATTCGCGCGATGATCGACATGCTCGCGGCGCGCTGAGGCGCGCTGCCGTGGACGTGCCGCCAATGCTGCTGCAGACCGCAGGGTCGCTGGTCGCGATCCTTGCGCTGGCGGGCTTGGCATGGTGGCTGAAGCTGGGCGGCACACCCCGACTCGCGAGCGAGGCTGACGTCGCCCGTGCGGCGAACGAGGTCGAGGACGGCTTTCGCCCCGTCACCTCTGCTTGCGATGCCGAGGGAGCAAGTGCGCTGGCCCGCGACGCCGATGGCCGGATCATGCTGATCCGCCGCCACGGCAACCGTTTCGCCGGCAGAGTGCTGAACGCGCAGGCCAAGGCCGTGCTGCAAGACCAGCCGGGCGAGTTCAACATCATCATCGACCCGGGCGAGGCCCGTTTCGGCACAGTGTTTCTCACCATCCCCTCACCGGACGCTTGGGCCGAGGCCATCAATCAGGTAAGCGTTTCCCACGATGCCTGACCTCAACCCCACCCAATATGCCGTGCCGCTGTTCGTGATCGCAGTGCTGGCTGAAATGATCTGGGCCAAGCTGCGCGCGCCCGAAGCCTACGAGCCGAAGGACACGCTCGTCAGCCTGTCGTTCGGCCTGGGTTCGACGGTCGCGGGCGCGCTTCTGGGCGGGTTCGCCGTGTCCTTGATGCTGTTTGCCTACGAATGGCGCGTGGTCGATTTCGGCCCGGAATGGTGGGCGGTATGGTGGACGTGGCCGCTGTGCTTCGTGCTCGACGATCTCAAATATTACTGGGTCCACCGCGCCGGACACCGCATCCGCTGGATGTGGGCCGCGCATGTGAACCACCATTCGAGCCAGCACTACAACCTGTCGACCGCGCTCCGCCAGACATGGACTGGCCCCTTCACTTTCGGGGTGCTTTTCGCTATTCCACTGGTATTGCTCGGCTTTCATCCGGTGATGATCGCGATCTGTGGCGGGTTCAACCTGATCTACCAGTTCTGGATCCACACCGAGGCGATCAAGCGGATGCCCCGCTGGTTCGAGGCAGTGATGAACACGCCCAGCCACCACCGCGTCCACCATGCGACCAACCCGCGCTATCTCGACACCAATTACGCAGGCGTTTTCATCGTCTGGGACAAGCTGTTCGGCACCTTCACCCCCGAGGTGGATGACGAAAAGATCCGCTACGGCATCGTCAAGCAATTGGGCAGTTTCAACCTGTTGTGGTCGGTGTTCCACGAATGGATCGGTATGATCGGCGACATCTGGCGCGCGCCGTGGAAGCACAAGCTGTCCTACCTCCTGCGCGAACCCGGCTGGAGCCATGACGGCAGCCGCGAAACAAGCGACATGATCCGCGCCCGGTGGCAAGCCAGGCAGCAGGCTGGAATGGGCCGCGCCGGGGTTGCGCCTGCCGCAACATCAGTGGCTGATCAAAACCGGATTGCAGGCTCGCAAGAAGCTGCCTAGTCTCTCCTCCAAAGGGAGAGATCATGGAGAGTTTCGACTACATCGTCATCGGCGGTGGCAGTGCCGGTAGCGCGGTCGCAGGACGGCTCGCGGTGGATGGCACCCGCCGGGTGTGCCTGCTGGAAGCGGGCGGGCGCAACGACAACGTCTGGATCAAGACGCCGGGCTTCATGCCCTTCATCCCTGAAAAATCGAACTATCGCTATGAAACCGTTCCGCAAAAGGGGCTGAACGGGCGCACCGGTTACCAGCCGCGCGGGCGCGGTCTGGGCGGCTCGTCGGCGATCAACGCGATGGTCTATATCCGTGGCAACCGCTGGGATTACGACAACTGGGCCGCGATGGGCTGCTCCGGCTGGGCCTATGATGACGTGCTTCCCTATTTCCGGCGCGCTGAAGCAAACGAGCGCGGGGGTGATGATTACCACGGCGCGGGCGGGCCGCTGTTCGTGTCCGACCAGACCGCCGCCAACCCGTCCTCCCACGCCTTTGTCGAAGCGGCCGCTGCGCTCCAGCTGCGCACCAATGCCGACTTCAACGGGGAGCGGCAGGAGGGTTTCGGCCTGTACCAGGTCACCCAGCGCAAAGGCGAACGCTGGTCCGCCGCGCGTGCCTATGTCGAGCCGATCCGCGATGCGGGCAACTTCGCGGTGCGCACGGACACGCTGGTCGAAAAGCTGGTGATCGAGGGCGGGCGGGTGACAGGCGTGCAGATCCGGCGCGGCGGCAAGAGCGAAACCCTGCTCGCCCGGCGCGGCGTGGTGCTGAGCGCGGGCGCGTTCAATTCGCCCCAGATCCTGATGCTGTCCGGCATCGGCCCCGCCGATCACCTGAAGGCGCACGGCATCGACGTGGTGCTGGATCGGCCCGCAGTTGGCGGCAACCTTCAGGACCATATCGACTATGTCTCCGGCTGGGAGACCGACAGCGACGTGCCGATCGGCAGCACGCTCAAGGGCTCCCTCAAGATGGCGGCAGCGATGATCGAGCACCGCCGCAAGCGCACCGGTGTGATGACCACGCCCTATGCCGAGGCAGGCGGGTTCTGGACGGTCATGCCAGATGCGCCTGCGCCCGATGTGCAGTGGCATTTCGTCCCGGCGGTGCTGGAAGATCACGGGCGCGAGAAGGTGAAGGCGCATGGTTTCTCGCTCCACGCCTGCGTGCTGCGCCCCGAAAGTCGCGGCACGGTGCGGCTGGGCAGCGGCGATGCAGCGGCGGCTCCGGTGATCGATCCCAACTTCCTTGCCGATGATCGCGACATGGCGGTGCTGCGCGCAGGCGTGCGCCTGTCGCACCGCATCGCCGAGGCGCCGCCTTTGCAGGCCTACGGACCGAAGGATCGCCACCCCGTCGATCTGCACGATGACGCCGCGCTCGACGACATGATCCGCAACCGCTCGGACTCGGTCTATCACCCGGTCGGCACCTGCCGCATGGGCGTGGACGCAGACGCTGTGGTCGATCCGACGCTGAAACTGAACGGGCTGGAAGGCCTGTGGGTGGCTGACGCGAGCATCATGCCCAAACTCGTCAGCGGCAACACCAACGCGCCGAGCATCATGATCGGCGAAAGGTGTGCCGACTTCGTGATGGCGTCTGAATAGTCCACGCCCTCAAGCGCCGGGCGCGGCCCGTCCGGGCCGCTTGGCTTACGCGCCATAAGGCGCGGCGGCCGGTCGGCCTTGCGATCGCTGCGCGCCCGAACCAGCACAAGCACTCCCAACGGTGCTGACTACGGCCCGCCGAAGGACGGGCCGCAAGGGCGACCGCCCGCCCGCAGGCGCTCGCGCGGCACGCGCGAAACAGCGTCGAGGACGACCGCGCGGAGGCGCGGTCGCAACACAAACACCAAACAAAAAAAGGCCGGAGAGCTTGCGCTACTCCGGCCATATTCAGTTTGTTCGTTCGCAGGAGGAACATAGTGAGGCGGGGGGAAGGGAGAGGGAGAGAGAGGCCTCCCCCCGCCAAGCTTGGTGGGTGCGCGCTTAGTTGTAGGCGCGCTCCCCGTGTTCGGAGATGTCGAGGCCGTTGGTTTCGGCTTCGGCGTCCGGGCGAAGGCCCAGGGTGTACTTGAGGATCAGGAACAGCGCGGCCGAGACGACGCCAGTCCACACGATGGTGGTGCCGACAGCCCAGCACTGGGTGATGACCTGTCCGACCATGTCGAACTCCCCAGCCTTGGCGACCGGAGCGGTGTAGTCGATCCAGCCCTGACCGCCGAGCGCGGGGTCAGCGACGATGCCGGTGCCGATCGCGCCGACAATCCCGCCAACAGCATGGATACCGAACACGTCGAGGCTGTCGTCATAGCCGAGCTTGTTCTTCACCGTGGTGACGAAGAAGTAGCAGATCACCGAAGCCACAGCGCCGAGGATGATCGCGGTGCCGGGGTGGGCAAAGCCCGCCGCAGGCGTGATCGCCACAAGGCCAGCCACCACACCCGAAACCGCGCCGAGCAGCGAGGGCTTCTTGTGGGTGATCTGTTCGATGATCGCCCAGGCTGCACCCGCTGCCGCAGTGGCGACGAAGGTGTTGACGAAGGCAAGGGCAGCGAAGGCATTGGATTCGAGCGCCGAGCCGGCGTTGAACCCGAACCAGCCGATCCACAGCAGGCTGGCGCCGATCATGGTCATCACCAGGCTGTGCGGGGGCATCGGTTCCTTCTTGTAGCCGATGCGCGGGCCGATGATGAGGCAGCCGATCAGGCCAGCAATCCCGGCGTTGATGTGCACCACGGTGCCGCCGGCGAAGTCGAGCGCGCCCCAGCCCCACAGCAGACCCATGTCAGTCGGGGCAGCGTGCAGGAAGTCCGGGCCGGCCCAGTACCACACCATGTGTGCGATCGGGAAATAGGCGAGCGTCATCCAAGCGACCACGAAGATGATCAGCGAGGTAAACTTCACGCGCTCCGCAAAGGCACCGACGATCAGCGCCGGCGTGATGCAAGCGAAGGTCATCTGGAACATCACGAAGACGAGTTCCGGCAGGTAGACCCCGTTGGAGAAGGTCGCGGCGAGCGAAGTGACGCTGACGCCCTTGAGGAAGGCCTTGTCGAGCCCGCCGAACAGCGCCGGGAAGGGCGTGCCGGTGGAGGTGAAGGCCATCGAATAGCCCCAACCGAACCACACCAGCGCAGCAACGCACACGATGGTGAGCACCTGCATCAGCACGCTCAGCATGTTCTTAGCGCGCACAAGGCCGCCATAGAACAGCGCGAGAGCGGGAACGCTCATCATCAGGACGAGCGCGGTCGAGACCATCATCCAGGCGACATCGCCCTTGTTGACCATCTCGGCAGTGGGGGTGAAGGCGGCAGGCGCGGCTTCGGCGGCAGCAGCGGCCGCATCGGCCACGGGCGCGGCAAAAGCAGGCGCGGCGAGCAGACAGGCCCCCGTCGCCAGCGCCGCAGTTGTCGAGAGAATACGCTTCATTGAATTGGCCCCCTTACAGCGCGGTTTCGCCGGACTCGCCGGTGCGGATGCGGGTGGCGGAGGCAAGATCGAGAACGAAGATCTTGCCGTCGCCAATGGCTCCGGTGTTGGCAGTCTGCTGGATGGTTTCGACCACCTGCGCGGCGATTTCGTCGCTGGCAGCAATCTCGAGCTTCACTTTGGGAAGCATGTTGGTGGAGTATTCGGCACCGCGGTAGATTTCGGTCTGACCCTTCTGGCGACCGAAGCCCTTGACCTCGGTAACGGTCATCCCGGCAATGCCGATCCCGCTCAACGCCTCACGAACGGTGTCGAGCTTGAACGGTTTGATGATGGCGATGATGAACTTCATCTGTGGCCCCTGTTGCACCGGACATTTCCGGCCAACACAGACACAGCAACAAGCGTGCCACATTAGTGTAATGGGTTTGACGCAACGGAATCAGTGCGTTTCTTCGCACCTGCGGAACAACACTTGCCTAAGTTTTGTGCAGATGATTAACGATTAGGCAATTTTTGCGGCGATTGGTGGCTAACTCTGGCTTAGTCGCCGGCAATATAGCGGTCGGTCGCGCGGGTCGGCAGGCCATCGATGCTGCGGATGCGAGCGGCGGTCTTGGCCTCCCACTGCGCCGGATCGGATTGGCGGTGCGCCTTCGTCAAAGTCTCGCGCTCGCCCTCCAGCGTCATGAAGGGCACGCCCCAGCCGCAGGAGGACTGCACGCTCTCCACCGCAATGTCGAAGATCTGGCGGGTGCCGGGCAGCAGGGTGAAATGCGCGGCAAGCACCTCCCACCCGGCGTCCTGCGGCAGCACTGCCCGCCCGCGCCCGTAAATGCGCAGAATCAGCGCAGGCTGCTGGAAATTGCAGAACATCAGCGTGATCCGGCCCGCATCGGTCTGGTCAGCAGCCAAATGCGCGTGAGTCTCGTTCCCCGAACCACCCAGATCGAGATAGGCGACCCGCGTGGGTGACAGCACCCGGAACGCATCATAACCCTTGGGGCTGAGGTTGATCCGCCCTTCTGCGGCCGCCGTGGCGACAAAGAACACCGGCTGGGCGGCGATCATGGCGATGTGCTTTTCGTTCAAGGCATCGAAGAAGTCCGCCATCGCTGCCTCCGTCCAGTCAGAGAAAATCGCGCAAGGTGGTGATGAAGCGGTCGAACTGGTCGTGGTGGAGCCAGTGCCCGGCCTTCTCGAATTCGATCACCTGCGCGGTCTTGAAGTGCGCAATGCGCCCGTCCTTCTCCGGGTTCGAAGCCCAGCTATCCGCGCCATAGAGCAGCAGCGTTGGGCAAGTGATCGCACCCCACAGCGCCTCGATGAATTCATCGCCGATATCCTCGACCGGCCAGACATTGAGGTGCGGGTCGAACTTCCAGCTATAGGTGCCGTCCTCGTTGCGATTGACGCCGTGCACCGTCAGATGCCGCGCCTGTTCCTCGGTGAGGTAGGCGTTTTCCTCGATCATCCGGGCAAAGGCGGCTTCGATGCTTTCGTATTTGCGCGGCGATCGGCCTGCGGCCTTGCGCTTCTTCTCGATGAATTCAGCGAGGCGTTCGGGGTAAGGAACGCTGCGCTGCTTGGCGCGCCATTCGGGCGAGGGGCCGAGGCCCTCGATCGCCACCAGCTTGGTCACCATGTCGGGGAAAGCGCCCGCATAGCGCAGGGCCACATTGCCGCCCATCGAATGGGCCACCATCCGCACCGGCCCGACGCCGAGCTGATGGATCAGCTGGGCCAGATCATAGACCATGTCAGCCGCGGAATAGACCCCGTCGGACACCCAGTCGCTATCGCCATGACCGCGGTGGTCCATCGCGATGACGTGGTAATCCGCGCTCAGCGCCTCGGCGGTCCAGTCCCACGAACGCGCATGATCGCGCCCGCCATGCACCAGCACCAAGGGCGGCTTACCCCGGCCACCCCAATCGAGGTAATGGAGCCGAAGGCGCTGCGAGATGAAGGTCTGCGATGTCGGGCCGGTGTCGTGCATGGGCCTTGCCATGCCGCGAAGCCCGCCGCCCCGCAAGCCTAGCGTTCCTTGGTAGCCGAGAAGGTGAGCTGCGGGTTCTTCTCGACCTGATAGCTGACGTCCCACGGGCTCTTGGCCATGAACACGTAGTCGCCGTCGCGGTCACGCGCGAGGTTCGCGCGGTTGAAGCTGGCGAAGTCATCGAGCGCCTTGTCATCGCCCTTGATCCAGCGCGCGGTGGCGAAGGGTGATGGTTCGAGCACGGCTTCAACCTTGTATTCGGCCTCCAGCCGCGAAATCAGCACTTCGAGCTGCAACTGGCCGACCACTCCGACGATATGGGCCGAGCCGATGTCCGGGTAGAACACCTGAATGACCCCCTCTTCGGAGAGGTCGTCGAGCGCCTTCCTCAACTGCTTGGTCTTGGTCGGATCGCGCAATTGCACGCGGCGCAGGATTTCCGGCGCGAAGTTGGGCAGGCCGGTGAAGCGCACCTGGTTGCGTTCGGAGAGGGTATCGCCCACCCGCAAGGTGCCGTGGTTGGGGATGCCGATGATGTCGCCTGCTTCCGCCGTGTCGGCCAGCTCGCGGTCCTGCGCGAAGAACAGGATCGGCGAATGCACCGCAATCGGCTTGCCGAGGCCACTGGGGGTCAGCTTCATGCCACGTTTGAAGGTGCCCGACACCTGCCGCATGAAGGCGATACGGTCGCGGTGGTTGGGGTCCATGTTGGCCTGCACCTTGAAGATGAAGCCGGTCACTTCGTCGCGGTCCGGGCTGATCTGCTCTTCGCCCGCAGGTTGCGGACGGGGCGGCGGGGCATAGCGGGCGATGGCGTCGATCAGCTCACCGACGCCGAAGTTCTTCAGGGCCGATCCGAAATAGACCGGGGTCAGATCGCCGTGGCGGAAGGCTTCGAGGTCGAATTCCGGATATCCGCCGCGCGCCAGCTCGATCTCGTCGAGGAACCGCTGGGGGATCGCGGCGGTGTCGCGGGTGCCTAGATATTCGCGCGAGGGGCCTTCGGGGCGGGCGATGGTATCGGTCGCGAAATCGAGCAGGCCTTCGAATTCGCCGCCCATCCCGATCGGCCACATCTGCGGCGAGACGTCGAGCGCCAGCATATCGGCCACCTCGTCCAGCGTCTCGAACGGATCGCGGCCTTCACGGTCGACCTTGTTGACGAAGGTGATGATCGGCACGCTCCGCAACCGGCATACCTCGAACAGCTTGCGGGTCTGCGGCTCGATGCCCTTGGCGGCGTCGATCACCATGATTGCGGAGTCCACCGCCGTCAGCGTGCGGTAGGTGTCCTCCGAGAAATCCTCGTGCCCCGGGGTGTCGAGCAGGTTGAAAACGATCCCGTCCTTCTGGAACGTCATCACCGAGGACGTGACCGAAATCCCGCGCTGCTGCTCGATCTTCATCCAGTCCGACCGCGCCCGCCGCGCCGCGCCGCGCGCCTTGACCTCGCCCGCAAGGTGGATCGCCCCGCCCTGCAGCAGCAGCTTTTCGGTCAGCGTGGTCTTACCCGCGTCGGGGTGTGAAATAATGGCAAAGGTGCGGCGGTTGGAGGTCATTGCGGGTCGCGCGCGACGCGGAAGCCCGCGAAGTCCTGATTGACCGGCATCAGCTCGATCCGGTTGATGTTGAGATGCGGCGGCAGGGTGGCGATCCACAGGATCGTGTCGGCAATGTCCTGCCCGGTCATCGGATTGACCCCGCGATAGAGGCTGTCCGAAGCCTCCTGGCTCCCGGTGCGCACGATCGTGAACTCGGTCTCGACCATCCCCGGCTCGATGCTGGTGACGCGCACGCCGGTGCCGTGGAGATCGGCGCGCAGGGCCAGCGTGAAGTGGTTGGCGAAGGCCTTGGACCCGGCATAGACATTGCCGCCGGGATAGAGGTAGCTCCCCGCGACCGAACCGATGGCGATGATTGCCCCCTTGCGCTCGATCAGCTGTGGCAGCAGCTTGCGGGTCAGCACCACCATCGCGGTGATGTTGGTATCGATCATGGTGTGCCAATCATCGAGATTGGCGTTCTGGGCGGGCGACAAGCCTTGGGCGAGGCCTGCGTTGTTGACCAGCAGATCAATGTCGCGGAAGCCTTCCGGCAGCGCGGCCAGTGCAGCGTCCAAAGCGGCGGTGTCACGCACATCGAAGCAGGCGGCGTGAACCTTGTCCGCCCCCAGTTCCGCAACCAGCGCATCGAGCCGCTCCTGTCGCCGACCGGTCGCAACGCAGCGCCATCCGGCGCCGACCAGCGTGCGGACCGTGGCAAGGCCGATCCCGGCGGTCGCGCCTGTGACAAAGGCCGTTTTCATCAGCGCAGCTCCCCGCCCAGCTTGGCAGCGGCAGCGACCACCTTTTCGGCGATGGCCTTCAATTCAGCATCCTTGAAGCTGGCCTCTCCGGGCTGAAGCGTGACTTCGACGGCGACGGACTTGTGTCCCTCCGGCACGCCCTGTCCGGCAAAGACGTCGAACACGCGTACGGCGGTAATGAAGGCCTTGTCCGCCCCCTGCACCGCGCGCACCAGATCGCCCGCCGCGAGGCTGGCCGGGACGAGGAAGGCAAAGTCGCGGGTCACGGCTTGCAGTGCGGGCGGGGTGAAGCCCGGGCGCGCAAAGGCCGCGCCCTTCTTGGCCGGGATGGCATCAAGGAACAGCTCGACCGCCGCAATCGGCCCATCGACGTCAAAGGCCTTGAGCGTCGCGGGATGGACCATGCCGAAGCGCGCCAAGACCACCTTGGGGCCGAGCCGCAGGGTCGCCGACTGGCCCGGGTGGAACTGGCTGCCAGCCTCACCCATCACCATCAGATTGGCGACGGGAGCGCCTGCCGCTTCGAGCAATTGGAGCGCCAGCGCCTTGGCGTCGAAGGCGTCGAACGGCTTGGCCTTGCCCGCCTGCCAGCCGCGCGCGGTCTTCTCGCCCGCTAGCACGATGCCGAGCGTCGGCCTTTCGTCGCTAAGGCCGCCCGTGCCCCGGAAGTAACGCCGCCCGATCTCGAAGAGACGTGACGAGGCCGCGCCGCGATCGGCATTGCGCTTGGCCGCGATCAGCAGGCCGGGCAGCAGCGAGGGACGCATCGCCTTGAGGTCCTCGCTGATCGGATTGGCGAGCACCCACAGGCCGCCATTGCCCTCGGCAAAGTGATCCGCCGCCCATTCGGGAAGGAAGGACCAGGTCACCGCCTCGTTCAGCCCGCTTGCGGCAGCGGCACGGCGCAGACCGCGCTCCAGCTTCTGCTGCGCGGTGGCGGTGGGGCGGGCGACACCCTCGACGCGCGGCAGGGCCACGCTGGCGACCTTGTCGAGGCCATGGATACGCACGACTTCCTCGACGATATCCGCCGGGCCTTCGATGTCGTTGCGGCGCAGCGGGCAGGTGACCTGCCAAACTGGCCCGATCAATTTGAGAAACACTTCCTCATCGTCGGACATCCAGAATTCGCTCGGCGAAGTGAACCCTAGACTTTTGAGGATATCCCGCTGCTTAATCAGGGGCACCGCGACCCCGCCGAGGCGCAGCGTCAGACCGGGGTCGAAGGCGATAACCTTGGGCGCGGACGGCGGCGAACCGGCGCGCACAACTTCGCTGGGGGTGCCGCCTGCGAGGTCGACAATCAGGCCGGTCAGCAGATCGAGGCCATCATCCAGAAACTCAGGGTCAACCCCGCGCTCGAACCGGGTGCGCGCGTCGGAGGACAGGCCCAGCTTGCGCCCTGTCGCGCCGATGCGGGCAGGATCGAAGTAAGCGATTTCGAGCAGCACATCGGTGGTCGCATCGCTGACGCCCGAATGCTCGCCGCCCATGATCCCGGCGATGTCGTGCACGCCGCTGTCATCGGCGATCACGACCATCTCGCTATCCAGCGTATAGGTCTTCTCGTTCAGAGCCAGCACCTGTTCGCCATCCTTCGCACGCCGCGCGACGACCGCGCCTTGCAGCTTGGCAAGATCATAGGCGTGGGCCGGACGGCCAAAGCCGAGCATGAGGTAATTGGTCAGATCGACCAGCAGCGAGATCGGGCGCTGACCCGCGCTCTTCAATCGCGCCTGAAGCCAGTCGGGCGAGGGGCCGTTCTTCACGCCCTTCACCACGCGGCCATAGAAGGCCGGGCAGCCTTCCGGATCGTCGGTGCGGATTTCGACCGGGCACGCGCCCGAAGCGCTGAAGGCAGGCATGCTGATCGGCTTCAGCGTCCCCAGCCCCTTGGCGGCCAGATCGCGGGCGAT
The DNA here is from genome assembly GCA_032116115.1 of Porphyrobacter sp. GTDB lineage: Bacteria > Pseudomonadota > Alphaproteobacteria > Sphingomonadales > Sphingomonadaceae > Erythrobacter. The sequence continues at coordinate 19,231 of JAUMAX010000009.1, forward strand.
GCCATAGACGCCCATGCAATCGGGGCGGTTGGGGGTGACCGCGACCTCGATCACCGGATCGGCGCCGTGATAATCGGCAAAGGCGGTTCCGACCGGCGCATTGTCGGGCAGTTCGATGATCCCGTCGTGATCCTCGCCCAGCTCCAGCTCGCGGGTCGAGCACATCATGCCGTTCGACTCGACGCCGCGGATCGCGCTCTTGCGCAGCACCATGCCGTTGGCCGGAACGACCGCGCCCGGAAGTCCGAGCACGCCCTTCATCCCGGCCCGCGCATTGGGCGCGCCGCAGACGACCTGCAGCGGATTGCCGTCGCCCGTATCGACAGTCAGCACCTGCAGCTTGTCGGCATCGGGGTGGCGCGCGGCGGTCAGCACGTGAGCAACGCGGAAGCCAGCCAGCTTCTCCGCCGGGTCTTCCACGCCCTCGACCTCAAGGCCGATCGCGTTCAGCGCATCGCAGATTTCCGAAACGGTGGCGGTGGTCTCAAGGTAATCCTTGAGCCAGGTCAGCGCGAACTTCATGCCTTTGCTCCCACGCCAGCGGAGAGTGTGGGTTGGTCGAAGGGCGAGAAGCCGTAATGCGCCAGCCAGCGCGGATCGCCGTCAAAGAAGGCGCGCAGGTCGTTCATCCCGTATTTGAGCATCGCAATCCGGTCGATCCCGAGGCCGAAGGCGAAGCCTTGCCACTCCTTGGGATCAAGCCCCGCAAACTCCAGCACGCGGGCATTGACCATGCCGCTGCCGCCAAGCTCCATCCACGCATGGCCCGGCGCATCGCCGTGCCCGCCGACAACACGGCGGCCGCCTTCGGTGGAGTAGCCGACATCAACCTCGACGCTGGGTTCGGTGAAGGGGAAGTAGCTGGGGCGCAGGCGCAGGGTGATGTCCTCCCGCTCGAAGAACGCCTTGAAGAAGGTCTCCAGCGTCCACTTGAGGTGGCCCAAGTGAATATCGCGGTCGATCACCAGACCTTCGACCTGGTGGAACATCGGCGTGTGCGTCGCGTCACTGTCCGAGCGGTAAACCCGCCCCGGCGCGATGATGCGGATCGGCGCGCCCTGATCGATCATCGAACGGATCTGGACGGGCGAGGTGTGGGTGCGCAGCAGCATCCTGCCGCCGTTCGGCGCACGGTGGTTCTCACCGAAATAGAACGTGTCATGCATCGCCCGCGCCGGGTGCGTCTCGTCCATGTTGAGCGCGGTGAAATTGTGCCAGTCGTCCTCGATCTCCGGCCCGGTCGCCACGGCAAACCCGAGGTCGGCGAAGATTTCGGCGAGTTCGTCCATCACCTGGCTGACGGGATGCACCGAACCCTTCGGGGCAGCCTGCGCCGGGAGCGTCAGGTCGACCGTCTCGCGGGCCAGCTGTTCTTCGAGCGCCGCCGCTTCCAGAGCCGCCTTCTTCGCTTCCAGAGCATCGGCCACCTGTGCGCGGGCCGACTGGATCGCGGGTGCGGCTGCCGTGCGCTCGTCGGGGGTCATGCCGCCGAGCGTCTTGAGGGCAAGGCTGACCCAGCCCTTCTTGCCGAGCGTTTCGAGCCGCTGCGCTTCAAGCGCATCAAGGCTGTCTGTCGCCGCAATCGCGGCGAGCGCGGCCTCAGTCTGGGATGTGATGTCGGTCATGGCCTCGGGTGTTCTGCACGCAGGAAACTTGCCGCAGCCCGCTAGCGGCAAATCTCGCCTTTTGCAAAGCGCCTGTCAGGTCAGGCGGCTGGCACCGGAGCCGGCTCGCCCCCCGGCGCGTGGAGCCCCTGCATCGCCGCCCCTGCAGCTGCCATCCGCGCCCGCGCGGCGGCAGCCAGCAGCGGCTTTTCGGCCCGGGCATACTCGGTCGGGCACATGCCCATGAACCGCCGGAAGTCGCGCACGAAATGGGACTGGTCATGGTAATGGCAGTCGAGCGACCCCAGCCACTTGCGCGACGGATCAAGCATGAAGCGCGCAAGGCTGCGCAGAAAACGCTGGCGGCGCAGCAGCAGCTTGGGCGGAAAGCCGAAAGCGCGGCGCGACAACCGCTCGACCGTGCGCACGGTCATGCCCAATCGTGTGGCGAGATCGGCGACGGTCAGCATATCGGGATCGAACAGCGCGGTATGGAGCGCAAGGATCGCCGGATCGGCAGGCCCCGCTTCAGCCAGAAGCCGCTCCATATGCGCCTCGATCAACGCGAGTTCGGTGGCATAATCTCCGTCACTCGCCGCCAGCGCCTCGGCCAGCGGGACAAAGGCGGCAAACAGCGGGTCGGCAGCGCCATCGACGAAGCGGTCGGCGTAATCGCTCGCCGCGCCGGCAAACAGCCGCGCCCAGCCGAGCGGCAGCAGCCCGATCCCCCAGCTATGCCCCGACCCGATCAGGAAGCGCATCGCCCGGCTGGTTGGGCCGGTGACGGCGAACGACGGACAGGGCCGCAGCTCCCCCGCCCCGATCACCGCTTGCGCCTGCCCTCCGGCCATGAACCGCAGATTGGCCCATTCGGGATGCAGCCAGTCCTCCAGCGACGGCGCGCGCGGCGAGCAGACCACATCGGTGCGGTAATAGGTGGTGACGAGCGGACGCAACGCCTCGTCCGGCAGGGCGAAGCGAAACTGGACCGAATTGCCGACCAATGCGTGCATTGTGACCACCCCCTGACCACGTCGTGTCCTTACAACGTGCCACTAACCGTGAAGCTTACAACCCCCGGTTTCAGGGGTCGGGGGAGAATAGTGATGAAATATGCCTATGGAGCCGCGTTTGCGGCTGGTCTCACGATAGTAGCAATGCCGCTCGCAGCCAAGGAAAAGGCCGCAGCGCCCGAATTGGTGAAATGTGAGGAAAGCATCGGTTCGATCGCGCTGGTCGAAGGCGATCAGGCCGGATGGACCGAATGGGGCCTCGGATCGCCCCGCGCGCTGATCAACGCGCTGGCGACGGAAAGCGGCTGCTTCACCATCGACAACCCCAACGACACCGCCCCAGCGCGGTTTCTGGTGACCGCGATCGCGGGCTCGGCCGAGGAGGTCGATAAAGGCATGGAGCTGGCCAAGGGCGCGGCGACCGAGGCGCTGGTGCGGTCAGGCGCGGCCACCTCGCTGCTCGGCGGCGTGCCGGGCGCAGGCGCGGTGCTGGGGATGTTCGGCGGCCTTGGCGGCAAGAAGAAGACGGTCGCCGCAGGCCTGCGCGTCGTCAGCCCGGCCAATGGCCTGACCGTTGCCGCAGGACAGGGCATCGTCAAGAAATCGACCATCAACTTCGGTGGCAGCGCAGCCGGATGGGCTGGCACGGCGGCCAATGCCTCGGGTTATCAGGGCAACAAGAATGGCGAGATGCTGGCCGAGGCCTTCGTGATCGCCTTCAACCAGCTGGTCGCCCAGCGCGAATTGATGAGCGCCGCGCCCGAAGCGGCAGGCAGTGCCGGGGATGATGATGCCGTGGTCGCCATCGATACCGTGATGCGATCGGCTGCCAGCACGAAGGCCGCGGCGGTCCGATCCTTGCGGGCCGGAACCGAGCTGGATCCCACCGGCAAGCGCGAAGGCCTGTTCATCGAGGTGAAGGACAATTTCGGCACCATCGGCTGGGTCTCGGTCGAAGACCTGAAATAGCCTGCCGGTCAGCGGGCCTGCGGGCTGGGCGGCGCGGGCGGATCGAGCGTCTGTGCCGCGCTGCCCCACGCCTTGGCCCGCGCCTCCATGAACGAGGTCAGGATCGGGTGTTCGCGCGCGGCATATTCGCTCGGGTTCATCGTCATGAATTCGCGGAACTCGCGGGTGAATTGCGCCTGGTCATGATAATGCGCGTCCATCGCCTCGGTCCATGGACGCCCGCGATGGAGCATGAAGGTCGCAAGGCTGCGCATGAACCGCTGGCGGCGCAGCAGCAGCTTGGGCGCAAAACCGAAATAGCGCATGCACACCCGTTCGAGCGTGCGGATGCTCATTGCGCACGCATCGGCAAGATCATGCACCGAGGCATAATCGCCGCCCACCAGCGCAGCGTGGACACGGGCGATGCGCGGCTCATCGCGATTGGGCCGCATCGCGCGGGTCATGGCGACGACCAGCGCGTTGAACTGTTCGTCCATCGTCGCTTCGGGATCGCACAGGGCATCCGTCAGACCGGAAAACCGCGCGAAGGCCGGGTGCGCTGTTCCATCGCATATGATGTTGGCGCAGGCGCTCGCATCGGCATCGAAGAAGCGCGACCAGCCCAGGGGCAGGAAGCCGACGCCCCACATCCTGACCGGCCCCAGCGTGAAGCGGCAGGGCAGCGCGCTCGGCCCGGTGCCGACGAACCGCGCCCCGCTTACCCGGCTGCTCGCGATTTCGCCTTCAGGCGGGGTGCCGCAGAAAAAGCGGATATTGGCCCATTCGGGCTGCAACCAGTCGGTCACGCGCGCAGCGCCATCGTCGAGGTCAAGCGACAGGTGGTAAAAGGTCGTGAAGCATCCTGCGAACTGCGCAGGCGGTTCGCGGAATTCGGCGGTGAGCCGCTGGCCCGACGGCGGCAAAGTCCCGCGCGCGGCCTGATTGTATCCTCCGTCCCCCATAGATGCAGATAGCCGCAGATGACGCGCTTCTACAAGGGTTATGGCGGTTTTTTACAACCAGCCTGAACGCAAAATCACACGCAGAAAGGGGCGGGCTCCCATACAGGAACCCGCCCCTGATCTGTTGTCGGGGCTGAAGCCGGGAAGCCTTGCGCCAGAAGCGCGGCTCCCGCCTGCTTTATGCAGGCAAAGCGGCTTTCGCCTGAGCGATCACGGCCTTGAAGGCGCCGCCTTCGTTCATGGCGAGATCGGCCATCGCCTTACGGTCGAGTTCGATGCCGGCCAGCTTGATGCCGTGCATGAACTGCGAGTAGGTCAGGCCTTCCATGCGGACGGCAGCGTTGATGCGCTGGATCCAGAGAGCACGGAAAGTCCGCTTCTTCACCTTGCGGTCGCGGTAGGCGTATTGGCCTGCCTTTTCGACCGCCTGACGGGCGATGCGGATGGTGTTCTTGCGGCGACCACGATAGCCCTTGGCCTGGTCCAGAATCCGCTTGTGCTTGGCGCGGGTGGTAACACCCCTTTTGACGCGTGCCATATCAGTATATCCTTATTTGTGAGATGCATGAGGGCCGATGGCCGCTCGCATCAATCCAGCCCGTAGGGCGCCCACTTCTTGATCGTCGGCGTATCATTGGCCGACAAGACCGAGGTGCCGCGGTTGGTGCGGATATACTTCGCGTTGTGGCTAATCAGGCGGTGACGCTTGCCAGCGACGCCGTGCTTGACCTTGCCGGTGGCGGTGATCTTGAAGCGCTTCTTCACACCGCTCTTGGTCTTCAGCTTGGGCATTTTCATCTCCTTAAAGAGACACGTCGAAACCTGCCATGGCAGCCCTTGTCGCCAGGCTGGCTGATTGATTCGTGTCAGTGAAGTGCGCGCGCTTAGGCGGTGGAGGCGCGAAAGGCAAGGGGGATGAAGGGTGGCGGCAATGCGCCAGTCGCCCCGGTTAACCCTAAGCCTTCATTGCTCCGCTGCGCAAATGCCGTAAGGAAGGGTCCATGAGCACGCAACAGCTGAACCGATCCGCCGCCCGCAAATCGCAGGGCGGGATCAGGCACTTCGTCCGGTCGGCCGCGATCTTCTTTCGCGGCTTTCTGGAACACCCCGGCATGGTGGCATCGGTCATCCCGTCCTCGAAGAGCACGATCGATGCGATGCTGGCCCCGGTGGACTGGGCCAATTGCCGCCTGTTTGTGGAATATGGTCCGGGCGTCGGCACCTTCACCACCCATATCCTCGACCGCCTGCCCCAAGACAGCACGCTGCTGGCGATCGACACGAACTCGCGCTTTGTGGGTTATCTCAGAGAGACAATTGACGATCCGCGCTTCGAAGTGGTGCTCGGCTCGGCCGCCGATGTCGAACGCTTCGTGCGCGAGAGCGGCCATGCCGGGGCGGATTACATCATCTCCGGCCTGCCCTTCTCGTCCCTGCCGACCGCAGTAGCCAGTGACATCGCCGATGCGACCTACCGGGTGATGAACCAGGGCGGGGCCTTCATGACCTACCAGTTCAAGCCGACCGCGCGCGAATTGACGCAGGCGCGGTTCGAGCGGAGCGACACCGGCCTCGCGCTGATGAACGTCCCGCCGTGCCTGCTAACCTGGGGCTGGAAGGACGAAGCACTCGCCGCGCGCGAAGCGGCGGAGTAGCCCCCGGCGCTGGCCGGCATGGGCGTTTCCTGACACGAAAAGGGGCGGCTCCGGTCACCCGCAGCCGCCCCGCAATTTCGCCTGAGCGACGAGCCTTAGAAGCGCGCGCCGAACGCGACGCCGAAGTGACGGCGCTGGGTGTTGATGGTGAAGACCTCACCCAGATCGGCGTAACCGCCTTCAACACGGCCGTAGAAGTTCTCGCCAAAGCTGTGCTCGTAACCGAGCGCGAAGGCGAAGCCCGAACCGTTTTCGGACACGTTGAGGCCCGGACCCGAGAAGTCGAAGCTCTGATCGGCATAGCCGACCTTGCCATAGACCTGACCATCGGCGCCGGTGGCGAGGCCGACGTGCAGACCGGCTTCAAGATAGCCGCCCGCGCTCAGGCAGAAGCCGGCTTCGCAGGATTCGACGGTCGAGACTTCGTACTGCGCGTAAGGGCCGACAACGACCGTGTCGCTGACAGCGATATCGAACCCGGCTTCGCCGCCGAAGGCGAAGGCGCTGCCGATCTTGAAGACGTCACCTTCCTCTTCGATGCTGCTGACGGTCGGGGTTTCGTAGGTGGCGCGGGCTTCGATGCGGAAGCCGTCACGGGCGGTCGAGGTGTCAGCGTCCTGCGCGAATGCAGGTGATGCCAGGCCAGCGCCAAGCGCGGCGGCGAGAATGATCTTCTTCATGATTACCTATGCGTGCGAACCTGTCCGAAATTGGACGCGGGCACTCTAATCAAACGCGGCAATGGCACAAAGCTTTGGCTGCCTATCCCGCTATATTTGCAGGATGTTGTTGCTGAAAAACAACGCGGGTGTCGCGGCCAGAGCGCCCTACCCCATCGCCTCCAGCACATCTTCCAGCCGCGCCGGATCGCCGAGCGCGATCACCGTGCCGTCGCTCCCGGCGTCGAGCGGATTGCCCTGCCAGTCGGCCATCATCCCGCCCGCGCCCTCGACCACCGGCACCAGTGCGGCGTAGTCATAGAGCTTCAGCCCGGCCTCGATCACCACGTCGACATGGCCGCTCGCGACAAGGCCGTAATTGTAGCAGTCCCCGCCGAACACGATCTTCTTTTCGGCGACCTGCTTGGCGACCGACATGAAGGCGTCGGCCTCAAGGTTGGTGAACAGGTGCGGGCTGGTGGTGGCGAGCACCGCGTCGCCGAGTTCCTTCAAGGGCCGCGCGGCGGCGGGCTTGCCGTTGAACAGCGTCGGCTGGCCGATGCGGCCCACCCAGCGTTCCCCGCTGATGGGCTGGTCGATGATGCCGAGCACCGGCCAGCCATCCTGCAGCAGCGCGATCAGCGTTCCGAAGATCGGTCGTCCGGCGATGAAGCTGGTGGTGCCGTCGATCGGATCGAGCACCCACTGGCGGCCTGCGCCTTCATTGCGGGTGCCATATTCCTCGCCGATGATGCCGTCGGCCGAGAACTCGGCCTCGATCAGCCGGCGCATCGCGGCTTCGGCGGCGCGGTCGGCCTCGGTGACGAAGCTGCGGTCGGCCTTTTTCTCCTCGCTCCACTGGCCGCGGAACAGGGGGCGGATGGCCGCGCCTGCCACATCGGCAAGGCGCAGGGCGAGAGCGAGGTCTTTATCAGTCGATGAGGACGTCATCAGCGGTTCTTCCAGTAGTCGAAGGCGAGCTTTTGCTGTGCCTTCACATGCTTAAGGGCATCAGGCCCTGTCCACTCACCTTCGTATCCGGCAGCCTTCGCCCGAGTGACCCACCAGCCCTGCCCGGGCAACTGGTCGGATTGCCGAACCACAAGCACCGCGATCAATGGCTCGCCATTCGCACGGGCATTGTCGTCAATCCTGTCGAGCGCCCGCCCTAACTGCCCCACCAGGTTGGTGTTGAACTCGAACCCCAAGCGTTCGATGACTTCCTTGTAGGTCAGCCAACCACCTTGGCGCGCAGCTTCGAGAAGCATTTCCCGAACTTTGCGGGGGTCGAGTGCCATCAATCGAACAGCGAGCTGACCGAGCTTTCATCCGCAATCCGCCGGATCGCCTCGCCCACCAGCGGGGCGATGGGGAGGACGCGGATGCGGTCTGATGCGGCGGCTGCTTCGGTCGGGCGGATCGAATCGGTGATCACCAGCTCCTTCAGGCTCGACCCGTTGATCCGCGCCACCGCGCCGCCCGACAGCACGCCGTGGGTAATATAGGCCGCGACCGACTTGGCGCCGCCCTCCAGCAGCGCTTCGGCCGCGTTGCACAGCGTGCCGCCCGAGTCGACGATGTCGTCGATCAGGATGCAGTGCCGCCCGGACACGTCACCGATGATGTTCATCACTTCGCTCTCGCCCGGACGGTCGCGGCGCTTGTCGACGATTGCCAGCGGGGCGTTGTCGAGCCGCTTGGCCAGTGCCCGCGCGCGCACCACGCCGCCGACGTCGGGCGAGACAACCATCAGCTGCTGATCGCCGTAACGCGCCTGAATATCGGCGGCCATGACGGGCGCGGCGTAGAGATTGTCGGTCGGAATATCGAAGAAGCCCTGGATCTGCCCGGCGTGGAGGTCCACCGCCAGCATCCGGTCAGCGCCCGCCTCGGTGATCAGGTTCGCCACCAGCTTGGCCGAAATCGGCGTACGCGGGCCGGGCTTGCGGTCCTGCCGGGCATAGCCGAAATAGGGCACCACCGCCGTGATCCGCTTGGCCGACGCGCGGCGCAGCGCATCAATGCAGATCAGCAATTCCATCAGGTTGTCGTTCGCCGGGAAGTTGGTCGGCTGGACGACGAACACGTCCTCCCCGCGCACGTTCTCGTGAATCTCGACGAAGACTTCCTCGTCCGAGAAGCGCCGCACGCTGGCGTCGGTCAGCGGAATTTCGAGATAGGCCGCAATGGCCCGGGCGAGCGGCAGGTTCGAATTGCCGGACATGATCTTCATCGCTGCGATTCCCCGGTTGGCGCGTGACGATCCCCGCCTAGCGCCGCGTCATGGAATTGCAACGCGGGCGGGAGCGTTCTCGTCAGCTAATGGCAAAAGCGCAGCGGCAACGCCCGCTTTCGGGCGAGCGCCGCAGGATGCGGAAGGGGCAGCTTACCCGGTTGTGCAGCAATCCCCGCTGCCGCCGTGCTGCCTGCTCGGCAGATTTTCGAGCACGTGGCGCCAAGGCTTGGGCCAGATCATCCGAGCACCGCTGCTGGCGGAAACGAGGCGGAAGCCGCCCGTGACCGGAGCTAGGTGGAAAGGCGAATAGCAGCTCTTTATTGCCTAACCGCATGAAACGGTGCAAAATTCCCAAAGCAATATCGGGCCTTGGGATGGTTGCATGATCGGATCAGATGTCTTGCCCTTTAGCATGATTGCGGCGGCGATTTTGGCACTCGCGCCCGTTGGCAGCCAAGGTAACGCGGCTGCGGACCGGTCGATGGAGGAGGCGATCGGGCTGCTGAGGGAGGAGAAAGTCGAATGCGTCCACGACGCTGCCTCTCAGGTCCTCATCTATATCGGAGGAACCGAAGATGAGGCCGTCGCATGTTTCGAGCAGCATCGCCACGCTGATGTTCGCACGCTTCGCGTGAGTTCGTTCGGGGGCTCGGTCGGACCCGCGATTACCGGCGCACGCATCATCCAGGCGGAAAAGTGGGCAGTGGAAGCCTTCGGGGTATGTGCCTCGTCCTGCATGAATTACTGGGCGCCCGCCGCCGCCTCGTTCAGCAGCACCCCTGGCACGGTGCTGGTCGTGCATGGCAGACCGCCCCGGCGACTCAAGATAACCGAGCAGGACCTAAGAGACTCCGGCATGACCGCTGAGGAAGCGAAGCTGTTCATGGCGAACAAGCCCACGATGGTATACACAGCCTACGCCGAACATAAGGAATTCGCCCGGGGTCTCAAAATCCCGGACGACTGGTTCGGGAGCACCCTTGCTGCAGGCGGCAAGATTGCAAAGGGGATCGGCGATCCCAAGGCGGAGGGTCTGCTCGTCGGACCCTGCCATGCCCGGCTGATAGCTGCTACCGTTCCGATGAAGGTGTGGTGGCCGTCCACAAAGCGCGAATTGCGTGAATTCGTCGCTGAAATACCCATCGATGTGCGGCTCAAGCAATGCGAACTGGATGGGCTGCCGGAATGACCGGAACGGGGCCGCTTGCGTGAGGGCAGCTTCCGCCGCTGACCTGTGCGAAAGCCGACGCCCGTTCGCTTAAGCCTCCAGCTCGACGTCCCAATACAGCCAGTCGCGCCACGTTTCGTGCAGGTAGCCCGGCGGGAAAGCCTTGCCGTGCTGTTGCAGCTGCCAGCTGGTCGGACGGATCGGGGTGCGGTGCAGGGCCATGCCCGCCTGTTTGGGGGTGCGCCCGCCCTTCTTCATGTTGCACGGCGCGCAGGCGGTGATGATGTTCTCCCACGTGGTGCGCCCGCCCAGGCGGCGCGGGGTCACGTGGTCGAAGGTCAGGTGTTCGTGGCTGCCGCAATACTGGCACTGGAAGCGGTCGCGCAGAAACACGTTGAAGCGGGTGAAGGCGGGAAATTCGCTCTGCTTCACATATTGCCTGAGCGCGATGACGCTCGGGATTTTCATGTCGAAGCTGGGCGAATGGACCTCGCGATCGTAGCTGGCGACAATGTCCACCCGGTCAAGGAACACCGCCTTGATCGCGGTCTGCCACGGCCACAGGCTCAGCGGGTAATAGGACAAGGGGGTGTAATCGGCGTTGAGCACCAGCGCCGGGCAGGCCGACAGGTTCCGGGTCGGGTCTTCATCGACCCCGCGGAACCGGGCGGCTCTTTCGATCAGTTCGGCATTGAACACGGCGCTTGCGTTCCTCCCTGATTGACCTGCATCCTGACGTGGCACGGCAAAGAGTCAAACCCGTTACAGGGTGGGTATCCACAGGGCCGCGTGTTTTGGACCCTGTGGAGATGCTGTGGATAGCGCAAGAATATGTCCTGTGGCATGGCGCAGGCGATGTCAGCGCCCGCGCCTCTCGTGACCCGTTTCGCGCCCAGCCCCAACGGGCGGCTGCATCTGGGCCATGCGCTGTCAGCCATCGTGGCGCATGATCTGGCCCGCGCGGGCGGCGGGCGTTTCCTGCTGCGTATCGAGGATATTGACGGCCCCCGCTCCCGCCCGGAACTGGCGGACGAGTTTCGCCGCGATCTGGCATGGCTGGGGCTGGAATGGGACGAGGTGCCAGCGCAGTCCACCAGGCTGGAGAGCTACGCCGCCGCTGCCGAGGGGTTGAAGGCGCGCGGGCTGCTTTATCCCTGCACTTGCACCCGCAAGGACATCGAGGAAGCGGGGGCGCGTCCCGGTCTTGAGGGCCTGATCTATCCCGGCACCTGCAAGCGGACCCCGCCTGATCCCGCGCGCCCCACGGCATGGCGACTCGATGCGGCAAAGGCGCTGGCGCAGACGGGCCCGCTGGTGTGGGAGGATGCGCTGGCCGGGCCGCAAGCGGTCGATCTGTCCGGCCTTGGCGATGTGGTGCTGGTGCGCAAGGACTTGCCCGCCAGTTACCACCTTGCCGTCACGCTCGATGATGCAGCGGACGGCGTGACGCTGGTGACGCGCGGGGCCGATCTGTTTGCGGCCAGCCACGTGCACCGCACGCTGCAAGCCCTGCTCGGCCTGCCGGTGCCGCGCTGGCATCATCACCCGCTGCTGCTGGATGCGGGCGGCGAAAAGCTGGCGAAGCGGCGCGGCTCGCCCGCCCTGGCGGAGCGGCGCGAGAGCGGCGAGGATGGTCGGATGCTTGCCGATCAACTCCGGTTGCAACATTTGTCACTTGGAACCTGACGCAAGGCCGTCCATTTAGAGACCCATGAACTACGTCCTCGTGCCCGTTCTGCTTGTCCTGATGGGACTGGTGGCCTTCTCGCTGATCAAGGGGATCATTGCGTTCCTCAAGACGACCAAGATCGACCTTGAAACCGGCGAGAGCGAAACCGCGACCGACATGCAGCTCGCCCAGAACAAGGCGATGTTCGCGCGGATCAAGTATCAGGCGCTGGCGATCGTGGTGGTCGCGATCATCATGGCAGCCTCGCGCTGATCTTCACGCACCATGGTCAAGCTGAACAAGATCTACACCCGCACCGGGGATGACGGGACCACGGGCCTCGTCGATGGCTCGCGCTGCCCGAAGTTTTCAGCGCGCATCAATGCGATGGGGCTGGTGGACGAAGCGAACAGCGCCATCGGCGTGGCGGCGGTCCTGATGTCCGGCAAGCCGGGCGCCGAGATCACCCGGATACAGAACGACATGTTCGATCTGGGCGCCGATCTGGCGACGCCGGGCGATGATTTCGCTCCGTCGGAGATGGTGCTGCGAATGGTGGCCTCGCAGGCCGAATGGCTCGAAGCGCGCATCGACGCCTTCAACGAGAACCTTGAGCCGCTGACGAGCTTCATCCTGCCCGGTGGCACCGAACTGGCGGCGCGGTTGCATGTCGCCCGCGCTACAACCCGCGCAGCAGAGCGGGCGATGGTCGCGCTGGCCGCCGAAGTCCCGGTCAATCCGGCGGCACTGGCCTATATCAATCGCCTTTCCGACTACCTGTTCGTGCTCGCGCGGGTGGTGAATGATAACGGCAGGCGCGACGTGAAATGGGTGCCGGGCGCTAATCGCTAGCTTTTGGGCAGGGTCATCGCTAACAGCGCGGGCAATTGCTGCACTTGCGAAGGACCACACCATGCGCAACATCGCCGTCATCGGAGCCGGACAAATGGGCACCGGCATCGCCCAGACTGTCGCCGCCCATGGCATGAACGTGATGTTGGCCGATATCGACCTCGCCCGCGCCGAAGCGGGCAAGGCCAATGTCGAAAAGGCGCTGGTCAAGCTGATGGGCCGCGGCAAGATCGAAGCGGCTGAAGCGGAAAGCCTGCTCGCCCGCATCACCCCCGTCGCCGATTACGCACCCTTTGCCGAAGCCGACCTGATCGTTGAAGCCGCCACCGAGCGCGAGGAAATCAAGAACGCGATCTTCGAGGCTGCGGGCAAAGTGCTGGCAGCCGGCGCGATCATGGCGTCGAACACCTCCTCGATCCCGATCACCCGGATGGCCAACCACTCGCCCGATCCGGCGCGTTTCATCGGGCTGCACTTCTTCAATCCGGTGCCGGTGATGGGCCTGATCGAAGTGATCCCCGGCCTTGCCACCGCGCAGGCGACCACTGACCGCGTGACCGAATTCGCCAAGGGCCTGGGCAAGGAAGTGGTGCTGAGCCAGGACGAACCCGGCTTCGTCGTCAACCGCATCCTGCTGCCGATGATCAACGAGGCGGTGTTCGTGCTCGGCCAGAGCACTGCCGGGATCGAGGATATCGACAAGGGCTGCCGTCTGGGCCTCAACCACCCGATGGGGCCGCTGCAGTTGGCAGATTTCGTCGGGCTGGATACCTGCCTCGACATCATCAACGTGCTCTACACCACCACCCGCGACAGCAAGTATCGCCCGGCGCCGCTGCTGGTGAAATATGTCGAAGCAGGCTGGCTGGGCCGCAAGACCGGGCGCGGCTTCTATGATTACTCGGGCGAAGCGCCGGTTCCGACCCGCTAAGCGCGCTATTCCGGCTCGATCGTCATTTCGCTGTCGGCAACGAACGGCTCGGCGCTGACTGTCGGGCCGACCCCTCCCGCCACGACCGCGGTCGCGGACAAGGGCGCGGTCATCGGGCTGGTGCCTTGCTTGGCATTGGCTGGCGCGCCTTGGGTTGCAGGCTGCGCCGAATCATTGAAATCGCCGAAAACCGGGCTGTTGCCGCCGGCGTTGTCGCCCGCGCTCTCACCCTCGGCAGAGGCTTGCGGGTCTCTGGCGAAGGCCCCGCGCTGGGATTCGGCGAGATCGACCGCCTTGGTCAGCACGCCGCTATCGTCCGGAGTGCCAACCATCGACACCGCGCTGAACAGCGTCATCCCGGCAAACAGGAGCGCCACCTTGCTGTTCTGGAACACTTGCTTGTACATCGGCCAAACATAGCCCGCGCAGAGTTAAGCCTTGGTTGCAATCAGCGCGCCCGGCCCGCTTCATGCCTTGGGCAGATTGCGCTTCCATTCGTAGAGCAGATCGAGCGCCTCGCGCGGGGTGAGCGCGTCCAGATCGGCCGTGCGCAGCGTGTCAGCCAGCTGCTGTTCGGGCGTGGCGGTTTCAGGCTCGGCAGCGGCGAGCGCGGCGAACAGCGGCAGATCACCAAGTCCGGCGGCAATCCCGCCGGTCGAAGCGCGGGTCGCCTCAAGCTTGGCAAGCACCGCCTTGGCCCGCGCGACGACCGGGGCAGGCACGCCCGCAAGCCGCGCCACGGCAAGCCCGTAAGACCGATCCGCCGGCCCATCGGCCAGTTCATGCAGCAGCACGAGATCGCCCTGCCATTCGCGCGCGCGGACATGGTGGAGGCTCAGCGCCTCGCAGGTTTCTGCCAGCCGGGCGAGTTCGTGGTAATGGGTGGCAAACAGGCAGCGGCAGCGGATTTGCGTGTGCACCGCCTCAGCCACGGCCCAGGCCAGCGCCAAGCCATCATAGGTCGATGTGCCGCGCCCGACCTCGTCGAGAATCACAAAGCTGCGCGCCGTGGCCTGCGCCAGAATCGCGGCGGTTTCCACCATCTCGACCATGAAGGTTGACCGCCCGCGTGCGAGATTGTCGGCCGCGCCGACGCGGCTGAACAACCGGTCAACGAGGCCGATACGAGCCGTCGACGCAGGCACGAAGCACCCGGCCTGCGCCAGCAGCACGATCAGCGCGTTCTGCCGCAGGAAGGTCGATTTGCCGCCCATGTTCGGCCCGCCGATCAGCCACAACCGGTTGGCATCGGCGAGATTGCAGTCATTCGCCACGAACCGCTCGCCCGCCTTGGCGAGCGCGGCTTCGACCACCGGATGCCGCCCGCCAGTGATGGCGAGACCTGCATCTTCGGCGATGGCCGGGCGGCACCAGTCGCCCTCGGCGGCGCGTTCGGCATTGGCCGCGCCGACATCGAGCCGGGCGAGCGCGGCAGCGGTCGCGGCGATGGCTTCGCGCGCGGCCACGACTTCGGCGACCAGCTGCTCGAAATGCGCCTCTTCCGCTGCGAGCGCATGGCCGCCAGCCTCGGCGATGCGGGCGGCCTCCTCGTGCAGCTTCAGCGAGTTGAACCGCACTGCGCCCGCCATGGTCTGACGGTGGGTAAAGCCGCTTTCGGGCGCCATCAGCGCATCGGCATGGCGCGCGCCCACTTCGATGAAATAGCCGAGCACGCCGTTGTGGCGGATCTTGAGCGAGGCGATGCCCGTCTCGTCGCGGTAGCGCGCCTCCATCGCGGCAATCGCCCGCCGCGCATCGCCGGATGTGGCGCGCAATTCGTCGAGCGCGGCGTCATAGCCGTCAGCGATGAAGCCGCCGCCGCTGCGCTCGGTCGGCGGGGACGGCACCAGCGCGCGGGCCAGCCAGTCGGTCAGCGCGCCGTGGCCGGTCAGCCGGGCAAGGACTGTGTCAAGCAACGCAGGCCGATCCGGCGCACCGCTCAGCCAGTGATGCAGGCGCATCGCTTCCGACAGCCCGTCGCGAAGCTGGCCAAGATCGCGCGGTGAGCCTCTGCCCGCCACCACCCGGCCCAGCGCCCGGCCCAGATCAGGAATGGCGCGCAAGGCTTCGCGCAACTGCGCCCGTTCGATCGGACGGTCACGCCAGAACTGCACCAGTGCGAGCCGCGCTTCGATCTGCGCGACATCGAGCAGCGGCGCGGACAGATCCTCCGCCAGCAGCCGCGAGCCTGCGCCGGTGACGCAGCGATCCACCGCGCCGATCAGGCTGCCCGCGCGCGAACCCCCGGTTGTGCTTTCGAGGATTTCGAGGCTCGCCCGTGTCGCCGCGTCCATCGCCATGCCAGCCTCAGCCGCGCGCGCGGTCGGGGGCAGCAGCAGCGGCAGCTTGCCCCGCCCGACATGGTCGAGATAGGCGATCAGGCCACCAGCGGCGCCCAGCATCGCGCGGGAGAAATCGCCGAACGCATCAAGCGTCGCCACGCCGTGAACGCTGCGCAGCCGCTCGGCCCCGGCATCACTGGCGAAGGTGCTGCGCGGGCGGTGAATGGCCTCGTCCGGGCGGGAATCCAGAGCGTGCTCCCAATCCTCCGGCACCACGACCTCGCTGGGGGACAGCCGCGCCAGCGCCGCGCCGAGCTGATCGGGCGCACAGTCCTCCAGCACCATCGCGCCCGTGGAAACATCCACAGCAGCAATGCCGATCGTCCCGCGCAGTTCGGCCAGCGCCGCCAGCACATTGGCGCGGCGCGGTTCCAGCAGGGCTTCCTCGGTCAGCGTCCCTGCTGTCACCAGCCGCACGATCGCGCGGCTCACCAGCACCTTGGAGGACGGCGTGCCTTCCCGCTTGGCCCGCGCCTTGGCTTCGTCTGGCGTTTCCACCTGCTCGGCAATCGCCACGCGGCACCCGGCCTTGATCAGCCGCGCGAGGTAGCCTTCCGCCGAATGCACCGGCACCCCGCACATCGGAATCGGCGCGCCGCCATGCTCGCCCCGCGTGGTCAGCGCGATATCGAGAATTTGCGCCGCGGTGCGCGCATCCTCGAAGAACAGCTCGAAGAAATCGCCCATGCGGTAGAACAGCAGCGCACCGCCCGCTTCCTCGCGCAGACGCAGATATTGCGCCATCATCGGAGTGGGTTTGGGATCGGGAAGCGCGGCCATCATCTCCGCCTAGCGCGTGCGCGCCCGATTCGGAAATCTCCGCCGCCACGGCTTTCCCCCGCCCCGCGCGATTTCCGGCCTATCGCATCGGCGTGCGGGAGGCTAAGCGAAGGCGCAATTTTCCGTTCGGACAAGCAGAGGGATCACGCACCATGGCCGAAGAGAACAAGGGCGGCTTCACCGCACGCGAGGCGCTGTTCTATCACGAGACGATCCGTCCGGGTAAGCTGGAGATCGTCGCGACCAAGCCGATGACCTCGCAGCGCGACCTTTCCCTTGCCTATTCGCCGGGCGTGGCCGTGCCGGTGGAAGCCATCGCTGCCGACCCCTCGCTCGCCGCGCGCTACACGGCCAAGGCCAATCTGGTGGCGGTGATCAGCAACGGCACCGCGATCCTCGGCCTCGGCAATCTCGGCGCGTTGGCGTCCAAGCCGGTGATGGAAGGCAAGGCGGTATTGTTCAAGCGGTTCGCCGATGTGGATTCGATCGACATCGAACTCGCCACCGAAGACCCGGAAGCCTTCATCAACGCGGTTGCCCTGATGGAGCCGACCTTCGGCGGCATCAATCTTGAGGATATCAAGGCGCCGGAATGCTTCATCATCGAAGCCGCCTTGCGCGAACGCATGAAGATCCCGGTGATGCATGACGACCAGCACGGCACCGCGATCATCACCGCCGCCGGCCTGCTCAACGCCTGTCATATCACGGGCCGCGATTTCAAGGACGTGAAGGTGGTCGTCAACGGCGCGGGCGCGGCGGCTATCGCCTGCACCGCGCTGATCAAGGCGATGGGCGTGCGGCACGAAAACGTGATCCTGTGCGACCGTTCCGGCCCGATCACTCCGGGCCGCGAAGGCGTGGACCAGTGGAAGAGCGCGCACGCCGTGCAGACCTCGGCCACCAGCCTTGAAGAAGCGCTGGTGGGCGCTGACATCTTCCTCGGCCTGTCGGCAGCGGGCGCGTTGAAGCCCGAATGGGTGAAGAAGATGGCCGACCGCCCGATCATCTTCGCGATGGCCAACCCCGTCCCAGAAATCATGCCGGACGAGGCCAAGGCCGTCCGTCCCGATGCGATCATCGCCACCGGGCGCAGCGACTTCCCCAACCAGGTCAACAATGTGCTGGGCTTCCCCTTCATCTTCCGCGGGGCGCTGGATGTGCAGGCGACCACCATCAACGAAGAAATGAAGGTCGCCGCAGCGCAGGCGATTGCCGAGCTCGCCCGCCAGCAGGTGCCTGAGGAAGTCGCGTCGGCCTATGGCAAGAACCACAAGTTCGGCACCGATTACATCATCCCCGCCCCGTTCGACCCGCGCCTGATCGAAGTGGTGTCCTCTGCCGTGGCCAAGGCGGCGATGGATTCGGGCGTCGCACAGATGCGGATCGACGATTTCGACGCCTACCGCGTCAAGCTTCGCAGCCGCCTCAACCCCACCACTTCGGTGCTGAGCGGGGTCTATGAAGTCGCCAAGGCCAACCCCAAGCGGATGGTCTTTGCCGAAGCGGAAGAAGAAGTGGTGCTGCGCGCCGCAATCCAGTTCCGCGATTTCGGCTATGGCACGCCCATTCTGGTCGGCCGCACCAAGGCGGTGCTCGACAAGCTGCACCAGCTTTCCGTGAGCGATCCCGGCAGTTTCGAAATCCAGAACTCGGCCGACAGCGAGCACGTGCCGGAGATGGTCAAGTTCCTCTACAAGCGCCTGCAGCGGCGCGGCTTTACCGAGCGCGATGTGCGCCGCATGGTCAATCAGGAACGCAACGTGTTCGCCGCGCTTCTGGTCGCGCTCGGCCATGGTGACGGGATGATCACCGGCATGACCCGCACCTTTGCCCAGACCGTGCGCGAGATCAATCTCGTCCTCGATCCCAAGGAAGGCGCGCTGCCGTTCGGCATCCACATGATGATCGGCAAGAACCACACCACCTTCCTTGCCGATACCACCATCAACGAACGCCCCAATGCCGAAGAACTGGCCCATATCGCCAAGGAGACCGCTGCGGTCGCCCGCCGCATGGGCCATGAACCGCGCGTCGCGTTCCTGTCCTATTCGACCTTCGGCAACCCTTCGGGCCAGTGGCTCAATTCGATCCGCGATGCCGTGGCGATCCTCGACAAGGAGGATCCGGGCTTCGAATACGAAGGCGAAATGGCCCCCGACGCGGCGCTCAACCCCAAGGTGATGGCGCTCTATCCGTTCAGCCGCCTGTCCGGCCCGGCCAATGTGCTGATCATGCCGGGGCTGCAGTCGGCCAACCTGTCGGCCAAGCTGTTGCGCGAACTCGGCAGCAACGCCACCATCGGGCCGATGATGATCGGGGTGGAAAAGCCGGTCCAGATCGTGCCGATGACCGCAAGCGTTCCCGACGTGCTGACACTGGCCGTGCTGGCCGGCGCGGGCGTGGTGGGGTGAAGCTGCTGCGCGCCGCCATCGTCTACTGGGCGATGGTGTTCGCGCTAGGGTTTGTGCTCGGCACCATCCGGGTGCTGTGGGTGATCCCGCTGGTGGGGCTGATGCCTGCGACTGTGCTGGAACTGCCGATCATCCTCGCAGCGAGCTGGTTTGCGGCCGGGTGGCTGGTGCGTCGGTTCGGCATTGCAAGCCGCAGCGAGGCGCTGGCCGTGGGCGTGCTGGCCTTCGCGATCCTGATGGCGGCTGAGTGCGCGCTGGCGGGGGTGCTGATCGGGCAAACCCCTGCACAATACCTCGCAGGCCTGCGCCAACCCCACGCCCTGCTCGGGCTGGCGGGGCAGGCGGCGTTCGCGCTGATGCCGTGGTGGCGGGCGCGGGGTTAGGTTAGCCCGGTAAGGGCGACATCGCACCGCCGAGCAATCCCGCCGCTGTGAAGCCGAAGATCAGATAAAGCACCGCCCGTCCGTAAGTGCGCGAGGATATGGCGCCGGACACGTGCGCATCACGCAGTGCGAAAGCGCCCACGGCCATGATCACCCACCGCAAGGGCAGGATCGGCAGCACGTCGGTGAAATCGCCAGTCAGGTGCGGAAGCACGGCAATCACAATGTCGAACGGGATCGCGGCCAGCACGAACCAGCGCCAGTGCCGGGCGAAGGCCTGTTTCACCCCCGCCGCCGGAACCGGAAGTACCAGACCTCGTGCCCGTACACCGTGCGCGCCTTGTGCTCGTAGCGGGTTTCGGGCCACCCTGACGGGCGCACCTGCCAGTCGGCGGGCTTTTCGACCACCCATTCGAACAGATCGGTGTGGCGCTGCATCACCATCAGCGCGTGGCGCAGGTACACTGCGTGATCCGTGCCGAAGCGGAACTCGCCGCCGGGCTTCATCTTGCTGGCGAGCAGCTTGATCGGGCCGTCGTTGACCATCCGGCGCTTGGCATGGCGCGCCTTGGGCCACGGATCGGGGTGGAGCAGATAGGCCATCGTCAGCGCGCCATCAGGGATGCGCGCGAGCACTTCCAAAGCGTCGCCATGATGCAGCCGGATATTGGCGAGCCGCTGGTCTGCGATATGGGTCAGCGCCTGCGCCACGCCGTTCACGAAAGGCTCCGCCCCGATGAAGCCGTGATCGGGCAGCAGATCGGCGCGGTAAGCGAGATGCTCGCCCCCGCCGAAGCCGATCTCGAAATGCAGCGGGCGCGCATCGCCGAACAGCACTTCGCTCGTCACCGGCCCTTCGGCAGGCACAGAAATCTGCGGCAGAAGGTTGTCGACCAACCCCTGCTGATGTTTGCGCAACTTCTTTCCGACAGAGCGGCCATAAAGCCGCGCAATGGTGGTCGGATCGCCTTCCTTGAACGCTGTCATGGGCGCAGCCGTTGGCATGCAGCCCGTCGCGGCACAAGAAAATCGTGCTGGACGGGGGCACGCGCTGTGGTGATCAGGGGCCATGCCAACCCTTTCGCCCATTTCCCCTGACGCATTGACCGATAAGGAGCTGGAGATCCTGCGCCTGCTTGCGGGCGGGCATACGGTGAAATCAATCGCGGCGCGGCTTGAGCGATCGGAAGCGTCGATCAACGAACGGCTGCGCGAGGCGCGGCGCAAGACCGGGGTGGGCAGCAGCCGCGAACTGGCGCGCCAGCTTGATGCCCAGAAAATCTGGGACAAGAATACTGATCTGTCCGCAGCGGCATCCCCGGCCGAGACCGACGCCGGGCCGCCGCCTGGGCGCGGCCGCTGGTCGAAAGGACAGATGATGATGCTGATCGCAATTCCGCTTGCCGCAGGGCTGCTGCTTACCGCAACGAACCCGCTTGAGCGCGGGGATACCCCCGGCCCCACTGCAGCAACCGCTGCTGCAACGTCGCTGCTTGCCGGGCAATGGTCGCTCGATATCGAGAAAATTCCGGAGGACGAACGCCCCCGCGCCGTCACGATTGCCTTCGCCCCCGCAGCGGGTGGTCGCTGGCATACGGTGGTGACGGTGGAAACGCCCGGCGGGGCGCTTATGAAGGCAGAATCCACGGCGGCGCTCGACGGAGTGTCGGTGCCTGTTACGGGGTCGATGCCCGGGATCGATTCGGTATCGCTGCGCCAGCCCGATGCGAACACGCTGGTGATGACGCTCGGCAAAGGCGGTCAGCGGGTGTCGACACGCGTCTACACAGTCGCTGCTCATGGCCTGACCATGACCGAGACAATCGTCTGGGCTGCCGAGGGAATGCCCGACATGGTGACGACCACCTTTAACCGCATAGGCTGAAACGCGAACGCCCGGAGCCAAGGCCCCGGGCGTCCAAATTTGCTGAAGCGCAATATTCCGGCCCAAAGGGCCGCAAGGCCGACTGGCCGCCCGCAGGCGCTCGATCCTGAAAGGATCGAAACGCGCCGAGGAGGCACCCGCGGAGGCGGGTGCCCAAACGGTTACGCCGCTTCGACCACCGTTTCGTCGTCGCGCAGCACATAGCCGCGGCCCCACACGGTCTCGATGTAGTTTTCACCACCGCAAGCCAGCGAAAGCTTCTTGCGCAGCTTGCAGATGAACACGTCGATGATCTTGAGTTCCGGCTCGTCCATCCCGCCATAGAGGTGGTTGAGGAACATTTCCTTGGTCAGCGTCGTCCCCTTGCGAAGCGAGAGCAGCTCCAGCATCGCATATTCCTTGCCGGTCAGGTGAACGCGGGCGCCATCGACTTCGACCGTCTTGGCGTCGAGGTTCACAGCCAGCTTGCCGGTGCGGATGACCGATTGTGAGTGGCCCTTCGAACGGCGCACCACGGCATAGATGCGGGCGACCAGTTCTTCGCGGTGGAACGGCTTGGTCACGTAATCGTCAGCGCCGAAGCCGAAGCTGCGGATCTTCGAATCCATTTCCGAAATGCCCGAAAGGATCAGCACAGGGGTCTGCACCTTGGCGACGCGCAGCTTCTTGAGCACGTCATAGCCATGCATGTCAGGCAGGTTCAGATCGAGCAGGATGATATCGTAATCATACAGCTTGCCGAGGTCCAAGCCCTCTTCCCCGAGGTCGGTCGAATAGACATTGAAGCCTTCGGTGGTGAGCATCAGCTCGATGGCCTTGGCGGTGGTCGGTTCGTCTTCGATCAGCAGAACGCGCATCTTAGTCCCCTGTCTTACCCCTGGTAACCCCTGCTTAGGAGAGGTTGCCGTCTGTTAACCACGCCACTTCTCACCAAAAAAGGTTAATAAGAGGTTTAAGGCGTTAACGTTTTGGAGTGAGTCTTTCGAGTCACACCCCGGGCGGGTGCGAAATCGAAGGGAGGCTAGGGGTTTAGGATTGGCCCGTCGCCTGAGGGAAAATGCTAAGATGCCGTGGCGCGCAAGGTCAGAGCGCAGGCTCTTCTTCCGCCAACATCGGCTTGCCGATGTAGCCATGAATGAAGGCGAATGCGTAATCGCCGCCGTGTGATGCATGCCCGGAATAGTGGCTCGCGCCGATGGTGAAACCAATTTGCTTACCCCTCCCGGCGCAGATGATTGCGTCGGCTGAGGCGCCGTCGCCGGGACGAGCCTTGCCGAGCTTCTGTCGAAAGCCTGCCGAGACCTCGTCCGGCGAGGGCAAGCGGGCGGGCGGAACGCCAGCGATCTGCGCGAGCTCACGACAGTGCTGCTCAAGGCGCGGCAAGACGTCGGCCAACGGCTGCATGCCGCCGCCGATGCTGAAGCTGATGCTGCCGATCCGCAGTGGCCCGACAGGCTTGCCCGCCCGGTCGTAATCCTCGGGGTGACTTGAAATCTGCAACCCGCCGCCGCGCTGACGGTCCTCGAAGGTGACTGTCTTCCCGTTCCAGTTGATGGTCAGGTCAACCGGCGCGTTCACGCCGATCCAGTCGGTCTGATCGGTCCGCAGCCTTGCTCCCGCCGCCGCATTGGCGCGGTTGAAGTCGTCCGCCGTCATGCCGGGGGCCGCAGTGATCTTGGTGGGAGCCGCCGAACAGGCGGCCAGTGCCACAGCGACCGGCAGCAGTCCCGCCCAAACGCGCACCCCTAACTCGCCCCCGCCAGCTTCTTCGCCCGCCGCCGCTCGGCGCTCGATCCCAGCCCGATCGCCTCGCGGTATTTTGCGACCGTGCGCCGCGCGAGGTCGAAGCCTTCTTTTTGCAGCATTTCGGCCAATTGCTGGTCGGACAGGATGTTCTTGGCGGTTTCGGCGTCGATCAGCGCCTTGATTCGCGCCTTGATCGCGGCGGAGGATGCGCCCTCGCCATCGGCCGAGGCGACCCCGCTGGTGAAGAAGTATTTCAGCTCGAACGTCCCGCGCGCGCAGGCGAGGTATTTGTTGCTGGTCACCCGGCTGACCGTGCTTTCGTGCATCTCGATCTGCTCGGCGACTTCGCGCAAGGTCAGCGGGCGCAATTCGGCAACCCCCCGGCGGAAGAAGCCGTCCTGCTGCTTCACGATCTCGGCGGCGGTTTTCAGGATCGTCTTCTGGCGCTGGTCGAGCGCGCGAATCAGCCAGTGGGCGTCTGCCAGCTTCTCTTTGAGCCAGCCTTGTGATTCCTTGCTCGTCGCCCCGGCGTTCAATTCGACGAAGTAGCCGCGGTTGACGATCAGCTTGGGCAGGGTGTCCTCGTTCAAGGCAATGTCCCACCCGCCAGCCGCGTTGGCGGTGATGATGATGTCCGGCACCACCGTGCTGCTGTCGGACGGCATGAAGGCAAGGCCGGGGCGCGGGTTGTAGCTGCGAAGCTCGCGCAGCATGTCAGCGAAATCCTCGTCATCGACGCGGCAAAGGCGCTTCAATCGCTCGACTTCGCCGCGCGCCACAAGGTCAAGATTGGCGATCAGCGCCGCCATGCAGGGGTCATAACGATCCGCCTCGCGCGCCTGGATGGCGATGCATTCGGCCAGATTGCGCGCGCCCACCCCCGATGGGTCGAGCGATTGCACCAGCGCGAGCGCGGCTTCAGCCTCGAAACCTTCCACCCCCAGATCATCGGCAACTTCATCGATCGGCGTGCCGAGATAGCCCGCATCGTCGAGCAACCCGATGATGTGCCGCGCAATGAAGCCGGTGCGCGGATCGCTGGCAGCTGCGCCGATCTGCCCTTCGAGATGTTCGGCCAGCGTGATTTCTGCGGCGCGCAGCTGCTCCCAGTCGGGCGCGTCATCGAAATCGCCGCCAGAACCGCCCGCCGCAGCGCCCCATTCGGCATCGCGGGCATTGCGCGCCTCGCCATCGCCGGTGTCCCAGTCGCGGTCGACAGAAGCGAGGTCGAGCGGCGCGTCACCCTCCCCGCCGCCTGCCAGCATCAGCTGGTCAGCGGGCGCATCCTCGCCCGGCGGGGCGGCGAGTTCGATCCGCTCCGGCTCGCCCGCGTCAGCCGGCCCGCCCGTGTCGAGCAGCGGATTGGCCTCCAGCGCCTCGGCGATGAAGCTCTCGATTTCGAGGTTCGATGCCGCCAGCAGCTTGATCGCCTGCTGCAATTGCGGCGTCATCACCAGCGATTGCGTCTGCCGGATATCGAGGCGGGGGCCTAATGCCATGCCTGTGCCGCGCTAGAGCGTGAAGCTCTCGCCGAGATAGAGCCGCCGCACGTTCTCGTCCGCGACCAGTTCCTGCGGGCTTCCGGCGAACAGCACCTGCCCGCCATAAATGATGCAGGCGCGGTCGACGATATCGAGCGTCTCGCGCACGTTGTGGTCGGTGATCAGCACCCCGATTCCGCGCGCCTTGAGGTCTTTCACCAGATCGCGGATGTCGCTGATCGAGAGCGGGTCGATGCCTGCGAAGGGTTCATCCAGCAGCATGATCGAAGGCTTGGCTGCCAGCGCGCGGGCAATCTCGCAGCGCCGCCGCTCCCCGCCCGATAGCGCCATCGCCGGCGATTCGCGCAGGCGGGTGAGGCCGAATTCGTCAAGCAGCCGCTCCAGCTCGCTGGCGCGAGTGGCCTTGTCGGGCTCGCCCAGTTCGAGCACGCAGGCGATGTTCTGTTCCACGGTCATGCCGCGAAAGATGCTGGTTTCCTGCGGCAGATAGCCAAGGCCGAGGATCGCGCGGCGATACATCGGCAGATTGGTCACATCCTCGCCGTCCATCAGGATGCGGCCCGAATCCGGCTTCACCAGACCCATGATCGAATAGAAACAGGTCGTCTTGCCCGCGCCATTGGGGCCGAGCAGGCCCAGCACCTCGCCCTTGGCCACGGTCAGCGAGATATCGGACAGGACGGATCGCTTGTCATAGGACTTGGCGATCGAGATCACCTCCAGCCCGCTGCCTGTCGGCTGAATCTGCGCTGCCCCGGTGGGCTGATCGGAGAGGGTGGTGCTCATGTATCTGCGACCTTTAGCAGCCTTCGGGCCGCAGAAAAGGGGCGCAAGCGGTTTGGCAGGATTTTTGCTTAGGCCGGCGGCAGCCCCCGCCGGGCGGCCGGGCGGCGGACAAAGGCTGCACGATTAGAGCAGCTTGGGCCTCGTCCCATGCGGCAAACGCAACAAAATGGCGGATTTCCGCGCCTTCTTGCAACTCTGGATAAGCTTTGCGATACTGCCTGCATCACAACAGACCGTTGGGGAGCGGCTCACATGGTGAATTCAGACAAGCGCGCCAAAGCCGATGCACTGACCGCGGGCCGGGTCCGGGACTGGCGCAAGGCGATGAGCGATCATGTCGCCTATGGCCTGCTGGCTTACACCGCCTTGCAGATTTTCGTGACGGTCAAGGCGCTGTCGGAAGGCACGTCGAGCCTGCTGCCCTATCTGGCGCTGGTGGTGCTGGTGGCCGGGATCATCCCGGTGTGCCGCTGGTTCGAAAAGCGCTGGGCCGTTCTCAGCGATGCCGAAGCCGCCGATCCCGAATACGCCCCCGCCTTCAAGCGCGACGTGATGACGCTGTGGGCGCTGGCCATCGGCCTGCCCTTCGGCCTGACGCTGATCTTCAAGATGGCGCTGAGTGTGTTCTGATTTGCGCGCCCGCCTCCGCGGGCGCGTCCTCGGCGCGTCTTTGTTGCCCTATCGCTTCGCTACTTGAGGGCTAGATCGCCTGCGGGCGGCCGGTCGGCCTTGCGGTTGCTTTCGCAACCGAAATCAGCGCCTTCCTGACCGCCCTTTGGTTTTGGCTTACTTCCCCGCGCCGTAGCGCTCGATCGCCTCGATGGTGATCTGGCGGGCTTCGGCGGCGTTGCCCCACTTGCCCACGCGCACCCACTTTTCGGCTTCCAGATCCTTGTAGTGGGTGAAGAAGTGCTCAATCTGCTGGAAGATGATGCTCGGCAGATCGCTCGTCTCGATCACGTCGGCGTAATAGGGGAACGTCTCGTTCACCGGCACGCAGATCAGCTTTTCATCGCCGCCCTGCTCGTCTTCGAGGTTGAGCACGCCGATGGGGCGCGCGCGCACCACGCAGCCGGGGATGAAGGGCGAGCGCGAGATCACCAGCGCGTCCAGCGGATCGCCATCGGGCGACAGCGTGTGCGGCACGAAGCCGTAATTCGCCGGATAGCGCATCGGCGTGTGCAGGATGCGGTCGACGAACAGCGCGCCGCTTTCCTTGTCGAATTCGTACTTCACCGGCTCGCCGCCGGTCGGCACTTCGATGATGACGTTGAGGTCGTCGGGCGGATTGACGCCGGTGGGGATCTTGTCGATGCGCATGATTGTTCCCGTGTTGTTGGCCGTGCGTGTTCGCTTGCGGCGTAAGAGGCAGGAGGGCGACTTCGCGCAGCCCTTAATGCGTGTCGCAGGATTGCGAAAGACCCTGTGTGGGCCTAATCGCGGCGCCGAAAAGGATTTGGCATGAGCAAGAAAACACCCCAGGCCATCCGCGGCACCCAGGACATCTTCGGCGCCGATGCCGAAGCTTTCGCCTTCGTGGTCGAGACCTTCGAGCGCGTGCGGCGCCTCTACCGGTTCCGCCGGGTGGAAATGCCGGTCTTCGAAAAGACCGAAGTGTTCGCGCGCAGCCTCGGCGAGACGACCGATGTGGTGTCGAAGGAGATGTATTCCTTCGACGATCGCGGCGGCGAGAGCCTGACCCTGCGCCCCGAATTCACCGCCGGGATCGCGCGGGCGTTCCTGACGAACGGCTGGCAGCAATATGCGCCGCTGAAGGTCGCCACCCACGGCCCGCTGTTCCGTTACGAGCGCCCACAAAAGGGCCGCTACCGCCAGTTCCACCAGATCGACGCCGAGGTGATCGGCGCTGGCGAGCCACAAGCGGACGTCGAGTTGCTGGCGATGGCGGACCAGCTGTTGAAGGAGCTGGGCATCGATGACGTGACCCTGCACCTCAACACCTTGGGCGACGCGGAGAGCCGCGAGGCGTGGCGGGCGGCGTTGATTGCATACTTCCGGGCGGTGAAGGATCAGCTGTCGGAAGAATCGCAGGAGCGGCTGGAGAAGAACCCGCTGCGGATTCTGGATTCCAAGGATGCGCGGGACAAGCCGTTCCTCGCCGATGCGCCCAAGATTGACGCGTTTCTGTCGGAGGCGGCTTCGGCCTTCTTCGCCGCCGTAACCAGCGGGCTGGATGCGGCGGGCGTGAAGTGGGTGCGGGCGGAGAGCCTCGTGAGGGGCCTCGATTACTATCGCCACACGGCGTTCGAGTTCATCCCCGACGAAGGCAGCGCCTCGGCGGCGGCTTTGGGGAGCCAGAGCACGGTGCTGGGCGGCGGGCGCTATGACGGGCTGATGGAATCGCTCGGCGGCGCACCGACGCCTGCGGTGGGCTGGGCTGCGGGGATCGAGCGGCTGGCGATGCTGGTGGGGGCGCGGGAGGAGGCCAAGGCTGATGCTGTCGTGGTGGTCGAGAATGACGAACGCCTCGCAGATGCGATCACGCTGATGGGCAAGCTCCGTTCAGGGGGTTTCTCGGCTGAGATGATCGCCAGCGGCTCGCCGCGCAAGCGGTTCGACAAGGCCAAAAAGCTGTCTTCGCACGCGCTGGTTTCCTTCACCGTCACCGATGAAGGTTCGCCGATGCGCATAATGGGCGATGGCGGAGAGCGTCACACGGAAGTCGAAACCTTCCTCCTGACTGGCCGTTAGCCCCCTTCGTCACCCCCGCGAAGGCGGGGGTCCAGCTGCCCTTGCGGCAGCCTCCAAGCCTGGCTGGATTCCCGCCCGCGCGGGAATGACGTAGGAAGAAGTGACAATGCAAATCCCCCCCGAACGCCTTGACCAGATCGCGCACCGCTTTGCGGAGCTGGAAGCGCGCATGGCGTCCGGCACGCTGGAGGGCGAGGCCTTCGTGCGCGCCAGCCGCGACTATGCCGAGCTGGAACCGGTCGCCAAGATCGCCGCCGAGGTGAAATCCGCGCGCGAGGAAATGGCGGGGCTGGCCGAAATGCTCGCCGACCCCGAGATGAAGGCCATGGCCGAGGAAGAACTCAGCCAGATCAAGGCCACCCTCCCCGAACTCGAACGCCGCCTCGCCATCGCGCTGCTGCCGCGTGACAGCGCCGACGCCAAGCCCGCCATGCTCGAAATCCGCGCCGGGACAGGCGGCGATGAGGCCGCGCTGTTCGCCGCCGACCTCTACCGGATGTACGAACGCTACGCCGCCGAGCAGGGCTGGAAGGTCGAAGCGGTCAGCATCAACGCTTCCGATATCGGCGGGTTCAAGGAAGTGATCGCCAACGTCACCGGCACCGGGGTGTTCGCGAAACTCAAGTTCGAAAGCGGCGTCCACCGCGTGCAGCGTGTCCCCGTGACCGAAAGCGGCGGGCGCATCCACACCTCGGCGGCGACCGTCGCGGTGCTGCCGGAGCCCGACGAGGTGGATGTCTCGATCGAGGAGAAAGACCTCAAGATCGACGTCTACCGTGCCTCGGGCGCTGGCGGGCAGCACGTCAACACCACCGATTCGGCGGTGCGCATCACTCACCTGCCGACGGGCACCGTGGTGACCTGTCAGGACGGGCGCAGCCAGCACAAGAACAAGGAAAAGGCGATGCAGGTGCTGCGCACGCGCCTGTATGACGCGCAGCGCGAAGCCACGCAGGGCGCCGAGGCCGAGGCGCGCAAGGCGATGGTCGGCAGCGGGGATCGTTCGGAACGCATCCGCACCTACAATTTCCCCCAAGGCCGCGTCACCGATCACCGCATCGGGCTGACCCTGCACAAGCTGGAAGAAGTGCTCGCCGGGGCAGGTTTGGGCGAAATGATCGACGCCCTGATCGCCGAGGATGAGGGCAAGCGGCTGGCGGCGCTGGCGGAGTAATGACGGTCGGCGAAGCCATCCGCGCCGCGGCTGACCGCCTCGCCGCCGTCAGCGACACCGCGCGGCTCGATGCCGAATTGCTGATGGCGCACCTGTTCGGAGCCTCGCGTTCCGAGCTTTTGCTGCGCCATATGCGCGACCCCGTGCCGCCGGGCTTCGCTGCGCTGATCGAGCGCCGGAACGCGCACGAACCCGTCGCCTACATCACCGGGCGGCAGGAGTTCTATGGCCTGCCCTTGCATGTCACCCCCGCCACCCTCATCCCGCGCGGCGACAGCGAGACGCTGGTCGAGGCCGCGCTGGCGGCCAGGCCGGACGCGCGCCGTGTGCTTGATCTCGGCACCGGATCGGGCGCGCTGCTGCTCGCGGTGCTGGCCTATCTGCGCGAGGCGCAAGGGGTGGGAATTGACCGGTCGCACGAAGCGCTCGCCGTGGCCGCCGGCAATGCCGAGCAGCTGGGCCTGCGCCCGCAGGCAAGCTTCACGCCGGGAGACTGGCACGCACCCGGCTGGGCCGAGACCCTCGGCACCTTCGACCTGATCCTGTGCAACCCGCCCTATGTCGAGGAAACCGCAGCGCTCGACCGCCAAGTGCGCGATTTCGAGCCCGCCTCGGCGCTGTTTGCCGGCCCCGAGGGGCTGGACGATTACCGCGTGATCATCCCGCAACTGCGCGCATTGATGAACCCGCAGGCCATCGCGATTCTCGAAATCGGGGCGAATCAGGCTGATGCGGTGAGCGCGCTGGCGGCGGCAGCGGGCTTTGCCGTCACCCTGCACCGCGATCTTGCAGGGCGTCCGCGCGCGCTGGTGCTGGCGTAAGGAAAAGTTTGGCAGGGCTTGGCAAACCGCTTTGGCATCGCTACGTCCACAACAGGCCAGATGACCTGCGAAGGGCGCAAGTCGCTGGGCCAAGCTCCTGAACTCAGCTGATACGGCCGTCTGGGCAAGCCCCCGGCAGCCCGCAGCGCGGAGCGCGCGGCATGCCTCGGGCAAGACCCGTCATGGCGCAGGGACAAGGGGTCTGTTGACCGCGCGTGCAGGCATTCTTTTGCGCCAGGTCACTGATAAGGAACAACTTCCTTGAATAACAATAATAATAACCGGAATAACCGTCGTCGCGGACGCGGCAACCGCAATCAGGGCGGCAACGGCGCCCAGCTCAACCGGATTGACAGCCGTGCGCGTGGCAATGCGCCGCAGATGCTCGACAAGTACAAGAAGCTTGCGCAGGACGCCCACCATAATGGCGACCGGGTGCAGATGGAGTACTATCTCCAGTTCGCGGACCACTATTTCCGGGTGATCGCCGACAACAAGGCGCGGCAGGACGAACAGCGCGGCCCCGGTGGCAACGGTCGCCGCAATGACGAACGCGAACAGAACGAAGATTACGGCGACGACGATATCGATTTCGGCTCCGTCCGCCGCAACGACCAGTCGACCCGCTCGCGCTACGAACAGCAGGACAACGCGCCGCGCGCCGACATGGAAGAAGGCGAGCAGGGTCAGGAAGGCGAGAGCTTCCTTGGCGATGATCGCGATGATGGCCGCAGCGATGATCGCGACGATCAGCAGTCGCGCCAGCCGAACGCCCGCCGCCAGCCGCGCAAGGCCCGCGACGGTAATCGGGAAGGCGGGCGCGAAGGCGGGCGTGACGATAACCGCGCCGAACGCAGCGACCGTGCCCCGCGTGCCGAACGTCCGGAACGTGCTGCCCGTCCCGACCGTGCCGACCGGCCCGAACGCAGCGAAACCCGTCCCGAGCGGACCGAGGCTCCGCGCGCCGAAAAGCCCGCCCGCACCCGCAAGCCGCGCAAAGTGACAGACGACGAGCCTGCCGGAATCGATTCGTCGATCCTCCCGCCGTCGATTCGCGGTGACGATACCGGCGGCACACTCGAAACCGTCGACTGATCGCCATGTGGGAACGGCTGGCTGCGCTGGCAGCGCTGGCGCAGCGCCGTCCCGCCCTTGCCGCTCTGGCGCTGGGGCTGATCGCCGCCTGCGCTTACCCGCCGCTGCACCTGTGGCCGCTGGGCCTTGCCGCGCTGGCGGGGTTCGTATGGCTGATTTACACCGCGACAAGCTGGCGCAGCGCGCTGTGGCTCGGGTGGTGCTTCGGCTGGGCGCATCTGACGCTCGCCAATAACTGGATCGCCACCGCCTTTACCCATCAGGCCAAGATGCCCGAGGCATTGGGCTGGGCTGCGGTTCCGCTGCTGTGCATCTACCTCGCGTGGTATCCTGCGCTCGCGGCGCTGGCCGCGCATGTGCTGGCGAAAAAGCGTCCGCTATGGGCCTTCGGCCTGGTGCTGGCAGGCGCGTGGATCGTCACCGAATGGCTGAGAGGCTGGGTGTTCACCGGCTACCCGTGGCCGCCTGTGGGGCTGATGCTGCTCGGCGGGTGGGACACGCCGGGGCTGGCGCGGATGCTGCCAGTCACAGGCACATATGCCTTGTCGGGATTGACACTATTCATCGCAGTCTGGCTTCTTGCCACACTTGTCGAGCGTCGCTGGGTGAATGCGGCAGGAATGGTGCTGCTTGTCACCGGCAGCATGATCGCGCCGCCCAAGACCCGCGCACCGCAGACCGATGGCGTCCGCTACACCCTCGTCCAGCCCCACATCCCGCAGTCCGAAATCAACGACGGTTCCAAGTTCGAGGAGCAGTTCGCGCGCCTCACCCGCCTTACCGTGCCCTCGCGCGATCAATCGCGCCTTGTGCTGTGGCCTGAAAGCGCGGTGCCGGACTATCTCGAAGACGGCTACCCTGACCGCTACTATCTCCAGATGACGGCAGGCGGCGATCCCAAGCTGGCCCGCCGCCGCATCGGCACGGTGATCGGCCCGCAATCGACGCTGCTGACCGGGGTGGTGAACCTCAATATCGCGCCGCGTCCCGGCAACATTCCCGGCGCGGTCAGCGCGCGCAATTCGGTGATGGCGCTGAACGGCGAAGGCGCGATCATCGGCGGCTACGACAAGGCGCATCTGGTGCCTTATGGCGAATATCTGCCGATGCGCCCGCTGCTTGAACCGCTCGGCCTGTCGCGGCTGGTGGCAGGGAGCATCGACTACCTGCCCGGCCCCGGCCCGCGCACGCTCGATCTCGGCGTCCACGGCAAGGCGGGGGTGATGATCTGCTACGAAATCGTGTTCTCCGGCGCAGTCGCGGATGATGCCGACCGGCCCGATTACATCTTCAACCCTTCCAATGATGGCTGGTTCGGCACGTGGGGCCCGCCGCAGCATCTGGCCCAGGCGCGGATGCGCGCGGCCGAGGAAGGCCTGCCGGTGCTGCGTTCGACCACCACCGGGATCAGCGCGGTGATCGACGCGGACGGCGTGGTGCGCAAGACGATCGGCATGGGCAAGGCCGACAAGCTGGAAGGCTTCATCCCCAAGGCCAAGGCCCCCACTCTGTTCAGCCAGTGGGGCCACGCGCTGACGCTGGCATGGGCGGCGCTGTTCATGGCCCTTGGCCTCGGTCTGCCGAGAGTGCTTGCGCTCATCCGCGCGCGCCGCTAGGGCGGTGGGCAGACAAGCGGGACATAAAGGTTTCCTTATATCTCTATAAGGTGACGTTTCCCGCTCCGAACCGCCCATCTCAGCCCCCGGGGGAACCCATGCGCAGCAATTACCTTTTCACCTCGGAAAGCGTTTCCGAAGGCCATCCCGACAAGGTTTCGGACCAGATTTCGGACGCGATCGTCGATCTGTTCCTGTCGAAAGACCCCGAAGCACGCATCGCCTGCGAAACCCTGACCACCACCCAGCTGGTCGTGCTGGCGGGCGAAATCCGCTGCAAGGGCGTTTATGAGAAGGGCGAATGGGCTCCGGGCGCGCAGGAAGAAATCGAAGCGACCGTGCGCGCCACCGTGAAGCGCATCGGCTATGAGCAGGACGGCTTCCACTGGGAGAAGTTCGAATTCATCAACCGCCTGCACGGCCAGTCCGATCACATCGCGCAAGGCGTGGACGCGGGCGAGAACAAGGATGAAGGCGCAGGCGACCAGGGCATCATGTTCGGTTACGCCACCGACGAGACCCCCGGCCTGATGCCCGCCACCCTCTATTACAGCCACAAGATCCTTGAGCGCATGGCCGCTGACCGCCATTCGGGCGTGGCGCCGTTCCTTGAGCCTGATGCCAAGAGCCAGGTGACGCTGCGTTACGAAGGTTCGCTGCCCGTGGCTGCGACGGCTGTGGTCGTCTCGACCCAGCACAAGGCCGGCTATGACGAGAACGATCCGGCCAAGCAGGCCGAGCTGGAAGCTTACGTCAAGGGCGTGATCGCCGACGTGATCCCGCCGGTTCTCCTTCGCGAGACCGAGTATTTCATCAACCCGACCGGCAGCTTCGAAATCGGCGGCCCGGATGGCGACGCTGGCCTGACCGGCCGCAAGATCATCGTCGACACCTATGGCGGCGCGGCTCCGCATGGCGGCGGCGCGTTCAGCGGCAAGGACCCGACCAAGGTTGACCGTTCGGCAGCCTACATCACCCGCTACCTCGCCAAGAACGTGGTCGCCGCTGGCCTTGCCACGCGCTGCACGATCCAGATCGCCTATGCCATCGGCGTGTCGAAGCCGCTGTCGCTCTATGTCGACACGCATGACACCGGCACCGTGGGCGACGACAAGATCGAGGCTGCGATCCTCGGCATCGCCAAGCTGGGCGGCCTGACCCCGCGCAGCATCCGCACGCATCTTGGCCTCAACAAGCCGATCTACCAGCCGACCGCCGCCTATGGCCACTTCGGCCGCGCGGCAGAGGGCGACTTCTTCCCGTGGGAACGCCTTGATCTGGTCGACGATCTGAAGGCTGCACTCGGCTGATTTTGGGGTAAGGGTGCTGTCAGTGACGGCACCCCCTCCTCCCTCGCCCCGCATCCTTGCGCTTGATGCGCTGCGCGGCCTTGCGGTGATCGGGATCGTGGGCATGAATGTCCACGCCTTCGCCCTGCCGGGGCCGGCCTATTACAACCCCCTGTCCTATGGTGCCGTCTCCCCGGTGGATTACTGGGTGTGGCTGGGAAGCTTTGTCTTCATCGAGGACAAGTTCCGCACCCTGTTTGCCATGCTGTTCGGCGCAGGGTGCCTGATCCTGATCGAACGCGGCGGTGAAAAGCCGTGGCGAGCGCATTTTGCGCGCATGGCGGTGCTGTTGGTGATCGGTCTGGGCCACGCCGCTCTCCTTGCCAGCAACGACGTGCTGCGCGCCTATGCGCTGGCGGGGCTGGCGCTGCCGTGGCTGGCCGGGCTGTCGGCGCGGGCGCTGATCGCGGTCGCGCTGGGCCTGCTGATGGTTCACGTGGCCCTCGGCATGGTCGCTCTGGGCGCGCCTTTGGCGGCGCTTTACACGCAGCAGGGCGGTGCTGACGCGCTGCTCTGGGCGGAGCGGCAGTTCGGCCATGATTCGCCGACGATCCTCATGCTGCTCGAACAGGGGCGCGAGGGGCTGGCGGACAGGCTGGCGCGCCGCAGCCTCGGTATTCCGGCGCAGCTGGCGACGGTGGCGGCGTCGCTGCCGCTCAACCTGTCGGCGATTGCGCTCGGCATGGGGTTGTGGCGGGGCGGTATGCTGAAAGGCGAATGGCGGACGTTCCGGCTGCAACGCCTGGCGGGGATCGCGGCGCTGGTGGCGCTGCCGGGGCTGCTGGTTCTGGCCGCATGGCTGGTGGCGAGCGGCTTTCCGGCGCCGCTGGTGGGGCCGGTGGCGCTGGTGCTGTCAGCCCCGTTCGACATGGCTCTGGCGCTGAGTTACGCCGCGCTGGTGATGGCATTTCTGAACAAGGACAGTGGCTTGACACGCAGACTGGCGATGGCGGGCCGCCTGTCGCTGACCAATTATCTGATGACCAGCGTGATCCTGTCGGCGATCTTTGCAAGCTGGGGGCTGGGCCTGTTTGGCGAGGTTACCCGCTGGCAGGCCTTTGCGTTGGGGCTGGTGCCGGTCGCGGCAATGCTGCTCTGGTCACCGCCTTGGGTGGAGCGGCTGGGCCAAGGCCCGTTCGAACGCCTGTGGCGCGCTGCGGCAAGGATGCTTTCCTACTCGCGCTAGGCATAAGATAGTCGCCGCCATGGACCGCCACACCCCTCACACCCCCGCCTGCGTTTCAGGGATGAAAGGGAGGCGGTTTTTTGGTTCCAAGGGAGTGTCTCATGTGTCTCCTACAGGCGGAGCGGCGCGGTCAGCCGTCCTGCCCGTGGATCGGTGAGGGCCGGTCGAGCGCCAGCTCGGCTTCCGAGAAGGTGAACGGGCTGCGCACCCCCGCCATCCCGCCAAGCTCCACCCGCATCCCGCGCGCGATGACCTGCGGATCGGCGAAGACCTCGTCCAGCCGGTTGATCGGCCCGGCAGGCACTCCCGCTGCATGGCAGGCATCCAGCAGGCCCTGCTTGGTCCAGCCCGCCGTCGCCGCCGCAATCTCCGCGTCGAGCGCCTTGGCATTGGCCGTCCGGTCGCCATTGGCCGCAAAGCGCGGGTCGGTGGAGAGATGCTCCAGCCCCAGCACCGCCATCAGCTTGTGGAACAGCCCGTCATTGGCAGGTGCAAGGATCACATGACCGTCGCTCACCGCAAACACCCCGTAAGGCGCGACCTGCGCATGGGCATTGCCCATCCGCGGCGGGTTGTGGCCGGTGGTGAAGAAGTAGGTCGCCTGATTGGCAAGCAGCCCGACCGAGCAATCGAGCAACGCCATGTCGACCTGCTGGCCCCGCCCAGTGCGCGCCCGCATCAGCAGCGCGGCCTGCACGCCGTTCGCGGCCCAGACTCCGGTGGCCAGATCGCTGATCGAGATGCCCATCTTGACCGGATGCCCCTCCGGCTCGCCGGTCAGGGACATCAGCCCGCTCATGCCTTGGGCGACGAAGTCGTACCCCGCTTCGTGGGCGCGCGGCCCGGTCTGGCCGAAGCCGGTGATCGAGCAATAGACGAGGGCCGGATTGGCGGCGGCAAGGCTGGCGTAGTCCAGACCGAACTTGGCGAGGCTGCCGGTCTTGAAGTTCTCGATCACCACGTCCGCTTCGGCGCACAGGCCCCGCACGCGCGCCAGATCATCGGCGTTGCCGAAATCGGCGATGATCGAGCGCTTGCCGCGATTGCAGGCGTGGTAATAGGCAGCCTCGCGGTGGACGGTGCCCTGCGCGTCCGTGCGCTCCACCCATGGCGGTCCCCACAGGCGGGTGCCATCCCCTTCCGGGCTTTCGACCTTGATCACATCAGCGCCGAGGTCCGCGAGGATCTGCCCGCAGAACGGCCCGGCCAGCACGCGGGCCAGTTCCACCACCTTGAGGCCGGCGAGCGGCGCGTTGGGGTTGCGAGGCTCGGCCAGCCACATCGCCTATTCGCCCATCCGTGCCTTGAGGAAGGCCACGCTGTCAGCCAACACCGGCCCCTTGCCACGGAACGGCACGGAAAGCGCCATCACCACCTCCTCGTGATCGAGCGGGCCGTAATTCCTGACCTCGACCGGAGCGCCCAGCCCGCGCAGCTTTGCGCCGAGGTTGTTGGCATTGCGCGGACGCACCGTCTCGTCACCGTCAGAGGTGACCAGCAGCAATGCCGGGGCGTCCGCACGGGCGAAGGTGATCGGCTGCGTCTCGGCAGGCTGTGGCCATTCGCTGAACGCCGCGATCGAGCGGGGGCTGTCAAAGGGGTAGAAGTCGTAAGGGCCGGACAGGCCCACCGCCGCCTTGATCTTCGCCGGATCAGCCCCGGCCGCGGTCAACCGCTTAGCATCCAGCGCCAGCATCACCGCCTGATAGGCCCCCGCCGAATGGCCCATGAACGCAATCCGCTCGGGATCGCCCTGATATTGGGCGATGTTCTGCTGCACCCATGCGACCGCCTCGGCCCCGTCATCAAGGAAGGCCGGGAAGTGCACCTGCGGCACCTTGCGATAGTCGGGGATCACCACAAGGAAACCGGCCTTCGCCAAGGCTCTCCCGGCAAAGGCATAAGAGGTGCGATCCCCCTTGGCCCAGCCGCCGCCGTACCAGAAGATCACGACAGGCAGCGGAGCCTTGGCCATGTCGTTGGGCGCCCAGATGTCGAGCGCTTGCCCGTGGTTGCCGAAAGGCACGCCTTCGGCCGCGGGGAAGGACCCCTCGCGCCCGCCCGCCACCCGGTCATAGAGCGAAAGCAGCCGCGGGGGCGACGTGAAGGCGAGGAAGCTGCCGATCACAAGAGCGACCGCGAAAAGCCCGAGCGCAATGCCACGCTTCATCAGACGACGTAATGCGCGGTGGTGGCAGAGGCGATATCGGCCTCGGTCACGCCGGGTGCCATCTCGATCAACCGGAACGGCGAGGCGTGATCGGGCCGCGCGAACACCGCGAGATTGGTGATCACCATGTCGACCACGCCCGCGCCGGTCAGCGGCAGAGTGCAGGCGGGGATGAACTTGGGCGCCCCATCCTTCGATGTGTGGTCCATCACCACGATGATCTTCTTGACCCCCGCGACCAGATCCATCGCGCCGCCCATGCCCTTGATCATCTTGCCCGGGATCATCCAGTTGGCGATGTCGCCGTTTTCGGCCACTTCCATCGCGCCCAGCACGGTCAGATCAATATGCCCGCCGCGGATCATGGCGAAGCTGGTCGCACTGTCGAAATAGGCGCTGTGCGGCAATTCGCTGATGGTCTGCTTGCCCGCATTGATCAGATCGGGATCGACCTCGTCATCATAGGGGAACGGCCCGATGCCCAGCATCCCGTTCTCGCTTTGCAGGGTCACCAGCATTCCTTCGGGGATGTGGTTCGCCACCAGCGTCGGGATGCCGATGCCGAGATTGACGTAATAGCCGTCCTTCAGCTCGCGCGCGGCACGGGCGGCCATCTGGTCGCGGTTCCAGCCGGTGGGAAGCGTGGTCATGTGCTCTATTGCCTTTACTTGCCCAGCAACGGTTCGATCAGGAACCAGCCGTCGCCGATCAGGGGTTCGATCCCGGCGCCGGCTTCAGGGTTGCGCAGATATTTGAAGCGCTCGTCGAAGTCGGGGCGCTCGTCACCCGCGATGGCGACGATGCAGGTGATCCCGGCGAGATTGTCGCGGCGCTGCTGCTTGGTGTCAGCTTCATCCCGGCGGAGCGAGATGATGTCCTGCCCGCGCGGGTCGAGGCCGGACCCCTCAAGCGCGGTGCGCAAGGCGCCGGACTGGCTGACGGGCAGATCGGACATCCACGCAATCTCGACCCCGGCTGTGCGCAGCATCGCCAGACCGAGCGCCAGGCCGGGCTGCTTTTCGGGGGTTGCGGGGGGTGCGAACAATCCCCCGGTCGGATCAAGATCGATCAATGCGACCAGCTGCTCGCCCACCGCACAACGGCGGCGCTTTCCGTCGAGCGCGATCGGATCGCTCAGCATGG
Organism: Porphyrobacter sp.; assembly: GCA_032116115.1. GTDB lineage: Bacteria > Pseudomonadota > Alphaproteobacteria > Sphingomonadales > Sphingomonadaceae > Erythrobacter. The sequence continues at coordinate 58,035 of JAUMAX010000009.1, forward strand.
CAGAATTCAGATCAGCGCCGCCTCTGACTCCGCGCGCCGAAGCATCAATATAGCGGACGAAGCGGGCAAAGGTCGACTGGCCCGGCGTAAGGGGGCGATCGGGGTCGGGATAGGACGTGACCGGCGGCGGAACCGCTATCGGCGCGGCAGCCACGGCGACCGGTGCGGCGGCGGGAGGCGGCGGCGGCGGCGGCGGCGTCCTGACCGGGGCAGGCGACGGCGGCGGGACAATGATTGCCGGGGCCGGGGCCGGGGCCGGAGTCACGACAGCAATTCTGGGCGGGGCCGCAGCCGGGGCCGATGCAGGCGGCGGGACGATGGTGGTGCCGGTTGCGACCGACACTGTCGGCACCGGAACAGGCTTGATCACCGGCGCAGGCGCAGGCGCGGGGACCGGAGCCGCTGCCACTTGCGGCTCGGGTGCTTCATCCCGATCGATCACGCGCGAACCGACCATTGCCGAACCCGCCAGCGCCGGAATCGCCACAGCAACACAGCCCGACAACGACGTCCCCGCCAGCAGCGCCAGCGGCAGCAAAACCAGTCTCTTGTCCATCATGCGCTCTCCCTCTCGCGAACGGTGCGGAATTCGATCTTCTTGTCATAGGGCGCGCCCAGAACAATGCGGTTCACGAACACGCCGGCAAGGTGGATCTGGTCAGGATCAAGGCTGCCCGAAGGCACCACTTCCTCGACCTCGGCAACGCAGATCTTGCCGCAGGTGGCAGCAGGCTGGTTGAAATTGCGCGCGGTCTTGCGGAACACGAGGTTGCCGGTGGTGTCCGCCTTCCACGCCTTGACGATGGCGAGATCGGCGAAGATCCCGTGTTCCAGGATATAGGGCTGCATCACCCCGTCGCGGTCGGGGAAGTCCTTGTGCTCCTTGCCTACCGCGACTTCGGTGCCGACTCCGGTGCGGGTGTAGAAGCCCGGGATGCCCGCGCCGCCTGCCCGCATCCGCTCGGCCAGCGTGCCCTGCGGACAGAATTCGACCTCAAGCTCGCCTGCCAGATATTGCCGCTCGAACTCCTTGTTCTCGCCGACATAGGAGCTGATCATCTTCGTCACCTGCCGCGTGCGCAGCAGCTTGCCGATGCCTTCATTGTCGATCCCGGCATTGTTGCTGGCGAAGGTGAGGCCCGTCACGCCGCTGTCACGAATCGCGTCCAGCAGACGCTCGGGCAAGCCGCACAGGCCGAAGCCCCCTGCGGCAATCAGCATGTCATCGCGCAGCACGCCGGCAAGCGCGCTGGCGGCGTCGGGATAGAGCTTGGTCATCGGGCCTGTCTGCCTCTTGTGGTATCGCGCATAGCCGATCCTTCCTGCGGGATCGGACCCGTGATTAGAGCGTTAGGGGGCCGCTGTCACCACCACGCGCAACGCGAAGTCGAATCATCATTCATGTTGCGTCGCAATACGGTCATACAGCGCAAATCTGCCCAATCTTTGAGCGACTGCCGCCGATTTAGGCAGTAATTTGCACGTTTGTGCACAGAACGGCACAGTTTCGGGAGTTCTTTGCGTTCTTTGCAACCAAATGGGTCTGTTTCGCACTTGCACAATGCCGCGGATTGGGGCATTTGGAAGGTGCCTTTCAGGCATCCTCTCCCAAACTTTTCAAGCCCGGCACTCGTTGCCGGGCTTTTTTCTTGCCCGCCAAAGGCGGACAAGGGGGCCGGGCTTTTTTCTTGCCCGCCAAAGGCGGACAAGGGGGCCGGGCTTTTTTCTTGCCCGCCAAAGGCGGACAATCACAGACAGAGAGGGGGCCGGGCTTTTCTCTGGCCCGCCGTGCGCGCGGCCCCTTCGGTCCAAGTGCGATTGCATTCGATTGCGCCGCTTCCTAGCTATCGTTCCGACAACAGAACGCCAGCTTGGACAGGAACGCCCCATGGCCGACGCCGAAACCGCCACTCCGACCCGCTCCGTGCGGTTGCAGGTTGCCCCTGCCCGGCAGGAGGAATCCGGGGCCGGGATCGCCCGGATGCCGCGCTCCGCTTTCCAGAAGCTCGGGATCACCGAGGGCGACGTGGTCGAGATCAGGGGCAAGCGCACCACCGCCGCCGTTGCGATGGCTGCCTACCCGGAGGATGACGCGCTCGACGTGGTGCGCCTTGACGGGCTTCAGCGCGGCAATGCCCAGGGCGGGTCGGGCGAGCATGTCGAGATCGTGCGCGGCGAATCGCGCCCCGCGACTCGCGTGGTCTTCGCCCCCGCCCAGCGCGAGATGCGGCTTCAGGGGCCGACCCAGGCGTTGAAGCGCAACTTCTTCCGCCGTCCGCTGGTGGCGGGTGATCTTGTCGCCACCACCGGGCAGCAACCGGTGCAGAACATGCCCGCCGACGTGCGCCAATTGCTGCGCGCACCGGCCTATGCGCTCACCCAGATCCGCCTCACGGTCGCTTCGACCAGCCCCAAGGGCATCGTCCATATCGACGAGAACACCGAAGTCGAATTGCGCTCGGAATTCGAAGATCCCAGCCACGGCCGTGCGGTGGTGAACTATGACGATGTCGGCGGGATGGAGGAAACCATCCGCGCCCTTCGCGAAATGGTCGAACTGCCGCTGCGTTACCCCGAACTGTTCATCCGCCTCGGGGTTGAACCGCCCAAGGGCGTGCTGCTCCACGGCCCGCCGGGCACCGGCAAGACCCGGTTGGCGCAGGCCGTGGCGAATGAAAGCGATGCCGAATTCTTCACCATCAACGGCCCTGAAATCATGGGCTCGGGCTATGGCGAGAGCGAGAAGCGCCTGCGCGAAGTGTTCGAGGAAGCCACCCGCGCCAGCCCTGCGATCATCTTCATCGACGAGATCGATTCGATCGCGCCCAAGCGCACGCAGGTGCCCGGCGAGGCGGAAAAGCGGTTGGTCGCCCAGCTGCTGACCCTGATGGACGGGCTGGAAAAGCGCGCGAACCTTGTCGTGATCGCCGCCACCAACCGCCCCGACGCCATTGACGAGGCGCTGCGCCGACCCGGCCGGTTCGACCGCGAGATCGTGATCGGCGTCCCCGACCAGCGCGGGCGGCGCGAGATTCTCGGCATCCACACCCGCGGGATGCCGCTGGAAAGCGCGGTCGATCTGGATGAGTTGGCGCGTGTCACCCACGGCTTTGTCGGCGCGGATATTGGCGCTCTGGCACGTGAAGCCGCGATCGAGGCGGTGCGCCGGATCATGCCGCGCCTTGATCTCGACGAACGCACTGTCCCGCCCGAAGTGCTCGAAGACCTGTGCGTCAGCCGCGACGATTTCCTGAGCGCGCTGAAGCGCGTCCAGCCCTCGGCGATGCGCGAGGTGATGGTGCAGGTGCCGAATGTAGGCTGGGACGATATCGGCGGCGCGGGCGAGGCGGCCGACAAGCTGAAGGAAGGGATCGAGCTTCCGCTGAAGAACCCCGACGCCTTCCGCCGTCTGGGTATCCGTCCGGCGAAGGGCTTCCTGCTCTACGGCCCGCCCGGCACCGGCAAGACCCTGCTGGCCAAGGCCGTCGCCAAGGAGGCCGAAGCGAACTTCATCTCGATGAAGTCCTCCGACCTGCTGTCGAAGTGGTATGGCGAAAGCGAACAGCAGATCGCTCGCCTCTTCGCCCGCGCCCGTGCGGTGGCGCCGTGTGTGCTGTTCATCGACGAAATCGATTCGCTGGTTCCCGCGCGCGGGTCAGGCCAGGGCGAACCGCAGGTGACGAGCCGCGTGGTCAACACCATCCTTGCCGAAATGGACGGGCTGGAGGAGCTGCAATCCGTGGTCGTGATCGGGGCGACCAACCGCCCGACGCTGGTTGACCCCGCGCTGCTGCGGCCGGGCCGGTTCGACGAGCTGGTTTACGTCGGCACCCCCGACAAGGCCGGGCGCGAGCACATTCTGGGCATTCACACGGCCAAGATGCCGCTGGGCAGTGACGTCGATCTCGCCTCGCTCGCGGCGCGGGCCGAGCGGTTTACCGGGGCGGATCTGGAAGACCTCGTGCGCCGCGCCGGCCTTGCCGCGCTGCGGCGGTTGGGCGGCGATGTCAGCGAAGTCGCGGCGCAGGATTTCGAAGCCGCGCTCAAGGATTCGCGCGCGACCGTGACGGTCGAGATGGAGGACGAGTACAAAAAGATGCGCGGCGAGTTGAAGAAGCGCGCGGCTGCGGTGCAGCCGATCGGTTTCCTGTCGCCCGAACTGCTCACCCCGACGCGGGAGAAGAAGCACGATTGAGGGCGGCGTCACCCCAGCGGTTGTGCGTCGCAACCGCTGGGATGACGATTGAGACTTAGTGCGCCGCGTCCCAGCTTAGCCCGGTGCCGATATCGACGCCCAGCGGCACGGTCAGCTCGACCGAAGGCAAAGCCGCCTCGGCCATCACTTGCCGGATGATCGGCGTCGCCGCTGCGACCCGCTCTTCGGGCAGTTCGAACACCAGTTCGTCGTGCACCTGCAACAGCATCCGCACATCGTGTAACCCCGCATCGGCGAGCGCAGGAAGCATCCGCACCATCGCGCGCTTGATGATGTCGGCGCTGGTGCCCTGGATCGGGGCGTTGATTGCGGCGCGCTCGCTCCCCTGCCGTTCGGCCTGGTTCTTGGAATTGATCCGCGGGAACCACGTCTTGCGGCCGAACAAGGTCTCGGAATAGCCCTTGGCCCGCACGCTTTCGAGCGTTTCGTGGATATAGCGCTGGATGCCGGGGAAGCGCAGGAAATAGGTGTCGATCATGGCCTGCGCCTCTTCGGGCGTGACCTCCAGCCGGCCCGCCAGACCCCAGCGGCTGATGCCATAGAGAATCGCGAAGTTGATCGTCTTGGCCCGCGCGCGGGTGTCCCGCGTCACTTCGCCGAACATCTCGCGCGCCGTGCGGGCGTGGATATCCTCACCTTCGGCAAACGCCTCCTTCAGGCTGTCGACCCCCGCCATATGCGCGGCGAGCCGCAGTTCGATCTGCGAATAGTCCGCCGCCAGCAGCACGTTGCCGGGCTCCGGCACAAAGGCCTCGCGGATCTGGCGGCCGATGGCGGTGCGGATCGGGATGTTCTGCAAGTTCGGATCGGTCGAGGACAAGCGCCCGGTCTGCGCGCCGACAAGGCTGTAGCTGGTGTGGACGCGGCCCGTCCGCGGGTTGATCGCCTCCTGCAAGGCATCGGTATAGGTCGATTTCAGTTTCGCCAGCTGGCGCCATTCCAGCACCTTGCGGGCAATCGGTGCGCCTTCGACCGCCAGCTTTTCCAGCACCGAAACGTCGGTCGAATACTGCCCGCTCTTGCCCTTCTTGCCGCCCTTGTAACCCAGCTTGTCGAACAGGATATCGCCCAGCTGCTTGGGACTGCCGACAGTGAATTCCTGCCCGGCGAGGACGTGGATTTCGCCCTCCAGCCGGCCGATCTCGATGGCGAATTCCTCCGACAGCTTGGCCAGCCGCGCGCGGTCGACGCGGATGCCTTCGCGCTCCATCGCCGCGACCACCGGGATCAGCGGACGGTCAACCCGTTCATAGACCCGGCTGCCGCCCTCCAGCGCAAGGCGCGGCTTCAGGTGGCGGTAGAGCCGCATGGTGACATCGGCATCCTCGGCGGCGTATGCGGTGGCGCGGTCCAGGGGGACTTCGCCGAACAGGATCGCCTTCTTGCCGGTGCCGCACACGTCCTTGAAAGGGATCGGGGTGTGGCCAAGGTGGCGCTGGGACAGCTCGTCCATCCCGTGACCGCCCCCCATGCCTTCCTCGCCGCGTCCGGCGTCCAGCGCGAAGCTGATCACCATTGTGTCGTCGATGGGGGCGACGTTGATCCCGACGCGGGCCAGCACGTTGAGATCATACTTGCCGTTCTGGAACACCTTGAGGACTGCCTCGTCCTCCAGCAGCGGCTTCAGCGCGGCGAGCGCCTGCGCCATCGGCACCTGCTCGGGCTTCTGCGCGAACATGTCGGTCCCGCCGTGCGCCAACGGAATGTAGCACGCATCATTCGGGCCGAGTGCGAGGCTGACGCCGACCAGTTCGGCGCGGATCGAATCGAGCGATGTCGTCTCGGTATCGACCGCCACGGCCTGCGCAGCCCGGGCGCGGGCGATCCATGCTTCCAGCCGTTCGAGCGTCTGCACCGTCTCGTAAGCCGCGTGGTCGATCGGGGCCATTTCGGGGAGCGGTTGGCGGTTCCCCTCACCTGATCCGTTGCCGTTCGCACCCGCCGTGCTCGGCTTGGGCGGGTTAAGATCGGTGGTGCGCGAGGGGCTGCCCGCGCCGGTATCCAGCCGCCGCAGCAGCGAGGTGAAGCCGTGGGTCCCCAAAAACGCCGCCAGCGGTTCGGGCGGCACGGGGCCGAGCTTCATCTCATCCAGCGGCTGCGGCAGGTCGCAATCCTCCTTCAGCGTCACCAGCACCTTGCTGAGCTCGGCGTCGGCCCGCCCTTCGATCAGGCGCTCCTTCAACTTGGAGGGCTTCATGTCGGGCGCAGAATCGAGCGCGGCGGTCAGCGAGCCGTGTTCGGCGATCAGCTTCGACGCAGTCTTCGGGCCGATCCCGTAGATGCCCGGCACATTGTCCACCGCGTCGCCCATCAACGCCAGCACATCGCCCACCAGTTCAGGGCCGACGCCGAATTTCTCCTCGACCTCTTCCAGCCAGATGCGCTGGTTCTTCATCGTGTCGAGCATGTCGATGCGGGAGCCGTTCACCTCGCCGATCAGCTGCATCAGGTCCTTGTCTGAGCTGACGATGGTGACATCCCAGCCGCGCTCCTGCGCCCGGCGCGCATAGGTGGCGATCAGATCGTCCGCCTCCAGCCCCGGCACTTCGATGCAGGGCAGGCTGAAAGCGCGGGTGGCGTCGCGGATCAGCGGGAATTGCGGGACGAGATCTTCGGGCGGCTCGGGCCGGTTGGCCTTGTAGTGTTCGTAGAGTTCGTTGCGGAAGCTGACCCCGCTCGCATCGAGGATCACGGCAAGGTGCGTCGGCCCGTCGGCGGCATCCAGATCGGCGGCAAGCTTCCACAGCATCGTGGTGTAGCCATAGACAGCGCCCACCGGCGTGCCTTCGGGGTTCGTCAGCGGCGGGAGCCGGTGGTACGCCCGGAAGATATAGGATGAGCCATCGACGAGGTAGAGGTGCTGCTTATCGGCCATGCCGCCTGCTAGCAGGCGCAGGCCCAAGCGGGTAGGGGTTTGGCGCGGAGTGGCGTCGGAACTCGCCCGTTCAATTATGGCGAAAATGCGGCGAAATTGGGGCACAGCGCCTTGATTGCTCTTGTCGCGCTGGGCCTCTGCCCCTATCTTGCCAGTGAACCGGACGTGAGAGAGAAACCGGTATCGGCGCGTTCCATCACAAGGGGTGCGTCCCATTCGCAGTCAAAGGAATTCAACCATGCGCAAGATCATCCTCGCTGCCGCCATCGCCACCTCGGCGCTCGGCCTCACCGCTTGCGGCGGCAACGCCGAAACCGAAACCGACGAAACCGTCCAGGCGATGGGCGAGCAGGCCGAAGAAGCTGGCGAAGACATCGCCAACACCACCGAAGCTGCCGTAGAAGACGTCGAAGCTGCTGCCAATGAAGCGGCTGACACCGCCGTGAAGACCGCCGACGAAATCGGCAATGACGCGCTCGACGTCGTCAATGACGCCGAAGAAGCCGGCGCCGAATAAGCACCGGGCGGCCCGCTGCCTTCAGACGGCGGGGCTTGAAGACACAAAAGGGCGGCGCCTCGCGGTGCCGCCCTTTTTTGTTGTCCGGTGAAAAGCGGGGGTTCAGCCCCCGTTGCCGTAAGGCGCGCTGGCCCAGTTCTGGGTCGGGCTTTGCTGGGCGCGGACTGCGAAGCCATCATAGAGCGCGCGGGCAATGGCGGCGATGCGTTCTTCGCGGGCGAGCTTGGTGCCCTGACCGGTTACGTAGATTGCCACCGCGATCACGCGCCCATCGGGACATTCGATCAACCCGATATCGCTCGACGTGTTGCTCAGCGAACCGGTCTTGTGGCTCACCCGCGCTTCCAGCGGGATGTGCGCCGGGATGCGGCGCTTGCCGGTGACGGTGCGGCTCATGGCGGAAAGCAGCACCTGACGGCTCTGGTCCGACAGGAACTCGCCGCGATACAGGCCGGACAGCAGGCGTACCATCGCGCGCGGGGTCGCCGCGTCGCGGGTGTCGATGTGGTAGGCCGGGTTGTGCTCGCCATCGTCACGCACCAGCGTTGCGATGTCGCGGTTGATCGAGAACTCGCCGATGCCCTTGCGGCGCATCCAGTCATTGACGACAGCAGGCCCGCCCACGGCTGCCAGCAACGCATCGGTCGCCGGATTGGACGAGCGGGTGATCATGATCTCGATCAGGTCGATCGCAGGCATATACTGGCCCGCGCGCACCGGCGCCTTGGTCGAGGAAAACTTGGCCGAAGCGACCGGCATCATCAGCGGGAATTCCGAGGTGAGGGTGTAACGCCCCTGCTCCACCATTTCGAGGAAGGTCGCCGCCACCGCGACCTTGCTGGTCGAGGCCATCGGGAACAGCTGGTCACCCAGCACCATCACTTCCTCGCCCGTGGCAAGGTCGATCGCGGCCACGCCGATGCGGCCCTGCGCCGGATCGGCGAGTTCGGCGATGCGCTGCTGCCAGTTGCCGGCATAGAGCGCATCGAAGCTCGGCGGCTGGCGCGCTTCGGTGCCGAAGGTGCTGTCGAAGGTGGCTTGCAGATCGTCGGTGTTAGCAGCCGCCGGGCTCGCCATCGCTGCGAAAGAAGCGGCAAGGCCGGTGAGAGCAGCGAGGAAGCGGGGGCGTGCCATGCGGACAAGCTACTCCATGAGGGTTGCGGCGTGCTTAACGACAGACTTATCCACGCCCGATTCATCGCGGCAAGCATTCATGTGATCGCTTGCGATGAAAGGTGCGGGGCGCACGACAGAGCCGGTCAAGGGCACGCTCATGCGGCTGCTCGACCGGGATCGCAGTTTCGTCGAATCCCGTCTTGCCGGTCGCCAAGCGGGCTTGACTGCTTGGCGACAAGCGCCAGTCTGCCGGTCAAGCATTTTGCCAAGGGGACTTACCGATGACCGACTCCGCCCACCGCAGGCCTGCGCGCGCTGCCTTTGCTGCCGCCCTGCTGCTCTCCGCCTCGGGCATCGCCCATGCCCAGAGCGCCCAGATCGTCCAGCCGGGCGCGCCGGGGCAGGCGAGCAAGACGCTGACCGCGGAGCAAGCGGTGAAGCTGGCGCAGGCGAGCTACACCTCCTCGGACGCCGCCTTCATGCAGCACATGATCGTCCATCACCAACAGGCGCTCGACATGGCTCTGCTGGTCAAGGACCGCACCAACACCAAGGAGCTGGTCGATATCGCGGGCCGGATCGAATCGAGCCAGGCCGATGAAATCGCCTTCATGAAAGGCTGGCTGACGGAACGCGCCGAGCCGGTGGAAGACCCGAAGATGGCGGGCCACGGCGAACATATGCACCACATGATGGCGGGCATGGCGAGCCCTGAACAGATGGCGGCACTGGCGGCGGCCAAGGGCGTGGAATTCGACCGCCTGTTCCTGACACTGATGATCGCCCACCACGAAGGCGCGGTCGACATGGTCGAAAAGCTGCTGGACGAGGACGGCACCGCCGCTGACCCGGTGCTCTACCAGTTCGTCGGCGATATCGACTCCGAACAGACCGGCGAGATCGAGCGGATGGACAAGCTGCTGGCCGGCCTGTCCGAAGACCCGCGCACCGGCCTTGCCGCCGGGTTCGACAATGGCGGAGAGGCGATCCTGAACCTCGTCAAGGTCGCCAGCCTGCCCAAGCCCGCCGGGTTCTTCGATCCGGCCAACCCGGCTGACCTGCGCCCGCCGGTGCCGCCAAAGAAGAAGGATGAGGCCAAGGAAGAGACCGTCGCCGAAGCCAAGCCCGCCGCCAAGCCAAAGGGCAAGGGCAAGGCGAAGGCCAAGCCCGCTGTCGCTGCCGCCACCCCCGCCGAACCGCCTGCGCGCGAGGAAGAGGACGACCTCACCAAATTCGCCGAACGCTCCCCGCTGCTCGATTTCGCCAACACCGATATCGCCTTCTTCGACGATGTGATGGTGGCCGGATCGTACCACGGCTTCAACCTCTACAAGCTGGGCGCAGACGGCGTGCCCAATCTGATGAGCTCTGTCGTCTGCCCCGGCGGGCAGGGCGACGTGTCGGTGGTCGGCAACATCCTCGTCATGAGCGTCGAGCAGACCCGCGGGCGCATCGATTGCGGGCTGGAAGGCGCGCCGGGCAAGGTCAGCGAAGAACGCTTCCGCGGTCTGCGCATCTTCGACATTTCCGATATGGCGGCCCCGCGTCAGGTCGGCGCGGTGCAGACCTGCCGGGGGAGCCACACCCACTCGATCGTCAGCGCCGATGACACGCGCCTGATCGTCTACAACTCCGGGACCGCTGGCATCCGCGAGGAAGAGGAACTGGCCGGTTGCATCGGTGAGCGCACCGGCGACACCCGCACCGCGCTGTTCTCGGTCGATGTGATCGAGATCCCGCTGGCCGATCCGTCCAAGTCGCGCATCGTCAAAAGCCCGCGCGTCTTTGCCGACACCGCCACCGGCGAGATCGCCGGGCTGTGGCGCGGGGGCGACCACGGCGACAACACCCAGCGCACCGCGCCGACCGATCACTGCCATGACATCACCGTCTTCCCGGCGTTGAAGATCGCGGCGGGCGCGTGCTCGGGCAACGGCATCCTGTTCGATATCAGCGATCCCCTCACCCCCAAGCGGATCGACGCTGTCACCGACACCACCTTTGCCTATTGGCATTCCGCCACCTTCAACAATGACGGCACCAAGGTGATCTTCACCGACGAATGGGGCGGCGGCGGGCGGCCGCGCTGCAAGGCGTCCGACCCCAAGACCTGGGGCGCCAACGCGGTCTATGACATTGTCGACGGCAAACTGGTGTTCCGCGCGCACTACAAGATGCCCGCGCCGCAGACCGACAAGGAAAACTGCGTCGCCCACAATGGCTCGATCATCCCGGTGCCGGGCCGCGATCTGTTCGCGCAGGCGTGGTATCAGGGCGGCCTTTCGGTGATGGACTTCACCGACAGCGCCAACCCCAAGGAAATCGCCTATTTCGATCGCGGGCCGATCAACATGAAGCAGATGGTGCTGGGCGGGTACTGGTCGGTGTACTGGTATGCGGGCCACATCTACGGCACCGAGATCAGCCGCGGGATCGACGTCTTCGCCCTCGCGCCGAGCGAACACCTGACCGAAGCCGAAATCGCCGCCGCCAAGGCCGCGAAGTATGAAGACAACCGCTTCAACCCCCAGACCCAGACCCGCGTGACGTGGGACAAGGGCGTGATCGAAGCGGCAGAGGCCAGCCGCAAGGGCGGCTGACGCGCGCCCAGAACACAGACGGCGGCTTTCACTCCCCACGAGACGAAAGCCGCCGCTCGGCTAGCGACCCCCGGCGCAGACTTTCGCGCATCGTCCCGGGCGCACTGGGGCCACACAAGCATCATTCATCACGGCGCCTTCAGCCAAAATCAACCACTTGACGCTTCGGACATTCCCGCCGACACAGGCGCGCAGAATTCGAGCTTGCAAGGGGTCGCACCAGTGAAAATAGAACGAACCATCCTTTTGGGTGCAATGATGCTTGCGCTCACATCCTGCGGTGGTGGTGGTGAATCCGGTCCGACGCCGCCCCCGGCCAACCGGTCCCCCCAATTCACCTCGGCGGCCGCGGCTTCGGTGCCGGAGAATTCTACCGGACCAGCCTATACCGCCACGGCGACCGACGCAGATGGCGACGCTGTCTCCTTTGCGATCGTCGGCGGTGCCGACGCCGACCTTTTCCGGATCAACGCGGCGCAAATCTCGTTCGCGGGCAGCCCCAACTTCGATCGTTTCGCTGATGCGGATCGCAATAACGTCTTCGACATCAGGCTGCGCGCAACGGATGCTCGCGGAGGTTCGGTTGAACAGTCCGTCAGCATCACCGTGCAGAACAGTGCCGAAGGCGTGTCGGTTCGCAGACTTGTGGCCGGCCTCGATAATCCTGTCGGGATCACCAGCTGGATCGAGGGCACACTCGGCGATGACTTCCTGCTGGTCGGTGAGCGCGACGGAACGATCTGGTCGGTCAATGGCGGCACGGGAGAGCGGGCCGTGTACCGTGAACTCAATCTCGCGCCGGGCCGGGAATTGCTGGATGTGGCCGGTTTCGGTGTGGGCGGTATCGTTTTGTCTCCGGTTGCGCTCGTCAGAGACAGCAGCGGGATCTATCTGATCCCGACCATCGACGCGGTCCCGTTCCGCGAGATCAAGATTGCAGACGGCGATCCGCAAGGAGCCGGTGCGACGCTGGCATACACATGGAACACGCAGCTTGGCGGTCAGGGCCTTCTGGTGATCGCTGTTGGCGATCCCGGTGGCCTGCGTGCGCAGGACGCGTCGGGCTATGGCAAGGCCTTCATCCTTCGTGACCCTTCCGCAGCAACCACACGCAATGACCTGTTCGAGGTCGGCAGGGGCCTGCAACAGCCCAGCCGCATCTTCGATTTTGTCGAAGGCGTGCTGATCGCGGATGTCGGCAAGACGGCAGAGCACGAGCTCAGCCCGCTGATTTCGCGCAATCCGGTGAATTTCGGCTGGCCCTTCTTTGAAGGAAAAACCCAGATCCGGCAGGGTGCGCCTGCATCACTGGTCGCACCGTCATTCACCTATCCCTTGGGCACCGGCGCCTTGAGAGGGTCGGCGATCCGCGGCGGTGTCTACTACGATTCGCAGAACCCGTTCGAGCAAAGCCGCATCCCTTCGCTTGCCGATCGGGTCGTGTTTGCCGATGCGAATGGTTCGATCTTCACCATTGGCCTCGACTTCAATCAGAGCAGCTTCGAGAACCGCACGCTCGATTTCGCACCCAACGCCGGAACCCTGAACAGCGTTGTCGGCATGGCGGAAGAGTTCAACCGGATCTTGTTCATCCTTGATGCCGACGGAGAGGTTTTCCGGGTCGATCCAGCCTAGCCGGCTGGGATGTGGGCAAGGCCCGGATAGCAGGCGCGCCGCGCCCTACCCCTCGGCTGCTTCGCGCTTTTCCAGCCAGGGGCGCAGGGGGAACAGCCATTGCTCCTTGATCGACAACCGCTTGCGATCATCCTGCCCGACCACCTCGCTCTCGCCCTCCTTGTAGGTGCCGAACACGCGGTCCCAAAAGATCACGCTGTTGCCGTAATTGCAGCGCGTGTCCTCGTAAGAAAGCGCGGTGTGGTGGAGGCTGTGGTGGCGGATAGTGGTGAAGAAAAAGCCGTACCAGATCGGCGGATTGGCGCGGACATTCGCATGGGCATAGGTCGCAATCGCGCCGCTGGCGGTGATCGCGGCAAACAGCGCGTTCAAGTCCACATCCAGCAGCGCCGTTACGCCGAGGCTGATCAGGAACAGCTCGATGGGGTTACCGATGAAACCCTTCATCGCGTTCAATTGTGTGATGTGGTGATGCGGCGCATGGGTCAGCCACAGCGGCGTCCAGTTGTGCATCGCGCGGTGCATCCAGTACTGGCCGAATTCGAAGATGAACATCACCACCAGCACCTGCACCATGAAGGGGCTGTCAGCGAGCCAGGGGGTGGCGATGCCCCAGTCCGCCTTCAATTCCCGCAAGGGTGAATTGACCAGCGCCTCGCTGAGAAACCCGATCACGCCGTAACCGAACACGACATAGAACACGTCAGTCGCCAGCTCGCGCCCGTTGATGCGCCAGCCTTCGTGCCGTTCGAACACCAGTTCGAGCAGTTGCACAAAGGCGAGCGTCCCAAGCCCCACCGCCATGATCGCCCAGCCGCCATCAACCCATGCGGCGGGTGCAAAAGCCCAGAAGGCCCAGATCGCCGCGACGGTGGCGGGTGGCAGAAGGTTGATGAGCGATTGTTTCACCGGATCGGCCCCAAATTGATTGTCATCGCTCTATGGCGGCGTCCCGGAGCGGGAGAATACGCCATTCTGCGCAGAGGGTCGAGGGGTGGCAGGCGCGCTGTTGCGATAGCTGGTGCGATATGCGAACCAACCGGCTCAGCACGCGGAGACAAAGGCTTGAATCGCAAGAAGTTGATCGGCGGGATCGCGCTGTTGGCGCTGATGGGTTTCGCTTTCGGCTTCGGCCCGGAAGGCCGGATTGTGCAGAACCAGTGGGGAACGGGGGTCAAGCTTGTGTTCGCTGTGGCGATCTGCAGCGCGCTGTTCGCGGCGTTTTATGACCGGAAGAACCTGCCAGCCAAGACTTGGGACTTCAGCCCGAAGCGCGGGCTGCTCTATTTCCTGCTGGGCTGGTTCCTGTTCCCGATCCTGCTGGGTTTCAAGATCGCCTTTGGCGAGATCGATGTCACGCTGGGCCAGATCGCAGCCACGACGCTGGTGCTGTCAGTGCTGGCCGGCATCGTCGGCACCTTTACCGAAAACACCGGAATCTGACCCGCGTCACGCCCGCGCGGCGACTTCGGCGGCGTCGAAATAGTGGATGCGCAGTTCCCGGAGCAGCCCGTCCTCGAAGCATCCCGCCTCGCAGATCGTCTGGGTAAAGGGCGCGGAGCCGTCCTTGGGGTGCATGGTCAGGCGGATCACCATCACCGCCCATGTGTCACCGCCGGTGCAGTCGAGCATCTCCAGCTTGGTATCGGCCCAGGTGCCATACATCGCCGCGGCGCAGCGCTGGAGCGCGTCCTTGCCGCGCCACTCGCCCGCGAAGGGCAGCGAGTTCGCTTCGTAGAGCACGAAATCGGGGTGGATCAGCGCCTCGACCGCCGCCCAGTCACGGGTGCCGGCCGTGGTATAAACCTTCGCCAGCATTTCCCTCGGTGAGGTCACTCCTCGATCGTCCCGATCAGATCGCCGACCTTGTAGACCGCCCCTTCCTCGCCGGTGGGATGGATGGTCCCGCTGGCCTGGGCTTCGATCTCGGTGGTGCTCTTGTCGGTTTCGACGGTGTAGATGATGTCGCCCTTTTCGACGCGCTCGCCATCGCCGAACATCCATTCGACGAGGGTCATTTCAACCGCGCTCATGCCGAGCTTGGGGATGCGGATTTCCGATGCCATTCTAGACCTTACCTACCGATGCCTTGATCTGCGCGACGATGTCCGACTTCTGCGGAATCCATGCCTGTTCGAGGTGGCTGGCAAAGGGCACGGCGGAGAACGTCCCGCCGATGCGCCGCACCGGGCCTTTGAGGCTGTCCCAGCACTTCTCCTGGATGTTGGCGGCGATTTCCGCGCCGGTCCCGAACGGGCGCACCGCTTCGTGGAGGGTGATCGCGCGGCCGGTCTTGCGGACCGATGCGAGCACGGTCGCCTCGTCGTACGGCGCGATGGTGCGCAGGTCGATCACCTCGACGCTGATGCCTTCCTTGGCGAGATCATCGGCCACGGCGAGCGCGTCCAGCACGGTGCGGCCATAGGTGATGAGGCTGATATCGGTGCCTTCCCGCGCAATCGCCGCCTTGCCCAATGGCACGCGGTAGCCCGGGCCGGGATCTTCCGCCTTGAGGCCGTAGCACAGGATGTTCTCGATGAAGATCACCGGGTCATTCGCGTCAATCGAAGCCCGCATCAGCCCGCGCGCGTCGGCGGGGTTGCTGGGGGTGACGACATGGATGCCCGCGACGTGGGCGAACCACGCTTCGAGCATGTCCGAGTGCTGCCCGCCAAAGCCGACGCCGACGCCGGTGGTGGTGCGGATCACCATCGGACACGGGGTCTGCCCGCCCGACATGAAGCGCAGCTTGGCGGCGTGGTTGACGATCTGGTCCATGCACACGCCGACGAAGTTCATCAGCATGATCTCCGCAATCGGGCGCTGCCCCGCGAGCGCCGCGCCCACGGCGGCACCGATGATCGCGGTTTCGGAGATCGGCGTCGCGCGGATGCGATGTTCGCCGTATTTCTCGGTCAGGCCGGAGGTGACCTTGAACACCCCGCCGCCCTGCTTGGCGGACACGTCTTCGCCAAGGCAGAACACGCCCGGATCGTCGGCCATTGCCTCGTCGATGGCGAGGTTCAGCGCCTGGGTCATGGTGATCTGGGCCATCAGGCGGTCTCCTCCAGCACGTCTTTGTAGATTTCGTCGGTATCGGGCAGCGGCGCGTCGAGCGCGTGCTGTACAGCCGCGTCGATCTGCGCGTTGATATCAGCGACGATCGCGTCCAGTTCCTCTTCGGTGAACTGGTAGTCGAGCATCACCTGCCGCAGCTTGGGCAGCGGGTCTTCCGCCTTCATTTCGGCGATGTGTTCGGGCGGCATGTAGCTGAAGTCCGACCCGAAGAAGTGACCCATCATGCGGTAGCACATCGCCTCGACCAGCGTCGGGCCCTCGCCCGCCCGCGCCCGCGCGACGGCTTCCTGCATCGCGGGGTAGATCTGGTGGACGTCATTGCCGTCAACCGTCACGCCCTTCATCCCGTAACCCGCCGCGCGGCTGGCGATGTTCGTGCTGTCGGTGTGGTCGGCGTAAGCGGTGTGCTCGCCGTAGCGGTTGTTCTGGCACAGGAAGATGACCGGCAGTTTGTACAGCTGGGCCATGTTCATCGCTTCGTGGAAGCCGCCGATATTGGCTGCGCCGTCACCGAAGCTCACCAGCGTTACGCGCCCGTCGCCGTTGTTCTGGCTCGCCATGGCAAGGCCGTTGGCGATGGGGAGGCCCGATCCGACCACGCCAGTCGTCACCATGATCCCCGTCTCGGGATCGGTGATGTGCATGGTGCCGCCCTTGCCCTTGCAGGTGCCGGTCGCCTTGCCGAGGCATTCGCCCCACCACTTCTCCATCGGGATGCCCTTGGCGGTCTGCTCGCCCTGCCCGCGATAGGTGCAGACGACGTAGTCCTCCTTCTCCAAGGCCGCCATCGCCGCGGCCGAGACCAGCTCCTGCCCGCGCACGCAGTAATACATCACCGCGACCTTGCCGCCCATGAGCAGTTCGCGGAACTTCTCGTCGGTGCGGTTCACCTTCATCGTGCGGGTGTAGATGTCGAGCAGCTTGTCGCGGTCGATTTGCGCCATGTAAGTCAGCCTCTCAGGGGAAGGGGATTTAGAACTGGACGCGCTGGGTGAAGCCGCCGTCCACCACGATGTTCGCGCCGGTCATGTAAGGCACCGCCGGGCTGGCTACGAAGACGATCGCCTTGGCGACTTCCACCGGTTCGCCGAAGCGGCCCATCGGCATCTTGGCGAGGGTTCCGTCGTAGAGCGGCTTCATATGCTCCTCGATAATCTCCCAGTTGCCGCCCTTGTAGTAGATCGCGCCCGGGGAAACCGTGTTCACCCGGATGCCCTTGGACGCATAGGCCTGGCTGAGCTGCGAGGCATAGGTGATCAGCGCCGCCTTCAAGGCGTTGAACGGGTTGGGCGCGATGAAGGTTTCGAGCGCGGCGGTGCTCGACAGCATCACGATCGAGCCGGTGCCGGACGCCTCAAGGTAAGGCGTCAAAGTCTCGACCGCATAGGCCGCGCCCTTGATGTCCATGTCGAGGCAGGCCTGCCAGTCCCCCGCCCCGCCGGTGCCCGACGCGCTGGCGGTGTGCACGAAGATATCGCAGCCGCCGAGTTCCTTGACCGCCTTTTCCAGCCACGCCTGATAGGCTTCGGTGCCGGTCGCCATGTCGAACACCTCGGCGAAGACCTTGCCGGGGCCGGCTGCGTCAATCTCGGCGACGGCGGCGGCGATCTTGTCTTCCTTGCGGCTGAAGAAAGCGACGTCAGCGCCCTCAGCCGCGAACAGCTTGAGCGATTGCAGCCCGAGGCCATGGGCCCCGCCGTTCATGATGACCTTCTTGCCCTTGAGTCCCAGATCCATAGCGCCTCTCCCCGGCTTGCCGTTGTGAGGTGAGGGGATAGCCGAGCAGGGGCGCGGGGCGTATCGTCAATTTTGTTGGGGTGGCTGGGTTTGCAGCATCGCACCCGAACATGAAGTCCGTGCTCAGGCGATGGCGCGGACGGTGCCTGTAGCCGGAATCGGGTGGTTTTCCTCAAGCAAGCAATGAGTGACCCTTGCTTCCTGCACAGCCGTGTTTGCCTGGGGCCCGCCCAACCGGACGTCCGCCCTAATCATGGGTGCGCTTCGCCGCCCAGTTCATACGGCACCACCCGGCGGCGGTACAGGTTGACTTCGATGGACTGGTCGTTGGGCGGGTAGGCGCGCTGGTCGCAATCGCCGCGCGGGCAGATGCGGCACGATACGCCGATCCGCGTCGCCGCCTGCGCCGACATTGTGTCGATGCTGTCGGCATAGATGAATTCGCTGGCGTGCTGCGCCTCGCACCCCAAGGCCACGGCATAGCGCCGGGGGTTGCGATCGAACCGGCCTGAGGCTTTGACCAGCCCCTTGGCAATAGAGACATATCGCAGGCCATCGGGGGTTTCGGCCAGCTGCACCAGAATGCGGTCGGGGATCACCGCGGCCTCGTGGACGATCCACAGCGGGCAGGCGCCGCCGAACCGTGCGAACTGGAACCGCGTCGCGCTGTGCCGCTTGGTGATGTTGCCGGCCATATCGACCCGGCAGAAGAAGATCGGCAAGCCCCGCTCGCCATCGCGCTGCAAGGTCGACAGGCGGTGGCAGGTCTGCTCGAAGCTGGTCTGGTAACGCAGCGCCAGCCGGTCGACATCATGCCGGAACGCCCGGGCCGCACGGCGGAAATGGCCATAGGGCATCAGCACCGCCCCGGCGGCGTAATTGACGAGACCGATGGTCAGCAATTCGCGCGAAACCGGGCTGCGCAGCGGGGCGGCTTCGGCAATTGCGCGGATCGTATCGCCCAGCGTCATCGCCGCGACATGATAGGCGATCTGGAACCGCACCCCGGCCGCCGGCTGGTCCGAAGCGATCCGCAGCACGCGCTGTGCGGCATCGAATTGGCGCAAGGTGTCTGACGGTTTGAGCGCCACGGTAATGCCGTGCGTATCATGCAGATGGCGTTCCAGCGCCGCCGTGTTCGGCACCTCGTCATCGCCCGAGATCGCCGCGGCGAGCCTTTCGGCGGCCCGGTCGATCGGATCAACATAGTTGTTGGACAGGTGGAACCAGTCGCGCACTTCCTCCCACGGCAGGCGCGATCCGCCGCCGGTGTTGTCGGCCAAAGCCTCGTCCACCATTTCCAGCCGCTGGTTGGCGCGGCGCAGCGCCTCGTGCAACTCGACAAAGCGGCGGGCAAAGGCGGGCTGCTGTTCGGCCAGACGGGCAATCGCATCGGGCGCCAGCGGCGAATCGAAGATCGGATCAGCCGCCGCCTCGCGCAGCAGCAGCGACAATTGCTCGGTGTCGTCTCCGGGGAAGTCCTGCCAGTCGAGCGGAAACAGGCTTGCCACCCGCTCGATCAGGCGCGGAGTCAGCGGGCGATCATCATGTTCAAGCTGGCTGAGATAGGACGGACTGATCGCCAGCTGGCGGGCCAGATCGGCCTGCTTCAACCCGCGCCGTTCGCGCAGCACCTTCAGCTGCGCGCCTGCAAAAATCCGGTGTCTTGCACTCATCGGCCCGCTCCAGTTTGCAAAGTTCGTGTTTGCAAATTTGCAAATTAACATTGGACGGGCGCGTGCGGTTGCGCAACTCCTTCGTCGTCAGACCGCCTTCGGGCAGCTGGAATGCGACAGGCATCGTGCAAGGAGATTTGGAATGGCCACCAATGTCGTGGAACTTTACCAGTTCCAGCCGGACACTGCCCCGCGCGACATTCTCGACGCGGTCACCATCCGCACCAAGGCCGACATCGCGGATGCCGCCGCAGCGCTGGAGCGCGAGGTTCGCGGCTTCGGCCTGCGTGTCATGCTGTGGCACGATCTGGCCACGATGGAGCCGGCTGTCGATGCCGAAGGGCTGCCGCTCAACGCCGCGATTCTGGGGTGGGACGAAGCAGACCTCGCCCCGTTCACCGACATCGATCAGGCAATCCGCTCGCCCGTGCTGCGCGCCTGCCGGGTGGAAAGCCAGCCGTTCTGGATCAACCGGCGCGGGATTCGCAGCCGCTGGGACAACCCCTATCTCGAAACAATCGGGCTGGAGGACTTTGACCAGCGCACACCGCTGCAATCAGCGATTGTGGTGCCGCTCCATATGCCGTTCGGGCAGATTGCAGCAGCGATCTTCACCAGCACGGATCCGGCCCAGACCGATCTGTCGCGCGAATTTGCCCGGCTTGGCGATGCGCTCGCCCGGCTCGTGCAGCGCTTCATGGCGGGCTATGTCAAAGTCAGCCGCAACCCGCGCTATCTGCCGACCGAGACGGTGCTGACGGCGCGCCAGATCGAATGTCTGCGCTGGGCGGCGCTGGGCAAGACCGATTATGAAATCGGCATCATCATGGGCTGCAGCCATGCCGGGGTGCGATACCATATGAGCCGGGCCTGTGTGAGCCTGGGGGCCATCAACCGCGCCCAATCGGTTTTCCGCGCCTGTCAGCTGGGCTACCTCGGCTGAGCGGGAGGGTCAGGGTTTACGGCCCAGTTTCATTCGCCGCAGCATCCCGCCGGGAGCGGGTGATGGGTCGGGGATGCTCGGCTCACGGGGGCAGCTTCCATACAACTCCGACCGGATGATCGGGATGTATTCATCCGCGTCCAAATCAAGCAGCGCACAGATCGTCCGGGTAAACCCAAAGATGAAGGTCTTGCCCGGAAGGCTGACAAAGTCACCGGCTTCGACACACCGCACATAACGCTCGGGAATTCGCGTTGTCTGCGAAACCTCAAGCGTTGTCATGCCGCGCTTTTTTCGGGCTTCCCCGATTGTCTCACCGATAGCCGCCAGCGGCGGCAACTCGATTTTCCCTTTTTCTTTTTTCACGTTACGTCCCGAAGGGGAGCCGAGCATCTTGCCTCCGCCTATCGAAACCTTTGCAATTCAGAAACGGGATATGCCCAATTTGGGTAATTTAGTGGGCCGACGCCATCAATCGGGAATCTTGTCGCGATAGGCGTTCAGTACCTCGAGCTTGCGCACGAGGAAGGTTCGCAACTCCTTGGTGTAGTCCTCGTCGCCCGTTTGTGCGGGCAGATAGACGCCCCGCTTGCCCCGCTTGAGGAAGCCGCGCTCGACCAGATCGGCGACCTTGCGGCGCGTGGTCTCCCGGCTCATGTTCAGACTGGTGTGAATGACCTTGACGCTGACTGTGGGCCGTTCTGTTTCGGGAAAGACGAAGTCCTCGTTGCCGAAGTTCTTCATGACAAAGGGGTCCTTGCGGATCTCCCGGGTGGATTCGGCAGCGACAAGGCAGAGGATCGCGACCTCCTCCACCGTCAGGTCATTCAGTTCGATCGCGAAGCACATGAAGTCGCTCAGAAACTCGATGATGAACGATGATATGTATCGCGTTGCCGCCCCTTGCATCGCCTTCTCCCCTGCCTGACGCACAGCGCCCTGCCGCGATGGATCGCAGCGCCTTCGGATAACGGCGGTATGGAAGGAGAGCACTGCCGCGGGCAAGTGCTTTGAAGACTGGTGCTGCTGGGGAGGATTGAACTCCCGACCTCACCCTTACCAAGGGTGCGCTCTACCACTGAGCTACAGCAGCGCCGGTATGGGCGGGCGCTATTGTCGCGCCGCTTCCTATTGTCAACGCCCTTGTTGCGCTATCGCTTCGCTACATGCGCGCAAGGCTTGATGGTCAGGTCATCTAACGGCAATGGGTTGCGCATGAGTGAAGACCCCCGCAAGAATATGTCGCGTGAAGAAAGGCTCGCGGCCAAGCTGCGCGAGAACCTTCGGCGCAGGAAGGCCCAGGGGAAGGCGCAAACCCGCGCTCCGGGTGATTCGGGTGCGACGGAAAAGCTTCCCAATCGCGCTGACGATAGCTAATTCCCCGCCCTCACCCGCACAGACGGAACAGCGCAATGCCCAAGCTCATCCTCGTCCGCCACGGCCAGAGCCAGTGGAACCTCGAAAACCGCTTCACCGGATGGTGGGACGTCGATCTCACCGAACAGGGCGTGGCCGAAGCCAAGGCCGCCGGCGCGCTGATGAAGGCCAAGGGCGTGCTGCCGACGGTGGGCTTCACCAGCCTCCAGACCCGTGCGATCAAGACGCTCAACCTCGCGCTGGAAGAAGCCGGGCGGCTGTGGATCCCGGTGACGAAGGACTGGCGTCTCAATGAACGCCACTATGGCGGGCTGACCGGCCTCGACAAGCAGGAGACCCGCGACAAGCACGGCGACGAACAGGTGCTGGTCTGGCGTCGCAGCTTCGACGTGCCGCCTCCGGTTCTGGACGCGGGGAGCGAATTCGATCTTGCCGCCGACCCGCGCTATGCCGGGATTGCAATCCCCTCGACCGAAAGCCTGAAGCTGACGATCGACCGCGTGCTGCCCTATTGGGAGGAAGCGATCCTGCCCGTTCTCGCCAGCGGAGAAACAGTGATCATCTCCGCCCATGGCAATTCCCTGCGGGCACTGGTGAAGCATCTGTCGAACATCTCGGACGAGGACATCACCGATCTGGAGATTCCCACCGGCCAGCCGATCATCTATGACTTCGATGACGCCATGGTGCCGGGTGCGCGCTATTATCTGAAGGACGCATGATGGAGCAGGCTGGGGGCAAGGTTGCGATCGTGATGGGCAGCCAGTCCGACTGGCCGACCATGAAGGCCGCCGCCGATGTGCTGGACGAGCTGGAAGTGGCTTACGAGGCGCGCATAACCTCGGCCCACCGCACGCCTGACCGCATGGTGGCTTTCGCCAAGGGCGCGGAAGGCGAAGGCTTCAGCGTGATCATCGCCGGTGCAGGCGGCGCGGCGCATCTTCCCGGCATGATCGCCAGCATGACGCATCTGCCGGTGCTGGGCGTGCCGGTGCAGTCGAAAGCCCTCTCCGGAATGGATAGCCTGCTGTCGATCGTGCAAATGCCCGGCGGCATCCCGGTCGGCACGCTGGCGATCGGCGAGGCGGGCGCGAAAAACGCAGGGCTGCTCGCCGCCGCGATCCTTGCGCTGGGGGACGAGGCTTTGTCCGAACGCCTGCAGGACTGGCGCGCCGCCAAGAGCGCCGCCGTCGCCGAAGTGCCAGAAGACTGATGCTCCCCGCAGGCTCCACCATCGGCATTCTGGGCGGCGGACAGCTGGGCCGGATGATGGCCGTCGCCGCGCTGCAGCTGGGCTACCGGGTGATCGGCTACGCGCCCGAAGGTGACAATGTCGCGGCCGACGCCTGTTCGGGCTTCATCACCGCTGATTGGGACGATGAGGCGGCCCTCAAGGATTTCGCCGCCGCCTGCGACGTGGTGACATGGGAGTTCGAAAACGTCCCCCTCGGCACGGTCGCTGCCCTGCCCCAAGCCCTGCTTGCCTGCCCGGCGCGCGCTTTGGAGGTGGCCCAGGACCGGCTTGCCGAGAAGCGCTTCGTGGCCGACCTCGGCGGCTCGCCTGCGCCCTACATGGCAGTATCGAGCGAGGCCGATTTCGCCGCTGCTCTGGCCGCGATCGGCACCCCCGGCATCCTCAAGACCGCACGCGAGGGTTACGACGGCAAGGGCCAGTGGCGGGTGCGTTCGATACTGGAAGCGGCAGGCGTGGGCTATCCGGGCGTGCCATGCGTCTATGAAGGCTTCGTGATGTACGAGGCCGAGTTCTCCGTGATCCTTGTGCGCGGACAGGACGGGACGGTCAGGTTCTGGGATTCCACCGCCAACCTGCATGATGGCGGGATGCTGGCGCAGTCGATCCTGCCAGCGGGCGCCGTGGTTGAAGCGCAGGTGCCGGCCGCCCGCCAGCTCGCCGCCAAGACCGCCGAAGCGCTGGGCTATGTCGGGGTTCTGACGCTGGAATTCTTCGCCACACGGGAAGGCCCCGTGTTCAACGAGATGGCGCCGCGGGTCCACAATTCGGGCCACTGGACCATCGAAGGCGCGGCCACCAGCCAGTTCGAAAACCACATTCGCGCGATCTGCGGCCTGCCCTTAGGCGGCACCAAGACCCGCTTCGGCAGCATCGAAATGCGCAACATCGTCGGCGATGATGCCCTGCGCGCCCACGCCATCCTTGCCGAACCGGGCGAGCCGCACCTGCACCTCTACGGCAAGGCCGAAGCGCGCGAAGGGCGCAAGATGGGCCACGTCACCCGCGTCGGACACGCGCTGAAGTGACCGCGGAAATGACGCCGGACATCGTGCTGATCTATGCCCGCGCCGCCAATGGCGCGATCGGCAATGAAGGCGATCTGCCGTGGCGCCTGCCGGCCGATCTCAAGCGCTTCAAGGCGCTGACGATGGGGCCAAAGGGAACAGGACTCCCGATGGTGATGGGCCGCAAGACCTTCGAGAGCCTGCCCGGCCTGCTCCCCGGCCGCCGCCATATCGTGCTGTCGCGGCGGGATGATCTGAAGGCGGACGGGGTCGAGATGGCCGGATCGGTGCAGGAGGCGCTGGCCCTTGCCGGTAAGGGCAATGACAGCGGCGAAATCGCGATCATCGGCGGGGCAGCGATCTACGATGTGTTCCTGCCGCTCGCCCACCGGATCGAACTCACGCAAATCCACGCCGACTACAGGGGCGACACTTTCATGGCCGAACCGGGGCGCGACTGGGTGCTGACCGCGCGCGAGGATCATGCCGCAGACGGCCCGCATCCGGCGTTCTCGTTCCTGACATTCCGGCGGGCAGGAAGCGTCTGATGCGCTGGCTCGATCACCGTGACCCAGTGCCTGATGCGCTGCGCGGCGCCATCATCGCTCTGGGCAATTTCGACGGATTCCATCGCGGCCATCAGGCGGTGGCGGGCGAGGCGATCCGCTGGGCGCAGGCGGAAGGCCGCCCCTCGATCATCGCCACCTTCGATCCCCATCCGGTGCGCTTCTTCCGCCCCGATGTGCCGCCCTTCCGCCTCACCACGCTGGAGCAGCGGCAGGAATTGTATCTCGCCGCAGGGGCCACCGCGATGCTGGTGTTCCACTTCGACGCCGACCTTGCCGGGACCAGCGCGGAGGACTTCATCAACGCCATCCTGATCGACCGCTTCGGCGCGCACGGGGTGGTGACGGGGGGCGATTTCACCTTCGGCAAGGGCGCAAAGGGCAATGTCGATCTGCTGCGCACCCTCGGCAGCGAACTGGGCTTGCAATCGCGCGTAGTCGAGGCGGTGAGCGAGGGCGAGGAAATCGTCTCCTCCAGCCGCATCCGCCAAGCCCTGAGGGACGGCGACCCGCAGCTCGCCGCGCGTCTGCTGACCCGGCCCTTTGCGATCCGGGGCATCGTCGAACATGGCGACAAGCGCGGGCGCACCATTGGCTATCCGACGGCCAATCTCGGCGTCGAGAATTACCTGCGCCCCAAATACGGCATCTACGCCGTGACGGGCCGCATTCTGGCGACCGGACAGGTGCTGCACGGCGCCGCCAATATCGGCATCCGCCCGCAGTTCGAACCGCCCAAGGAGCTGCTGGAGCCGTATTTCTTCGACTTCAGCGGCGATCTCTACGGGCAGGAGATCGAAGTGGCCTTCCACCACTTCCTGCGCGGAGAGGCGAAGTTTGACAGTCTTGAGGCGCTGATCGAACAGATGGACAAGGATTGCGCCGAGGCGCGGCGGCTGGTCGGCTGAATTTGTTCACGCAGAGACGCAGAGGAGAAGGGGAGACGCAGAGAGGTTGGGCTCCCGGCGCAGCCGGTATCCGATCCTTGCAAGAGGGTGGAGGGCCTGCGGCGCGGCGCTTCACCTCTGCGCCTCCCCCTTTCTTCCCTGCGTCTCTGCGCGAACCCCTTCCTTCCAAGACAAATTGCGCAATCCCCGCTCGCCCGCTAAGGCCCGCCGCATCATGAGCGACGATACTGCAAAGCGCGACTACAGGGACACCGTCTTCCTGCCGAAGACCGATTTCCCCATGAAGGCCGGCCTCCCCCAGAAGGAGCCGGGCATTGCCGCGCGTTGGGAGCAGATCGGGCTGTATGACGCCCTGCGCGCCGCACGGCGCGGGCGCGAGAAGTTCATCCTCCACGATGGCCCGCCCTATGCCAATGGCGACATGCATATCGGCCATGCGCTGAACCACATCCTCAAGGACATGGTCTGCCGCACCCAGAACCTGCTGGGCCGCGATGCGCCTTACGTGCCGGGCTGGGACTGCCACGGCCTCCCCATCGAGTGGAAGGTCGAGGAGCAGTACCGCAAGGAGAAGAAGACCAAGCCCGTCCTCACCGGCGCAGGCCGCGACGAAGCGGCGGTCACAGCGTTCCGCGACGAATGCCGCGCCTATGCGCAACAATGGGTCGACGTGCAGCGCGCGCAGCTGAAGCGCCTCGGCATCATGGGCGATTGGGACCACCCCTACCTCACCATGCAGAAGGAGAGCGAGGCGGTGATCGTCGCCGAGCTACTCAAGCTGGCCGAGGCGGGGAACCTCTACCGCGGCTCGAAGCCGGTGATGTGGTCCCCGGTCGAACAGACCGCACTAGCCGAGGCGGAGGTCGAATACGAGGACATCACCTCGACCCAGATCGACGTGGCGTTCGAGATCATAGAGAGCAAGGTCCACGAGCTGGTTGGCAAACGCGTGGTGATATGGACAACCACGCCGTGGACGATCCCGGTGAACCAGGCTTTGGCCTATGGGCCGGACATCGAATATGGCCTCTTCGAAGTCTACTATTCAGACAACGACAACGTGAACGAGCCTGACTTCCTCGTGTTCGCTTGCGACCTCGTCGCTGAAGTTGAGAAGCGGCTGTCGAGCGCCGCGACCAGCGGCGTCATGATCTTCAAAGAGCCCAAGCTTCGATTCAAAGGCGCCGACCTCGCCGGCACCCTCGCCCGCCACCCGATGCACCACCTCGGCGGGTTCTACGCGGCCCCGCGCCCGCTGCTCCCCGGCGACTTCGTCACCACCGATAGCGGCACCGGCCTCGTCCACATGGCGCCCGATCATGGCGAGGACGACTTCGAGCTGTGCAAGGCGAACGGAATCAACCCCGTCTTCGCGGTGATGAACGACGGGCGTTATCGCGACGACTGGCAATGGTTGGGCGCTGCCGATGAGCGCCGCATGAGCGTCATCAACCCCAAGTTCAACGCGCCCGACGGCCCGATCTGTGCCGACCTGCGCGAAGCGGGCGCGCTGCTCGCGGCGAGCGCGGATTACGCGCACTCCTACCCGCATTCGTGGCGCTCCAAGGCCAAGGTGATCTTCCGCTGCACCCCGCAATGGTTCGTGCCGATGGACCGCGCGATGGAGTGGATCGAGCCCAAGACCCCCGCCGACAAGCGCTGGGAGAACGAAGGCGGCGCGATCGATCCGGCCGAGGAAACCCTCGCCGCCTCGCCCACCCTGCGCCAGCGCGCGGTCGAGGAAATCGCCCGCGTTGAATTCATCCCCGAAAAGGGCCGCAACCGCATCGGCGCGATGGTTGAAGGGCGGCCTGACTGGGTGCTCTCCCGCCAGCGCGCTTGGGGCGTGCCGATCACGCTGTTCGTGCGACCTGACGGTTCCTACCTCCAAGACGCCGCCGTCAACGCCCGCATCGTCGCCGCGGTGAACGCGGACGGCATGGACGCGTGGAACAGCGCCAACAAGGCCGCTTTCCTCGGCCCCGATCACGACCCCGACGATTTCGAGATGGTCACCGACATTCTCGACGTGTGGTTCGATAGCGGCTGCACCCACGCCTTCGTGCTCGAATCTGGGCGCTGGCCGGACCTGCAATGGCCCGCCAACCTCTACCTCGAAGGCAGCGACCAGCATCGCGGCTGGTTCCAGTCCTCGCTGCTGCAATCCTGCGCCACGCGGGGCCGCGCGCCTTACGACCAAGTGCTGACCCACGGCTTCACGATGGATGCCAAGGGCCGCAAGATGTCCAAGAGCGAAGGCAACACCATCAGCCCGATCAAGGTGATGGAGGAATACGGCGCCGACATCATCCGCTTGTGGGCGCTCTCGGTCGATTTCACCGAAGACCACCGCATCGGCGACGAAATCCTGAAGGGCGTCGGCGACCAGTATCGCAAGCTGCGCAACACCTTCCGCTATCTGCTCGGCGCGCTCGACGGGTTTGTCGGCGACATGAGCGACGGCGGGGCATTGCCGGAGCTTGAGGTCTATGTCCTCGCGCTGCTTTCGGAGCTGGATGGCAAGCTGAAGGCGGCGGCGGAAAGCTACGACTTCAACCTCTACACCCGGCTGCTGGTCGATTTCTGCAACGAGGACCTGTCGGCGTTCTACTTCGATATCCGCAAGGACAGCCTCTATTGCGACGGGCCGGACAGCGTGACGCGCAACGCCTATCGCACGGTGCTCGACCTCTTGTTCCACGCGCTGGTGCGTTACGCCGCGCCGGTGCTGGTGTTCACGGCCGAAGAAGTGTGGATGACGCGCTATCCCGAGGACGGCGAGGCGGATGAGAGCGGCCAGCGCGGCAGCGTGCACCTGCTCGAATGGCCGAGCGTTCCCGGCGTGGTGGCCGAAACCGCCAAGTGGGGGCAGCTGCGGGCGCTGCGCGATCAGGTCAACGAGGCGATCGAGCCGCTGCGGCGTGACAAGACGATCCGATCGAGCCTTGAAGCCGAAGTCGTCGTCCCCGTGAGCGCCGTTCCTGACGATGTTTCGGACGCACAGCTTGCCGAGCTGTTCATCACCGCGACAGTCACGCGCGGGCAGGTGGACGGCGTGACCGTGACCAAGACCTCCCACCACAAATGCGGCCGCTGCTGGCGGCTGCTGCCCGACGTCGCCGAAGATGGCGCGCTGTGCGGGCGCTGCGAAGACGTGGTCGGGGCATGAGCGGCCTGTTCACCCGCAACCGGCTGATCGGCCTTGCCATCGCGGTCTTCATCGCGATCATTGATCAGGCCGTGAAGCTTTACGTCATCGGCCCCTTGCGCCTGCGCGAGGTGGGCAAGATCGACCTGCTGCCGTTCTTCGACCTCACCTATACCGAGAACAAGGGCATCTCGCTCGGCATGTTCCAGGCGAACGACATGGAAACCCGCTGGCTGCTGGTGCTGCTGACGGGCGTGATTGCGCTGGTGGTGCTGGTGTGGATGATGCGCGAAAAGCTGCTGGGCGAGATTGTCGGCCTGTCGCTGATCCTTGGCGGGGCAATCGGCAATATCCGCGATCGCTATGATCTGGGCTATGTCATCGACTATGCCGATCTGCACATCGGGACGTTCCGCCCGTTCCTGATCTTCAACATTGCCGACGCCGCGATCACCATCGGCGTCGTCATTATCCTTGCCCGCAGCCTGCTGGTGCGCGACAAGGGCGAAACCGAGACCGGGGATGCGCCCCGTGGAGAGACGTCTGATGCGTAAGTTTGCACCCCTGATCCTGCTGGCCGGTGCCTCGGCAATGCTGGCCGCCTGTGGCGGCGGCAGCGGGGTGTTCAACCGTGAACGGCCCGATGAATTCGCCGTGCAGCGTCAGGCGCCGCTGGTGGTTCCGCCCGATTTCACCCTGACCCCGCCTGCTCCCGGCGCCCCGCGTCCGGCAGAAGGCACGGCATCGGAACAAGCGCTTGAAGCCCTGTTTGGCGGCCCTGCGCCGCGCAGCCGGGTTGAAGCGAGCGTGATCGACCGCGCCGGTGCCGCAGCGCCGAGCATCCGCAGCCAGGTTGGCGATACCGGCACCAACACCGTGGCAAAGGGCCGCGTGACCCGCGACATCATCGCCGCGCCCGAAGGCGACGGTCAGGCGGCAAGCACGGTTATACCTTCTTGATTTGACCCTCAAACGCCGGGCGGCGGACATCCGTCCGCCTGGGCTTTCCTCGCATAAGCTCGGGCGCGCGGTCGCGCTTGCGGTCGCTTCGCGACCGGGCCTTACTCCCCGCCCTCTCCGCGGACCCGGCTGACCAGCAGCTTGTCGATCCGTCGGCCATCCATGTCGACCACTTCGAAGCGCCAGCCCTGATCGGTGAAGTGCTCACCTTCGCCCGGCAGCTTCTTCATCACCGACAGGACATACCCTGCCGCTGTGCCGAATTCGCGGTCTTCGCCGTAATCGAGGCCCAGCCGGTCAGCCAGCGCGTCCGCCGACAGCGAGCCTGACACCAGCAGCGAGCCGTCCTCACGCTCGACAATCGAGGGCAGATCGCCGTCATCGCTGTCGCTGGCGAAGTTGCCGACAATCGCAGTCAGCAGGTCGACAGGGGTGACGATCCCCTCGAAATGCCCGTATTCATCGGTGACCGCCGCCATCGCGACCTCGGCGGATTGCAGCACGCGCAGAGCGTCCATCGCATCGAGCTGATCGGGGACCACCTCGACCTTGCGCATCATCGCCCGGATCGAAACCGGCGTCCCGGCCACCAGCGCCGCCAGCACATCGCGCACCTTGACCACGCCGAGGATCGCATCGGGCGAGCCTTCGGCGACCGGCAGCAGCGAATGCGAGCTTTCCTCGATCGTCTCGCGGATTTCCGCCGCATCGGCATCAGCCTCGATCCAGTCGACTTCGATGCGCGGGGTCATCATCTCGCGCACAGGACGTTCGGCCAGACGGACCACGCCGGTGAGGATCTGGCGCTGTTCAGCCTCGATCACGCCCGAACGCGTCGCCTCGGCGAAGATCATGCGCAATTCTTCTGCGGTCACCGTCGCCTCGTCGGTGCGGCGCAGGCCGAACAGGTTGAAGATCACCGCCGAGCTTGAATCGAGCAGCCACACCAGCGGCGCGCCGATCCGGGAAAGCAGCGCCATGGGGCGCGCCATGATCAGCGCCAGTGGCACCGCGCTGCGCAGCGCCAGCTGCTTTGGCACCAGTTCGCCCACGACAACGCTGAGATAGGTGGTCAGCGCGATCACCACGGCAAACCCGGCCTCGTCGGCATATTCGGGCGGCAGGCCCAGCGCTTCCATCCGCTCGCCCACCGGCCCGCCAAGGCTAGCGCCGGAGTAAGCCCCCGCCACAATCCCGATCAGGGTGATGCCGATCTGCACGGTCGAGAGAAACTTGCCGGGATTGGCCGCCAGCGCAATCGCGGTGCGCGCCGATTTCGAACCGGCCTCCGCCTTGGCTTCGAGCGTGCTGGTCTTGGCCGAGACAATCGCCAGCTCGGACATGGCAAACACGCCGTTGATCACAACGAGCACCACGATGATGGCAAGATCGGTCCAGGGAAACGGGGTCACGCAATTGCGCTAGCACAAACGGGACGTGTTGCCAGCCTTGCAACATAATCGGCCTGACCCATTCTGTTCAACATGGGTCAATGCGCGGGGCGTCAAGGGCTCTAGGTTCTCGGTGGGCTGACGCCTTGCTGCTGTTCCGGCTGCATGGCATGTTCGGCTCCACACAAGAGGGAGGAATTGCTTATGACTATCTCGCGTATCCTTTTGTCCGGCACTGCGGCGCTCGCCCTGCTCGGCACCACCGCCTGCGTTACTGACCCCAACACCGGCGAAAAGAAGATCTCGCGCACCGCGATCGGCACTGGCCTTGGCGGGACGCTGGGCTATCTGCTCGGCGGCGCCATTGGCGGCGACACCGGACGCATCATCGGTGCGGGCATCGGCGGCTCGGCCGGCGCTGTGCTGGGCAAGCAGTATGACGACCAGATCAAGGAACTGAAGGAACAGACCGCCGGCAGCGGCGTCGATGTCGAAGAAGTCGGCGATCAGGACGCGATCCTCGTCCGCCTGCCCGATGGCGTGACCTTCGCCACCGGCTCAGCTTCGATCAATCCGGGCTTTCTCGATACGCTGAACAACGTCGCTGAAACGCTGATCAAGTATCCGAACAGCCTGATCGACGTCTATGGCTTCACCGACACCACCGGTTCGCCCGCCACCAACCAGCGCCTGTCCGAACAGCGCGCGCAGTCGGTCGCCGATTACCTCGCCGCCCGCGGCGTGGCGCGTTCGCGCATGGCGACACAGGGCTTTGGCGAGCAGTATGACTATCTGCGCGTGAAGACCGGGGACAACGTCAACGAGCCGCTTAACCGCCGGGTCGAAATCAAGATCATCCCGGTCAGCCAGGCCGACGTGAACGCCGCGCGCGGGAATTAATGTTTTCGGGGGCGCCTCTGCGCCCCCGATCCTCGCTCACGCGGCATTTTTTGTTGGCCTATCGCCTCGCTACTTGAGGTCTGAAGGTCGCATCGCTGCGGTCAGCCTTGCGGGCCACCCTGACGGGTGGCCCGTTTGCGTTCTAATGCCCCTAGGTCAGCGCAGCGCCGCGGCCCGTTCCGCCAGCCGTTCCACCGCCGCCGCGTGGATTGCGGGCGAGCACACCAGCACCCCGAAATCGCGGGGATCGTGCTTGTTATAGGCCAGCGGCCCGCCGAAAGCGTCGGTCACCTCCGCCCCCGCCTCGCGCGCGATCAGAGTGGCGGCGGCGATGTCCCATTCGTAGCCCCAGCGCAAAGTCGCGACCAGATCGGCCTGATCGGCGGCGACCATCGCGATCCGCAAGGCAATCGAATTGGGCTGATAGACCGCCACCAAGTCACTGTCGTCCTTGGGCAAGCTGTGCGTCGGCACCCGCGCGCCGGCGAATTGCGTCCGCTGGCTGGCGCGGATAGACGCGCCGTTGAGCGTCGCCCCCTGACCCGCGACCGCCACCCACTCCTCGCCCCGTGCAGGCGCGGCGAGCATTCCGATCAGCGGACGCCCCGAACTCACCAGCGCCACCGACACCGCCCAGCCCGGCCGCCCGCCGACGAAATCGCGGGTCCCGTCAATCGGGTCGACCAGCCAGATAAGACCGCTCTGCGTGCGCACTTTGTCGTCGGCGGTTTCCTCCGACAGCCACGCCGCCGATGGCAGCAACCGCCCCAGTTCGCGCTTCAGGAAGCGGTCGACTTCGAGATCGGCCTCGCTCACCGGATTGCCGGGTGTCTTGTCCCAGCTGTGCAGGTCATGCCCTGACCCCGGCCAGCGCGAATGGGCGATCCTGCCCGCCTCGCGGACGATTGCTTCAAGGTGCGACCTGTCAATCATGAGAGGCTTCCGTGTTGGCCGTGCCGCAAGCACTTTTCAAGAGGGTCGATCCGTGCTTAGGCCCCCCGCGAGACGACCTCTCCCCAGGATATGCTCAGATTACGAATTGAAGGGATCGATACGCCATGAATGTCCATGAATATCAGGCCAAGGAACTCCTCGCCCAGCACGGGATCGCGGTTCCGGCAGGCCATGCCGCCCTGACCGTCGAAGAAGCCGTGGAAGCCGCCAAGAAGCTCCCCGGGCCGCTTTATGTCGTGAAGGCGCAGATTCATGCGGGCGGCCGCGGGAAGGGCAAGTTCAAGGAACTCGGCCCCGACGCCAAGGGCGGCGTGCGTCTGGCCAAGAGCCTCGATGAAGTGCGCGCCCATGCCGAGGAAATGCTCGGCAACACGCTGGTCACCATCCAGACGGGGGATGCGGGCAAGCAGGTGAACCGCCTCTACATCACCGACGGCGTCGACATCGCCAAGGAATACTACCTCTCGCTGCTGGTTGACCGCGCGACGGGCCGCGTGGCCTTCGTCGTTTCGACCGAGGGCGGGATGGACATCGAGACCGTGGCGCATGACACGCCCGAGCTGATCACCACCTTCAGCGTCGATCCGGCGCAGGGCTTCCAGCCGCACCATGGTCGCGCCGTGGCCTTCGCGCTCAAGCTGACGGGCGATCTCAATAAGCAGGCGCAGAAGCTGTCGAAGCAGCTCTATGACGCCTTCCTCGCCACCGATTGCGAGATGCTCGAAATCAACCCGCTGGTCGAAAGCGAAGACGGCAAGCTGCTGGTGCTCGACGCCAAGATGAGCTTTGACGGCAACGCGCTCTACCGCCACCCCGACATCGAAGCCCTGCGCGACGAGACCGAGGAAGACCCGGCCGAAGTCGAAGCCAGCGAATATGACCTCGCCTACATCAAGCTTGATGGGAACATCGGCTGCATGGTGAACGGCGCTGGCCTCGCCATGGCGACGATGGACATCATCAAGCTCAACGGCGCCTTCCCGGCGAACTTCCTCGACGTGGGCGGCGGCGCCACCACCGAGAAGGTGACCGCGGCGTTCAAGATCATCCTCAAGGACCCGGCGGTGGAAGGCATCCTCGTCAACATCTTCGGCGGGATCATGAAGTGCGACGTGATCGCCAACGGCATTGTGCAGGCGGCCAAGGACGTGAACCTGCAGGTTCCGCTGGTCGTGCGTCTGGAAGGCACCAATGTGGCCGAAGGCAAGGCGATCCTCGAAAACTCGGGCCTCGCCATCGTCAGCGCCGACAATCTGGGTGACGCCGCGCAGAAGATCGTCGCCGAGGTGAAGAAGGCGGCCTAAGCCTCCGTTCCGCCACAGAATCGAAAACCCCCGTCGGTTCGCGCCGGCGGGGGTTTTTCATTGCGGTCAGCGCGACCGGCCGGGTTCAGGGAGGTCGGGCGGGGTGCTGTCCATATAGGTCAGCCAGTTCTGCCAGATCGTGCGGGTGCGTTCGTCTGCCAGCGCAATCGAGCAGGACAGACCCATGATGGTGCGGATGGTGCCTTCCTTCCAGTCTTCATACATGGCTTCGCACTCCGCTTCACGATAGGCATCAGACGCCTTGTCGCTCTGCAGGATCATGGCGACGAGTTCCGGTTTGTCGCGGTGCCGTTCCAGCGCGGCAGCGAGATAGCGATCCTTCCGCGCAATCGCACGCTCGAGAATTCCGGCCATGCATTCGTTCATTTCGGGAGTGCTGCCGTCGCAATTGTTGAAGCCCCCGGACCGCGCCGCCCGGTTGAAGCGGAACAGCAGTTCCTTGGGCTCGGCTGCGTCGCTTTTCATCCGCACCGCCACGACCAGCTTGTCATTGCCATCGCAGCGAATGGTGAGGCCGCTGAAATAGGCCGCGCAGACATCGAGGCTGAGCAAGCGGAAGGTGACCATCCCCGCCTTGTCTTCCCAGCCGGTCAGATCGGCGTTGAAATGCTTGAGCTTCAGCGCAACGGTGTCGCCCTCCTCCACCAGATACATGTGCTCGGTGAACAGGATGCCGCCTTCGGGGGTCTGCTGCACAAAGGTGCCGACCATGGTGTTGCCCGTCGGCGGGAGCCAGCTTTCGGTCGCGGGGGCGCCATCGATGCCTTCGCCCTGCCACAGGCCTTCGAGCCACCAGAGCTGATTGACGATCGCCGGCGGCGAGGTGAAGCCGGGTTCGCCAACCCGCGTTTCCTGCGCCGCCAGCGGACCCCCGGCCAGCAACGCAAGCGCTGCCATCCATGCCTTTTTTCCCATCGCATCATCCCTCCTGCAATCCGAACGTATCTCGCCACGGTCTGCCGGTAAATCACTGACGAATTGATGGCTTGACCTGCGTGTGTCGGGAAGCAAGGGGATGGACGCAAATCTGGCCCCCCGCGCCTCAGCTTTGCTTGACGTTTACGTAAACGCAAGCTAGGCGGGCGGCCAACACGATGTCCGTGATTCTGTGAGAGGAAGGAACGCCCCATGAAAATCCTCGTCCCCGTCAAGCGGGTGATCGATTACAACGTCAAGCCGCGGGTCAAGGCCGATGGCACGGGCGTTGACCTTGCCAACGTCAAGATGAGCATGAACCCGTTCGACGAGATCGCGGTTGAAGAAGCCATCCGCCTCAAGGAAAAGGGCGCAGCCACGGAAATCGTCGCTGTCAGCGTCGGCCCGGCCAAGGCCCAGGAAACGCTCCGCACCGCCCTCGCCATGGGTGCAGACCGTGCGATCCTGATTGAAACCGACGAGGAAGTGGAACCGCTGGCGGTTGCCAAGATCCTCAAGGCCATTGCCGATGAGGAAGCCCCCGGCCTCGTCATCCTCGGCAAGCAGTCGATCTCGGACGATTCCAACCAGACCGGCCAGATGCTCGCTGCCCTGATGGGCCGCCCGCAAGGCACCTTCGCCAACACCGTCGAAGTCGATGGCGACAGCGTGATCGTGAAGCGCGAAGTCGATGGCGGCTTGCAGACCGTGAAGCTCACCATGCCCGCGATCGTCACCACCGACCTGCGCCTCAACGAGCCGCGCTATGCCTCGCTGCCGAACATCATGAAGGCCAAGCAGAAGCCGCTCGCGGTCAAGACGGCTGCCGATTACGGCGTCGATCTGACCCCGCGTCTCAAGACCCTCAAGGTCGCCGAGCCGCCGGTGCGTCAGGCTGGCGAAAAGGTCGCCGACGTCACCGCACTGGTCGAAAAGGTCAAGGCGCTCGGCATCGCGTAAGCGCGCCAGCCCTTAGAATAAGGACACTTAGAGATGAAGACTCTGGTTCTCGTCGAACATGACAACACCAAGGTGAATGACGCGACCCTCGCTGTGGTCACCGCTGCATCGAAGCTGGGCGAAGTCCACCTGCTGGTCGCCGGTCACAACTGCGGCAGCGTTGCCGAAGCGGCTGCCAAGATCGCGGGCGTGGGCAAGGTCCACGTTGCGGATGACGCGGCTTACGCCAACGGCCTGGCTGAAAACGTCGCCCCGCTCGCTGCCGAGCTGATGGGCCACCATGACGCGTTCCTCGCCGCTGCCACCACGCAGGGCAAGAACGTCGCCCCGCGCGTTGCTGCGCACCTTGACGTGATGCAGGTTTCGGAAATCCTCTCGGTCGAAGGCCCCAAGACCTTCACCCGCCCGATCTACGCCGGCAACGCCATCGCCACGGTCGAATCGACCGATGCCAAGCTGGTGATCACCGTGCGCGGCACCGCGTTTGAAAAGGCGGCGACCGAGGGCGGTTCGGGCACCATCGAAGCCGTCGGCGGCGCGGGCGATGCCGGCACCTCCAGCTTCGTCAGCTCGGAAATCGCCAAGAGCGAGCGTCCGGAACTGACCAGCGCCAAGATCATCGTCTCCGGCGGCCGCGCGCTGAAGGATGCGGAGACCTTTGAAGCGACCATCACCCCGCTGGCTGACAAGCTCGGCGCGGCGATCGGCGCGAGCCGTGCGGCGGTCGATGCGGGCTATGTCCCCAACGACTACCAGGTCGGCCAGACCGGCAAGATCGTCGCCCCGGAAGTGTACTTCGCGATCGGCATCTCGGGCGCGATCCAGCACCTTGCGGGCATGAAGGACTCCAAGGTCATCATCGCCATCAACAAGGACGAAGACGCCCCGATCTTCCAGGTCGCGGATATCGGCCTTGTGGCTGATCTTTACGCCGCCGTGCCGGAGCTGACGAACGCGCTGTAAGGCGCACATCGCTCAAGCGCTTGAGAATCCAGAAAACCTCCGGTAAGCTGCGCGCTGGTCGGAGGTTTTCTTATGCGCCACACAATCCGCAACCTCGGCCTATCGGGTTACCTGATAGCCACAAGTGCCTTCGCGCCAGCGGTCGCCACAGCACAGAGTAACAGCAGGATCGTCCTCGAACCCAGTTCGGGCTGGCAGGCATCCTACGAAACCGGACTGTGCCGCCTGACCCGCATCTTCGCCAACGATAGCGGCCTTCATGCGCTGGTGTTTGAACAAAGGGCACCGGGCGCCACGTTCAACCTGATCGTGACTGGCCCTGCGCTGTCGGGCATCGTGGAAAGCAGCAATGTCCGGGTCGATTTCGGCCCCGATGGTCTTTCCGCAGAACACCCGGTTGTGAAGGCCGCAAATCCCAATTTCGACGCGCTGGTGTTCGTGCAGGATGTCGGGATCGTAGCAGACGAGCCGAACACAGCTTCCGGAATGGCAGGCGTCGGCATGGCCGCATCATTGAACGCCATCGACACGGGCGCCGCCAAGACGCTGCGACAGATCACGATCAGGCAAGGCCAGCACACCTTGGTGTTTGCCACAGGCGCTCTGGCCGCACCACTGGGTGTCCTCAACGATTGCACGTCGCATATCCTCGAAACCTGGGGTCTGGATCCGCAAGCGCACCGAAATGCGAAGCGCAGGGCGGACATGCTGGACAAGCAGCGGGTGGCGCGCGGCATCAACGACTACTACCCGCCGCGCGCGGCTGCGGAACGGCGACAAGGCGTGGTGGGGGTGGCGGTAATGGTGGACGAAACCGGGGCGCCCACCGGATGCAAGATCACGCACGATTCCGGACACGACGACCTGAACAGCGTGACTTGCAGGCAGCTGATGAAGGCACGGTTCGATCCCGCGCTGGGCGCTGACGGGTTGCCGATGAAGTCTTACTGGGTCACGCGGATCACCTTCCGGCTGGGCTGAGCGATCGTCTGATCGTTCGCGGCGCGGGCATCGGCGGCGCTAGGGGGCTGGCCCGTTGTTGCGTGCAAACGCTTGAAAACAAATTAACCTCTGGTAAGGTCCAACATATCTGCTGGAGGTTTTTGTATGGGTCGCACCATTCGGATTCTCGCACCGCTGCTTCTCGCTGCCCTGCCCGTTGTGGCGCAGGCGGGGACCGTTTCCTTATCCCCCAGCGCCGAATGGCAAAGCGAGGCTGATGGCAACCGCTGCCGGATCAGCCGCGTGTTCGGCGAAGGCGATGCCCGCCACATCCTGATGCTTGAACGCTTCTCCCCCGATGATGACGTGCACGTCACGCTCGCCGGGCCGGCCATCGCGGAATTCACCGGCGAAACCCGGGCGCAGTTCGATCTGGCGAGCGCTTCCGCGCGCGTCTGGGTCACACCGCTGGCCGGGGATGTTCCGGGGTTCGGCCCCGGGCTCAAGCTGTCGGCCATCAACCCCGAGGCGAACGGACCGTCCGCAGCCAGCGGAACCGTCACCCTCGCCCAGCGCGGCGAGAGATTGCACCTTGCGACCGGCGCGCTCGACGAGGCGCTGGCCACGCTCGACACCTGCGCGCAGGCGCTGGCGGCAAGCTGGGGGCTGGATATGGCGCGGCTGAGCGGCGCTGCCAGCGGCCCGCAATGGCTCAACCGCCGCACCGTCCACCGCAGCATCGCGAACTCCTTTGCCGAACACTGGCGCTGGTATTCACCCGCCGATGGCATCGCCCATTTGCGGGTGATCGTGAACGAGGCGGGGCAGCCGGAAGATTGTACCGTCGTCTATGCGACAGACGGCGCGGTTTCGAACGACCGCGCCTGCCGGATCATGCAGCAGGCCCGTTTCGAACCGGCACTCGATCGCGATGGCAAGCCGGTTCGGGCCTATTACACGGCAAGCTTCAAGGATCGCCGCAGGGGCGCGGTTGGCGGGATCGCGATAGGCGACTAGTGCCAACGGCCGGCCTCTAAGCACCTCGTCGCAAAAGACTTTCTCGCGTCACAGGGCTACGGTAGGATGTCAGCCTGCCGGAGAAGCCACCTATGCGTCGCACCATGCTTGCCCTTGCCGCCCCAGTGACCGCCTTCGCCATCACGCTCGCCGCCACACCAGCGCAGGCCGAGGTGGTGGAGGTTGCCCCCAGCAGCTCGTGGAACATCGATTTCGGCGAAAACAAGTGCCGTCTCGCGCGGTTCTTTGGCGAGGGGGAGGAGCGACACCTGCTGTTCTTCGAACAATACTGGCCGGGCAAGCAAGTCGGCATGACGCTGGCAGGGCCGTCCTATTCCCGGTTCCGCAGCCGCGCACCCACCAATCTGGCGTTCTTCGCCGCGCAGGAGCCGCGCGAAACGAAGCCTTTCACCGGCTCGGTCGGCGATTACGGCGACAGCCTGATCTTCTCCACGCTTAACATCGCCACCGGCATGGCCAGCGACGACGAGGCGGAGGATGCTGAGGCCGTCCGCCTGCCCGAGCTCGTCGCCCGCCTGCCTGAGCTCGACAAGGACGCCGCGCAGAAGGTCGAATTCGTCGCGGTCAAGCAACGCGACGACGAGATCCGGCTGCTGTCAGGCCCGTTGGGCGAGGCTTTTGCCGCGCTCGATGCCTGCGCGCTCGATCTGGTGGGGACATGGGGGCTGGATATCGAACAGCACCGCACAGCAACGCGGAGGCCAAAGTGGCTTAACAGCGAGGCAACCGCGCGCCGGATCATGGCAACCTATCCGCGCGAAGCACAAAACAGCGGCGAGCAGGGGATCATGCGGATGCGGGTGACGGTCGATCACACAGGTGCCGTGGAGGACTGCGCGATCATCAAGGCGACCAACACCGAACGGCTCGACAGCCCTGCCTGCCGGGCAATGGTGAACGCCCGCTTCGAACCAGCACTTGATGCGGCGGGGCAGCCCATGCGGTCGTGGTTTGCCGAAACGATCGTCTATCAGTTGGGCAGGTAAGGCTGCCCGTCAGAGAACGGTGGTGATGAAGTGCAGCGTCATGCCCACCAGCCCGCCTACCAGCGTGCCGTTGATGCGGATGAACTGGAGATCGCGGCCCACGGCGCCTTCGACGCGGTCGGTGATCGTGCGCGCGTCCCAGCGCTTGACCGTTTCCGACACCAGCCGGACGATCTGGTCGCCATAGCGCGTCGCGACGCCGACCATGGTGCGGCGGGCAAAGCGGTTGATCTGGAGCTGCAACCGCACGTCCTGCTGCAACGCCCCGCCCAATTCGGCGAGCATGTTGCGCATTTCCTCGCCCATCCCGCTTTCGGGATCGCGCGCGCGGGCGATGAGCGAGCGGCGGATGCGCTCCCACACACCCGTCCACCACACCGCCACGGCGGGGTTGGCGATCAGGTCGCGCTTCATGTCTTCCACCTTGGCGCGGGTATCAGGGTCATGCTGCAGGTCTTGCCCGAGCTTGGCGAGGCCTTCCTCGATCTTGCCGCGCAGGGGGTGATCGGGGTTCACCAGCACCTCGGCCAGCAGCTTGTACAGCCCGTCCAGCACGCTGGAGGAGATGGTCTTGTCGATGCCCGCCCAGCGCAGCACGCCTGACACGCGCTGGTGGATGATGTCGCGGATGGTTTCCTCGTTGTCCTCCAGCGTCAGGCCCGCCCAGCGCACGAAGCCGTCGATCAGCGGCTGGTGGCGCTTGTCGGCCATGGTCGTCTCGATCATGCGGCCTGCCAGCGGGGCAATATCGAGCTTCGCAAGTTGCGCCGCGAGGCCCGAACGCACCTGATTGCCGAGCCGGTCGGGATCGAGCGATTCGAGCACCTCGGCCAGCAATTCCGCCGCGCCGCTGGTGATGCGCGACCGTTCGTCGATGCTGCCGTCTGCCCCGCGCTCGGGCGAGGCCGCCAGAAACTCGCCCGCCGCCTTGGCGACATTCATCCCCGACA
The DNA here is from genome assembly GCA_032116115.1 of Porphyrobacter sp. Taxonomy (GTDB): domain Bacteria; phylum Pseudomonadota; class Alphaproteobacteria; order Sphingomonadales; family Sphingomonadaceae; genus Erythrobacter. The sequence goes on from JAUMAX010000009.1 coordinate 98,970, forward strand.
TCCGCCGTGCGACGACTGCGGGCGTGAGGAAATTCTCGCGCAGGAAGGCCGCCATCGTATCGGCGATGCGGTCCTTGTTTTCGGGGATGATCGCGGTGTGCGGGATCGGCAGGCCGAGCGGGTGGCGGAACAGCGCGGTCACCGCAAACCAGTCCGCAAGGCCGCCGACCATCGCGGCTTCGGCAAAGGCGTTGATATAGGCCCAGGCGGGATGCCCGGTGGTCGCAAGGCCATGCGTGGCGATGAAGATCACCGCCATCGCCGCCAGCATGCCGGTCGCCGTCCAGCGCATGCGCCGGGCGCGATCAACCGTCAGCGGTTGGCCGCCAAAGGTCAGGGGCCGGATGGTGCGCGTTGCCATGGCAGCGGCCTTAGCCCGCGGGGTGGCAGTCCGTCACCCCTTTTGCGGTCACTCGGCCGGTTCCCCGTCCGGCGGCGTCAGCTTGGCGAGGCCGGGGAAGGGACGATCCGGCACGGTCGGGGCCGCCGCGTTCTCGTCACCCGGCTTGTAGGTCAGCATCCGCGCCCGCAGCCACGGGCCGACGCGCTTTTCAAAGCTGTCCGCCAGACTGAAGCCGGCCGGCACGATCAGCAGCGTCAGCATGGTCGACAGGATCAGCCCGCCGATCACCACAATGCCCATCGGCTGGCGCCACGCGCCGTCACCCGACAGCGAAAGCGCCACCGGCACCATCCCTGCGGTCATGGCGACCGTGGTCATCACGATCGGCTGGGCGCGCTTGTGGCCCGCATCGAGGATCGCATCGAGCTGGCCAACGCCCTTGTTCATCTCCTCGATCGCGAAGTCGATCAGCAGGATCGAGTTCTTCGAGACGATGCCGAGCAGCAGCAGGATGCCGATATAGACCGGCATGGAATTGGGTTGCCCCAGCAGCCAGATCAGCAGCACCCCGCCCAGCGGCGCCAGCGCCAGCGAGGTCATGTTGACCAGCGGGCTCATCAGGCGCTTGTAGAGCAGCACCAGCACCGCAAACACCAGCAGCACGCCCGCGATCACGGCGATGATCAGGTTCTGGACCAGTTCGGCCTGCCATTCCTCTTCGCCCACCACGTCGCGGATCACGCCGACCGGCAAGTCCTTGAGCACCGGCAAGGCATCGATCTGCGCCTGCGCTTCGCCCTTCAGCACGCCTGCGGCAAGGTCAGCGCCCACCAGCACGCGGCGGTTCTGGTTGTAGCGCTGGATCGCGGTCGGGCCGGAGCCGAAGGTAATGTCCGCCACGCGGCTAAGCGGCACCGATCCGCCATTGGCGAGCGGCACGGGCAGGTTTTCAATGGTGCGATAATCGGTGCGCGCTTCTTCCGACAGGCGCACCACGATCGGGATCTGGCGATCGGACAGCGAGAAGCGCGCGGCGTTCTGCTCGATTTCGCCGAGGGTCGCGATGCGGATCGTCTGCGACAGGGCGGCGGTGGTGATGCCCAGTTCGGCGGCGATCTTGTCGCGCGGGGTGATGATGATTTCCGGGCGGTTGAGGTCAGCACTGATGCGCGGGGCGACCAGCGATTTCAGGCCCTTCATCTCCTCGACCAGCCGGGTTGCGGTCTGGTCGAGCAGCACGGGATCGCTGCCCGCCAGCATCACGGTCATGTCGCGGCCAGAGCCGAAACCGCCCGATTGCGACTGGAACCGCACGCGCGCGTCGGGGAACTTGGCCAGCCGTGGCGCCAGCTCGCGCTCGAAATCGATCGAGGTGCGCTCGCGGTCATCCTTCAGCTTGACGAAGATCGACGAGGTTTCGCCCAGCCGGATGCGTTCCAGCAGGCGCTCGACCTCGGGCTCCTTGCGCAGGATGTCGCCGATGGCATTCACCACGCGCTTGGTTTCAGCGAGCGTGGTGCCGGGCACCATTTCGATTTCGACGCGGCTGTTCTCGTCATCGATGGTCGGCTGGAACTGGCCGGGGATCTGACCGAACAGGATGATGGTGATCAGCAGCGAGAACCAGCCGATGCCGAGCATCCACACGCGGTGGTCATAAAAGCGCGCGGTCATCCAGCGCGTGCCTCGGGCCATGGCACTATCACCGCCCGACGGGGCCTCGATCGCCTTGAAGGTGGCAAACGCGGCGAAGAACGATGCAAGCGAGACAAACAGCACGATCACCACTTCGAACAGCTTGGCGACCAGCTTGTACACGGTGGTGTTGCTGTCAGCCGAGACGGCGGCGGCGATCTGCTTCTGCACCTCCAGCCCCAGCAAGCCCTTCCACGGCGGGGCGACACTGAGCGATTCGGCGACCATGGCCGAGACAGAACCGCTCGCCAATTCGAACATCACCAGTCCCGGCACCGCCAGCAGCAAGGTCACAGCGAGCAGCAGCGAGGGGACATACAGCGCCCGGTGGCGCGGCCCGTCCAGCCCGGCGCGGCGCGCGGCCATCTTGCCGGTATCCAGCGTCCAGGCCAGCACCCGCATATAGGCGTCGATCATCGGGCCTTCGCCATGCTCGGCGTGGCCCTTGGACTTGAGGAAATAGGCCGCCATCAGCGGCGTGATCATGCGCGCGACAGCCAGCGACATGAGCACCGCGATCACCACGGTGATTCCGAAGTTCTGGAAGAACTGGCCCGACACGCCTGGCATCAGGCCCACAGGCAGGAAGACCGCGACGATGCAGAAACTGGTGGCAACCACGGGCAGGCCGATTTCGTCGGCTGCATCGATCGACGCCTGATAGGCGGTCTTGCCCATGCGCATATGGCGCACGATATTCTCGATCTCCACGATCGCATCGTCGACCAGCACCCCTGCCACCAGCGCCAGCGCCAGCAGCGACAGGAAGTTCAGGTTGAACCCGAGCATATCCATGAACCAGAAGGTCGGGATCGCCGACAGCGGGATCGCGACCGCGCTGATGAAGGTCGCGCGCCAATCGCGCAGGAACAGGAACACCACGACCACGGCGAGCACCGCGCCTTCGACCAGCGCCCACATCGAGGACTTGTACTGGCCGCGGGTGTAGGTGGTCTGGGTCGACAGCTTGATGAACTTGACGCCTTCGTTCTCGGCCTCGATCTTGTCCATCTCTTCCAGCGCGGCATCATAGACCGAAAGATCCGACGCGCCGCGCGCGCGGTTCATCAGGAAGTTGACCACTTCCTTGCCATTGACCTCCGAGATCGAGTTGCGTTCGGAATAGCCGTCACGCACCTTGGCGATGTCGGCCAGGCGCACGGTGCGCCCGCCGCCGAGCTGGATCTGGGTCTGCGACAGGGCAAAGGCCGTGTCCGAATTGCCGAGCACGCGCAGCGACTGGCGGGTGCCGCCGATTTCGGCAAGGCCGCCGGCCGCATCGAGGTTGCCCTGACGCAGCGCCGCGTTGATCTGCGAGGCGGTGACCCCGAAAGACTGCATCCGCGCCGGATCAAGGATCACCTCGATCTGACGGTCGACCCCGCCAAAGCGCTGGACTTCGGCCATGCCTTCGATCTTCAGCAGCCGCTTGGCCACGGTGTCATCGATGAACCAGCTGAGCTGTTCCAGCGTCATGTCATTGGCTTCGACCGCGACATAGCCGATCGGTTCGCCCACCACGTCGACCTTGGAGACCTGCGGTTCAAGGATACCGTCGGGCAGGCTGCCGCGCACCGAATCGATCGCGGTTTCGACCTCGTTGACCGCTTCGATCAGATTGGTGCCGATCTCGAATTCGACGAAGGTCTGCGACGAGCCTTCGCGCGCGGTCGACTGGATCGAATTGACCCCGCTGATCGACCGCAGCGCGCTTTCCACGCGCTGGGTGATCTGGTTCTCGATCTCGGTCGGGGACGCGCCGGGCTGGGAGATGTTGACCCGCACCGCCGGGAAATCGACGTCCGGATTGTTGGTCACATCCATCTGCAGGAAGCTGACGATCCCGGCAAACAGCAGGCCGGTGAAGAACACCAACGGAATCACCGGATTGCGGATCGACCAGGCCGAAATGTCGCGGAGTGCCATGATGTATCTGCCTGTGTTGCGCCGGTCTTGCGACTGTCCCTGCCTCAGTTACGCGAAACGCGCCTGCGGGGATGGATGCCTGTTACTTCTTCAAGGGCTGCGGGTTGACGGTTTCACCAGGGTTGAGGAACCCGCCGGCCTTCAGCACGATGCGCTCCTTGCCGGTGAGGCCTTCGGTGATGGCAAGGCCCTGCGCTGTCACCGCACCGGTCTTGACCTTGCGGCGGGTCGCCTTGTTATCGGCGCCCACGACATAGACATAGCTGCCTTCGCTGTCGGCCTGCACCGCGCTTTCGGGGAGAACCGTGGCGGTAAAGCTGCCGGAGTTGATCCGCGCCGTGGCAAAGCCGCCGGGCCGCAGTTCGGGCGCGAAGCTCAGGGCGATGCGGGCCGTGCCTTGCCGGGTGGTGGCATCAATCACCGGGGCGACCTGCCAGACCTGCCCCGAAAACTGCTTGGCCGATCCGGTCGGAATGATCGTCGCCATGGTGCCGACCGAAAGCTTGGCGAGCTGTTCTTCCGATAGCTGCGCGAGCATTTCCATCTCGCCGCCGCTGGCGATGGTGAACAGCGCCGGGGAGCCTGCGCCCACCGTCTGCCCCGGCTCGACATTGCGGGCGAGGACATAGCCGGTGGCAGGCGCATAGATGTTGAGGCGTTCATTGCGCGCGCGCTGTTCGCTGAATTGCGCCTGCGCAACCTTCACACGGGCGACGGCGGCATCACGCACAGCGGTCAGCCGGTCGATATCAGCCTTGGAGACGAACCCGCGCGCGACAAGCTGCGCTGCCCGGTCAAGGTTGGCCTGCGCCAGATTGGCATCGGCACGCGCGACATCGACCTGTGCGGATTGCGCGGCGGCCTGCTGGACCTGCACCGAACGGTCGATCACCGCCAGCACCTGACCCTGCTGCACCCAGTCGCCCGCATCGACGGTGACACGCAGCACCTGCCCGCCTTCACCCACAACGCCGACCGGCATCGGCCGACGCGCGGCAAGGGTGCCGGGCGCCTCGATCTCGCCTGTGACCGTGGTGGTGCCCGGGGTGACGACCGTGACCGAAGGGGCCTGCGAATTATCATCGTCAACCGCCAAAGGCTCTCCGCCCGCCAGCGCGAAATAGGCGGCCACCGCCAGCAGCAAGCCGAACACGCCGAGCCCGCCGAGGATCAGCCAGCGCGGAATCGCAGGCGCGGCGAGCGTGCGCACACCGCCGAATTCGGTGCTCACCCCGTCAGCAGCCTCAGCCGTGATCGTCGTCTCGTAGTTCATTGCCATTCCCTCACTCGGGCAGACCCGCACGGCGGCGGGACTGGTCCCGAAGTGTATTACTTATATAAGTCACCAACTGCAACGCCTGATAGATTGTCAGGCGCTTGCCTGCAACGTGTGCATCGACCGGTGACTTTAAGCCTAGACGAAGGGCGCAGGCCTTCGGTTCCCGCCGCGCAAGGGTGTTACGCGCTCAGCGCAAGCGGCCGCGCTGGATCAGGTTGACGATTCCCAGCAGCACCGCCGCGCCAAGCACAGCCACAAACAACCCGGTGATCGAGAATTGCTGCACACTGCCGCTGATCCCGAGCAAGGGCCGCGCGATCCAGTTGCCGATGATCGAGCCTACGCAGCCGACCACGATGTTCAGGACCACCCCCATCGACGCATCACGCTTCATCAGCAGGCTGGCCAGCCACCCCGCAAGGCCGCCAACAATCAGTGCGACAATCCATCCCATGCAATATCTCCCCTTGGACCCGGCACCCACGCTGATAGCGCGCCGCCAAGGCCAGAGGTTGCCGCGAAACGACGACGGCCCGCAACGCCTTACGGGCAGAGCGGGCCTGATGCAGGACGAAATGAGGGGTGTCAGTACTTCAGCTGGCGCTCGTAAAGGTCGCGGTAGTGCTGGATCTTGGTAACGCGCAGCCCGTGCATCCCCGAACGGTCGACCGCACGCTGCCACGACGCGAATTCCTCAAGCGTCAGGCCATAGCGTGCCAGCGCCTCGTCGAGGGTCAGCAGTCCGCCATTGACGGCAGCCACCACCTCGGCCTTGCGCCGCACCACCCAGCGCTTGGTCTGGGGAGAAGGCAGGTCGGCAAGGGTCAGCGGCTCGCCGAGCGGGCCGATTACCTGTGCGGGGCGGATGTCCTGGTTCTCAATCATTGCATTTCTCTCGCATCGCCACGGACTGCGCGTCGGAGTGTGGTCCTGTCACATCGCCCGGGCGGTTCGCTTCGTCTGAACCGATCTTTGCACCCAAGGCTTTAGGTTGCCCTAAAGCATCAGGGTTAACACCCGGTTCGCTATCATCGAGAAGCGCAAAGTAACTGGCGGCAGCATCGCCGAAGCTGGCCGCGGTCTGCTCGATCGGAGCGTGCGATTCGGTGCGCAGCAAAAGTCGCAGATCACGCGCCGCGTTGAGCCGGGCAGTAAGCTCGCTCCATTCGAGCGCACGCAGGGCTTCCCCCGCACGGCGCGCCGGACGGCTGGCGACTCGTTCCTGACCGGGACGAAGTCCGCTTTGCACCCCTGACTGGGCATTGAAAGGCTTGGCTTTCTCAAACATCATCCCCCTTTCTAGCCCGAGTGCGTCAAAATCCGGTAAAACCGCCATTTACCTCAGCTTAGGAATAGTGCTGGCGAGGGCGGCAAGATTGGCGCCACTGGCGAAGGCGGCAAAGCATCGCTATAGGGCGGCCCGCCCATGGACACCCCCACCCTTCTCGACGCCAGCCCGATGACCGGGCCAGATGCTGCCGCGCTGTTCGATCTGCCGCGCGCGGCTGCCGATTGCCGCATCGTGGTCGCCATGAGCGGCGGGGTCGATTCCTCGGTGGTCGCCGCTCTCGCCCATGCCAGCGGAGCCGAAGTAATCGGCATCACGCTCCAGCTATATGATTATGGCGCTGCCACGGGCCGCAAGGGCGCGTGCTGCGCCGGCGACGACATCCGCGACGCGCGCGCCGTGGCCGACCGGCTGGGCATCGCGCATTACGTGTTCGACCATGAAAGCGCCTTCCGCGAAGACGTGGTCGAACAGTTCGCCGACGAATATCTGGCCGGACGCACCCCGGTGCCCTGCATCCGCTGCAACATGGGGCCCAAGTTCACCGACCTGTTCCGCATGGCGCGCGAGCTGGGCGCGGATTGCCTCGCGACAGGGCATTATGTCCGCCGCGTCATCACAGCGGACGGCCCGCAGCTGCACCGCGCCTTCGATCCGGCGCGCGACCAGTCATACTTCCTTTATGGCACCACCGAAGCGCAGCTCGATTACCTGCGCTTTCCCTTGGGCGGGATGCCCAAGCCGCAGGTGCGCGACTTGGCCGAGGCGGCGGGGCTTCGCAACGCAGCCAAGCCGGATTCGCAGGACATCTGCTTCGTGCCGGATGGGAATTACGCCAAGATCGTCACCAAGGTGCGCCCCGAAGGCGCAGCCCCCGGTTCCATCGTTCACGCCGCCACTGGCGCGGTGCTGGGGGAGCACAAGGGCATCGTCCATTTCACCGTGGGCCAGCGCAAGGGGCTGGAGATCGGCGGACAGCCCGAACCGCTTTACGTGATCGGCCTCGATGCCGCATCGCGCGAAGTGCGCGTCGGCCCCAAGCGGATGCTGGCGGTCAGCGCCGCGCGCCTCACCGAAACCAACCGTATCGGGCCTGTGCCTGAAGGTCCGCTGACCGCCAAGGTGCGCAGCCTGGCGAAACCGGTGCCGGTGACGCTGGAAGGCACTCTCGGGGACGGCGCGGCGGTCACGATCCGCTTTGCCGAGCCGGAGTTCGGCGTCGCGCCGGGGCAGGCGGCTGTGATCTACGCCGGTGACCGCGTTATCGGCGGCGGGTGGATCGACACGACCGAAAAAGTTAGCGCCTAGCTCTCGTAAGGCTCCAGCACGCAGCCGTATCCTTCGCGGTAGGTTGCGGTCGCTTCGGCCACCAGGGGGAAACGGGCGGTGACGCTCTTGGCCTCCGGGTTATCGCGCAGGGTCACGGCTTCCATCCCGGCGAGCTTGTCCTTCGCGCAATCCTCAAGACTGCGGCCTGCGACAAAGCGGCACGAACAGGCGACCCGCGCCGAGTAGGCCGATGCGATGCTGCCATAGCCGTTGATCGGCTCGCGGAAGGCCCACGCCGCTCCGCCTGCGCCCAGCGCGATGATCGCCAGCACCCACAACCCGTAACGCGGGCGGCGCCTTGTCGTCGCGGTGGGTGATTTCGTCATTGCCAAGCCCCATTGCCAAACCCGACTGCATCGGGAATTGAGGGCCCGATGACCCTTACCGCTGCCGTCCATAACCGCGCGCTTTTGCTCGCGCCAGCCCTGCTGATGCTCGCCGCTTGCGGTGCCGCGCCGCCGGGCGAAGCGCCGTTGTCAGAGGACGCTCTGGCCGCGGTCACCGCCGATTCCGGAGCGCCCAAGGATCAGCTCGCCCGCGAGATCGATGATCTGTTCACGCGCTCTGGCCTCGGGGAAACGCGCGCAGTGGTGGTGATGGCAAACGGCAAGCTCGCCGCCGAACGCTACGCCAGCGGCTATGACAAAGACACGCGCTTCATCAGCTGGTCGATGGCCAAGACCGTGACCGGGGTGATGATCGGGATGCTGGTGGCCGATGGCCTGCTCGCGCTGGACGAGCCTGCCCCGGTCCCGCTGTGGCAGCGCCCCGGCGATCCGCGCGCCGAGATCACCTTGCGCCACCTGCTCCAGATGCGCAGCGGGCTGCGCCACACCGAAGCGGGCGATCCGCCTTACGAATCGAGCGAGGTCAGGATGCTGTTCCTCGACGGGCGCGACAACATGGCCAAATGGGCAGCAGAGCAACCGCTTGAGGCCGAGCCCGGCAAGCAGTTCGAATATTCCTCCAACACCAGCGTGATCCTCGCCGATATCGCCGCGCGCGCGCTGACAACCAGCGACAAGCCCGAGGTCCGGCGCAAGGCCGTGGCGGACTATCTGCAAGTGCGGCTGTTCGGCCCGCTCGGCATGACCAGCATGGTGCCGGAGTTCGACGCGAGCGGCACGCTGATCGGCGGCAGCCTGATGCACGCCACCGCGCGCGACTGGGCCAAGCTTGGCGAGATGCTGCGCCTGAAGGGCCGCGCGCCGGGCGGCGAGCAACTGGTGCCGCAACGCTGGGTCGAGGCCATGCTGACTCCCTCGCCCGCCAGCCCGCATTACGGCTTCCAGACCTGGCTGAACCGCCCGATCCCCGGCACGCCCGCCAGCGACCACCCGCTGTTCCCCGACCGCGCTCCGCAAAGCGTGTTCAGCCTGATCGGGCATATGGGGCAATATGTGCTGGTCTCGCCCAGCCAGCGCGTCACGCTGGTGCGGCTCGGCCATTCGGATTCCCAGCAGCGCCCGCCGATGTTGCAACAGGTGGCGGACGTGCTGGAATTGTACCCAGCTTCCTGATTTTCCGCACGCCATCCGGCGTGCGGTCCTCGCTAGACGCGCGGCAAGCTGCGCCCACTGCGGGCGGGCAGTCGCCCTGGCGGTCACTGCGCGACCGATCAGAGGTAAAAGCTGCCCTCGACCACGGTGACGCATGGCCCGCCGAGCCATGCCTTGTCGCCGTCATCGTCCTTGGCAAGCCGCAGCGTCAGATCGCCGCCGCGTGTGCTGGCCTGATGCGCGGTGAAGCTGTCACGTCCCAGACGCTTTGCCCAATAGGGCGTCAGCACGGCATGGGCCGATCCGGTAACGCTGTCCTCGTCCACCCCGCCGCCGGGGACGAACACGCGGCTGACGATGTCGGTGCGGTCTCCGGGCGCGGTGCAGATGAACTGGTCGGTGCCGAGCATCCCCAGCCCGCGAATATCGGGATCGAGCGCGCGGATCGCCGCCTCGTTCTCGAACAGAAACACATTGTAGCGGGTGTCATTGCGCCACACCTCGATCGGCTCCGCGCCAAGCAGCGCGACCGCTTCGGGGTAGGCGCGCGGGGCGGTCGCAATCGCGGGGAGCGCGAGTTCATAGCCGTCCCCGGCCCTGACCACTTCCAGCACGCCCGACAGCCGTGTGCGGAACGTGACCCGCTCAAGCGCCTGTCCCTCGGCGTCGCGCGTCAGCAGCACATGCCCGCTCGCCAAAGTCGCATGGCCGCACAGCGCGATTTCATAGGTGGGCGTGCACCAGCGAAGCTCCCAATCGGCCTCACCAGTGGCATCGCGCACCACGAAGGCGGTTTCGGCGAACAGGTTCTCGGCCCCGATGGCGACCAGCACATCGTCGGGCAGCCATTCGTCGAGCACCATCACCGCCGCCTGATTGCCGCCAAAGGGCCGGGCGGCGAAGGCATCGACGTGCCAATAGGGGATTTTCTGGGTCATCATGGCCTCAAGGGTAAAGGAGCGTATCGAACCACGGCGCGTCGGCACCATCGCGGATGAACTCGCGCCGGTCGTGCAGGCGGTTGTCACGGTCGATCCAGAATTCGATCCGGCGGGGGCTGAGCGTGAAGCCGGTCCAGTGCGGCGGGCGCGGCACCTTGCCTTCCGCTTCGTGCGCGGCCCACAATTCCTGCACCCGGTCGAGATAGGTCTGGCGTTCGGGCAGCGGGCGCGACTGGTCGCTGGCGGCGCTGCCGACCTGGCTCTTGTAAGGGCGCGAGTGGAAATAGGCGTCGGCGCGCTCGGGGCTTACTTCGATCAGCGGCCCTTCGATGCGGATCTGGCGGCGCAGGCTTTTCCAGTGGAACAGCAGCGCGGCCTGCATATTGGCGCGGATGTGCTGGCCTTTGCGGCTTTCGGCATTGGTGAAGAAGGTGAACCCGCCGCCTGCAATCTCGCCCGCGCCATGCCCCTTCAGCAGCACCATCCGCACCGCGGGCGCGGCATCCGCCGTTGCCGTGGCGAGCGCCATTGCATTGGGATCGTTGAGCTCTCCCACTTGCGCAGCGGCGAACCATTCCTCGAACAGCACAAACGGATCGGCGCCTGCGGGCAGCACGCTATCGGCCAGCTGGGCATCATCGAGAGGGGTGGCGGCGCGTTCGTTCATGATGAGGTCTTTCAAGCTGAATCAGGAGACACATGAGACACTGCCCAGAAACCGAAAACCGGCCCCTTCGGCCAGCCCCTTCCGCCAACCGCGTCTGCCCGTGCCTCTATGCAAGCGCCGGAAGCGGCGCAATGTTCATGCCGTCGCCGGCCCATGTAGGAAAGCGCGCGCCCCGGGGGAAGGTGCCGGCACGCCATTTGCCGAGATATCATCGCGGCTTGTCGACACCCGCAGCCGAGGTTAGCTTGGGCGGATGGAATGGTTGTACGCGATCCTCGGGGTGACCTTGATGCTTGCGGCCCTCGGCTACGGGGGCTGGATGATGGGGAAGCTTGGCCGCAAGGGCTGGAAGGATCATCTGTGGGTCTGGGCCGAAGTCCTCGAATCCGTCGTGTTCATTGCGATCATGACCGGGGCCACGATCGGCGTCGAGATCGTCCGCTTCGGGTTGACCGATAGCGTATGGGTCTTTGCCCGTTGGGGCCTGATCCTCGCGGTTTTCCCCGTGGCAGCCTACACCATCGGCCGCCTTCTCGGCATCTGGCACCGTTCGCGTTCACGCGGCAGCCTGTCCTGAAATCGCGCAACAGCCCGCCTTGCACCAAGCGCAAGCTTGCGCGCAGGCGCTGTTGCACCTAGCTAACTCACCATGCGCGATCCCTACAGCATTCTGGGCGTTCCCCGCACTGCTTCCGAGCAGGACGTCAAGAGCGCCTATCGCAAGCTCGCCAAGGAGCTGCACCCCGATCGCAACAAGGACAATCCCAAGGCGTCGGAGAAATTCTCCGAGGCCACCCGCGCCTATGATCTGCTGTCGGACAAGGCCAAGCGCGCGCAGTTCGACCGGGGCGAGATCGATGCCGAGGGCAATCCGGCCAACCCCTTCGCCGGGATGGGTGCACGGCCGGGCTATGGCCGGGGCGGCACCTACGGCGCTGGCTCTGGCGGCGCGCGTGGTGGCGCCGATTTTTCGGGCTTCGGCGCGGATGATGTCGATCTTGGCGATCTGTTCGAAGGCCTGTTCGGCGGGCGCAAGAACCAGCAGCAGCCCCCGCCGCGGCGCGGCTTCGGTCGCCAGCCTCCGCCGCCCCCGCCCAAGCGCGGCGCGGATATCCAGTACCGGCTCGCCGTGCCCTTCGTCGAAGCCGCCGCCGGGCGCGACCAGCGCATTACCCTGGCCGATGGCAAGGCGATCAATCTGAAGCTGCCCGCCGGCGTCGAAGACGGCACGATGATGCGCCTCAAGGACAAGGGCCACCCCGGCACCGGCGGCAATGGCGACGGGATCGTGATGATCGACGTCGGCACCCACCCCTTCTTCCGGCGTGAAGGCGACAATATCCGCATGGACCTGCCGATCACCCTCGACGAGGCGGTGCGCGGGGCCAAGGTCAAATGCCCCACGGTCGATGGCGCGGTGATGCTGACGATCAAGCCGGGCAGCTCCGGCGGCACAGTGCTGCGGCTCGCGGGCAAGGGCTGGACGCGCAAGACCGGCAAGACCACCGATGGCAAGCCCGAACGCGGCGATCAGCTGGTCACGATCGAGATCCAGCTTCCGGCCGATATGGCCGCGCTGGAAGAACGGCTCGAAGGTTGGATCGACACCGCACGCCCGCGCGACAAGTTCGGCCTTTAGGCCGGGCCGGGCGTGCAAGGCGCGGTTTGGTGAGCAGCACCCTTCCCCCTCCGGTGGCCCGTATCTGGGCCGTCACCTGCAAGGTGGCCGAGGATACCTTCAACGATGGCTTCATCCATGCGGGCAACCTTGCCTATCTGGCGATGCTGGCGATCTTCCCGTTCTTCATCCTCGGCGCGGCGCTGTTCGATCTGATCGGCGGGCGCGACAATGCCGAGACGATTGTGCTTTCGGTCGCGCGGGCACTGCCGGACTCGGTCGCGGCCGTGATCGTGCCGGTGGCCGAGGACGTGATCTACGCGCGGTCCGGATGGCTGTTATGGGCAGGCGGCGCGGTGGGGTTGTGGACGGTGTCGAGCCTGATCGAGACGATCCGCGATATCCTGCGCCGGGCCTATGGCGCCAAGAACAGCCGGGCGTTCTGGCACTCGCGCCTGCTGTCGGTCGGGCTGATTCTGGCAGCGGTGGTGCTGCTGATGCTGTCGCTGTTCGCGCAGGTGCTGATCGGCGGCGCGCAGGAGGTGATCGCCACCGCCTTTCCGCAGCTGGGCGCATGGATCGGCACGCTGAGCCTGTCGCGGATTGTGCCTGCGCTGGGGCTGGCGCTGTCGCTTTGGGTGCTGTTCCTCACCCTCACCCCGCCCGCCTTCCGGGGCCGTCGCTGCCCGAAATGGCCCGGTGCGCTGTTCACGACCCTGTGGTGGCTGGCGGTCGCCGCGGCCCTGCCGGTGGTGCTGCGCAGCGTCTTCACCTATGATCTCACCTATGGCAGCCTTGCCGGGAGCATGGTGACGCTGCTGTTTTTCTGGCTCGTCGGCCTCGGCCTCGTTATTGGCGCGGAATTGAATGCGGCGCTGGCGCAGCCGCCCAAGGAGAATGCGTAAATGAACGGACTGATGGCAGGCAAGCGCGGGCTCATCATGGGGCTGGCGAATGACAAGTCGCTGGCGTGGGGCATCGCCAAGAAGCTCGCCGAGCACGGGGCGGAGCTGGCCTTCTCCTATCAGGGCGAAGCGCTGGCCAAGCGGGTGAAGCCGCTCGCCGCCGAACTGGGCAGCGATTTCACCTTCGAATGCGACGTGTCGAAGATGGAATCGCTCGATGCTGCCTTCGCCGCGCTGAAGGAGCGTTGGGACACGCTGGACTTCGTGGTCCACGCGATCGGCTATTCCGACAAGAACGAGCTGCGCGGCCAGTATGTCGATACCAGCCTCGACAACTTCCTGACGACCATGAACATTTCGGCCTATTCGCTGGTGGCGATCACGCAGCGCGCCGCCGCGATGATGCCCGAAAGCGGCGGGGCGATCCTGACGCTGAGCTATTACGGCGCGGAAAAGGTCGTGCCGCATTACAACGTCATGGGCGTGGCCAAGGCAGCGCTGGAGACGAGCGTGAAGTATCTCGCCAACGACCTCGGCCCGCGCAACATCCGCGTCAACGCGATCAGCGCCGGGCCGATCAAGACCCTCGCCGCGAGCGGGATCGGCGATTTCCGCTACATCCTCAAGTGGAACGAATTCAACGCGCCGCTGCGCCGCAATGTCACCATCGACGATGTCGGCGGGGCGGGGCTCTATCTGCTGTCCGAGCTGTCATCGGGCGTGACCGGCGAAACCCATCACGTCGATGCGGGCTATCACGTCGTCGGCATGAAGCAGGAAGACGCGCCGGATATCGCGCTTTCTTAACGCGGCGAGTGTAGGCCGCGGCCATGCGCACCGTTCTTGTCACTGGCTCTGCCGGGTTCATCGGCTTCCACCTCTCGCAATTGCTGCTGGAGGAAGGCTTCCGCGTCGTCGGCTTCGACGGGATGACCGATTACTATGACGTGCGGATCAAGCAGCGGCGACACCAGATGCTGCTGCAACACCCGCATTTCACCTGCACCGAGGGGATGCTGGAGGATTTCGCAGCGCTCCACGCGCTGGCGCTGGCGGAAAAGCCCGATGTGATCGTGCATTTGGCGGCGCAGGCGGGGGTGCGTTACTCCCTCGAAAACCCGCGCGCCTATATCGATGCCAACCTGATCGGCACCTTCAACGTGATGGAATGCGCCCGCGAACTGGGCGTGGATCATCTGCTGATGGCCTCGACCTCATCGGTCTATGGCGCGAACACCGAAATGCCTTTCGATGAAGGCCAGAAGGTCGATACCCCGCTGACGCTCTACGCCGCCACCAAGAAGGCGAACGAGGCGATGGCGCATTCCTATGCCCATCTGTGGAACCTGCCGACCACGATGTTCCGCTTCTTCACGGTCTATGGCCCGTGGGGGCGGCCCGATATGGCGTTGTTCAAGTTCACCCGCGGGATCCTCGAAGGCACCCCGATCGACATCTACAACGACGGGGAAATGTACCGCGATTTTACTTACGTCAGCGATCTGGTGCGCGGCATCCGCCTGCTGATCGACGCCGCCCCGGTGCGGCCTGAAACGCCGGAGGATATTGCGCCGGGCGACAGCCTCTCCCCCGTCGCGCCTTACCGCGTGGTCAATATCGGCAATGGCGACAAGGTGCGGCTGATGGACTTCATCACCGCCATCGAGGCAGAATGCGGGCGCGAGGCGGTGAAGAACTTCATGCCGATGCAGCAGGGCGATGTGCCCGCGACGTGGGCCGATGCGTCGCTGCTGAAGTCGCTGACCGGCTACGCCCCGCAAACCCCGTTCCGTGAGGGCGTGGCGCGGTTCGTCGCGTGGTACCGGGATTACTACCGGGTCTAAAGCTTACTTCGGCGGCGGCGGAAGCGCGCCTTCGTTGGGCAATTCGCTCTGCCGCTCACGTTCGAGCCGCTGCATATACTCGCGCTCGATCATTTCGACCCGCTCCTGCTCGGCGGCGGCATCGGCGTCGATGGTGGACAGACGATCAGCCCGCGCCTTTTCGATCAGCTGGCCGAAGCGGACGCCGTCTTCCTCGGCCTTGTCCTTGTAGGCGGCTTCGATGAACTTCTGGGTGCAGCCGGTAAACCCGCCCGCGCCTGCCGGATTGCAGCTCATCGCGCCGAAATCGCCGACATATTTGATCTGGTCGACCTGCCGCGCAAGCGACTGGTTGGCGGGGTTGTCGCTGTAACGCAGGTTTGACGGGATGCGATACCGCTCTTCCTCGACCAGAATCTCGCACACCACCACTTCGCCCGGCTGGGCGACGGGGCATTCGGATTCACTGTAGGCGATCACCATGTTGATCTTCTCGTTCGCGCTCTGCGCAGCCGCCGGGCTGGCGGCAGCGGCAAGGGCGAGGAGGGCAACAGCAGGGGCGAGCAGGTGCTTCATGGCGCTGGGATCCTTGTGTGGTCGCGCGGGGTCTTGCAGCTAGCCATGCCCCCGACCGGCCTGCTTTGTCTAGTGCGCGGGGGCTGAACCACGGGTGAAGCCGCAAGCGATGCGGGCTTAGCGAAATATTGAAACCTCGGCAGATATGCAGCGGCATGGACGGGAAAATCGCAGTCTTGGGTCTGGGCTATGTCGGCCTTCCGGTGGCCGTCGCGCTGGCTGAGCGGCTTGGCCCGCATGGCGTCAGCGTGGTGGGCTTTGATATCGCGGCCAGCCGGATCGCACAGCTCAAGGCGGGGCATGATGCAACCCGCGAGATCGACGACGAACGGCTGGCGTCATGCGGGCTCGATGTGTCGGACGATCCGGCCGTGCTGGAGGCGGCAAGCCTCATCATCGTCACCGTGCCGACCCCGATCACCAATGAACGCCGGCCCGACCTCACCCCTTTGCAGCGCGCCTGCGAAACCATCGGCCCGCGCCTCCAGAAGGGTGCGCTGGTGGTGTTCGAATCGACCGTGTTTCCGGGCGTGACCGAGGATATCTGCGGCCCCTGGCTGGCCGAGGCATCAGGGCTGACGCAAGGGCAGGACTTTGCGCTCGGCTACAGCCCGGAACGGATCAACCCGGGCGACACGGTCCACCGGCTGGAAACGATCACCAAGATCATCGCCGCCGACAGCGAACCAGCGCTTGCGCGGATGCGCGCGGTCTATGGCGCGGTGGTTGATGCCGGCCTGCACGAAGCGCCCTCGATCAAGGTGGCTGAGGCCGCCAAGGTGATCGAAAACACCCAGCGTGACCTGAACATCGCGCTGATGAACGAAATCGCGCTGATCTTCGACCGCATGGGCCTTGCCACGCGCGATGTCCTGGCGGCGGCGGGGACGAAGTGGAACTTCCTGCCCTTCACCCCCGGCCTTGTCGGCGGACATTGCATCGGGGTCGATCCCTTCTACCTGACGGCAGCGGCGGAAAAGCTGGGTTACCGGCCCGAAGTGATCCTGGCCGGGCGGCGGATCAATGACTCCATGGGGCAGGCGATCGCGCAGAAAGTGGTCAAGCTGCTGATCGCGAACGGCGTGTCGCCGTGCCGGGCGCGGGTTGGCGTCATGGGGCTGACCTTCAAGCAGGACGTGCCGGACATCCGCAATTCCAAGGTGCCGGATATCCTCGCCGAGCTGGCCGACTATGGCATCACCGCGCTGGTAAGCGATCCGCTCGCCGATCCGGCAGCGGCGGCCCATGAATACGGCATCACGCTCAGCCCGGCAGACGAGATGGTGCAGCTTGATGCGCTGGTGCTGGCCGTGAACCACGCGGAATATATCGCAAATCCCAGCGATCTGATTGCCCGCTTGCGGGAAGGCGGCGTGCTGGTGGACGTGAAAAGCGCACTCAGCCGCGAAGGCCTGCCCGAAGAGCTGGTGTACTGGAGTTTGTGAAGGGAGGTTGCGTCAACGAGCCCCGGTCGCGCAGCGACCGCAAGGGCGACTGCCCGCCCGCAGGTGCTCCGTCGCACAGCGACGGAAACGCACCGAGGACGCGCCCGCGGATGCGGGTGCGAAAACCAGAGGCACCTAGATCCTCTCGCTCACCTTGATCGCAATCCGGCACCCCAGCCGGATCGCCCCCGCCAGCAGCGGATAGGCCGGCGCGCGTTCGGCGCCGTTGGCGAAGGCGGCATCGCGGTGCTCGCGTTCGTCTTCGCGGAAAGCTTCGATCATTTCTGCCAGTTCAGGGTCGGCCCCTGACGCCTCAAGCTGATCAAGCTGTTCGGAATAATGCTTGTCGATCTCGGTCTCGACCGCCGCCGTGCAGGCCATCGCCGCTTCCGGCCCGAGCAGCGCAGTGAATGCGCCCAACCCGTAACCTGCCGCCGACCAGAACGGATGCAGCGCCGTGGGGCGCACGCCGCGCCGCGCCAGCAGCGCATCGAACTTCGCGCGGTGTTCGGCCTCCTGCGCGGCCATGTGGCGGATTTCCGCCGAATGCGGCCCGCGATCGCCCATCACGGCAAGCTGGCCTTCATAGATGCGGGTCGCGCCGAATTCGCCGGCCTGATCGACCCGGATCATGCGGTGGAGTTCATCGCGTTGCATCATCGGCTCCTTTGGGTGTTCCTTACCTACGATACGCGGCGAGCGCCACAATGGCCGCACCGCCAAGCCCGGAAATCAGGAAATTGAAGCCCGCAAGGCTGATGCCCCACAGCGTCCACGGCGCGACATCGCAGCGGATCAGCGGCGCGGTGGCCGGGTTCATGACGTCGATATTGGTCGGCAGGGTCGCACAGCCGGTGATCCCTTCCCACCAGCCATATTCGACGCCCGCATGAAAGCCGCCGATCAGGCCAGAGGTGATGATCGCCAGCCCAGCCAGCGCGGTCCACACCTGCGGCGGCTTCAAGACATAGGCAGCTAGGCCAAGACCGAGCGCGGCAAAGTGAGGGTAGCGCTGCCACCAGCACATTTCGCACGGATACAGGCCGAAGCCATATTGCGCCACGTAAGCCCCGCCCAGCAATGCCGCCGTAACCAGCACGGCAAGCGCGCGGGCTTTCCCCGAATTGTCCATCACGTGTGACCCTTACGGTTTCGCCGGGCGCGCAGGCCGCAGGGCGACCGTGCTCTTGGTGGTGCGGCGCAGGGTGTCCATTGCGTAGTTCAGCTGGAAGTCCTTGACCCCCTGCTCCTCAAGCTGGGCTGCGGTGAGCTGGAAGCGCGGATCGGCGATCTTGTCCGCCTCCATCTCCTCGTCCTTGACCGCCAGTTCGTTGATCAGGTGACCGCGCAGATCGCTTTCGCGGGTCTGGTACTTCTGGCGCAGCACGTAATCAGGATCGGAGATCTGCGGCACGGTGATGTCGGGCCGGATGCCCCCTTCCTGCACCGATTTGCCCGCCGGGGTGAAATAGCGCGCAGTGGTCAATTTGAGCGCGGCATCGCTGCCAAGCGGCAGCAGCGACTGCACCGACCCCTTACCAAAGCTGCGTTCGCCCATGATCAGCGCACGGCGGTGATCCTGAAGCGCGCCTGCGACAATCTCGGACGCCGAGGCGGAACCGGCGTTGATCAGCACGATCATCGGCACGCCTTCGGCCATGTCGCCGCGATAGACCGTTTCGGCATCATAGAGCATCGTCTCGCCCCGCGCGCGGCCGCGCTGGCTGACGATCCGGCCCTTGGTCAGAAACAGGTCGGACAGGGCCACCGATTCATCCAGGCTCCCGCCCGGATTGTTGCGCAGGTCGAGCACCAGCCCGCTCACCCGCCCGCCGGGGGCCTTCTTCTTGATCTCCTGCCACGCCTCGTAGACGTCCGCGCCGACATTGGCCGAGAATTCGTTGACGGTGATGACGCCGATATTGCCCGCCGCGACTTCATGCGTGACCGGCTCCAGCTCGATCACGCCGCGCGTCACGTTGACTTCCAGCGGCTCGGTGCGGCCGGGGCGGAAGATGGTGAGCTGGATCGAGGTGCCCTTCGGCCCGCGCATCTGCGCCACGGCGTCATCCAGCTTGGTGTCGACAATCAGCTTGCCATCAAGATGCGTGATGAAATCGCCCGCCTTGATGCCCGCCGTTTCAGCCGGGCTGCCACGGAACGGCGAGATCACCTTGACCGCGCCATCCTCCATAACGACCGACAGGCCGAGGCCGGAATATTGCCCGTCGATCATCGTCTCCAGCCGCTGGAGATCGCCGCCGTCGAGATAGGCCGAATGGGGATCGAGCGCCGCCAGCATCCCGTCAATCGCGCCGCGGATCAGCACATCATCCTCGACCGGCTCGACATAGCTTGCCTTCACCCGCTGGAACACTGCGAACAGCTTGGCGAATTCCGGCCCGGCGCGGCCATCGACCTGGGCCATGGTGGCCGTGGTGGCGGGGATCAGCGCGACGGCAGTGACCAGCGCGGCGCTGCGCAGGAGAGCGGCGATTTTCATGGACGGTGCAAAGCTCCTTTGAAGCGCAAGGGTATAGGATTGCCGGGCTTAACGCCAGATGAGAGCTTTTGCGGGCCGGGCAATGTGCGCGCATGGGACAGGCAGGCGCGCGGGCGGCGCGGGACATCGCGGCTTAACGCAGGTATTCCAGAGGGTTGACCGGCTTTCCGCCGCGCCGCAGCTCGATTGTCACCGGCTGTGCTGCGCCACTCGCGCGGCCCACGGGGCTGCCGCCGATGACATTATCGCCCACCGCAACGCCCACCTGTTCGAGCCCGGTCACGAGGCTGGTCCAGCCGCCCGCATGTTCGATAATGACGATTCGCCCGAAGCCGCGATAGACTCCGGCAAAGGCGACGCGCCCGCGCGCCGGGGCAACCACCTGCGCCCCCTGCGCCGCGGCGAGCGTCAGGCCGGTCGAGGCAAGGCCGCTTTCGCGCTTGGCCCCGAAGCCGATCAGCGTGCGGCCCTGCACGGGCAGCTGGAAATCGCCCGGAGGCGGTGCGCTTGCGGCAGGCGAAGGTGCGGACTGGGCCTCGGGCGGCAAGGCGGCGGCCAGATCATCGGGGCGCAGGACGGGGCCGGGCAAGGCAGCAAGTTCCTGCCGGAGCGCGGCGATGTCGCCCAGCTTGTCCACCAAGCCGTCAAGATCGCGCGCCTCTTCCGCCAGCGCCAGCGCACGCTCGCCTTCGCGCAGCGCAGCCCCGCGCGCGGTGCGTGAAGCGAGGCGCTGCTGGTTCTCCAGCCCGGCCAACTGGCTGCGGCGCTGGCGCAGCGCGCTTTCACTGCCGCGCAGATCGTCAAGCGCGCTCGCCGCTTGCGCTTCCAGCGCGCGGCCCTGCGACAGCTCGCTGCGGAGCGTGGCGGTGCGGGCGCGGATCTGCGGCACAGCGCTATCGAGCACAGCGCGGACATGGACCACATCTTTCAGCGACCCCGGCTGCAAGGCCGATAGCGCCAACGGGCGGCGGGCCGCGGTCTGGAGCGCAGCGGCAAGGCGGGCGGTCGGCTCCTGCTTTTTCGCCAGCCGTGCCGTCAGGGCGGCGCGCTGGGAACGGGCGATGGAGAGCTTGGCGGCGGCGACTTCGATATCGGCTTCGGCCTGCTGGATCTGCGCTGCCAGCGCAGCCGTCTCGCTGGCGGTGCGGGTGGCGGCTTCGGTCGCAGCCTCGGCCTCTCGGGAAAGGCGCGCGGCGCGGGCTTCGGCGCGGCGGCTTTCGCGGGCGGCGCGGGCGAGCGCGGCCTCGGCCTCGTCCGCCTCCATCAGCGCGATCGCGGGAGCAGCCTGCGTGTCTGGCAAAGCCAGCCCCATCGCTGCGCCGACGCCAAGCATGGCAAGCAGGGTGAGGATGATCGGGCGCCGCATAATGGCGTCATGCCCGATGATAGGGATGGCCTGCAAGGATCGTGGTGGCGCGATAGAGCTGCTCTGCCAGCATGGCGCGGGCCAGCATATGCGGCCAGGTCGCCGGGCCGAAGGCAAGCAGCAGGTCGGCGCTGGCACGCTCGGCATCGGAATGACCATCCGCCGCGCCCAGCAAGAAACGCGTCTCGCGCACGCCCTCATCCCGCCAGCGGCCAAGAAGGTGAGCGAAATCCTCCGACGTCATGGCTTTGCCGCGTTCATCGAGCAGCACCGTGCGGCAGGGGGTCAGCGCGTCAGCAACCTTGCCCGCGCCGGTATCGGGCCACTCGGTCAGCTTGAACGGCCAGGTCATGCGCTTGGCATAGCGATCCACCAGCTCGCCCTCAGGCGACCGGCCAATCTTCCCGCGAGCGATGATGTGGAGGAGGATCTCACTAACCCCGAAAACTAGCGCCAAAACGGGCCGTGAAACGGCCCGCAAGGGCGACCGCCCGCCCGCAGCGACGCGGCCTTCAGGCCGCATGAGCGAGGATCCCGCAGCCCGGAGGGGCTGCGTAACGCAAAAACGCAACGCGCCGAGGACGCGCCCGCGGAGGCGGGCGCGCAAAACTTACGCTCTTCCCTGCGTCGGCTCGCCGCCCTCGAACGACCACATGCGTTCAAGGTTGTAGAAGGTGCGCACTTCCGGGCGGAACAGGTGGATGACCACATCGCCCGCGTCGATCAGCACCCAGTCCGCAGCCGGCAGGCCTTCGATCCGCGCGTGACCGAACCCGGCCTTCTTGATCTCTTCGGCGAGTTTCTGCGCCATCGAGGCGACCTGACGGGTCGAACGCCCGCTGGCGATCACCATGTGATCGGCAATCGAGCTCTTGCCCTCAAGCGGGATCGAGACGATCTCCTGCGCCTGATCATCGTCAAGCTGGCTCAGCACCAGCTGGTGCAGCGCGGCAGAACCCATCTCAGGCTTGCCCTGCGATTGAGCTGTGGTGGCAGCGGCCTGCACCGCGCCAAGCGGAAGGGACAGGGCAAGGGCTTCGGTCATCGGCAATCGGTTATCTCCAGAGTTTGGGGCCAATGCGGCGCACATCATGCAAACGGGCAGACGAACTGGCCGAAGCGCGTGTGCGGCGCTTCATGCCTTGTCCTCTTGCCGGAGCTTGCGGAATGTCAGCCGGTCACGCACCTTTGCCCTTCGTTCCTGACCGTCCGATCCCTTGCCAAGCAAAGCATCGGCCCACCCGGCATGGGCACGGCGAAGGGCCGTGGCCGAGCGGTAGTCCGGATCGAAACGCAATAACACCAGGGCTGGTGCGCTCCATTGCCCCCGTTTCCGAATGCTGGCGGCGGGCACACGATAGCGCCTGAGCCAGGCCATGGCGGGGCTCGTCATGGCGGTCGCATCATAGCCCGGACGGGCGATTACCGCAATCGGCATTGTCCGGGCGATCCGCCGCCAGTCCTTCCAGCGGTGCAACTGGGCGAGATTATCGCTCCCCATCAGCCACACGAAGCGCCGCTTGGGATAGCGCCTGACCAGCTTTGTCAGCGTGTCGACCGTGTAGCGGGTGCCGAGTCTCTGCTCGATCGCGGTCGGCACAATCGGCGCACGCCGGGCCTGCTGGCGGGCCGAAAGCAGCCGTGCGGCCAGCGGCGCCATGCCCGCCTGCGGCTTTAGCGGGTTGCCGGGGGAGACCAGCCACCACGTCTCGTCCAGCCCCAAGGCCTCGGCAGCGAACAGCGTGATGCGCCGATGCCCGCCATGCGCGGGATTGAAACTGCCGCCAAGCAGTCCGGTGTAGATTGGGGGCATGGTCGGGCCAGATCAGGGGCGGGTCTGGCCCTGCCCTCGCACTTGCCACTTGTAGGTCGTCAGCCCCTCCAGCGCGACCGGGCCGCGTGCGTGCAGCCGCCCGGTGGCAATCCCGATCTCCGCGCCGAGGCCAAACTCGCCCCCGTCGGCATATTGCGAGGAGGCGTTGTGCATGACGATGGCGCTGTCGACTTCGGCGAGGAAGCGTTCGGCGGCGGTGTTATCGGCGGTCACGATCACATCGGTGTGGGCCGACGAATGGCGGGCGATATGCGCCAGCGCCGCGTCCAGCCCGTCCACCACCGCCACCGACAGGATGGCGTCGAGATATTCGGTGTCCCAGTCATTGGCGCTGGCTGGAATCACGCGCGGGTCAAGCGCCTGTGCGCGCCCGTCACCGCGCACTTCGCAGCCCGCCTCGATCAGCGCGGCAACCAGCCCGGAGGCCTTGGGGAAGGCCGAATCGATCAGCAGCGTCTCCATCGACCCGCAGATGCCGGTGCGGCGCAGCTTGGCGTTGACCGCGATCCGCTCCGCCATCTCAGGATCGGCGGCGTGGTGGATGTAGGTGTGGTTGATCCCGTCGAGGTGGGCGAGCACCGGCACCCGCGCATCGGCCTGCACCCGCGCAACCAGGCTCTTGCCCCCGCGCGGGACGATCATGTCGATCAGCCCGCTGGCGGTCAGCATCGCGCCGACACAGGCACGGTCCTGCGAAGGCATGAGCTGCACCGCCTCGGCAGGCACGCCGCCTGCGACCAGTCCGTCCACCAGCGCGGCATGAATCGCGCGGTTGGAATGCACCGCCTCGCTCCCTCCGCGCAGCAAGGCCGCATTGCCCGCCCGCACGCACAGGGCCGCGGCATCGGCCGTGACGTTGGGGCGGCTTTCGTAGATGATCCCGATGACGCCAATCGGCACACGGATACGCTGGAATTTCAGACCATTGGGTTGCTCGGACTGGTCGATAACCTGACCAACCGGATCAGGCAGATCGGCCACCGCCGCAACGGCATCGGCGATGGCCGACAAGCGCCCTTCATCCAGCGCCAACCGATCGAGCATGGCCTTCGACAGCCCGTTCGCCTCACCCGCAACACAATCCCGGGCGTTGGCCTCCAGCACCGCCGGCGTGGCCGCGCGCAAGGCATCGGCAGCGCAGTGCAGCGCGGCTGCGCGCGCAGCGCTCGGCATGGCGGCAAGCTGGCGCTGGGCGAGCCGTGCGTCCTTGGCGAGGCTGTTGACCAGCGCCACGGGATCGGCGGCGAGCGGTTGGGGAAAGACCTGATTCATGCCCCCGCCTTAGCAGCCCCGCGCAAGCCTGTCAGGCCCGCTGCCGTAGCGACGAATCGGGAACGCTGGCAGCGATTCGCGCCGTCGGGAAACGGCATGTGACACCGGCGGACCATGAAGCGTTCACTTCATCGCGAATCCGTTTCCGTTCACCTGTGTGCAGCACATAGGATTCGACCATAGGTAAGCGCGCTGATAGCGGCGATGGCGTGGGGCATAGATAACAAAATCGGGGCCGCAATTTGTCTGACAGGATGACCGCGAAAGCGTGGGGAGAGCGGCTGCGCCAGTGGTTCCCCGACCGCGAATTCTTCATGCGCGCCGATGGTCAGGTGCGCTTCATCAAGCTTTCGTCGAAGCTGCAGATCCGCGTCGCTGCGGGGGCCGTGGCGGTTGTGTTCCTGTGGCTCGTCGCACTCGCCGTGATGGCCTGGGGCCAGTACCGCGCCGAAGCTGACCTTGCCTCCTTCGCCGACCAGAAGGCACAGGTGGAAAGTTCGGAAGAGGCGATCAAGGCCTATTCCACCGACCTCGACAAGCGCGTCGCTGAAATGAAGCAGCGTCAGGATTTCCTCGAAGAAATGGCGCGGATGCTGCCCGAGGACATCGTGGCCGAGGGCGCCGCAAGCGGGACTGTAACCGACTCCACCGCCGAAGCCGCCGAAACCGTCAAGAAGGTCAGCGCGCTCATCCCTGAAGCGCGCGGCCTCGCCGAGATCGAAGCCCGCCAGCTTGCTGTCGTGGAACGCCTCACCCGCTTCGCCGATGCCCGCGCCCGCCGCGCCGAGGCTGCGATGCGCAAACTCAATCTCGACCCCAAGTTCATGAGCCGCGAAACGCAGGAAGCGATGGGCGGCCCGTTCGAAGCCATTACCGGCGCTGACGGCATCGACCCCCGCTTTGAACGCCTCGGTTTCAGCCTTGCGCGCATGGCGGTGCTCGAACGCGCTTTGGATGGCATCCCGCAGGTCGTGCCGGCGAGCGTCGAGAACATCACCTCGGGCTTCGGCTACCGCCGCGATCCCTTCAACGGCCACGGCGCAATGCACGCCGGGATCGATTTCAAGGGTGCCATCGGTTCGCCCATTTTCGCCGCTGCCGAAGGCCGCGTGACCTTTGCCGGGTGGAAAGCGGGCTACGGCCAGGCGATCGAGATCACCCATGGTAACGGGATGTTGACCCGCTATGCCCACTTGTCGCGGATCGGGGTGAAGGTTGGCCAGCAGGTCGAAGCCGGAGCCACGATCGGCGGGCTGGGCAACACCGGCCGCTCGACAGGGCCGCACCTGCATTTCGAAGTCCGTATCAATGACCGCGCGGTCAATCCGCGTCCTTTTCTGGAGGCTGCCCCCGATGTTCTCAAGGAAGCCCGCAGCGCCCAAGGAAGCCGGGTCGCAGAACGCCTTCGCGCCAACAAGACCCGCTAACAGGAGCAGCAGCATGGCCTCTGGTTCGACCTTTTCGGTGATCGGCGCGGATGTGACGATCAAGGGTGACATCAGCGCCACAGCCGATCTGCACATTGACGGCACGATTGAAGGCGACATCAAGTGCGCCAGCCTCGTGCAGGGCGAAAAGAGCAGCATCCATGGTGCCGTGATCGCGGAAAGCGCGCGGCTCGCCGGCAAGGTGTCGGGATCGATCACCGCGCGCGAGCTGGTGATCCTCAAGACCGCCCATATCGAAGGCGACGTGCATTACGACGCGCTGACCATCGAACAGGGCGCGCAGGTCGATGGCCGGTTCGCCCCGAACGCGCGGACG
Source organism: Porphyrobacter sp. (assembly GCA_032116115.1). Lineage (GTDB taxonomy): Bacteria > Pseudomonadota > Alphaproteobacteria > Sphingomonadales > Sphingomonadaceae > Erythrobacter. The sequence continues at coordinate 125,043 of JAUMAX010000009.1, forward strand.
GCGGTGAAGGCTGTCCCTGCCCGCGCCGAGGCGGCGGAGTAAGGCTTACAGCACCTCGGCCCGCAGCGTCTTGCGGTCCAGCTTGCCGATGATCGTCTTGGGCAGGCTTTCGCGAATCACCACCTGATCGACGCGTTCATGCTTGCCGATCTTGGCATTGAGCCAGCCTGCCAGTTCTTCCGCCGTCGCTGACGCGCCCTCGGCCAGCGTGACATAGGCGCGTGGCACCTCGCCGCGATATTCCTCGGGCACGCCGATCACCAGCGCCTCTTTCACAGCCGGGTGTTCGAGAATCACATCCTCGACCACGCTCGGGAACACCTTGAAGCCGCCCACTGCGATCATGTCCTTGATGCGGTCGACGATTTCGAGGAACCCGTCCTCGTCGATCCGCGCGACATCGCCGGTGCGCAGGTAACGCTTGCCGTCCCGCTCCACGAAGCTGTCAGCGTCCGTCTCCGGCCGGTTCCAGTAGCCGCGCATCACCTGCGGGCCGTGGACGGCGAGTTCGCCGGGTTCGCCTTCGGGGGCGAGGTTTTCGGGGTGCTCCTTGTCGAGCAGGATCACTTCGGTCCCCGGCACCAATTGGCCGATGGTGCCGCGCTTGCGGGTGCCGTCATAGGGATTGGCCGACACCACGCCCGCGCTTTCGGTGAGGCCGTAACCTTCGACCAACCGCACGCCGGTCGCTTCCTCGAACCGCACATGGACGGGGCCGGGCATCGGTGCGCCGCCGGAAATGCAGACCTTGAGGCTGGAAAGATCGGTCTTGGCCAGATCGGGATGATCAAGCATCGCCTGAAACATCGTCGGCACGCCGGGAAAGCCGGTGCAGCGGTACTTCTGGATCGTTGCCAGCACCTGCTTGGTCTCGAACCGCGGCACCATCGCGATTGACGCGCCGGTGACGCAGGCGTGGTTGAGCAGCGCAGTGTTGGCGAAAACATGGAAGAACGGCAGCGCCCCCATGAACACCTCGGCCGAGGCGTTGCCGAAGGGGTTGATCGCGGCGACCTGCTGCGCGTTCACCGATAGCTGGTCATGGCCGAGCATCGCGCCCTTGGGCCGCCCGGTGGTGCCGCCGGTATATTGCAGCAGGGCGAGATCGGCGGGGGTGACTTCGACGGGGGTGATCGGACGGTCGGGCGTCATGTCGGCCCAGCTTTTCACCGCCGTACCATAGGCAACATCGGCAATCTGGCTGCGCTTCAGCAGCTTGAGCGCCAGCCCCTTGTACCACGGCAGCATCTCGGCCAGCGAACCGACCACCAGCGTTTCCAGCGCCGATCCGTCCAGCACCTTGGCGGCGGTCTTGTAGAGTTCCGGCACATCCAGCGTCACCAGCACCCGCGTGCCGGAATCTCCCACCTGCCAGCTCAACTCCTCGACCGAATAAAGCGGCGAGAAGTTCACCACCACCGCGCCCGCCATCATCGCGCCGTAGTAGGCGGCGGCATAGATGGGGACATTGGGCAGGAACAGGCCGACCCGGTCGCCCCTTGCGATACCGATCGCCTGAAGGCCCGCCGCAAAGCGCTGCGCATCGGCGAAGATCTGGCGATAGGAATAGGTCCGCCCGAGAAAGTGCAGGAACGGCGCATCCGGCGCGGCGCGGACGCTGCGTTCCAGCATGGCCGGCAAGCTCATCGGCTCGAACCGGGTGTCGAGGGGCGTGGGGTGATGGTAGGCAGCGTTACTGACAGGCATGTCAGTAATATTGGCTGACAATCACGCGGCGCACAAGCGAAACTCGCGCAGGCTTTGTCGCTTTTCTACAAGCGCGGCCAAGCGGTTGCCGGGGCAGCGAAAGCGCGCCCCGGCACCACGTGTCAGTTGGAGATGAACCCGCTTTCGGGATCGATCTTTTCCTCGGCGGCTTCGGCAGCACGGCGGGCAGCGAGCCACGCTTCGGCCTCGGCTTCCTGCGCGGCCTGTCCGGCAGCCTTGACGTTGGCGTCACGCTCGGCGCGCAGTTCCGCGATCAGGTTTTCGCGATCGTTGCGCTCGGACCGGGCCGGCGCTTCGGCCGTATCGGTGATGCCGGCGCGCTTGGCCGCCTTGGCAACCATCGCATCCAGTTCCCGCTGCGAGCACAGGCCGAGCGTCACCGGGTCTTTCGGCGTGATGTTCTGGATGTTCCAGTGCGAACGATCGCGGATCGCGCCGATGGTGTTGCGGGTGGTGCCGATCAGCTTGCCGATCTGCGCGTCCGACACTTCGGGGTGGTTGCGCAGGATCCAGGCGATACCGTCGGGCTTGTCCTGACGCTTCGACACCGGGGTGTAGCGCGGGCCCTTGGTGCGGGTCACTTCGACCGGCGCCTTGTGCATCTTGAGCGAATAGCTGGCGTCAGCCTGACCCAGCTCGATCTCGCCCTGCGTCAGCTCGCCCGAGTGGACCGGATCGCGGCCGGTGTACTTGCTGCCCGCAAGATCATCGGCCATCGCCTGCACTTCGAGGATGTGGAGGCCGCAGAACTCGGCGATCTGCTCGAACGAGAGCGCGGTGTTGTCCACCAGCCAGGTCGCAGTGGCATGCGGCATCAGCGGCTTGGGCTGATCCTTGGTCGCCATGGGGAAATCTCCGTTGAAAATAGAAGGGCCGCCCCTTTCGGAGCGGCCGCATTGGAGTCTCAGATAGGCGAAGACAGGCGAAACGGCAAGCAAACCTTGAGTCAGAATGCAGGGGCCGCCGTCAGAGACACTGTCTGCTGTTCCTGCAATGCCACAAGGCCCGACAGGAATTGCCGCGTCGCCGCTTCCCACGAATAGGACGCGCCGTAAGCCGCGCAGGCCGCGCGGTCGCAGTATCGCGCCGCATCGATCGCGCGGGTGAGGTTGTCCGACAGGGCGCCAACCGCATCGGTGACAATGTCGAGCGGCCCGGCCACCGGAAAAGCGGCGACCGGCGTGCCGCAAGCCAGCGCTTCGATCATCACCAGGCCGAAGGTGTCGGTGCGGCTCGGGAAAACGAACACGTCGGCATGGGCATAACAGCCCGCCAGCGCCTCGCCGGTCTTCTTGCCGAGAAAGCGCGCCTCGGGAAACTTCGCCTGCAACCCCGCGCGGGCCGGGCCGTCGCCCACCACGACCTTGGTGCCGGGATAGGGGCAGGCCAGAAACGCCTCGATATTCTTCTCGACCGCGACCCGCCCGACATAGAGCAGGATCGGCCCTTGCAAGCCGGCATATTCGGGCGGCGGCGGGGCTTGCGGAGAAAAGCAGGCCAGATCGACCCCGCGGCTCCAGTGGGTCAGGCGGGTCAGGCCCTGTTCGCGCAACTGGCTGCGGATCGTTGCGGTGGCGACCATGATCGTCTCTGCCGGACGGTGGAACCAGCGGATATAGGGCCAGAAGACGCGGGCAGGCAGGCCGGTGCGGCGCGCGAGGTAATCGGGAAACTGGGTGTGATAGGCGGTGGTGAACGGCACCTTGCGGCGCAGGCAATAAGCCCGCGCGGCAAAACCCAGCGGGCCTTCGGTGGCGATATGCACCGCGTCGGGCGCGATCCGCGCCAATTGCCGCCCGACCGCGCCGGGCAGAGTCAGCGCCAGCCGTATCTCGGGATAGGTCGGCGCGGGGATCGAGGGATGGCCCTCGGGCGAGATCACCGTGACCTCATGCCCCCAGCCGCGCAGCACCTCGCACGTGGTGGACAGCGTGCGCACCACGCCGTTGGTTTGCGGATGCCAGGCATCGGTGATGATCGCGATCGATGCAGGCGCGGGCGCACCGCCATCGGGGAGGATTGAGGTGTAGCGGTTCACGCCGCCTCACGTGCGGGATTCGAGGCGACATTATCGAGCGGCGCAGGACTACTCTCGCGCAGCTTGATCTCGTCGGCCCAGTGCAGAATCTCCATCCGCCCGTCGTGGTGTTCGACCAGCGCGTTGCAGCCTTCGACCCAGTCGCCATCATTCCAGTATTCGATGGGGCGGCCATTGTGCTCGAAGGTGCGGAATTCGGCGGTGTGGATGTGGCCGCACACGACACCATCGACCCCGCGTTCGCCAGCGGCGCGGGCGACAACTTCCTCGTACTTGCCGATGAATTCGACCGCGTTCTTGACCTTGTGCTTGGCTGCCTTGGACAGGGACCAATAGGGCTTGCCCATCCAGCGGCGGAACGCGTTGACCGTGACATTCAGCTTCATCATCAGGTGGTAGGCATGATCCCCCACGAAGGCGAGCCAGCGGTGCGAGAGCATCACCGCGTCGAATTCGTCACCATGCAGCACCATCAGCCGCCGCCCATCGGCGGTGTCGTGGAAGGCGGCACGGCGGATCTCGATCCCGCCGAAATTGAGCCCGGTGAACTGGCGGAACATCTCGTCGTGATTACCGGGGATGTAGACCACCCGCGTGCCACGCCGGGCGCGCTTCATAATGCGCCAGACGATGTCATTGTGCGCGGCGGGCCAGTAGAACTTCTTCTTCAGGCGCCAGCCATCGATAATGTCCCCGACCAGATAGATCGTCTCGCTGTCGGTGTGGTCGAGGAAATCGATCAGCAGCCCGGCATTGCAGCCCTTGGTGCCGAGATGGACATCGCTGATCTAGATCGTGCGATAGGATCGCCGTTCGGCGCTTTCGGGCTCCGGCACCCGCGGGGGGTTGATCGGAAAGCTGGCAATGTTGTCGTTGATCAGGTCGGCAAGGTCGGCGCTGGTCATGGGCAATCCCGCAAGTCGTGGTTCGCTTGCAACCCATTGGCAGGGAATTGTTACAGGCAGCCCGCAGACCGGTGACGGTTTCGCGTCACTGCATCGGCACGAAACCCGGAAGCGCCTCGACCCGCGCGATCCAGCGCTGGATGTGCGGATAGTCGCCAAGGCCGAAGCCGCCTTCTTCCGCGACATGGGTGTAAGGGAACAGCGCGATATCGGCGAGCGTCACCGCATCACCGCAGAAGAACGGGGTTCCCGCGAGGTGACGGTTCATCAGATCGAGTGCGGCGCAGCCCGCCATGCGCTTGGCCATCATCTGCCCGCGCTGTTCGGCCGAAAGGTTCGCCTCCCCCACGAAGTGCAGCCAGAACCTGAGCGTGGCGACGTTGGGTTCGTGGTTATACTGCTCGAAGAACATCCAGCGCAGCATGTCGGCCTGTGCGAAGCGATCCTGCGGGATCAGGTGTGAGCCATGGGCGAGATACCAGCAGGCAGCGTTGCTTTCAGGCAGAAAGCGCGCGCCGGAGGCGTCGCTGATCTGGAGCACCGGGATGCGCCCGTTGGGGTTCACCTTGGAGAGAAACTCGGTCGTCCGCGTCTCGCCCCGCATGATGTCATAGGCGCGTGTCGCCAGCGGCAGGCCAAGCAGCGCAGCGGTCAGCTTGATCTTGAAGCAATTCCCGCTGCGGGGGTCTTCGTGGAGAGTGAGGGTATCAGCCACCCGCCACCTCAAGCACGATCTTGCCGATATGTTCGCCCGCCTCCATCCGCGCATGGGCGGCGGCGGCTTCGGCCAGCGGGAAGGTCATGTCCATCACCGGGGACAGCTCCCCGTCGGCGAACAGCGGCCAGGCATTGTCGGCGATTTCGTCAGCAAGCGCGGATTTGAAGGCGTCCGAGCGCGGGCGCAGGGTCGATCCGGTGAGCGTCAGGCGGCGCATCATCACCACCGCCATATTGATGTCGGCCTTGGCCCCGCCCAGCACCGCGATGGTGACGTGGCGGCCATCTTCGGCGAGGCATTTGAGGTTGCGCGCCACATAATCGCCCGACACCATGTCGAGCACCACGTGGACGCCCTTGCCCTCGGTATGGGCCATGACCGCCTCGACGTAGTCAGTCTCGCGGTAATTGATCGCAAGATCGGCGCCGATCCGGGTGGCGGCGGCGCATTTGGCGGTGTCGCCGCAGGTCACAATCACTTGCAGCCCGAACGCCTTGGCGAGCATGATCGCCATGGTGCCGATCCCGCTGGTGCCGCCGTGGATCAGCACTGTCTCGCCATCGCGGGCCAATCCGCGCTCGAACAGGTTGTGCCACACGGTGAACAGGGTTTCGGGCAGAGCCGCCGCGTCGGACAGCATCATGCCTTCGGGAACGGGTAGGCAGTGCTGCCAGTGGGCGGCGCAGTATTCGGCGTAACCTCCGCCGGGGGTGAGGGCTGCGACATATTGGCCGATCATCTCACGCGGGACTTCGGTGCCGACGGCGACCACCTCGCCCGCCACTTCCAGCCCCAGCAGCGGTGAAGCCCCCGGCGGCGGGGGATAGGCGCCCGCACGTTGCAGGCAGTCAGGGCGGTTGACCCCGGCATAGGCGACGCGGATCAACACATCGTCCGGCCGCAGGCGCGGCACCGGGCTGGTCTGAAGGCGCAGAACCTCCGGCCCGCCGGGCGCATCAAAGCCAATCGATTGCATGGTCTCCGGCACCCCTGCGCCATTGCTTTCGACCATTACCAAATTCCCCCTGGTAGATCTCAGTTAACTATGTCTCATGCGCGAATAACCGTCTCGCCGATTGACAGCAAGCCGCTTCCCCCTGATGCTGCATCGCAATGGAAGAACCCGATCGCCCACGGCCCAGCGGAGACGCGGCGAATCGCCTCGCAGGCGAAGACCTTGGCCCCTATTCGCAAGCCGAGCTGGATGAACGGATCGCCCTGCTCGAAGCGGAAATCGCGCGGGTGACGGCCCATCGCAACAAAGCCGCCGCCCACCGCGCCGCCGCCGACGCGCTGTTCGGGAAAGGGAGCGGATGAACCCTTTACGCATCTCGCGCGTATCATCTTTAGGGGATTCGCAATTCACAGCGTCCACCCCATATAGTCGGAAATTGGCACCCCCCGCTCGCTCGCCACGAGCATCCTCCCGCAGATAGAGGCCTCTCCCATGCCCAGCTTTGCCCAGAACCTCGAACGCACGCTGCACAACGCACTCGGCAACGCGTCCGAGCGGCGGCACGAATATGCCACGCTCGAACACCTGTTGCTGGCGCTGATCGATGATGAGGATGCCGCCGCCGTCATGGCCGCCTGCGGGGTCGATCTGGCCGAGCTGGGCGAGGTCGTGAAGCAGTATCTTGATCAGGAATATCAATCACTTAAGACAGAAGACGGCGCCGATCCGCAGCCCACAGCGGGCTTCCAGCGGGTGATCCAGCGCGCGATCCTGCACGTCCAGTCCTCGGGCAAGGACACGGTCACCGGCGCCAATGTGCTGGTAGCACTGTTTTCCGAACGCGATTCCTACGCGGTCTATTTCCTCCAGCAGCAGGACATGAGCCGGCTGGATGCGGTGAGCTACATCAGCCACGGCATCGGCAAGGGCGGCCGCCAGATCGAGCCGAAGAACCCGCAAGGCACCGACAAGACGGAAGAACCGGCGCAGACCAAGGAAGCGGGCAGCGGCAACAAGAAAGAAACCGCGCTCGACCAGTTCACCGTCAACCTCAACGCCAAGGCGGAAAGCGGCAAGATCGATCCGCTGATCGGTCGCGGGCCGGAAGTGGACCGGACGATCCAGATCCTGTGCCGCCGGTCGAAGAACAACCCGCTCTATGTCGGCGATCCCGGCGTGGGGAAGACCGCGATTGCGGAAGGCCTCGCGCGCAAGATCATCGAAGGCGATGTGCCTGAAGTGCTGGCCGAAGCGGTGATCTACTCGCTCGACATGGGCGCGCTGCTGGCCGGCACGCGCTATCGCGGCGATTTTGAAGAGCGCTTGAAGCAGGTCGTCACCGAGCTTGAGGCGATGCCGCATGCGGTGCTGTTCATCGACGAAATCCACACCGTGATCGGCGCTGGCGCGACCAGCGGCGGGGCGATGGATGCCTCCAACCTGCTGAAGCCCGCCCTGTCGAGCGGCGCGATCCGCTGCATCGGGTCGACCACCTACAAGGAATTCCGCAACCACTTCGAAAAGGACCGCGCCCTGCTGCGCCGGTTCCAGAAGATCGACGTGAACGAGCCGACGATCGAGGACACGATCAAGATCCTCAAGGGTCTGCGCAGCGCCTTCGAAGATCACCACAAGGTCAAGTACACGCCCGAGGCGATCAAGACCGCGGTGGAACTGTCGGCGCGTTACATCAACGACCGCAAGCTTCCCGACAAGGCGATCGACGTGATCGACGAAGTCGGCGCGATGCAGATGCTCGTTCCCCCGAGCCGCCGGAAGAAGACCATCACCGCGCGCGAGATCGAACAGGTGATCGCGACGATGGCGCGCATCCCGCCCAAGTCGGTCAGCAAGGACGACAAGAAGGCGCTCGAAAACCTCGAACGCGATCTGAAGCACGTCGTCTTCGGGCAGGACGAGGCGATCACCCGCCTTGCCACCGCCATGAAGCTGAGCCGTGCGGGCCTGCGCGATCCGGACAAGCCGATCGGCAGCTTCCTGTTCTCCGGCCCCACCGGCGTCGGCAAGACCGAAGTCGCCCGCCAGCTCGCCACGATCATGGGGATCGAGCTGAAGCGCTTCGACATGTCGGAATATATGGAGCGTCACTCCGTCAGCCGGTTGATCGGTGCGCCTCCGGGCTATGTCGGCTACGATCAGGGCGGTCTGCTGACCGATGCGGTCGACCAGAACCCGCATTGCGTGCTGCTGCTCGACGAAATCGAGAAGGCCCACCCCGACCTGTTCAACATCCTGTTGCAGGTGATGGATAATGGCCGCCTGACCGATCACCACGGCAAGACAGTCGATTTCCGCAACGTGGTGCTGATCATGACCACCAATGCCGGCGCATCGGACATGGCGCGCAGCGGGATCGGGTTCGGCGATGTCAGCAAGGCCGATGCCGGGACCGAGGCGGTGAACAAGATGTTCACCCCCGAATTCCGCAACCGTCTCGATGCGATCGTGCCGTTTGCCTACCTCGGCAAGAGCATCGTGGCCCGCGTGGTCGACAAGTTCATCCTCCAGCTGGAACTGCAGCTGGCCGAACAGAACGTCCACATCCAGTTCGACAGCGACGCCCGCGCGTGGCTGGGGGACAAGGGCTATGACAAGCTCTACGGCGCCCGCCCGATGAGCCGCCTGATCCAGGACAAGATCAAGCAGCCGCTCGCCGAGGAACTGTTGTTCGGCAAGCTGGCCGATGGCGGCGAGGTGCATGTCACGGTGAAGGACGGCAAGCCGAGCTTCGAAATGACCCCGGCCCCGCCCAAGGTGAAGCCGGTGAAGAAGGTGTCGGCCAAGAAGAAGGCCTCGCCTGCGAAAAAGCCCGCGACCGAGACCGACGAGGGCTGATGTTCTCCCGCGGGATGCTCGGGCTGGTGGCAGCAGGCGCGCTGGTGTGCGCGCCTGCCGCTGCCCAATCCGAACCGTGGGTGCAGACCGAAGAGTCCATGCCTGCCCGGCTGATCGAAGTCGGGACATGGCAATTCTCCGCCACCCGGCGCGGGGCGGATGGCAAGCCGGAATGCTATGAAAGCTGGACCTTCAATGCTGATGGCACCGGGTTGATTGTCAGCGGAGAGCAGCGCGTCACCACCCGGTGGGAAACGGAAACGCTCGAAACGCTGGGCCAATTGGTATTCGTGACCAACGAGACAACCACCGATGGGCCGGACTGCATGGGCCGCCCCGTCGATAAGGGCGAATATCCCTACAAGGCCACTCCGTTCCAGCTGATCTTCTTCGGCGGAGGGGCACAGGCCAGTGTTTGCGGCGTTGGAAAGCTTGTCCGCCTCCCCGACGGGACAAAAACCACGCTGCTTGATGCCGAGGACTGCTGGGGTCAGATCACCCCGATGCCCAAAGGCTGAATGCTCCGGAACATCGCGCCCGCCGTGCGGGTTATGATCGGATGACCGCCCCCTTTTCCTGGATCCGGCCCGAGCCATGGGGCATCCACATCGTCCCCGCCGATGCGTGGATCGATCCCTCACGCGCCGTGCCGCGGGCGCTGGTGACGCATGGCCATGCCGATCACGCGCGCGG
>JAUMAX010000010.1:0-274063 GCA_032116115.1 Porphyrobacter sp.
CTCCACCACCAACATCCCGATCTCACCACCTGGAAAACCAGGCAGTCCGCTACACCATCAGAATGAGGGGTCCCTTTTAGACGCCGATCACCCCGCTAACGGGGTCCCTTTTGCACGCCGGTCTACAAGGTAAGCCGCCTTGATCCGCTCTACAGCCCCATCATCGGCAATACTGGAAAGTTGGCCTCCAAGATGAAGTTTGGAGAACTGACGGTGGCGTTGGAATTGTCTGCCGCCATGATCGAAGTCCCCACTTCTATCAGCCTGTCGAGGTCATTCGCGGTTGCGCCGAAAGGAGTAGGATCTGCACTGGCAAAGGCAAAGTATCGCCGCCCTCCGGTCGCAGGGAAGCAGCAGCGGCGCATGAAATACAGTCTGACGCAAAAAAAGCCGAAAACATGCGTTATCACCACCTAAGTGACTGTTTTATATAATTCTACTTTATCGCGAAACCTGTTCCACAGATAGCGCCCAACTGCTTAACGGAGGTGTCCTCTAACCAACGGAGGACACCATGGAGAATACAGCAGCAGACAAGCTTTCGGCTTCAGAGCCGTTCGATCGCGACCTTTTCGGCGAGCCAAACATAACCATTGCCGGAGGAGGAGAAGTTCCTCCACACTCACCTAACAGTAGTGCAGCGATTGGTCACAATCGCCGCATGCGAGCCCTTTGTCTTCTGGACAGGGCACCACAGCACGAGCGCCGGCATACGGAAGATGGCGACCGCGATGCAGCGCTGACGAGAGCTGCGGAGCCGGAGAACTGGAGATCTTTTCCTGTAATCGTCACTGAGAGCGGCCTGCAGGTCGTTGACGGTTCGGTGCTGCTTGCGGCGATCGTTGAGCTCGATCCCGACGCGTTCGTCGAAATTGAGATCGTCGACGCGGACGAAGCGCTGCGCATCAGATCGCAAAACAACGCGGCACGCAGCAAGCGCGAACCCATGGCGCAGGCGCGCAGGGCGCTCATTCTTTCAGCAGCGGGACGGACTTACGCCCAGATCGCGCAGGAACTGCGGATTTTGGGTGATGAAACGCTCACCGTGGCCCGGATCTCGCAGCTTATTGGCGCCGCTCGGGCGGAGGATTGCTACCCGGATCTCGCCGACATCATCACCGATCCCGCACGCATCCCGGTCGGGTTCTGGGAATCTTTCGCCCGAAAGGTCAAAGATCTCGCGGCTGCCGACGAAGCCAGCCCAGGGCATGATGCAAATCGGCTTGAGCAGTTTCATGAGAGGGTCCGGCAACTCATCTCGGAGCTGAAGAGTTCAGAGGACGCAATCTCGCATGCTGAATGCTGTAAGCGGCTCGATCTGAAGCAGCCCGACGAGCAACGCCCCCGCGCGCGTCACGTCGGCAAAAAACATCCAATTCCCGGCACTGATGCTCACCTCGGTTTCGCGCCAGCGCGCGCCGGAGGGGCGGCAATCTCCTTGCCGCACACCCTCACGCAGGACGAGTCCAGGCTGGTGTTCGAAAAGGTGATGGCGGAGGTCACATCGCTTTTGGCGAGCCGCGCTCTCGGCGTGAACAGCTGAGTCAATCTGGGACGGCAAGATCGGAACGGATGATCGTCATGGGCAAAGGTGCTATGAACAGCGGCCCACGCGTGTCGACCGTGCTGCCGCTCACCGACATCCCCATTGAAATCGAGTGGCAAGCGTCTCCGGTCTCGGAGGACGTCCTCGCGCGCCTGCTTCTCGAACTTCTCGGCGAGGACGGATTGAAGGAGGTATTCAATGAGTAGGACAGCGATAGGTTACCGACCGGCCCGCGGGACAAGGCCAAGGCGCGTCCGCGCTGCTAGTGGGCTCGAGGACACGATGCTGCGGTTCACGGCTCAAACCGCAGGCTATGCCATGGTGGAGATAGTCCGTGATCTCGATGACGAGCATGCAGCGATCAAAGTTCTGATGGACTTGGTCGCTGCACGCGATGCGGGTGCGATTTTTGTCGAAGGGGGGCGCGCAGCTTTCTCTGATGACAAAAACCGCGAAATTCTGGCCGACCGATGCCAAGCTATGGGCGTCCAGTTGTTTGACTAAGACTGCAATAATCCTCCTGACAGTATTGGTGGGCATGCCGTCAGGAGGATGCAGGTGGGAGTAGATGTATGAGCGTCCATGAGCTGCGCTGTAAACCACGCGCCTACGCATATGTTCGCGTTTCGACTGCCGAACAGGCAGAAAACTTGACATCTCGAAAGCAACAGGCTGCCGATCTTGCGGCTTACTGCGCTAAGAACGGTTTCGAGCTGGTCGACGTTTTTGATGAGCCAGGACTGTCGGGAAGCGATTGGAATCGGCCTCAGTTCAACCGTATGATCGATCTTGCGACTGGCGATGATCACCCCGTCGATTTCATTGTTGCAACTGATATGGCGCGGATCGCGCGCGACGTAGAGTTCAGCATATTGATGGAAGGCAGGCTACGGCGAGCAGGTGTCACCCTTCGCTTCGTCTTGCAGGAGTTTCAGCCCGGTCATAATGGGCTGCTGATGAAGTTGGTGACTTCATGGCAAGATCAGGAATATGTCATCAAGGCCGCCTTCAATACGAGACGGGGCCTGCGTGGAACTGCAGCAGAAGGGTTTTGGCCTGGCGGAGTGGTGCCGCTCGGTTATGAGTCGCGAACGGCTGAGGTCCGGAGCAAGAAGGAAAAAAAGAAGCTATTCGTAAACGAGGCTGAATCCGAGGTCGTAAGGCTCATCTTTGATCTGGCGGAACGCGGGTTCGACGGGTCACCGATGGGAGCCCGCGCGATTGCAGAGCATCTCAACGCCAATGGCTACACATTACGTGGCAGGAAGTTTCACAACTCAAATGTCGCGGATCTTCTTCAACGACCGCACTATCTTGGGCGTTTCCCTGGTTCGAAGGTGGATGAGCTTGGTAACCTGCTACCTGAGGACGAGTGGATTTGGGTCGATTGTCCTCAGCTCATATCGCAGGAGCAGTTTGACCGCGTTGCTGCGTTGCGCGCATCCCGCGCGCCCCGGGTCACTCCGCCCCACGTAGTGGCGGGCACCACGTTGCTCGTCGGTGTCGCCCGGTGCGGAATGTCTGGCTGCGGCTGCGGGATGACCATTCGCACTGGGAAGTCAGGACAATACAAGTATTATGCGTGCAATTCAGCCGTGAACCGTGGCGCATCATCCTGTGGTTGCCCAAAGGTTCGCGCTGAGAAGCTTGATGCACTTGTGACCCAAGCGGTTGCCGAGGAAATCTTTTCCGAGGAGAGACTGCGTCCGCTGCTCCAGAAAATGCTCGACACTTCTGACGAGGCGCGGACTCGTAAGCTTGCGGATCTTCAGCGCTCAGAGGAACAACTCGATGAAGCGCGCAAGCGGCTCAGCAGGATCCACGATGCAATTGAGCTGGGAACAATGTCGGCGCGGGATGCTGATGTCCGGGAGCGTTTGAAGAACCGCAGAGCAGAAATCGACGGGCTGAACGCGACCGTCGCCTCCCTGCGCCAGCAGCTTGATCGCGGCCCCACTAGCATAACGCCTGCAGCCGTGACGAGGTTCGGAGAGGTCGTCAGGCAGCGGCTGATCGAAGGCGATTCGAAAGCGCGCCAAAAAATCGTTCATGCCTTCGTGAAAACGGTCCGCGTTGGCGAACGGATCAAGATCGAAGGCGAAACTGACGCCCTTGCCCAAGGGGTCGCTGCTCTCGCAAGAGCGCGGGGCTCGGTGCCCAGATTTGACCGGAAATGGTGCGGTCGAGAAGACTCGAACTTCCACGGGCTTTCGCCCACAACGACCTCAACGTTGCGCGTCTACCAATTCCGCCACGACCGCACTCGGGTTTGTGGGGTGACAAAGCTGCCAGCCCCTCGGTAGGAGCGCGCCCCTAGCAAGGGGTTTGGCCGCACGCAAGCTCTTTGAAGAGCGCCTGCCAATCGGGATCAGTTGGGCGCCCAGCCGATCGCTGCACCAGCTGCTCCGGGCGGGATATCGGCGATCGCTTGTGTGACTGTGATGGTCTCTCCGGGGGCCAGGCGACGCTTGGATGGTGTCACCGGCCAATCGCCGATATTGCGGTCACGCGCGTCGCTGAACACCACAAGGATGTTGGGCACATCAAGGCTCTCGCGGCCATTATTGGTGATCGTGCCGCGCACCTGGAAAATCACCTCGCCGCTTTCCAGCGCTTCCTTGCGTTGTTCGGCTTCGGGGAAATCGAGTGTGAGCCCCGGGCGGCTGACACCGAAGGTGGGGCGGCTGATCGGCACCCAATCGGGCAGGCCATAGTAATTGACCGCAATCACTGTCCCGGTCGCGAGCGCCGCGAACAGGGCCGCAGCCAGCGTCCACATCCGCAGCGTGTTGCGACGCCGGGTGAAGGGCGCGCGATAATCGAACTGGGAACCGCCGTCGTCGTCGGCCTCGTCGTCATCGAAGGGCTCGTCACGCGGTGCGTCAACCAGTGCCGGCGTTTCGGGCAGCTCCGCTTCGGGCTCGGGCTCGCGCGCAGGAGCGGCATCGGCGGGCTGGGCAAGGCCGCGCCGCAATGCCCGCACGGCAATCGAGGAGCTCTCTTCGGAATAGCCGGATGGCTCCGCAGGCTCTGGCGAGCGCCAATGACTGACCGAAGGACCGTCGCTCTCCGGTTCGGGCGCGGGGGTTGGCCCGGCGACAGGCTGGACCGGAGCAGGAGCCGGAGGAGCAGGGTCCGGTTCGGCGACCGGCGCAGCGGGCGCCGCAGCCGTGGTTTCGACCGGGCTGTTCAATTCGAGTTCGGGCGGGTCCTGATACCAGCTGTGCTTGCACTTGGCGCAGCGCACGGTCCGCCCCTCGCTGCCGATGGCAGCATCGGGCACGGCGTAACGGGTGCCGCAGGCTGGGCAGGCGATGATCATGTCACAAATTGCAATAGTCCTCGCGCATCCATGCACAAGAGCAACCGCGCCGGAGGGCGCCATTTACCCGGTGTTTTCCACATCGCGGGGCGGAAATCGGGCATTTGCGGGCGTGGTGTGCGTTCAACGGCTTTCCCGCCGCGCGGCCCGCTGATAGGGCCGCGGCATGAATGATCATCTCGCCGAGATTGTGAAATTCGACAATGTCGGGCTGCGTTACGGCACCGACCCCGAGGTGCTGAGCAACCTGAGCTTCACGCTCTACCCCGGCAGCTTCTATTTCCTCACGGGCGCGAGCGGGGCGGGCAAGACCAGCCTGCTCAAGCTGCTCTACCTCGCGCAGCGGCCCTCGCGCGGGGCGATCCGGATGTTCGGGCAGGATCTGATCACCATGCCGCGCGACCGCCTGCCCGAATTGCGGCGGCGGCTGGGCGTGGTGTTCCAGAACTTCCGGCTGGTGCCTTACCTGTCCGCCTTCGACAATGTCGCCCTGCCGCTGCGGCTGTCCGGAACGGATGAAAAGAAGGTGGTGAAGGCGGTCGGCGATATGCTCGACTGGGTGGGCCTGTCGCACCGCGCTCACGCCATTCCGGCGACCATGTCGGGCGGAGAGCAGCAGCGCGTCGCCATTGCCCGCGCGGTGATCGCCCGCCCGCGAATGCTGATCGCCGACGAGCCGACCGGCAACGTCGATCCCGAAATGGCGCTGAAGCTGCTGCGCCTGTTCGAGGCGCTGAACAACCGGGTCGGCACCACGGTGGTGGTGGCGACCCACGATGTCCACCTGCTCAAGAAGGTGCCGGATTCGCTGATCATGCGGCTCAACAAGGGCCAGCTGTCCGACCCAACCGGCGCGCTGCGCTATCCGCCGCGGCCGTCGGGGCCGGGCGCGGGCGGGGCCACGTGAGCACGCTCCCGCCCCCGCCCGCCGCGCCCGAAGGCGTCGAGGCTGAGGCCTTGCCCGTGCGCCCGAAGGGGCGCGCTGCGGCGCGGCTGCTGCCGCCGACGCGCCTGACCGGGCCGATCCCGTGGGTGATCGCGATCCTGATTGCGCTGGTGGTGATGGCCGCTGCGGGTGGGCTCGCGCTGCGCAATCTCGCCCAGACGGCGCGGGCCGATCTGGCGAGCGCGGTCAGCGTGCAGGTGATCGAGCCCAACCCCGATCTGCGCGCCGCGCGCGGGGCGGCCGCGGTCAAGGTGCTGACCGGCATCGAGGGCGTGGAGTCCGTGCGCCTTGTCCCCGAAGCAGAGCTTGCGGCCATGCTCGAGCCATGGCTGGGCGAAGCGGCGTCGGGCAGCGATGTGCCGATCCCGGCGCTGATCGATGTGGAATTGGACCGCAGCGTCGGCCGCGCCGAAATCGCTCGGATCGAGGCTGCGCTGGCCGCCACCGTGCCGGGCGCGCGGGTCGATGCGCAGGGCGACTGGCTGCGCCCGGTCTATGATGCGCTGGCGGCGCTGCAATATCTCGCGCTCGGCCTGATTGCTCTGGTGGCGACCGCAACCGCGGCTGCGGTGTGGCTGGCGGCGCGCAATGCCTTTGCCGGCGCGCGCGAGACGGTCGAGATCATGCACCTGCTCGGAGCAAGCGCCCCCCAGATCGCCGCAGTGTTCCTGCGCGATGTGCTGCGCGAATCCGTGTTCGGCGCGATCATGGGCGGATTGATGGGGGTGGCTGCGGCGTGGCTGCTGGGCCAGCAGTTCGCTGCGCTGGGCAGCGGCATGATCGGCGGCGGCGGACTGGGGCTGGCCGATTGGCTGGTGATCGCCGCCATTCCGCTCGCCGGGGTGCTGCTGGCGCTGGTTACGGCGCGCATCACCATTGCGCTTGCCTTGCGCGACATGCTTTAGGCCGCGATGCAATGATCCGGCGTGTTCTGTCTTTCGTGTTTCTGGTCTGGGTGATCGGTTTTCTGTGGTTCGTGGTAGCTCTGCCGCTTCCCGCGCAGGAGCCGGCCAGGACCGATGCCGTGATCGTGCTGACCGGCGGGCCGGGGCGGATCGCGCGCGGGCTCGACATTCTGGCCGGGGGCGAGGCCGACAAGCTGCTCGTCAGCGGCGTCGATCCCGAGGTGAAGCCTGGAGAATTCGCCGCCGAGTTCGGCGTGTCTCCGGAAGAGATGGCCTGCTGCGTCACGCTTGGCTTTACGGCGGTCGATACCCGCTCCAACGCGGCAGAGACCGCCAAGTGGGTGGCGCAGAACGAAGTCCAATCTTTGCGGCTGGTCACGACCGACTGGCACATGCGCCGCGCTGCGGGCGAGCTTGACCGGACGCTGCCCGAAACCGTCACCGTGGTCCGCGATGCCGTGCCCTCGCAGCCCGATTTCGGCACGCTGTTCCTCGAATATCACAAACTGATCGCCAGCCGCGCGGCGGGACTGGCGGACCTTTGAACTGGTTGCTGGCTGCCCTTCGATCGCTGGTCTTTTATGTGCTGTTCTACGGGGTCAGCGCGGTGCTGGTGGTCGCCTCGGTGGTGGCAGTGGTGGCCCAGCGCCGCTGGCTGCGGCCCATCGTGGGGTGCTGGGGACATTGGCACCTGTGGTGCGTCCGGAACCTGCTCGGCATCTCGGTGGTGATGGAGGGGCGGTTGCCCGACGGCCCGGCGCTGATCGCGGTCAAGCATGAAAGCTTCTTTGAAGCGATCGATACCCCGCGCCTGTTCACTTACCCCGCCGTCTTCGCCAAGCACGAACTGTTCCGCATCCCCGGCTGGGGCTATTCCGCGCTGACCTACGGCCTGATCCCCGTGGCGCGCGAGGAGGGCGCCAAGACCCTGCGCGCGATGCTGTCACTGGCCAAGCAGCGGGCAGAAGAAGGCCGCCCGCTGGTGATCTTCCCCGAAGGCACCCGCGTCGCCCACGGCACCTGCCCGCCGCTGCAGGCGGGCTTTGCGGGGCTCTACAAGCTGCTCAAACTGCCGGTGGTGCCGATCGCGGTGGATAGCGGGCGGGCCTATCACCATGTGGTAAAGCGCCCGGGCCAGATCACCTACAAGGTCGGCGAGACGATCCCCGCAGGCCTCCCGCGCGAGGATGTCGAAGCGCGGGTGCACGCTGCGATCAACGCGCTGAACGGGTAAGCTGGATTGCGATAGGTCCGCTTTCGGCGAGAAAGCCGTCTAACCCGCCGGTCAGGTTTCGGGACCGCGCTTCGGCACCGCTCATGGCCGGAGCTGGGTGGGGAGTTGCCATTCACCTTCACCGTCGCCCCGTGCTTGACACGGGGCTTGGCTTTCTTTGGCTCGAAGGCAAAAAAGGGAAGCCAAGCCCCGGATCAAGTCCGGGGCGACGAGGGAAGAAATGACCGCTGCGGGGTCGATTGCTGGATGTCGGCTGCTGGCGAGAAACCCGTTGAAGCTGCCGGGCAGGTTTCAGGATCGCGACGACTGCCCGCGCATGGCCGAAAGTGGGTGGTTTGCTGAACATCTGCTTCTGGAGAAATTGCTTTTCAAGACGATCAGATGGCAATCAACTTGAAGAGCTTTAGGGTCCTCAGACCGGCCCCATGGATTTCGGCGGCCAGCTTATCGGAAAGACAAGTTAGCCACTCGCCGAATCGGCGCTTCCGCCACAGATGCGTGCTGCAATAGATGCTCTAAACTAAGGCAAGATCGGGAACCTGTCTCGGGCATGACGCCGGGGCAGTGCCGATGGCACTGCCCCGGCCGCATGTCCTTGCAATCAGAACCGCACCGATGCCTCGATCCCATAGGTGCGCGGTGCGCCGCGGGTCAGGTAATCCTGGTAGAAGGCGTTGAGATTCAGCCCGTAGACGTAATAGAACTTGTCCGTCAGATTGCGGCCCCAGGCCGAGATCGAGACATTGTCGCGGGTGTAGGTCACGCGCGCATCGAACAGCCAGTAGTCGGGGTTGCCGCAGGCCAGCTCGGGCGTTGCCAGCAGCACGTTTGATCCGGCGGCCGGGCGGTCGCACGGATCCTGACCATAGTTGCCGAAAGGATCGAAGAAATATTCGCCCATGTAGCGCGCATCGCCGCGTATGGTGAGCTTGTTGCGCCCGTCATCGATCGGGGTGAGCTCCAGCCCGGCATTGAAAGTCAGTTCGGGGGCATTGGGGAAGTCATTGCCATTGATGTTGAGCGTGAGCGCCGTCGGATCGGCAGCATTGACCGCATTGCCGGTGTATTTCGAATTGAGATAGCCTGCGGCAGCATCGAAGCGGATCAGGTCACTGGGCTGCCAGATCAGCTCGGCCTCGGCCCCGAACAGTCGCCCGTCGGCAGACCGCAGAAAGCTGGTCGCGCCGATGATCTGAGCGATCTGCTGACCGGTGTAGTCGTAATAGAACGCCGCTGTGTTGAGCTGCACCGTGTTGCCTGCAAACTTGCTCTTGAAGCCGGCTTCGTAGGCGTTCACCTTCTCGGGATCGACGAAATAGACCTGGCTGATGTCCTGATAGGCAAGCGCGTTGAACGTGCCCGCCCGGTAGCCGCGCGAATAGCTGGCGTAGAGCAGGACATCGTCCGAAGGTTCATAGCTGAGGATCGCGCGCCCGGTCAGCTGACCGGTGCTCTCGTCCGCATTGACCCGGCCCGGCGTGCCGACAAGCGGGAACTGGTAGGGCACAAGGCTGGCAAAGGCATTCTGCCCCGACAGGTCGAACAGCACCGATGAGGCATTGCTCAGGCGCACGTCATCCCAAGTGTAGCGCAGCCCGACCGTCAGCGAGAGCGCATCGGTCAGCTCGAGCTTGCCTTCGCCATAGACCGCGATGCTCGGGCGCGAGATGGTGAATTCCTGCCGGGCGAGGATCGGGCCGAACGGCGGCGCTCCGGCAGCCGCGCAGGCGGCCTGCACCGCTGTTCCCCCGGCGCTGTTGGTGGCGGCAACATCAGCGTTGAAGGCGATCAGGGATCGCGCATCGAAGAAGCCATTGGGGTTCACCACCACTGGCGCACAGAAGCCCGGATCGGTAATCGGCAGCGCCGGATTGAGCGCAAAGGCCGGGAGGGTGCGGATCGAATTGCCGACCGCAATCGGGATATTGTTGAAATTGCCCGGCACCCCTGCACCTTGCAGCAGCGGGCGCAGGAAGCCGAAGAAATCGGGTTCGTTGACCGTGTCGATCGAATCCTCGCCATAATAGCCGCCGACGATCAGCTTGAACGGCCCGCCATCATCGAAGCTCAGACGAGTATCGAAGTTGAGGTTCTGCGATTTCGAAAGATACCGGATCGCGCAGACATTGTTGGGCGATCCATCGCAATCGAAGGGGGAGAGGCGGAAGGTCGCTTCGTCATAGGCCATGATGCTGGTAAGGGTCAGATCATCATTCAGCTTGCCTTCGACCGTCAGGGTTGCGCCATAGCTGTCGGTGAAATAGCGCCCGGCCGTGTCCGCCTGGATCTCGTTGCGGCGCAGGGTGCGCCCTCCAAGCTCGGGTCGGGGAGCGAAGCGCGAATAGCCGCCCGCATCGGTGCGGCCTTGCAGATAGCCGATCCCATAGGGCAGATCCTGCAAGGGGTTGGCTCGCGCGCCGTGGAGCTTGAGCGTCATCGAAAAATCGGATGACGGCTCGACCAGAAAGGTGATGCGCCCGGCGATGCTGTTGGTTTCGGCGAAGTTGCGGTTCAGTGTCGGGTTGAAGGTATAGCCATCGGCATCGACATAGGTGCCCGCAATGCGCACCCCGAACACATCATCGACAATGGTCGCATCCAGGGCACCTTCGGCGAACACCCGGTTGAAGTTGCCATAACCGACCGTCATGTAGCCACTCGCCCCGTCAAGCGAGGGCTTACGGGTAATGAAGTTGATCGCCCCGCCGGTGGTGTTGCGCCCGAACAGCGTGCCCTGCGGGCCGCGCAGCACCTCGACCCGTTCCAGATCATAGAGCTGCTGGCCGTGGCTGGCGCGGAACGACTGGTAGACTTCATCGACATAGACGCCGACGGGCGAAGCCGTGGCGGCGGAGAATTCATTGGCCACGCCCACGCCGCGCAGCGAGAAGTTGGGCTGGGTTTCGGAATAGGCGCTGGTGACTTGCAGGTTGGGCAGGCTGCCCATCAGGTCGCTGGTATCGGTGATCCCGCGCGCGGCGAGTTCATCGCCGGTGATCGCCGAAATCGCGATCGGCACCTTCTGGAGATCTTCGCTGCGCTTGGTCGCAGTGACGACGATAGTGCTGATTCCGCCTTCATCGGCTGCCTCGGCAGGCACGGCATCCTGCGCCAGCGCCGGGCTTGTGCCGATCAGCAATGCGCCCAGCGACGCACCCCATGCGAGGCCGCGCTGCGCGGTGTTCGATCTTGCGTTCATCTCTACTCTCCCCTGCTTCTTGTTCATTCTGGTGGATCACTGTGGCCGCAGGCTGAAACCGCGCCGCTGCGGGTCGGCATAGGCATCCGCGAGCAGGCGTTTCTGCACCTTGCCGCTGTCCATGCGCGCCAGGCTGCGGGTGAAGACGATCTGGCGCGGCAGCTTGTTGGCAGCGATCAGCCCGCGCAGCCGCGCACCGATGGCGCGGGCGCTGGCGGCAGGATCGGCGGCGGGCTCGCGCAGTTCGATCACGGCCTGCACCACCTGTCCCAGATCATCGTCGGGCACGCCGAATACCGCGCAGTCCACGATCTGCGGATCGCTCATCAGCGCGGCTTCGACCTCGGCGGGATAGATGTTCGCGCCCCCTGAAATGATGGTGAAGGACGCGCGGTCAGTAAGCCACAGATAGCCCGCGGCATCGACATGGCCGATGTCGCCCAGCGTGGCATAGCCCTGACGGCTGGTCGCGGCGGCGGCCTTTTCCGGGGCGTTGTGATAGGCGTGGGCGGTGTCGCTTTCGAAGAACACCCGGCCCGTTGCGCCCGGCGGCAGCGGCTGGTCCGCGTCATCGAGAATATGGATGACCGAGCCATAGGCCCGCCCGACGCTGCCGGGACGCTCAATCCATTCGGCGCTGGTGATGTGGGTAAAGCCGACCGCTTCGGTGCCGCTGTAATATTCCTGGAGGATCGGTCCCCACCAGTCGATCATCCGCCTCTTCAGATCGGGCGGACACGGCGCGCCGGCGTGGATCGCGCAGATGTGCGCTGGCGGATTGGCAGGGCGATCCGCCAGCGCCAGCATCCGCGCGAACATCGTCGGCACCCACTGGCTGTGGGTGACGCCATGTTCGGCCAGCAGCGCTAGCGCCCTGCCGGCATCGAACTTGCGCATTGCCACCACTGTTCCGCCCATGCGCTGCACCGTCATCGCCCAGCGCAAGGGGGCGGCGTGATAAAGCGGCGCAGGCGAGAGGAACACCGTGTCCGCGTCCATCCCGAACAGCGCGCGGGCGCGTTTCACCCGCCGCGCGTCGCAGCCCAGCATCGCGCCCGAAAGCGGGCGCTTGACCCCCTTGGGCCGTCCTGTGGTGCCCGAGGTGTAGAGCATGTCGCTGCCTTCAACCTCGGCAAAGGGCGCGGTGTCGCCCGTGTCCCATTCGGCCGGAACCAGCGCGCGCGGCAGGCCGGCATCATGGGTCAGCACCACCTTCGCGCCGCTATCGGCAAGGATGTAGTCGCGCTCGGGCGCCGCCAGCCGCTCGGACAGGGGAATGAAATACAGGCCCGACATCTGCGCCGCCCACGCCGCGACGAAAAATTCAGCGCTGTTGCCAAGGATCAGCGCGACACTGTCGCCCGGTGCGCAGCCCAGCGCGGCGAGGCGCCCGGCGAGCCTGCGGCTGCGCGTGGCCAGCGCGCCATAGCTCAGCACCTCGCCATCGATCACCACCGCCGCGCGGGCGGGGGCCGTTTCGGCAATGGCGCCCGGATGCAGGCTCATGCCCCCGCCTCCACCGCCAGATGCGCAAGGTGCGCGGTTTCGTTGATGCTCACCACTGTCAGCCGGTCGAGCGTGCTGCCGGTCAGCCGCGTGATCGATCCGTATTCGGGCACGAAATTGGCGTGCCCCTCCAGCCCCAGAGCGTGGCTGAGCAGGATGTTGATCGGAAAGCCATGTGTGAAGATCACGGCGGTCTTGCGATGATGCGCGTTCATGATCGAGCCGAAGCCCTCCAGCGTTTCGGCCACGAAGCGCGGACCATCGATGCCGAAATAGCCCAGCGGATCGGCCAGGAACCGCGCCCATTCCGCCTCGCCCCGGGCCTTGACCATCTCGATATTGGCATAGGCTCCGCCATAGCGATCAACTTCGCCAATCGCGGCGATGGCGGTGGCGGCGATGCCGGTGGCCGCGAGCAGCGGCGCGGCGGTTTCGGCTGCGCGGTGCATGCCGGAATGGATCACCAGATCGATCGGCTCGCGCGCCAGAAAGCTGCCAACCGCCTCGGCCTGACGGTGCCCGGTTGGTGACAGCGGCGGGTTACCCGCGCCCGGCTGGGTGATGTGCTGCGGCTGGCCGTGGCGAACAAGGATCAGACGCATCTCAGCCCGCCCCGCCGCCGACCGAGCGCAGCGCGTGGTAGCCGCCATCAACCTTGATGTCGGTGCCGTTGACCCAGCCCGCGTCCGGCCCGAGCAGGAACTGCACCACCGCTGCGACCTCGTCAGGTGCGGCGTGGCGACCGGTGAGGGCCGCGGCAGCGGCGATACGGTCGGCCCCGATGGACGCCTCGAAATCGGCGAGGATCGGGGTTTCGACCGGGCCGGGGCTGACGGTGTTGACCCTGATGCCCCGCAGCCTGAATGCAGCGGCGGCATGCTGCGCCCAGCGGATCAGCAGCGCCTTGGAATATTCATAGGCCAGCTTGCCATCGGCCAGCGCAGGCCGCGCCGCCGGGGCGAGCGCCAGCCATTCGTCCTTCGCTGCATCATCCAGCGGGCAGCGCGCGGCCGTGACGCTGGCGACCGCGACCACGCCCGCGCCCGGTGCCAGTTGCGCGGCCAGCGCCTCGGTCAGCAGGCGCGGGGCGTCGCAATTGACCGCCATGATCGCAGCCGGATCGGCGGTGCCGGGCAGGCCTGCGACATGGGCGATACCGTCAAGGAGCCCGGCGATCCCTGCCGCCGCCGCCGAAATTGCCGCGGGATCGGCAAGATCGCAGATCACCTCGGCTCCCGCCCGGTCGAGCCCGATTACCGTGTCGCCCGCCGCCGACAGCCGAGCGGCCAGCGCCGCCCCAATCCCGCTTGCAGCGCCCGTGACGAGGATCCTGCGGCTCATTGCCAGCGCACCTTCATCCCGGTCCAGCCGGTGAACCAGTTGGACGGCAGGCGGGTGGGCTCTTCCAGCACCGCAATGTCGGCAATGTCGCGCAGCATGGTATCCAACAGCAGCGCTGCCTCCAGCCGGGCAAGGTGGGTGCCAAGGCAGAAATGTGCGCCGACGCCAAAGCCGACATGGGGGTTGGGCGACCGGTCCAGCACCAGCTCGTCTGCCCGTGCAAACACCGCCTCGTCACGGTTGGCGCTCGCGAACCACAGCACCACCTTGTCGCCCTTGGCGATCCTTGTGCCCGCCAGTTCGGTATCGCAGGCCGCCGTGCGGCGCATATGCGCGACCGGCGAGACGAAGCGGCACATTTCCTCGATCGCGCCCGGCACCAGCGCGGGGTTGGCACGCAGCGTTTCCCACCCCCCCTGTCGCACCAGTTGGGCGAGGCCGCCGGTGACGAGGAACCGCGTCGTCTCGTTACCCGCCACGGTGATCAGCATGAAATAGGCGTCGAGCAACTGCTGTTCGAGCGGCGCATCATCGAGCCGTGCGGCCACCATGCGGCTGGCGAGATCATCGCCCGGCGCGCGGCGCTTGGCATCGGCAAGCTGGCGGAAATAGGCGAAGAGCTGCGCGCGCGCTTCGGCCTGTTCGGCATCGGAAGCGCGCATGTCGCTCATCAGATTGGCCCAGTCGACCAGCCCGGGGGCTTCATCGGCGGGCACGCCGAGCATGTCGGCGATCACCAGCATCGGCATTCTGACCGCGATGCGCTCGACGAAATCGAACGCCTCGCCGCGCGGGGCATCGGCCACCAGCCGTTCGACAATCGCGCGGAAGGCCGGGCGGCGCGCCGTCACCGCCTCGCGCGAGAGGCCGGGCATGACGATCGCGCGCAGCTTGCCGTGGAGCGGCGGGTCGGCGTTGTGGACCGATGGCGCGCCGTGCCCCTCGGCGCGGCGGTTTCTGATCTGGGTGCCGTGGCCGGACAGGAACACGGAATGATTGCGCGCGGCGGCCACCACCTCGGCATGGCGGGTCACGCACCAGAAGCCCGCGCCCTCGGGCTCGGGATTGAACCACAGGCCCGGCATCCGGCGCAGCTCGGCAAAGGCCTCGTGCTCGCGCGTCGCCTCGAACGGGGCGAGGTCGAGGAGATCAAGCGCGCTCATTGCGGCTGGCCGCTGATGGTGCGGTACCAGATCAGCCCGCACGCCTTGCCCAACCGTTCGATGAAGGCATCATCGGGTTCCTGCGCGGCAAGGCCAACCTGGACATAGGCAAGCTGCTCGGTAAGCGAGGACAGCCCTTCGGCGACCATCGAAATATCGGCGAGCGGTGGCACTGCGCCGCTGGTGACCAGCCGTTCGAGCCAGCGTTCGGTGCGCGCCACAAAGCGGTCGCGCATTTGCAGCCAGACGCGGCGGAAATCGCTGTGCTCCTGCTGCGCGGCGGCCTCTCGCGCAACCCTGAGCAGCAGGCGATCCCGGCGATAATCGCGAAAGAACTGGATGTTGCGCGCCTCCAGCCGTTCGAGCGAGAGGCTGTCTGCTTCCCCCACGGTGCGGGCGGTGGTGCGCCGCAGCTCTTCGTTGAGCTGGTCGAGCAGGGCCAGCAGGATCGCGTCCTTGTCGGCAAAGTGGCGGTAGAACAGCCCGTGGCTGATCCCTGCCTCGGCCACGATGTCGGTGATGCGGACGGCGTTATAGCCATGCTGGCCGAACGCGACCGCCGCCGCGGCGAGCAGCTTTTCCCGAGTCGCCTTGCCCTTGCGCGTGGGCGGCAGGCCGGTTGCCGCCTGTGCCCCTGCATCCTGTCCCATGCCCGCTCTCCCGTATCGGTGAGGTGTGCCTCTTGTTGGCCTAAGGCTCCACGATTGCAAAAGTGATGTCAATGTCATTTTTGCTTGGCAGGCCTGCGATCCTGAGGCATTGTCGGGCGTGCAGACTTCCGGCTGGCGTGACTTCGCGCGCAGAAACGGGGGCGTTTTCATGGGAGTAAGGCCGATGGGCAGATTGGCAGGCAAGGTAGCCATCATCACCGGAGCGACCGGTGGAATCGGTTCGGCCACCGCACGCAAGTTTCTGGAGGAGGGCGCCCAGCTGATGCTCGCCGGGCGCGACGCGGGCCGGCTTGAGGCTGCCGCCGCAGCGCTTGGCGCGCCTGACCGGGTGGCGATCTGTGTCGGCCAGCCCACCGACGAAGCCGATGTCGCCGCCCTCGTCGCCGCCACGACGACGCGGTTCGGCGCGCTCCACGCTTTCGTCGCCAATGCCGGGTCCGAGGGCAAGGTGATGCCGATCACGCTCACCGACCTTGCCGATTTCGAGGCGGTGCAGCGCACCAACGTGACCAGCGTCTTCCTTGCCATCAAGCATGCCGCCCCGGCGATGCAGGCGGCAGGGGGTGGGTCGATTGTCGCGCTGTCTTCGGTGGCAGGAGAAGTCGGGGTGGCCGGGATCGGCGCCTATGCCGCCAGCAAGCATGCGATCAGCGGGCTGGTGAAGGTGGCCGCGCTGGAACTGGCGGCGGCCGGTGTCAGGATCAACGCGGTAGCCCCCGCGCCCATCGACAATGCGATGATGCAATCGATCGAGGCGCAGGCCAGCCCCGGTGACCCATCCCTCGCCCGCGCGGGCTTTACCGCGCTGATCGCCATGGGCCGCTATGGCACCGACCCGGAAGTGGCCAATCTTGTCGCCTTCCTCGCCAGCGACGAGGCAAGCTACTGCACCGGCGGCAATTATGCCGTCGACGGCGGCTTTCTGGCGGCGTGAGGGGGCAGGCGCGATGATCGACACCGAACCGCAGCTTGCCGCCATGCTCGAAGCGCGCAAGGCCCGGCGCGCGCTGCCGCCCTATATCCCGCAGGCCGATGCCGATGTCGCCGCCTTGCTCGCCAGCTTCTTCGCCCGTGAACTGCCCGGCAGCAGCGTCAGCGGCATTGCCCGGATCGGCGGGGGCGCATCGAAGGAACAATTCGTCTTCACCCTTGCCGCGCCCGGTGAAGACCCGCGCCGCTACGTGCTCAGGATGGACGCGCTCGAAGGGATTACCGAGACCAGCCGGGCGCGCGAATACGAGATCCTCAAGGCCTTTGCCGGCGTGGTGCCGGTGCCCGATCCAGTCTGGCTTGATGCGCAAGCGGCGCATTTCCCGACGCCTGCGGTGATCATGGAATTCGTCCCCGGCGTCACCAAGCCGCAGACCGACGGGGTCAGCGTCACCGGCCTTGGCACGGTGCTGGGCGATCCCTTGCGCGGCCTCATTGCCCCGCAATATTACGATAACCTCGCCAGGATCCACAATTTCGACTGGACCAAGGCGGGCCTCACCCAATTCACCGCGCCCACGGCCGATCCCAAGCAGGCAACCCGCTGGCTCATCAATTTCTGGAAGGAGTTGCTGGAACAGGACGCGGTCACCCGCGAGCCGGTCTTGCGGCTCGCGACCCAGTGGCTTGAAGACCACGTGCCCGATTGCGAGGCGCCTTGCGTCGTTCACGGCGACTATCGCACCGGCAACTATCTGTTCGACGAGGCGAGTGGCCGGATCACCGCGATCCTCGATTGGGAGATGAGCTATATCGGCGATTTCCACGCCGATCTGGGCTGGCTGCTGCAACCGGTGTTCGGCAGCTGCATCGACGGCGTATTCCGGGTCAGCGATATCGCGCCGCGGGACGAGTGGATCGCAGCTTACGAAGCGGCGAGCGGCAACCGTGTGGACCCGGTGAAGCTCCACTACTTCACCGTGTTCAACGCCTGGAAGAGCTACATCCTCGTTTCCGCGCTAGGGATGCAGGCGGCGCGCACCGCACACAACCATCAGGATGTGCTGCTTACCTTTCTGGCGGCGACCGGGCCGATGTTCGTCGACGATCTCGCCCGCCTGCTGATGATGGAGGAAAGCCGGTGAACCCCTCAGTCGATGATCGCCTCGGATCGGTGCTGCGCGCGCTTCAGACCGTGGTGCTGCCCGCGCTGCCCGAAAGCGCCAGCCTCGCGCGCGAGCAGGTGATGCTGGCGATGGGACATATCCAGATCATCCAGGCGCAGCGCGACGCCACGCCCGCTTTCGAGGAAGGCGAGCTTGCTGATATCCGCGCGATGGCCGCCGCCGTGCTGGCGCTGGACGAGGCGCCTGCGACCTGCGCGGCGGAGCGCGCCGCACTCGCGCAGGCGCTGGCTGACGATACCGCGCCGACCCGCACGGCAAGCGAGGCGATCCGCACTGCGATCGACGCGCTGCTCGTCGCCGCGCGCGAAGCGGGCGCGCGCGAGTATCACGCAGCCCTTGCCGCCACGATCCTGCCCCTGGGCCGCGCCCGCGCCCGCAAGGATCGTGAATGGTTTGCGATCATGGGCTTCGACATCGAACTGAGCGGCGGCTGAGGCGCGGGCGGCGGGCGATGCATTTCGACCGGGATTTCCGCATGGTGATCGGCAGTGCGCTGGCGCCGGGCGCGGGCACGATGGCGGTGATCGATCCGGCCACGGCAACGCCGTTTGCCGAGGCGCCCGAAGCAAGCCCGGCTGATCTCGACCGCGCCATCAGCGCCGCGCGGGCAGCCTTTCCCGGCTGGGCCGCCACGTCCCATGCCGAACGCGCGGCATTGATTGCGGCACTCGCCGACGCGGTCGAACGTCATGCCGATGATTTCGCCCCGCTGCTCACCCGCGAACAGGGCAAGCCGCTGGCCGAAGCCCGGCGCGAAGTCATGGGGCTGGCCACGTGGCTGCGCGCTGCTGCGGGCATGGCACTGCCCGTGACTGTCCACGAGGACAGCCCTGCGCGCTATTGCGAGACGCGCCATGTGCCGATTGGAGTGGTTGCAGCCATTGCCCCGTGGAACTATCCCTTGCTGCTCGCGGCGTTCAAGCTCGGCCCGGCGTTGGTGACGGGCAATTGCGTGGTGCTGAAGCCTTCGCCTTTCACGCCGCTGACCTCGCTCAAACTCGGAGAACTGGCGCAGTCGATCCTGCCGCCGGGGGTGCTGAATGTGGTGTCGGGCGGCGATGCGCTTGGCCCCTGGCTGACCGCCCATCCCGGGGTCGACAAGATCGCCTTCACCGGCTCCACCGCCACCGGCAAGCGCGTGATGGCGAGCGCGGCCGAGACGCTCAAGCGGATCACGCTCGAACTGGGGGGGAACGATCCGGCCATCGTGATGCACGATGTCGATCCCGCAAGGCTCGCCCCGGCGCTGTTCTGGGCGGCTTTCGGCAATGCCGGGCAGGTGTGCCTCGCGACCAAGCGACTATATGTGCACGCTGCCGTCTATGACGAAGTGCGCGATGCGCTGGTGGCCTATGCCGCGGGCGTGACAATGGGCAGCGGCATTGCGCCCGGTACGCAGATCGGCCCCATCAACAACCGTATCCAGCATGACCGGCTGATCGCCCTGATCGAAGACTGCCGCACGCACGGCTATCGCTTTGCCTGCGGGGGCGAGGTGCCCGATGGCCCTGGCTACTTCCTCGCGCCGACGATCATCGATAACCCGCCTGAAAGCGCGCGGATCGTGCAGGACGAACAGTTTGGCCCGATCCTGCCGATGATGTCCTTCACCGATTATGACGATGCCGTGCACCGCGCCAATGCTGGCCCCTATGGATTGGGCGCGTCGATCTGGGCGGGCGATCCGGACGCGGCATGGGCGCTGGGGCAGCGGATCGCATCGGGCAATGTCTGGGTGAATGAAAGCCGCCCGCTCTCGCCGCTGGTGCCCTTTGCCGGCCATGGGCAATCAGGGTTCGGGGTCGAGAACGGGATTGAAGGCCTGCTCGAATACACGTTACCGCGCACATCGAGCATCTGCCGAACCCGAACTTTCGGGTTATGACTGGTTCCACTGCTATCGTGCAAAGTGCCCCAGACGTCCTATGTTGGACCGGTGCATGAAGGCGCACTGCACCAGCTAGAGTGCGGGCTTGAAGCCAGACGGCAGGAACGGCAACCCGGCGCGCAAAAAGGCGATGCTGTTGGGTGCGGTGTCGAATGATGTAAAGGTTTGCCCAGGAAAGCCGCCAGAAATGATCATGGAGGCCCGGGTCACCATCTGACCGACCACCACCCGCCACGTGCCGCAATCGGCCTCGAACAGGACACGGTACCACCTCGCCTGCGGTCCGGACGTCCCCTCCACGGCAGTGTCCACGCAATCGTCACCTAACACGCTGCAGCCCGCGTTCCGCCCTGCAAGGCGCATCACCAAACCGGAAAGTAGCCGCGACCCCATAGCGTCCCCTTGAGGACATTAGAGGCCTAGGGTGTCACCGCTTTTCGTGGACGGCAAGTTACCGGCAGAGCAGGCGCAATTGATGACCGCAATGGGGTCGGTTTGCGAATTTCCGCTTGTGGCGGAATCGAGGCTGGAGCTGCCATGCCGCTTTCGGCACCGCTCATCGCCGTAACCGGGTGGACTGCTTCCAATCTTCGTCATCCCAGCGCAAGCTGGGACCTAGAGCGGCAAGCTCTGCACTATGTGGCCCTAGGCCCCAGCTTGCGCCGGGGTGACGGTGACGGCCGAAATGGTGTCGCTTCCAGAAGGGCGGCATGGGTTGTGCGCCCTGGCAAAGCCGGCCTGCTTTCCTACTCGGGGCCAATCTGCCAGCGTCGCCGCCATGCGATATGCGAAACCCGCCTCCCTCCCGTCCATTCGCCCTGTGGCGGGGTGTGCGGGGTGGGGGTTTTTCGTTTCTGGGGAGTGTCTCATGTGTCTCCAACAGGCGCGTCGGAGGCAGGCGGGCAGGCTTGCGGCTAGGCCCCGTGTTCGCGGCCGAAATCGGGGCGTTCGTCGTCCTGCCCCTGCTCGATCACCGCGCGGCGGATGGCGCGGGTGCGGGTGAACAGTTCGAACAGGGTGTCCCCGTCGCCGGAACGGATCGCGCGTTGCAGGGCGGTGAGGTCTTCCGAAAAGCGCCCCAGCATCTCCAGCACGGCGCCCTTGTTGGTCAGGAACACGTCGCGCCACATCACCGGGTCTGACGCGGCGATGCGGGTGAAATCGCGGAAGCCCCCGGCGGAGTACTTGATGACCTCGCTCTGGGTCACGTCCTCCAGATCGCTGGCGGTGCCGACGATGGTGTAGGCGATGAGGTGCGGGATGTGACTGGTGACGGCCAGCACCAGATCGTGGTGGGCGGCGTCCATCAGCTCGACCTTGGAGCCGAGCTGCGTCCAGAAGTCCGACAGGGCTTCGAGCTGCGCCGGATCGACCCCTTCGGGCGGGGTGATGATGCACCAGCGGCCCGCGAACAGCGTGGCAAAGCCTGCGTCCGGCCCGCTCTGCTCGGTCCCGGCAACGGGGTGGGCGGGGATCACGCAGGCGCCGGGCAGCGCGGCGGCGAGCGCCTCGGCGACGGCGGCCTTGGACGAGCCGACATCGCTGATGATGGCGTGGGGGGCGAGGCCGGGCGCAATCGCCCGCGCTGCATCGCCCATCGCGCCGACGGGGACGCACAGGATCACGAGATCGGCGTCGGCGACGGCGGCCTCGGCGGTCTCGTGGACGGTCCCGACCAGAGCGCGCTCTGCGGCGCGGGCGCGCACCGCCGGTTCACGGTCCCAGCCGGTGGTGGTGATGGCTAGACCGCGCGCCTTGACCGCCAGCCCGATCGAGCCGCCGAGCAGGCCGAGCCCGATGA
Organism: Porphyrobacter sp.; assembly: GCA_032116115.1. Taxonomy (GTDB): domain Bacteria; phylum Pseudomonadota; class Alphaproteobacteria; order Sphingomonadales; family Sphingomonadaceae; genus Erythrobacter. The sequence goes on from JAUMAX010000010.1 coordinate 21,640, forward strand.
TCGCGACGCGGGTGATGGTCATGCCGCCTCTCCGCAAAGCTGGCGGAGCGTGGCGATCACGCGGGTCATGTCGTCGGACTTGCCGATGGTGATGCGCAAGCTGTTGGGCAGACCTTGCGAGGGCAGATGCCGCACCGCATAGCCCGCATCCGACAGCGCTTCGAGCGCCTTCGCGGCGGTCACCGCGCCCTCGAAATGCACCAGCAGGAAGTTGGCTTCGCTGGGGCAGGCCGACACGCCGTGATTGCCCAGCATCGCGATCGCCTCGGCCAGACGCGCGCGTTCGGCGGTGTTGTGCTCGCGGCTGGCGCGCACGAAGTCCTGATCGCCCAGCGCCGCCAGCGCGGCCTTCTGGCCGCTGACCGAGACGTTGAACGCGCCCCGCAGCCGGTTGACGAGATCGATCAGATGCGGCGCTCCGGTGACCCAGCCGACCCGCTCCGATGCCAGGCCATAGGCCTTGGAGAAGGTGCGGCTGACCAGCACGTTCTCGTGCGCGGCGGCGAGTTCGAACGCGGCCTGTTGCAAGGCCGGATCGACGTACTCGCCGTAAGCCTCGTCGACGATCAGCAGCACGTCGGACGGCAGGCCCGCATGGAGCCGCGCGACTTCCGACGGGGGCAGGAAGGTGCCGACCGGGTTGTTCGGGTTGTCGAGCAGCACGACCTTCGTGGCGGGCGTCACCGCCGCCAGCAGGTTGTCGACGCTAGCGGCATAGCCATCATCCTCGGCCAGCACCGCTGTCGCCCCGACCTTGTGCGCCAACAGCGGGTAGAGCGAGAAGGAATAGCGCGAGGCCAGCACCTCGTCCCCCGGCCCGGCCAGCGCCTGCACCGCACAATGCAGCAACTCGCCCGATCCTGTGCCGCACACAATCAGGGCAGGGTCGAGGCCGTGCACTGCCGCGATCGCTTCGCGCAACGCGCGGGCGTCGGGATCGGGATAGTCGGCCGGATTGTGGCCCTCGGCCAAAGCCGCCAGCGCCGCCGGGCTGGAGCCGAGCGGGTTCTCGTTGGCCGACAGCTTGGTCAGCGGCTGGCCGCTCGCCGACTTGGACTTGCCCGGCACATAGGCGTGGATCTGCGCGATCCAGGGTTTGGGTTGAGGTCTGGCGGTGGTCATGTCGGCCTGCGACTTGAAGAAAAAGCAGTGGTTGGGCAAGCCCAGCTTCGCTTCCGACAAGCTCAGCACGAACGGATTATTGAAAAATCTTCCCTAACCGCGTGGCGCACGCTTGTCGAAGGGCCGATTTTCCGCTTTCGCAGCTTTGCCATGAACGCCGCCCCGCTCTCCAAGGTCTATCCCGTCCCCGCCCCCCTGCCGCTCGACAGCGGGCAGGTGCTGGAGGGCTGCGAGATCGCCTATGAGACTTACGGCACGCTGGCCGCAGACAAGAGCAACGCCGTGCTCGTTTGCCACGCGCTGACCGGAGACCAATACCTCGCCAGCCCGCACCCGATCACCGGCAAGCCCGGGTGGTGGGAACGGATGGTCGGGCCGCAGCTGCCGATCGATACGGACCGGCACTTCGTGATCTGCGCCAACGTGATCGGCAGTTGCATGGGATCGAGCGGCCCGGCGAGCATCGCGCCCGATGGTGCGCCTTACGCGATGCGCTTCCCCGTCATCACCATCCGCGACATGGTGCGCGGGATTGTGGCCTTGCTTGACGGGCTGGGGATCGAGCGCCTTCACGCGGTCGTCGGCGGGTCGATGGGCGGGATGCAGGCGCTGAGCCTCGCCGCCAACTGGCCGGATCGCGCTGCGCGGGTGCTGGTCATTGCGTCCACCGCGCGCCACTCGGCACAGAACATCGCCTTCCATGAAGTCGGGCGGCAGGCGATCATGGCTGACCCGGCGTGGGCCGAGGGCGATTACTACGCGAGCGACGCCAAGCCCGACAACGGCCTCGCCGTGGCGCGGATGGCGGCGCATATCACTTACCTGTCCGAAGCGGGGCTGACCGAGAAATTCGGCCGCCGCCTGCAAGACCGCGAGGCCAAGGGCTTTGGCTTCGATGCCGAGTTCCAAGTCGAAAGCTACCTCAGGTATCAGGGCAGCGGCTTCACCCGGCGGTTCGATGCCAACTCTTACCTCTATATCACCCGCGCGATGGATTATTACGATATCGCCGAAGAACACGGCGGCAAGCTGGCCAACGCCTTTGCGGGAACGCAGGCGCGGTTCTGTCTGGTCAGCTTCGATACCGACTGGCTCTATCCCACTGCCGAAAGCCGCCATATCGTCCACGCGCTGAACGCGGCAGGCGCGAAGGTGAGTTTCGTGGAACTCAGCGCGCCGCACGGGCATGACAGCTTCCTGCTGGAGCATGACCAGCTGGACCGGGTGGTGAAGGGGTTTGTCGAATGACCTTGCGCCCTGACCTTGCCGCCATCGCCGCCCATGTCGCGCCGGGCAGCCGCGTGCTGGATATCGGCTGCGGGGACGGCGCTTTGATGGCCGAGTTGGAAAGCGCCAGCGGCTGCGATGCGCGCGGGATGGAGCTGGACGGCGCTCTGGTGGAACGCTGTGTGTCGCGCGGCCTCAGCGTGGTGCAGGGCGATGCGAACCTTGATCTGGCGAACTACCCCGACAAGGCGTTCGATTACGCGATCCTTAGCCAGACGCTCCAGACCGCGACGCGGCCTGATCTGATCCTCGACGAATTGCTGCGCGTGGGGCGGCGGGCGTTTGTGTCCTTCCCCAATTTTGCCCACTGGCGCACCCGCGCCGCGCTGATGTTCGGCGGGCGGATGCCGGTGACGCGGGCACTGCCGGTCAGCTGGTACGAGACGCAGAACATCCACCACGTCACGGTCGAGGATTTCCGCGACCTTGCGGCCAAGAAGGGCGCCCGGATCGAGCGCGCGTGGTTCTTCGCCAATGAAAAACAAATCGGCGCGCCAGCAGCTAACTGGCGCGCCGAATTCGCGGTATTCGAGCTCAGTCGGTAATCAGCCCGCGCGGTGCAACATGCACAGCTTGTGGCCATCCAAGTCCAGCACATAGCCGAGGTTCAGCGTGCCCATCGGGCCGACGCGCGGGCCCGGGGGGTCTTCGATCGACTTGCCACCTGCAGCCACGGCCGCATCGTGGAAGGCCTGCACCTGTTCCAGACTGTCGCAGGCAAAGCCGACGGTCGAACCGTTCGAGCAGGTCGCGGGCGAATCGTTGATCGGCTCGCTGATCGAGAACATCCCGCCATTGTGCATCCAGAAGGCGCGCTTGTGGCCCGTGGCGGCGACATTGATCATCCCCGGCCCTGCGCCGAGCGTTGCGAGCACGCTATCGTAGAACGCCTTGGCCCGGTCGAAATCGCTGGTTCCCAGCATGATGTGACTGAACATGTAAATCCGTCTCCTCTCATAGGACAGGTTGCGGATTAGGACGGAATTTGCCCGTCTGCAATGTCGATTCCACCCCAGATTCCGGTAGCGCCCCATTCATGTTGCAGGGCATAGGATGCGCCATGATCTCGCCTCTTCTGGCCGCCGCTCTGGCGCTGCAATCCGCCCCTGCCGAACCCGCGCCGCTGTCGCAGGAAAACCGTGCGCTGCTGCGCTGCGCGGCCGCTTTTGCGCTGGTTGCGCAAGGCCAGGCCGCCGGCGATGCGGCGGCCAAGGCATGGCCCGATCTGTCGGTGCGCGGGCGCGAATTCTTTGTCCGGGCGATGGCGCGGCTGATGGACGAAACCGGGCGCGACCGGGCCGGAATCGCCGCGCTTGCCAATGCCGAGGCGCAGGCGCTGACCGCCAGCGGCGATGTGGCGAAGATCATGCCATCGTGCGTTGTGATGCTGGACGCGTCCGGGGTGTGATTACTCCCCTGATAGTGCCGCGGCGTGCTGGATTTCATGCGCGAATTGCGGCACAGCTTAAGGCCTTATGTGGACCCTCTATCAATTCCCGCTGTGCCCCTTCAGCCGCAAGATCCGGCTGCTGCTGAGCGAGAAGAACGTGCCGTTCGATCTGGCGCGTGAGGATCCGTGGGCGGCGTCCGACATGTTCTTCAACCTCAATCCCGCCGGGCGCACGCCGGTGATCGTGAACGAGGACAAGAACATCGCCATCCCCGATAGCCGCGCCATCGCGGAATACTTCGAGGAGACGGTGGATCGCAATCCGATGATCAACGGCACCGCCACCCAGCGCGCGGAAATCCGGCGGCTGGTCGCGCTGTTCGACGAGAATTTCTACGCCGATGTCACCGCGCCCCTGCTGTCGGAACGCATGAAGAAGCGCATCCTGCGCCAGCCGCCAGACAGCGGCGCGCTGCGCAATGCGATGAAGATGGCGCACGGGCATCTCGACTATCTCGACTGGCTGATCGACAACCGCCCGTGGGTGGCAGGGTCCACCATGAGCCTTGCCGATCTGGCAGCGGCGGCGCAGATTTCGGTCGCGGATTACCTCGGCGGGATCGACTGGGCGGGGCATGAACAATCGCGCGGCTGGTATGCGGTGTTCAAGAGCCGCCCGAGCTTCCGCCCGCTGCTGACCGAGCGGATGGACGTGATCAAGCCGCCTGCGCATTATGCGCTTCTTGATTCTTGAGTATCCTCGCTCACGCGCGGCTTTTTTGTTGGCCTACCGCTTCGCTACTTGAGGCCTAAAGGCCGCGTCGCTGCGGGCGGCCGGTCGGCCTTGCGGATTGCCTGCGACAATCCGATATCAGCGCCCATAGGAGAGGTAGTCTATGACCGAGGATCCCCGCAGCCTGACCGACGCCGAGTGGCGCGAGAAGCTTTCGCCGATGCAGTATCACATCCTGCGCGAGGCCGGGACCGAGCGCGCCTTCACCGGCGAATACGACAAGTTCTACGACGAGGGCGAATATCACTGCGCCGCCTGCGGGACGCAGCTGTTCTATTCGACCGCCAAGTACAATTCCGGCTGCGGCTGGCCTGCCTTCACCCGCCCCGCCGACGAGGAGGTGATCGAGGAACACCGCGACACCGCCTACGGCATGATCCGGACCGAAGTGCGCTGCGGCAAGTGCGGCGGGCACCTTGGCCATGTCTTCCCCGATGGCCCGCCCGAACAGGGCGGCTTGCGCTATTGCATCAATTCGGCCGCGCTGACCTTCACGCCGGCTGACAGTTGAGGCGCTTCGGCATTCGGCTGGGGGAGATGATGGTAAACCCGGGTTCACCCCGCGTTACAACTTGCCTATGCAGGCAGGCGCTTCCCACCCCGGTCCGGTGGGCTGGAGATAGGCACGGGTGATGTCGAAACGGGGTGAGCGGTTGCAGAACAAGGGTGCGCGCGGGACACGCCGGGCGGCAACGGAGCGGTCGGCTGCCCCGGCGGCTGCGCCCGGTGGCGGCGATGGCGGAACGGGCGCGCCGCGCTCGCGCTTCCGGCTGTGGCTCAAGCGGCTGTTCGTATGGGGCGGCGCGCTGGCGGTCATCGGGCTGATCTTCCTTGCCTTTGCGGTCGGCTTTGCCGCGCAGTCCCTGCCGAGCTATTCCACATTGAAGGCCACCCAGCCGGGCCAGACGATCGTCATCCGCGCGCGCGACGGGCGCGAGCTGGTCGAGATCGGGCCGAGCTTCGGCGACTGGCTGACCTACAAAGACATCCCCGAGAACATGACCAACGCGATGATCGCGGTGGAGGACAAGCGGTTCCGCTCGCACCTTGGCGTTGATCCGGTGCGCCTGACGGGTGCGCTGATCGAAGGCGTGACCGGATCACGCGCGCGGTTGGGCGGCACGTCGACCATCACCCAGCAGCTGGCGCGCAACCTGTTCCTCAACAACAACCGCTCGCTGGATCGCAAGGCGCGCGAGGCGGTGCTGGCGATGGCGCTCGAATGGAAGTTCTCCAAGGAGGAGATTCTCGAGCTGTACCTGAACAAGGTCTATTTCGGCGGCGGCGCCTATGGGATCGATTCTGCCAGCCGCAAATTCTTCAGCCACCCCGCGACCGAACTCAGCGTCGAGGAAGCGGCGATCATCGCCGGGCTGGTCAAGGCGCCGAGCCAGTATTCGCCGACCGCCGATGTCCAGGCCGCCGTTGACCGCGCGCAGGTGGTGCTCAAGCTGATGCAGGAGCAGGGCTACATCAGCCCCGACCAGGCGCAGGTCGATGTCAGCGCGGTGCAGCTGAAGGAGCAGGCCGGGCAGAACTCCGTGCGCTATTTCACCGATTGGGTGCTGCCGCAGCTCGAAATCATTCTGCCCGAAACCTATGAGCCGATCGAGGTGTGGACGACGCTGGATATCGGGATGCAGCGCGCCGCGACGGCCTCGATCGAGGCGAACACGCCCAAGGGCGCGCAGGGCGCGCTGGTCAGCCTTGACCGCGACGGGGCGATCCTCGCGCTGGTGGGCGGCACCGATTATGTCGAGAGCAACTTCAACCGCGCCACTGCCGCGATGCGCCAGCCGGGTTCGGCGTGGAAGCTGTTCGTCTATCTTGCCGCGCTGGAGGCCGGGTACAAACCCGAAGACAAGGTGGTCGATACCCCCGTCACCATCGACGGATGGAGCCCGCGCAATGCCAATGGCCGCAATGTCGGCGAGACGGATCTGCGCACGGCCTTTGCCTTTTCGATCAACACCGTCGCAGCCCAGCTCGGCAACGAGGTCGGGTTCGGCACGGTCGCAGGGATGGCGCGGCGGTTCGGTGTGAATTCGAAGGTCGATACCAATCCCTCGATGGTGCTCGGCGCGTCCGAAATGCGGGTAATCGAGATGACGCAGGCCTTCGCCGGGATCGCGGCCAAGGGCGTGGCGGTGGAACCCTATGGCATCACCAAGGTGACAGGCGCGAGCGGCGAGGTGCTTTACCGTCGCGAAGGAACGTCAAAACCTCCGGTGGTGCCTGATTACGTGGTCGCCGGGATCACCGATCTGCTGCAAGCTGCGGTGCAGACCGGCACAGGCCGCGCGGCGGATATCGGCCGGCCGGTGGCAGGCAAGACCGGCACGACCTCGTCCAACAAGGATGGCTGGTTCATCGGCTTTTCCAGCGGGATCACCACCGGCGTGTGGATGGGCCGTGACGATGCCAAGGCGGTGCCGGGCCTGCAAGGCGGGCGCGCCCCGGCGCAGGCCTTCGCGTCCTATATGCGCTATGCGGTCAAGAGCCGCCCGGTCGAGGAATTCGACGTCACGCTCGAACTGCCCGAATGGCAGTTGGAGCCGGACGAGGAAGCGATGTTCGGCGAGCCCGAGGATTATTACTACATCGACGAGCAGGGCAACGTGGTCGAGCCAGGACAGCGCGAGCAGGGGGGCGATCCGTTCGGCCCGGATTCACCGCCCGCAGCCAGCCAGGACTTCCTTGAAGAAGCGACGGGTGGTTCTCTGCCGCAGAACCAGCGTCCGCCGCGACGTCCGCCGCCGCAGCAACCCGTGATCAAGCCGGGCGACTAGTCGTCGGCCCGAGGCATAGAAAAAGGGCGCCGGGATATGCTCCCGGCGCCCTTTTGCCTGTGTGTCCCGGCAAGCGCGGTCAGCGCAGGCGGACCGCCACGAAAGCGGGCGGCGTGGTGCGGCGCTGGATGCGCAGCAGCAGTGCTTCGCGCTTTTCGGCGGTCGCGGCATTAACCTGCGCCAGCAGCGCTTCGACGGTTTCGACCGGCTGGTAGTTCGCCGACAGGATGATGTCGCCCCGGCGCAGACCCTTGCGCGCGGCATCGGCATTGGCATCGACCGCGGCAATCACCACGCCCTTGGTATCGGCCGGAACGCCCAGCGAGCGCGCGATCTGCGCGGTCATCGGCATGACCTGCATCCCGAGCTTCTGCTCGATCGTGCCATCCGAGCTGCCGGGCGCCATCGGCTCCTCCGCGTCGGGGTCGAAGGTCTGGACCTGCGCCTGCAGTTCCGCTTCGCTCGGGCGCTTGCCGAGGGTTACGTTGATGCTGATCCGCTTGCCATCGCGCAGCACTTCCACCGGGATGGTGGTGCCCGGCTGGAGATTGGCGACGAGGAAGGAGACGGTCTGGTCGGCGGTCACGTCCTTGCCGTTGACCTTGGTCAGGATGTCGCCCGACTTGAGCCCGGCCTTGCCGGCGGGGCTGTTTTCTTCGACAACCTGCGCCAGCTCGCCGCGGCGCTTGGGCAGGCCGAGCGAGAGCGCCAGATCCTCGTCGATCGGCTGGAGCCGGACGCCGAGATAGCCGCGCTGGATTTCCTGGCCCGAACGCAGCTGCTGGACGATCGGAGCCGCGATTTCGGCCGGGATGGCAAAGCCGATCCCGACGCTGCCGCCCGAAGGCGAGAAGATCGCATTGTTGATGCCGATCACATTGCCGCGCATGTCGAACAGCGGGCCGCCCGAATTGCCGCGGTTGATGCTGGCATCGGTCTGGAGGTAGCGGTCATAGGCGCCGCCCTGACCGGTGTTGCGATACACCGCCGAGATGATCCCGCTGGTCACGGTTCCGCCAAGGCCGAAGGGGTTGCCGATGGCCACCACCCAGTCACCGACGCGCGCAGTGCTCGAATCGCCGAACCGGACGAAGGGGAAGGTTGTGTTGGCGCGGATCTTGAGCACCGCAAGGTCGGACGCGGCATCCGCGCCGACCAGATCGGCTTCGTATTCGGTGCCGTCGGGCAGAGTGACGGTGATCGATTCCAGCTTGGCCCGGGTGTCGGGCGGCGAGATCACGTGGTTGTTGGTGACGACATAGCCGTCAGCCGAGATGATGAAGCCCGAACCCAGCGACTGCGCCTCGCGGGTTTGCGGCTGGCTGCCGCCCCCGCCATTGCCGCCGCGCCGGTTGAACAGTTCGGCAAAGGGCGTTCCGGCAAACGGGTTGTTGGCCACCTCGACCCGCTGGCGCGTGGCGATATTGACCACTGCGGGCTGCAATTGCGCGGTCAGATCGGCGAAGCTGGCCGGCGCACCTGCAACTGGAACCACCCGGTCCATGACCGCGTCGTCATTCTGTGCCACCTGCGCACCCAATGGCGAGCCGGTAATCAGCGAAACAGCAGCGCCGCCCACCAGCAACGCGCTTGTCAGTCCGTATACATAGCGCACTTTGTTCACGTCCTCTTGGTCCTTATTCTTGAGCGGAATGCGCGGGAGTGCCGCTGCGTTCCGCGAAGCCGTTGACGGGGCCGACCATACGGGCCGGTTTCGCGCCCCAAATGCGCCTTTCCGGGCTGAACGCTGATTGAACACCTGCGGCGTTCAGCGCTGCCTGTCGGCGTTTGGTCGATTGGTCAGTTTCCGCCCTTGAACTGGCGGAAATATTCGCTGTCCTCCGACAAGACCATCGTGCTCTGCCCTTCGCCCTGAAGGAAGGTTTTGCGGTAGCTCTGCATGGCGCGGTAGAAATCGTAGAATTTCGGATCCTTGCCGTAAGCATCGGCATAGATGCGCGCAGCTTCCGCCGAGGCTTCGGCCTGGATGATCTGCGCATCACGCTGGCCTGCGGCCCGGATGGTGGTGGCCTCTTCCTCACGGTCGGTCTGCATCCGGGTGAAGGCGGCATCCAGCGGACGGCCTTCGGGAAGGTCAGCCGCCTTGATCCGCACATCCAGCACCTGCGCGCCGTAATTGCGCGCCTGCGCATCGAGCGTCTTGGTGATGTTCGCCATCGCCGACCCGCGTTCGGCATTGATCAGCGAGGAAAACGGCCGCCGGCCCAGTTCCTGCCGCAGCACCGAGGTCAGGATCGGCAGCAGCTGCGATTCAAGCTGGCGTTCGGTTCCGGCACGCTCGACCAGCTTGACCGGATCGATGATCCGGTAGCGGGCATAGGCATCGACCTGAAGGCGCTGCTGATCGTTGGAGAGCACCTGCGTGCGCTCCATATCGAGATCGAGTACCCGGCGGTCGATCATCTGCACCTGTTCAAGGAACGGGATGCGCATCTGGATGCCCGCCCCGGTCTGGCCATAAGGCACATCCGGGCGGAACTGGTTGAACACGCGCACAGGCTTACCGGCCTGCACCACGACGCCCTGATGGGTTTCGGGCACGATCACAACGCTGGAAAGCAGCGCCACCACCACGATGATCGCGGCAATGACGAACGCTTTGTAATTCTGAAACAGGTCAGTCATCGCCTTATTCCCCCTGCTGCGGTTGCGGCGCCTGCTGTGCCCGGCGCTTCAGCTCGGGCAGCGGCAGGTACGGGGTGACATTGCCGGATTCGACGATGGTCTTGTCGGTCTTGGACAGGATCTGCTCCATGGTCTCGTAATAGAGACGGCGACGCGTCACTTCGGGCGCCATCTTGTATTCTTCGTAGATGTCGTTGAATTCGCTCGCGTCGCCCTGCGCGCGGGCGAGCGTTTGCTGGGCCACCGCGCGCGAACGGTTGATCGCGGCGTCGGCATCCTGCTGTGCGGAGGAGACATCCTTGAAGGCTTCCTCGACGCGGCTGGGCGGATCGACCTTGTTGATTTCGATCCCCTGCACGCTGATCCCCGAACGATAGGCATCGAGCCGCGCCTGCATGGCGTTGCGCACGTCCTGTTCGATCTCGGCGCGGCCTGCGCCGGTCAGCACGTCATCCAGTTTTTGCCGGGCGACCGCCGCGCGCATCGCGGCCTCGCCAATTTCCATCAGAGCGTTGCGCGGATCGTTGAGCTGATACTTGTACAGCGCCAGATCGGAGATGTTCCAGCGGATCAGGTAGCTCAGATCCACAAGGTTCTGGTCGCCGGTCAGGATCAGTTTTTCGGTGTTGGTGCCGGGCACTTCCTCCGAACGGATCTGAGTCACGTTTTCCTTTTCGACCATGTGGATCGGCCAGGGGGCGGTGATGTTGGTGCCGGATTCGAGCGCGTGCGAATACTTGCCGCCGAACCAGGTGACGACCGCTTCTTCGCCCGGCTGGACGAAGTGGAAGCTCGTCACCGCCACCCACACCAGCGCGACACCGCTGACGATAATCGGCACCCAGCTTTTGCCGTCGGGACGTTCGGGCAGGCGGAACGTCGGGCCGCCGCCGCCCCCGCCGCCTGCACGGCGCGGGCCTTCGGGGCCGCGGTTCTTGAAGATGTCCTCGATGCTGGCAGAGCGCCGCTTGCCGGGCTCGCCGCCGCCGGGCAGCCACGGGTTGCGCGGGCCATCGCCGCCGCTGCCGCCGGAGCCGCCACCGGGGGTGCCGTCGCCCGAAGGCCCGTCTTCCCCGGGCTCGTCACCGCCACCCGATCCGCCCCAGGGGTTGTTCTTGCCAGCCATGGCGAGGCCCTTGAGGCCATTGCCAAACCGTTCTCTCCAGCCGTCCATTCTTTGCATAAGCTGTTTATAGGCACGGGTTCTGGCGAAAAACAGGGGTCCGCTGCGTGAATTTGATGGTAGAGGCGTGGCGCCATGAGCAACCCACACGATACGCCCACTCCCCCCGGCGGTTCTCCCGCGCGTCAGCCCGAAGCCGAAGAGGCGCTGATCAGGGCCGCGCTGCCCCCTGAAATCAACCACCGCCTGCGGTCTGCGCGGATTGTCGCGCGCCGTGCGGTGATCGTCGCGGAGGCGGGCGATCTGTCCGATTCCGCCCGCGCCGAACTGGAGGCCGCGATCACCGCGGCGCTGACTCCGCTTGCCGAAATCGACGAGGTGCGCATCGCGCTGACGGGCGAACGCCGCCGCCGCCGCCTGATCGCGGTGGGCAGTGGCAAGGGCGGGGTCGGCAAATCGACCCTGACCACCAATCTCGCCGTCGCGCTGGCCCGCATGGGCCGCAAGGTCGGCGTGATTGACGGCGACATCTACGGCCCATCGCAGCCCAAGCTGTTGAAGACCGAAGGGATCAAGCCCGGCGCCACGCCCGATGGCTCGCAGCTGGTGGCGATCGACAGCCCCTACGGCGTGAAGGTGCTGTCGATGGGTCACATCGTCGCGCCGGGCAAGGCGCTGGCGTGGCGCGGGCCGATGACGGGCAAGGCCCTGACCCAGCTGGTCGATGCCGACTGGGGCGATACTGATCTGCTGCTGGTCGACCTGCCGCCGGGCACCGGCGATGTGCAATTGTCGATGCTGTCGGCGCACAAGCCCGATGGCGCGGTGCTGGTTTCGACCCCGCAGGATCTCGCGCTGATCGATGCCGCCCGCGCCGGGCAATTGTTCGAACAGGGCGAAGTGCCGATCATCGGTCTGGTCGAGAACATGGCGGGTTATTGCTGCCCCGAATGCGGGCATATCAGCGATCCGTTCGGTTCGGGCGGGGTGGAGAAATTCGCGACCGCGCTCGAAATCCCCTTCCTCGGCCGGGTGCCGCTGACGCTGGCCACCCGGATTGCGGGCGACAAGGGCGAGCCTCCCGCCGCGGGCGATGACGAGACCGCAGCGCCGTTCCGCGCCATTGCGGAAAAGCTGGCGCGCTGGCTCGACACCGGGACGGTCTAGGCGATGGGGCTGACGCGGCGCGGAATTCTGGCCGGAGCGGCGGCGGGCGGTGGTCTGGTCGTCGCCTGGTGGCTGATGCCGCGCAGTTACGCCACCCCGCTGGTGCCGGTGCGCGGCGAGCATGTGTTCGGCGCGTGGCTCAAAATTGCCAATGACGGGGTGGTGACGGTTGCCGTGCCGCAACTGGAGATGGGGCAGGGCATCACCACGCTGCTGCCGCAGATCGTCGCCTATGAACTGGGTGCGGACTGGCGGCAGATCGCGGTCGAGCCTGCGCCAATCTCTGGCGCCTATGCCAATATTCCGCTGGCGACCAAGTGGATGGCACTGTGGGATCCCGTTGGCGCGGGCCTTTCGGGCAGCACCGACGCGCTGATCGCGGCCCGCTTTGCCGGATCGCAGCGTTTCAACGCCACCGCCGATGGCACGTCTCTTGAAGCTTACGAACAACCCTGCCGCGAAGCTGCCGCCGCCGCGCGGGCGATGCTGGCGCAGGAGGCCGCCTCGCGCTGGGGCGTGGCGTGGGAGGAATGCGAGGTCGAGAATGGCTTCGTCACCCACACCGACAAGCGTGCCAGTTTCGGCGAGCTGGCTGAGGCAGCGGCGGACTACACCCCGCCCGATCCCCCGCCGCTGCGCCCAGAACCGCCGCGCGAGAAACCTCTGCCCGCCGATGTCGACGGAGCGCCTGCCTATCCGCGCATCGATCTGCCGTCGAAGGTCGATGGCTCCTACCGCTTTGCCGGAGATGTGCGCCTGCCGGGCATGGTGTTCGCCTCGATCAGGCATGGTCCGGTGGATGGATCGGAGCTGACCGGGTTCGACAGCAAGGCTGTGGCCGGGATCAGCGGGCTGGCCGGGATCGTCGAAAGCAAGCGCTGGATCGCGGTTGCGGCTGACACGTGGTGGAGCGCCGAACAGGCGCTTGCCGCGATGAAGCCCAAGTTTGCCGTTGCCACCCCGATCAGCAGCAACGAAATCGCCGCGCGGCTGGACACGACGCTCAAAGGGGGCAAGGCCTATCCGATCGCCGAGACCGGCTATGGCGGCGAGGCGCTCCAGCGGGTCGATATCGCGCGCCGTTATGAAGTCGAGCCTGCCTATGCCGCACCGATTGAAACCGCCACGGCGGCGGCGCGGTTCGAGGACGGACGGCTTGATCTGTGGATCGCGTCGCAAGCGCCCGAACAGGCACGGATAGCAGCGGCCCGCGCGATCGGCATCGCGACCGAGGATGTGGCGCTTTACCCGATGCCCGCCGGCGGCAGCTTCGATGCGCGGCTGGAACATGATCACGCCATCGAGATCGCGCTGATCGCGAAGGAACTCGGCCGTCCGGTGCAACTGACCTGGCCGCGCCGTGACGAGCTGATCCGCGCCCGCCCGCGTCCGCCGGTCTGGCTGCTGCTGGGCGCGCAGCTCGCCAAAAGCGGGACCAAGGGCGAAGGGGGCGCGATTGACGCGATGCGCATCCGCATCGCCACGCCGCCTGCCGCGCTTGAATTCGGCAAGCGCTTGTTCGGCAATCTCACCAGCATGGCCGCAATCCGCGAAACCACTGGAGAGCCCGATCCGCTCGCCTGCGAAGGTGCGGTGCCGCCCTATCAGCTGCCCGCGCTGCTGGTGGAGCATGTCCCGGTCGAGATCGGCCTGCCGGTGGGGCGGGTGCGCGGCAATGCCTATGGGCCGACCATTTTCGCGATCGAAAGCTTCATCGACGAGATCGCCGCCAAATCCGGGCGTGAGCCGCTGTCCTTCCGCATGTCGATGCTGGGGAGCGATGTGCGCCTTGCCGCCTGTCTCCAGCGCGCGGCGCAGTTGGCCGGATGGGATGGCGGCGCCGACCAGAGCGGGCAGGGGCTCGCCTGCGCCCGCATTGGCGAGGGGCCGGAAGCTGCGCGTATTGCCTGTGTGGCGACCGCGCGGCAGGGCGAAGGCGGGGTGCGGGTGATCCGGCTTTCGGCCGCCGCCGACATCGGCCGGATCGTCAACCACGATATCGCCAAGCAGCAGATCGAAGGAGGTCTGGTGTTCGGCATCGGCATCGCGCTCGGCAATGCGCTGCGGCTGCGGGCCGGCCTGCCCGAAGGCGGCGACGATGCCGCGCTCGGCCTGCCGGTGATCGGCGATTGTCCCGAGATGCGGATCGAATTCATCGCCAGCGAAGCCCCGCCCGCCGATCCCGGAGAGCTGGGCGCGGTGGTTGCCCCTCCCGCGATTGCCAACGCGCTGTTTTCGGCTACAGGGTTGCGCCTGAGACGCCTGCCCCTACTTTCGGACGGCATATGACCCGCACATTTTTGCCACACCGCGTCCGGGCGATGGACTTTGCCCGGAAACGAAACCGCTGCCGACCGTTAGGCGGGCTATGACCTGGCAGACCCAGCGCCTTCCGGGCGACCACCCCCCTGTATCAAGCGGCAAGATCGGCGTGTTGCTGGTCAACCTCGGCACGCCTGACGGCCCTGACCCGGAATCGGTGAAGAAGTATCTCAAGCAGTTCCTGTCCGACACGCGGGTGGTGGAGATTCCGCCGATCGCCTGGCAGCTGATCCTGCGCGGGATCATCCTCAACACCCGCCCGCAGAAAAGCGCCAAGGCCTATGCCAAGATCTGGACGGATCGCGGATCGCCGCTGGCCGACATCACCTCGCGGCAGGCCGAAGCCATGGTGGGGCGCTTCGGCGAAAAGGTGCAGGTCGACTGGGCGATGCGTTACGGCAATCCCTCGATCGAAAGCCGCATGACCGCGCTGATGGCCGACGGCTGCGACCGCATCCTGATCGCGCCGATGTATCCGCAATATTGCGCCGCAACGACCGCGACCGTGTTCGACGAGGTGGCCCGCGTGCTCAAGAAGATGCGCTGGCAGCCCGCCTTGCGCTTTGTGCCGCCCTATCATGACGAGCCGAGCTTCCTCGCCGCGCTGGCCGATGACCTCACCCGTCAGGTGCGCGCCCTGACCTTCAAGCCTGAAGTGATGCTGCTCAGTTTCCACGGGATGCCGCAGCAGACGCTGGAAAAGGGCGATCCCTATTACTGCCACTGTTCCAAGACCGCGCGCCTGCTGCGCGAGGAGCTGGCGACGCGGCCCGAATTTGCAGGCGTGCGGTTTGAAACCACCTTCCAGTCGCGCTTCGGCCCGGCGGCGTGGCTTGAACCCTCGACCGATGCGACCCTGATGGCCGAGGGCGACAAGGGGACCAAGCGGCTGGTGGTCGCTGCCCCCGGCTTTGCGGCGGATTGTGTCGAGACGCTGGAAGAACTGGCGCTTGAAGGCCGCGACGAATTCATGGAGCACGGGGGCGAGGAATACGCCGTGCTCGATTGCCTCAACACCTCGGATGATGGCCTCGCGATGATTGACGCGATGCTGCGCCGCGAGCTGGGCGGATGGATCTGAGGCGCGCCGCGGCGCTGGCGCTGGCGGCGGCCT
This sequence comes from Porphyrobacter sp., assembly GCA_032116115.1. Lineage (GTDB taxonomy): Bacteria > Pseudomonadota > Alphaproteobacteria > Sphingomonadales > Sphingomonadaceae > Erythrobacter. Next base: position 37,393 of record JAUMAX010000010.1, read on the forward strand.
GCTGGGCCGCGCCTGCTGCTGCCGCGCCCAAGGATTGCCGGATCCTGCCCCCCAACGTGCGCGAGAGCGCGGTCTATGCGGGTTTTTCCGAAAGCCGGATGTGCGAAGCGGGATTGAAGCCGCTGTGGCAAGGCCTGCCGGAGGGCGCGGCGCAGGTGATGCGCTTCACGTTCTCTTCCGGCCATGCGCTGTTCTGGCGCAGCGTCACCATCATCCAGCTGCCCGATGGCAGCGGGCGGATGGAGGTGGTCGGCGGCGGTTTCGAACGGCGCGATGTCCGTTCACCCTGGGTCGATCTCAAGCCGGTGCGGCGGCGGCTGAAGGCGGATGAGCTGGCTGGGCTGGTAGCCCTGGCCGAACAATCCAGCACCTTCGATCACGCCGTCGGCAGCTGGCACGCGGGCGATCCGCCCGACACGATCTACCTGCATTGCCAGACGCTTGACATGGAGCGCGCCGATCCGGCGGGTTACCGGTTCTCGTCGATCAATATCGGCTGCAAGCGACCCGCCGCGCTGATGCCGCTGATCGATGAGGTGATCAGGCTCGCAGATGTCGGCATGGTGCGCGGCAATTGGGCGGGCTACCCATGACCCTTGCGTTTTCTTGCGGGAATTGACCCGCCGCAATATTTACACCAGAGTCAGTTGCGAATCCGAACCCTTCACCGGAGCATCGACCTACCAATGGCCGCCCTTGCCGAAGCCCCGCAGTCCTCTGATACCGCACCCTCTGGCGCCCCCCGCCACTGGAGCGAGTTGCGCATGAGCGAGGCGGATCTCGCCCATATCCCCGGGGAGGCAGGCTGGCCGCTGGTCGGCAACACCTTCACCATGCTGGCTGATCCGCACGCCTTTGCCGATCGCATGATCAAGACCCACGGCAAGGTTTACAAGAACCGTGCCTTTGGCGGCTGGCAGATCGCGCTGATCGGCGCGGAGGCCAACGAGCTGCTGTTGTTCAACAAGGACAAGATCTTCTCCAGCGAACAGGGCTGGGGCCCGGTGCTCGACCAGCTGTTCCCGCGCGGGTTGATGCTGATGGATTTCGACCATCACCGGATTGACCGCCGCGCGCTCTCGATCGCGTTCAAGCCGGAGCCGATGCGGCATTATTCGGGCGCGCTGAACCGCGGGATTGCCCGCGAGGTGGCAAGCTGGGCCGGGCCGAAGGAGTTCTATCCGGCGATCAAGAAGCTCACCCTCGATCTGGCGGCGGACAGCTTTATCGGCCTGCCGTGGGGGCCGGAAGCCGACAAGATCAACGAAGCTTTCGTCGACATGGTGCAGGCTTCGGTCGCGCCGGTGCGCAAGCCGCTGCCCTTCACCAAGATGAAGAAGGGCGTCGATGGCCGCGCCTTCCTTGTCGACTATTTCACCAAGGAAACCCTGCGGCGGCGCGCGGAAGGCGGCGGGCAGGACATGTTCAGCCAGTTCGCCACCGCAACGCGCGAGGACGGCAGCCTGCTGCCGGTCGACGAGGTGGTCGATCACATGAACTTCCTGATGATGGCGGCGCATGACACCATCACGTCCTCGGCTACTTCGCTGATCTTCCACCTCGCGACCAACCCCGAATGGCAGGAAAAGCTGCGTGAGGAGCTCATGGCGGTCACCGGCGGGCCGGATGGTGACGGCAAACCGCGTCCGCTCGATTACGATGACCTCGCGAAACTCGATCTCACTGAAATGGCGTTCAAGGAATCGCTGCGGATGATCCCGCCGGTGCCTTCGATGCCGCGCCGGGCGCTGCGCGAATTCGAATATGGCGGCTACCGGATTCCAGCGGGCGCGATGGTCGGGATCAACATCTACTGGACCCACCACTCGGAAGAATATTGGGAGAACCCCTTCGCCTTCGATCCGATGCGCTTCACGCCGGAGCAGGTGAAGGCCCGCCACAAATACGCCTGGGTGCCGTTCGGCGGCGGCGCGCATATGTGCCTCGGCCTGCACTTTGCCTATATGCAGGTGAAGATCCTGCTCGCCCAGCTGCTCCAGCGCTACCGGATCGAGGCGGCCGAGGGTTACAATCCCGAATGGCAGGACTGGCCGATCCCCCAGCCGAAGGACGGGCTGAAGGTTACGTTCACGAGTCTTTGAATTGCGCGCGCCCCGCCGGGCGCGCGTCCTCGACGCTGTTCCTTCGCTTCGCTACGGGCGTCTGCGGGCGGCCGCTTGGCCTTGCGGCGGCTGCGCCGCCGACTGGTGAATTGCTCACCACCCGATTCTCAGAAATCAACCGCGATCCCGTCGCCCCGCTCCCAGTCGCCGTAGCGGGTGGGGGAGAGCTTTTCGTCGTTTGTGACCGCCTTCGGAGCCGGCACCGGATCATTGGTCCAGTGGGCGGGCTTCTTGAACTGCTTGGCGGCTTCGGACTTTTCCTTGGTCATGCCCATCCAATGCCCATGCTGGCGCTTTGTTTCAAGAAAGGTTAGGCGCCGGGCCATGTCAGCCACTCCCGGACTTCCCGTGCGCCGCGCCGCGCTTCGCCTGCTTGATGCCGTGTTCCGGCGGGGCGAGACATTGGAACAGGCCGAAGGCGGGGCGCTCGGCGATATCCGCAAGGCGCCCGACCGTGCGCTGGCCAAGGCGATTGCGGGCGAGACTCTGCGCTGGCTGACCGATCTCGACGCCCTGATCGACAGCGCGACCAAGCAGAACCTGCCCGATGACGCCAAGGCGCGGATGGTGCTGCGGATCATGCTGGCTCAGGCGCTGCGCCTCGACACGCCGCCCCATGCGGTGATCGCGACCGGCCTGCCGCTGCTGGCGGGTGGCCCGCGCCGGTTGGCGCATGGGGTGTTTTCGGCGCTGGTAAAGCCGGGCGTTGGCGTGCTGCCCGAAGTCCCGACCCTGCCCGAAGCCGTGGTGCTGCGATGGGGCGCCGATAAAGCCGCTGCGATCGCCCCCGGCCTCGCTTTCCCGCCCGAGCTTGACCTCGCGCTCAAAGACGCCGCCGAGACCGAGACCCGCGCCGTGGCGATGGGCGGCGTGACGCTTGCCCCCGGCCACGTCCGCCTGCCGCGCGGCGCGGCGGTGGAAAGCCTTGCCGATTACAAGGCGGGCGACTGGTGGGTGCAGGATCTCGCCGCATCGATCCCCGCGCGGCTGCTCGGGCCGGGAGAGGGCCGCAGCGCGCTCGACCTGTGCGCAGCGCCGGGCGGCAAGACCATGCAACTGGCGGCCGCTGGTTGGAAGGTCACCGCGCTCGACAGTTCCAAGCGGCGGCTTGATCTGCTCAAGGACAACCTCAAGCGCACAGGCCTCAAAGCCTCGCCCGTGCGGGCCGACGCGCTGGAGTGGGAGCCGAAACACCGCTTCGACGCGATCCTGATCGACGCGCCGTGCACCGCGACCGGCACCTGCCGCCGCCACCCCGATGTGCTCCACCGCATCGGCGCGCGCCAGATCCCCGAGATGGTGGAACTGCAACGCGCCCTTGCCGCCAAGGCCGCCGAATGGCTCAACCCCGGCGGTGTGATGGTCTATGCGGTCTGTTCGCTGGAGGCCGAGGAGGGCGAGGAGCAGGCGGCGTGGATTGACGCCGAACTGGGGCTGACCCCGGCGCCGATCACGGCGGAGGAACTGCCCGCCGGCCTCGCGCCCACGCCTGAAGGCTGGCTTCGCACGCATCCGGGGATGCTGGCTGAGCAAGGCGGCCTCGACGGGTTCTTCGTTGGGCGGTGGCGCAGGGGCGATTGAGAATCGATTGGCAAAGGGATATGCCTGCATGGCCCTAAATAGGTTGGACATTGTCATGCGATTGATCGGTTTGCTCGCCATGATTTTCGTTGCGGTGCTGCCCGGAACACTGGCGGCGCAGCAGAGCATGGGGCGCACCGGAACCTGGGTAGTCGAGCCTTATGATCCGGAACAGGATATCATCAGCGTAGACCGCGCAAACGATTTCCGCATTTCGACCCGGTTGCTGCCTTTGCGTTTTGCCAGAAACGTCGAAGATATACGCGGCAGTGACGGCAAAGTGCTGGTTCTTGCCGGAACCCAGATCGTTTTCGTGCCACCGATGAGCGGGCTCAATAATAGCGAAGGCGTCTATTGCAACGCGCGCAATATCCGCAATTCGTCCAAAGAGTTATGGCGTTCCGGCATTGTCAGCAACAAGCTGATCTGCTTCCTTGACAGAGACGGCGACCAGGCTTTCGAAAGCTACATTGACTGCTATTCCATGTATCCGAATTTGCTGATCGACGGAAAATGTCATGAGGGTGAAACCGCGATCCCCGCGGCCCGGTACGAGCTTCCCCAGCGGACCGAATTCAAGTCAGACATGGAAGTGCATTTGCGATACTGGGGCGGCGGCACGTTCTGGCAATGTATCGGCACGAACACGGAATGCCTCGACTTGAATGGGCGCATTGCAGATGAGGGGCAGGGGGTACGATGGCTCGGAGCGGATTTCGAGCTTCTTGCACATGACGAAAACGGGGCGCGGTTGAAGGTGCGACGGCTGCAAACGCCCCGTCTTCTGAATGTTAAGGCGCCTTGGGTGCTGTTCGACATCTGGATGTGACACGTCCGTATCACGCCCCGACGCCGGAGGGCTGGGCCGAGGTGACGGGGCGTTCTTGGGGGCGGGCAAGCCCTACTCTTTCACATACTTCTGAAAGCTCTTCCTGAGCTTCATCAGCTTGGGCGGGATAACCGCGAGGCAATAGGGGTTGCGCTGGCCTTCGCCGTCCCAGTATTCCTGATGGTAATCCTCGGCCGGATACCATTCCGCCGTCTGCTGGCCGCCTGACAGGCCTTCGATTGTGGTCACCGCCACCTTGCCATGATCGGCATTCCAGCGCGCAATCGCCGCTTCGGCCTCGGCACCCTGTGCATCCGACAGCGGGAAAATCGCCGAGCGGTATTGCGTGCCAATGTCGCCGCCCTGCCGGTTCAGCTGCGTCGGATCATGCGTGCCGAGGAACACGTCGTAAATCTGCGGCAAGCCGATCACATCCGTATCGAAGGTCACGCGAATCCCCTCGGCGTGGCCGGTCGTGCCGGTGCAGACTTCCTTGTAGGTCGGGTTCGCCTTGGTGCCGCCGATATAGCCGCTTTCGACCATGCTGACGCCCACCACATCGCGGAACACCGCCTCGGTGCACCAGAAGCAGCCGCCTGCAATGATCGCCGTGTCCAAGTTGCTCATCGAATTCTCCGTTGGTATTGGACAAAGATAGGCTAGCAACCGCTGATTGCCACACGCAACGGCATGAAATTTCCACTCCCGGAGAGAGACCTCATGAAGAAACTGATTCTTGCTGCCGCTGCGAGCGCGCTGGCTGTCGCCACCCCGCTGCTGGCGCACAAGCACGCCGATCACGGCACCGAAACGGACGCGCACATCAAGGACACCGCCGCCTTCAACAAAATGCATGGCGAGCAGGTGTCGGCTGCGATCAACCATCCCAGCCGTGCCGAAGACAAGGCGCGGGATATGCACCGCCACCCTGCTGAAGTGCTCGCCTTCTTCCATGTCGGCCCGCACATGAAGGTCGGCGAATATTCGCCCGGCGGCGGGTGGTATTCGCGCCTGCTGGGCCATTATCTCGGCGGCGAAGGCCAGCTGGTCGGCCTCTACAGCAACCCGCTGACCGCAACCCCCGATCCGGCCCGCCAGCAGCGCATCCGCGATCAGGCGGCAGGCTTCGGTGCCGAAGTCGCGGGCTACACCGGCCTTCCGGCGGACAAGTTCAGCGGACTGACGCTCGATAAGGCCGCCGAGCAGAAGGGCACCTTCGACCGCATCCTCGTGATCCGCGCGCTTCACAACCCGACCCGCGCCGGGATCGCCGACACCGAAATCCGGGCGATGCGCGAATTGCTCAAGGATGACGGCCTCATCGGCATCGTCCAGCACCGCGCCAAGGCGGATGCGCCGTGGTCCTATGCCAATGGCACTCGCGGCTATCTCAAGCAGCAGGACGTGATCGACTTCATGCGCCTCAACGGCTTTGAACTCGTCGCCGCGAGCGAGGTGAACGCCAACCCGATGGATACCGCCAATCACCCCGAAGGCGTGTGGGAAATGCCGCCGACGCTCGCCACCAAGCGTGAAGACCTGAAGGACAAGGGCGAAAGCGACCGCATGACTCTCCTGTTCAAGAAGGCCAAGTAATAAGGTAGGGGCGGCGGCATGACCGCTATCACTGTCGCCGCCCTTCAGCTTGCCCTCGGTTCAGACGACGAGGCCGCCAACATCGCCGCCGTCTCTGCGCTGGTCGAGGAGGCCGCGTCACAAGGCGCGCAGCTGATCCTCCCGCCCGAGCTGTTCTCCGGCCCCTATTTCTGCCGCGAAGAGGACGAGGCGCTGTTCGCGCTCGCCCGCCCGACCGCCGATCACCCCAGCGTGATCGCTATGCAGGCCCTCGCCGCGAAGCTGAAGGTGACGATCCCCACCAGCTTCTTCGAACGCGACGGGCATCACTATTACAATACCTTGGCGATGATCGGCCCGGACGGTGCTTTGCAAGGCACCTATCGCAAAAGCCACATTCCCGACGGGCCGGGTTACGAGGAAAAGTACTATTTCCGCCCCGGCAACACCGGCTTCAAGGTGTGGGACGTGCCCGGCGAAGACGGCGCGCCGGTCAAGGTCGGCGTCGGCATCTGCTGGGACCAGTGGTATCCGGAATGCGCGCGCGCCATGGCGTTGATGGGGGCAGAACTGCTGCTCTATCCCACCGCGATCGGATCGGAGCCCTATGACGCGGACCTCGACACCAGCCGGATGTGGCGGCGCGCGATGATCGGTCATGCTGTGTCGAACTGTATGCCTGTCGTCGCCGCCAACCGGATCGGTTCCGAAGGGCCGGACGGCGCGGTGCAGAATTTCTACGGCCATTCCTTCATCACCGATGAATGGGGCGATTTCCTCGCCGAATATGGCGCGGGTGAGACCGGCGTGCTGACCGCCCGGCTCGATCTGGCGCAAGCGGCCAGGCACCGCGCCGGCATGGGCTTTTTCCGCGACCGCCGCCCCCAGCTTTACGGCCGCATCGCGCAAGACATTTGAGCAGCACCTATCTGATCGCGCTGGGCAGCAACCGGCGGCATCACCGCTATGGCCTGCCGCAGGACGTGGTGCGCGCCGCAATGGAGGAATGCGCCGCCTTCGGCACTGTCACCGCGCGCTCGCCCGTGATCGCGACTCCGCCGATGGGCGCGGCGCGGCGCCGCTTTGCCAATGCCGCGCTGGTGCTGGAGAGCGACCTGACGCCGCCCGCGCTGCTGGCAGCCTTGAAGCGCACCGAGCGCGACTTCGGGCGGCGACGCGGTCAGCGCTGGGGCGACCGGGTGCTGGATCTTGATATTGTGCTGTGGAGCGGCGGGATCTGGCGTTCCGCTGGCCTTGCCATTCCCCACCCCGCCTTTGCCCAGCGACGCTTTGTGCTGGACCCTGCCTGCACCATCGCCCCCGATTGGCGCGCTGGCCCGCATGGTTTGACTCTCGCACAGCACCAAGCCCGCTTGACCCGCCCGCGCCCCCTGCCTAGGGGAGCGCCCTTCGCGTAAGCGCGCAGCGCCAAAGCGACCCGGGTGGACCCGTAGCTCAGTTGGTAGAGCAACGGACTTTTAATCTGTAGGTCTCGGGTTCGAGCCCCGACGGGTCCACCAATTTTGGTTTTGCAGCCGCCTCCGCGGCTGCATCCTCGCTCAAAGTCCTTCGCTTCGCTCCGGACCCGCTGCGGGCGGGCGGTCGCCCTTGCGGCCCTTTGGGCCGATCTGGTGTGACCCGCTTGGCTTCCTCAGCCCGCCTTCTTCGCGTCCAGCCAGCGGGCCGCTTTCACGCCGCCGGTGATCAGGAACGGCACCAGCACGAGGCTCAGCACCACCTTGGCGAGCACCTGGCCGATCATCAGGTCGGTGATGTCGAACTCGCCATAGAAGGCGAGCGTGATGAAGATCACCGAATCGACCGCCTGCGATAGCGCCGAGGCAATCGCGCCGCGCACCATCAGGCCCAGCGTGCCTTCCTCGCCGCTGCCGCGCAGGCGGTCGAAGATCCAGATGTTGAGCAGCAGCGAGGTGATGTAGGACGCAGGCCCGGCCATCCACACCCGCCACGTCGATTGATGCACCCGTTCGAAGGCGGTGAGATCATCGGGGCGGAAAGCGATCATCTCGGATGAGGCGGGCAGGCCCAGCACCAGTTGCATGAGCAGCGCCGAGAGCCCCAGCGGGAAGAACCCCCACCACACGATCCGCTTGGCCGCATCGCGCCCGTAAAGCTGCGACAGCGTGCTGGAGATCACCACCAGCAGCAGGAAGGGGAAGATCCCGCTCTCCACCGCAAGGCTCGTCGGCCACAATTGCACCTGCTTGAAGGCCAGCACCCCGGCCAGCACGGTCATGCCGCCATACAGCAGCGTGAACACGAACATGCCCAAGGGCATGCTGATGGCCATGGTGGCAGGCGAGGCGGCGGTTGCGGGCGCGGGTTCGGTCATCCCCTGAGTGCTAGCCAGCGGGAGGCCAAATGAAAAGCGCCGCTGCACACCCTGTCACCGGCACTTTTGCGCAGGTCTGCCGCGGGCCTTGCCGCATCATGCTTGCAACACCTCGCGCAAACTGCCACGCCCGAAGGTGCTGCACGCGGGACAAGCGCCCGTGACGCATCAGGGATCATAACGCTTTTCCAGACAAGAAGAAGGGCAAGTCGCTGCCGTGAACGAGGGTATCACGTCCATCCTGCTGAGCCTTGCAGGGGTGCTGGCCATTCTGGGTATTGCGTTCGCGCTGTCATCGGCGCGGCGCAAGATCAACCTGCGCGTGGTCGGATCGGCCTTTGCGCTTCAGGCCATCACGGCGCTGATCGTGCTGCGCACCGATGCGGGCGTGGCGGTGATCGGTGGGCTTTCACAAGGCGTGATCGCTTTGCTCGATTTCTCCAAGATCGGCATCACTTCCGTGTTCGGCCCGATGGAGAGCAACCCCTTCGCCAACACCTTCGTCATCGCCGCGCTGCCGGTGATCGTGTTCTTCGCCGCGATCGTCTCGATCCTCTATCACCTCGGCATCATGCAGCGGCTGGTGCGCTGGGTGGGCGGAGCCATCGGCTGGATCACCGGCATCAGCCGGGTCGAGGCCCTGGGCGCGGCCGCCAATATCTTCGTGGGCCAGTCGGAAAGCCCGCTGGTGGTGCGGCCCTATCTCGCTGCCCTGAGCCCGGCCGGGCTGTTCACGCTGATGAGCGTCGGCATGGCGGGCGTGGCAGGCACGATTCTCGCCGCCTATGCCAGCTTCATCGGTGAAGAAGCGGTGCCCTTCTTGCTCGCTGCCGCCTTCATGTCGGCGCCGGGCGGAATCCTGATGGCCAAGATCATGATGCCGGACGATGCGCCTGTGCCGCCGGGTCAGGACAGATCCATCGGTGTGGCAGCGGCGGCGCAGGCACGGGGGCGGACCAATTCTCTCGCCGAAGCGACCCGCGTGGTGATGTATGACGAGAACGGGCAGCAGGTCGAACTGCCGCAAGCCCGGATCAGCGCGGTCGGCCCGGCCTCGATCCTCGAAGGCGGCGCCAAGGCGGACGAGGTCAGCGCGGCGGAAACCTTCGAGGAAGGCCAGCGGCCTGCCAATATCATCGAAGCCGCCGCCCAAGGCACCCAGACCGGCGTGAAGCTGGCCGTCGCCGTCGGCGCGATGGTGATGGTATTCGTCGCGCTTGTGGCGCTGGCGAACGGATTGCTGGCCGGGATCGGCGGCGGGATCGTGGGTATGGCCGATCAGGCCGGTGCGCCCCTTTCGCCCGAAGCTGCGGCGTGGCTGTCGGGCATCAGCTTCCAGAAGCTGCTCGGCTATCTGTTTGCGCCGGTGATGTTCCTGATCGGCATCTCCGACTGGGATCAGGCGCAGATCGCGGGCGGGTTGTTCGGCACCAAGATCGTGCTCAACGAATTCGTCGCCTTCATCGATCTGGGCAACATGCAGGCAGGCGAACTGACCGAACGCAGCCGGGCGATTGTCACCTTTGCGCTGTGCGGCTTTGCCAATTTCTCCTCGATCGCGATCCAGATGGCGGTGACGGGCGGGCTGGCCCCGAACCAGCGCCCGGTGATTGCGAAACTGGGGCTGAAGGCGCTGGCAGCAGGCAGCCTTGCCAACCTGATGAGCGCCGCGCTGGCGAGCCTGTTCTTGCCGCTTTAGCCCTCTTGGCAGGCCCGCGCAGGCGGGTGTAAGGCCGCAGACATGATCAACATCGCATCCGTCAGCCTCGCCCAGCCGCTTGAAACCATCGCCGATGAACTGGGGCGCAGCTTTGGCGAATATGGCTTTGCCGTGGTGCGCGATCACGGCATCCCGCAAGACCTGATCGACGAGGCGGAAGCCGTCTCGAAAGCGTTCTTCGCTCTGCCGGCAGAGGTGAAGCGCGCCTACCAGATCGCAGGCGGCGGCGGTGCGCGCGGCTACACCCCGTTCGGCACCGAAAAGGCCAAGGACGCCGAGGTGTTCGATCTCAAGGAATTCTGGCACGTCGGCCGCGATCTGCCCGAAGGCCACCCGCTTGCGCCGTTCATGGCCCCCAATGTGTGGCCCGCCGAAGTCGAAGGCTTCCGCGAAACCATGAGCGCGCTGTTCGCGGCGTTCGAGGTTGCAGGCGGGCGCGTGCTCGAAGCGATTGCGCTCCACCTTGGCCGCCCGCGCACCTTCTTTGCCGCAAGCGTCGAAGACGGCAATTCGGTGATGCGCCTGCTCCACTATCCGCCGCTGGCCGAAGGCGCTCCCGAAGGGGCGATTCGCGCCGCCGGGCACGAAGACATCAACACCATCACCCTGCTGCTCGGCGCCGAGGAAGCGGGGCTCGAACTGCTCGCCAAGGACGGGCAGTGGCACGCGGTTGATGTGCCACCGGGCGCGCTGGTCATCAATGTCGGCGACATGTTGCAGCGCCAGACCAACGGCAAGCTGCGTTCGACCACGCACCGGGTCGTCAACCCGCGCGGAGAAGCGGCGCGGCGGGCACGCTATTCCATGCCGTTTTTCCTGCATTTCCGGCCCGATTTCCTGATCGAGCCGCTGCCGGAATGCATCACTGCGGATGATACGAATCCGCCGCTTCCGCCGATCAGCGCGCATGATTACCTGATGCAGCGCCTGCGTGAGATCAACCTCGCCTAAAAGGCGATTTTTGACCCCATTGATCTCGTTCAAGAAAATCAGTCCGGGCGTTGCTGCGATGCAACACTCAGGGGCGGAACTCGCGCAATTCCTACACTTTTCTGGTGTTCGGGCAGACTCGCCCTAAGGAATCGCCGCATTAGGGCCAGGCGATTCATCAAACTGTCACAGAACAGTCGCTTTGCCGCAAGCGTTCAGGCCTAGGGCAGGCCACACCACGTTTTCGATTACCTCTCTACTCTCCACCGTTAACAGGGGCTTTGATCCATGAAGCTTAAGTATCTTCTTGCGGCGAGCATCGTCAGCCTTGCTGCGACCACCACCATCGCCACGCCGGCGTCCGCGCAGGAAACCAGCTCGTCCATTCGCGGCACCGTGACCGACCAGAACGGCGCGCCGGTTGCTGGCGCGACCGTTATCGTGACGCACGTCCCGTCGGGCACCACTTCGACCCAGACCACCGACGCGTCGGGCGGCTTCAACGCAGCCGGTCTCCGGCTCGGTGGGCCGTTCAACGTGCAAGTCGATGCTGACGGGTTCGAGCCTGCCACGCAGGAAATCGGCTTCCTTTCGGCAGGCCAGGCGCAACGTATCAGCGTGTCGCTGGCTGATGCCGGTCAGACCATCGTCGTTTCGGGCGCACGCCAGCGTTCGGCGATCACCCTGTCGACGGGCGCTGCCACCGTGCTGACCGCGCGGGACATTGCCGGTATCGCCAACGTCAACCGTGACATCCGCAACCTCGCCGCGCGCGACCCGCTGGTGAACCTCGATCCGACCAACAACTCGATCAGCATCGCCGGCCAGAACAACCGCTTCAACCGCTTCACCGTTGACGGCGTGGCCTTTGGCGACCCCTTCGGCCTCGAAGCCGGCGGCCTCGTGTCGTCGCGCGGCCCGATCCCGCTTGACGCGATCGGTGAATTCTCGGTCGAAGTTGCTCCGGTCGACATCCAGCAGGGCTTCTTCGCCGGCGGTGCGATCAACACCCAGCTCAAGTCGGGCGGCAACAACTTCACCTTCCTGGGCAGCGCCTATTATCAGGATGACAGCCTGCGCGGTGATCGCGCCCGCAACCTGACCCGCACCGGCGCCTTCGAATCCGAGATCATCGTTGGTCAGGTCACCGGCCCGATCATCAAGGACAAGCTGTTCTTCGCTGTCACCTATGAACGCACCCGTGACACCGTGCCGTCGGACGTGCTGCCCTCGCAGCTCGGCATCACCGATGCGCAGCTGACCGCGGTCAACGACATCGCCCAGCGCGTCTACGGCTTCGACACCCTCGGCGTGGCTGACTCGATCGTCGAAAGCGACGACAAGCTGATCACCAAGCTCGACTGGAACGTGGCTGACGGTCACCGCGTCACCGCGACCTACATCTGGAACGAAGCCAGCCTGCTGGCGGGCCAGACCGGTGCAGGCCAGATCAACGCCACCAACCCGACCTTCAACCTGCTGTCGAACAACTACAACCAGGGCGCGATCAACCACTTCGGCATTCTGCAGTCGAACAACCAGTGGTCGGACAGCTTCTCGACGCAGCTGCGCGTTTCCTATGCCGACTACGTCCGCATTCAGGAGCCGATCGGCGGCAACCGCACCTTCGGTGAATTCACCGTCTGCCTTGCGCCGACCACCGACACCGTGTTCCAGAACTGCCCCTCGGGAACGCGTCAGCTGCGCTTCGGCCCTGACTTCAGCCGCCAGTCGAACGAACTCGACAGCCAGTCGCTGGCGGTCGAATTCCAGGCGACGCTCAAGCTCAACAACCACACCGTCAAGCTGATTGCCGAGCGCCGCCAGCAGGACGTGCGCAACCTGTTTGCCCAGCGCACTTCGGGTGTGTGGTTCTTCGAATCGCTTGCCGACCTTGAAGCCCAGCGCGCCAGCGATGTTGATTTCGCGGTGCCGCTGCAGGGTGGGATCGAGACGGTCGAAGCCAACTTCCAGAACAACTCCTGGAGCTTCGGCATCATGGACACGATCGACGTGACCGACAACCTGACCGTGGTTGCGGGCATGCGTTATGATCTGTTCGACACGCCTGATCGTCCGGCGTTCAACCAGAACTTCCTGGATCGCTTCGGCTTCCCCAACACTTCGACCCTCAACGGCCGTGATCTGTTCCAGCCGCGCTTCGGTGTGAACTGGCAGCCCACCGATCGTCTGCAGGTTCGTGGTTCGGCCGGCATCTTCGGCGGCGGCAACCCGCTGGTGTGGATTTCGAACAACTATTCGAACCCCGGCCCGACGCTGGGCCGCGCCCGGGCGCGTCGCAACGCCAACGGCACGTTCCTGGTCACCGGTATCACCGGTCAGACCCCGGCGCAGCTTCAGGCCATCGGTGCCGCCACGCTTAACAACGTGACCGGCGGCGAAGGCATTCCTGCAGCGACCCTCGATGCGGTGCGCACCGGCGGTGCGGCCAACGCGCCGACCAACGCGCTCGACCCGAATTTCGAGCCGCTGTCGCAGCTGCGTTTCTCGGGCTCGGTCGACTATGAAGCCGATCTCGGCTTCCTGGGCGATGGCTGGAACTTCGGCGTCGATGTGGTCTATTCGGATGTGCAGAACGGTCTGGAATGGACCGACATCCGCACTGTCCGTCAGAACGGCAACCTCGGCACGCTGCCTGATGGCCGTCCGCGCTACAACATCCTTGATGGTCTTCAGGCTGGCGATACCAACACCGACATCCTGCTGACCAACACCAGCGAAGGTGACAGCCTCAACATCGTGGCCCGCTTCTCGAAGAACTGGAGCTCGGGCTTCTACCTGTCGGGTGCCTACACCTATTCGAAGGTGAACGATGGCAACCCGGGCAACTCGTCGGTGGCGTTCTCGAACTACACCAACACCGTGAACGAAGATCCGAACTTCTCGGCAGTCGGGATCTCCGACTTCCAGCGTGATCACGCGTTCCGTCTGGTGGCCGGGTTCGACAAGGAACTGTTCGGCGATAATAACACCCGCATCGAAGCGTTCTACAACGTGCGTTCGGGCCGTCGTTACAGCTACACCTTTGCCGATCAGGCATCGGGCTCCAACCGTTCGAACGTGTTCGGCACGGTCGGCACCAACTCGCGTTACCTGATGTATGTGCCGGACGTCAGCAGCCGTACGGCTGATCCGCTGGTCACCTACACGGCCAACTTCGATTTCGAGGACTTCCAGAACTTCGTCCAGAATTCGTCGCTTAGCCAGTATCAGGGCCAGATCGCGCCGAAGAACATCGCCAGCAGCCCGTGGTTCCACGATGTCGATCTGCGCTTCAGCCAGGAAGTGCCCTTCGTGTTCGGCGGCAAGATCGAACTGATCGCCGACGTCGAAAACGTGCTCAACCTGGTCAACTCCGATTGGGGCACGCTGCGCCAGATCTCGGGTTCGGTGCCGCTGGTGAACGTGCGCTGCTTGCAGACCGCTGGCGGCACGACCGCTGCCACGCTGACCCAGAACTGCGCGCAGTACGAATTCAGCAACCGTGCGAGCAACAACCAGTTCACCCCGCCGATCGAGAACGTGCAGCTCAACGCTTCGCTTTGGGGCGTGCGTTTCGGGGTTCGCGTGGTCTTCTGATCGCGCTGATCTGACTAAACGAAAGGGCGGCCCGGTGACGGGTCGCCCTTTTGCTTTGGTGCGGTGCGTGCTGGACTGGCTCCTTGTCGCAAAAAGGGGGGCGTCCAGCCTTACCCGTGCGCGCGGCGGGCCTTGTCGGGTGCGGCCAGAGCCTCGGCCTGCGTCAGCAGCGCCTGTGCCAGAGCGGTCAGCGCAGCGCCTGATGCAGCCGCCAGCAGCGCCCGTTCAAGGGCGGATGCCGCCTCTCCCAGCTCTGCTTCGCCGAACATTGCCGCCGTGCCTGCCAGCTTGTGGAGCAGGTGCGCGAGCGCTTGGCGCCGGTCATCGGGTAGCGGCGCTGGCGCATTCAGCCAGCCATCCGCAAGCGCCGCCTGCACCGCCTCCACCGCCTCTCGCCGCCGCGCCTGCCAGCGCGCCATCAGCTTCGGCGAACGGGTCAGCGCCGAAGCGCGCGCAGCGGCGGGGGTAACGGCGGGTTGGGCCAGCGTCTGCGTGCCTGATCCGGGGGGCGGGCCACCGGGTTGCTCGGCCTCGACAATCCGCGTCGGCAACCAGCGCTGCAAGGCGCGGGCGAGCTGCGCGAACACCACCGGCTTGGCCAGATGCGCCTGCATCCCCGCCGCCCGCGCCGCGGCGATATCTTCGGGATAGGCATTGGCGGTCAGCGCCACAACCGGCAGCAGCCCCGGCCCGATCCCTTCGGCCCGGATCGCACGGGTCGCATCAAGCCCGTCACACCCGGGCATCTGCACATCCATCAGCACCAGATCATAGGGCCGCCCGCGCATGATCGAATCGATCACCATCGCGATCCCTTCGTTCCCGTCATGCGCAACATCGACCGCCTGCCCGCAGCGTTCGAGCATTTCGGTGACAAGCAGGCGGTTGATGTCGTGATCTTCGACCAGCAGGATCCGTGATGGCGCGAGGGACCGGGGTGGCAGCTCGGGCGGCAGCGCCGGTCCGGGGAAGGCGTCCTCCGGCATCGGCGGGGCCAGCGCTGCGGGCAAGACCAACGTAAAGCGCGATCCTTCGCCCGGCGTGCTTTCAAGTTCGATCTGCCCGCCCAGCAGCGCGGCGAGCTGGCGACTGATCGACAGGCCAAGGCCCGTTCCCCCGAACCGCCGCGCGGTATCCGCCTCGCCCTGGGTAAAGGGGTGGAACACCGTTTCCAGCTGGAGCGGACTGATGCCGATGCCGCTGTCCGCCACAGTCACGCGCACGTCGTGGCGATTCACGCGGTAACTCACCCGGATATGTCCTGCCTCGGTGAATTTGACCGCATTGCCGATCAGGTTGAGCAGGATCTGCCGCAGCCGCAGCCCGTCGGTCAGCAACCATGGCGGGTTCGACTCGCTGAAACGGCAGGCGGGATCATCGCCGCAATCGCAGACCAGTTCCAGCGTGAGCCCCTTGCGCTCGGCCGCCAGACGATGGAGCGCGGCACATTCGGCCAAGCTCGCGTGAAGGTTCACCGGCGCCCGGTCGATCGCGAACTGGCCACTTTCAATCTTGGAGAGGTCGAGCACGTCGTTGAGCAGCATCATCATAGAACGGCCGGACTGCACGATCATCTCGGCAAAACGGCGCTGGTCATCGGCCAGATCGCCCTGCAGCATCAGCTCGGCAAATCCCAGCACGCCGTTCATGGGCGTGCGGATTTCGTGGCTCATATTGGCGAGAAAATCGGATTTCGCCCGCGCCGCATTCTCGGCATGACGGCGGGCGCGGGTGAGCAGCAGTTCAAGCTCGACCCGCTCGGTCACATCGCGCGCGGCCACCACAACCGCTTCGGGCGCGCCGGTATCGGGATTGCGGACCAAGGCGCAGTCGGCTTCTAGGAACACGGGCGAACCATCGGGCGCGTCGGCGAAGCGGCGATAGGTCACCCGCTCACGTGCACTGGAGCCATCCAGCAGCCGCCCCAAGGCCTGCATCGCCCGGTCCCGCGCATCGGGGTGCAGCCGGGCGCTGACATGTTGGCCGAGGAATGTCTCTGGCGGGGTGCCAAGCACATCGGCCACCGAGGGCGAAGCATAGGTGCAGACCCCGGCCAGATCGAAGCGCAGGATCGCATCGGTGATGTTGTCGGCCAGCAGATCGACCTCGCGCTTGCCCGCTTCGAGCCGCGCCACCATCCGGTCGCGTCCGGCAAGGATCGCGGCCACCGGCAGGCCGGTCAGGAAATTGGCGGCGATAAAGGCTTGCAGCAGATGCAGCTGCGCGATCCCGCCGCCGCTGGCCGCAGCGATCGGGCCTTGCCCGGTCCAGGTCATGACGCCTGCCACCACCGCCACTCCGCCCACATTCAGCGCGCTGCCCAGACTGCCAAGCCTGAAGGCATGAAGCAGGGTAATCGGCTGGATCAGGAACATCAGCGGATAATGTGTCTGGTTGAACACCAGAAAGGCGCAGGCCATGCCGCCGCCCAGCAGCGCAGCGCTTTCCAGCAGGTGGGCCGGAGCAGGTGCCAGCCGGCCCCGGATGCGGTCGGCCAGCAGCAGCGCTGCCGGCACCACCAGCACCATGGCCATGCTGTCGGTCAGGAACCAGGTCACGGCCCCGGCGCGCACGGATTCAAGGCTGTCCCCCATCACGGGCGCGGTCAGGATCGCCGAAGCCAGCGGGCCGACGAGCCCGCCAGCCCAGACGAAGCGGGCCAGATCGGACAGGCGGCTCATGTCCGGCAGCGCCTGTTCGCTCCTGCGCGTAAGGGCCAGCACGATGATGATCTCCACCATATTGCCGCACGAGAAGACCAGCGCGAAATGGTCGGGCAGCTGGGCCACGGCATTGGTGGCAAGGCTGCCCGCGAAACATGCGAGCAGGAATGGCCATTCGTTGCGCAGCCGCACCCGCAGCAGAAACGCCACGGCGCAGGCATTGGGCAACCAGATCGGGCTGACAGTCTCACCCGCGCGGGCGAGCAGCAGGCTGGCGCAGGCGATGACGAGGTAGAGCGCGCCGCCGATCAGTGCAGCGCCAAGGCTCCTCCGGTCCATCGGCCCGGCCGCAATGACGCCCAGCCTCCGGAGCCTCGCACCCGTTTCATCCGTCCTGTCCTGCAAACCGGACGCGCCGACGGGAACCGCGCCACCATGGGCCAAGTCTACCTCAGCATCCGGCGGAACATTGTCGCCGGGCCATTCGTGATCCAGTGCGCGCTCGATCGCTGCGCTCCATCGCCAATTGCTGCGACGCTGGTATAGTGCGATGGCTCGGCTTGCGGGGACAACCGCATCCGGAATGGAGCGATCGTTTGAGGCCGAAATGACCGACCGCAGCTTCCAGACCCGCCCCCGCCGGTTAAGCTGGCCGCTTATTGCCGGGATCGTCGTGCTGCATCTGGCGGCGCTTTATGGCCTTGCTCTTGCGCTCGCTCCCGATCTGACCGCCACGGTCCAGCGCGAGGTGGTGTCCGCCTTCACTGTTACCATTACAGCCCCGCCCGATCCGCCGCCGCCCGAGAATCAGTCCGAACCCGATGAAGGCGCACAAGGCGATCCGCGGCGCGAGGCTGTAGCACAGCCGGTTACGGCCCAGACGCCGCGTGTGCGGTTGAAGGAGGACAGGCCGCTCCCCCGTGCCGCTTCGACCGGCAAGGCGAACCAATCGGGCGCAGCAGCGGCGGGCGATGGCACAGGCGCGGCGGGCAGCGGGCTGGGCACCGGCAGCGGCAACAGCGGAAACGGTCGCGGCGGGATCGCTGTGAGCAAGCCGGTGCACATCTCCGGCAGCATCGATAACGCCCGCGATTTTCCCGTCCCGCCCGGCGGGCGCGATGCACGGCGCGGCACCGAGGTGATCGTGCGGGTCACAGTCGGCACGGATGGGCGCGCGCGCGATTGCAGCGTCTACCGTTCCAGCCCTGATCCGCAGGCCGATGCCATCACCTGCCGGCTGGTCGAAACCCGGCTCCGCTTCCGTCCGGCGATGGATGCCAACGGCAATCCGGTGCCTGCGCCGTTCTTTTGGAGGCAGCGGTGGTTTTGAGGTGGAATAGGGTGCGCTACTTATTCGTTTTCGGTGTGTATGTTGGTACCGGAAACGTCGAACGAGGTGTATCTAAGTGACTGCAATTCAACCAGTGATCCTGTGCGGTGGCAGCGGCACGCGGCTGTGGCCGGTCAGCCGCAAGGCTGCGCCCAAGCCGTTTCTGCCCTTGCTCGGCACCGAAACCCTGTTTGAACAGGCATTGCGCAGGGTTGCGGGGGATGATCGCTTTGCTCCGCCGATGGTGGTGGCGGGCGCGGATCATGGCGATCTGATCATGGCGCAGCTCGGCGATACCCCCGGCGCGCGGCTGGTGATCGAACCTGCGGCCAAGAACACCGCACCCGCGATCGCCCTGGCCGCCGCGCTGCTCCCGGAAGACACCGTGATGCTGGTTTGCCCGAGCGACCACCACATTGCCGACAGCGCCGCCTTCCGCGCCGCCGCGCTGGCCGCAGCTGCCCTTGCGCGGGAGGATTATCTCGTCAGCTTCGGCATCGCGGCGGACCGGCCCGAAACCGGCTATGGCTACCTGCGGCGCGGCGAGCCGCTCGCGGGCGGGTTTGCGATCCGCGAATTCGTCGAGAAGCCGGATCTTGCCCGGGCCGCAGCCTATCTCGCCAGCGGCGAATATAGCTGGAACGGCGGCATCTTTGCCTTCCGCGCCGGGCACCTGCTTGCCGAACTCGCCGCCCATCGCCCGGATATGGCGCGGCTTGTGCGCGAGGCTGTCGCGGGCGGGACGACTGATGGTGCGTGCTTCCACCCGGCAGCGGAGCCCTTCGGCGCCATCAAGGGGGACTCGATCGACTATGCCGTCATGGAAAACACCGCCCGCGCCGCGAT
This sequence comes from Porphyrobacter sp., assembly GCA_032116115.1. Classification (GTDB taxonomy): domain Bacteria; phylum Pseudomonadota; class Alphaproteobacteria; order Sphingomonadales; family Sphingomonadaceae; genus Erythrobacter. The sequence continues at coordinate 56,943 of JAUMAX010000010.1, forward strand.
GGTGCCTGCCAGCATGGGCTGGTCCGACATCGGCAACTGGGCCGCGCTCGCCGAAGTGCTTGCGGACAAGGCCGATGCGGCCGGTAATGTCGTGCGCGGGACGGCCGATCTTGTCCAATGCAACGGCGTGCTTGCCATGAGTGACGGCCCGCGCATCTCTGCTGTGGGTCTCACCGATGTGTGCATCATCGTGTCGGGCGGCGAGGTGCTGGTCACCACCCGCGACGGCGCGCAGGCCGTGGGCAAGCTGCCCGGGGCGGCCAACCAATGAGCGCTGCCCGCCAGCTTCCCACCCGCATGGTCGACAAGGTCTGGGGCCGCGATCAACTGCCTGCGCCTTTCATGGCGCCAGCCGGGACACGGATCGGCGAGATCTGGTTCGAACCTCCGCCCGAAGTGCCGCAGGTGCTGGTGAAGTATCTGTTCACCTCCGAAAAGCTGTCGGTGCAGGTCCACCCTTCCGATGACACCGCGCTGGCAGGCGAAGCGGGCAAGGAGGAATGCTGGCTGGTGCTGGACGCAGAGCCTGACGCGCGGCTCGCCATCGGGTTCGAACGGGATGTGACGCCTGCCGAAATCGAGGCGTCAGCGCGCGATGGCACGATCGAGCAATTGCTCACCTGGCACCCTGCGCGGCCCGGTGATCTGTTCTACCTGCCCGCAGGCACGGTCCACGCCATCGGCCCCGGCCTGTCGCTGGTCGAGGTGCAGCAGACGAGCGAGACGACCTTCCGCCTCTACGACTATGGCCGCCCGCGTGAACTGCATCTGGAGCGTGCGCTCGCAGTGGCGCAAGGGGTGCCCTATGGCGCCGAGCATCGCCGCAGCATCGCCGATGGTCAGGTGCTGGTCGATGGCCCGTATTTCCGGCTCGACCGGGTGGAAGGCGCGCCGGACGCTGCGACGCTGGCCGCCTATCCGGGCGCGCTGCTGGTGCTGCCGCTGGCGGGCGAAGTCGCCGCGCGCGACGGTTCGGCGCGGGTCGCGGCGGGGGAATGTCTGGTGGCGCAGGGGCTGGAAAGCCTCGATTTCAGCGCTGCGGGCGTGACCCTGCTGACGCGCGCAGCCTGATCCTCAGCCCGCCACCAGCAGGCGCTCGATCTCTGTCATGCCGTAAGGCTTGCGCAGCACGGCTGCCGCGCCCATCCGCTCGAAACCGCCTGCGCCTTCGGCATAGCCGGTCGCCAGCACGAAGCGCACGCCGGCTGCACGCAGGGCTTCGGCGATGGGTTCGGAGGATTCGCCGCCGAGGTTGAAGTCGATGATCGCGAAATCCGGTCGATCGTCGGCAATCGCCGCCAGCGCGCCCGTGACCGAGCTTTCGATCCGGACATCGCCCACACCGAGGCGTTTGAGGTTCTCCTCGGTATCCAGCGCGATGATGATGCTGTCCTCGACCACCAGCACGCGGGCGGGCTGGAGCGGCAGCTGGCGGGAGGGCATTGGCTGCGGTTCGGACGGCGGCGAAGCGGGGCGCGGGGCGGCATTCTCCTCGCGCGCGGCAAGATAGCGCGCGGGGACAAGGAAATCGGCTTCGACCCCTGCCAGCTTGTAGCGCACATCGGCCTCGCCTTGCAGGTCGTGCGGGACCGAGCGGGTGATGATGGTCGAACCGAACCCGGCCCTTGTCGGCGCGGTTACCGGCGGGCCGCCCGCTTCACGCCAGCGCAGCGCCAGATCGCCGAAGGCGGTCCGCGCGAGGCTGATTTCGACCGATCCGGCGCGGGCGGACAGGCTGCCATACTTGGCCGAGTTGGTCGCCAGTTCATGCACCACCAGCGCAAGGATGGTGTAAGCCTCGGGCGCGACCAGCACGTCATCGCCCAGCAGGCGAAAGCGCGCGCGGTTCTCACCGCAATAGGGAGCAAGTTCCGCTTCGATCAGCCGGGCGAGGCTGGCCGGCCCCCAGTTCTTGGCGGTGATATTGTCATGCGCTGCCGCCAGCGCGGCAATCCGCCCGCCGATGATCGCGGCAAAGCCCGGGACGCTCAGCGCTTCGGCTTGCGATTGCGACACCAGCGCGCGGATCAGCCCGAGAATGTTGCGCACGCGGTGGTTGAGCTCAGCGATCAGCAGATCCTGCGCTTCCGCAGCGCGGGCGCGTTCACGGGTCAGATCCTCGGTCATGCGCAACACGACCTCGATCAGGGTGCGGCGCAAGCGGGCGGCGATTTCGCATTCGTCCGCGCTCCATTCGGCGCTGTGGCCGCGCACGGTTTCCTGCCAGGCGGCAAAGCTGGCGCGCGGCTGGAGCAGTTCGCCCGGCGCCGCAGCCGCCTTGGCCGGGTCGCCCGCCCAGGTGATCACCCGGTCGAGCGGCCTGCGCCACAGAACCAGCGAATCGCGCGTGCCGCGTGACAGCGGCAAGATCAGCGCGCCAGCCGCGCGGTGGGCAAAACCGGCGGCTTCGGCGACCTGATCGGCGATCCTCGTGCTCGAATGGGTCGCCCCGCCCAGCGTGCTGGCGAGCAGTGGGGCAATGGTGCGAAACTCGGCCTCGTCCGGCGCGTCCCCGCTCGCACGATAGTCGCCATCGGCAAACAGCGAGATGCCGTCATGCTGGATCGTGCCGCGCAGCAGTTCCTCGATCATCGGCAGGCTGTCCGCCAGCGTCACCCCGCCCGCAAGGCGCAGCAGCAGCCGGTCATTCAATTGCCGCGCGCGTTCCCGCAGGGTTTCGGCCTGTGCGACCAGAATACGGTCGAGCATCAGCGAGAAGGTCTGGCTCAGCAGTTCGGCCACGGTGCGCAGCGAGTAGGGCGGCAGGCGCGCCTCGCGGTGGTGGCACGAGATCATGCCCCACAGCCGGTCATGCCGTACGATCGCAATCGCCAGCGATGCGCCCACACCCATGTTGCGCATATAGGCGAGGTGCATCGTCGAGTGCGACCGCAGCATCGACATCGATAGGTCGAGCGGGGTGTCATCCGGTCCGATCGCAGGGATGATCGGCACGGCTTCGGAGTCCATGTCGGCGATGACGCGGAACCGGTTGCGGCGGAACAGTTCGCGCGCCTGCTGCGGAATGTCGGCGGCGGGGTAGCGCAGGCCCTGATAGGGTTCGAGCGCATCGTCGCGCGCTTCGGCGATCACTTCGCCGCTGTCGTCGGGGTGGAAGCGGTAGATCATCACCCGGTCATAACCGGTCATCTGCCGCACCAGCCGGGCGGCGGTGTCGCACAGGGCGGCGACGGTGGTGGCCTGTTCAAGCTGGGCGATCACCGGGACAATCATGCTGACATGATCGGCAAAGTCATTGCGCGCGTGGGGTTCGAACTCGATGATCGACAGGCCGCAGCTGCGATGCACCGCGCAGTCGAACAGCTGGCCACTGCCTGTCAGATCAAGACCGAAACGGCGTTCCAGCGTGTCGATCCCGGCAAGGTGGGCGAGCGCCTGATCGAGCACGGTGAGCGCTTCGGGCGCGATGATATCGGCCAGCGGCGTGCCGGTTGCGGGCAGATCGGGCCGCCCGAACAGACTTGCGACATTGGCCGAGACATGCGCCGTGCGACCCTGCGGGTCGGCCGCGATCAGCCCGCCAAAGCTCTGCACCGCGGCGATGTGGTGGATCGCCTCGCGGTCACACTCGGTGAGCGTGTCATTGCGCTGGTGGAGGTTCATACCGGGAGGCTTTCGCGGGCATTGTCAGGTGCTTGGCCATGCTCTGCCACCGCAAGAAAATGCGCGAAGACCACCTCTGCCGCGCGGGTTGCACCTTCGGCTTCGGCAGGGGCGGCAGGACGCTCGATCCGGGCGCGAAGCCCTTGCCAGAAGGCCATCATGGCCTCGTCTCCGAGGAAAGCGGTCGGCCATGCGCCGCCGCCAATCCGGGCCACCTGCTTGGCAATCGAGCGGTTGCCAAGCGCCGATCCGGCCAGCACCCAGGCCGTGCCGAGAGCTGTTCCGGCAGCAGGGCCTGCGCCGGTTCTGAACAGGGGCAAGGTCGGGGCTGGCGCGGGCAAGGCCATGTCCAGCGCCGCCAGATCGAGGGCCAGCAGCGGGGTCTGCGGCGGGGGTGCCAGATCGCCGGGCGCATGGATCGCCAGCCAGCTTTCGAGCGGGGCGCGGGCCGCGTGTTGCAGTGCTAGGAAGCGGGCGTAATCCTCGCGGGTCTGCCATCCGCTGGCGGCCTGCATGGCGTGATCGAGCAGATCGTGCGCGGCCATGGTGGCAGCGCGCAGGTGCGTGCGCAGGCTGTTGTCCGCCGCTGCCGGTGATCCTGCCATATCCCTGACCGGTGCCATGCCACCCGTCCTTCCTGCCCGAATCGGCCCCAAGCCGAACTGCCGCGCTATCCTGGGCCGACAAGCCGAGTGTAAGGCAAATTAGGCGACAAAATGTGTCCAAAGAATATGACACATAGGCAGGGGCTTGGCAAATGGAACCGTGCAGGGCGCGCGGCCGATTGCACCGGAATGGAACAGGTCGATCAGGGCGCGAGCAGCCGCCCGCCTTCCTTCTTCACCGCTGCTTCCAGTGGCCCCTTCATCACGCTCAGCAGCATTGGCAGGTCCATCGAGATCACCACCTCGCCATCGCGCACATCGACACGTCCGGGGATGCTCATGCCCATCACTTCTGCGGTGATGTCCATGCGGTCCTCGTCGGGCCAGCCGGTCGTTACCCGCGCAAGGCCGGGGGGGAAGAAGCCACCGATCTCTTGCGAGTGGGCGCGCATCCGGCGGCGCACTTCATCCTTGGGCAGATCATGGGGAAGGGTCACGCGCATGGCCTAGCGTTCCTGCTTTGTGGGGATTGCCGAGAAATCCGGTAGCGGCACGCCGGTGTCCGGCATTCCTGTCATATCCTCCAGCGCCCCGGCCCCGCCATAGCGGTATTCGAGATAGCGGCTCTTGATCGCCAGATCGTCCAGCGCGCCTTCGGCCAGCCGCCGGGTGACGCGGTCCACCTCGCCGGAAAGCTTGGTCAGGCTTTCGGTCAGGCGCTGATCGGCGGTCTTGCCGGCGTGCTCCTCGGTGCGCAGGTGCGCGGGGATCTTGCGGTAATTGTCGATGGTTTCGGGGATGTATTCCCCCACCAGCTCGCGCACTTCGGCCATGGCCGGCTCGTTGTCGCCGAGGCCCTTCAGTTGCAGCCCCAGCGCATCCAGCTGCACGCCGAGCTGATCGACAATGGCCTGTGCGGGCGGCGGCAGAGCGGGGCGCTGCGCTTCCAGCCACAATTCGGTGCGGGCGACCATCTGCTGGGGGTTGCCCAGCGACAATTCGGCCCGCTTGGGCACCTTCACATTGGGGAAGCTGGAGAACACCACCACGGCAATCGCGCTGGCGACAATCACCGCCATCACGCCCCAGAACCCGATCCCGTTCACAAACGCGCCCGCAATCCCCGCGCCCAGCCAGATCGCAAAGATCGCCAGCGCGATGTTGCGCACCTTGGTCAGCAGGCTCTTCAGCTTGAGCTCTGCCGAACCCTTGCCGATGCTCTGGCCCCGCGGCGCAGGGCGGTGCGTGCCGCCTTCGCGCTGCACGGCAAGGCTGGTCTTGGCCTCGCGCAGGATGCGGTCGGATTCGCGGGTGCTGTCAGCCATCAGCGGTCAAGCGCCAGCAACGAAGGCGTCTGCGAGGCAACCTTGGCCTGCGCCTGCGCCTGACCTTCGGCCCGGGCAATATAGCCCTTGGACTTCTCGACCTCGGCGGTCAGCACGGTCACGGTCTGCTTCATCGAATCGAGCGCGCGGACCTTGAAATTGTCGACCTCGTCCATCGTGTCATAGATGTTCTGGAAGGCGCGTTGCAGCGTTTCGAGCGGGATGGTGCTGGCAGCGGCCTGCTCATGGATCTGCGCGGTCTGTTCGCGCAGCAGCGTGCTGGTCGAATCGATGATGTCGCTGGTGGTTTTGTTCAATGCGGTGATCTGGCCGAGCACCAGCCGCTGGTTGGTCATCGCCTGAGCCACGGTCACCGCCGTGCGCAGCGCGCCCACAGTGGTGGTCGAGGCGCGGTCCACGCCCTTCACCAGTTCGACATTGTTCTTCTTGACCAGATCGAGCGCGAGGTAGCCCTGCACGCTCACCGCCATCTGCGTCAGCAAATCCTGCGTGCGCTGGCGGACATAGAACAGCGCGCTTTCCCGCAGCGCCTTGGCCTTGGCGGGATCGGAGCTGTCGAGCTCCAGCGCCTTGGCCTCCAGCCGCTCGTCGAGGGTCTTGGCGATGTGGATCATCTGCTCCAGCTCGCCCATCGCCGCCCACAGCTTCTGGCGCTCGGTATCGATCGCGGCGTTATCGAGGTGCAGTTCCTTTTTGCCGCTTTCCAGCCGCGTCAGGATCGACGAGATATGCCCCTGCGCCGAGGTGTAGCTGTCGAAATAGTTCTTCAGCTTGTTGCCGAAGGGGATGATGCCGAGGATCTTGCGCGGGCCGGAAAGCTTGCCCTTGCGGCCCGGATCAAGGTCTTCGACCGTGCGGCGCAGTTCCGCGAGATCCTTGCCGACAGAACCATCGGCATCCATCGCGCGCACCGGACGGTCGAGAAAGCGGTTCGACATCGCGGCGGCGGCGCGGATCTGCTCCTGACCCATGCGGGTGATCTGGTCGACCTTCTCGCCGAACTGGGGTGAATTGGCATCGACCATCACCAGTTCATTGACGAAGGCATCGACCTTGGTGTCGAGCTTCGACTTCTGCTCGGTCGTGACCGGCACCAGCCCGATCGCTTGCTCGGGGGCGACGTGCGGCACCGGATCGGGCGGAGTCAGAGTGAATTCCGTGGCGGTGGCGGTTTGCGTCTCGGTGCTCATGCCTTCTCGTGCTCCCTTTCGCCCGGCGCGCCTGATGATGAACGCGCGAGTGCTTCCCGCTGTATTAGTGATCTAAGACACACCTTTCAAGCGTCGGGGTGTATGGTAGGCACGAATGCCCTCCCGCGTCCATCGCGGCGACATTCGCTGTCCGATCGCCCGAAACGGGTGAGGCGCGATGGTGCAGGAACAAGGTCCGCATGGCGCGCTCGATCTGGGGGGATTCAGCGCGCCATGCGGCAAGTTCGACCCTGGCTTGCGACCCTCGAAGGGCGTGTACCCGGCATTGTTGCCGCGGTGTAACGACAGCCACCGGCGCAGATAGGTCCGGGGCCGCCAGGGAAGTCAGTCGTGTCGGATCAAGGGTTCCGCGAAGGTCGCGGCTCCTTATCCGAAAACCCATCGACGCTTGCCGCGCGCAGATATGGCAGAAGCGAGCTCTGCTCCGGTGGACGGCGCCACGATGGCCCCTCCGGAAGCGGTAGCTGTCTGCAACATCCTGCACGCACCAAGCGCATTGACGGCATCAGGCTTCGCCGGTCCACTAGACGATGCGCGCGCAGCCGGGGTGTAAAAACATGTAAACCAGAGGGCTGTGGCCAAGTGGACACCAAGAACTGACTGAATGGCGGCAATCAGCGCTTTCCGGCAATCCAGCGACCGATCCACGCGCTATTCTTCCCGTTTCATAGACGTTTGTCCAAGGCCGCAAGCCTGACCTCGCCTTGACGCGTTGCGGGCAAACTGCTGTCCGGCGCGCATGAGAATCGCAGTCGTGGATGATGATCGGGAACTCACCCGTTACCTTGTGGCCGCGCTGCCGGATGATGGCTTCACGGTCGAAGCGTTCAGCAATGGCGCCGCCGTCAAGACAGCACTCGCGCGCAACACCTATGATGCCGTGGTCATCGATTGGAACATGCCCGGCGAAACCGGGATCGAGATCGTCCGGTGGGGCACTTCGATGTTGCCTCATCCGCCGCCCTTCCTGATGATGACCAGCCGTTCGGACGAGGCCGATATCGTTGCCGGGCTTGAGGCGGGAGCGAGCGACTTCATCGTCAAGCCGGTCAGCATCCCCGTGCTGCGCGCGCGGGTGACGGCCGCGGTGCGCGAACGCTCGCGCTTTTTTCAGCGCGCTGTGATGAAGTTCGATGGCTACACCATCGATCGCCCGATGCAGACCATCACGCTCGATGACGAGCTGATCCGGTTGACGCAGATGGAATTTCAGCTGGCGGCGCTGTTCTTCGACAACCTCGACCGCCCGCTGTCGCGCACATACCTGCTTGCGGAAGTGTGGAGCGCTGCTGCCGGGGTCGAGACGCGCACGCTCGACGTGCATGTCTCGCGCATCAGGAACAAGCTGAGGCTGGGTCCGGAGAACCTCTATGTCCTTCAAACTGTGTTCGGCTTCGGCTATCGGCTATCGCGTTATGTCGAAGACAATGATTAGCGCCCGGATCGGCCTGCCCCTGGCGCTGGTTCTGCTGGCGGGATGTTCGATCAACCAGGATCTGCGGCTGGGTCGCAGTGGCCCGGGCCTTGCTCCGGGAGCAACGGTGGCGATCGCAGCGGCGCCGGAGGGCAACGCCGAGGCCGCGCGCTTTGCAGCCGCGCTGACAGACGCGCTGGCAGGACAGGGATACCGGGTGAGCGGCAGCGCCCCGGTCACCGCCGTGTTCGGCTTTGCGCGCCGCGACCGCGCGATCGGGACTGCCGATGGCAGCGCGGCGGCGGGCAGCACGCCGGCAGGCGGGATCACCTGGATTTCTGCCCCGGGCCGCAAGCGGCTGCTGCAATCGTGCAAGGGCGAACGGCTGCGCGCCACGCTCGCCTTTTATGCGAGGGAAGAACAGGGGCTGATCGCGCGCGTGACGGGCGAGATCGACGGCTGCACCTTCACGCAAGACGGGATCGATGCTCTTGCAAAGGCGCTGGTCAGGGAAGCCGCGGTGCGGTGATTGGGCTGCGCCGGCGGGGGACGCCGGTCAATCGGGCTGGGTGATCGGCAGGCGCACGTCGAACAGGGTCCCCCTGCTGGGATTGGCGCGCACTTCGATCGTACCGCGATGGGCATCGACCACACGCTTGACGAAAGCGAGGCCCAGCCCGGCGCTCGGCCCGTCTTCCGGACCTGAGCGGACCCCGTAGCGTGTGAAGGGGGCCTGTATCCGTTCGTCCGGCAGGCCCGGGCCGTTGTCCGCAACGATGATCTGCACCTCTTGCGCGCCGGACAGCGCCAGAGTGACGGTCACCGTTCCACCGTTCTGGGTGTATCTCACCGCATTACCGATCAGGTTTGCGGCCATCCGCGCGATCAGGGCGGGGTCGATATCGGCGAAGAGCGGCTCTTCGGGAATGATGCGCTGTACAGCGATGCTTTTGCGCGCGGCCGTGGCATGGGCCTGGTCAATTGCCTCGTGGAGCACACCGGCCAGATCGTGGTTCCGGCAGGTTGCGCCGGTCTCAGCGACCCGGGCCAGCTGCACGAAACCGTCCGCCAGCCCCAGCGTCAATTGCGCCTGCGCCCGGATGCGCCGCGCCAGATCGGCATCTTTGACGCCCAGTTCCCGGGTAAGCGCCATGATCGCGACCTGCGGTGAGCGCATATCGTGCGAGAGGAATTCGATCAGCTCGTCATTTTCGCGCTGTCGGCGACGCAGGTCGGTAATGTCGCGGAAGGCGATGATGCGGCTGGCGCGGCCCTCCTTGAGCTTGCCCGCCAGCGGCGCGGCGGCGAACAGGAACACCCGTCCGTCGCGCAGGGCGATTTCGGCATTGTCGCGGTCGACCGCAAGGGTCTGGTTGATATAGAGATCGGGCAGGCTGTGCCCGATCGGATCGGGGGTTTCGTCGAACAACCGGTACGCGGCTTCGTTGGCCAGGATCACGGCATTGTCGGCATCGAGCACCAGGATCGCATCGGGCGATGCGGCGATCGCGCTGCGCACGAGCGATAGCGCGTCACTGACTTCGCCGACAAGTTGGCGCATCCTGTCGACCTGCCGCGCGATCGAGCCTGCGCCCCGGCCCAGTGTCATGTCGCCGGTGGCGGACATCAGGCGCTGGGTCTCATGGTCGAGATAGCCCGACACCACCGTCAGGCGGCGCCAGCTCCACAGCGGATAGGCGAGCCCAGCTGCCAGCAGCGCCGCGCCCGGCGCGATCCACACCCGGGCCAGCGGGACCAGCAGCGCACTTGTGGCAGCAATCCCGGCAATCAGCGCCAGCGTAAGGAGGAACTCCGCTCGGGCCGGGAGCTTCCAGAAGCCCAGAAACTGGATCAAGAGCGTCACCGCTGCCAAAGCTGCGGCCCACGTGGCGGGCATCTCGCGGATCAGCGTGCCGCTGCGCAAGCCATCGATCAGGTTGGCCTGCATCTCCGCGCCCGACATCAGGCCGATGGCACCCGAAGGGACGGCGTGGATATCCCCCATCCCCCGCGCGGTGGCGCCGACCACGATCGTCCTGCCTTCAAGGAGCGCGCGGGGAACCGCGCCCTTGATGACGGCGGCGGCGGGAATGTGGGGATAGGAAAGCGCCGGACGAAACGGCACGACCAGCTCCGGCGCGTCCGGAGCGGTCGCACCGGAAATTGCCTCACTGCCTCCCAGCGACAGCGCGGCCGGAACGAAGTGCGGATAGGCCCGGTCCCCGATTCGCCGGGTCAGGGCAAAACGCCGCACGGCGCCATCTTCGTCGGGAGCCAGTTCGATATGGCCCATGGCAGCGGCCGCACTGGCGAGGGCGGGCAGCGGATATTCGGGCGCGATGCCGCCTGCTGTATTCATCTGCGGCCCGAAGCTGAAGGGCAGCACGACCTTGCCGTTACGGGCAATGGCGCTGGCGAGGGCAGCATCGTCCTCAGCCTCGCCCGGTTCGACCAGCAGAACGTCATAGAGCACCACCCGCGCGCCGCCTGCGCGCAGGTTGTCGACCAGCTGCGCATGGGTCGCGCGCCGCCACGGCCATTCCCCGATCTCAGCAAGGCTGCGCTCGTCGATGGCGACAATGGCAATGTCCGGCGCGGGTGGCGGCTGGCCAAGCGTTGCGGCAAGATCGAGCATCGCGAGGTCAAGCCGGCGGGTCAGGCCGTCTTGGGCAGCAAACCCGGCGGCCAGCACGGCGAAGATCAGCAATGCGAGCCATTCAAGCACAAGGCGTCGCTGGTTCATCATCGCTGCCTTACCGCCCCCGGGACGCGGCTATTCGGACACGGTCAGGCGCTGCGTCGGGCCCCAGGCCTGCAGCAGGCCATCCTCGTCGATCTGCATTGCCGCCACCCGCCATTCATAGGTGCCGGGTTCGAGTCCGGCAATGACGATGCCCTCGGCAGCCATTGCGGTCTCGTCGACGATCAGTGCGGCCGGGCGGACCGTGTTCCACAGCTGGAAGGCATAGGTCGTCTGGCCCGCGCCTTCAGGCAGCCACGCGAAGCGATAGCCATCTTCAAGCGGCGAGGGCTGCGCGCCAGCGCTTGCGCCGAGCCGCTTGCGGCGGAAGGAATAGATCTCGGAATTGCCCTCGATCCCGCTCAAGCTGATCGCCCGGGCGCGCACGAAATACCGCCCGTCGGCCAGATTGCCGAAGCCCGCCGGGGCGCCCCCGGTGGCGATTGTTTCGCCGATGATGTCGGTAAATCCGGCATCGCGGGCGATCTGGGCGCGGATGCCGGTCGCTTCGCCGGGCAGGGCAATGGCAAAGGCCACCTCCGGCCCGGTCTGGACCGCGCCGGGAGTGGTGATCGCGGGGGCGGGCTGGAGGCGTTCCTGCGGCAGGAGCCCGGCGGGGCTGGCCGCGATGCCGAACCCCGCGCCGGTCACGGCCTCCGCTCCGCTCGCCGCTGTCCCCACTGCGCCCTCGACCACCTCGACGACCGTTCGCTCGCCGCTGTCATCATGGCCGACCCGGAACACCGTGCCGCGCACCGCGCTGACCGTAGTGGGTGTGCCGATCCGGTAGCGCTCGCGCGGGCGAAGGGTGGGGACCTGCGCCTCTCCGCGTCCGCCCAGCACCTGCAATTCGATGTCCTGCAGATCGTCGAGCCGGTAGATCCGTGCCCGCACCAGCCGGGCCTGCGTGTTGGTCGGCATGGTGACCACCGCGCCGGTGTTGCCGCGCAGCGAGACGAAGCCATTGCTGCCCGTGACGATCCGTGCGCCCTCGGGCACTGTCATCCCGCGCTGGGCGGGCTGTCCGTTGATCGTTACCTGGCCCGAGAACGCCTCGATCCGCAAATCGGCTGCGCGCCATGCCAGCAGGCGTCGCGGTAGGCGGATGACCGTTCCAACCGGGATCCGGCGCGCATCAGGCAGGCGATTGACGGTCAGGATGGCGCGATAATCACTGGGCGAGGTCAGGTAATCGCGCGCCAGCGTGTACGGCGATTCCCCCGCGACCAGCCGGTGTTCGAGGTGATCCTGATCAGCGCCCTGCGCAAGCGCAGCCGCCGAGGCCAGCAGGCCCGTTGCGGCGATTGCTCTCCTCACCACGCGGGCGCTTCGCAGAAACGTTGTCCTTCCCTCCACGTCGTCCGACCATCTTCCCGTCAGATCGCCCCGACCACGAGGGCATAGGCAATTGCAAAACATGCCGCAACGACGAGCGTGCCCGCGAGGATGATGCCAAGGCGCAGACTGCGGTGTGCCGCGCCGCGGATCGTCTTACCCACCATGGTCATTGCATGCACTCCCGTCGCTGCGGCGCGGGTGTTTAGTCAGCGCTGACATGGAGAACCGAGTAAACAGATGTAAATTTCGCGAATCACGCCGCCAGCGTCGGCGTGTCTGCGCGGGCGCGCGCCGCTCCGTCCAGCTTGCACGGGGGTAAGGGTGGGGGTGCGAAATGGGCTCGACTTCCCGGGCTTGAGCCGGGACCCCGTTCCGGTCGTCACCGTCATCCCGGCTTCCTATGGGCAGACGGGGGATGTGGGGATCAGAGGGGAGGCTTACGCCGCCAGGTCGATCGGGACGATCTCGCCCGCGAGATAGAGCTTCTTCGCCTTGGCGCGGCTGAGTTTGCCCGATGACGTGCGGGGCAGGGTGCGCGGGGGGACGAGTTCGACGATGCAGCTCATTCCGGTGACCGAACGCACCTTGTCGGCGATCTGGTCGCGCAGACGCACGCGTTCCTCGGGGTCGGAGACCTTGCAATGCACCAGCACGGCAGGCGCTTCCTCGCCGTTCTCCATCTCGATCGAGAAGGCCGCGATATCACCGTGGTTGAAGCCGGGCAGCTGCTCCACCGCCCATTCGATGTCCTGCGGCCAGTGGTTCTTGCCGTTGATGATGATCATGTCCTTCGCCCGGCCGACGATGAACAGATAGCCATTGGCGGTGTAGCCCATGTCGCCGGTGTCGAGCCAGCCATCGACGAGGCAATCGCCCGTCGCTTCGGGGTTGCGGAAATAGGAGTGCATCACGCTCGGCCCGCGGCACCACACCTTGCCGATCTGGTGGTCGGTCTTGTGCGAGCCATCCTCGCCCTTGATGGCCACGTCCATGTCAGGCAGCGGCTTGCCGCAATTGACGATAGCGCGGTAGCGGGCCGGGCGGGAGAGATCACGCGGGGCGCCCGACAGGCGTTCTTCCTCGACCAGTTCGACGCGGATGCCTTCGCCCGGCGGCATGACCGTCACCGCCAGCACCGCTTCGGCAAGGCCATAGGACGGGGTGAAGGACGCCGCCTTGAACCCTGCGGGCGCAAAGGCGTTGACGAAGTTCTGCATCACGTCCGGGCGGATCATGTCCGCGCCATTGCCCGCGATGCGCCAGCGCGACAGGTCGAACCGTTCAGCGACATTGCTCTGGCTGGAAATGCGGCGCGCGCAGATGTCGTAACCGAAGGTCGGCGAATAGGAGAGCGTGTTGCCCGGATTGCGGCTGATCATGTCGAGCCACGCCAGCGGGCGGCGCGCAAAGGCATCGGGCTTGAGGTAATCGCCCGACACCTGATTGGCGATCAGCGACAGCAGGCAGCCGACAAGGCCCATGTCGTGATACCACGGCAGCCAGCTGACGCAGCGGTCGTTTTCGCCCAGCTCCATCGTGGTCGAATGGCCGTAGAGATTGTGCAGCAGCGCGCGGTGGGTGACGGCGACCCCCGTCGGGAAGCGGGTCGAGCCGCTGGAATATTGCAGGTAGCAGATATCATCCGGGCTGGCGGCGGGAAGCGCGCAATCGGGCGCGGGGCGCTGGCCGAAATCCTGCCAGCTTTCTGCCTCGCAACCCTGCCGCGCGGCAGCGGCGAGCGCCATTTCGGCGATTTCCTCGGGGAACAGCAGGATCTTCGGATCCGAGCTCATCAGCTGCACCGCCAGCTGGTCGATGAAGCTTTCCTTGCCGCCGAAGGTGGTCGGCAGCGGCAGCGGCACGGGCCATGCGCCCACATAGACGCAGGCGCAGAAGAGCGCGGCGAAATCCGCGCCCGTTTCGGCGATCAGGGCAACGCGGTCTTCCTTGCCGATGCCGGCTGCGATCAGGCGGCGGGCCATCACCAGCGCATCTTCGCGCATCTCGGCATAGGAATAGACCCGCGCGAGTTCTCCACGCATATCGTGGAAGTTGAGCCCCTTCAGGCTTTGCGCGGCGTAGTCGATCGCGTCATTAAAGGTTGCAAATTGCGCACGAATCCGCGGCAGGTCGCAGTCATTCGGCGTCGGCGTCAAAACGGCCTCGGTCATATTTTTCAACGATACCCGTCAGTTGCGGCGCGTTTCATGGTCGCATCACGTACGCGCTCTGGCATAACCCCGTGTCGCCGGGCATAGTCCGGCAGCGTTCAATGTTCCGCATTTGATAAAGAAAGTGGCGCGAATAAGGCGAAATGGTTTCACGTAAAGCGAATTCGTCATCGCCCGGTCGTGATGCCGGGGAGGATGCGGCGCGCAAACGCCGGGGCGAGAAGCGGGTGAAACCTCCGCTGGCAGAGGCCGCCTTGCGCGATCTGGCGCTGCATTATGCCGCCCGCTTTGCCACCACCGGCGCGCGGCTGGAGGGCTATCTCGTCCGCAAGATCAGGGAGCGCGGGCTGGCCGAGGACAGCGACGGCCGAACCATCGATATCGATGTGCCCGCGCTGGTCGCCCGGCTGGTGGAGCTCGGCTATGTCGATGATGATGCCTATGCCCGGATGCGCGCGCGCGATCTCGGTGCACGCGGCTATGGCGCGCGGCGGGTCGATGAGACGTTGCGCCATGCAGGCGTGGGCGAGGGGTTGCGTCAGGCCCATGCGCCGGGCGAGGCGGCCAGCCGCCGTGCCGCTGCGCTGATGGCGCGTAAACGCAGGCTCGGCCCCTATGGCGCTGCGGCGCAAGACGAGGGCGATCCGCTGGGGGCACGCAAGGCTCGCGAAAAAGCCGTTGCAGCAATGCTGCGCGCAGGCCACCAGTATGACCACGTGCGTTTCGTTCTGGGTGCGGCAAGCCCCGAGGACATCGAGGAATGGCTCGGCGAGGCTGCCGACGAGGAAGGGGGTCAAGACCAATGGTAAGGCAGATGCTGGCAGCAGCGGTGATGGGACTGGGTGTGCTGGCGGCCTGTTCGCCCGGCCAAAGCGCCACGGCGAGCGCGCAGACTCCGGCGCCGGTCGAAGCGGCGCGCCATCCGGTGTCGGGGCTTGAGGTGATTGACCTGACGGTGGATCGCGGCGGCAAGACGCTGGCGTTCAAGGTCGAACTTGCCGCCAGCGCCGAAGCACAGGCGCGCGGGCTGATGTTCCGCAATGCGCTGGGCGATAACGAAGGGATGATCTTCCCCTCCGCCGTGCCCGAACCGCGCAGCTTCTGGATGAAGAACACGCCCCTGTCGCTCGACATCATCTTCATCGGGCCGGACGGGCGGATCACCAATATCGCGGCGAACACGGTTCCCTATTCGCTCGATTCGGTGCGGTCGAGCGGGCTGGCGAGCGCGGTGCTGGAACTGCGCGCGGGCCGGGCGAAGGAATTGGGGATCGTTCCGGGGGACCGTGTTACATGGCAAGGGCAGCGCTAATCTCACCCCTTGGCGCTCCCCGCCAATTCCGCTAGGCGCACGCCCATGGGTATCCTCGCAAAAATCTTCACCTGGTGGGACGGCGCCACCCTCGGCACACAGCTCTGGGCCAGCCGCGCCAAGGGCGAACACGTCGGCACCGACGCTGCCGGCAACATGTATTACCGCGCGCGCCCCAAGGCGGCGGGTGTCAATGACGGCTCCTACACCAGCCGCGAAAAGCGCTGGGTGATGTACAATGGCGCCAATGACGCCAGCCGCGTACCGGCGGAATGGCACGGCTGGCTCCACGGCACCTATGATGACGTGCCGGAAAGCCACTTGCCCCCGCCCAAGATCTGGGAGGCGGACTACACCCCCAACGCCACCGGCACCGCCCGCGCCTATTTCCCGCAAGGCGCGCTGGAGCGCGGCGGCCAGCGCGCCCGCGCGGTGGGTGATTACGAGGCGTGGACCCCCGGCGCGGACAGCTGAGGCGCGTCATGCGGCCCCTGTCTCTCGCTGTGCTGCTGTCCGGGGCCCTGACGCTGGGTGCCTGCGATTATTTCGCCACGCCCGCGGCCGAAGCGGTCAAGGTTCCTCTGGGCGAGGCGACTCCGGCTGCCGCGGCAACAGCGTCAGGCGCTCCGGTCAATGATTACGGCGCGACCCCGATGAACGAGCGGGTGGCGGTGCTCGGCCTGCTCAACAAGCGCAACAATGTCTCCGAAGAGATCAGCCTGAAGCCCGGCGAACGCCGCGAGATCGGCCCGGTGATCATCAGCGTGTCGGCCTGCGAGCGCACCGCGCCGTGGGAAATGCCGCAGCAGACCGGCGCCTTCGTGCAGGTCGATGTCAGAGGCCGGGGCGAAGCGCAGCACAAGCGCGTGTTCTCGGGCTGGCTGTTCCTCGAATCGCCCAGCATCAATGTGGTCGAACACCCGGTCTATGACGTGTGGGTCAAGGACTGCACGATGCGCTTCCCGGGCGAGGAAGGGCCGGCCGCGCCGTCGCCCGACGCTTCGGGCAAGCCTGCCGCGCGCCCGTCCGCCACGCCTGCGGCAACGCCTGCACCGACCCCTGCGCCCGGCGCATAGCCCTCGTTAAAGGCGCGCCACGCCATGCCGAGGCTGGCGGGGGGCTGGCCCTGCGCGCGTTCTACCAGCCGCCGGTAATCGGCCTGCGCCAGTTCCATCGCGCCCATCGATCGCAGGTGATCGGTCATGAACTGGCAGTCGAGCAGCGTGAACCCGGCCCGCCGCATCAGCGCCACCAGCCATGCCAGCGCGACCTTGCTCGCATCCTGCGTCCGGCTGAACATGCTCTCCCCGCAGAACACCCGGTCGAAGCTGACGCCGTAAAGCCCGCCGACCAGCTGCGGCGCGCCATCCTCGTCCGGCAGCCAGCATTCGACCGAATGGGCGTGGCCCGCGCGGTGGAGGCCGATATAGGACTGCACAATCCGCTCGGAGATCCACGTTTCGGGATGGTCGGCGCGCGGTTCGGCGCAGGCGCGGATCACGGGTTCGAAGGCGCGATCGACCGTCACGGTGAAGCGGTCAGAGCGCAGCACCTTGCGCAGGGACTTGGAGATATGCAGCCCGTCCAGCGGGATAATCGCCCGGTCGCGCGGCTCCACCCAGAACACTTCGGCATCGTCACGCCGGTCCGCCATCGGGAAAATCCCGCTGCGATAGGCCAGCAGCAGGGTCTCGACCGGGATGGGAGGGCGGATAGGTGCGTGCATGGTTGCGTTGCACAATACATCGCCGCGAACGATCAGGCAAAGAGGATTGCCTATCGCCCGAGCCTTCGATAAAGGCACCGCTCCAACGCGCTGCAGGGGTGTAGCTCAGTTGGTAGAGCATCGGTCTCCAAAACCGAGGGCCTGCGGTTCGAGTCCGCACACCCCTGCCATTTCCTGTGTTTCGAACCGGCCTCCGCCGGTTCGTCCTCGCGGCGGTTTCTTCATTTCGCTTCGCTTCATTCCGAGCCGCTGCGGGCGCGCAGTCGCGCTTGCGGCGCCTACGGCGTCGAATCCGGGGGCTTTCAGGCCGTGCCGATTGGCCCCCCGCGCCAAACCCCAACCTGCCCGTTCATCCTATCGCAAGCCGAACCGTGTATTCCTGTCGACGAAACGATTTGTCGCACCCGCACAGGAGACCAAGGATGAGCGCCTACACCTTCCGTTCCTCGCGCCCTGATCACTGGGTCAGCCCGCGTCCGACCCGCGATCCGGCGCGGGGCCGCGCGATTCACGGCCCGCTTCAGCCGATGCAACCGCGTGGCGGGTTCGTCGCGCGCCTGCTGGGCCTGGGCTGAGGCGCAATCAGGCGTCCAAGCATTCTTGCAATTGCGCTGCCCCCGGCGTAAGAGCCTCGCCGTCTTATCCGACATCGGTGGATCATCCAGCCCCTCCGGCGACCTTGTCCCGGGCGGCGCGGCCCCCTACCTGAAAGCCGCATCGGACAAGACGTGCAGGCATTACGCGAAGGAACGCAGCTATCATGGCTGATCAGAAGAACGCCGAACTCGGCAAGGTTGAAGAAAAGAAGCGCAGGACCTCGCCCGGCGAGTTCGTGAGCCAGGTGCGCGCCGAAACCAACAAGATCGTGTGGCCGACCCGCGACGAGACGGTGCGCACGGCGATCTTCGTGTTCATCTTCATGCTGATTCTCTCGCTGTTCTTCCTCGGCGTCGACAGCGCGTTCGGCGCGATCGTGCGCGCCCTGATCGGCCTTATCCAGTAAGGCGCCGCCGCTTCACATTCCTCTGCCCGTCAGACCCAATTTCCAAGGACTCTCCATGGCTCGCTGGTACATCATCCACGCTTACTCCGGTTTCGAGAACAAGGTGCGCGACGCGATCATCTCCGAGGCTGAACGGCTCGGGCTGACCGAAGGCGTCGAAGAAGTCCAGGTGCCGACCGAGACTGTGACCGAAGTGAAGCGCGGCAAGAAGGTGCAGGTCGAACGCAAGTTCATGCCCGGCTACGTGCTGGCCAAGCTGAACATGACCGACGATGTCTATCACCTCGTCAAGAACACCCCCAAGGTGACCGGCTTCCTGGGTTCGGGCAACAAGCCGCAGGCGATCTCCGAAAAGGAAGCTTCGCGCTACTTTGGCGGCGTTGCCGATGCGCAGGCTGCTCCCAAGCGCGAAATCAGCGTCGATTACGAGATCGGCGATTCGGTCAAGGTGCTCGACGGCCCGTTCGCCAGCTTCAACGGGATCGTGGAAGAGCTCGATTTCGACAAGGCCAAGGTCAAGGTTTCGGTGTCGATCTTCGGCCGCGCGACTCCGGTGGAGCTCGATTTCGAGCACGTGGAACTCGCGAAATAGTCTTGCGCACCCGCATCCGCGGGTGCGTCCTCGGCGCTGTTCCCTTCAGTCGCTTCGCTTCTTTCGGGGCGCCTGCGGGCGGGCGGTCGCCCTTGCGGCCTCTTCGAGGCCGTGCCGCGATACACCTCACTAAAGCGTGAAAACCCGTCCCGGCATCTGCCAGCGCAAGCGCCGCTATGCCTCCCGTGAGGAGGCGGAAGGCGTGGCGCTGCGGGCGGAGGTGACCTTGCGCGCTTACAAGTGTGCGCTGTGCGGGCAATTCCATCTCACCAGCCGCACCAAGGGGCTGCGGGTGCCTCGCACAGTCTGAATACAAACAGCACAACCTATCGTCGCCCCGTGCTTGACGCGGGGCAACGGCAATTGGCTGGATCAGCGCTTCTTGCCGGCTGCCTTTTTGGTCGCAGGCGCAGCGGTCCCCTTCATCGCGGCCAGTTCAGCTTCGATTGCGCTTGCCTGTTGCAGCCCGGCGATTTCGTCGTCGAGGCTGGCGGGCGAGGGCGTGTCGCCCTTCGGCACATCGGCAAAACCGGCGCGGCGTTCGAGCGCGTCGATCCGGTCGATCCGCTTGTCGATGGAGCTTTCCGATGCGGCCTTGCCCGGCGTTTCGGCGATTTCGGCCTGCGCCAGCTCGGCGATGCGCGCGGCAATCGCGGTGCGCTTGGCTTCAAGCTCGGCGATAACAGCGGCGGCCTCGGCAATCTGGCCATCAAGAGCGGCGGCGCTGGCGGCGGCATCGGCGGCCTTGGCGCGCTCGGCCTCGCGGGTCAGCAGCGCGGCGCGGGCAAGGTCTTCGCGCCCG
Organism: Porphyrobacter sp.; assembly: GCA_032116115.1. GTDB lineage: Bacteria > Pseudomonadota > Alphaproteobacteria > Sphingomonadales > Sphingomonadaceae > Erythrobacter. The sequence continues at coordinate 76,827 of JAUMAX010000010.1, forward strand.
TGGTCAACCGCGATCTTGGCCTTGCCGGTCCATTCCTCGGCCCCGGCTGCAAGGCGCGCGGCGGTATCCTGCAACCGGGCCTGCTGGCGCTTCGCCTTGGCGGCGTCGCCGTGCAGCGCGATCAGGGTTTCCTCGATTTCCGACTGGAGCAGCCGCAGCATCTTGCGCGGTTCCCCTGCCTTGTTGACGAGGCTGTCGACATTGCTCGAAACGATTTCGCGCGCACGAATGGCGATAGTGATCATGTCGTTCCCCTGAACCCTGGTGCCTGTGATGATGGCGCGCAGCCTGTAAACATTGCGCTAATTCCCCAAGAATGTGAAGCCCTTCCGGCAGGCTTTACCCGTCCGGCCATCGGGTTTCGCAGAGGGGCTGCGGGCCATTGCCGGTTTTCCTACCGCGCCAGCCTTCCTTACAAGCGCAGCAATGCCCGGCCTGTCGTTCTTTCCCGCTGCTGGATGTGCTGCTGAACGGCGGCGCGCGAGCCTGCGGGGTGGGGGGTGGTTTTTCTGTTCCTTGGCAGTGTCTCAGGTGTCTCCAACAGACGCGGAGCTGAACGGCCAGAGGGGGCGCGGGCTTGCATTGCGCGGCGAAACCGCTATGCGCGCCGCTTCGCTTGGGCCTGTCCCGGGCGATTCCGTGCGGGAGCCTCTGCATTGCACGCAGCAGGGGCGCTGGACCGCTTAACATGAGCCCCCTTCGACAAGCTCAGGGTAGTCGGGTCGAATGGGGCAACAGTGCGACAGGAGTAAGGCCACATGGCCAAGAAAATTGAAGGCTATATCAAGCTGCAGGTGCCCGCCGGCTCTGCAACCCCTTCGCCGCCGATCGGCCCGGCGCTGGGTCAGCGCGGCGTGAACATCATGGAATTCTGCAAGGCGTTCAATGCCGCCACGCAGGAAATGGAAAAGGGCATGCCGATCCCGACCGTGATCACGGTTTACGGCGATCGCTCGTTCACCTTCATCACCAAGACCCCGCCCGCATCGTTCTTCCTCAAGAAGGCTGCGAACCTCAAGTCGGGCTCGAAGGAGCCGGGCAAGGTGTCGGCCGGAACCATCAAGAGCTCGCAGATCCGTGAGATCGCCGAAGCCAAGATGGCCGATCTGAACGCGAACGACATTGATCAGGCGATGAAGATCATCGCCGGTAGCGCCCGCTCGATGGGCCTCGAAGTGGTGGAGGGCTAAGCACATGACCAAGATCACCAAGAAGGCGAAGGTTCTGGCCGGTCTCGACCGCGAGAAGCTCTACACCGTCGATGAAGCGCTGGCGACGCTGCGCCAGTACAAGACCAAGTTCGACGAAACCGTCGAAGTCGCCATGAACCTCGGCGTCGATCCGCGTCACGCTGACCAGATGGTGCGCGGCATGGTGTCGCTGCCCTCGGGCACCGGCAAGGACGTCAAGGTTGCCGTGTTCGCGCGCGGCGACAACGCCGAAAAGGCGCTGGCTGCCGGGGCCGACAAGGTTGGCGCCGAAGACCTGATGGAAGACATGCTGGCCGGCAATCTCGATTACGGCCGGGTCATCGCCTCGCCCGACATGATGGGTGTGGTCGGTCGTCTGGGCAAGCTGCTCGGCCCCAAGGGTCTGATGCCGAACCCCAAGCTCGGCACTGTCACGCCCAACGTGGCCCAGGCGGTCAAGGATGCCAAGAGCGGCCAGGTGGAATACCGCGTGGAAAAGCAGGGCATTATCCATTCGGGTATTGGCAAGCTGAGCTTCTCGGATGACGCGTTGAAGGCGAACTTCAAGGCGCTGACCGATGCGGTCGTGAAGTCCAAGCCGTCGGGTTCCAAGGGCAAGTATGTCCGCAAGGTCACCATGACGTCGTCGATGGGCCCGGGCCTGAAGGTCGACCTGAGCGAGGTGGAAGGCGCGTAATTTGTAGCGCCTCACGCGCCGGCGGGGCCATCCGGCCCCTCGGCTACCGCGCCAGTAGGCGCGGCGCCCGGTCGGGCTTGCGATCCCTGCGGGATCGTTTGCCACTTTCCTACCGGTTCACGTGACGGATACAGAGGGGTCGGAAGCCGGGTGCTTCCGGCCCCTTTGTCTATAAGCCGTTCGTCCCACTTGTCTTTTGACTGCGCTCCCCCATTTTGGTCTGGAGCACGCGGGCACCTCTCCTCCTCTCCCGCCCGCGTGCTCGATATCGAGGTTATTGATGGTCGCTTCTATCAAATCCGGCACCGTGTTCAGCCCCAAGTGGCTGGTCGCGGGCGTTGCGCTGGCCACGGATGGCTTGCTGCTGAGCTACGATGTCCGGCTGGGCATTGCGGCGAGCGCATTTCTGGGCGTGGTGCTGGCGATGTGGCTCTATCTCGCGCTGCGTTACGGCTCGTTGAGCGGTGCACCGTCGGGCCGCAGTGCGCTGATGGCGCAGGTGCGGGCGCGCGAAACCAACCGGCTCGACGCGGCCTCCCGGCTAGGCGCGCAGCAGGGCGCGGATCCGGCTGATCGCCCCTGATCGTGTCGCCAGCGCCTTGGCCTGGCTGACGCTCGCATCGAACGCGCCCCGTGCGCCCAGCAAGGTGCGGTTGGCCAGCGTCGGCTCCAGCAGCACGAGGCTGGAACAGGCCGCTGCGTGGGTGCCGAACATTTCCTTGTGTGCGCCGTCGCCCTCGGTGAAGTCGAACCAGCGGTAGCGGGCTTCCGCAAACAACCGTTCGAGCGCATCCATCTGCAACACGGTGCCGACCGACAGCCGCGCCCAATCGGGATCATAGCCGAGATAGGCGTAGACCAGCGTCTGCCCCGTCACCGGCAGCGACAGGTAAGCGACCGGCTGCCCGCCTGCATGGAGCAGGAAAGCGCGCATCCGGTCAGCCTCGCCCGCCTCCAGCATCGCGCGGCGTGCGGCGGCATCTTCGGGCAGTCCTGCATCGAGCAGACGCGCCTGATAGGTTCGCGCCGACAGCGGCAGGGCTGCGGCAAGGAAGGCTTCGAGTTCCGCTGGCGTGCGGTGTTCGGTGACATGGTAGCCGCCCGGCGTCTCGTCGGCGAGTTTGCGCGCCTTGCGCCGCAGGGTCGAGCGGGTCTTGCCCGAGAACTGCGCCATGTAATCGTCAAAGCTCTGGCCCATGTCGATATAGTGGCGGCGGTAATCCTGCCGCCCTCCCGCGATGAAACCGGGGAAGCGGGCGGTGATTGCGGCGAGCTGGGTGGTCGGGGCGGAGAGCACGCGCACCCCGTCGCGCCCGCTTGGGGGAGCAGGCGGCAGGTCGCCTGCCAGCACGTCCTCAAGGCCGAAGCTCCACGTCGCCAGCATCCGCGGAACGCTCAGCAAGCGGCGCGAGCCCAGGGTGAAGTCGATCGCGGCGGCCATGTTACAGCGCGCCGTAAAGCGCGTTGGAGACGAACTGTTCGGCCATCCGCCGCCCGGTGCGCATCGCGCTTGGAGGGAGCGGCTGGCTCGCGCGCAGCGGTGAGACGATGCTGGGCGGCGTCTCGGCATAGGTGCCCGTCGTTACCCCCGGCATGGCGGCGAGCGCCTTGACCAGCGCGGTGAAGCGGTGGCGCACCACGCGGTTTGCGGCCAGTTTGCGGCGGTTGATCAGCTCGAAGGAATGGCTGACGAGCGTGAAGGTCTCCTGCCCGCTTTGTGCGGCGTGGCGGATCGCGGCCAGCATCTCGTCCAGCGAAAGTGCGGTGATCTGGGCATGGCGCTGCCCCCCGCCCATCGCGCCGATGCTGCCGACGGGGACTTCGATCACGCCCATATGCTCCAGCGGATCGCGGATGTCCGGGCCAAGGCTGATGCGGCACGCGCTGGTCCCGGCCATCGCCGGGCAGTGGCTCGAATCATAAGCGATCCCGAGATTGGCAAGCGCCCGCAGCGTGTTGTCGTCCGCGCCGTAATTGCCCGCCCGGAAGGCGACCGGCGCACTCGCGCCTGCCGCCATCAGTGTGGTGCGGGCGTAGTCGAGGATCGCGCATTGTTCCTCGAACGGGAAATCGGCGAGGTTCTGCCCGGTGCGCTTTGAAGCGAGCAGGTTGGCGTCGCCCGCCAGCGCCAGCCATTCGGTGTGGCAATGCAATTGCACATCCTGCCCTGCTGCGATGATGGGGCCGACGATGTCCTCGATCGCCGCCACACCCCACACCAGCGCAGGCATGGGATCGACGAAGAACACCGCCTTCTGGCCATGGCGGGCGAGCAGATCGAGCTTGTGCGCGATGCCTGCCGGGCCTTGCGGGGTGTTGCAGGCGATCGAGCGCGCGAAATTGTCCGCCCGGTCAGCCGCCCCCGGCCCGGTATACAGCCCCGAGGAATACTCGGTGTCGATGGTGATGAACACGCGCGTCATGGCGCATGCCGTCATAAGGCCAGAGGGTTAAAACCGCGTGATGATGTCTCTCGGCGATCAGATCCCGCCGGGCGTGACGACGTGGCCGCCGGCGGTAAGCCCTTCGGTCAGGCTGTCGCAGCAGGCCTTGAGGTCGTCGGCGCTGACCGAGCGGACCACGAAATTGGCGCCGACCCGGCCTTCGCGGAAGAAGGGGTAGGAGCCGATCTGGCAGGTTGCATGCGCCGCTTCGGTCTGGCGCAACAGTTCAGCGACCTCGCTTTCGGCGACCCAGCAGCCGAGCGTTTCGGACAATAGCGGCGCGCCGCCTTCCAGCTGCCCGGTGAGCGCGTCGAGCATCCCTGCGGTGATATGCGGCACGCCTGCCATCAGGAACAGGTTGCCGCGCCGGATGCCCGGAGCGCCGGACATGCGGTTGGGGATCAGTTCCGATCCTTCCGGCACCCGCGCCATGCGCAAGCGGCCTTCGTTCAGCCCGCCGCGGGTTTCGTAATAGCGTTCGAGCAGCGCGCGGGCCTCGGGGTGGATGACCACAGGCACGCCCAGCGCGGCGGCGACCGCATCGACGGTGATATCGTCATGCGTCGGCCCGATCCCGCCGGTGGTGAAGAGGTAATCATACCCGGCGCTGAGCGCGTTGACCGCCTCGACGATCCGCGCTTCCACATCCGGCACAACCCGCACTTCGGCCAGGCGGATGCCCTGCACCTGCAACCAGGTCGCGACCTGCGCGATGTTCTTGTCCTGCGTGCGGCCGGAAAGGATTTCGTCGCCGATGACGATAAGCCCGGCGGTCCAGATTTTTTCGGGAGAGGTCATGGGCGGAGGATTAGGGGAGAATTGCAAGGTTCCCAAGCCCCTTTCGTCATCCCCGCGAAGGCGGGGATCCAGCTTTGGCTGCGATGCCAGATAAGCTGGATTCCCGCCTGCGCGGGAATGACAAGGAAGGTGGTTACTCCGCCGCTTCCAGCTGTTCCTCGCCGCGCTGGGCGTTCGCGCCTGCGCGGGTGAAGGTCAGGATGCCATCGGTCAGCGGATCGTCCTTCATCCGCTTGCGATCGACGACATATTCCTGATTGAGCCGCCACGGATAGCTGACCGAATTGCGCGGCATGATGTGCTTGCCGCGCTGGATGTAGCCGGACGAGAAATCGAACACGTCATCCTCGGTGATCGCCGCCTCGCCCTCGGGCGTCAGCATCGGCGTGGCGATGGTGCTGCCGGTGGCGCGCATATGTTCCAGCACGCGGCAGACGTAGTCCGAGTTGATGTCGGCGCGCAACGTCCAGCTGGCGTTCAAATACCCGAACACCACCGCCAGATTGGGCAGGTTCGAGAACATGCAGCCCTTGTAATAGAACCGTTCATTGAAGGCGACCGGTTCGCCATCGACCGAAATCGCGATCTTGCCCGCCACGGCCAGCTTCAGCCCTGTCGCTGTGACAACGATATCGGCGGGAATGAACTGCCCGTCGGTCAGCAGCACGCCGCCCTTTTCGAACTTGGCGATATGGCCCGTCACCACGTCCGCCTTGCCGGCCTTCATCGCCGTGAACAGGTCCTGATCCGGCACCAGACACAGCCGCTGTTCCCACGGGTTGTAGGGCGGAGTGAAGCTCGCCTTGTCGTAATCCGGGCCGAGCGCTTCTTCGATCTTCTTGTAGAGCGCGTCCTTCACCTTCTGCGGATTGTCGCGCGCCAGCTTGAAGCTGAAGTCCTGCATCTTGATGTTCTTGAAGCGGGTCAGCCGGTAGGCGAGCTTTTCCGGCAGCACTTTGCGCAGGAAGTTGGCAATCGCATCCTTGGCGGGCCGGGTGAACATCCATGTGGGCGTGCGCTGGAGCATGGTCACATGGCCCGCCTCGCGCGCCATCGACGGAACAATCGTCACCGCAGTCGCGCCCGATCCGATCACGACGACATTCTTGCCCTTGTAGTCGAGGTTCTCGGGCCAGAACTGCGGGTGGAGCACCTGTCCTTCGAACTCGCCGAAGTCGAAGCCGGGATCATAGGCCTCGTCGTAATCGTAATAGCCTGCACCCAGATAGATGAAATTCGCCGTCATGTGCGTGCGCGATCCATCAGCCTTTTCCATCTCGACATGCCAACGCGCGTCATCGTGATGGAAGTCGGCCGAGATGACCTTGTGGCCGAAGCGGATGTGCTGGCGGATGCCGCGTTCATCGACGATCCGGTCGAGGTAATCGAGGATCGCGGGCGCATCGGCGATGGACTTTTCATGACGCCACGGTTCGAAATCGAAGCCGAGGGTGTGCATGTCGCTGTCCGAGCGGATGCCGGGGTAGCGGAACAGGTCCCACGTCCCGCCGAGATTGTCGCGCCGCTCGACGATAGCATAGGTGTGGTGCGGCGCCTTCATCTCCATATGCGCGGCCATGCCGATGCCGGAAATCCCGGCACCCACGATCAGCACGTCGAAATCTGGCGGTGTGGCAAGCATGACGGGCCCTCTCTCTCCCTTGTTGACACTGATGTAACCACAGCACTCGCCCAAAAGCGAGTCTTGAATGGCAAAGTGAAACTGAGTTTGCCGCAAGGGGCTGAAACCGCTGGCGGTGGCAGGGCGATCGCGGACAATCCTGCCCTCGCGTGCGCCGCGTGCAACAATCTTGCGGGCCTTACTGCAATTGCGAAGGTATGCTGCGTTGCAATAGGAGATGTGGTATTTTTGCTACTGTCCGTCATAAGTTACCTGTGACTCTTGTTAGGACGCGCGACGCTGATAGGTTTCGCTCCGCTAACCCAAGTCCGGCACCAAGACCGGCTGGTAAGTGGAGAGAGAGAAGCCATGACGCGCAAGTTCGCACATTTCGCCTGCGGCCTTTTGGCCTGCAGCGCCCTGACCAACCCCGCCTTTGCCCAGGACAACGAGGCTGAAGATCAGCCGACGGCACGGGAAGACAATGTCATCATCGTGACGGCAACCCGCCGCGCGCAGGACGTGCAGGACATTCCGCTGGCCGTGACCGCGATTGCCCCGCAGCAGCTTGAAGCGCAGCGCGTGGTCAACATCCAGCAGATCGCCGCGCTGGCTCCCAGCTTCAGCGCCAGTCAGGCGCAGCTTGCGTCCGGCTCGGTCGTGCTGCGCGTTCGCGGCGTCGGGACCACCTCGAACAATATCGGCTTCGAAAGCGCCGTCGGCATCTTCATCGACGGCGCCTATCAGGCCCGCCCCGGCGTGGCGCTGAGCGAATTCGTGGACGTGGAGCGCGTTGAAGTGCTGCGCGGCCCGCAAGGCACGCTGTTCGGCCGCAACACCTCGGCAGGCGCGCTCAACGTCACCAACATGCGCCCTGACGTGACCGAGTTCAGCGGCTTCGTGAACGCGGAATACGGCAATTTCGATGAAAAGAGCCTGCAGGGCGCGGTCAACGTGCCAATCGTCAAGGACACGGTCGCTGTCCGCCTGACCGGTGCCTATCGCCAGCGCGACGGCTTCCTCGATGTGGTCAACCGCACGGGCACCAAGGTTGGCGAAACCAATGATGTCGATCAGTGGCTGGTGCGCGGCCAGATCGGCTGGGACACCGAAAGCGGCATTCGCGGCCGGATCATCGCCGATTATTCCAAGAGCACGTCGAGCTGCTGCGGCGCGATCGAGCTGTTCCAGTCGCCGCTGGTGACGGGCGGGGCCTATGCTGCGGTCGGCCTTGGTGCGAATGGCGGCAACGGCCAGCCTTCTGTCTCCACCACCCGCGACGATCAGGGCGCATTCGAACGGGCGATGGATAATCGCACGGTCTCGGCCAACTTCGCGCCGATCGCCGATATCGACAACTATGGTGTGACCGGCGAACTCGAATTCCCGGTTTCGGAAAATGCCGACCTGATCTTCATCGGCTCGTACCGCAAGTACCAGAGCTTCGAGAACTACGATTCGGACTTCACCGGGCTCGATATCTTCAACGTGCCGGCCCTCGATCTCGAAATCGACAACTGGACCGCAGAACTGCGGCTTCAGGGCGAAGGGATGGAAGGCAAGCTCAACTACATGGTTGGCGGGTTCTATTCCGACGAAACCATCGACCAGTCGGTGACGTTCTCGCTCGGGCAGGACTTCGGCGAGAATGTCGGCGCGCTGCTGTTTGTGCCGACCGGCGGGGCGCTTGGCGCCAACCCGCTGTCGGTGTTCACCGGCCGCGATCCGGCCGGCACGCGGACGACCAACCGCTTCCAGCAGGACGCCAAGAGCTACGCAATCTTCACGCATAACTCGCTGGAGATTGCCGAAGGGCTCGAACTGACGGTGGGCGCACGCTATTCGTGGGAAGAAAAGTCGGGCGGCTTCACGCAGACGGCGACCAACAACCAGATCTGCCCGTCGGTGCTCGGCGCGCTGGGTGCGGTTCCGGCTCCGCTGCGTCCGACCTTCATCGGCCTTGGCTGCTTCGGCTTTACCGCCCCGGCCAACCTGCCCGCAGCCTTCGGCAACCCCACGGGAACGCCGCCGGTTGCGCCGCTGCCGCTGGTCCGCACCTTCCAGTCCGATTTCGAGGACGAGGAGCTGATCTACACCATCAAGCTCGGCTATGAATTCAGCCCCTACGTGAACAGCTACGCCAGCTTCACCCACGGCTACAAGGCGGGCGGGATCAACCTTGATACCACCGCAGCTGTGCTGGGCGCTGACCCGACCTTCCTTTCGGAAGAGGTCGACGCCTACGAAATCGGCGTAAAGGCGCGCACGGCGGATGGCGCTGTGACGGTCAATGTCGCGGCGTTCTACGAGGAGTTCACCAACTTCCAGGTGCTCGAATTCACCGGCACGGCCTTTGCGACTTTCAACGTGCCCTTGGCGGAAACACGCGGGGTTGAAGTCGAAAGCGTTATCCGTCCCAACGACGAGCTGACCTTCAACCTGGCCGCGACCTTCCTCGAAGCGAGCTACCCGGATGATTGCGCCGGCACGCAGACTTCGGTGCAGGTGCTGGCCCTGTGCGGCAATGACCTCACCAACGCGCCGCAGATCGTCGCGCTGGCGGGCGCCATGTGGGAAAAGCCGATCAACGATTCGATGGAATTCTTCTTTGCCGGTCAGGTCCGGCTTGAAGGTGACCAGCGCACGTCGACCCAGGCGATCATCCTGCCGGGTGCGGCTGAAATCGCGGCGAATGGCGGGGTGCAGCAGGCTATCGATGCCGCGCCGCCGATCATCGCCGACATCCAGGACGGCAAGGCCTTCGTGAACCTGCGCGCCGGTCTGCGCTTCGGCGACGGTGCCTATGCGATCGAAGGCTGGGTCAACAACCTGACCGACGAAGTGGTGCGCGGGGTGACCTTCAACACCACGCTGCGCGGATCGGGTGCGACCAACTCGCGTTCGGCCTTCACCCTTCCGCCGCGCCAGTACGGCGTGACGCTGCGCGCCAAGTTCTAAGGGCCAGCACAAGTTAGCTCCGAGACAGGAGCGGGAGAGGGGAGCGGCCTGCCTTGCGGCAAGCCGCTCCTTTCTTGTTTGACGAACCCGCCTCCGCGGGTTCGTCCTCGGTGCGTTTCCCTTCGCTACGCTACGGGAGCACCTGCGGCTCGCGCGCGTGCGCTCGCGACGCCTGCGGCGCCGAACTCGCGCTATCAGTGATGTGGGGGGGCATGAAAAAGGCGGCCCGTTGCGGGGCCGCCTTCTCAATTCCAGAGCATCGCGCCGGAACGGTCGCACTAGCGACCGCAAGGACGACCGGCCGCCCCGCAGGTGCTCAAACCCGAAGGGTTTGAAACGCACCGAGGACGTGCCCGCGGAGGCGGGCACGATCACATAGAACGCGCGATCAGCATCTTCATGATTTCGTTCGAGCCGCCATAGATGCGGGCGATGCGGGTGTCGCGGTACATGCGGGCAATGGCGTAATCATTGATGTAGCCCGCGCCGCCGTGGAATTGCAGGCACTTGTCGACCACTTCGCTCTGCAGCTCGGTCACCCAGTATTTCGCCATGCTCGCGGTTGCCACGTCGAGCTTGCCTTCGAGCAGCTTGGCGATGCAGTCGTTCACGAACACCCGCGCCGCTGTGCCGCGCGCCTTGAGGTCGGCCAGCACGAACTGCGTGTTCTGGAAGTCCCAGATGGTCTTGCCGAAGGCCTTGCGGTTCTTGACGTATTCAACCGTCACATCGAGCGCCTTCTCGATCCCGGCAATCGCACCCATGGCGATCACGAGGCGTTCCTGCGGCAGTTCGCCCATCAGCTGGTAGAAGCCCCGACCTTCCACGCCGCCGAGCAGATTGTCACCCGGAATGAAGACATTATCGAAGAACAATTCGCTGGTGTCCTGCGCATCGAGCCCGATCTTGTCGAGCTTGCGCCCGCGGCTGAAGCCTTCCGCGCCTTCGGTTTCGAGCAGCAGCAGCGAGATGCCCTTGGCGCCCTCGGCCGGATCGGTCTTGGCGACGACGATGATGAAATCGGCCAGCTGCCCGTTCGAGATCCAGGTCTTGGAACCGTTGAGGCGGTAGCCGTTGCCGTCCTTCAGCGCGGTGGTCTTGATCGACTGGAGGTCGCTGCCGGCGTCCGGTTCGCTCATCGCGATCGCGCTGACGAGATCGCCGCTGACGAGGCGGGGCAGATACTTTTGCTTCTGCTCCTCGGTGCCGTGGCGCACGAGGTAGGGCAGGATGATGGTGTTGTGGAGCGAGGCGCCGAAGCCGTCGACACCATATTCGCCCTGCTTGGTAATCACCACCATGTCATGCCGGAAGTCGCCGCCGTGGCCGCCATATTCGGTCGGCACCGACACGCCGAGCAGGCCGGCTGCGCCCGCTTCGCGCCAGAATTCACGCTCGACCATCCCGTCCTCGCGCCACTTCTCTACCCGCTTGAGCGGCGCATGCTGGGCGTAGAACTTGCCGACCGCGTCGGCGAAAATGGCGATTTCTTCTTCTTCCATGAAGGCCGGCTGCGGCACATCGATGACGGGCATTTCTCTCTCTCCTGATGATCCCGAGGCGAAGGGGCGCGTTTATCGCGCGCCGCCCGCCCCAATTCTTACTTGCCCGTCCAGTTGGGCTTGCGCTTTTCGGCAAAGGCCGCCGCGCCTTCGCGGGCGTCATGGCTGACGAACACCGGTGCGATCAGCTTGCCCTGGTTGGCGTAGCGATCTTCCATCGCCCAGCCGCGCGATTGCTTCATCACCTGCTTGGACACCTTCACGGCCAGCGGGCCATTGGCCGCGATCTTCGCCGCGAGCGCCTTTGCGCCGTCGAGCGCCGAGCCTTCGGTCACTTCGTTGATCATGCCAAGCTGGTAGGCGCGTTCCGCTCCGATGAAATCGCCGGTCAGGGCGAGTTCCAGCGCGATCCGCTCGGGGATCTGGTCCGGCAGCATCATCACGCCGCCAGCCGCCGCCACAAGACCGCGCTTCACTTCGGGGATGCCGAACTTGGCGTTGGCATTGGCGACAACGAGATCGCACGCGATCATCAGCTCAAGCCCGCCTGCGAGCGCATAGCCTTCCACTGCCGCAATCAGCGGCTTGGCGGGCGGTGCCTGCACCACGCCGCCAAAGCCGCGGCCTTCGACGCTGGGCGTTTCGCCGCGCAGGAAGCCCTTCAGGTCCATGCCCGAACAGAACGTGCCGCCTGCTCCGGTGATGATGCCGACGCGCAGATCGTCTTCGGCGTCCAGCCGGTCCATCGCTGCCGCGATACCTTCGGCCGCGGCGCGGGTCATCGCGTTCTTGGCTTCGGGGCGGTTGATGGTGACGATGAGGATGCCGTCCTCGACTTCGGTCAGCACTTCGGGTGCAGTGGTCTCGCTCACAAGTCTCTCCCTATCGAATTTGCCATTGCGAATTGAAACGCAATTCTTGTGCGACTGGTGCAGTGGGTTTACGGACGCGTCAACCGCATTTTCGCTACATGGGAGAGGATCATCATGGCTGAGGCATACATCATCGACGCAGTGCGCACCCCGCGCGGGATCGGCAAGCAGGGCAAGGGTGCGCTGGCCGCCTGCCACCCGCAGCACCTCGCCGCGACGGTCATGAAGGCGATCAAGGACCGCAACAATCTCGACACCAAAACCGTCGACGATGTGATCTGGTCGGTCAGCACGCAGGACGGGATGCAGGCGGGCGACATGGGCCGCATGGCTGCATTGGATGCGGGCTATGACATCACTTCGTCCGGCACCACGCTCGACCGTTTCTGCGGCGGCGGGATCACCAGTGTCGCGCTGGCGTCCGCGCAGGTGATGAGCGGGATGGAAGATTGCGTCGTCGCCGGCGGGACCGAGATGATGAGCCTGACGGCCGCGATGGGTCAGGAAAAGATGCGCGCCGGGATCAAGCCGCCGATGATGGGGAGCTACAACGAGCGTCTGCAAGCCGTTCACCCGCAGTCGCACCAGGGCATTTGCGGCGATGCGATCGCCAGCATGGAAGGCTTCACCCGCGAGGAGCTGGACGAGGTCGGCTACCGCTCGCAGCAGCGCGCCGCCGAGGCGATTGCCGAGAACCGCTTTGCCAAGTCGGTTGTCCCCGTGGTGGCCGACGACGGCACCGTGCTGCTCGACCGCGAGGAATATCCGCGTCCGCAGACCACCCGTGAGGATCTGGCCAAGCTGGAGCCCGCCTTCCCCAAGATCGCTGACGTGCCGCTCGATGCCAATGGCACGACCTTCCGTAAGCTGATCAACCAGAAGTACCCCGACCTCGACATCCAGCACTTCCACCATGCGGGCAACAGCTCGGGCGTGGTCGATGGTGCCGCGGCGGTGCTGATCACCAGCAAGGCCTATGCGGAGAAGCACGGGTTGAAGCCGCGCGCCCGCATCGTCGCCACTGCCAACATGGGCGATGATCCGACGCTGATGCTCAACGCGCCGGTCCCGGCGGCGAAGAAGGTGCTGGCCAAGGCTGGTCTCACCAAGGACGACATCGACCTCTACGAAATCAACGAGGCCTTCGCGGTCGTCGCCGCCAAGTTCGTGCGCGATCTCGAGCTCGACTGGGACAAGGTCAACGTCAACGGCGGCTCGATTGCGCTCGGCCACCCGATCGGCGCGACCGGCTCGATCCTGATCGGCACCGTGATCGACGAGCTGGAGCGTCGCGGCGGCCGCTATGGCCTTGTCACCATGTGCGCGGCGGGCGGCATGGCGCCGGCGATCATCGTCGAGCGGGTCGACTGCTTTGTCGACTGACGTTCCGGACAACACCCCGGTCATCATCGGGGTCGGTCAATATTCGGAGAGGGTGGGCGAGCCCGGCTATGCCGCCCTCTCCTATATGGATTTGGCGGGCCGCGCGCTGGCGGGAGCGATTGCCGACAGCGGGGCGAGCGGTGACGTGGCCAGTGCCATCGACACCCTCGCTGCGATCCGCGCGTTTGAAATGTCGCGCCCGGATCGCAAGCCGCCGTTCGGCGCGGCCGACAATGTGCCGCGCGCGATTGCGAAGCGGGTGGGGGCGAACCCTAGCCGCGCGATCCTCACCACCACCGGCGGGCAGACCAACCAGCAGTTGGTCGGCGAGTTTGCTTCGGCGATTGCGGCGGGTGACAGCCAGTGCGCGGTGATCGTCGGTAGCGAAGCGATCTCGACCGTCCTCGCCTTGAGCGCCAAGGGCGAGATCCCCGACTGGTCGGAAGCCATCGGCGGCGACTTCGAGGATCAGGGCTTCGGGGTCGAGGAACTGCTCGAACCCGTGCTGTTCATGCACGGCGCGAGCGGGGCGATCCCGCTTTATGCGCTGGCCGAGAATGCGCGGCGGCATAAGCTGGGCATGGGGCTGGAGGAATACCGGCTCGAAATCGGCAAGCTGTTTGCGCCCTTCACGCGCGTGGCGGGCACCAACCCGCATTCGGCGGCTCCGGTCGAGCGCACGGCGGAGGAACTCGCCACCGTCACCGACCGCAACCGCATCGTCGCCGAACCCTATCCGCGCATGACGGTCGCGCGCGATCAGGTGAATCAGGCGGCGGCGATCATTGTTGCGTCGGCTGGGCTGGCGCGCGAACTCGGCGTGCCAGAGGACAAGTGGGTCCACATCCACGCCGTCACCGCCGCGACCGAGTTGAAGCTCTCGCAGCGGCCCGATCTGTCGGCCAACCCGGCCTCGCTTGGCTCTGTCGATGCGGCGCTGGCGCGGGCGGGGAAGTCGATCAGCGACATGGCCTATATCGACTTCTATTCCTGCTTTGCGATCCCCGTGTTCAACCAGTGCGACCATTTTGGCCTGTCCGTGGACGACCCGCGCGGGCTGACGCTGACGGGCGGCCTGCCGTTCTTTGGCGGGGCGGGGAACAACTACTCGGCCCACGCCATTGCCGAGGCCGTGCAGAAGGTGCGCGGGGATCGCGGGAGCTTCGCGCTGGTGGGCGCCAACGGCGGCTGGATGAGCAAATATGCGACCGGCATCTATTCGACGGAGGCCGCCGATTGGTCCGCCAATGACCGCTTCGCCGTGCTCCCCAAGGCGACCGACAAGGTGCCGCTGGCGAAGGAACCCGTCGATGCCGCGACGGTCGAGACCTACACCATCAACCGCGGCCCCAAGGGCGCCGAGGCGATCTTCATCGGTCGCAGCGACGCGGGCGAGCGGGTGGTGGGCAATGCCGACCTGACCGATCCCGCCACCAGCGCGGCCTTCGAGAGCGGCGAGCCTTTCGGCGCGCGGCTCGCTCTGACGCAGGATGAGCGCGGGCGGACTTTGGGGCGGGTTACCGCCTAGCCCCGCCCAGAAAGTCGAGTGCGTCGAAGCCCTCGGGTGCCGCCACCTCCACCACCGGCTCATCACGGTCGTCGAACTCGGTCCGCAGCGCGCGGCTCATGATCGCGTGCATGTGGTAAAGGCAGGTGATGTAGGTCAGCTCGAGGATTTCCTCGTCGCTGAAGGCCGCCTTCACAGCCTCAAACAGCGCATCGGGCACGCGCCCGCCGTGGCACACCAGCCGGTCGGCATAGGCAAGGACGAGGCGCTCCTTGGCGTCGAACACATCCGAGGTCTGCCAAACGGGCAGGGCTGCGATCTTCGCCTCGCTCACCCCCAGGCCCCGCAGGCTCTTGCAGTGCTGCGAAAAGACGAACTGGCTGCCGGTCGCCCACCCCGCCCAGGTCTGCCCCAGCTCGCGCAGCACCGGATCGAGCTTGCGGGCTGGCGAGCGGTAATAGGCAAAGCCCTGCGCGGCGTGGCGCAGGGTGTCGGGGGAGTTGGCGAACACACTCCACCAGTCGCCGCGCGTGCCGGTCGCGGTGCCGGGGTCGGCCACCGGATCGCGGCTTCCGAACAGCTGCCGGTAGAGCGGCAGGGCGACCTTTTCGTCCGCCTCGGCCAGCGGGATTTCGCGCAGGCGCGGCATCAGGCGTCCTCCGCTTGTGTCGCAGGCGCGTGGCGCACATCCTCCGGCCCGAAGGCGCGGGTGGTCGCCGCGAATTCGAGCATGATGCCGTTGGGGTCGGTGAAATAGACCGAGCGCACGAACACCCCCTCATGGGTCTCCTTGGCGTACCCTGCGGGGCTGTCGTCGTGGTTGAACACCATGCGGGTGTGCGGAACCCCGGCTGCTTCCAGTCGCTCCAGCGCAGCGTCGAGCTCGGCCTCGTCCATGTCGAAGGCCAGATGGTTCATCGAGCCGACCGCCGTCTTGGCGTCGAAGGGGAACTTCTTCACCGAGGCGATCCCGGGCGCGGCAGGCGGGGCGTCCTTCCACCAGAAGAACGCCACCGCATTGCCCCCGCCCGCATCGAAGAAGAAGTGCTGGCCGCCATCGGGCAGCTCGACCGTCTTGAACAGCGGCATGTGCAGCACCTCGGTATAGAACCGCGTGGTCTCGGCCATGTCGCGGCACACCAGCGCGATGTGGTTGATGCCCTTCGTCCTGATCCCCGTATCGCCCGCCATCGCCGCTCTCCTCTCGCGAGCGAGACTGCCCTGATCGCGCGCGGCTGGCAATTGCTTGCGCGAATCGGCACTTTCGGGTAGATGGTTTCAATTGAAACTATCTCGCGTCCGCAGGGGATCATCGCCATGAACGTCCAGAGCAAAGACCTTTTCGAAAACCCGGCGGGCCTCGACGGCTTCGAATTCGTCGAGTTCTGTGCGCCGGAAAAGGGCGTGCTGGAGCCGGTGTTCGAAGCGATGGGCTTCACCCGCGTCGCGCAGCACCGGAGCAAGGACGTGCACCTGTGGCGGCAGGGCGGCATCAACCTGATCGCCAATTACGAGCCGCGCTCGGCCGCGTGGTACTTCGCGCGCGAGCATGGCCCCTCGGCCTGCGGCATGGCGTTCCGCGTGCGCGATGCAGCGGCGGCCTATGACCACCTTATCGCCAAGGGTGCAGAACCCGTCGCGGTGCAGACCGGCGTGATGGAACTGCGTATTCCTGCAATCCGCGGGATCGGCGGGGCGATCCTCTATCTGGTCGACCGCTACGAGGGCGCGCAGGGCGGCAACGGCCTCACCATCTACGACATCGATTTCGACTATCTGCCGGGCGTCGACAAGCGCCCCGAAGGTGCAGGCTTCCACACGATCGATCACCTGACCCACAACGTCTACACCGGGCGCATGAAGTACTGGGCCGACTACTACGAGACCCTGTTCAACTTCCGCGAGATCCGCTTCTTCGACATCAAGGGCGAATATACCGGCCTCACCTCGCAGGCGCTGACCGCGCCCGATGGCAAGATCCGCATCCCGCTCAACGAGGAAGGCGAAGGCGGCAAGGGCCAGATCGACGAGTTCCTGAAAGCCTTCAACGGCGAGGGCATCCAGCACATTGCGCTGATCTGCGACGATCTTCCCGCGTGCTGGGACCGCCTGCAAAAGCTCGGCGTCCCCTTCATGACTGCGCCGCCTGCGACCTATTACGAGATGCTGGAAGGCCGCCTGCCCGGCCACGGCGAGGATGTCGACGCGCTGAAGATGCGCGGCATCCTGCTCGACGGCACCACGGAAGGCGGCCAACCCCGCCTGCTGCTGCAAATCTTCGCGCAGGCGCAGGTCGGGCCGGTGTTCTTCGAATTCATCCAGCGCAAGGGCGACGAGGGCTTTGGCGAGGGCAATTTCAAGGCGCTGTTCGAAAGCCTGGAGCGCGACCAGATCATCCGCGGTGTGCTCAATGTCGAGGAACCGGCACAATGACCCATCCCGTAAGCCTCGCCGGAATCCACCACGCCGCCTACCGCTGCAAGGACGCCAAGGAGACGGTGGAATGGTATGCCCGCGTGCTCGGCATGAGCTACACCACCGCCTTTGCCGAGGATCACGTGCCCTCCACGGGTGAGTATGATCCCTACATGCACATCTTCCTCGACGCGGGGAACGGCAACATCCTCGCCTTCTTCGAGCTGCCGAACCAGCCGGAAATGGGCAAGGACCCCAACACCCCGGCGTGGGTGCAGCATCTGGCGTTGAAGGTGCCTTCGGAAGCTGCGCTGCTGGCGGCCAAGGCGCATATCGAGGCGCAGGGGATCGATGTGCTCGGCCCGACGCATCATGGCATCTTCAAGTCGATCTACTTCTTCGACCCCAACGGCCACCGCGTGGAACTGGCCGCCGATATCGGGACGGCAGATCAATACGCCGAACTCGCCCGCGTCGCTCCGGTGATGCTGGAGGAATGGTCGCAGACGAAAAAGGCCCCGCGCCACGCCGACTGGCTGCACGAACTCGCCCGCGCGGAGCACGCGGCGAAGGGGTAAGCTTCCCTTTTTGATCCAACGCAAAGCGCATCCGCGCCGGTTCCCTCACTTTGGGCCATCCAAAGAGGGGGGAATCGGCCCATGCGTATCTTGTTCGTCCATCCCAATTATCGCTCCGGCGGGGCCGAGATTGCCGGGACCTGGCCCCCGGCATGGGTCGCCTATCTCACCGGCCCGCTGAAGCGCGCCGGGTTTGACGATATCACCTTCATCGACGCGATGACCGAGGGGCTGACCGACGAGCAGCTGGCGGACAGGATGCGCGCGCTCCAGCCCGATCTGGTCGGCACCACCGCAATCACGCCGAGCATCTACGCCGCCGAACGCGTGCTCGAAGTCGCCGCGCTCACCGTGCCGAAAGCGGTGCGGGTGCTGGGCGGCATCCATGCGACCTTCATGTACACGCAGGTCCTCGCCGAAGCGCCGCACATCGACGTCATCGTCCGCGGCGAGGGCGAGGAGATCGCGGTCGAGTTGTTCACGGCCATCAAGGAAGGCCGCTTCCCCGCCGAAGCGCGCAGCATACGGGGCCTCGCCTACCGCGAAGGCGACAAGGTCATCGCAACCGAAGCCGCCGACACGATCAAGGACATGGCGAGCATCAAGCCTGACTGGGATATCCTCGACTGGAACCAGTACACCTACATCCCGCTCGGAACCCGCGTCGCCATCCCCAACCTTGCGCGCGGCTGCCCCTTCACCTGTTCGTTCTGTTCGCAGTGGAAGTTCTGGCGCGATTACCGGGTGCGCGACCCCAAGGACGTCGTGGACGAGATCCAGGAGCTCCACGAAAAGCACGGCGTCGGCTTCTTCATCCTCGCGGACGAGGAACCCACGATCAACCGCAAGACCTTCATCAAGTTCTGTCAGGAGCTGATTGATCGCGGCCTGCCCGACAAGGTGAAGTGGGGCATCAACACCCGCGTCACCGATATCTACCGCGACAAGGAACTGTTGCCCTTCTACCGCAAGGCAGGCCTTGTCCACGTGAGCCTCGGCACGGAAGCTGCGGCGCAGATGAAGCTCGACCGGTTCAACAAGGAAACCAAGGTCGAGGAGAACAAGGAAGCGATCCGGCTGCTGCGCGCCGCCGACATTTTCGTCGAGGCGCAGTTCATCGTCGGGCTCGACAACGAAACGCCCGAGACGCTGGAGGAAACCTTCCAGATGGCGTGGGACTGGCAGCCTGATCTCGCCAATTGGGCGATGTACACGCCGTGGCCCTATACCCCGCTGTTCGAGACGCTGAAGGACCAGGTCGAGGTCCATGATTTCAGCAAGTACAATTTCGTCACCCCGATCATGAAGCCCGCTGCGATGGAGCGCGGCGAACTGCTGAACGGGGTGATGAAGAACTACCGCCGGTTCTACATGAGGAAGGCGCTGTTCCATTACCCGTGGCGCGGGACGGGGTTCCGCCGGCGCTATCTGCTGGGCTGCCTCTATGCCTTCCTGCGGGCGGGGTTCAAGCGCACCTTCTACGATCTCGGCAAGGCGGGTTACTGGGGGCCGCAGACCGCCAAGAAGGTCGAATTCCACTTCGATGAAAGCCGCCTCGCCGCCGCCGATGCGGCGACCGATTGGGTGACCAACGCGGACAAGGCCGCGCAGGCGCAGGAACGCCGCGATGCGGTGCGGGCGCAGATGAAAGAGCGGGGTGAGAGCCGCAAGCGGGATCGGATCGATGTCGAATAGGGCGCGCGTTCTCGGGCGCCGCCGCCCCGGCGCCCAAAACCCTGCATTGATCGGCCCCAACGCGGTGCTGCAAGCGGTGGCGGTGATGGAGGAGCGGCTGGGCCATGCCGAAACCGCTGCCATCCTCGCCGATGCCCGCATCACACGTCTGCCATCGGGCGAGCACATGATCCCCGAGGTTGACGCGCTGCGCCTCCACCGCTGGCTGGCGCTCCACGATCCGATGGGGGCGCTGGTCATCGCCGAGGAATCGGGCGCGCGAACGGCGGACTACATCATCGCCAACCGTATCCCGCGCATCGCCGCCAAGCTGCTGAGGCACCTGCCCGCCGCCCTCGCCGCGCCCCTGCTGATGGCCGCAATCCGCAAGCACGCCTGGACTTTCATCGGCGCGGGCAATTTTGCCCCCGACGGCGCGTGGCGCTTTGCCATAGACCGTTCTGCGGCGGACGATCCCGTCCCCCCGCCCGACAGCCTGTTCCTGTGGTACGCGGCCGTCTTCACCCGGTTGTTCCGCGCTCTGGTGGCGGGGGATTGCGAGTGCCGGATGATCGAACCCGAACAGGACTTCCCGCCGCGCCGCGCCTACGCGATCCGCCGCGCCGCCTGAGGCGCTATTCCGGCGCCGGGCCGCAGCTCAGGCGGATTTCGCTCTGCGCAAGGTCATAGGTAATGCGCGAACAGTGGGCGATCTGGTCGCGGCCGATGCGGGTCAAAAGATCGGGGCTGCCACGCCCCTTGCGGCGGCTGACGAGGATCTGGCCCTTGTCGAAGCGCGGATCGTTTTCGCCGATCTCGCCCACCCGCCGCGGCTCGCCATAGTCTTCCACCCGCACGGCGAAGCGCTCCAACGCTAGGTCGCCCAGCGCAATCGGTTCGGCGATGCGCATCATCCGCGTCGGGCGCTCGATCCCGAAATTCATCACGGCGATCCCGTCACTATCCGGCTCGAACCCGCCTTCCTGATGGGTGGCGATGAAATTGGCGGTGGGGGCGGTGACGAGGTTTTCGGCGCGCTGCGGCGCGAAGATCATCATCAGCTTCTTCTTGCCGACCACGATTTCGGTGCCGATCCGGGTATCGCCGCTGTTGCTGGCACGCTTGAGCGGGAAGCGCTGGACCGTCTCGCCTTCGGATGGCGGAGCAAGGATGAAGGTCACGCGGGCATAAGGCAGGTTGTGGACGCCGGTCACGCCGTCAGCCTTGTACGAGGCGAAGCGTTCGGCCCAGCTGATCGGCATGGGCACCGGGCCGCCGCCGAAATCCAGTGCCTGCCTCGCGGCCAGCCCCTCGACCACCACCGGGCCAAACCGCCATCCGCGCCGCGTCTCGGCGATCAATTGCAGCTGCGCGGCGACTTTGCTGTTGATGACCGGCGGCCCGAAACTGTCGGCGCTGACCTCCAGCCGCAGGGGTTGGCCATTCAGCATTACAGTGATGATATTGTCACCTTCCAGCACCAGTTCGTCAGGCAGGGGCGGCAGGGCTGCCACGGCAAAGGCATCCTGCGCGGCGAGATCGGAGCCCGAGGCCGCGATAAGGACCAAGAGGGAGAGCGCAGTCCGCGACGTTCGTGACATGATCAACAAACGCCGGTGGGACAGCCGTGTTCCTGAGGCATCCGGCGCCCCGGCATCAGTTCTCGCGCGCCTGTTCGTGCTGCGCCCGCTCGCGCTCCCGCCGCTCGCGTTCCCGCCGCTCGCGCTGCTTGTCGCGCTTCCAGACGGAAACCTCGAGCACTTCGGCGTGGGCAATCATCCACCACATGCCGCAGATGAACCAGGCGAGCATTCCCATGCAGAACAGGAAGACCCCGCCATGGAAGTCCGGCCCCTCGCCATAGGCTGTGACATGGCTTTTGAACCACACGATCAGCGGCGCCAGCAGCGCCAGCCAAAGGCTTAACTGAAGCCAGCCCTTCGCGCCGCGCGGAACGATTGTGAAATCCACCGGCCCACGGCGATACATGACAAAGGGCTTGTCCTTCTTGGACATTATCATCTCCTGCGACCCGCGCTGTTATCCGCGCTTCATGGGATTCGGAGCACATTTGGCGGATACGCAGGCCTTTGGTCAACGCCCAACCCCCGCAGTATTAACCATTTTTTGTCAGCCACCCCGTCCTGCGATCAGACTCGCCGGCGAAAGGATGTCTGCCGCGGGCGGGCATCCGGTGCCTGCCTGCGCGCCGCAGCACCCCGGTCAGCGACGACGCCTGCGTTCGGACTCGCGCTTTTCGCGCAGAAGTTTTTCGACATCGACCACCTCGGCGCGGGCTTTCATCCAGCTGAGGCTGGCAAAGCTCCACACCATCACCGCCACCAGATAAAGCGCCAGCGCGCCCCAGAATTCCGGTCGGCCTTCAAGGCGTTCGCCATAGACGGCAAAAGCCACCGTCGGCACGGCAAACACCGCCATCCACACCCCGAACTGGGTCCACCCGGCTTTGCCGCGCGGCATGATCGTGAAGTTCCACGGCCCGCGGCGATACATCACGAACGGCTTGTCGGAATCACGCATCATCATTTCCTTCGCTGGTTGTGCCGGGCGGGCGCCCGCGCCGCGGCGCATCGCTTTTCGCGACCTTCACCCCGCGCCGCGCCAGCGCCTCACGCAGGAGCATCTCGATCTCGGCGTTCACGCTGCGCAGCTCGGCATCGGCCAATCGCTGGACCGCATCGTGCAGCGCCGGATCGAGACGCAGGGGAAAGGCTTTTTTCGCAGGCATGGGGCAATATCAGTAGAGGCTGCCTGCGTTCACCACCGGCTGCGTGTCACGCTCGCCGCACAGCACCACCATCAGGTTCGATACCATCGCCGCCTTGCGTTCATCGTCAAGGTCAACCACGCCCCTCTCGCTGAGCTGGGCCAGCGCCATCTCCACCATCGTCACCGCGCCTTCGACCAGCTTCTTGCGCGCGGAAATCACCGCTTCGGCCTGCTGGCGGCGCAGCATCGCGCCCGCGATTTCGGGGGCATAGGCAAGGTGGGTGAGGCCGCATTCGTCGACCGTGATCCCGGCAACCGCCAGCCGCTCGATCAGGGCAGCGCGCAGTTCCACGCCGACTTCCTCGTGGTTGCCGCGCAGGGTGATCTCAAGGTGCTCGATATCGTCATAGGGGTAACGCGAGCCGATCGAGCGCACCGCCGCTTCGATCTGGGCGGTCACGAATTCGCGGTAATCATCGACATCATACAGCGCCTGCGCAGTGTCGGTCACGCGCCACACCACCTGAGCTGCCATCTCGATCGGATTGCCGCGCGCATCATTGACCTTGATCGTCTGCGAAATCACGTTGTTGGCGCGTACCGCGATCTTGCTGCGGGTGAGCCAGGGCAGCACCCAGCGCAGACCTTCGTTGCGGTCAGTCCCCTTGTAGGCGCCGAACAGCTGGATCGCGGCGGCCTCGTTCGGGTTGATCATGTAGAAGCCGGTGAGGATCAGCAGGCCGATGACACCGGTGATGATCGCCCCGATCATCATCATCCCGTCCACCTGCGGATCGGGCGCGATAGCCTTGATGAACAGCAACACCGCCGCTGTGACCAGCACCAGCGATACCATCAACATGACATAACCGCTCTGGGTAGTGGCCGGGATTTCGCGGCTGCGGTTGAGGGCGTAGGGTTCAGCAGAGGACATGACGAATCTCCGTTTGCGATATAATTATGATATCATATTTATATCATGGATGCGGCACGTCAAGCCGAATTGGCAGGCGGCCGTCCGTCTCTCCCCTTGGCGAACGCCCCCGTTTGGCTGTAGCAAGGGTTGAAGGGCTTTTGCGAAGGGGGAGCAGGCGGCAGTGAACGGCAACGACGACACGCCCGCAGCATCGCGCCCGCTGCTGTTCGTCAGCTATTCGCGCACCGATCTGCCCCACGCGAAGCCGGTGATCGACCTGCTGGAGCAGGCCGGTTTCGACACCTGGTGGGACGGGCGGCTGGAAGGCGGCGAGAACTATCTCCAGACCACCGAAACCGCGCTGGAAACGGCGGCCTGCGTGGTGGTGCTGTGGTCGGCCACATCGGTGAATTCGCACTGGGTCCGTGACGAGGCGCAGCGCGGGCGCGAGCGCGGGTGCCTGGTGCCGCTGACGATTGACGGGACGATGGCGCCGCTCGGTTTCCGGCAGTTCCAACTGCTCGATATCAGCGGCTGGGACGGAGCGCCCGCCAGCCCCGAGGCGAACCGGATTCTGGTGGCGGTCAAGGCCAGGACAGGCAATTCTTCGACCGGGTCAGAGCTGTTCTTGCCCCGTCCAGACTTCGCCCAGACCGCGCCTGCCCCAGCACAGAGCAGCGGGTTTGCGCTCTCGCGGCGCGGGGTCATGGCCGGCGGGATCGGCGTGGCGGGCGCGGCGGGACTGCTCGGCGCGTGGCAGTTCGGGCTGTTCGGCAGCCCTGCCTCTGCCACCACGTCGATGGTGGTGCTGCCCTTCGCCAACGAGACCGGCGATCCCGAAAAGAAGTATTTCTCCGATGGCCTCTCGCGCGAGCTGCGCTCGGTTCTGGCCCGCAATCCCAGGCTCAAGGTCGCCGCGCCGACATCCTCCACCGCCATTGAGGGAGAGGATGATTTCGCCATCGGCCGCAAGCTTGGTGTGGGACATATCCTGCGCGGCAGTGTCCAGCGCGACACGGAGCGGGTGCGGGTCTCGGCCGAACTGGTCGCGATTGACGACGGGGAGGTGCTCTGGGGCCATAACTTTGACGGCGCGCTGGAGGATGTCTTCGCAGTGCAATCCGAAATCGCGCAACGCGTGGCTGTCTCGCTGGTCGCCGAGATCGCCAGCACCACCGAGGCAGAGCAGGCCGCCGCTGCACAGAAGGACATCGGCGGCACAAAGTCGCTCGCCGCCTATGAGGCGTTCCTGCGCGGCATGGCGCTGTATGATCTGGGGGCCGGCGACAAGACCGACCGCGCCGCGCTGGTGCAGTTCGATGCCGCCATCGCCGCCGATTCGGCCTATGCCGCAGCCCATGCGATGCGGTCATCGATGCTTGCCTCGATTGCCAACAATGCGGCCAGCGAGAGTGACGAATCACGACGCTATTTCGCCGAGGCGCTGACAGCGGCGCAGCGTTCACTGGCGCTGGAAAAGCGGTTGGCGCGCGGGCATCTGGCGCTGGGCTTCGTGCTCAACAATGGTTCGTTGAAGCGCGCCGAGGCCACCCCGCATTACCGCGCGGCGCAGGATCTGGCGCCCGGCGATGCCGATGTGCTGCGCGCTGCGGCAAGCTTCCATGCCTATGGTCAGGACCGCGCTTTGGCATCGCGGATGATCGATCAGGTGCTCGAACTCGATCCGCTCAACGCCCGCGCGTTCCGGTCTGCCGGGTATATCGCGCTGTTCGCGCGGGATTATTCGGCCGTGATCAACCGGATGCAGCAGGCCCTGACGCTCAATCCCAGCCTTGCCAGCGCCGCCTTCGGCATTGCCATTGCGCGGTTGATGCAAGGCGACACACAGGGCGCTCTGACTGCGGCCAGGGCCGAACCGGGGGAGGCCTATGGCATGACAGTGATTGCGATTGCCCAGCACCGGTTGGGCGATGCGGCGGGGTCGGATGCGACGCTGGCGACACTGGTGGAGCGTTATAGCGACAGCCGTTACCAGCGCGCGCAGGTCCATGCCCAGCGCGGAGAGGCGGATGCGGCGCTGGCCTTGCTGGGCGAGGCCTTTGCCGCGCTCGACCCCGGCTTGCTGTGGGCACCCAACGATCCGCTGATGGACCCGTTGCGAGGCGCAGCGGCGTTCAAGGATTTGCTTTCCCGCCTCGGGTCATGATACCGTGCCGCCTAGCCCAATGGGGGGCGGCAAAAGGGGAAATTTCATGAAGAAAATCATCACCATGGCGGGTCTGGCAGCGGGCGCTCTGGCGCTGGCGGCATGCGGCGGCAAGACCGAAGAGGCTCCCGCAGCAGAGCCGACCGCTGAAGAAATGATGGCACCGGCCGCAGAAGCGACCGCGGCGGCCGAGGACGAGCTCGATCCGACCGGCAACCCGATCGGCATGGGCGCGCCCGCCGAAGCGACCGCCGAAGGCGAAGCGGCACCGGCTGCCGAATAAGCGATGCACTCCCCCCGCGCGGCGGTATCCCGAGGGAACGCTGCGCGGGGGATGAGCGCGGATCGCGCTAGCGTTCCAGAACTGACGGCAGGACCGTCCTGAGCCATTCGCGCACCGCGCGGTGGCCAATCCGGGTAAAGCGGCTTGGCACGGATGTGCGCCCGCACTTTACCCCGGCACTCACCACTCCGATCACAGTCGGCACGTTGTCCGCCTCGGCGTAGGAGATCAGCGGTCCGCCGCTGTCCCCGAAGCAGGCCTGCTCGCCGCGGGCGCCCGCCGCGCACAGCACCGCACCGCGCATGTCGTCGCGGAAGCCGGTGACGCGGGTGCAGTTCTCCATGTCGCGCAGCTCCAGCCTTGCGCCGCGCAGCACCGAGGGTGGCTTGCTTGCCCCTTCAAGCGCGGTGCGGCCCCAGCCGAAGGTGTAGGCCGGCATCCGCGCGACAATCGTGCGTTCGGGCAGCGCCTGCTGATCGACCCGGATGCGAGCGACCGGATGCACCACATCGCCCAGCTGTTCGCCTGCCGGATCATACTGGATCAGCGCAATGTCGAAGGCGAAGTTGCCGGGGTTGGCGCGGTTGCCGGGGTTGAACTGCGGATGCCTGAACACGCGGCGGATGCGATAGGAATATCCCTCAGGCGCGAGCGGATTGTAAACACCCAGCCGGATGCGATGCCCGCCGCTGTTGATTGGCACGTTGAAGCCGAGTTTCTTGTCCGCGTCGACCAGGCAATGGGCCGCTGTCAGCACCCAGCCGGTGCGGATCACGGCGCCTCCGCACAGCACCCGGTCCGCTTCGGAGAGTGTGAGGCTTCCCAGCTTCTTTGGTCGCCAGATCAGGGCCTGCCACGGCGCGGTGCCGGCTTTGACGGTGAAGGCGTTGATCACCGCCGTCACGGTCATGCATAAGGTGTCGATGTAACGCGTTCCGCGAAATTCGACGTCGGTCGTGGTGCAGCCCGCTTCGTCCATCTGGCGCGTCATTTCCGCGGTTTCTTCGTCATGGACGCGCCGCATGGCGGTGATTTCTTCGGGGGAGTATTCGGGCGGCGGAAAATCGCGCCCGTCGGCCACCAGCAGCGGCGCTGCGGGGTTGGTCATGATCGCCGTGCCCAGCCGGTCGCAGGCATCGAGCTTGCCTGCCTCGCATCGGCTTTCGTCCAGCGCCAGCGCGCGCGGCAGATCCTGCGGCAGCGCCGCGCCATTCGCCAGCGCTTCGGCTAGGCTGCCGCACGCGATGTCCGATCCGGCGGTGCAGGCGCGGGTCAGGTGGGCATCGACCCGTGCCGGATCGGGCGGAGGATCGGCAAAGGGGCCGCTGACGAGCAGGCTCACCGCCCGCTCGCCCGCTCGCGCGCACACATCCTGCACGTCCTGTTCGCTGGTCGCGCGGTCGCACATCCAGCCGAGCAAGGCGGCCGCCTGCGGCAAATCTTCCAGCGGGCCGCCCGGCCGGCCATAGGCTCCCGCCAGCCGCTCGCAGGCCGCCCGCTCCCCGCCCGCGCAGGCCGCGACGATTTGCGTCTCGTCGCGGATCATGGCCGCGTCCTGGCAATGGAACGCAGATAGCGTGCAGGCGCGATCAAAATAGCCGAGCGCGAGGGTCCGCGGATCGTCATAGGTCAGGCCCTGCCATTCGCCGCGCATCAGCGCCGTGCCGAGCAGCGCGCAGACCCGGCCGTCCCCGGCGTCGCAGGCCAGCGCGTCATAGGTCCGCACGATGGGGGCCGAATTGCCTTCGACCCGTGCCAGATAACGCGCGGCATCGCTGCAATCACCGGGGTTGCCGGCGCGGCACTGGCGGTCGAGCAGGGCGAGGCCTTCGGCGCGGTCGGCCTCGCTTGTGTCTGACACGATCAGCCGCCCGGCCAGCCGGTTGCACGTGCGCGCGCTGCCGCCGTCGCAGGTTGCGCGCAGCAGCGTCCGCGCCGCTGCAGGATCGGGCGTGCCCCCGACGCCTGCGGCCAGATCATCGGCCTGCGCCTCGCAGCCCGCCGCCGAACCCATGCGGCAGGCCCGCACGAACAATTCGGCAGAGATTGCCCGTGTGTCGCCCGCATCGACAGAGCGCAGCAACTTGCCCAGCCGGGCGCAGCTATCGGCGAGGCCTCCGGTGCAAGCCTCGCGGTAAAGCAATTCGGCCACCGGGCGGCTTTGCGGGCGGCCCTTGCCGGTTTCGAATGCCGTGCCGAGCATGAGGCATCCCGCCATCGCGCCGCTGTTGCATTCGGCCTCGTGACCATCGGCCAGAGCTTTCTCGCGCGCGGCGTCTTCGGGAGTGCGCCAGGTGGAGGCGCGTTCAAATCCGGTCGAGGGATAGATGCGCGGGATGGGCGCATCCTCGGCCCTTGCAGCAGGCGCTGTCAGCACAAGTCCGGCCAGCATCGCAGTCAGGAGTGCGGCAAGTGTTCTGCGCATCGGTTAGCTCCCCCAAGCTCTAGCAAATCATGCGCTTTTTTCGCTGGACCGTCAAACCGGGCGTATCATTGCTTGTAAGCGGGCAGGGCGAGCGATTAAGCACGTGGCGATGCTTGCCGCTGCACGCAGAACCGGGGGGAGATGACGTGCCTAAGCCAGCAAGCCTGCCTGCCCCGATTGCCGCAAACTGGCAGCCGCATCTGGCGCTCGGGATCACCGGGCATCGCGCCTCCAATGCCTCGTTTCGTGCCCATGCTCCGGCGATTGCCGCAGCACTGACCGAACTGTTCGCCCGGATCGAGACGATCGCCGACAGCCTGCCCGGCGCACGCGGGGCGGTGCGGCTGCACACCCAGCTGGTCGACGGAACCGATCAGATCGCCGCCGAACTTGCGCTGGCGCAGGGCTGGACCCTGGCCGTTCCTCTGCCTTTCGGTGCCGCGCTGAACGCCGCGATCAACGCCCATCCCGAAAGCCTTGCCGATGTCGACGCGCTGCTCGCCGGGCGCCCGGCGTCCGATCCGGCGGTCGAGGCGCAGGCCGCGGCGATCCGTGCGATCATTGCGCGCGCGCAGTTGTTCGAGCTCGCCGACCGCGATGACGAAGTCGAAGCGCTATGGCGCGCGAGCCTTGCCGATCCGGCGGACCGCGCGGCGGCGCGCGCCTTCGAGGCGCTGGCGTCGGACAATGTCGCGCTGGCCGGGCGGGTGATGATCGAACGCACCGATCTTGTCATTGCTGTGTGGGACCGCAAGGTTGCCAACCTGCCGGGCGGGACGGGTCACACCGTGACCGCCGCCCTGACGATGGGCGCGCCGGTGCTGCTGATCGACCCTGCCGCGCCTGATGCATGGCGCATCCTCACCCGGCCCGAGGAGCTTGGCCAGCCTTTGCGACCCGGTGCGGCCCCCGATCTCGATCGGCTCGAAGCGCTGATCCGCGCCGCCGTGGTGGTCGAAGGGTGGAGCCCGGAACTGCTCGCCAAGGAACAATGGCGCCCCGCATCAAGCCGCGTCTTCGGCCTTTATCGCAGGATCGAGCGGGTGTTTGGCGGGGGGGCTTGGTTCGGCTCGCTGAAGATCACCTATGAAGCCCCCGAAGCCATCGCTGCCGGCAGCGGCGCGGGCATTGTTGCCGCTGCTGCGGCCATGCCGGGCCATGATCCGCATCTGACCCGCGAACTTGCCGAGGATGTGATGCCGATGTTCGCGTGGGCCGATGGCGTCGCCAACCGCCTCGCTGATGCCTATCGCAGCGGAATGACCGTCAATTTCGTGCTGGCGACGCTGGCGGTGATTATCGGCATCCTGTTTCTGCCGACGGGAATGGGCGAGGTGAAATGGGCCTTCGCTCTGGTCGAACTGCTGCTGCTGTGCGGCATTCTGGTGATGACTGCAGCGGGATCGCGGCTGGGGTGGCACCGCCGCTGGTTCGCGATGCGGCGCGTCGCGGAATATCTGCGCCATGCGCCCGCGCTGCTGTTGCTCGGCGTGGTGCGGCCCACCGGACGCTGGCCGCGCAGTGGCGGAGCGGCGGGTTGGCCCGAACACTTCTCCCGTCACCTTTTGCGCGACGTCGGCCTGCCGCAGGTTGCCGTGACGCGCGATTACCTGCGTGCGGG
This sequence comes from Porphyrobacter sp., assembly GCA_032116115.1. Taxonomy (GTDB): domain Bacteria; phylum Pseudomonadota; class Alphaproteobacteria; order Sphingomonadales; family Sphingomonadaceae; genus Erythrobacter. The sequence continues at coordinate 106,608 of JAUMAX010000010.1, forward strand.
GCTGGCCGGAGCGTTGTTGCCGCATGTCACTGTCCAGCGGGCCTATCACGCGGCCAAGGCGGAGCGGCTGGAGCGGGTCCACCACCGGCTCGACAAGGCGGCCGAGACCTGTTTCGTGTTCGCTGTGCTGTCGGTGCTGGCCTATCTCGGCCTGAAGGGAGCAGGCCTTCTGGGATGGGCACCCAAGCATTGGGCGGCGGACCTATCGCCGATTTTCACGTTCCTCGGCGTGGCCTTCCCGACGCTGGGCGCGAACCTTTCGGGCATCCGCTATTTCGGGGATTTTGAACGGTTCGGCGCGATTTCGCGGGTTGCGGCGGAAAAGCTGCGTGCCATCGAGGAGCGGATCGGTCTGATGCTGTCAGGCGCGCCCGCTGCGCTGACCTATGGCGCTGCTGCCGACCTGATCCATGCGCTTGACGAAGCCGTGGTCGAGGAAATCGCGGGCTGGCAGGCGGTGTTCGGCGCCAAGCATCTGGCTTTGCCCGCTTAACCGCCTCCACCGACGCGCCAGCGCTCGCAGGTGCGGATCAACTGGCCGAACAGCGCACGCCGCGTGTCGCCGCCGATGGCGACAGCGATGCTGCCGAAGGCGCGCCGGTCGGGCCAAAGCGGGTCGTGCGGGGCATCCGGCACCGTGCAGGTATCGAACATCTGCAATCCCGCCGCATCCGCCAGCGCCGCAACCTGGCGCATCAGCAACCGGCCCGGGGCAAAGCTGCGGAATGTCTCGTCGAAGGCCATCTTGAAGCCATAGCCATGGCCACCGGCGACCAGCCAGCTTGTCATCGCGACGATGTCGCCGCCCGCACTGAGGCTTGCGAGCTGCACAGTGCCATCGCGATGGCCCAGACGGATCACTTCGCGAAACAGGGCGGCGGTGTCCGTGCTGCACGCCAGCGCGCTGGCGGCACGGCCCTTCCACCCCGCGGATTCGAGCGCGAGGAACGCCGCCAGCCACGGCTCGCAATCTTGGGGGCGAGCATGCACCATCAGCCGCACCGGGCCATGCGCCTGCGCCAGCTTGTGTTCGAGCCCGTCCAGCCGCTTTTCGAGCTTGCGCAGCTGGCGCGGATCGCCCGCGGTGCTGCCCGCCACCCGCGCCGGGCGGGTGAAGTTCTGGCAGGTATGGACGGCGCGTTGCTGTTCGGCACACAAGCTGACCAGCGCCAGCGCCGCCGGATCGTCCAGCGGCATGGTGTCGCAAAAGAACCCGATCGCCGCGCCCGGATGGCGATCAAGATGGGCGAGGAGCGCCTGCCAGAAGGCCCGCTCCGCTCCGGCGCGCACCAGCGGGGTGCCGATAAACTGGTTGGCAGCGTGCCAGCCTTGCCAGCTTGGCACCGGCCAGCGTCCGATGCTGGCTTCAAGCGTAACCGGCAATACGCCCAGCCAGGCTCCGCCCGCTTCGCGCACAACGGCCAGCCGCAGCGACCATTCGCGCCCGCAATGGCGCAGGGCAGGCTCCATGAACCAGTCGGCGGCGAAGATATTGCCCGGCGCAGCGCGTGCGCAAAGCGCAGCCCAATGGCGGCGTTCGGCCAGCGAGAGCCCGGCAGGACGCAGCAGATCGACCTGCAGCGTCCCGGAAGCGGCTGGCGGAGCAAGGGGTTCAGGCCGGGGGTCCACCATCAGTGCGGCCTCGTCCAGCGGCTTCACAGCAGCCCGATCCTCTGGCCGACCCGGCTCGCAGCGGCGCGCAGCCACGGCGGCGAAGGCTTGGCGAGCGGATCATAGGCAGGCAGGCCGACACGGCGCAGCAGCGGGTTGAGGCTGAGCGCATCGGCCACCGCTCGGGTCTTCGCGCATTGCCACGTCACCGACAGCGAGATCGAAGGCTGGTCTCCGGCGTGGACCCAGTGCGGCGCGGCATAGGGCACAAACAGCGCATCGCCGGGGGACAGCAGATGCTTTTCGCCCGCCGTGGCATAGTCCGGATGCCAGTCGAGCATGTTCTCGCCCGCGCGGTGATAGGCCTCGCGCCGCGCCAGATCGAGGTAGGGTGGGCCGGGGGGGTAAGCGGCAAAGACCTTGTCGCCGGCAATCTGGAACAGGATGTTGTATTCGGCATCGAAGTGGAACGGGGTATGGGTGCCGGGCGCGGAGATGAAGACGAAGCCCTTGATGTCGTGGACTGGCCCGGTGACGCGGCCAATCACGGGTGCCAGCTCAGCCAGCAGCCGTTCGAGCAGCGCGCGATAGGCGGGCAATTGCTCAATATATCGTAACATAATCCACTGCGATGCGGCCCCGCCTGCGGCAATTGACTCAGCCGGGTGGGCATCATCTTCGAGCAAGCGGAAAGCCTCGCCGTTGCCGGCATCATGGACCCGGCGTTCGACCTGCGACGGCGGCAAGGCGCGCGCAGCTTCGGCCAGCGCGGCGTAACCGAGCAGCGGCTCGGTGGTCAGATGGTGGCGCAACCGGCCCGGATCACGCGGATAGCGCGCGGCAAGCTGCGGCACCGAGATCGGATCAATCAGCGACATGGATGCGGCCCTGTGCGAGAAATCATGGCTCGATAACAGGGGATTAGCCCGATTGGGTGAAGGCCTCGTTAACGCAAATGCCGTTCAGGCGGGGGCGGGGTCTGGGGCGGATCAATATCCGCTCGCCTGCCCGTCTTTGCGCATCTCGGTCGCGCCAGTGTAAACGCCGGTCACCGGATCGCGGACAATCGCCTGATAGCCGCCGAAGGGGATGCCGGTGCTCTCGACCTCGACCCGGTGGCCCATCGCTCGCAAGGCCTCGACGGTAGCGGGCGGAATGCCGGGTTCGACCTGCAACACGCCCAGCATATCCACGGCCACGGTATCGGCGGCGCTGCCTGCCAGCGCATCGGTCGGCTGGCGGCCGCCATCATGGTGCAGCCGCGCGGCATCGCCTGCCTCTTGCAAATTCATTCCATAATCGACCAGATTGATCAGCACCTGCACATGGCCCTGCGGCTGCATCCCGCCGCCCATCAGGCCGAAGCTCATCCACGGCTTGCCGTCCTTCCTGATGAAGGCGGGGATGATTGTCTGGAACGGGCGTTTGGCCGGGGCATAGGCATTGGGGTGGGCGGGATCCAAGCTGTAAAGCTCGCCGCGGTCCTGGAACATGAAGCCCAGCCCGTCGGCCACCAGCCCGCCGCCCATGCCGCGATAATTCGACTGTATCAGGCTCACCATCATCCCGTCCTTGTCGGCAACGGTGAGGTAGGTGGTGTCGCCCGGCCCTTCGAGCTTGGGGGCGATCAATGCGCCCGGCGTAAAGGCGGGCGTGGCGCGGGCAGGGTCGATCAGGGCGAAGCGCTGCTTGCCATATGCGTCGCTCAGCAATTCTGCGGGCGCGGCGGCGAAAGCGGGGTCGGCATAGAAGCGCGCCGCATCTTCAAAGGCGAGCCGCTTGGCTTCGGTGATGTAGTGCAGCACCTGCGGTGAGCCGCGCTCCCATTGGGTGAGGTCGACGTTCTTCAGGATATTGACCATCTGCAGCGCCGCGAAGCCCTGCGAGTTCGGCGGCAGTTCGCACAGCTCGTAGCCCTTGCGATATTCCACGCAGGCGACATCGGCCCATGTGCTGTCATGCGCGGCGAAATCGGCCGAGGTGAAGGCGCTTCCCTGCCGCTTGAGGTAATCGACCATCACCTTGGCGATATCGCCGGTGTAGAAAGCATCGCGCCCGCCCTTGGCGATCGCCTCAAGGGTGTTCGCGAGATCGGGGTTGCGGAACATCTCGCCGGCGCGAGGCGCGCGGCCGTCCTTGAAATAGGTTGCCCTCGCATTGTCGAATTCGAACGGGGTGCGCTGCTGCTGGCGCTCGTAGTTCTTCAGCCCGCGATCCATATACATGGCGATCACCGGCGCGACCGGGTGGCCTTCGCGGGCATAGCGGATCGTCGGCGCGAGCACCTGTTCCATCGGCAGCTTGCCGAAGCGCGCATGGAGATCGAACCACGCATCGACCGTGCCGGGAATGGTGACGGGCAAGACGCCGACGGGCGGCAGGCTGGTCGCCCCAGCCGGAAGCTTTGCCTTGAGCTGTTCCAGCGTCTGCCCCGCAGGCGAACGGCCCGATCCGTTGATGCCGATCAGCTCTCCGGTCCTGGGATCATGGACAATCGCGAACAGATCGCCGCCGATGCCGTTGCCGGTCGGCTCCATCAACCCGAGCGCGGCGTTGGCCGCAATCGCCGCATCGACCGCCGATCCGCCCGCCTTCAGAATATCGAGCGCAATCTGGGTGGCGAGCGGGTGGGCGGTGGCAGCCATGCCGTGCGGGGCGACCACCGGACTGCGGCTCCACTGCGCGCCGACCGGCCGCGCGCCGGGGCCGATGCCTGCGGTGGCTTCGGGCGTGCTGGTGGCGGGGTTGGCGTCTGTGGTTTGCGCGGCGGCAGGAGCGGCGCAGAGCGCGGTTGCGGCGAGGAGCAGGGGGGCAAGTTTGGTCATGGCACCGCACCCTAAGCCGCTTGCCGCCCCGCGCAAGGCTGCTCGGCTCAGCCCATCAGCATCACGTTCATCATCCGGCCGGGGATAAGGAAGGCGGCGATGCCGGGGATCATCAGCGCCAGCAGATAGGTGCGCACCAGATGGTTCTTGTGCGCGCGGATATCGCCGGCCCGCGCGGTCGCCATCACCTTCCACGCGGCATGGAAGGTCAGCGGCACGAACAGGTGGATCCAGCTGAAGCTCCCCGAAGTCTGGATGAAGATCGCCGATGTCGCCGTGATCAGCATCAGCACCAGCCACAGCTTGCCCAGCTGCCTGTGCAGCGCTGTCCCTTTCTTCGCCAGCAGAAGCCAGCCGCCCAGCGGAATGGTCGGGAGCACGGCGGCGACATGGATCATCAGCGGCAGCCTGGCGTAATGCTCCAGGCCTTCGACCATGCCGAACGCCGCCTTGCCCAGAGCCACCACCACCGCAAAGCTCATGGTGAAGCAGGCGATGCTGACAGCGGTGCGGGCGGCCGGGCCGATGTCGAAACGGGCGGGCTTTGTGGCGGCAGCGGCGCGCAAGGGCAGGGTGATGGTGGTCATGGCGGGTCTCCTTGAAGGCGGTTCGTTGTTTGCCGGATCAGAGTGCCGCCGCACCGTTTGCGGGCAATCGCGCTTGCGCCAACGGGGCGGGCGATGCGCGAAAGGGCCGGAAATCCGTGCGTCTGCCACTTTACGAAGCGCGAACGGGCCGTCAGGTATGGCGCATGACATCCCAGCCGGTATCGCCGCGCCACGCGCTCGTCCGCCGCATCATCATCGACTTGGCGGCGATGACGGCGATCGGCCTGTTTCTGGCGGTGATCGGCCCCTTCGGCAGCATCGCGGCGCCCTTGCCCGAACGGCTGGTGACGTGGATCGGTTTCGCGTGGCTCGGCTATGCCTGCTATCGCCCGATGCAGAGCGTGGCGACCTGGGGTGAGCGCGCGCTGGCCCTGCCGCGCTGGGGGATGCTGACCGCGGCGGTGCTGGTGGGGACGATCCCCATGACCTTCGCGGTGATCGCCGTGAACAGACTGCCCTCGGGCCAGTGGCGCTGGCCCAGCTTCGAAGGGCTGGCCGGCACTTATTTTTCAGTGCTGGTGATCGGCGGGGCGATAACGGTGCTGTTCAATCTGGTGCAGTCCCCGCGCGGGGACGAGGTGGCTCTCGCGCCGCTGGCAACGCCTGAACCGCCCGCGCCCGCACCGCCCACTCAGCCTGCCGCCCCGCTGTCCAATCCGCTGTTCGACCAACTCCCGCCCGAACTCGGCAGCGCGATCATCGCGCTGGAGATGGAGGACCACTATGTCCGCGTCCACACGGCGCTCGGATCAGCATTGGTGCTGATGCGGCTGCGCGATGCAACCGCGCTGGTCGGCGATCTTGAAGGGATGCAGGTGCATCGCAGCTGGTGGGTGGCGCGCGGCGCGGTGGAGGATGTGCTGCGCGACGGGCGCAATATCCGCCTTAAGCTGGCCCGCGGGATCGAGGCTCCGGTCGCCCGTGCCAATGTCGCCGCCCTGCGAGAGGCGCGCTGGATCTGACGCCCACGAAAAAGGCCCCCGGTGTCGCCACCGGAGGCCTTTCCGTCAGTCACTCACGTCTCAGTGATACGCTCAATGGTATTGGGCGTAGCTCACGTCGAAGCGGTCGGCGTTCATCACCTTGTTCCAGGCCGAGATGAAGTCGCACACGAACTTGCCCTCGTTCCCGGCTTCGGCATAGACCTCGGCCTGCGCGCGCAGCATCGAGTTCGAGCCGAACACCAGATCGGTGCGGGTCGCGCGCCACTTTTCAGCGCCGGTTGCACGGTCCACGCCGACATATTCCTCGTCACCGCTGCCATCGACCGGCGACCACTTGGTCCCCATGTCGAGCAGGTTGCGGAAGAAGTCCGGCGTCAGCTTGCCGGGGGTGGCGGTGAACACGCCGTGGCCGGTGTTGCCGCTGACCGCACCCAGCGCCCGCATCCCGCCGACCAGCACGGTCAGTTCGGGGATCGACAGGCCGAGCAGATGCGCCCGGTCGATCAGCATTTCCTCGGTGCGGACGCTCGCCTTGGTCTTGAGGTAGTTGCGGAAACCGTCGGCAAACGGCTCCATCGGTTCAAAGCTGGCAGCGTCGGTGTGTTCGTCGGTCGCATCGCCGCGGCCGCCCGTGAAGGGAACGGTCACGTCGATCCCGGCGTCCTTGGCGGCCTTCTCGATCGCTGCATTGCCTGCCGCAACAATGGCGTCGGCCATGCTGAGGCTGCCGCGATGGGCGTCGATCACGCCCAGCACCTTGGCCAGTTCATCGGGGTCATTGGCCGCCCAGCCGCGCTGCGGTTCCAGCCGCACGCGCGCGCCGTTGGCGCCGCCGCGGTGATCGGAATTGCGATAGGTCGAGGCCGAGGCCCAGGCCGCCTTGACCAGCTCGCTGACCGTCAGGCCCGAACCGAGGATCGCCGCCTTGAACGCCGCCACGTCCGTCTCCGACGGGGTGGTGCCAGCCGGAACCGGGTCCTGCCAGATCAGCGTTTCTTCCGGCACCTCCGGCCCGAGGTAACGCACCTTCGGCCCCATGTCGCGGTGGCACAGCTTGAACCATGCGCGCGCAAACGCATCGTCGAGCTGTTCGGGATGGGCGAGGAAACGCTCGGAAATCTTGCGATATTCCGGATCGTTCTTGAGCGCCATGTCCGCTGTGGTCATCATCGTCGGCACGCGCTTGTTCGGATCGCGCGCGTCGGGGGCCATGTCTTCGGGATCGGGGTTGATCGGCGTCCACTGATGCGCACCGGCGGGCGACTTCACCAGTTCAAAGTCATACTTGAACAGGATGCGGAAGTAATCGTGGCTCCACGACGTCGGGTTGTTCGACCAGGCGCCTTCAATGCCCGAGGTGGTGATGTTGCCGGACGCAATCTCGCCCTCGTCATTAAGCCAGCCGAAGCCTTGCAGGTGCAGGTCTTCGCTTTCGGGCGAGCCGCCGAAGGTGTCGGACGGCTCGGCACCGTGGGCCTTGCCGAAGGCGTGGCCGCCAGCGACCAGCGCGATGGTTTCCTCGTCATTCATGGCCATGCGGGCGAAGGTTTCGCGCATGTCGCGGGCCATGCCTTCGGGGTCATGCGGGTTGCCCTGCGGCCCTTCGGGATTGACGTAGATGAGGCCCATCTGGATCGCGGCGAGCGGGCCGTCGATAGCCTTGTTCTTCTCCGGGATGATGCGGGTCTCGACACCTTCGTTGACCCACTGTTCTTCGGTGCCCCAATAGACGCTTTCCGGCTCATAGACGTCCGCACGCCCGCCGCCGAAGCCGAACACCGGTCCGCCCATCGATTCAATCGCGACGTTGCCGGTCAGGATGAACAGGTCGGCCCAGCTGATGTTCTTGCCGTACTTCTGCTTGATCGGCCACAGCAGGCGGCGCGCCTTGTCGAGGTTGCCGTTATCGGGCCACGAGTTGAGCGGAGCGAACCGCTGCTGGCCCGAGCCTGCACCGCCGCGCCCGTCACCGGTGCGATAGGTGCCGGCAGCGTGCCATGCCATGCGGATGAAGAACGGGCCGTAGTGGCCATAATCGGCCGGCCACCACGGCTGGCTGTCGGTCATCAGCGCGGTGAGATCGGCCTTGAGGGCGGCGTAATCGAGCGTGTTGAACGCCTCGGCGTAATCGAAATCCTCGCCATAGGGGTTCGCGCTTTTGCCCTGCTCGGTCAGGATATCGAGCTGCATGGCCTGGGGCCACCAGTCGCGGTTGGTGCGGCCCAGCAGATTGCGCATTTCCGCGCTGCCGTGGAACGGGCAACCGCCGCTCATTTCTCCGGTTTTGGCATCCATGATGTGTCTCCTCTCAAGGTTCAGACTCGCCTGTGAGCGTAGCCTATGATGGGAGAATGACGCTTTCAGGATGGAGCGTCCAATCGATTAATGCGGAGGGTTTGATTGAGTGGGGCGATTAGTGGGGGTGGTGGGATGAACGAGAACGGGCTCCCGATAGGGAGCCCGCAAGGCCGCCGAATTGTTTAGGCGCCCGCCCGCAGCGACGGGGCCTTCAGGCGCCATGAGCGAGGAAGCGCGCCCGCGGATGCGGGCGCGCCTCAACAAATTACGCAGCCTTGGCGACTTCCTCGACCGGCTCGTTGCGGATCAGGAAGTCGAACGCGCCCAGACCCGCCTTTGCGCCTTCGCCCATGGCGACGACGATCTGTTTGTGCGGTACGGTGGTGCAGTCGCCCGCAGCATAGATGCCGGGGATGTTCGTGGCACCGTGATCGTCGATGATGATCTCGCCGAACTTGCTGAGATCAAGGCCGGTCTCGCGCAGCCATTCGGTGTTGGGGACGAGGCCGATCTGAACGAACACGCCTTCGAGGGTGATGCGGCGTTCATCGCCATTGGCGCGGTTCTTGACCACAAGGCCGTTCACGCGGGTGCCATCGCCCAAAACCTCGGTGGTCTGGCCGTTGGTGATGATCTCGACATTCGGCATGGAACGCAGCTTGCGCTGGAGCACTTCGTCGGCGCGCAGCTTCACGTCGAACTCGATCAGCGTGACATGGCCGACGATCCCGGCAAGGTCGATCGCCGCTTCGACGCCCGAATTGCCGCCGCCGATCACCGCGATGCGCTTGCCCTTGAACAGCGGGCCATCGCAGTGCGGGCAATAGGCGACGCCCTTGTTGCGATACTCCGCTTCGCCCGGCACGCCGAGGTTGCGCCAGCGTGCGCCGGTCGAGAGGATCAGCGAACGGGCCTTGAGGCTCGCGCCGTTGGCCATCACGACTTCATGGTAGCCGCCCACGTCCTTCGCCGCGCGCAACTCCACCGCGCGGGCGAGGTCCATCAGGTCGATCTCGTATTCGCCGACGTGCTTCTTGAGGCTGTCGGTCAGCTTCGGCCCTTCGGTATAGGGCGTGCCGGGGAGGTTCTCGATCCCGAGCGTGTCCATCAGCTGCCCGCCAAAGCGTTCCGCCGCGATGCCGGTGCTGAAGCCCTTGCGCGCGGTATAGACCGCCGCCGCAGCGCCAGCGGGGCCGCCGCCGATCACCAGCACTTCGAACGGGGCCTTGGCGGCCAGCTTTTCGGCCTGCTTGGCATCGGCGTTCTTGTCGAGCTTCGACAGGATTTCGGCCAGTTCCATCTTGCCGTTGTAGAACGGCTGACCGTTGAGGAAGGTCGCGGGCACGGCCATGATATCGCGCGCTTCGACTTCCTGCTGGAAGGTGCCGCCTTCGATCAGGGTCGCGGTGATGCGCGGGTTTTCCAGCGCCATCAGCGTCAGCGCCTGCACGACGTCGGGGCAGTTGTGGCACGACAGCGAGAAGAACATCTCGAAGTGATAATCGCCTTCGAGCGCGCGGACCTGCTCGATCAGATCGGCGTCGACCTTGGGCGGGTGGCCGCCAGCCCACAGCAGCGCGAGCACCAGCGACGTGAATTCATGCCCCATCGGCAGGCCGGCAAAGCGCACCCACTTTTCCGCATCCGACGCGCGGCGGATCACGAAGCTGGGCTTGCGATCATCGGTGCCGTCAAAGCGGGCGGTGACGAGGTCGTGCAGGCTTGCGATCTGTTCGATCAGCACGCGGGTCTGGCGCGACTTCTCGCTATCGTCGAGCGAGGCGACCAGTTCGATGCCCTCGCGAAGATTGCCGAGATAGGTCTTGAGCTGGGCCTGCATGGCGGCGTCGAGCATGATGTCCTCCGGGCGCGGATAATCGCGCGAGAATTCTGGATGATGTGCAGTCAGGTAACGCGGGACCGGATGGCACTTGCCCCGAAAGGGGGGAAGGGGCGGGCACATCCGGTCCCGGCTACGACCCGAGGGCCTTGGGCCACCCGGGATTTGTCAGTCAGCGCGAGACGTGGGGGAGGGGGATGCCTGCGCGCTGACCGATAGTATAGGCTTAGATCTTGCCGACGAGGTCGAGCGAAGGAGCCAGCGTGTCGCCGCCTTCTTCCCACGCCGCCGGGCAGACCTGACCGGGGTTGGCGCGCACATACTGGGCGGCCTTGATCTTGCGGGTCAGTTCGTTGGCATTGCGGCCCACGCCTTCGCAGGTGATTTCCATGATCTGGATCACGCCGTCCGGATCGACCACGAAGGTCGCACGGTCAGCAAGGCCAACGCCTTCGCGCAGCACGCCGAACAGGTTCGACAGCACGTGGTTCTGGTCGCCGAGGAACGGGAAGGTCAGCTTGCTGATCTTGTCCGAGTGGTCATGCCAGGCCTTGTGGCTGAAATGCGTGTCGGTGCTGACGGCATAGACTTCCACGCCCATCGCCTGAAGCGTGGCGTACTTTTCGCCCATGTCTTCCAGTTCCGTCGGGCAGACGAAGGTCCAGTCGGCCGGGTAGAAGAAGAACACCGACCACTTGCCGGCGAGATCGGCGTCGGTGACGTCGAAGAAGTCCTTGCCGGCCTGGAATGCGGTTGCCTTGAACGGCTGGAGAGTCGAACCGATGATACCCATGGGAGTTTGTCCTTGTGATGGGGTTGAGAGAGGCTTGAAGCTTGTCCTGCCCAAATAGGAATTTTTGCGCTGCACAAAAGATGATTTGTGCGATTGCACAAATCGCTTTTTTCAATCGTGGAGGCAGGAACCAATCGGATTTGGCGTTTGACCGAAAGTCAAACCACGTCGCCCCGCACTTGATGCGGGGCTTGGCTTACTTCGGTGCGAGAGAAAGAAAGCCTAACCCCGGATCAAGTCCGGGGCGACGAAGCAGGGGTGCGAAAAAGCGCTACCCCACCTGAGCACCTATGGGTTCGCGCTACGCTTACGCTACTTGAGCGCGGTGCAGCAGTTTATGATCGGCCAGCACCAGCGCCATCATCGCTTCGACCACCGGTGTGCCGCGAATGCCGACGCAGGGGTCGTGCCGGCCCTTGGTGACCACCTCAACCGCTTCGCCCGCGCTGTTGATCGACTCAACCGGGGTGAGGATCGACGAGGTCGGCTTGAAGGCCACCCGGCACACCACCGGCTGCCCCGTTGAAATGCCGCCCGCCGTGCCGCCTGCATGGTTGCTGGCATAGACGGGCAACCCGTCTTCACCGGGCCGCATCCGGTCGGCGTTCTGTTCGCCGGTCAGGCGTGCGGCTTCGAAGCCGTCACCGATTTCCACGCCCTTGACCGCGTTGATGCTCATCATCGCGGCGGCCAGATCGCTGTCGAGCTTGGCATAGATCGGAGCGCCCCAGCCTGCCGGGACACCCGTGGCGACGCATTCCACGATCGCGCCGAGTGACGATCCGGCCTTCCGTGCATCATCGACCTTGGCTTCCCACCGCTTGGCGGCTTCGGGATCTGGGCAGAAGAACGGGTTGTTGGCGATTTCGGCATAGTCGATCCGCGCCGGATCAATCCTGTCACCGCCTAGCTCGCAGACATAGGCGGTGATGGTGACCTCCGGGATCACTAGCCGCGCAACCGCGCCTGCCGCCACCCGCGCCGCTGTCTCACGCGCGCTGGAACGCCCGCCGCCGCGATAGTCGCGGATGCCGTATTTGGCGTCATAGGCGTAATCGGCATGGCCCGGGCGATATTGCTGGGCAATGGCCGAGTAATCTTTCGAGCGCTGATCGGTGTTCTCGATATGGAGCGCGATCGGCGTTCCGGTGGTCTTGCCCTCGAACACGCCTGACAGGATGCGCACCAGATCATCCTCGCGCCGCTGCGTGGTGAAGCGGCTGGTCCCCGGCTTCCTCGCGTCCATGAAGGGCTGGATGAACTCCTCACTTATGGCGAGGCCCGGCGGGCACCCGTCGACGACCGCGCCCAGCGCAGGCCCATGACTTTCGCCCCAAGTGGTAAAGCGCAGCACGCGCCCGAAGGTGTTCCAGCTCATGGGTGCCATCTGGCGCAAGTGTGGGCATCTGTCCATAAAGGCTGGACGCTGGGGCGGGCATCCTTCAGGAACAAACCATGATTGCAAAGCTCTCAGGCAGGCTCGATGCGACCGGCGAGGACTGGGCCGTGGTCGATGTGGGCGGGGTGGGCTACCTGGTCCACTGCTCCAGCCGCACGCTCGCCGCGCTGGGCGAGGTGGGTGAGGGCTGCACCGTCCACACGCAATTGCAGGTGAGCGAGAACGACATGCGCCTGCTCGGCTTTGCCGACAGCGCCGAGCGTGACTGGTTCCGGCTGCTGACCGGCGTGCAGGGCGTGGGGAGCAAGGTGGCGCTGGCGATCCTCTCCGCGCTTGCGACCGGAGAATTGCGCGACGCCTGCGGCAAGGGCGACGCGGCGATGGTGGCGCGAGCGCAAGGCGTGGGGCCGAAGCTGGCGGGCCGGATCGTCAACGAGCTGAAGGACAAGGCCGGCGCGATGCCGGGCGGCAGCGGGGGCTTTGCGGTTGGCGTTGCGGCGGCGCCTGCGGGGAGCAAGGGCGCTGATGCGGCGAGCGCGCTGGAGAACCTCGGCTTCAAGCCTGCGGTGGCGGCACAGGCCGTCGCCCGCGCGCTGGAAGAACTTGGCGAGGGTGCGAGCGAGGGCGACCTGATCCGCGTGGCGCTGAAGAAGGCGGCTGGGTGATGGTCATTGCCCAACACCGTCATGCTGAACTTGTTTCAGCATCCATCTGGCGGAGCCCGACCGGATGACTATCTTCGGCAAGCAATCGCAATCCGAAGCCTATGCCGACGAACTGGCAGGTCTTTTGGTCGGTCAGCCGGTCATGATGAGGCAGCGTGAGGGCCAATGGTCGATCTCAATAGGCACCTCATTTGTCCTCACGACCTCTGGCTGGCGCTTGATCGGTGCCAAGAGCATAATCGTCACGAGTGAAGATGATGGGCATCAGTTCGGCCTCCCCGCGCCCGTTGACGCAGAAGCGAAGGCTAACGAAGCCTTGGCAGATAGCAGAATTGCTGCGGTAGAAATGGATGCGCGAACCGGAGACTGCGTGTTGCGATTTGCAGACACTCTGTGTCTTGAGATCCTGACATGGTCCTCAGGCTACGAAACTTGGCAACTGTATCGGGACGGGGAGTTCTTCGGAGCGGTCGGCAATGAGGGACTGCGATGAACCCCTCCGACGCCCCCCTCCACACCCCAACCCGCCAACCCGGCGACCCCGACGCCGCCCTGCGCCCGCGCCGCTTGGCCGAGTTCGTCGGGCAGGAAGCCGCCAAGGGAAACCTCGCCGTCTTCATCGCCGCTGCGCGCGCGCGGGGGGAGGCGATGGATCATACGCTGTTCTTCGGCCCGCCCGGTCTGGGCAAGACCACGCTGGCGCAGATCATCGCGGGCGAGCTGGGTGTCGGCTTCCGCGCCACCAGCGGCCCCGTCATCGCCAAGGCGGGCGATCTGGCCGCGCTGCTCACCAATCTCGAACCGCATGACGTGCTGTTCATCGACGAGATCCACCGCCTCTCGCCCGTGGTCGAGGAGGTGCTCTACCCGGCGATGGAGGACCGCGCGCTGGACCTGATCATCGGCGAGGGGCCGAGCGCGCGCAGCGTGAGGATCGACCTGCCGCCCTTCACCCTGATCGGCGCAACGACCCGCCAAGGCCTGCTCACCACGCCGCTGCGCGACCGCTTTGGCATCCCGGTCAGGCTCAATTTCTACAGCCACGAGGAGCTGGAGCGCGTTGTCACCCGCGCTGCCGGGTTGCTCGGCTTGGCGATCCAGCCCGATGGCGCGCATGAAATCGCCCGCCGTTCGCGCGGGACGCCGCGAGTCGCGGGCCGCTTGCTCCGGCGTGTTCGGGACTTTGCCGATGTCGCGGGCGCAGCCAGCGTCACCCGTCATGTTGCCGACGAGGCGCTGACCCGGCTGGAGATTGACCGGCTCGGCCTCGACGCGATGGACCGGCGTTACCTGACCATGATCGCGACCACCTACAAGGGCGGCCCCGTCGGGATCGAGACGCTGGCGGCGGGCCTCGCCGAGCCACGCGATACGGTGGAGGAAGTGGTCGAACCCTACCTCATCCAGCTCGGCCTGATCGCCCGGACGGCGCGCGGACGCGTGCTCAATGATGGCGGCTGGGCGCATCTGGAGCTGACCCCGCCCAGAGAATCACCCCCGCCGCAGGCCGGACTGTTCGAAGACTGAGTTTCGGCGCTTGGGTTAACCGGCGGGCTAACATAGCCTCTGTTTTCGGTGCCAGTTCGGGACAGCGCGCCTGAAATCCCGCGATTCCGGGGCGATTCCCTCGCTGTCACGGTCCGTTGCATGGTTAAGCGGATTGCCCGTTTGCGCCTTCTGACATCAAAAGGAGGCTGGATTTGGGGGAGGTGTGGACAGTCCGCATCCACCGCCACAGGCAAACAGGGTTACCGACTATGTCGCTCAAACTGGCCATCGCAAAGCTTTCCGCCGCTGCTGCGGGTGTTGCATTGTTGCAAGGCGGTGCCGTGCGCATCGCCGAGCCGATGAACACCAACGCGCCGGATTACTCGACCAACATCGACGGCAAACTGGTGCAGGTCGATCCGGTCACGGGCGCCCGCTACATCAAGACCCGCGAACGCGAGATTCCGATGCCGGAACAGCGCCGCCGGCGGATTGTCGAGCGGACGATCGAGTGTCAGCCAGTCGGCCCGGCCGGAACAGTCGTAGCCGCGAGCGCTCCGGCTGGCGCGACCCAGGCCTATATCGATGCGGCTGAATGCCCGCCGATCGCGCAGCTGGCCTACATGCCCGCACCGCTTCCGCCGCTCCCGCCGATTTCCGGCGGCGGCGGGGTTGGTGGCGGCTGGGGCGGCGGCTTCGGCGGCGGTCTGGGCTTTGGCGGCGGTTTCGGTGGCGGCTTCTTCGGCGGCTTCTTCGGCGGCGGCGGGTCGTCGTCGGGCGATGTGTCGGTGTCGACCACCACGTCGACCTCGGGCGGCAGCAGCAGCGGATCGAGCGGCGTTGTCGTCGATATCGACATCGACAACTCCACCTCGACCACCTCGTCCTCGGGCCAGATCAGCTCGTCCACCGGCCAGGTGTCGACCTCGACGTCGACCGGTCAGGTTTCGAGCAGCACCGGTCAGGTGTCCAGCACCAGCACGTCGGGCGCTGTGTCCTCCTCGACCGGGGCGGTTTCGTCGTCGGGCAATGTCTCGTCTTCGACCGGCGCGGTGTCATCCTCGGGCAATGTCTCGTCGTCGACGGGTGCGGTTTCCAGCTCCACTGGCGGCGTATCGAGCTCGTCGGGCAATGTGTCGAGCAGCACCGGCGGCGTTTCGAGCAGCACGGGTGGGGTGTCGAGCTCCTCGGGCAATGTTTCCAGCTCTTCGGGCAACGTCTCCAGCTCGTCGGGCAACGTTTCGAGCTCTTCGGGCAATGTCAGTTCCTCGACCGGGGCGGTGTCGTCCTCGGGTTCGTCGTCCTCGTCTTCGTCGTCCAGCTCCTCCTCGTCGTCTTCTTCGTCCTCGTCGTCTTCGGGTGGCAGCGGCGGTTCGGGTTCCGGCTCGTCGAGCTCGGGTTCCTCGGGTGGCAGCAGCAGTTCGAGCGGGGGTTCGTCCTCGTCCTCCTCGTCGAGCAGCGGCAGCTCCAGCTCCTCGTCCTCGGGCGGCGCGACCAGCGGCGGCAGCACCACATCGGGCGATATGACCAGCAGCACCAGCAGCAGCTCGTCGAGCTCGTCTTCCTCGTCGAGCAGCTCCAGCGGTTCGTCCACGTCGGGCAGCAGCGGGTCTTCGGGTTCGAGCTCGTCGAGCGGCAGCAGCGGTTCCAGCGGCTCCAGCGGCTCTTCGTCCTCGTCGAGCAGCTCCAGCAGCAGCAGCAGCTCCTCGTCGTCGTCGGGCGGTCACGATGTCCCGGCCCCGCCGATGACGATCCTGTTCGGCCTCGCCGCAGCAGCGATCCTCGGACGGCGCAAGTTCCTCGGCTGAGGCGCGCCAGTCACGCAAAACAAAAGGGGCGGCCTGTGCGGGCCGCCCCTTTTCGTTTGTGCTGAATGCTGGAAGCTTAGGGCTGCTTTTCGACCGGCTGGCCCGCCGCTTCCCAGGCGAGAATCCCGCCTTCGAGATGGGTCGCCGGTTCGCCCGTCGCTTCGGCCAGCTTGGCAGCCGCTATCCCTGAGCGGCGGTCCGAGCGGCAATAGAGCACGACTTCGCGCCCGTCATCCGGCCCCAAAGCGGCGGGATCGAAGCGGTCGAGCGGGATATGTTCCGCGCCGGGGATGATTCCTTCTGCGACCTCGGCATCGGTGCGCACGTCGATCAGGCGGACATTGCCCGCTGCGAGCCGTGCGGCAAGTTCTTCCGGTGTCAGCGTGACCAGTGGCGCGGGCGCGACAGGCACTGCCGCAGCATCGTCTTCCGCTCCGGCAGCCGTTCCCGCCATCGCCAGTTCGAAGCCGAATGGAGCCGAAGGCGAATCACGCCGCTCGCTCGCCCCGCCTCCCTCGTTCCCGCAGGCCGCCAGCGCCAGCAGAACGGGCGCAAGCGGCAGAGCCGGAGCAAGCAGATAAGCGAGGCGAGTGGGCGTCATGCCTCTCCTTATGCCGCAAGCTTGCGCAGAACGTAATGGAGAATGCCGCCATGGCGGTAATATTCCATTTCGTTTGCGGTATCTATGCGACACAGGGCGGTGAAGCTGAAGCCGGTGCCATCTTCACGGGTGACGTCCACGGTGACGTCCTGACCCGGCACCAGATCGGCAAGGCCGCGGATCGAGAAGGTGTCGGTCGCCGACAGGCCCAGCGTCGTGCGGGTGTCGCCTTCCTTGAACTGCAGCGGCAGCACGCCCATCCCGACGAGGTTCGAGCGGTGGATACGCTCGAAGCTTTCGACGATCACCATCCGCACGCCCAGCAGGATCGTGCCCTTGGCCGCCCAGTCGCGCGAAGAGCCGGTGCCGTATTCCTTGCCGCCGATGACGACGAGAGGCGTGCCGGCTTCCTTGTGCTTCATCGCTGCGTCGTAGATCGCCATGGTCTCGCCGCCAAAGGTCGAGAAGCCGCCTTCGACGCCCGGGACCATCTCGTTCTTGATGCGGATGTTGGCGAAGGTGCCGCGCATCATCACTTCGTGGTGGCCGCGGCGCGAGCCGTAGGAGTTGAAGTCCTTCTTGGCGACCTGGTTGGCCATCAGGAACTTGCCGCCCGGGCTGTCTTCCTTGATCGAACCGGCGGGCGAGATGTGGTCGGTGGTGACCGAATCGCCGAGGATCGCCAGCGGCTTGGCATCCACGATGTCCATGATCGGCGCCGGAGTCATGGTCATGCCCTCGAAATAGGGCGGGTTGGCGACGTAGGTCGATCCGGCGCGCCACTGGTAGGTGTCCGACGGCTCGACCGTGATCGCCTGCCAGTGCTCGTCACCGTCATAGACGTTGGCGTAGCGGCTGACGAACATCGAACGGTCGATGTTGGCGGCGCGGTTGGCGGCGATCTCGGCGTTGGTCGGCCACAGATCGGCGAGCATCACGTCATTGCCGTTCTGGTCCTGCCCGATCGGGGTGGTGGTGATGTCCTCGGTGACGGTGCCCTTCAGCGCATAGGCCACCACCAGCGGCGGCGAGGCGAGGAAGTTGGCGCGCACGTCGGGCGAGACGCGGCCTTCGAAGTTGCGGTTGCCCGACAGCACCGAGGCAGCGACGATGTCATTGCCGTTGATCGCGGCCGAGATCGGCGCGGCGAGCGGGCCGGAGTTGCCGATGCAGGTGGTGCAGCCATAGCCGACGAGGTCGAAGCCGACGGCATCGAGGTGCTCCTGCAGGCCCGACTTCACGAGGTAATCCGTGACCACCTGCGATCCCGGCGCGAGCGAGGTCTTGACCCACGGCTTGGGCTTCAGCCCGCGCTCGTTCGCCTTCTTGGCGACGAGGCCGGCGGCGATCAGCACATCGGGGTTCGAGGTGTTGGTGCAGGAGGTGATGGCCGCGATCACCACGTCGCCATCGCCGATGTCATGGCTCGCCCCTTCGACACCCACGCGGGCGGCGGCGGACTTGCCATAGACCTTGGAGAGGTCGGCGTTGAACAGATCGTCGACTTCCTGAAGGATCACCTTGTCCTGCGGGCGCTTGGGGCCTGCGAGGCTGGGGACGACGGTCGCCATGTCGAGGCTCAGGGTCTTGGTGAAGACCGGCACGTTGGCGGGGTCAAACCACATGCCCTGCGCCTTGGCATAGGCTTCGACCAGCGCGATGTTCTCTTCGCTGCGGCCGGTGAGGCGCAGGTAATCGAGGGTCTTGTCGTCGATCCCGAAGAAGCCGCAGGTCGCGCCATATTCGGGCGCCATGTTGGCGATGGTGGCGCGGTCGGCGAGGGTGAGGTTGGCAACGCCCGGGCCGTAGAACTCGACGAAGCGGCCCACCACGCCGACATTGCGCAGCATCTGCACGCAGGTCAGCACGAGGTCGGTCGCGGTCACGCCTTCGGCCATTGCGCCTTCAAGGTAGAAGCCGACCACTTCGGGGATCAGCATCGAGACCGGCTGACCGAGCATCGCGGCCTCAGCCTCGATTCCGCCGACGCCCCAGCCCAGCACGCCCAGACCGTTGATCATGGTGGTGTGGCTGTCGGTGCCGACGCAGGTGTCGGGATAGGCAACCATCACGCCGTCCGGGCCTTCCGAAGACCACACGGCCTGCGCCAGATGCTCAAGGTTCACCTGGTGGCAAATGCCGGTGCCCGGGGGCACGGCGGTGAAGTTCTGGAAGCTCTTCGAGCCCCACTTGAGGAAGTCGTAACGTTCGGCATTGCGCTCGTATTCGAGCGCCATGTTGGCTTCCATCGCCTTGGGGTGGCCGAATTCGTCGACCATCACCGAGTGGTCGATCACAAGGTTGACCGGCACCAGCGGGTTGATCTTGGCGGTGTCGCCGCCCAGCTTCTTGATCGCATCGCGCATCGCGGCAAGGTCAACCACGCAAGGCACGCCGGTGAAGTCCTGCAGCAGCACGCGCGCCGGGCGGTACTGGATTTCCTCGCCCGTGGTGGGGTTCGCCTGCCAATCGACCAGCGCCTGAATGTGCGAGCGGTCAACCGTGAAGCCGCCGTCTTCGAAGCGCAGCAGGTTTTCCAGCAGCACCTTCATCGAAATCGGCAGCTTGCTGATGTCGCCCAGCTGCTCTGCGGCTTTCGCGAGCGAGTAATAGGCGTAATGCTTGCCGCCCACATCGAGCATCTGACGGGTGCCGAGCGAATCCTGGCCGATTGCGGTCATGAGAGGGTTCCATCCTTTTTCGATTGACCCGCCCCCGATCCACCAAGGGCGCGGTTTTCGGCGCCGCTCCTGCGCTGCCTCGCGCGCGAGGTCAAGGGGGGCAAGGGACTTACGGCCCTTGGCAATAGGTCTTAAGCGGCAGGGACGGGCGCGGGGCGGGCCGGACGGGTGGCCAGCCAGCAGCCGGTCACGATCAGCGCGGTCCCCGCCAGTGTCGGCCACGTCACAGGTTCGCGGAAGAACATCCAGCCGAACAGTGCCGCCCAGACGAAGCCCGAATATTCGGTCGGCACCAGCACATTGGCCTCGGCGCGGGCATAGGCCCATGCGATCAACAGCGATCCCGCCACCGTCAGCGCGCCCGCCGCCAGCAGCGGCCACCACGCATCGCCCGAAGGCGGCGCCCACAGGAACGGGGCGAGCGTCAGCAGCACCAGCCCGCCGATCCCGCTGTGGAACGTGGCGATCTCCAGCGGCCCGGCGACCTGCGCCTGCCGCCGGATCACAATGAAGTTATAGGCGTATAGCAGTGCCGAAACGAACAGCGAGGCCACCCCCAAGGCCGCGCCTTCATCGAATTCGCCCTGCCCGATCCGGCCCCCGACAATCACCAGCGTGCCGGCAAAGCCCAGCACGCTCGCGCCGATCGCCGCGCGGCTGATCACCTCGCCCAGCAGCACACTGGCAAGGTAAAGCGCGATCAGCGGGGCGATGAAACTGAGGGCAATCGCCTCGGCAAGGGGGAGCAGGGTGAGCGAGTAGAAGAAGGTCAGTGCCATGAAGGCCGACACAACCCCGCGGGTCAGGTGCAGCTTCCACACCGCTTTGCTGGGCATAGCCGGCCCGCGTGACAGCCAGACAGGCGCAATCAGCGCCGCACCGATGAACGCACGCAGCACAGTCGCGGTGTAGGCGCCGATCATCAGCGCCGCCTCTTTCATGAAAGCATCCATCAGCGACAGGAACCCCACGCCTGCCAGCGCAGCGGCAAAGGGCAGCAGGGGATGATGGCGCAGCGGCATGGGCGCTCCTTAAGCGTCCGTGCTTGCAAGGTCACGTCAAGGACACAGGCTTGCGAACATTAATGCAGGTGAAAGCCAAGATGGTTGATAGGGGCAAGGCGCAGATTGTATGCAGCTTGCGACGGTTATCGGTCGCGATCCAAAGCGGCACGGGGCAAAAGGCAGTATCGAGATGAAGTTTCCCGGCAAATTGGCTGGCGGCATCGGCGCCGCAGCTCTGGTGGCGAGCGCCGCACTGGCTCAGGATGGCGCCGCGCCTGTGACTGCGCCGCCGGTGCGCAGTGACCTGCAGGGCGGCCCGCAGCCTGCCACGCTTCCGCCTCAGGGGCAGACCGTGGCCGAGGCTTTCGGCCAGCCTGTGTTCGAACCGCTGGTCCAGGCCTGGACTGTGGGGCAGGCTGCAAGGCTGGTTGCCGTGATCGAGGGAATCGGTGCCGAAGGGCTCGACCCTGCGGATTATGACCTCGAACCGCTCAAGGTCGCGCTGGCGTCCGGCCCGTCGAAGGAATTGAACGAACTCGCCTCGCAAAGCTTTGTGTGGCTGGTCGAGGATCTGCGCGACGGGCGCACCCCGATGGAAGCGCGCGAACAGTGGTTCGTGGTCGATCCCGACCGCGATCTGTTCCCCGCCGGCAAGGTGATGGCCGAAGCTCTGGCCAGCGGCGATATCGCGGGCGCGCTGATGAAGCTTGCGCCCAGCCACCCCGATTACGCCAAGCTGAAGGCCGAACTCGCCGCCACGTCGGATGGCCAGACCGCAAGGCGCAAGCTGATTCGCGCCAACATGGATCGCTGGCGCTGGTTGCAGCGCGATCTGGGACAGCAATATCTCATCACCAACGTGCCGGAATTCCAGCTGCGGCTGACGGTGAAGAACCGGATCATCAGCACCTATCGCACCATCGTCGGCAAGCCCGGACGCACAGCGACGCCGCAGCTGGCCGAGATGGTGGAAGGCGTGGTGTTCAACCCCACATGGACCGTGCCGCAATCGATCGTGAAGGGCGAGGGCCTTGGCGCCCGCGTGCTCGCCAACCCTGCCTGGGGCAAGCGCAACGGCTATGTCGCGACCAAGGGCGCGAACGGCTATGTCACCGTGGTGCAGCAGCCAGGGCCGGGCAATTCGCTGGGCATGATGAAGCTCGAAATGCCCAATGCGCACGCGATCTTCTTCCACGACACGCCGTCGCGCCACCTGTTCGGCAACGAGTTCCGCGCGCTGAGCCACGGCTGCGTGCGCACCGAACGCGCGCTGGAGCTGGCGATGACCATGGCGATTCTGGGCAAGGGCGCGACCAAGGACGAGGCCGTGGCGATCTCGACCTCGGGCAAGTACACCAAGGTGATGCTCGAAAAGCAGTGGCCCGCCTATATCACCTATTTCACGATGGCATCGGACATCAACGGCCAGATGGCGACCTTCAAGGACATCTATGGCCGCGACACCAAGGTGCTCGCCAGCCTTGATCGTCCGCGGGTGCGCAACCGCACCACCGTGCCGACTGACGAGGTGATCGTGATCGAGGACGATCTGCGCGACAGCTAGGCGCGGGCTTCCGCAAAGGGACTGAACTGCCGCGCGGTCAGCACCGCGCGGCGATACAGCAGACCGGCGGGCAAGGCATAGGCGAAGACCAGCAGGGCGAATTGCCAGTCCGGCGTGTCGAACAAGGGCCACAACCCGAAGGCGGCAAGGGCAACAATTGCCGTGATCACCGCCGACAACACGGCAAGAGCAAGCCCGAACCGCGAGTCGAGCCGCTGGCCCAGCAGCGCCGCCAATGGCGCACCGACCAGCCCTATGTAGAACGCGCACAACACCGTGGCGAT
Organism: Porphyrobacter sp.; assembly: GCA_032116115.1. Classification (GTDB taxonomy): domain Bacteria; phylum Pseudomonadota; class Alphaproteobacteria; order Sphingomonadales; family Sphingomonadaceae; genus Erythrobacter. Next base: position 129,021 of record JAUMAX010000010.1, read on the forward strand.
GATGATCGCAATGACACCGGCCACGATGACACCCGGAATGATTTTCAGCACGAACAGCGGGTCAGCCAACCCTTCCGCGATCACAGCTGCGATCGCCAGCCACGCCAGCGTCAGCCCGGACCCGATCGCCGCCGCCTGAAAACTCGCCGGAAGCACACCGGCAATCGCCGATCCGGCGTTGAGTTCGAACCCCGCAAAACTCGGGCGGTAACCCACGCCTCAGTAAGCGCTGATCGACGGGCGGGGGTAAAGGTCGAGCGGCGGACGCTCGATCATGGCCAGTTCCGGCAGCGGCTGGATGCTGCCGTCTTCCTCAAGACCCAGCGAATCGGCGAACAGCAACCGCCCGCCCGACAGGTGCATCAGCGCGATGCGGAACTGTTCCTCGCCCATCGCGAAGCAGCCGTTGGAGCGGCCCAGGCGGCCCCAGCGGTCGATATGCGACGGTTCGGCATAATCGGCGCGGTGCATCACGATATAGCGTTGCAGCGCGGCGTTGTTGCTTTCGTCCAGCCCGCCGAGGCGCACCGAGGTGCCGTACCGGCCCTTGTACCATTCCCACGTCACATAAGCGCCGCGGCTTGTGGCGTTGGAGCCTTCGGTGTTCGAGAACGCCTTGAGCCAGCCGTCATGCTGCGGGTCTGACCCCATGCCGTGGCTGACGTGAAAGGACTGCACTTCCGCCCGTTCGAGATTGACGAAGTGGAAGCGCGGCTTGGACGAATGGAGGCCGAAATCGGCGATCCCGACAATGTCGTGTTTCCAGATCGCGTTGCCCGCGCGCAGCAATTCGCGCTTGGCGATGTCGAACAGGATCCGGTCGCGGGGCGTGCCGGGCGCGACCGACGCGGCAAGGCGCGCGGGCAGCACGAGAGCTGCTCCCACGGCCAGAGTGCCTTTCAACAGATCGCGACGCTTCATTGTGTCGTAACGTAAACCGCGCAGCTTGCGTTCCCAATAAGGGCGAGCCTCGGTTCATCGCAGCTATGCGTCATTTCGTGGGGGATGGTGCCGGAAACGCGCTGTTCGCATCGGCCATCGTCAACATCGAGGCGGCATGGCGCGCCGCGACGATGCGCGGATCGTCACCATAGCCGCCGCCCAGCGCGCTTGCCACGGGCAGGCCGCGCTGGCGGGATTCGGCGATCACGAAGCGGTCGCGGGAGGCGAGCCCGGCATCGGTCAGGGCCAGCCGCCCGAGCTTGTCGTCGACATGCGGATCGACGCCTGCCTGATAGAGCACGAAGTCGGGCGCGAAACCGGCCAGCACCTGCGGCAAGTGGCGGGCAAGCGTCTCCATATAGCCATCATCGTCCACCCCGTCCGGCAGGCCGACATCAAGGCTGGAGCGGGCTTTCCTCACAGGGAAGTTCTTCTCGGCGTGGAGCGAGAGGGTGAAGATGTCCGCACGGCCCGCCGTGAGGCTGGCGGTGCCGTCACCCTGATGCACGTCGAGATCGACAATCAGCACGCGCCGTGCGTGCCTTTCCGCGATCAGGCGGTTGGCGGTGACAGCGAGATCGTTGAACACGCAATAGCCCGCGCCGGTATCGTGCAGCGCATGGTGGCTCCCGGCGGCGGAGTTGGCGGCATAGCCGTGGCTCCGGGCGAGCTGCGCAGCCAGCCAGGTGCCGCCACTGGTGTGGCGCACGCGGGAGGTGATCGCGGGCGTCACCGGAAAGCCGATCCGGCGCTCCTTGTCGCGCGGAACCTCGGCGCGGAACACCTGATCGACGTAGTCGGGGCAATGCACCGCTTCGAGCCATTCGCGCGGGCAGGGCTCGGGCGCGTGCTCGGTCAGCGCCGCACCGCTGGCCCGCAACTCCTCCATGACGAGATAGTACTTGTCGAAACGGAAGGTGCCGCGATCCGGGCGCGGCGCCCCATGCCCTACAGCGTAGTCGGCGTGGTGGACGACGTGGAGCATCTCAGGCCGCCTGCGCCCCCCTGTTGGAGACACATGAGACACTCCCCAGGAACAGAAAAACTGCCCTTGCCGGCAGGGCAGGTGCGGCGCGGACAGAAAGGGGCGGCGTCATGGTCATCGGCGCAGTCTTGGCAGCATCTTTGCCTGTAGGACAGCGTCAGAGAAAGCCGGTGTGTTCGGCGAGGATCTTGCACCCCAGCCCGATCAGAATGATCCCGCCCGCGCGCTCCGCCCATGTGCCGAAGCGGTCACCCGCAATCCGGCCGAGGGCCACGCCCGCGCCGCTCATGGCGAAGGTGACCCCGCCGATCAGCGCGACTGCAACCAGCGGCGCGACGCTGAGAGTGGGCAGAGTGATCCCTGCCGCCAGCGCATCGATACTGGTGGCGACCCCGGCGATCAGCAGCGCCTTGCCGGTGAGCGCGTGGCCCGCTTCCTCCTCGCCGACATGGCCGCCCAGCATCCGCACGCCGAGGAAGCCGAGCAATCCGAACGCGATCCAGTGATCCACGGCCTCGATATAGGCGAAGGCCACCGCGCCGATCCCCCAGCCAGCGAGCGGCATCAGCGCCTGAAACACGCCGAAAGTGAGCGCAATGGCCACGCCGCCCGCCACGGACGGGCGGAACCGCGCGCCCTGTGTCAGAGCGACGGCAAAGGCGTCCATCGCCAGCGCGACGGCGAGGAGGAGGGCTTCGATCATGGCGTTACTTGACCCTTGAAGCAGCCGCAGGTCCAGCCTGACAAGCGGAGCGTTTCACTCCCATAAGGCTCCCGCATCGACACAATCCGCGCCCATCGCTTGCCGAAAGCGGGCTGCGCACCAATCGTGATTGTCGCGGTACTGCTGGCTGTATCGCGATTCAGACATTTTTTCGGCCTTGAGCATGAGGCGGGCGAATTCTTCGGCAGTCAGTTCGCCGCTCCTCGGGAGGAGGTCGCGAATATGAAGATCGCCGCTGCCGCAGTTTCCGTAGATGACGCAGGCATCGCGGACGAGCTGGTCGAAGCGATCTTTCGTTGTCATTCAGGCGTGTCTGCCAAAGCAGCAAGTTCCGTGTAGATCGCATCCTCGCTGCGGCTGGCGGCGTTGCGCCAGCTTGCCGCCGTGTCGAGGTTCACCGCCTTGCCATCGGCCGTCAGCACCAGCAGGGCGGGCGTGCCGGGCACATCGGCGAGGCCGAAGCGTTGCGGCACGTCAAGATTATGCCCGTCGCCGGTTTGCGGCAGGCCGACATTGACGAAAACGAGCTCGTAACGCTCCGCCACCAGCGCGGCAAAGCGCGGGGTTTCCAGCCATCCGGCCAGCGCGCGGCTATCGTGGCACCAGTTGCCGCCCATCACCACCAGCACGCGCTTGCCACTGGCAGCGGCGCGGGCGAGCGCGGCGTCGACATCGCCCATCGCGTCGGGCGTGACGGCGTAGGAGTTGGCCTCCGGATGGGCCGGGGCGGCGGCAGACTTGGGCTCAGGTCCAGCCGCGCAAGACACCAGCGCCAGCGCCAGACTTGCGGCAATGGCAGCGCGGATCACTCGGCGGCTTCGGCGGGCGCGGCGTGGGGATCGAAGGCGGTCGCCTCGCCTGCTTCGATGGCAGCAGCCTTTTCCTCGACCAGCCGGACGATGTGATCGAGCATCGCCTCATCCTCGATCGCATGGGCCTTCATGCCGGAGAGGTAGACCATGTGCTTGCCATTGCCGCCGCCGGTGAGGCCGATATCGGTCTCGCGCGCTTCGCCGGGGCCGTTGACGACGCAGCCGAGCACCGACAGGCTCATCGGGGTCTTGATGTGTTCGAGCCGCTTTTCGAGCGTTTCGACCGTGCGGATCACATCGAACCCCTGCCGCGAGCACGAGGGGCAGGACACGACCCGCACGCCGCGGGTGCGCAGGCCCAGGGCCTTGAGCATGTGGTAGCCGACCTTGATCTCTTCTTCGGGCTCGGCCGACAGGCTGACGCGGATCGTGTCACCGATCCCGGCCCACAGCAGGCTGCCCATGCCGATCGAAGATTTCACCGTGCCGCCGATCAGGCCGCCCGCTTCGGTGATGCCGAGGTGCAGCGGGCAATCGACCGTCTCGGCCAGCCCATGATAGGCGGCGACCGCGAGGAACACGTCGCTGGCCTTCACCGCCACCTTGAACTCGTGGAAATCGTGATCCTGCAACAGCTTGATATGATCCAGCGCGCTTTCGATCAGCGCTTCGGGACAGGGCTCGCCATACTTTTCCAGCAGGTCCTTTTCGAGGCTGCCCGCGTTGACCCCGATGCGGATCGCGCAGCCATTGGCCTTGGCCGCGCGCACCACTTCGGCCACGCGCTTGGACGAGCCGATATTGCCGGGGTTGATGCGCAAGCACGCCGCGCCAGCATCGGCAGCCTCAAGGGCGCGCTGGTAGTGGAAATGGATGTCGGCGACGATCGGGATGCGCGCGCCGCGGGTGATCTTTTTGAAATCGCGGGTCGATTCCTCGGTCGGGCAGGACACGCGGATGATGTCCGCGCCCACTTCCTCGCACCGCCGGATCTGGTCGAGCGTGGCGCGCACGTCCTCTGTGGGGGTGTTGGTCATGGTTTGCACGGTGATGGGAGCATCACCGCCTACGGGGACATTCCCCACCATGATCTGGCGACATTTGCGCCGTTCGATCGTGCGCCACGGACGGATGGAAGACATGGGGCAGCCTATACAGAGGCCGGAGCCAAGGAGCAATCATAAGCGCAGGTTAACGGCGGTGGTCGGCGTAACTGCAAATCTTACGATTGTCGCATATTGGCGCAGGGGGGCATTCGCCGGTTCGCGTGAGGGCGGATCGGCGCTATTTGTGACAATACGGGGGCTAATAAAAGCGCTGTTGCAGGCTTGCTGCACAACTGGACGGACAGACGGGCATGATCACCTTCAGCGACATCTGGCGCACGATTGTCGAACTGGCGCGGTCGCGCGCGCTGCACATCGCGCTGATGGGGGTGATCCCCTATGCCTGCGTGCTGGTGGGGCTGGATGTCGCCGCGCATTACGGCGATGTCACCGGCGCGGCTTTGCCGACGCAGTTCTTCATGTCGCAGGATGGCTCGTTTGCCGAATTCCTCGAATATTCGCTGACCTCGGCTTGTGCGGTGATGCTGTTTGTCGTGTGGCTGCGCACTCGCGCCGCGGTGTATCTCACCAGTGCGATCCTGTTCGGCTGGATGACGCTCGACAACTGGGGCGAGGTGCATGAGCAACTCGGCTTCTCCTTTGCCGCCGACATGCCGGTCTTTGCCTGGCTGCCGGTCCATCCCAACCACCTTGCCGAAACGGCCGTGTTCGGGCTGGTCGGGCTGGTGTGGATTGCCGGGATGCTGATGGCGCTGCGTCAGGCGAATATCCGCGCGGCGATCCACGGCGCGCTGATCGCTGCCTGCATTGCCGGGGCAGCAGTGTTCGGCGTGGCAGTCGATATGGTGACCTCGTGGGGGGAACACACGCCCGGCGTGCTCAACCTGCTCGCCTTCATCGAGGACGAGGGCGAGTTCGTGATGATCATCGCCATGTTCGCGCTGTGCGTGGGGATCTTCGATGTCGAAGGGCGCAGGGTCGGGGCCGGGGCGGCCTCCGGCAAGGATCTGCGCACCGCCAACGCTTGACTTGGCCCTGCGGCGCGGCACTCTGCGCGGGCAAGGGGAGAGATCATGCTGACCGACAGTTCCATCGCGCTGCGCAGCGCCAGTCCGAGCCTGCTGCTGCGGGTGATCAAGTTCGTGATCGCGCGCGGAAAACCGGTGGTCCCGCATGACGAGGCCGGCTTTCACACAGTAATGACCGGGCGCCGCCTGCCGCAGGACGCGCCGATGCCCGAAGCGTTCCGCAAGCGCTTCATCGTCGAGGAGCGCGAGGTGCTTGGCAGCCGCGTGGTGACGCTCCACCCCAGGAGCGGGCCGGGCGCGTGGCACATGCTCTATTTCCACGGCGGCGGGTTCGTGCAGCCGATGTTCAAGGTCCACTGGCCGCTGGTCGCCGAGATGGTCAAGGCCTGCGGGATCAGCGTTACCGTGCCGCTCTATCCGATGGTGCCGGAAGCGCCCTACACCGCGCAGGATGCGCTGGCCGATGCGGTCTATGCCGGTCTGGCCGCCAGCCATGATCCGGCGCGGATCATCCTCAACGGCGATTCTGCGGGCGGCCATATGGCGCTGGCACTGGCGCTGAGGCTGGCGAACAGCGGCGGACCGATGCCGGGCAAGCTGGCGCTGTTTGCGCCATGGCTCGATCTCGGCCTGGCCGACCCCGAGATCGCCGTGGTCGAGCCGCACGACCTGATGCTCAAGATCGGCACCTTGCGCGCCTGCGGCGGGCTGGTCGCCGCAGGACGGGCGATGGACGATCCTGCGGTCAGCCCGCTCTACGCCGCGCCCGAGCTGCTGGCGCAGCTCCCGCCGACCCGCATCTGGACCGGACGGCACGACATTTTCATTATCGATTCGCGCAGCTTTCTGGGCAGGCTGCGTGCCGCGGGGGTCGACGCCAAGCTCTACGAATACGAAGCCGCCCCGCATGTCTTCATGGCGATCACCCCCACGCGGGAGGCCAAAGACGTGCTCGGCCTGCTGCGGGACTTCCTTGCCGGTTAACCGGGATACTGCACCCCGGTCAGCTCCTCGCTCAGCTTCCACAGCTGGTCGGCATAGCTGGGGTTGAGCGCGTAGGAGCGCACCCCGCCGGTGGAGGAGACGTCGTCCACTTCGGCGACATGGCAGTCCTCGCAATAGACCCCGCCTGCACCCTCCAGCTCCGGTGCGGTCGCGGCCCAGCAGCTGGTGGCCGCGCCTTGCGGGATGGTCTTCCACGCAAAGCCGGCGTCGCTGGAGGTGACGCGTGCCATCAGCGTTTCCACCATTTCGGGCGTCATGTGGCGGCCAAGGTTGGTCTGGATCCCGCCCGGATGCACCGCATAGGCGTGGATGCCCAGCACCGCGAAACGCTGCTCCAGCCCCACGGTGAACAGCACATTGGCGGTCTTGGAGTGGCCATAGCTGATCCACGGATCATAGGCGCGGGCGGTGAAATGCATGTCGTCGAAATCGACCGGCGCGAAGTGATGCCCGCGGCTCGACAGATTGACGATGCGCTTTCCTTCCCCCGCCTCGATCAGCGGGAACAGCTCGCCCGTCAGCGCGAAATGGCCGAGGTGGTTGGTGCCGATCTGCATTTCGAACCCGTCGGCAGTGTGCAGGAACGGCGTGGCCATCACGCCCGCATTATTGATCAGGATGTCGATCTTCGCGAACCGCTGGCGCGCCCGCGATGCGGCGGCGCGGATGCTTTCGAGCGAGCCGAGGTCGAGGGTGATCGTCTCCAGCTGCGCGTCCGGCAGGCCCGCGCGGATCGCGGCCACGGCCTCGTCCAATTTGGCCTGATCGCGCCCCGCCATCACCACATGAGCGCCCTTGGCAGCCATCGCGCGGGCGGTTTCCTGCCCCAGCCCGGAATTGGCTCCGGTGATGAACACCGTCCGGCCCGAAAGGTCGCGGCCCTCCAGCACCTCGTCGGTGGTGCTTGCCCAGCCAAATCCGCTCATGCTCTCTCTCCTGTGGGTTACAGCTTCAATTCGTAGAGGAATTCTTCGTCCAGCTGCTCGCCCACCGGGAAGGTGATGTCGGCGATCTTGCCGAAGCCGTAACGCTGGTAGAACCGCTGCGCGCCGTAGTTCTCCGAATAGACCGAAAGCTGGATCGCATCGCAGCCCAGCTCGCGCGCATAGGCCAGCGCCCACTCCATCAGCGCCGCGCCGATCCCTTCGCCGGTGCGGCCGGGCGCGGTATAGAGCTGGCCAAGGGCGATCGGGTTGCTGGCGTCGGAGTGCTCTGCGTACCAGCTGGGGTGGCGCAATTTGCAATAGCCGACCAGTTCGCCGCCCTCATCGGCAAGGCGGTGAATGCACTCCGGGCCGGCGATCTCTCCGGCAACGGCGCTTTCGGAATAGACCTGTTCGAGGAACGCGGCGAGGTCTTCGGGCCGGTAAAGATGTTCGAAGGTGGCGCAAAAGCTGGTGTTGCCAAGGTGGGCAAGGGCTGGCGCATCGGCGAGTGTGGCGGGACGCAGGATCATGGCCGCTGCCCTAGCGTGCGGATGCTGCGCTGTTAAGCTGGCGAAACCGTGAGCGGCGCGTTAGACCTTGCGGCCATGAACAAGCTGCTCGCGCTCGTCGCTCTCGCCCTCCTGTCCCAGCCCGCGCTTGCCCAGGACGCGCCCAAATGGTCGATTGCGATCCACGGCGGGGCCGGCACGCTCGACCCCAAGGCGATGACACCGGAAAAGCGCGCCGAATATGAAGCCGCGCTTCAGGTGGCGCTGGATGCCGGGGCCAAGGTGCTGGCCGAGGGCGGCAGCGCGATGGATGCGGTCAAGGCCGCGATCATCCCAATGGAGGATTCGCCGCTGTTCAACGCTGGCAAAGGCGCGGTTTTCACATGGGAGGGGACGAACGAACTCGACGCCTCGATCATGGATGGGCGCGATCGCAGCGCGGGGGCGATTGCCGGGGTGAAGACGGTCAAGAACCCGATCCTGCTGGCCGATACAGTGCGCACCCAGAGCGAGCACGTCATGCTGATGGGAGCAGGCGCGGAGGCCTTCGCGGCGGAAAAGGGCTTTGCCGTCACCCCGCCCGAATATTTCGCCACGCCCGCACGGCGCGAGGCGCTGGAGCGGATGAAGGCGAAGCAGCTTTCGGCGCTGGATGTGGATCACAAGTTCGGCACGGTGGGCGCGGTGGCGCTCGATCAGAATGGCAATCTGGCCGCGGGCACCTCCACCGGCGGGATGACTGGCAAGCGCTGGGGCCGCGTGGGCGATGCGCCGGTGATCGGGGCGGGGACTTATGCGGATAACCGCGCCTGTGCGGTCTCGGCGACGGGGTGGGGCGAGTATTTCCTGCGCGTCGGCGTGGCGCACGAGATTTGTGCTCGGCTGCGGGTTCAGCGCGAGACGCTGCCCCGGCAGATGGGCATCGGGGATCCTCATCGTTCACCGACGCCGATGAGCCACTATTACCAATTGCTCGCCATATCGGATCAAAGTGCCGCCGATGCAGTGATGGCCGATGTCGCCTCACTCGGCGGCGATGGCGGGGTGATCCTCGTCACGCCCGAGGGCCATGCGATCTTCAGCTTCAACACCACCGGAATGTATCGCGGTCGTGCGACCAGCGCGGGGGTGAACGAAGTGGCGATTTTCGGGGGCGAGGAGAAGGCGTCGGCGACGCCGGATCATTGAGCGCAACCCCGTTCGCCCTGAGCTTGTCGAAGGGCTGCATTTCTTTTTGTGATTTGCGCCGAAAAGAAAGTGCAGGGCTTCGACAGGCTCAGCCCGAACGGGGAGGGTTCAATAAAGCTTCCCCACCAGCGGCAACCCGCGCTCGGGCTCGGCGAATTCCTTGATCACGCGGCCCACGCGGGCGAGCGTCTGTTCGCCGCCTGCCAGCATTTCGTCCTCGGTCTGGCGCGCGCGGAAATAGCAGGCGAAGGTGATCGGCGGCTGGCCCTTCGGCCCTTCGGCAAAGCCGATGTCGATATAGTTGTATTCCGTTCCGCCGATCAGCCCGCTGGTGCCGGTCTTGTCGCCCGCGACCCAGCCTTCGGGCAGGCCCGCGCGCACCCGGCGTGCGCCGGTTTCGGTTTCGACCATCCAGCCCTTCAGTTCTGCGCGCTCGGCTTCGGGCAGCACATCGCCATAAACGATCTTCGCCACTGTGCGCGCCATCGCGGCTGGCGTGGTGGTGTCGCGGAATTCGGCGGTGGGGACGTTGTTCATCTCCGGCTCAAGCCGGTCGACTCGGCTGACATCATCACCGATGCTGCGCCAGAACGCCGTCAGCCCCGCAGGGCCGCCCAGATTGCGGAGCAGGATATTGGCCGCCGGATTGTCCGAGGTCGTCTGCGTCGCCCGCGCGAGTTCCCGCAAGGTTGCGCCGGTGGCGATCCGTTCGCTGGTGAAGGGCGCGTGGTTGAGCATGTCCGCCTGCGTCCACATCACCCGCTTGTCCGCATCGATCAGCCCTGCCGCATGGCGTTGCAGCAGCAGCGCGGCGAGGCTGAACTTGAACGAGGACGCATGGCCAAACCGCCGGTCGCGGTTCAGGCCGACCGACATGCCGCTGGCCGTATCGAACAGCTCGACGCCGAGCGTGCCGTTGCCCGCCGCTTCGATGATCCGCAGCTCTGCCGCCAGCCTGCCAAGCGGGCTCTGGTCAGGCGGGATGCACGCCGAAGCGCCCAGCGCCAGCGAGCCGCCGATGAAGAAGCGTCTGTCGATCATCATGAGAACTTGTCCGCCTTGCGCTTGCCGAACCGCATGTCGGCCTCCAGCCGCTCGCGCAATTGCGCATAGAAGGCTTCGAGAAAAGCCCTTTCGTCGCCCGCGCCCGGATCCCAGCCGATCTTGCGGCAGATCGCCGCATGGACGGCCTGAAGCGCATCGGGCTGGGCATCGCGCAGCATCCGTTCCAGCGTCTGCAATTCCTTTTCGCCATAGACCGAAAGCTCGGCCTCGCCGAAATCGTAGCGCGCGCCGGTGACCTCGCTCTCGCCTGCAGCGGCGGCAGCGCCCTGGGTGCTGAGAACGGCGGCCAGTTTGGGGCGGGGGCGTTCGACCACCCATGTCCCGGCGATGATATCGCCTGCGCGCAAGGCATCACGGTTAAAGAACGGGAACAGCAGGAACAGCAGGAACCAGCCGGTCAGCACCCAGCCGAGGATGCCGACGTCCTGCCCTTGCGTGCTGAGCGCCAGCAACACGGCCAACGCGACCAGCGGATAGAAGATCTCGATATCGCGCAGCAGATTGCGGGCAATGACCGCCTCGGGGGTGAGCCGCGCACTGCCGCGCGCGGCAATGCGGATGCCGACAATGCGCTTGCCCAGCGTCGCCCCGCGCGGGCCGAGTTCCTGCACGAGGAAATAGCCATACCACGAGGCAAATGCGAAGAGGGCAAAGATGATCGCCAGAAACTCCATCGCCCCGCGCGAGGCGTTGTCGGGATCGAACCCGGTGCCATCGAGCAATCCGCCCGCGATCCAGCGCATCACCAATTGGAAGGCGATCAGCCCGGCGGAAATGATGAACACATCAAGGATCAGCGCCCCAGCGCGGCTGGCGCGCGGCGCAAGGGTGATCGGCAGGGCCAGCCCTTCCGGCGTGACGAGGGTGCGGGTGCGCTTGTCGGCCTGGCGCGCGGCGGCAGGGGCGGCGGCTTTGCTCATGCCGTCTCCTGCGCTGCTGCTGGGCGGTAGAGGGTGAAATAGGCGAGCCAGAAGATCAGCATCACTCCGCCGATCAGGAAACGGCTTTCGGTGCCGTCGACCAGCTGGCGCGGGAAGGCTTCGAGCAGGGCGGCGACGATCATCATGATCACCACGCCCACCATCACCACCGCGCTGCGGCGACCGGCGGCAGCGGCGGAATCGAGCACTGACAGATTGCCGGGGAAGGCCATCGCCCGCCCGATATGCAGACCCGCCGCGCCCGACAGCAGGATGCCGAACAGTTCCGTGGTGCCATGCACGCTGAGCCATGCGGCCAGCTCCACCACCAGCCCCTGCGAATCGAACAGCCACAGCAGCGCGCCCAGCAGCGCAAGATTATGCACCAGCAGCAGCAGCGAAGGGATGCCGAAGGCGAACCCCAGCGCAAAGGCGAGGATGCACACGCCCGAATTGTTGCTGAACAGCTGCGCGGCGAAGGCCGAAAGGCCGTTGGCGCTTTCTTCGGTGGCGAGGGTTGCCAGCAATTGTTCGCGGCTCGCCCCCGGCACGCGCGGATCGCCGCCGCCTGCGGGGAACAGCCGGTAATACCACGCCTCGTCCCCCGCCACGAGCAGCCAGCCGACGATCGCGCCGGCGACCATCACGAACAGGGCGATGCAGATATCGAGCCACAGCGCCCGCACCGCGCGGCTCCAGCCGCCCAGCAGGAACCCGCGCAGCCAGCGCACAAAGCCCTGACGCGGGCCATAGACCTGGAACCACGCGCGCTGCACCAAGGCCTCAAGGTAGGCGAGGGTCGCGGCATCAAGGCTGGTTTCACGCGCAACAGAAAGGCTCGACGCGGCGGTGCGGTAGAGGGCGGGGAGCGCGATCAGATCCTCGTCCGAAATGCGCCGAAGCCCGCCGCCCTCCATCCGCTTGATGATGTCATCGAGCCTGCGCCACTCGCCCTCGCGCTCCAGCCGGAAGCGGTCAGAGCGCAGCGCCGCGCTGGCGATATCGGGCGGAGCGGCCACCGCGCCGCGCCCGAACCATGAGGAGATGACGGGAGCCTTCATCCAATCGCCTCGCTGCCGCGGATCGCAAGATAGCGGTCGATCAGGCGCGGGCCGATGGCCTCCCACGGGGCCTCCAGCACGTCGATCCCCAGCCTGCGCAGCCGGGTCAGCACCAGCTTGCGCTGCTGGGCGAGGCTGTCGGCGGTGACAGATCGGGCCAGCGTGGCGATATCGCCGGGGTGGGCTGCGATCATGCTGTCCACCTCGCTATCGGTCATGGTCACAAACAGCACCAGATGCTTGCCGGACAATCGCCCGAGGCTTTCCACCATCAGTTCGGCGGCCGTGGGATCGGTGAAGTCGGAGAACACCACCACCAGCGAACGGCGTTTCAGCTTTGATGTGAGGGTCGCCAGCGCGAGCGTGAAATTGGGCTCGACCGGCTGATAATCCAGCCCGGCGGCGGCGCTTTGCAGGCGGTGGAAGGCGCGGGCATCGCCGATGAAGGGGGTCATGATCTGCGGGGTCTGGGCAAAGCCGAACAGCGCGACCTTGTCCCCGCCCTTCAGCGCGACATAGCCGCAGGTCAGCGCAGCGCTGACAGCGCGGTCGATGCGGGGGAGGCCGTCCACCGGCTCGCACATGGCCTGCCCGCAATCGAAGGCAAACACGATCTGGTTGTTGCGCTCGCTTTCATTTTCGCGCGCGAACAGGCGGGTGTGGCGGGCGCTGGCCTTCCAGTCGATGCGGCGGCGGTCCATGCCCGGCTCGTATTCGCTCAAGGCTTCGAACTGGGTGCCTTCGCCCCGGATGCGGCGGTTGATCAGGCCCAGCTGGGCGTTGCGCAGGAAGGTCTGCAAATCGGGCGAGCGCACGGGCGACAGATCGGGCCAGATGCGCACCGGCTTGTCGAGCGGATAGTCGACCTGCCGCGCACCCAGCCGCAGCGGGCCTTCCCAGCGCATCCACGCCCGCGCCACCATGGCGGTGCCGCGCCGGACGGGGGTGAGGATCGTCTCGCCGCGCCATCCCCCCTCAAGCGCATCGGGGGCGAGCGTCACGGTCAGGCGGCCATCGGGCGCAAGGCGCGGGTCGCAGGCGAGTGCGGCTTGTGCGTGCGAAGGCGCGCGGCCTGTGAAGCGCGCAGTGATGGCCAGCACGCTGTCCTGACCAACCTCGATATCCTCCGCCGTGCGGATTTCCCAGCCATCGAGCTTGCCCGTCATCACCGCATCAAGCGCGATCAGCACCAGCAGCGCAGCGCCCATGATCGGCGCGATCACCCACGCACCCGGCGCGGTGGCGGCGATCACCACGGCAACCGGTGCAAGAGCGGCTGCGATCCACGCCGCACGCTCGGTCGGCGCGACGATCAGCAGCGGCCGCAAGGGCAGCAGCAGGATACCAAGGACAAGGCGCAGGACGCGGAGCACGTTATCGCGGCGCCTCGGTCCGTTCGACCAGTTCGGCGACCAGCGTTTCCATGTCGCGGCCCTCGATCTCGGCAGCGGGGCTGAGGGTCAGGCGGTGGCGCAGCACCGGCACGGCGAGCGCCTTCACATCGTCAGGAATGACATAATCGCGCCCCTCCAGCGCGGCGCGGGCGCGGGCGGCGCCCGACAGCAGCACGGCAGCGCGCGGGGATGCGCCCACGGTCAGCTCGCTGTGATCGCGGGTGGCGCGGATCAGGCGCACGACATAGCGGGTGATGTCCTCGGCCACGGTCACCTGCCCCAGCGCAGCGCTGGCGGCAACAAGCGCGGCGGCATCGGTGACGGCGGTAACGCCCAGATCGGCGGGACGCTGCGGGCCGGAACGCTGGCCATAGGTCGCCACGATCCGCGCTTCGTCCTCCTCGCCCGGGTAGGGCACCAGCAGCTTGAACAGGAAGCGGTCAAGCTGGGCTTCGGGCAGGGGATAGACGCCCTGGTTCTCGATCGGGTTCTGGGTCGCCACCACCATGAAGCGTTCGGGCAGGTGGTGCGTTTCCCCGTCAAGCGTGACGCGGCGTTCCTGCATCGCTTCAAGCAAGGCGGCCTGCGTCTTGGGCGGGGTGCGGTTGATTTCGTCAGCCAGCAGCAGATCGCAGAAGATCGGCCCGCGCGTCAGCGTGAACTGGCTGGTCTGGAAGTTGAACAGGTTCGACCCCAGAATATCGCCCGGCAGCAGATCCGGCGTGAACTGGATGCGCCCGAAATCGAGGCCGAGCGCGGTGGCGAAGGCATTGGCAAGCAGGGTCTTGGCCGTTCCCGGCGGGCCTTCCAGCAGCACATGGCCTTCGCTCAGCAGGGCGGTCAGCAGCATGTCGACCATGTGTTCCTGCCCGACAATCGCCTTGGCGATTTCGGCGCGGATCGCATCGGCGAGGTTGCGGACTTGGTCGAGTGTCATCGTCATCGGGTCTTTGTCCCTGAACTGGAAGGCTCTGAAAGCTTGGTGTTGAGATCGTCGAGGCTTTGCGCGGCGGCGACGAGGTCGGCGGGTTTTTCCGCTGCCTCCATACGCGCGGCGCGGCGGGTGAAGGGTTCTTCTGTCGGCAGGCGGCGCGCGAGCGCGGCGTCGATCGCCTCCGGGTCCGGCCGGACAAGGCCGAGCCGGTCGGCCAGCCGCCGGGCTGACAGAGCGACATAGGGCGCGCCCAGCAGCCCGAACCGCCGCGCGCGCAGGATCAGGCCTGCGCCATTGGTGATCAGCTGGCGCTTGCCAAAGGCAATGTCCGGGCCGCCGGTGGCCGCCGCCGGGCCGAACCGCTTGAACGCGCGCCAACCGACAATCAGCATCGCTACCAGCAGGCTCAAAGTGGCGGCAAGGAACGGCGGGCGGAAGGCCAGCGTCAGCAGGTTCTCCGATGCGCCGAAGCCGTTCAGCGTCATGTCGAAGGTGACGGCATCAATATCGCCATCATCCGCCAGCCGGTCGACCAGCGCCAAAGCCGCAGCCGCGCGGGCCGGATCGGCAAGGCCGTAATTGTTGGCAAGGTCAGGCTCGGCGAGGAAAATCACCGGATAGGCGGGATTGTCCTCGTCGATGCCTTCACCCGGTGTCACGGCAAAGGCCAGCGTGCGGCCTGCATCATCGGTGATGAGCACATCATGCGGCGCATCGCGTTCGGCAAACAAGGTCGGGGCTGCGGGGAGCGCGCCCGACCGGCCCATGCCGCGCCAGCGACCGGGGCGTTTGCCTGTGGGTGCGAGCGGCGTGTCGACCGCGATCACCGGCTTGGGGTGGATCCTGTGATCGAAGCTGTAGGCGCGCGGCAGCTCTTCGGCCCACGGCGAGGCAAAGGCGGGGCCGAGAATCACCCAGCCGCGCTTGAACTTCTCGCGCGCTTCGGCGGGGAGCTGTTGCGGGGGCGGCGCTGCCCGCCACTTGGGCATGATCACCAGCGTCGGGCCGGTGAAGGTGCGGTCCTGCAAGATGGTGTCGATTGCGTCGGGATCGGCAAAGGCCGTGGGCGTGAGCACCAGCAGCCCGTTGGTCTTCAGGCCTTCCGGACTGCGCGACCGTTCGACATCATAGCCCTGCGCCTCGACCAGCTGCACCAGACCGGCATAGCCATTGAGGCCGTTGCTGGCGGCGTGGGCCTGCCCTGATCCTTGCTCCCCGCCGAAGCTTTCGCCTGCGCCGATCAGGTAGAGCATGGCGAGGAACAGGGCGAAACCGCCCACGACCAGCCCGATCAGACCGACGCGCGAAAAGGCAGCAGGCGGCGCGGCTGCGGTCATGCGGCCTGCGTCTTCGCGTCGAGCCGGGCGAGGGCGAATTCGGCATAGGCCGCGCGTGCGGCGTCCCAGTCGGCGCGGTCGAGCGCGGTGAGCGCGAACAGCGAGCGTTCCACCCGCGTCGCGATCACCCCGAAGGCCGTGCGCGCCGCATCGGGCAGAGCGGGGAGCGCGGCGAGTTCTCGCGCGGTGCTCGACGGTTCTACCCAGCCGGGCCGCGCGGCGGCAATCTGGGCGACGCTGCGCTGGAGCAGCAGGTGGGTCGCATCATCGAAGCGCCCCTCTGCCGCGAGCCGGTCGGCATCTTCCAGCAGCGCGACGCTGGCCGCAGAATCGGGCTGCCATGCCTCGGGCGCAAGATCGCCTGCTGCCTTGCGCTTGTCCTTGCGGCCAAAGCCGGGGCCGATCAGGCGCACCAGCAGCACCAGTGCGAAAATCACCACGAGGGCCAGCAGCACCCACTGCATCCACCACCACGAAGCGCCGAACGCCTCACCGACCGGCCCGAGCAGATCGGCGAGAAAATCAGCGAGCTTTTCCAGCATCCGTTCAAACCAGCCGGGCTTGCGCGGGGGGATTTCGGGGATATCGACCGGGGCGAATTGCAGGTTGCCGTCGGCGCGCAGCTCCTGCCACCCGGCGGGAGCCGATCCGCCCGGATTGGCAATTGATTCGGAAGGGTTTGTAGCGGCCGCTGCGGTCATCCCAGCACGGGTGGTGGCACGCCGTCCGCGCAGGCGCAACGGTAAACCGTTCACGCCGCGCCTCAGCCGCGCCTCAACCTCTGGCGCGGGCCTGTTCGTAGGTGCCGAGGATGCGCAATTCCTTGGAATGGAACGCGCATTCCTCCAGTGCGCGGTCAACCCCCGGATCGCCCGGCGCGCCGATGATGTCGGCGTAAAAGGTCGTCGCGGCAAAGCTGGTGCCTTGCTGGTAGCTTTCCAGCTTGGTCATGTTGACACCGTTGGTGGCGAACCCGCCCAGCGCCTTGTAGAGCGCGGCGGGGATGTTCTTCACCTCGAAGATGAAGGTGGTCATCACCGGCTTGCCCGCCAGCGTGCCTAGCGCCAGCGGCTCGCGGGCGAGGATGACAAAGCGGGTCATGTTGTCCGCGCTGTCCTCGACATTGTGCTCGATGATGGTGAGACCATAAAGCTCGGCCGCCAGCGCAGGCGCGATGGCCGCGACAGTCGGATCGCCGCGCTCGGCGACATAGGCGGCAGCGCCCGCCGTGTCGGCGTGGCTCAAGGGCACGATCCCGCGCGCGCGCAGATAGTGGCGTGATTGGCCCAATGCCTGCGGGTGGCTGTAGGCCGCTTCGAAGGTGCGGCCCTCGGTCGCCTCGCCCAGCGCCATCAGCGCGTGGTGGATCGGCATGAAATATTCGCCGATGATGTGCAGTCCGCTTTCCGGCAGAAGGAAGTGGATATCCGCGACGCGCCCGTGCTGTGAATTCTCGATCGGAATGATCGCTTGCCCTGCGCGCCCGTCCTTCACCGCTTCCAATGCGTCTTCGAAGCTGAAGCACGGCAGCGGGTGCATGGCGGGCCGCGCTTCGGTGGCGGCGCGGTGCGAATTGGCCCCGGGCGAGCCCTGAAATGCAATCGCATTCTGCGGCTGCACAGCGGCGGCGCTGCGCATCCGGTCAACGAGGTCGAGAGCAGGGCCGGGAAAGGATCGCATGGTGGACAAGGCTGCTAGAGCGCGGCGGCCATTGCGGCAAGCCTGCTTGCAAGTTGCAAAAGGTGCAAGAATTCGTGCCACGATCAGTCTTGCGCCAGCCGGACGCGGACACTATGAGCCGCGCGGGATGACACAGGACAACTCTTCGCAGGATAAAGCCGCAGGCCAGAACGGTGGCGGCGATCTGTTCAACACCGCCGCGGGCTGGGTGCTTTTTGCAGGCGTGGTCGGGCTGGGTCTTTCGATCCTCTCGGGCAAGTATTTCCACGGCGACAAGCCGCAGCGCCCGGAAAAGCTCGGCTATGTGATCGAAGGCGCGGTCGAAGAAGGCGCGGGCCCGGCGGAAGCCTCGATTGCGGATGCGCTTAACGCCATGCCCGCTGCCGAGCTGATCGCTGCGGGCGAAAAGGCCTATTCCAAGTGCCAGAGCTGCCACACGATCGACGCGGGCGGTGCCAATGGCATCGGCCCGAATCTCGCCGGTGTGATGGGCGGCCCGGTCGCGGCCAAGGGCGGCTTTGGCTACAGCGCCGAGCTGAAGGCTGTGGGCGGCACCTGGGACTGGGAAAAGATGAACACCTGGCTCAAGAACCCCAAGGGCATGGTGTCGGGCACCAAGATGAGCTTCGCCGGTCTGGGCAAGGTTGAAGACCGCGCCGCTCTGGCGGCCTATCTGAATTCGAAGGGCGCCAATCTGCCGCTGCCGGCCGCTGCTGCACCGGCCGCCCCGGCCGAAGGCGAAGCTGCTCCGGCTGACGGGGCGACCCCGGCTGCGACGGAAACGCCTGCTCCCTGATTCTGCTGAAAAGGGGGCAGGCTTCAGGTCGCCCCCTTACTCCTTCAAATCAGCCCTTGAACCCCTGGGCGATCACATACCACTCCGACGAGCCCTTGCGGCTGGCCGGGGGTTTGGCGTGCTTGACGACGGTGAAGTGCTTCTTGAGCAGCGCCAGCAAGTCGCTGTCGGTCCCGCCCGCCAGCACCTTGGCGACAAAAGCCCCGCCCGGCGCAAGGTTTTCAGCGGCGAACCATGCGGCAGCTTCAACCAGTCCCATCGTCCGCAGGTGATCGGTCTGCTTGTGGCCCACGGTGTTGGCCGCCATGTCCGACAGCACCAGATCAGGCTTGCCGCCAAGCGCGTCCGCCAGCGCAGCAGGCGCTGCGTCCGACATGAAATCCATCTGGAAGATCGTCACGCCTTCCAGCGGCTCGACCTCCAGCAGATCGATCCCGACCACTTCGGCCTTGGGTGACTTGGCGCGCACCACCTGCGCCCAGCCGCCCGGCGCAATGCCGAGATCGACCACGCGGTTCGCGCCCTTGAGCAAGCCAAAGCGTTCGTCCAGTTCGATCAGCTTGTAAGCCGCACGGCTGCGATAACCGTCAGCCTTGGCCTGCCGCACATAGGGATCGTTGAGCTGGCGTTCCAGCCAGCGCACCTGGCTGGCGGTGCGGCCTTTGGCGGTCTTGACCCGCTTGTCCGGTGTCTTTGCTCCGCGCGTCATTTCGCTGTCTTCCCGGCCGAGCCATTGGCATTCCGCTGCTTGTGCAGCGCTTTCAAGGAGCGTTCCGACTGGCGTTCGGCCGCCATGATGCTGCGCAGGATGCCCTCACGGATGCCCCGGTCTGCCACGCCCAGCCGCCGTGCAGGCCACAGGTCGAGAATCGCTTCCAGAATCGCGCAGCCCGCCACCACCAGATCGGCGCGGTCCTGTCCGATGCAGGGCAGGGTCGAGCGTTCATAGGGCGTCATGACCGAAAGCCGCGCGCTGATCTCGCGCATTTCCACGGCGGGGACGATCAACCCGTCCACCGCCTTGCGGTCATAGCTGGGCAATTCGAGATAGAGGCTGGCCAGCGTCGTCACCGTCCCACTGGTGCCCAGCAGGCGGATATCGCCATGCTGCGCGGCCCCGGCGACGCGTTCGGCGAAGGGGGCGAAACTGTCGGCCACCATCTGCCGCATCCGCGCAAAACGGGCGATTCGCGCGGCTTCGCTGTCCTCGGCCCTGCCGACGGTGTCGGTCAGCGAGACGACGCCCCACGGCACGCTCTGCCAGTCGAGAATACGCGGGACGCGGCTCGCGCCTTCGCCGCCCGCCTCGACCAGCACCAGCTCGGTCGAACCGCCGCCGATGTCGAAGATCACCGCCGGGCCGGTGCCGTCTTCCAGCAGGATGTGGCACCCCAGCACCGCAAGCCGCGCTTCTTCCTCGGCGCTGATGATGTCGAGCGCGATGCCGGTTTCGCGGCGCACCCGTTCAATGAAGGCAAGGCCGTTGTCAGCCCGGCGGCACGCCTCGGTCGCCACGGACCGCGCAAGGCGGACGTTGCGGCGTTGCAGCTTGTCGGCACAGATATTGAGCGCGGCCAGCGTGCGGTCCATCGCCGCATCGGACAGGCGCCCGCTGGTGGCGAGGCCTTCGCCCAGTTTCACCACCCGGCTGAAGGCATCGATCACTGTGAAATCGCGGCCCGACGGGCGGGCAATCAGCAGGCGGCAATTGTTGGTCCCAAGGTCGAGCGCGGCATAGGCCTCGCCATGGGAAGCGGGCTTCATCGCGCCGATATCGGCCAGATCGGGGCTGGGCTTGCCTGCGGTGCCGCCCGCCCTTGCCGGACGGCGCACGTCGCCACCTGCGCCTTTGGCGCGGGTGTCCCGGCCGTTGGCTCTGGTATCTGGCTGAGGGGGGCGTTTGTAGCGGAAATCGGCTACCTTGCCGGACTTGCTGCCCCGGTTTTTCCCAGCACTTTTATTCCTGTCCGGCGGGAGTGTTTCCGCCATGATCGTAACGCTTTCATATCACCATGCGCTATCCCGTGAACGCATGGCACTTGGGCCCAAGCTAACCCAAGCATGGGCCAAGAGCAAGCAAGCAGGCGTAACGGGCGCTTGACCTTGGCCTTGCGCGAAACTAGGGAGCGCCTTCGTCAACGCCGCCGGCCTGTGCCGGGCGGAAGGCCAATGCCCCGTCCTCTAATGGTAAGAGAGCGGACTCTGACTCCGTCAATCAAGGTTCGAATCCTTGCGGGGCATCCAGCCACCTGACGCCTGATTGTTTTCTGTGGAAGCAACGCTCTGACGCACTACGGAAACATCCCGCAAATCAAAGCTGTTGCGGGGCTGACCACCCCCCATTAGGGGTCTAGCCATGACTGAAAAAGACCTGACCGATCGCAAGTTCTACCGTGCGGGCGAAGAAACCCGCTTCGCTGAAGGCGGCCCCGAACGCACCCCGCAGACCGCCCATCCGGCCTACAAGCTCGCTTTCCGCGACACCGATTTCCTGCTGCGCGACGAGTTGCGCCCGGTGCGATTCCAGCTGGAATTGCTGAAGCCCGAAATGCTGCTCGACGAAGCGCGCGTGGGCTCGACGCTGGTGATGTACGGCTCGGCCCGCATCCCCTCGCCCGCTCAGGCCGAGGCGCGCATCGAAGCCGCGAAGAATGGCGATGAATACGACCAGAAGGTCGCCGCCCGCCTGGCCGAGAAGGCGAAATATTATGACGAGGCCTACAAGCTTGCGCGCCTCGTCAGCGAAAAGGGCATCATCGAGAACGGCCTGCGCCAGTTCGTCGTCACCACCGGCGGCGGGCCTTCGATCATGGAGGCAGGCAACCGCGGCGCGTCTGACGCGGGCAGCGAATCGATCGGGCTCAACATCGTCCTACCGCACGAACAGGCGCCCAATCCCTATGTGACGCCCTACCTCAGCTTCCAGTTCCACTACTTCGCGCTGCGCAAGATGCATTTCCTCCTGCGCGCCCGGGCGGTGGCGGTGTTCCCCGGCGGCTTCGGGACGTTTGATGAGTTTTTCGAGCTCGTCACCCTGATCCAGACTGGCAAGATGAAGCCGATGCCGATCATCCTGTTCGGCAAGGACTTCTGGAACCGCGTCGTCAATTTCGAGGCGCTGGCCGAAGAGGGCGTGATCTCCAAGGCCGATCTCGACCTGTTCACCTGGGTCGAGACGGCAGAGGAAGCGTGGGCCTGCATCGCCGATTTCTACGAGATCAGGGATCACGGCGCCGAGGATTAAGGGCGCGCCGCTCTAGGCTGAGTGGCGCTCCAGCAGATCGTCACGCTCTGCCGCTTCGCGCGGCAGGCCCACGGCGTAAACCCACCCCAGCCGTTCCAGCCCCCGGATCACCCACCAGCCGGGGTCGGTCTGCCCCGGCTCAAGCCCGATTCGCGCGCTTTCGGGGAAGGCGTGGTGGTTGTTGTGCCAGCACTCGCCATAGGTCAGCAGGCCGAGGCCGGGGAGGTTCGCTGCCTGAATGCCAGCGTCCTTCACCAGCCAGCGGCCCGGATGCGGGCTGAGATGCGGGTTATGGCAGAAATAGGTGACGCTCCAATGCCCCGCGGTGCTCACCAGCACCCGGACGCACACGCCCCACAGGACGAAGGGCCAGCCGCCCCATAAATAGAGCAGCCCCGCCAGCGGCACTTGCTGCCAGCGCCATGTCGCATCGAGAAAGCGGTAGAACGGATCATCGGCAATCGCACGCTCGATGGTGACACGCGGCGGGTGGGCGAAGTCGAAGCGATAGAACAGGTTCCACGCCAGATCCTGCCAGAAGCCGGCGCGGTGGGCGAAGAAATCGTGGCACTCCGGCTCGCGCTGCGCCCAGTCGCGGGTGTCGTGGATGCGGATGATGCCGGATGGCCCCGACACGCCGACCAGCGTGCCGAGATAGATCAGCGTGCGCGCCAGCCAGGGCTTCGCCTTGAACGTCCGGTGGATCATCATCCGGTGCATCCCGACCGAATGCCCGACCAGCAGCGTGGTGTAGGTGAGGACAAGAAACAGCAGCACGCTTTGCCATGTCGCCATCGCCAGCGCGGCGATGGTGCCCACGATCATCGCGCCGTTCCACAGCACCTTGGGCCAGTCGGTCCGCACGGTGCCGGCGCAGGGGTCTGCGCCCGTGCCGTCAACCCGGATGACCGGCTCCATCACAGGCTGCGCACCGCCTGATGGCCCAGCGGGCCGTGGCCTGCGCCATAGCCGGGGGCGTGTTCAATGGCGCGAATCACGAATTGCCGCCCCAGCCTGACCGCGTGCTCCATCGGCTGTCCGTGGCCGAGCAGTGTGGCGATGGCCGATGACAGGGTACAGCCGGTGCCGTGGGTGTGGACTGTGTCGATCCGCGCATGATCGAAGGCGACCGCGCGCGCATCCGGCACGAACAGCACGTCCACGATCCGGTCGCCCTCTGCATGACCGCCCTTGGCCAGCACCGCCGCGCCGGTGGCCTCGGCAAGCTGCGAGGCGGCTTCGATCATCGCCTCGGTATCCGGCACATCGCGGCCCGCCAGCGCGGCGAGTTCGGGCAGGTTGGGCGTGATCAGCGCCGCGCGCGGGAACAGCAGTTCGCGCATCGCCGCGACAGCATCGGGCGCAATCAGCGCCGCGCCCGAGGTCGCGATCATCACCGGATCGAGCACTATCGGGGCCACAACCCCCTCCAGCGCCTTGGCGACTGCGGCGATCACTCCGGCATCATGCAGCATCCCGATCTTGATCGCATCGACCCCGATATCGTCGACGCAGGACGCGATCTGCTGCGCCACCATCTCCGGCGCAAGCGCGGCGATCCCCTGCACGCCGACCGTGTTCTGCGCCGTGATCGCGGTAATCGCGGTCATGGCATAGCCGCCGAGCATGGTGATGGTCTTGATGTCAGCCTGAATCCCGGCGCCGCCCGAGGAGTCGGAACCGGCGATGCTGAGGATGCGGGGGGGTAAGGGGGTGGTCATGGCAGCACCATAGCAAGTGTGCCGGGTGACGGGGACGGTTTTTCAGATCACGATCCCGGATGGCAGGAAGTGGATGGTTAGCGGTCGTCCCACTTAACCGCCCGCATGAGTTCCCTGACCGTGGTGTCCCCTGTCCATAGTGCAGCAGCCCAACCACATTCTCGCGCCGCCTCCACGTTGTCGATCTTGTCGTCGATGAAGAAGATGGCTGCGGGTGGGATCTGCACAGCGGCTTCGACCGCACGGTAGAAGGCATGATCGGGCTTGGAATAGCCGAGGGCTGCAGCGTAATGCATGCCATCGAAGCTGTCTCTCAGCGCCAGACGATCCCACAGGTATGCGGCACGCTCATGCTCCTGGACCGTGGCCAGATGAAGCTCGAAGCCTGCCTTTCGCAAGAGCTGAAGCTCTGCCAGCAAACGCTTGTCGATGTGCGCGTCGTTGTCGAACCAGTATTCAATGAGAGCTGCCGGAGAGACCGAGGGTGCAAGCTCGGCAAGAGCGAGTGCCAGGCGATCTCGAAGAGCAGCGCGTCCGTGCACGACATCAGCCCAATGGCGACGGAAAAACACTTCATTCAGTGAGGCAAGCGGGATGCCGAGGTCGCTCTCGAGATTGGCAGACCATCCACCTGCTTCCGGGTGCGAGACGAGCACGCCGTCCACATCAACCATGATCGCCTTGCGTCTCATTCCTCCACCGTTTCCCTTTACTCGGAAGGCCCGCAAGTCCGCCAAGGGGGCGGTTTCCTGAACGGCAGCTTTTTTCCAGCCCCGTGCCACAGCAGACGTCGTTCTGCGCGCCTACCCCTTGTACTTGCGTTCCGTGCTGGGCGGGAATTTCGCGTGCAGCGCCTTGGCCCGCGTCGGGCGGTCCATCAGTTCGCCGCCGCAATTGGGGCAGCGGTCGTCGAGATCCTCGGCGCATTCGGCGCAGTAGGTGCACTCGAACGAGCAGATGAACGCGCCCGGAGCATCGGCAGGCAGGCCGACGCCGCAGGTTTCGCAATCGGGGCGCATTTCCAGCATTCGGGAAACTCCTAAACCGCCGCGTGAACCGCTTCGCAGATGGCATCCACCACCTGCTCGACCTGCCGCTGGTCGTCACCTTCCGCCATCACCCGGATCACCGGTTCGGTGCCGGAGGGGCGGATCACCAGACGGCCCTTGCCCACCAGCGCGGCCTCGGCCTCGGCGATCACCGCCTGCACTTGCGGATTGTCGAGCGGCTTGCCGCCTTCGTAGCGCACGTTCTTGAGCAATTGGGGCACGGGATCGAAGACATGCAGCAATTCGCTCGCCGGTTTGCCTGACCGGACCAGACTCGCCAGCACGCGCAAGGCGGCGACCGTGCCGTCGCCGGTGGTGCCGTGGTCGAGCAGGATCATGTGGCCCGATTGCTCGCCGCCGACATTGTAGCCGCCCGCCTTCATCGCTTCGAGCACGTAGCGGTCGCCCACCTTGGCGCGCACCAGATCAAGGCCGCGCGCATTGAGATAGCGTTCGAGGCCGAGATTGCTCATCACCGTCGCCACGATCCCGCCGCCGCGCAAAGACCCGCGATCCTGCATCCGCCCGGCAATCAGCGCCATGATCTGGTCGCCGTCCACCGCGCGGCCCTTTTCATCGACCACGATCAGCCGGTCAGCATCGCCATCGAGCGCGATGCCGATATCCGCCTGCTCCTCGACCACCTTGGCCTGAAGCGCGGCAATGGCGGTGGAGCCGACCCCGTCATTGATGTTGATGCCATTGGGCGAAACGCCGAGCGCGACGACATCTGCGCCCAGTTCCCAGATCGCGGAAGGGGCCACCTGATAGGCCGCGCCGTTCGCGCAATCGACCACCACTTTCAGCCCGTCGAAGCGGATTTCGCTCGCCACCGAATCCTTGACCGCGTGGATATAACGCCCGCGCGCATCCTCGATCCGGCGCGCGCGGCCGATGCGTTCGGCAGGCACCAGCGGGATTTCGGTTTCCATCAGCCGCTCGATCTCGGCCTCGGCCTCGTCGGATAGCTTGAAGCCATCGGGGCCGAACAGCTTGATGCCATTATCGGCAAACAGATTGTGGCTCGCGGAAATCATTACGCCCAGATCGGCGCGCATTTCCCGCGTCAGCAGGGCGATGGCGGGGGTGGGGAGCGGCCCGGTCATGATCACGTCGATCCCGACAGAGGTGAAGCCCGCCACCAGCGCGCTTTCCATCATGTAGCCCGACAGGCGGGTGTCCTTGCCGATCACCACCCGGTGCCGGTGCCCGCCGCGCACGAAGTGGCGCCCGGCGGCCTGCCCGACCTTCATCGCGGTCGCCGCGGTCATCACGCCCGAATTGGTGCGCCCCCTGATCCCGTCGGTTCCGAACAGCTTGCGTGTCATCTATTCCCGCCCCGTATTGCTGGCATCATTGTCTAGCGCTTCTGGCGCGGTTATCGCGCAAAGTGAAGGGCGAGACGGCCCGTTAAAGGATCAGCCATTGCTGGAAAATGAAAACGCGGGCGCGGGCGGCGCCAAATTCGCGCTTGTTTCGATCCGCCTGCCGGTGGCGCTGACCTTCGCCGGGCTGATCGGCGGCTTGCTCGCCGGGATCGCGGGGGCAGCCGCGGGCGCGCCTGCGGCGCTGGCCGAGATCGCCGCGCTGCTCGGCGGGCTGTGGCTGCGCGCGCTGCAAATGACGATCATCCCGCTGGTCGCCGCCTTGCTGGTGCTGGGGCTGGTGCAGATGATTCTCGCCGCGCGCGTCGGCACCGCCGCACGGCGGATGCTGGCGGTGATGGTGGCGGTGCAGCTGGCGGGCGGAGCCTTTACCTCGATCGCCATGCCGGCGCTGCTGCGGGCCTTCCCGGTGCCTGAGGGCGCAGGCGCATTCCTCGCCCAGACCCCGGCCAACGTCGGCGAGGTGCCGCGCGTGCTCGACTTCATGGCGTCGCTCGTCTCCCCCAACATCATCGCGGCGGCGGCGGAAACGGCGATGCTGCCGCTGACGATCTTCTTCGTGATGTTCGCAGTTGCCATCACCCGCCTGCCTGCCGACCAGAGCGACCGGTTGCTGGGTTTCTTCCACGCGCTCGGCAATGTCATGCTGCTGATCATCGGCTGGGTGCTGGCCATCGCGCCGGTCGGGGTGTTCGCGCTGGCTTACGGCGTCGGCGTGCAGAGCGGCGGCGGGGCCTTTGCGGCGCTGGGGCATTATGTGCTGACGGTGACGGCCATGGGCACTTTCGTGCTGGTGCTGGCCTATGTGATCGCTGCGGGGCTTGGGCGCACGGGCGTGCTGCGCTTTGCCGGGGCGGTGCTGCCCGCACAGGCGGTGGCGCTTTCCACCCAGAGCTCGCTCGCCAGCCTGCCCGCGATGCTCGACAGCGCCGGGCGGCTCAATCTCAAGGCATCAACCGCCGAATTCGTCCTGCCGCTGGCCGTGGTGATCTTCCGGGCGACAAGCGCGGCGATGAACCTCGCGGTGGTCTATTACATCGCCGCGCTGGCGGGCATCGAGGTTTCGCCTGCCATTGCGGTCGCCGGCATCCTGATCGCCAGCGTCATCAGCCTGTCCGCCGTCAGCCTGCCCGGTTCGATCAGCTTTGTCGTGTCGATCGGCCCGATTGCGCTGGCGATGGGCGTGCCGGTTGAACCGCTCGCTCTGCTGGTCGCGGTCGAGATGCTGCCCGATCTGATGCGCACCTTGGGCAATGTCACCATGAACGTCGCCGTCACAAGTGCAGTTGACCGCGCTACCGTCTCGTCCGACAGCGCCCACGAGGCAGCGACGACTTGAAGCTGCAACCCTTCGCCCACATCTGCGTTACGAATATTGACTGATTTCAACCCAGCCTTCTGGAGGACACCATGGCTTTCACACTTTCCCCGCTGCCCTATGCCGACACCGCGCTTGAACCGGCGATTTCGGCCGAGACGCTGTCGTTCCACTACGGCAAGCACCACCAGACCTATCTCGACAAGATGAACGCCGCGATCGAAGGCACGCCGCACGCGGACGCCTCATTGGAAGCGATCGTCGCTGCGTCGCGCGGGACCAACCAGGGCCTGTTCAACAACTCGGCCCAGACCTGGAACCATGCCTTCTACTGGAACTCGATGGCGGCAGAAACCACCGCGCCTTCGGATGAACTGGTCGCCGGGATCGAAGCCGCCTTCGGCTCGGTCGATGCGCTCAAGCAGCAGCTGAAGGACCGCGGTCTGGGCCACTTCGCATCGGGCTGGGTGTGGCTGGCCGAAAAGGACGGCAAGCTCAGCATCGAGGAAACCCACGATGCCGACACCCTGGCCGACAGCGGCTTCAACCCGCTGCTGGTGCTCGACGTGTGGGAGCACGCCTATTACCTTGATCACCAGAACAAGCGCCCGGCCTATCTGGACGCCGTGGTCGAGAACAAGCTCAACTGGGCCTTCGCCAGCGAGAACCTCGCGCGCGGCACGGTGTGGACTTACGCCTGATTTCTGAAGGCTGATGATTGATGCAAGGCCCGGGGCAGCGATGCTCCGGGCCTTGTGGTTTTGGGGAGCGTGCGGGGCTTCAGCGCAAGTTCACGCAAGGCTGCAAAGGTGGGGAAACCATGAAGGGCGCTGGCGCGGACAAAACGGGATGGGGCGCGGGATACGCTGCCTTGGCCCTGTGCGCGCTCGTGCCGCCATGGGCGATTGCCGCTCATGCCGAGGAAGCCGCTGCGGACGCGCCAACTGCCACCAGTCTAGCCACGCTTGCCAACGCCGATGCTGCGCTGCGATCAGCCCGCACGGATTTGCCCGATTGCGAGCCCGGTTGCATCACACCGGGCGAGGCGACCGTCATGGCCTTTGCGGCCGGTGAGGGCGAAGCACGGGCGGGACGGTTCCTGCTCGATATTCGCGGCGGCGGGCAGAGCCTGGATGGCGCGCTCGGGGAGCTGTTGTTCGTCAATTCGCGGCGGGATTACGCAACGCTCGGCACGCTCACCATCGCCTTCGAGCGTGAGGCGCTGGACGCGCTGCTGCGGCGGGCCAGCGTTTGCGGCGCGACCGATGTGGTCGATGGACAGATCACAGTGAAAGCCTGCCGTTCAAGCGGGGTTGGCGATCTCAACATGTTCACGATGATGCAGCGGCTCTACGGCCAGCGGATCATCGTCGAGGGTGATGTGCGGCTGCAATGGATCGATTCGCCGATGGGAGCGCCGCGGCCCATCGCCAACAAGCGCGGCGAGCATGAGGTCGGCTATTATCAGGTCTGGGTGCATGTCACCGATGCCGCGCAGGTGACATTCGTTACCGGCGAATAAGGCAGAGCCGCCGTGCCGGTTAGGGGCGACTGCTCACCCCGTTGCCCGCAGCCACCACATCCAGTTCCTCAAGGATCGCGCGGTGCGCAATCTCGTCATCGGTCGAGCGGCGCGGGATTGCGCCGTTGGCCAGCATTTCGGTGAGCGCGGCGCGGGCGCGGCCCACGCGGCTCTTGATTGTGCCGACCGCGCAGCCGCAAATCGCTGCGGCTTCCTCGTAGGAAAAGCCGCCCGCGCCGACCAGCAACAACGCCTCGCGCCGTTCGGCGGGGAGCGTCAGCAGGGCGCGGTGGAGGTCGCTGAGGTGGATCGGCTCCTCCTGACCGGCGGGCGCGGTGAGGATGCGTTCGGCCACGCCTTCGTCATACTCGCCGCGAAAGCGGTTGCGGCGCATGTCGGTGAGATAGGCATTGCGCAGGATCACGAAAGTCCAGGCGCGCATCGAGGTGCCGGGTTCGAACCGGTCCTGCGCCGCCCATGCCTTCAGCAGGGTTTCCTGCACCAGATCGTCCGCCAGATCGGGCCTGCCGCAAAGGCCGCGTGCAAAGGCGCGCAGATGGGGGACGACATCGGTCAGGTCGCGCTTGAAACTGGCCTTGTCGATGGCCGAGAGGCTACCGCCGGGCTGGCGTTCCTCGTTGGCTGGCCCATCGCTCATTGGCTGGTTTCCCGGCCATCGCGCGATGCACCCTTGCCGCGGGCGGGGTCAGTCGCGTCGAGCCGGTCGAGCAGGTCCTTGAAACTGTCGGGCAGCGCCTCTTCAACCACCGAATCATACAGCTGCTTCAGCCCGTCGGCCCATTCGGGCGGGCGGCGCTGGGCGCTGTCGTCGCCTCCGCCATTGCTGCCACCCTGTGTGTGATTCGAGGCCATAATGCTTAGGCTTGTCCCTGATCCCGTGGTCCCGGCCCCACTGTGGAACCGATTTCGCCGCCTTGAGAGCCGACCGTAAAACCACGGCCTGCGCATTGGCGCGAGCTGAGTTTGGACGATTCGGGAACGATGCGCTACCAGTTTGGTTCCGCCACCGGCACCAGCGTCTCGCTTTGTGCCATGGCCGCAGCAGGACCCTACGCCATCGACCCGCTCGCTCTCAGCCCTGACCTTGACCCGGCAACCCCGCCGCCGCCGCCGGCATCGGGGCGCGCGCGGCGGTGGCTGGTGCTGTATCCGCGCGCGATCCCGCTGGTGATTTTCCTCGCGCTGGCCGCAATTACGGCGCTCAGCGTCTTCGCGATCGAAAGCAACGCCCGCGCCCGCGAACGCGCGGTGATGCGCGAATATGCCCAGGGCGTCGCTGCCGCGCTCGACCGGTCGGGCAGCGGCTTTGCATCCTACCTGCGCGCGGGCGCGGCGCTGTTTTCCAGCCTTGAGGATGTCAGCCCCGAAACCTTCGACAATTTCGTGCGCGCGCTGAAGCTCAACACCGAATATTCGGGCGCGGAAGGGATCGGCTGGATTCCGGTAATGGAAGCGCGCGATATGCCCGCCTTCCTCGCCCGGGCCCGTGCGAGCCAGCCGGCCTATCCCGACATTTTCCCCGCGCCTGCCAGCGGCACCGGCCGGATTGCGCCAGTGGCGATGTTCGCGCCCGCCACCGCGCTCAACCGCCGCGCGCTGGGGTACGACATGTATTCCGAGCCCGCCCGCGCCGCCGCCATGGCCGAGGCTGAACTGACCTTGCGCCCGGCGGCATCAGGCCGGATCGTGCTGGTGCAGGAAACCAGCGGCACCGCGCCGGCCTTTGCCATCTATATGCCGGTGATGCGGATGAACCAGGCAGGGGTGGGGCCGGGCGAGCGCGGGCTTGCGGGCTTCGTCTACACGCCGTTCCGCGCGCGCGAATTCCTTGATGCGGCGATCGACCGGCAGGGCGAGGGCCGCTTCGGCGTGCGCCTTTACGACGGGGAAGTGAACACGGGACACCTGCTGGTCGCCCATTCGATCAGCGATGCCGCCAAGGAAACGGTCGAGCAGGAAGTCACCATCGCCGACCGCAAGCTGATGCTGGTGATCGAACACGCCGATCATCAGGTCCTGTCGTCGCTGTCGATGGTCACACTGGTGTTTGGCCTCGCGCTGGCGAGCCTGCTGATGCTGCTGGCGCGGTTGCTCACCCAGCAAGCGTTCGAGGATCAGGCGCGGCTGGCCTTCTTCGAAGAACAGCATTCGATCCGCAATTCCCTCACCCGCGAACTCAATCACCGGGTCAAGAACACGCTGGCCAACGTGCTGTCGATCCTGTCGCTGACCCGCCGCCGGGCGAGCGGGCTGGATGATTTCGCCGATAGCCTTGAAGGGCGCATCCGCGCGCTATCAGCGACGCATGACCTGCTGACCGTGACCGATTGGGGCACGACCCCGATCCGCGCCGTGATCGAGGCGGAGTTGCAGCATTTCCGCAGCGCGCTCGATGATACGATCCTGCTTGAAGGGCCGGAACTGGAACTGGCGCCCAATGATGCGCTGTCCTTTGGCCTTGCGGTGCATGAACTGGCGACCAATGCGGCGAAATATGGCGCCTTGAGCATTCCGGGCGGGCAGGTGACGATCCGCTGGCATCGCGGCGAGGAGCAGGGCGCCGAAGCTGCATGGGCCGAGGTCGAATGGCAGGAAACGGGCGGGCCGCCGGTCGCCACCCAGCGCCGCCGCGGCTTTGGCACAGAGCTGATCGAAAAAGTCGTCGCCCACGAATTGCGCCAGCCGGTGACGCTCGATTTCGCACTGACCGGCGTTCGCTGCGTGCTGCGTATCCCCGTGCGCCGCCCGGCTGACTTCCGGATTCGGGAAAAGGAGCCGGAGCGCGGCTCGGTCAGAGCGGCCGCGTTGAGCCGAAGAACAGCGCCTGACTGATCGCCGCGCGCACGGTGGCTTCCTGGAACGGCTTGGTGACGAGATAGGTCGGCTCGGGCCGGTCGCCGGTCAGCAGGCGTTCGGGGTAGGCGGTGATGAAGATCACCGGCATTGATCCGACGCTGAGGATATCGTCCACCGCATCCAGCCCCGATGAACCGTCGGCCAGCTGGATATCGGCCAGCACCAGCCCCGGCATCGCTTCGGCCACGGCGGCGCGGGCCTGCGTGCGGGTGGCAGCGGTGCCGCTGACGGTGTGACCGAGGCCGGTGACGAGGTCTTCCAGCTGCATCGCGATCAGGGGCTCATCCTCGATGATGAGCACGCTGGTGGTCTGCTCCCGCTCGATCTCGGCGATGGCGTCGGCGACCATCTGGGCGATGTCCTCGGGCGAGCGGTCGAGGATGGCGGCGGCTTCCGCCGTCGTGAAATCCTCCAGCGTGGTCAGCAGCAGGGCTTGCCGCGCGGGCGGGGTGATAGCGCCCAGCCGCGCCTGCGCACCGGCTTCGTGCTCGCTGGTGGCCGCTCCGGTTGCGGCGGGGCCGGATGCGCTCGCCCAGACCTTGCTGAAGGCGCGATAGAGCGGCACGCGCCCTCCTGCGAGGCTCGCCTTCAGGTCATCATCCGCCAGCACCGCTTCGAGCATTTCGCGCACGAAGGCATCGCCGCTCGCCTGCGATCCCGTCAACGCGCGGGCATAGCGGCGCAAGAAGGGCAGGTTGGCGGCAATCTGGGCTCCGAGGGACATGAGGCACCTTTCATCAGGGTCTGGTGAGGCAATCTTTCGGGGCCATAGCGGTTCCCTGCCGCGCCGTCGCGCTTATCCGGCAAATATCTGGATTTGCGCAATTTTACTCGGGTTTCCGCTACGGCGAAAAAAATTTTCACGGGGCCGGGAACCGGCTTTTTGCTGGAGCATTATCCCCTTGTCACCGCCGAGACCCCCCTCCCGTCCAAGCGGCTGGTGATACGATCCCGAAAGGCCTCCGTTGTTTGCGCAACGGAGGCCTTTTTTCTTTGGGGCCACCTTCGATGGCGCAGACCACCCGCCCCGCCTCCCCACCCGGCCACCAATAGTACCACTATGTTATGGTGGCCGGGTGGGGAGGCGGGGCGGGTGGTCTGCATCGCGCGTCAGCGCGCTGATCTATCCCAACTTCCGCTCGTAGATCACATATTCGCGGTTGACCTTGCTCTTGATCGTATCGGCGATCGCCAGCATCCCCTGATTGTCTTCCAGCACCCAGCCAAGCTCGCCGCGGGTCGATTCGAACTTGCCGATCGCCTCGACCCGGATCGCCTCGATCATCATGAAGGCGAGCTGCCCCGCCATCCGCGTGCCGTGCAATTCCTTCAGCACCCCCATCAGCGGCACCCGCATCCCTGCGCCCTTGGGGTGGCGCAGCCAGCGCAGCATGTGCAGCCAGCCCAGCGGGAACAGCTTGCCTTTGATCTTCGCCAGCGCGTCGTTCACATCGGGCCACGTCAGCATGAAGGCCACGGGCCGCCCGTCGACCTCGACGATCACGTTCAGTTCCTCATGGATGATCGCGCGCAGCTTCTTTCCGGCATAGGCAACTTCGGCCGGGGTGAAGGGGACAAAGCCCCAATTGTCCGACCAGGCATCATTGAGGATCGCGAGGATCGTCGCGACCTCCTCGTCCCAGCGATCCTTGCGCACCCGGCGCAGGTTGATCTTGGGGTTGCGCTTGCCGGTCTGGACCAGCCTTTCCACCAGCGGGCCAAAGCCGTGGGTGATATCGAGATCATAGGTGTAGAGCGTCTTGGCACGGGCATAGCCCGCCGCCTCGATCCAGCCCGCATAATGCGCCGGGTGATGGCCCATCATGATCATCGGCGGGTGATCCTGCCCCTTGACCAGCAGGCCCGGCTCCTCCCAGATCGACAGCGATATCGGGCCGAGCACGCGGGTCATCCCCTGTTCCGCCAGCCAGACTTCCGCAGCCGTCAGCAGAGCGCGGGCGACGTCTTCGTCCTCGGCATCGAAATAGCCGAAGAAGCCGGTGCCGGGGCCAAAGCCCTGATCCGCCGGCATGGCGAGCGCCAACTCGTCGATATGGGCCGAAATCCGCCCGACCGGCTGGCCGCCGCGCGAGGCCATGAACAATTGCACCCGCGCATGGCCAAAGAACGGGTTCTTGTCCGGATTGACCAGCTCGATCTGTTCGGAGCGGATTTGCGGGACGAAGTGCGGCAGGCGGTCGGAGAATGCCCGTCCCAGATCGACAAAAGCGGCCCGCCCGCGCTTGTCGCTGACCGGATCTATTCTTATTTCAGCGCTGCGTCCCGTCACATCCGTCACGCTCTGGTTCCCGTATTTGCGATCAATCAAGGTGTCTGTGTCGCGCCTGCGCCAATCGCGCAAGGCTGTCGATCACTGTCACCAACAACCCGCGTTTGGCTCGGCCCCCGATTTGGGCTAGGGCGAGCCACAGGAAATTGCCGAAAATGACCATGCACCAGACCATTCACCCCCTGCCCGCAAAGGCGACCAGAGCCCAGTTCATGGTCGAGGATGACAAGGCGATGCTGCGCGCCGCGCGTGACCTGACCAAGGGGTTGGGCGAAGCGAAGCCTGCGATCTACTGGACCGACATGCTGGTTTCGGCGGGTGTCGGCTATGCCGGGATTGCGACCGCGATCCTCTCGGACAGCACGGGTGTGAAGCTCGCCGCAGGGCTGGTCGCGGCGCTGGCGCTCTACCGCGCGCTGATGTTCATCCATGAACTCACCCATATCCACCGCGATGCCCTGCCGGGGTTCCGCACCGCGTGGAATCTGCTCGTGGGCATCCCGATGCTCACGCCCAGCTTCATGTATGAGGGCGTCCACACCATCCACCACAAGCGCACGCAATATGGCACGGTGGACGACCCCGAATACCTGCCGCTCGCGCTGATGAAGCCGTGGAGCCTGCCGCTGTTTGTGCTGGTGGCGATGCTGCTGCCGGTCGCGCTGATCGTGCGCTTCGGGCTGCTTTATCCGCTGGGCCTCATCATCCCACCGTTGCGAAAATTCACGTGGGAGCGGTTCTCTTCGCTTTCGATCAATCCCGAATTCCGCCGCAAAGCGCCCGAGGGTGATTTTGTGGGCCGGGTGCGCTGGCAGGAGGCTGGCGCGAGCCTGTGGGCCATCGCGCTGGTGCTGACGGCTGTGCTCTATGGCTGGCAACCGCTCGCCACGGCGCTGGCGATCCTCTCGCTCGCCGCAGTCCTCAACCAGCTGCGCACGCTGGTGGCCCACCTGTGGGAGAACGAGGGTGAGGCGATGACGGTGACCGCGCAGTTCCTCGACTCTGTCAACGTGCCGCCCCCGGGCCTCGCCGCAGAAATCTGGGCGCCGGTTGGCCTGCGTTACCACGCGCTGCACCACCTGATGCCCTCGATGCCCTACCACGACCTGCCCGAAGCCCACCGCCGTCTGGCGCGCGAGCTGGGGACGGGTTCGACCTATGAAGGGGCGAACCATCCGGGGATGCTGGTGCTGGTCGGGCGGATTGCCAAGAGCACGATGGGGAAAAGAGCAGCCTAGGGCGCGCTGTTCCTAATCCAGAAAGCAGATCATCGCGCAGCGGCGGTCGGCGGGCAGGCCGTCGTCCACCTCGTTCGCCAATTCGCCGGCAAGGCGCGGGTGGGCATCAATGGCGGTCAGTTCGTCAAAGCCCAAGCTGGCATAGAACGGGCCGTTCCACGCCAGATCGCGAAAGGTTGTCAGCGTCAGCGCTCTGAACCCGGTGTTGCGCGCATCGATCATGGCCGCGCGCACCAGCCCTGCGCCGATCCCGCGCCGCTGAAAGGCGGGCACCACGTCCATCTCCCAGATGTGAAGTTCGCGGCTGAAAGGCTCGGCCACCAGAAACCCCGCCATGGCCTCACCGACATGGGCGACAAGGCTGTGGCCCTTGCGGATCAGGCGGGCATAGTCGGCCTCTGTGCGGGTGCGGGCGGGATCGATCGAGGGTTCCCCGGCAAAGGCGACCGCTGCCGCCCGCTCGATCCCCGGCATTGCTGCAGCGTCGCCCGCGCGCGCCAGGCGGAGCGACCAGTCGCCTCTCACTCCTCGGTCCGGATCAGCACTGTCTCGCCCAGCAGCAGGAACAGGAAGAACGGCGCCCATGCCGCGAGCAGGGGCGGGTAGCCGCCGAAACTGCCCATCGCCAGCGCGGCATTATCGACCACGAAATAGGCAAAGCCCAGCGCCATCCCGATGATCGCGCGCACGAACAACTGCCCCGATCGCGCAAGGCCGAAGGCGGCGATCGAGCCGAGCAGCGGCATCAGCAGCGCCGACAGGGGGCCGGACAGGCGGTGCCACCACTTCGCGCGCATTTCATCGGTGTTGCGTCCCGCCGCTTCATAGGCGTCGATGCTCTCGCTCAGCTCCCAGAAGCTTTGCGCATCAGGGTCGATCGATTGCAGCATGATGCGTTCGGGCGTGAGGTTCGCGCCCACCACCAGCGCATCCCCGCGTCCGGTGATTGCCCCGGCGACATCGAAGCGCACCGGATTTTCCAGCCGCCAGCCGGGCGCGGCATAGGTCGCGCGCGGGCTGCGCACCTGTTCGCGGATAATGCCGCCGGGCGCGCGGGCGTACCATGTCACGCCTGACAGCACGATGTCGCGGCTCGATCCGGTCAGGGTCGCAGCGACAAGGATATTGTCCCCATCGGTGAGGTAGACATTCGACCGCACGCCGCCGCTGGCCGCTGCCGGGACCGTGCCATACCCTGCCGCCTCCCATGCCTTCAGCGTCGCATTGGCGCGGGTCACTACGCGTTCGTTGAAGCCGAAGCTGAGCAGCGACACGATCGCCGCGGTCAGCAGCAAGGGCGCAAGCACCTGATGCGCAGAGAGGCCAGCGGCCTTCATCGCCACCACCTCGCTGTTCTGGTTCAATGTCACCAGTGTGATCAGCGTCGCCAGCAGCACCGAATAGGGCAGGAACCGCGACGCCAGCTGCGGCAGGCGCAGCGAGGCATATTGCAGGATTTCCGCCTGCCCGTTGCCCGGCGCGGCCAGGATCTTGCCCGTTGCCGCAAGCAGATCAAGCGCCAGCAGCACCAGCACCAGCATGACGAGCACCGCAAAAATGCGCATCACGAACATCTTCGCCAGATAGGTCGTCAGCGTGCGCGAGGGGAAGAAATCGAGCTGCATCGCCTGCCTATTCTGCCGGAGCAGCCTCTATCTCTGGCCCCGCCGCGCGCGGGCGGCGGCGCTTGAACAGCTTGCCCACCTGCTTGGACAGCTTGGCAAAGGCCATTTCCAGCGCGCCGATGGCCTGTCCGCCCGGAACATAGGCGACGCGGTAATACATCCACAGGATCAGCCCCGCGAACAGCGCGAACGGCACCCAGAAGGCGAGGATCGGATCGATCCGCCCCAGCGAGGCCACGTCCTCGCCGTACTGGTTGATCTTGTGATAGGCGACCACCATCACGATCGAGACGAACACGCCGAGCGCACTGGTCGACCGCTTGGGCGGGATCGCCAGCGCCACCGCCAGCAGCGGCATCAGCATCATCATCACGATCTCGACCAGCCGGAAATTGAAGCTGGCGACGCTGGCATCGCGCTGTTTCGGCGCGCTGTCGCTGCTCCAGCCGATCCTCAGCAATTCGGGCAGGATGTATTCGCGGGTCTTGTCGCCGCGCGCGCGGAAGGCCTCGATCGCCGGAAGGTCGATCGGCAAGTCGTGGCGGCTGAAGCTCAGGACGCGCGGGGTCTGCCCCTTCATGCCCGTGTCCTGGATGATCGTGCCTTCCGTGAGGCGCAGGATGATCGTGTCGGGATTGTCGCGGGTGGCAAGGAACGCGCCTTCCTTGGCCGAGATCGACAGCACCTGCCCCTTGGCATTGGCAACGCGGGCGAAGATGCCGATCAGGCGGCGGCCATCATCCTCGCTCTCCTCGATGCGCAGGGCCATGCGGTCGGCGATGGTGGTGAATTCGCCGACCTTGATCGACGCCCCCAGCGCGCCCGAGCGCAGTTCATATTCCATCTGCTCGTAATAATAACGGCTGACCGGCTGGATGTAGAACACCAGCGCGATATTCACCCCGACCAGCGCCAGCGTGATGATGTAGGGCATCCTGAGCAGGCGGTTATAGGACAGCCCGACCGCGCGCATCGTATCCAGTTCGGATGACGTCGCCAGCTTGCGGAACGCGAGCAGCACGCCGAGCAGCAGGCCCAGAGGGATCGCAAGGCTCGCATATTCGGGGATCAGCGCGCCGAGCATCTTGAACACGATGCCCACCGGCCCGCCTTCGACCGCGACGAAATCGAACAGGCGCAGCATCTTGTCGAGCATCAACAGGCTTGCCGCGAGCGCAAACACGCCCAGCATCGGTACGATGACCAGCCGCAGGATATAGCGGTCGATGCTGGGGATCAGGTTGGACACTTGGCTTTCCGTCGTTTGCGCCTGCGGCCATAGCGGGGCCGCGCCCCTGCGTCATGCCCCCATTTCTGGGGGAGGGGTGATGAGCGCCCGATTTACCAGAACCGGCTGCCGGGAATGCCCTTGAATGGCCCGGCTTCGGCCGAGGTGATCCACCCGCCGTAAAAGCCGCCGGGCTGCGGGGTGACGGGTTCGTCATCGACCGTCACGTCATCGAAAGGCGCGGCGTAGAAGGCGATGTGGCCCGCGATCCCGGCAAAGGGCGGGGTGGGGGAAGGGTAGCTCCAGCCCGCTTGCGCGATGCGCTCTCCTGCGATCAGCACGTCCCAGTAGGCCGCCTGACCCTTCCATTCGCAGATCGAGCGCGCTGGATTGTGGGCGAGGTGCGCCATCGCGATGTCGCTTTGCGGGATGTAGTAGGTCGGCGGGTGCGAGGTTTCGAGCGTGCGCCACACGGCGCGACTATCGGCCAGCACCAGTCCCTTGTGGACGATGCGGATATGGCGCGCGGTCGGCTCGGCAATGGCGGGGCGGGGATAATCCCACACGCTTTCCTGACCGGGCAGGGCGGGATCGGGCTGGGGATGATGGGGCTGGCGCACGGCCGCCCGATCAGGCTTTTTCAAGCGTGCATTGCAGCGGATGCTGGTTCTGGCGGGCGAAGTCCATCACCTGATTGACCTTGGTTTCGGCCACTTCGTAGGTGAAGATCCCGCACACGCCGACGCCGCGCTGGTGGACGTGCAGCATCACGCGGGTGGCCTGTTCCAGATCCATCCCGAAGAAGCGCTTCAGCACCAGCACCACGAATTCCATCGGGGTGTAATCATCGTTGAGCATCAGCACCTTGTACTGGCTCGGCTTCTTGGCCTTGGCGCGGGTTTTGGTGGCGACGCCGATCTGGCTGCCGCCCGAGCCGCCCTCATCCTTGCCGCCATCCTCGTCCGACGCGCGAACGGGTAACCCGAGCGGCAGCAGCGGCTCGGCCTGATCGGCGAGGGCGGGGAGAGCATTGATTGGCATGAGCCTTCATTATGGGATTCGTGGGCCGAGGTGCAAGCGGTTGCTTGGATTCATTTGCATCCCAAAAGAAAAGGCCGGCCAGACGTGAGTCTGGCCGGCCAGCGCCTTGCGGCGCGCTCTCGTGGACCGGGTTGGGAGAGAGGAGAGAGGCCCGGTCGGAGAATTCGTGACTTACGCGGCCTTCTTGACCTTCTCGACCGCGACGCTGACGCGGTTCGAGATCGGGGCGAAGGCTTCGTTGTAGAGCTTCACCCATGCTTCGGTGCGCTTCGAGCCGAAGGACACCATCGCGTCGAAGTTGCGACGGGCGATTTCGCCCTGCAGCTGCATCAGTTCGGTCGGCGACTTGACGGCGGCAACCTTCTTGGCGTCTTCGGTGACGGTTTCGATCACGGTCTTGCCGGTTTCGACGTTGTCCTTGAGCAGTTCCTGCGCGCCGGTGAAGAAGATCTTGCCGCTTTCGACGACGGCTTCGACGTTCGCCTTGGTGAACTCGGTCGCTTCAGCAGCGAGCACGGTGCCCTTGGCGTAGGTGGTCTTGGCGCGGGTCTGGACGTCGGCGATGACTTCCTTGGCGGTGGCGGTGATGTCGGTGTTCTTGGCAGTGGCCATGATCTTGTCCTTGAGCTGGATAACGGGATTGGTCTTCGGCGCGGCAGCGGCGGGCTTGCTCGTCTTGGCGGCAGCCTTCTTGGCCAGCACGGGCTTCTTGACCGGAGCCTTGGTGGCGGTTTTCTTGGTGGCCGTCTTCTTGACGGTCTTGGCAGCGGCCTTCTTCACCGGGGTTGCCTTCTTGGCAGCCGGGGTGGCCTTGGGCGCAGCGATTGTCTTCGCGACCGGAGCGGCGTCAGCCTTCGGCGCTGCGACGGTCTTCGCCGATGCTTCGGCGTAAGCCTTCTCGGCAGCAGCGTCGATCTTGGCGACGGGAGCCTTGGCCTCGGTGGCATTCACTTCGGTAGCAGTGTTTTCAACTTCGGACATGACGACCTCGCTTCATGTTGCATTGCACAAAATAGCGATTGCAGATGCGAAGTCAAGCACTTTTGTGCAGTGCACAAAAACGTAAGGTTCCTTTAATATACAGATATTTAGCGGTGGATCGGGTGTTGATCCGCTGCGCTAGACCCCCGTCAACGGGTCTTCACATAGCGTCCCGGCGCGTCCTCGATTCCCGGATCGCCCTTGCCGCCCGGCGCCCGCTTGCCCGTGGCAGGGACGCGCGCGTCGGACTGGCGGTGGAGCCATTCCAGCCAATGCGGCCACCAGCTGCCCGGATGCTCGGTCGCGCTTTCGACAAAGGCCTTCAGCGAGGGTGCGGCGCTGTCGCCCACCCAGTACTGGTACTTGCCGGCAGCGGGCGGATTGACCACGCCTGCAATATGGCCGGAGCCTGCCAGCAGGAACTCCATCGGGCCAGTGAAGTGCCTGGTGATGCGCCATACGCTTTCGGCAGGCGCAATGTGATCCTCGCGCCCGGCCTGCACAAAGCTGGGGGTTGCCACCTGCGTCAGGTCGATCGGCGTGCCATCCGCTTCCAGCGCATCCGGCACCACCAGCTTGTTGTCCCGGTAGAGATCGCGAAGGTAGGCGTTGTGCCATTTCGACGGCAGGTTGGTGACGTCCCCGTTCCAGTGCAGCAGATCGAAGGCCGGGTAATCCTCGCCCAGCATGTAATTGTTGACGACGTAGTTCCAGATCAGGTCGCGGCCCCGCAAGGCGTTGAAGGCGGCGGCGAGATAGCGTCCGTCAAGATAGCCCTGGCTCGACAACTGCCCGATCATCTCAAGCTGGCCATCGTCGATGAAATTCTTGAGGTCACCGCTCTTTTCGAAATCGACCTGCGCGGTGAAGAAGGTGGCGGACTTGACCTTGTCGGCCTCGCCCCGGCGGCTGAGGATCGCCAGCGTTGCCGCCAGCGTCGTCCCGGCCACGCAGTAACCGATGGTGTGGACGGCAGGCACATCAAGCCGCGCGCGCACATGATCGATCGCTTCCATCTGGGCGCGGATGTAATCGTCCCACACCACGTCGGCCATGCTTTCGTCAGCCGATTTCCAGCTGACCACAAAAACGGTGAGGCCCTGATCCACCGCCCATTTGATGAAGCTTTTCTTGGGCGTCAGGTCGAGGATGTAGAAGCGGTTGATCCACGGCGGGAAGATCACCAGCGGCACTTCCAGCACGTCTTGCGTCGAAGGCGAATACTGGATCAGCTGGAAGATCGGCGTTTCGTGGACGACCTTGCCCGGCGTCGCGGCGAGGTTTTCACCCAGGCGGAAGGCATCGGGATCGGTGTGGGTCAGCTGCCCGCGCTTCATGTCGTTCACAAGGTGCTGCATCCCGCGCACCAGATTGGCGCCCTTGCTTTCGATCGTGCGCTTCATCACCACCG
Organism: Porphyrobacter sp.; assembly: GCA_032116115.1. Lineage (GTDB taxonomy): Bacteria > Pseudomonadota > Alphaproteobacteria > Sphingomonadales > Sphingomonadaceae > Erythrobacter. The sequence goes on from JAUMAX010000010.1 coordinate 170,324, forward strand.
GATTGAGCGCGATGAAATTGTCCGGGCTCATCGCTTCGGCCAGCGCGCTGACCGCGAATTCGAGCTGCTGGCGCTTGGCCCGGTCAAGCCCGTCCATCTGCCGCACGCTCGACCGGAAATAGTCGGCCAGCATCAGGTAGGTCTGGTGCAGCAGCAGGAAGGCGGGGTGTTCGCGCCATGCCGGATCAGCAAAGCGCTTGTCGCTCTTGGGCAGGGCCGCGGCTTCGGGCGCTTCGCCCATTTTGCCGCCGGTCACGCCCGCGGCAAAGCTCTGCATCACGCCCGACCACAGCTGCATCTGGTCCTGCGCCATCTTGGCCGAGGCGTCGAACAACTGTTGGGGCATCAGGCCTTTGGGCATCTGCCCCAGCATCGATTGCGAGATCACCAGCCATTGCGCCGGATCGAGCATGTTGGTGCCCTTTGCAGCCTTGTCGGCGGCGGACTGCGCCTGATAGGTCGCAAAATCCATCCACAGCTGCTGGAGCTGGGCAGCGGTTGCCGCCCACTCGGTCAGCTCGCCTGCGTCCATGCCCTTCATGGGAAGCGAATCGAGCCCCGTTCCCGACATCATCTCGCGCATGGCATTGCCCTGCATGTCGAAGAAGCTCTTCAGCCCTTCGCCTGCTGCCGCCATCAGGTCGGTATCCTGTGCCATCGCGTCAAACTGTCCCTTTGCTACCGCGCTGTCATACCAGTGTCGTCCATCCGGCCAAGCCGCAATTGCCGAAAACGCCTTCCCTCGGTCCGCGGGTTTGGCCTAGGGAGAACGCGCGGCGGTTTCATCAGACCTGCCGGAGACAAGGTGATGACAAACGATGAATGACCAGTTCTACCGCATGAAGCGCATGCCTCCGTACGTGATCGCGGAAGTCAACGCCATGCGCCATGCCGCAAGACTGGCAGGGCAGGACATCATCGACCTTGGCATGGGCAACCCCGATCAGCCCCCGCCGCAGCACGTCATCGACAAGCTGTGCGAGGTCGCGGCCAAGCCCGATGCGCATGGCTATTCCCAGTCAAAGGGCATTCCGGGCCTGCGCCGTGCGCAAGCAGGCTATTACGCGCGCCGTTTCGGGGTGGAGCTTGATCCCGACACCGAAGTGGTGGTCACCATGGGTTCCAAGGAGGGGCTGTCCAGCCTCGCTACCGCGATCATCGCGCCGGGCGATGTGGTGCTCGCGCCCAACCCGTCCTATCCGATCCACACCTTCGGCTTCATCATTGCCGGGGCCACGATCCGTTCCGTGCCGACCACGCCGGACGAACATTACTGGGAATCGCTCGAACGAGCGATGAACTACACCGTGCCGCGCCCCAGCGTGCTGGTGGTGAGCTATCCGTCCAACCCCACCTCGGAAATCGTCGATCTGGCGTTTTACGAGCGGCTGGTGGCCTGGGCGAAGGAGAACCAGGTCTGGGTCGTCAGCGATCTGGCCTATTCCGAGCTCTATTTCGACGGCAAGCCCACCCCTTCGATCATGCAGGTGCCGGGCGCAAAGGACGTGGCGATCGAGTTCACCTCGATGTCCAAGACCTATTCCATGGCCGGCTGGCGCATGGGCTTTGCTGTCGGCAACAAGCAGCTGATCGCGGCGCTGACGCGGGTGAAGTCGTATCTCGATTACGGGGCTTTCACCCCGGTGCAGGCCGCAGCCTGTGCGGCGCTGAACGGGCCGCAGGACATCATCGAAACCAACCGCGCGCTGTATCACAAGCGCCGCGATGTAATGGTCGAAGCCTTTGGCCGCGCGGGTTGGGATATCCCTGCTCCGCCCGCCTCGATGTTCGCCTGGGCGCCCTTGCCGCCTGCGCTGAAATCGATGGGCAGCCTCGAATTCTCCAAGCAGCTCCTGACCGAAGCGCAGGTCGCAGTCGCGCCGGGCGTGGGCTATGGCGAGAACGGCGAGGGTTACGTCCGAATCGCGATGGTCGAGAACGAACAGCGCCTTCGTCAGGCCGCGCGCAACATCAAGCGCTACCTCCAGTCGAAGGGCGTCAACAGCTCGGCGGCTTGACCCGTTTCCAAAGTGCAGACACTTTTTGATCCAGATCGGGAGAATTCCCGTCTGGATTGCGTTAGTTTGTGTGTAAACTGAGATAGACAGTCAACGGAGATGCAGATGACGTCCGGAGCCGTACGCCGGCTGACCGACAGACAACGCGCCGTGCTGGAGCGCATCGATCGCCGCGTGCCGATCAAGGTCATCGCAGCGGAACTCGGCGTGTCCGAGACCCGGATCAATCAGCATATCCGCGCGCTCAAGGACTTCTACGAGGCCGGGAGCCTTGGGGATCTGGTCGAGAATTATCGCGCCACGCTCGCCCCCGAAACGCTTGCAGCCTTTGAGGGAAATGACGTAAGCGGCTCTGCGGATACAGATTCACTGAAGCCCTTCAGCGAAGCTGCATACACAAATTCGCAGATTAACCAGTCGTCCGATCTGGCTGATCCGGCGTTCCGGGATGACCCGGGCCGACTGGTCCTCAGCGATGCGATGCCCCTGATCGAACAGGTGTTAGATGACACAAGGAACTAGAGTGCGGCTGGCCCGGGATTTTCCGGGACTTTTCGGGACAACGCGGCACGAAAACGGCTGATTTCCGCGCTTCGTCGAGGGGCCTCCAAAAATTTGGCGCTCGGGAAGAGTGTCTAGAGCGATGCCCCATTTAGTCGCTGATCTGGGCCTTTGGGGCGGCTGGAGCATGATTGGCCGCCCGGAGCGCCGCAGGCGTATGAGCCGCAGAATTCCGCCATTCAGCCGCCCATAAGAGGCCTCTGAAGCACCCATGAGAGGCGTTTTATAGGGTTGCGAACTGGGACATGCGATGTCCCAGTTCGTGGAATTCGCGCAGAACTGGGCACTTATTGAAATCATTGCACTTTTCTACAGAGAGTAGTGGCGCTCACCAGATTGGTGGGCGCGGAAGTGGGCGCGTTTTTCAGGGGTCGATCCTCTCACCTGTGGCGCATTTAACGCTACCCAGGCTAGCAGCGCGGAAATCTCCACCGTTGGCCATGACAGACTGGCGGTCAACGATGCGGACCCATGTCTGAGAACGCTTCAAACCTCGATCGTCGAGCTCCATGCAAACGCTCTCGGCAAGCCCATAGCGCTTTGATCCGTCGTCCTTGACCCCGATCACCCACTGAACCGCGAGGCTTTCATCGTGAAGGACCTCTATGACCGCGTCCCAGCTCTCAAGCTCTTTGATAGCCTTCTCTACCTCAATGGGATCGACATCAGGTGCCGCCTCGACAGGTTCTGAAGGGAGGCCTTCGGCATTTTGACCAGAAGTTGCGGGGCGCGCGTCACATGCGCTCAGCGACAGCAGACAAGCAAAGATAATAGCGGTGCGATTCATCGTGTCATTCTATCTCGTTCGATCGAGAACAACATCCCATCGGCAGGGACACCATTCTTGGCCACATTCAGGCAATGGAAGAGGCCACCGCTCACCGATCGGAACTATCGTGCCGTCTAGAGACCGTGCCTGGTCGCACAACCATGTCGCGCGAGCTGAGAAGCGCGCTGTGTCTGCCATTTTCGACCAGACTGGTTCCCGCGCACTATCCTCCTCACGATACAGATTGAAGGTCGCTCGGTTGAACGTGGCAATTTGGGCGTGACGTGGATCGGCACGACCCTTGGCGGACAAGAGGGGTGCAACCTCATCCTTGGTCAGCATCGTCGATGAGATTCCGCCCTCCCACCCCTGCCGGTAGAGAGCAAGAAGTGCTGGAAATTCCTCAATTTCGAAATAGCCCAAGGTCTCGATTGCTTCTCTGAGGAGGGCTGCAAAAGCTTCTGGCATGCCTCGCCTGTGAACGAAATTGCCGGTGCGCGAGCCGCTCATATCTTCCTCTGGTAGGCGACGACGCGGCCTATGATGTTGAGCTCTCCGTCATAGGCGACCTCGCGCGGGATCAAGGCGTTGTCGGCTATTACCGCAACGCCTCCATCCGGCATAGCGCGGAGCCGCCTGATCGAGCCGCAATTCGCGTAGGTTATCACCCATATGCGATCGGCCATGTTGAGACTGTTCTGCGCGGTGTCGATCAGCAGAAGATCGCTGTCGTAAAGGGTCGGCTGCATGCTGTCGCCGATGCCCTGGGCGAAGAACAGCTTGTCAGGTGATGAGCGCGTGTAGCGGCGCAGCCAGGCGCGCGGGAAGTGGTGGACTTCCTCGGTCACCGGCACGTCCAGATAGGTGGCACCCATGCCGAACGTCAGGTCGATCTCTCGAACCGGGACAAGATCAGGCGGTGGTGAGCCGAACGCAGGGATCGGTTCCTGCGGCCGGTATGGCAGCCTAGTCTCTGCCGTAGCGTGAGCAGACCATCCCGGGAAGTTTGGGAAGGCCGCCCGGAGCTTCTCGATTGTCCGCTGGCTCAGCCGATTATGATCTTGGCCGGTGAGTTTCTTCTGCAATGTCCCGGGATCAACGCCCGCGCGATCCGCAATCACCTTCGAATGTTTGGTGTTTGCGAAGGCCATCAGCCCTTCGATCAGCGCAATGTCTGCCTCTACCCCTGACATGAACTGCGGCTACCAAAAAGCAATCGGATAACAGACCTGATTTTTATCTGTTGCTGATGGGAATAAAATCCGATATTCGGATTTCTATGGACCAACAAACCATCGTTCAAGACATCGCACGCCGCGCCAAGGCGTCCCGGGTCTCCATCGCAGAGCTTTGCCGCCGTGCGGGCATTCACCAGGACACCTTCCACAATTGGAAGAAGACGGAGCGGAACCCGAACCCTCCGGGTGCGAACCTGCATTCGATCGGGGCGCTTTATCGCGAGCTCGACAAGATCGACGCGGATGATGCGAAGCGTCTTTCCGGGCGGCCTTCGGGCCGCAGGAAGGCGGTGACGGCGTGATGACGCTTCATCAGCTCCCCGACATCGGGTTTGCGGATGCCGACGCTGCGATGGTGGCGGTGCGCCGCATGCAGCTGCGGCAGAAGCTGCGGGATGCACACACATCAATCGCGCGCGCTCTTGAGCATTTCGATGTAGTCGCGCAGCCAGATCGCGGCGCGGCCATGGCCAGCAGCGATAAGCGGCTCGATCTGGCTGTCGGCGGTCGCGAGCGCGATATCCGAGAGGTCGGGATTCTCGATCGAGATGGCAAGCGCATGCGCGAGCGTGAGCTGCTGGAGGGCCTCGACTCGGTCAATGAGTTCCTCGACCTGCTGGCTGGTGATGTCGGACATGGGGTCTTCTCCGTGGTTCGCTTCGAGAAGCCTATCCCGCCGACCGATGGCGCGCATCGCCTATGTGGCGGTGCGAAATGAGCGCTGGTGCGAAGCGCCCTGTGCTGAAGCAGGCGCAAGTGCTGGAGCTATCTCCGGCAGACGTCATGATCCCCGAGCGGATCGGCTTCCTTCATGAGGACAAGGCTGCGGCGCTTGGTCGCCTGATGGCGGTCGATGGGCAGCGCGATCCGATCAAGGTGACGCGTCGTTATCCGAAGCGCGATATCGCTGATGTTGTGGCCGAGGGCGCAGTCCCATGGCTGCTCGTGACAGGCATGCACCGGCTGATGGGTGCGACTTACGAGTGCATCCCAGTCTTCGCGATCGAGGTGAGCGGCAAGGCCGAAGACCTCGATGATCTTGAGGCTTCGGAGAACCTGCACCGCCGCCCACTGGGGCCCATCGAGCGCGCCAAGTTCACGGCCGCGCTGGTGACCGCCGCGCAGGAGCGGATTGCTCGCGAGCATGGCAATCTTTCGCAGCAGCAGCTTGCGATCAAGGCCCGCTGGGACCGTGTGAAACACCTTGAAGATGGCGCTGAAGCGGCACTCAGAGACGAGGTCGAAGATACGTGTGCCACGATGGCAGGCGTATATGGCTGGGAGGAATCGGTCAGCGACGCGCTCGGCATGTCGAAACGCACGATCCACCGCGATCTCGCGCTTTACCGCCTTGTGATCGAGCCGTTCGCAGACCTTGCCGAGCCGTTGGCGAAGCACCCAGTGGTGGGCGAGAACCTCAAGCAGCTGCTCGACCTGACCCGCCTGAAGAGCGAGGCGGTGCGCCGCCAAGTGATCGAGGCGCTGCTGGCCAACCCCGAGATCGGTGTAGACGACGCGAAGATCGCTGCGGGCGCCGACGAGTTCGCGGCGAAGGTGACGCCGGTCGCCTACGAAAAGCACTACAACGCAATCGAAAGCGCGTGGGATCGGCTCGGCAATCCCGAGCGCTCGCAGTTCCTGCCCAAGTTCGCTGCCCTGCTGACTGACGGGCAGAAGCGGGATTTGCGCGACCAACTGATCGCCGAGATTGGTATGCCGCGCGACCCCAGCGAGTTCGAAGAGGGCACGATTGCCTGGCAGATGGCTAAGGAAGGCAAGCTGTGAGGGGCGAAATCTCCTCCGGCCGGCACGCGAAGCGCCACCCGCTCGACTGGTATGTCGATGAAATCTGGTGTGCGCGCCAGCTCGCGCTGGTGCTTGACCGTTTCGCACTGGAGCGGTCCGAGGGGCTGGCGATCTGGGACCCGTGCTGCGGCATGGGCAACACCATGCAGGCCGCTTGGGAAGGCGCTGACTGGGGTGTCGAGTTCGCGATCGAAACGATCGGCTCTGATCTGGTCGACAATTTCGACTGGTCAACGTTCGATGCCTGCCCCGATCTGAAGCGTCCAGGTTGGTTTCAAGCGGATTTCCTCGAACAGACCGCCGCGCCCGCGCCCTGCAGCATCATCTGCAACCCGCCTTACAGCTATGTGAAGGGCATCGCAGAGGCGTTCGCACGGCATGCGCTGACCCTGTCTTCGCGCCGCGTCGCCATCCTGATGCCGAGCAAGTGGCTCGCCAGTCAGGCGCGCTACCAGCTGTTCACCGATCACCCGCCGCAGGCGGTGCTGCACCTCTGCCAGCGCCCGTCCATGCCGCCCGGTGACCGTATCGCGGCGATGGGCAAGCGCGCCTTCAGCGGCGGGATGACCGATTACTGCTGGATCGTCTGGGACGTGAAGCGCCCGACCGCGCCCGGCCACACGCGCACCATCTGGCTGCCGCCGCTCCACCGCAATTCCGAAATCCTGTCGCTTGAGGAGGTTCTGCGTGCCTGACATCCTGCCTGACTTTAACGAAGACGAAGACGATCCCAAATTTCGCCTGACCCTGACCGAGGCTGCGCTCGCCATCGGGATCGCCGTGGTGGCTGCGCCCGGCATCATCTGGTGGATCGGCGTGTTCCTGAAGGTGTTCTTCCCGACCGTGCTGGGAGGCAACCGCTGATGTCGCGCATCCCCAGCGAGGAAGCGATCGCGCGCGAGATGAAGGATGCCGGGCTCGACCGGTTCCCTGCGATCCGCCGCATCCAGCAGCGCCAGCAAATCCTTGCCGAGATGAGCCGGGAAACGAGGGGCGCGGTCCGATGAGCATTTGGCAAGAGCCACTTCGCCGCCCTCTTACCAAAGAGGAAGCCGCTGAGGCTGAATGGGACGTAATCAACATGCGCTTGGCGCTGATCGCCGCGCGTGATTTCGAAAAGGCAGGTCCGCGATGACGGGTCTTTCCCCGCGCGAGCAGGAGGCGCTGCGCTTCATCACCGGCTACGAGCTGAAGCACGGGCGCGGCCCTTCCGCGCTCGAAGTCGCTGACGGCCAGTTCGAAGGCGATGTTGCGATGACCGAAGGCGTGATCCGCGCGCTGATCGGTGAGCGCCGCCTGCGCCGCAACTTCCCCACGACCAGCAGCAGGCTTCAGGTGCTCACGCCGGTGCCTGTGCCCCGCTCACCCTTTGGCGAGCCGCTGCACTTCATCCCCATCGGGGAGAGCGCGGCATGACCGAATTCCGCCCGCAGGACCGCGTTCTTTACCGCGACGGCGACCGCTTCTTCGTGGGCCGCGTCGACCTGGTCAAAGACCGTTACCTCACCGTCTTCCCCTTCGATCCGACGCGGCGCAGCTGGTCGAGCAAGAACCGCCGCGTTCCGGCGTCCTTCGTGATCGGCAAGCTGACGGCCGAGGAGAAGAATTCTGACCGCGTGGCCGAAAAGATCGAGCGCCTGCGCAACCAGCGTGAAGCGATGCGCCAGCAGGCCAACCGCTGGCTTGAGGACAACGTCCGCCAGCTGATCGGGGAGGCAGGCTGATGCCCGGCATGACTCCCGGCGAGGAAGCCGTGATGGCGCGCTTCGATCTCGGCTTTTCCGAGAGCGACATCGCCACCGAGCTGGAAATCTCGCTCGCCCGGGCGCGGGCGATCATCTCCACCTTTGACAGCAATCCGGCGCACGATCGCCACCGCGAGGGGCGCATCCGCCTTGGCTCGCGGCGGCTGCTCGCGCGCCTGCAGAAAGCAGGAGGTCACCGCTGATGCCGCGTTTTGCCAGCAAGGCCGAATACTACCGCCACCACCGCAAGGTGATGGAGCTCGCGCTCGAACTCGGCGTCACGCCGATCGAGGCCGAGGCGCGGATGAAGGTGGTCGAAGCGCGCGAAAAGCACCGCGCGAAGATGGCGCGCGCGGGCCTGCGCTCCGACCTGCCGCCGCTGAGCCTGAAGCCCGAGCAGCCGAATGACTTCCGCCGCTGGGATGCCAGCTGGATGGCGAGGGACTGAGATGGTCGCCTATTCCTTCGACCCGCAATTCGTCGCGCCGATCGAGGCGCGCACCAAGCTCCAGACGGTGCGTGCCCATCGCCGCCGCCATGCGCGGGTCGGCGAGCCGATCCAGCTCTACACCGCCATGCGCACCAAGCAGTGCCGCAAGCTGGTCGATGTCGATCCGGTTTGCATCAGGGTCTGGGATATCCGGATCGCCGTCGACGCCTCTGAGCGCCGCAAGATCAGGGCCATCACTCTTGAAGGCGCTCTCCTGACTCAGACCGAGATGGAGGCCTTCGCCCAGAGCGACGGTTTCGTGGCGGATGCCGACGCCTCGGCCTTGCGCCGGATGGGCGACTTCTGGCTGAAGGCTCACGCGCACTTGGGGCAGGAGTTTCTGTTCGAAGGCATCTGCATCCGCTGGGCGTGGCCGAATGCCTAAGCGCCCGTCCTTCCCCCGCATCAACTGCTGCATCAAGGGCTGCAAGCGCGGCACGACGACTTGCGAGCCGGGCGTCCGCATCATCTGCGGCAAGTGCTGGCGGCGCGCTCCGAAGGACATGCGCACGCTCGCCTCGATCTGGCGCGCGCGCGCCAACCGCTTCGAAAAGAAGGGCGACCACGAGCGCGCGGACATTGCCGGACGCTGGGCCAATCGCGCCTTTGAGAACATCCGCAAGCTGCTCAGCGGCGAGAGCGAGACGATCTTTGGCATGGACCCTCTGATGGCGGAAGACCTCCGCAACGCGGGGCTGATCTGATGGGCAAAGCTAAGGCCCATACCAGCCAGCTCGGCTTCAACTTCTCCGAGCCCGTGCCTGTGCGCGAAGCGGGCGCGCTCGCCGGGTTCGAGCGTGAGGTCAACACCCTCGTCGGCACGATTCTGGCGAGCGATCCGCGCAGCCGGTACGAGATCGCCGCGCGCATGAGCGAGCTGCTGGTCGAGGACATCACCAAGTCGATGCTCGATGCCTGGTCCAGCCCGGCGCGCGAGGATCACCGCGTCCCCTTCTCGCGCCTCGCTGCGCTGGTGCTGGTGACAGACCGGCAGGATCTGCTGCGCCCGATCATGGCCAAGCTTGGCGTGAGCCTGCTGATCGGCGCCGAGGTCGAGGCCGCGCGCATCGGCCAGCTCGAACAGATCATCGAGCGCGCCCGCCGCGAAGTCCGCGAGCTCAAGGGCCGCGCCCAACCCATTTTCCAACACCGAAGCGAGGACTGATGGCGCACCTGGCTCCAACGATTCCCATGGTTTCATCTGATCTTTCGCAGGCGTGGTTCACCGCCTCGGAGCTGGAGGCGCTTTGCCTCGCCGGGCTGCCGGGCGACAAGCGCTCGATCAACCGCCGCGCGCAGAACGAGCGCTGGGCGTCGCGCCTGAGTGCCGATCGCAAGCTGCTGGTCCGCACGCGGCAGGGGCGCGGCGGCGGGAACGAGTATCACTTCAGTCTGCTGCCCGCCGATGCGCAGGCTGACCTCGCGCGCCGCGGCTTCAGCTGCGCCCAGCCCAAGCCGGAGTCCACCGCCAGCGCCGCGCTGTGGGCGCGGTTTGATGCGCAGAAGGCGACCGTGAAGGCCGAGGCCCAGCGCCGCCTGGCGATCATCAACGAGATCGAGCTGCACTGCGCGGCAGGGGTGAGCAAGACCGCTGCAGTCGCCCGCGCCTCGGTCGCCCATGGCATCGGATCATCGACGATTTACGAATGGCTGCGGGAGGTGCGCGGCGTCGGGCGCGGCGACTGGCTGCCCGTGCTGATTCCTGCGCGCAAAGGCGGCGGCAAAAAAGCCGATGTTGATCCCGAACTGTGGGCCATCGTCAAGAGCGACTGGCTCCGCCCTGAGGAACCGCCCTTCGCAGCATGCTACGAGGAGGCCGAGCGCATCGCCAAGCAGCGCGGCCTTGCCCTGCCGCATCCGCGCACGCTGCTGCGCCGCCTGCAGGCCGAGGTCCCGCGCTCGGTCCAGATCATGGCCCGCAAGGGCGCGAAGCAGCTGGAACGTCACGTCCCCGAGGTTAGCCGCTCAGTCGAAGGCCTGCACGCCATGCATGTCATCAATGTCGACGGCCACACCTTCGACGTCTTCGTCGAGCACCCGGACCATCCGGGCGACCCGAATAAGTGGGTGCGCCCGGTGATGGTCGGCATTCAGGACGTCTACAGCCGCAAAATCCTTGGCTGGCATATCGACCTGTCCGAGAACGTGCTCTCCACCCGGATGGCCTTTGCGCAGATGCTCCGAGATTTCGGCATCCCCAAGGTCTGCTACCTCGACAACAGCCGCACCTTTGCATCGAAGGCGCTGACTGCCGGGACCGACACGCGCTATCGCGGCAAGGTCGATCCGGAAGAGCCTGCCGGTCTGCTGGTCTCGCTCGGGATCGAGGTGCGTTTCACCCAGATCTACAGTGGTAAGTCCAAGCCGATCGAACGCGCATGGCGTGAGATGGCTGATCGCATCAGCCGCAGCGCCTCCTGCGCCGGTGCCTACACGGGCAACAGCCCGACGAACAAACCGTCGAACTACCGCGAGCGAGCGGTCCCGTGGGACGAGTTCGAGCAAATTGTCGCGCGCGGCATTGCCGCGCACAACGCCCGCCAGAGTAAGGGCGGTGCCTGCAAGGGCCGCAGCCGCGATGTCACCTTCGCCGAAAGCTACGCCGTCTCGCCGATCAGCAAGGCGAACGATGTGCAGCTCCGCATGGCGCTGCTCGCCGCCGAGCGGGTACGGCTCGACAGCCGGACCGGCGAGATCAGGCTGTTCGGCAACCGCTATTATTCGCCCGTTTTCATCGACCATCTCGGCGAGCGGGTCACGGTGCGGTTCGATCCGTGGAACCTGCACAGCGAAGTCCATGCCTACGACAAGAAGGGCCAGTACCTCGCCCAGGCCGAGCTGCTGCAGGACTACGGCTTCCGCGAGCAGGCCGGTGCGATCGAGGCAGGCAAGCGCCGCAAGGAAGCCCGCCGGACCATTCGCGCTGCACTGGATGCCGAGCGCACGCTCGACGCTGCCGAGATCGCCGCCGCGCAGATCCCGCTCGAAGCGCCGCCGCGGCCTGAAGCCACTGTGGTCCGCCCTGTTCGCCACCGCGCGACGGTCGGCTCGGCTGTGCTGAAACCCCAACCCACGCCCGTCCCTGAAGCGGGCGAGCAAGAAATCATCGCCGCTCTCGGGAAAGTAAACCTGCGGGTGGTCGAGTGAGAAGCGGCGCGCGGACCCGTTCCAATCGACTCCGCGCGCCTGTCCAACATCGGAACAGAAGGAAGTATACATGGCTGCCAGAGCACAGGAAACCCTCAGCGAAGCGATCACGCAAAGCGTGCCGCTGACGCCCGAGGAAGCGCACATCGTCGAGCAAATCGACTGGCTGAAGGCGCACCGGGCCGAGACCGGCGCGAGCTTTACCGAGCTCGCCACCTGGACCGGCATCCCGCACGGAACGCTCAGCAACCTGCTCGGCAAGGGCTATGCCGGGGACCGCAAGCGCTACGCCGATATCATCGCCGCCTTCCGGCAGACGCTGGCATCGCAGTCGAGCCTTGCGGCCGATCTTCCCGAGAAGCCCAAGTACTTCGAAACGCCGACCAGCACGGCGATCACCCAGTACCTGCAATGGGCGCAGCGCGGTCGCCTTGTCCTGGTCGTGACGGGCGCGGGCCTCGGCAAGACCGAGACCGCCAAGCACTTCCTGCGCGACAACCACAACAGCTTCATGGCGACGATGACCCCTTCGACCAGCGGGATCATGCCGATGCAGCAGCGGGTGCTGCGGTCGCTGGGCGAAAAGCAGCCGGTCGGATCGCCCGCCACCCTGTCCGAGATGATCTGCGACAAGGTCCGCGATCTGCGCCACCCGGTGATCATCATTGATGAGGCGCAGCACCTGTCGATCAAGGCGCTCGACGAGATCCGGGGCTGGCAGGACGATTGCGGTGTCGGCATCGCCCTGATGGGCAACGAGCGGGTCCAGCAATCGATCTACGGCATCGCGAAGGCGGCGGACTTCGCGCAGATCTTCAGCCGCATCGGCCTCAAGCTGGTCCGTCCCCGCGCGGTCGAGGGTGATGCAGAGGCGCTGGCGGCGGCATGGGGCATCACCGATCCCAAGATGATCGCCTTCGTCTGCGAGATGGCCAGCAAGCCGGGCGCACTGCGCGGCGCGACCTTCGCGATCGAGGTGGCCCACATGCTGGCCGTTGCGCAGGGCGGGAAGGTCAGCCTCCAGCACCTGAAGACGGCATGGGCACAGAACGCGAGCAAGGTGTCGTGACCAGCCTCCTCGACCTCTACCGCCACGCCGCGCGCGAGCTCGATGCCGCGCGCGGCCCCGGCACCGCCCGATCCGAAGCGACCGGGATGGTGCTCGTCATGGTGCTGGCGGCGATCCTCGCCGTCGGCATCGCCGCCATCACGGGAGATGCATGATGGGCCTTGCCTTGCACACCAACGCCGCACCGGCGAAGTTTGACCGGTCGGCCAGCCATCGCCGGGCGATGCTGGCGAAGATCCACGTCGCCAAGAAAGACCTTCAGCTCGACGAGGATGACTACCGCCAGATCCTGATGACCGAGACCGGGCGCGCCAGCGCAGCCGATTGCACCGCCGCCGAACTGGAGCGGGTGATCGGCAGGTTTCAGGCGCTAGGCTTCAAGCCGCTGCCCAAAGCCGGACCGGGCTTATCGCAGCGTCCGGCGCAGCATCCCGTCGCCCGCAAGGCGCGGGCGCTGTGGATCTCGCTCTATCACCTGGGCGCGGTGCGCAGCCGGGACGAGAAGGCGCTGGAGGCCTTCGCCAAGCGCCAGCTGAAGTGCGAGCGGCTCGTTTGGGCCAACCAGTCCGATGGCTTCAAGCTGATCGAGGCGCTGAAGAAAATGGCCGAGAAGGATGGCTGGGCGCAGGTCGATGCTGCCGGCAACAACCTTTCGGTCGCCGCGCTGAACGAAGGCCTGTGCCATGCCATCCTCGCCAAGCTGGTCGCGAAGGGCGAGGCGCGGCCCAACTGGACGATCAACGACGCCGCCTGGCGCATGTGCGGGATCGAGCTCGGGGCCAATGGTCCGGTGACTGCCGAAGGATATCAGGACCTCGCCAAGGCGCTGGGTGAAAAGCTGCGCGCAGCGGGCGGTGCGGCATGAGCGCGGTCAGCTGGTACGACGCCGCCCCCGGCCATGCTGGGTTCGCCCGCATCACCGCCACACACCTGGCGTTCCGCAGCATCCTGCGCACCATGCTGCCGTACTCGATGCGCCTCGAATTCTTTGGCGATCCCGAGGTGGTGTCATGAACGCGCGCGCTTCCTTCGAGCGGATCGCGCCGCTCTGCTACCACGAGGGCGAGGTCAACCGCTGCCCGCAATGCACGCACAAGGCGTGGCAGGTCGGCCGCACCACCGCCGAATGCTCGAAGTGCGGCCACCCGTTGCCGCTGGCGCAGGCGGTTATCTCGGGCGCTCCGGCCGAGCAGGGCACCGCCGACCAGTGACCGAAGAATTCATCTCGACCGGCTCGGCCGTGCTGGATGAGATCGCCGCGGTGATCGGGCCGAAGGCTGCCATCGACTTCGGCTGCGAGTTCCGCGGCGAGCGGGTCTACATCCCGAAAGACCCCGCGCACGAACCGCGAATCGCCGAAGCCATCGGAGACGAGCTGGCGCGGGCGCTGTGCGATGCGATGTGGCGCACCCATGTCTCGATCCCGGTGCGCGCCGTGATCCACCAGAAGGTCAAGCAATTGGCCGAAGAAGGCACCATGACGAAGCGCGAGATCGCTCGTCACTTGAAAATCCGCGAAGCGCAGGTCTATGAGATCCTGAAGCGCTGGCGCGAGGACAGCCAGCAGCTGCGCCTCTTCTGACAGGCTTGCTCCGCGAGCGGAGGTAACGGCCTGCGGTGCTCCCCCGTTAGTCGCGGGGTATGAATCAGCCCCTCCTTTCCGAACGCACCCTGCTCGAAATCGCCGAGCACGAAGGGCTCGTGCTCGAGTACTACAAGTGCAGCGCTGGCGAGGGCACGTGGGGCTTCGGTGTCACCGATGCCAGCGGGCACGATGTCGATCGCTACGACACCACCCGGGGCGGGCAGCGTTCGACGATCCAGCGCGCGGTCGAGGTGTTCGAATGGCTGCTGCGCGACAAGTACCTGCCGCAGGTCCGCGCCGCCTTCCGTGGCCGCGAACTGACCGAGGCGCAGCTGGCGGCCGCGCTCTCCTTCCACTGGAACACCGGCGCGATCGGCTCGGCTGACTGGGTGCAGTCCTTCCTTCTGGGGCGCGTCGAGCGCGCCTGGTCGGAATTCATGAACTGGTCGAAGCCGCGCGAGATCATCCCGCGCCGCAAGGCTGAGCGCGCGCTGTTCTTCGACGGGCGCTGGTCGCAAGACGGCGTCGTCACGATCTATGATCGGGTCAACCCCCGCGAGCCGCGCAATCCCGTCTGGCGCAGCGCGCGCGAGATCGACATCCGTGACGAGGTGCGCGCTGCGCTCCGCAAGGCCGGTGCCGCCTGATGTGGTTGGGGCTGAAACTGCTCGCCTCGGGCGCGTTTGACGGGCTTCTGAGAGGCCTTTCAGAAGTGCTTAAATGGATTTTCGCGGACGTTCGCAACGCGCTCCTCGCTGCCTTCGTCCCGGCGTTTCTGTGGGCGGCGATCGTCGTCATCCCAGACCTGCGTGAGGATCTGGCCGCCAGCGAGAAGCTGGTCGAAGCCACCCAGCTCGCCCACCTCGGCACCATCACCAACTTCATCGACGCGAGCGACGAGGCCCAGCGCCAGGCTGAAGCCAACGTCA
This sequence comes from Porphyrobacter sp., assembly GCA_032116115.1. Lineage (GTDB taxonomy): Bacteria > Pseudomonadota > Alphaproteobacteria > Sphingomonadales > Sphingomonadaceae > Erythrobacter. Next base: position 185,681 of record JAUMAX010000010.1, read on the forward strand.
TCCGCGTGCGGCTCGATCAGGAGGCCATCACCCATGAAGTCACCCGCGATCTTCGCAGCGATCTTGCTGCTGTCACTGCCCGCTTTGACCGGCTGCGGCGCGCCGCCGCCCGAACCGATCCCGGCCGTGCCGACGCAGCTGGTCTGCCCGGCTCCGGCAACGCCCCCGGCCGAGCTGCTGGTGCGGCCCCGGATCAAGACCTTCGTGTCGCCGGAGACCTGACCCCGCAGCCGCTCTGCCCGGCCGGGCTGGTGTGCCTGACGATCGACGAAGCCGAGGAAGCAAGCCGCGATGCCCACAACCACGATCGCCTGATCGATTGGGTGTTCGGCCAGTCCGCCGTGCGCTTCAGCCCCGAGGGAAGCACCGAATGAATGATCTGCGCACTACCAGCCCGGACCAGCTGCCCGAGATCAGCGAGATCCCGGAAGATCTGCGCGCGCTGGTGTTCTCGCCGAGCGGCCCGCTGCAATCGGTGCCGCATGAGCGCCTGCTGTCGAAGCTGATCGCCACTGATCTGAGCAAGGCGACCAAGGCTGCGCTCGATGCGGATCTGGCGCATGCGGTTGACAGCGTGGCGCTGATCTTCGGCGATCCCAATCCCGCTCTCAATGGCTGGTACCGCAAGCTTGGCGCATCGGGCGGTGGCAGCTGGCAGCAATTCGAGGAGCTGGCGCGTAACGCCCGGATCATCGCCGATGCCGCAGCCCAGGCCGCGACAGAGGAAGCTGACAGGGCCGAGGCCGCACTTGCCGCCGCTCAAGAGAAGGTCGAGCTTGCTGCCGCCGAGGCTGACCGCGCGGCGGAGTCTGCCGCCGAAGTGGCCGGATCGGTCGCGCTGATGAACCAGCTGGTGGACCGCGTGGAGGCGCTTGAAGCGATCGTCCAGGGCGGGACCTATGTCGTCAACAATGTGATGTACGGCCCGAACTACGGGCCGAAGGGGCCGCGCAAGTTCCTGATCGGACCGTGGAACCAGAACCCGATCGGCTACTGCCACGAGACCAACAGCTTCACCGAAGACCTGTTCGCCAGGTGGAAGGCGCGCGGGGCGAATGTCATCAAGGTGCAGCACGATGATTTCGTGGCGCAGGGCAATGGCGACAACCTGCTGGCGGCGGTCAAGGCCAACGATCTGATGCTGATCTCCTCGCCGCGCTGGCACGAGGGCGTCTTCGGGACGCGGGCCGATCTGGCCGCGCTCGACCGGCGCGAGCTGGCAACCAGCGATCCCTACTGGCGCGCCAACTGGATCGGCTATTCGGTGCTGGACGAGATTGACCTCGCCGCCTTCCCGATCGCCACGCACACCACCTTCTTTGCCGGTCATCCGCTTGGCGGCGTGACCAAGCCCGGCTTCCTCACGCTTACGCGTCGGGTCGCCGGGCCTGCCACACCTTCCGGTTCGGCGACGATCAACTGGAAAGACGCTCTCGAATTCCCCGGCGTCCAGATGCACGGGCAGGACAGCTATCTCTGGCACCTCAGCAAGAGCGATGCGAACAGCGCGACCGAAAGCCGCAGCCAGCCCACGCCGCTGCTGACCACATGGAGCGCCTTCGGGCCGTTCAATACATCGCTCGACCCCGGCCTGCATGACGGCAACCGGATGATGAAGGGGCGGCGCTTCTCGGCATCCGAGGCAGGCATGGCAACCCATGTCATGTACCGCGGGCCGATGACGCCCGGTCGCTCGGCTGATGGCATCAACCCCCCGATCTACCCGCCGATCGCATTCCAGGACCCGCCGAACACCAACGTGCTGATTGGCAAGGTGCTGGTGCCGGAACCGCTGAACTATGCCCCCGGCGACAAGGCTGTGTACGGTTACATCGCCACCGGCCGCGTCGATCTCGGGACGAATTATCCGCGCGGCGGCAACCATGCGCCCGCCCGCTATCAACGCGATGAAGCCTGGTCGATCGTCACGCACGGCGGCAGCGGGCTGTTTGCTTTCCCGCAATGCGTGGGTGAGCGCACGATCACCGGCTATGTCGACGCGGCGCTCAACCGCCTTGTCGTCACGGCTGCCGACGTTCTCCCCGCTGGCGTCTCACCGCGCATCCGGGGCGCAATGCGGGTGCGGCTGCAAAGCAGCGGCGCATCGATCGGTTTCATCGCCCGCGACGGCTTCCAGATCAGTGGGACCGATGGGCGCGAAGGCACTTACGCGCTCGACACCAGCAAGATCGCCACCGTCAATGCCGGCAACGCCGGGGCTCCGGTCACGCTGCTGATCTCGGCAGCGGGCGGGCCTGCGGGCGATGATACCAACGCGGCCAACGCAGCCGAGTTCACGACGCTCGCCGCCAACCTCGCCCGGATGCAGGCTCACCCCACTGGTGGCAATCTGCTGATGGACACGGTGAATGGCGGCCGCCGCGCCTTCACGCCGCTGCGCTGCCCCGACATTGCCGACGATCCGCAGCTCTACAAGAATGACCTGACACTCGCCCCGCAAGGGCCGGGCTATCTGTCCGATGGCACTCCTGTGCTCGACAGCGCGAACGAAGGACCGGGCTGGCTGTTCGGTTGGCCCATGGGCTTCGAAGGCTGGCATGTCACCGGCGATGACGGCGCGGTCTATATCTACGTCAAGTCGATGAGCAACGGCGACACGCCCACGTTCTTCCCCGGCTTTGCCCCGCTCGGCCTGCCTGCCCGTGTGTTTGGCCCGTTCGAACTGACGGGCTTCCGCCGCGTCGGCAGCGGCGCTGCGGTGGAGATGACCGGATCGAGCGGCGTGCTGAAGTCGGGGCAGGACGACGGCGCTGCCACGTGGTTCTTCATCGAGAGCACCGCCTTCGCCCAGTCCGAAGGCAATGCCGGCAGCACGGCGTTCAACATCGTGGTTCGGCGCGGCGGCAGTCTGGCTGGCGCGAACACGGTCACCGCCACTGTCTCCGGCACCGGCCCGAACCCTGCGAACGCAACGGACTTCGTCGGCGGGGTCTTCCCTTCGGAGGTGCTCAACTTCGCGGCGGGAGAGGCCACCAAGACCTTCACCGTCAACGTGGCCGGCGACAGCTCGGCCGAACTGGACGAGACCTTCGCCGTCACGCTCTCCGCGCCCAGCGCCGGGGCGCAGATTGTGGGATCGAACAAGGGCCGCGTCACCTGCACGATCAGCAATGACGATGCAGCCGTGGTCGGCGCGTTCATCTGGCTGAGCGAAAGCATGGGCGGCGCGCCCGCGCTGGCCGGTGTGCCCGCCGGATCGGTGCACCTGCGCCGCACCGAGACCACCAACGTGACGCGCGGCGGGATCACGATGCGATCGCGCGGCGGCGGTAACGGCTATGACACGGGCGTCGCGCCCGCACTGTTCGCCGATGTGCCTGCGATTCGCAGCGACACCATCGGCAATGGCGTGCTGTTCGTGCTGCCTGCCGGTAACTGGGAAGTCGCAGCGCTCTGCTCGGCCTTCGCCTGGGGAAGCGGCGTCAGCGGCACCTTGCGCATGGTCGACGATCCCAACGGCGCGGCAACCGTGCGCCAGTCGGTTGCGCTGGCTGCGGCGGGCGCGGTGCTCGTGGACACGGACGGCACGGCCTACAACACCTCGTCCACCGCGATCGCCGATGCGATCAACAACCTCACCTATCTGCCGGTCACCATCTCCGACCTCGGCGGTGGACAGGGCCTGCTGCAAGTGCACGGCACCGCCGGTGCGCTTCAGATCGCAGCCATCTCGCTGAGGCAGGCATGACGATGAGCGTCGCCCTGTCGTTCCGCGAATTCATGGCGGGCTGGCTGCCGACGATGGCGGCCGTGGCCGTTGCGCCGCCGCCTGCCCCTGCGCTCGGCCAGATGTTCCTGGTCGATGTCTCGGGCGTGCCCGTGCCGATCGTCACCTGCCTGTTCGCCGTGCTCGGCATCGGCCTGTCCCGGCTGCTGGCGCGCCGCGCCGAGGCCAAGCTTGGCTGGCCCAGCTTCACGGCGGTCACCGCGATCATGCTGATCGTGGTGCTGCTGTGGATCGTCGAGAGCCGCCCGAGCTGGCTCTACGCCTTCGTGGTTTCGATCGGTCTGGGCTTCTCCGGATACTCGCTGATCGAGCTGTTCGGCGAGCAGGTGAAAAGCTTCGTGACCGATGTGTTCGACAAGGCCCGATCGACGATTGGCCAAACCCCTCCGAAGGGAGACGACAAGTGAATTCCAGCTGGATCGAGATCCTGATCATTGTTTTCATCATCATCGGCATCAGCGTGGTGGTCTATTTTTCGTGGAAGGGCGGCGCGGCCAACCCGGTCAGCACCGGCACGCTCGACGAACGGCTGAACTCTTTCGACACCGAGCTCTCCGGCATGCGCTCTCAGGTCGACCAGATCGAGGACCGGGTGGAGAAGATCGAGGGGCATTATGCCAAGGCCTCCGACATCGAGCGGCTGGAAAAGCGCCTGCGCGCGCATGATCGCAAGATGGACAAGGTCATCAGCGACATCACCACCATCCGCGAGGAAGCTGCCGAGCGCGGCGCGCTGGCCAAGTCCACCGCCAAGCAGCTCGACCTCATCTACAAGACCATTGTCGAGAAGGGGATGAACGCGTGAGCCTCGCCGAAGCGGCAGCCGCCAAGCTGCTCACCATCCTGCGCCTCGAAGTGCTGCAACTGCTGGCGGATCAGCCGAGCGGCTCGGCAAACGACGCCAGCCTGTGCGAGGCGCTAAACGCGATGAGCCGCGTCTGCAGCCGTGACCGGATGCGCGAGCTGCTCTTCTGGCTGCAATCGCAAGGCGCGCTTCACGTGCTCGATCGCCGGGTCGAGAGCGGTCTCGTCATCGCCACCCTGACCGAGCGCGGGCACGACATCGCGCGCGGCCGCAGCCGCATTGTCGGCGTTGCCTCAATCGAAAGCGATGAGGTCTGATCCGGTGGTCTCCGCAAAAGCAGCCAAGGATGCCCGTCGCAGGGCAGCGCTGAAGAAGAGCACGCCCAGCACGATCGACCGGCTCGATCCCGAAGTGCGCGAGCTCATCGCGCAGCTGCGGATCGACAAGGGTTTCACGATCGACGAGATCCGCGCCGCCCTGGTCAAGGTGATCGGCGAGGACCGCGTGCCAAGCCGCTCGGCGCTGGGCCGCCATGTGCGCGGGCTGGCCGAAGTCTCGGCTGATCTGCGCGAGACCCAGATCTATGCCGAGGCGCTGGCCAAGGAGGCTGGCGGCAAGCATGGGCACCAGCTGCTCGACATGAATACGCAGCTGCTGCAGGCCAACATGTTCAAGCTGATGCTGGCCGAGAAGGACGGCGAAGGCATCGTGCTCAGCCCGAAGGAGGCGAAGGAGTTCTCCGAAGCGCTCCGCAACATCGCCCTGACCCGGAAGACCGATCTCGAGGTCATCGCCAAGGCCAAGCAGCAGGCGGCCGAAGAGGAACGACTGGCTAACGCCGACAAGGCGGCAACCGCAGCCCGGGCCAAGGGCCTTTCGAAAGACACGGTCGATGCGATCCGCAAGGCCGTGCTGGGGAGCGACGCGTGAAGCTGTCACCCGCCGATCAGGCCGCGCGCGACGCCGCGATCCGCGAGCGCGAGATCCACGGCGATCGCGCCGCGGCCGAGGCTGCGATCATGCGTCTGCCCAAGGGAGATGTGCTGCTCCGCTACCAGCAGCGCACCGTGGACAAGCTGTTCGCAGGCGTGTCGCTGCTGGTCATCGAGAAGAGCCGGCGCATCGGTCTCACCTGGGGCGTTGCCTCCTTCGCTGCGCTGAAGGCCGCGATGAGTGAGGAAGCCGGTGGCCAGGACATCTGGTACATGGGCTACGACAAGGACATGACGCTCGAATTCATCGAGGTCTGCGCGATGTGGGCGCGTGCCTATGGCCTCGTGGCGGGCGAGTGCCAGGAAGAGCAAGTCCTCTACGAAGACGACAACGGCAAGGAGCACGGAGTCAAGGCGTTCAGCATCCGCTTCGCCTCGGGCTTCCGCATCACCGCCCTGCCGTCGGTCCCGCGCGCACTGCGTGGGAAGCAGGGAATCGCCATTATCGACGAGGCGGCGTTCCACAAGGACGTGAACGAGGTACTCAAGTCGGCCATGGCCTTCCTGATCTGGGGCGGCCAGGTGGTAGCGATCTCCACCCACGATGGCGTCGGCAACCCATTCAACGTGCTGCTCGGCGAGATCGACGCGGGCAACCGCGCGGGCGAGACAATGAAGATCACCTTCGCCGATGCGATGGCTGACGGGCTCTACGAGCGCGTCGCACTGGTTGCGGCGAGTAAGGGCACGCAGCTGCCCGACAAGGCGGCATGGGAAGCGGGCATCCGCGCCGCATATGGCGAGGATGCCGCGGAAGAACTCGACTGCGTTCCCAAGACGGGTGCGGGCTGTCTCATCAGCCTCGAAGATATCATCGCCTGCGAAAGCGAGGAGGCGGGCCTGCCCGAACTCTACATGGGCGGGCTCTGCTATGGCGGGCGCGACGTGGCGCGTCGGCGCGACGGCCAGATCCAGCTGGTGGGTGAGCTGGTCGGCGATGTCGTCTGGGAGCGCGATGGGTATCGCGAGACCGGCCAGACCTTCGCGCACCAGGACGCATGGTTTGACGACACCTTCAAGCGCTTCCGCATGGTCCAGTGGCGGATCGACCAGACCGGCATGGGCGAGAAGGTGGTCGAGGACCAACAGCGCAAGCATGGGGCCACCCGCGTGGTCGGCGTGCTGCTGACCGGGCCCGAACGCATCAACCTCGCCTTCGGCCTCCAGCGGCTATTCCAGGAGCGCCGCCTCCGCATCCGTAAGGATGCCCGCACCCGCGCCGACCTCATGGCGATCAAGAAGATGGGGAGCGAGGAGAGCGGCGGCATCCGCATTGTCAATGATGGCGATGTCCACGCGGACGAGTTCTGGGCCTATGCCCTGATGGCGCAGGCCATGGAGATGGCGGGCTCGCTGTTCGAATATCGCGGCATCACCCGTGAAGGCCGCGCCACTGGCGGGCCGAAGCGGGGCGAGGATGGCTGGCGTCACCCTGACGATGCCTCCGGCCGCGCCGCCAACGGCACCCGCTTTCAGGAGCGCGGCGCATGGTGATGAGCCTCGACGGTCTGCACGTCTGCGAAGAGTGCGGCGATGAATTCCCGAAGCGCGAGATGGACGGCGAGTTCTGCCGCACCTGCCGCGCGCAGCTCGCAGAGGACAACTGATGGCCAAGCCGCCCGAGACCAAGGGGCCGCCCGCCCTGATCATGCCCGACGGCCGCCCGCTGGCGAAGAATAACCTCGGCGTCGAGGTTGCAGCCCCGGCGCGCACCAGCGTGCGCACCATCCAGTCCGGTCACCCGGCGCAGGGCCTTACGCCGCAGCGCCTCGGCCGACTGCTGCGCGAAGCCGAGGATGGCGACGCGGTTGCCTATTACGAGCTGGCCGAGGAGATGGAGGAGAAGGATCTCCACTACCTCGCCGTGCTGCGCACCCGCAAGCTCGCCGTCGCCCGCCTGCCGATCGAGGTGGAAGCGGCCGATGACAGCCCCGAGGCGCAGAAGGACAAGGCGCTGATCGAGACCTGGCTCAATCGCGACATGCTGAAGCTGGAGCTGTTCGACATGCTCGATGCGGTCGGCAAGGGCGTTAGCACGACCGAGATGGTCTGGGATATGAAGCCCGACCTGTGGCAGCCGTCGCGCCTGATGTGGCGCGATCCGCGCTTCTTCGAGTTCGACCGGGTCAACGGCACCGATCTGCTGCTGCGCGGCGGGGAGAGCGGCGTGGGCGAGCCGAGCGCGCTGCCGGCAGGCAAGTTCATCACCCACTACCACCCGTCCAAGAGCGGGTTGCCGATCCGCTCCGGCCTCGCCCGCATCGCGGCCTGGGGCTACATGTTCAAGAACTTCGCGATCAAGGACTGGGTGACCTTCCTCGAAAGCTTCGGCCACCCGCTGCGGATCGGCAAGTATGGCCCGAACGAGAGCGAGGAGAACAAGAACATCCTGCACCGCGCGCTGCTGGAGCTCGGCTCCGATGCGGCCGCCGCCTTCCCCGAAACCATGAGCATCGAGTTCGTCGACCGCAAGGCCGGCACCGCGCCGAACGATCTGTGGCGCAGCAAGGCCGAGTACATCGATGACCAGCTGTCCAAGGCGGTGCTGGGACAGACCAACACCACCGATGCCAAGTCGGGCGGGCTCGGCTCCGGCCAGGCGCAGGTGCATGACGGCGTGCGCGGCGACATCGAGGACTTCGATGCGATGATGCTGGCGGGCACGCTCAACCGCGATTTCGTCGTCCCTTTCGTCATGTTCAACCATGGCCCGCGCAAGGCCTATCCCAAGATCCGGATCGGCCGTCCCGACGAGGTCGACGTGGCGATCGAGATCACCAGCGCCGAAAAGCTGGCAGCTATGGGCGTGCAGATCGATGGCGAGGAGATGCGCGAACGCGCCGGGCTGCCGGCTGCCAAATCGCCCGAGACTGCCCTGCGACCCAATCAGGCCGCACAAAGCCCTCAGAACGTCGAGAACGATGCCGAAGGCCCGCCGACACCTGAAAAATCGCGGGCAGGCGTCTTAGACCCTCTTAAATCGGCCTCAGGGGGCAATCGGTCCGACCAGCCAGCCCTCAATTCGCAGTCTGACCCGGATGGTGACGCGATCGACGCCACGATCGACGAGATGCTGGATGACTGGCAGCCGCAGATCGACCCTCTGCTCGCACCGGTCGATGCGCTGATCGCCGAGGCGGCGGATCTGTCCGAAGTGCAGGCCCGGCTGAGCCAGCTGATCGGCGACATGGACACCAGCGCGTTCGAGCAGCTGCTCGCCCGGGGCGGGTTCGCGGCACGGATGATCGGGGAAGCGGAACGGGAAGGCGGCGGGGCATGAAGCGGGGCCGCACATTCTTTACGCTGGACGCCTACGAAACCTTCAAGGTTGGCGTTGCCCTGAAAGAGAGCATCCGCCTCGACGAGTTGCGGCAGAAACACTCGCGCGACGGGGGCGCTGATCTTCAGCCAGGCCTCGACGATTCCCGCGCCATCTACGATCGCCTGCTGAAGCGGATGCGTGGTGCCGACGCAGACCTCGCGCGCCTGCTTGAAGGATACCGCCCATGAAGATCGGCACGCACAACCTCGGCCGCAACAGTCGCGGTCAGCTCGGCTTGGCGAAAGTCACGCAGGACGAGATCCTGATCATTGTCGGCACGGTCCGGATCACGCTCGATCGCGAGCAGGCCAACCTGCTGAAGGACGTCCTCTCATGAGCGGGCGCTGCTGACCCATGCCGGTGCTGCGCGCCAACCAGTTCGCGATCGCGTTCGACTTTGCCAGGAGCGAAGCCGCCGAGGTGCGCGGCCCGGACGGCGTGCTTGTCACTGCCCCGGCGGGCCAGCCCCGCTTCGATCATGATGCGACCGGCCGCCCACGCGGCCTGCTGGTGACGCCGGGCGCTGAGCCGGGCGGGCAGGATCGCAGCGCCTTTGATCCGCTGATGTTGCCAGCAGAGCTGACCGAGGGCGAGGATCTGACCGCGCGCGAGGCGACGGTCTATCACGCCTTCGTCCCGGTCTCGGCCGGGATCGAGGATGCCTCGGCTGATGCATTCGAGGCGGCAATCGTGCGCCGCGCCTTCTACACCCGCGATGCTGCCCGCCTGATCGACACGCTGATGCGCAGCGCCGGGCGGCACCTGATGATCGGCGCCCATGCCGGCTTCGCCGAGAACCGTGACGGCTTTGCCCGCTATCGCGGCAAGCGCTGGCTGCTGCCCGTGGGCGTGAGCGCCGATGGCGGCGCGCTCGCCAGCTCGGGCGACATGCCGCTGATCACCTCCGGCGCGCAGCTCGTGAGCAGCTGATGGACGAGACCGAACCGCTCCCGATCGGGCCGCCCGCCGATGCCGTCGCCGCGCTGGCAGCCAAGGGTTACGAGATCGCTTTCGACTGGCGCGATGTTTGGCAGGAAGAAAACGCCAAGGCCTTCACCGTCGCCAAGGCGATGAGCCGCGATCTGCTGGAAGATATCCGCGAGGCGGTGACAAAGGCGCTCGATGAAGGGCTCACGCTCGAACAGTTTCAGAAAGAGCTGCGCCCGCGCCTGGTGGCGCGTGGCTGGTGGGGCCGGGCGCGGATGACAGATCCGGCTGATGGCGTGGAGAAGGTCGTGCGGCTCGGCTCGCCAGCCCGGTTGCGGACGATCTATCAGGTCAATCTGCGGGTCAGCTACATGGCCGGGCGCTGGGCGCGGCTGGAGCGGACGAAGAGCGCCTTCCCCTTCCTGCGCTACATCTCGGTCAAGGATGCGCGCACCCGCCCCGAGCATGCCAGCTGGGACGGCACGATCCTGCCCGTCGATCATCCCTGGTGGGACACACACTACCCGCCCAATGGGTGGAACTGCCGCTGCGATGTGCAGCCGGTGAACGCACGCATGATGGCGCGGCGCGGCTGGGAGCAGACCGGAGATGCCGATATCCCGCGCGCGCCGATCCGCGATTACGTCAACCGCCGCACCGGGGAAGTGACGCGGCTGGAAGAAGGCCTCGATCCGGGCTGGAGCTACAACGTCGGCAAGGCGGCGCTGGACGGGCTGACCCCGCCGCCACGCCTTGGCCGTGGTCCGGATGATGGCATCACCAGCGAACTGAATGCCACCCTCTCAGAAGGTGATTATGGCCGCGTGAGAGACTTCTTCGAAGCCTTCGATCTTGCCTCGGCCGACGCCGCAGTGAAGGGCCGGGTGTTCACCGATGTTGCAGGCTGGCCGCTGGCGATCTCGGCCGGGCTGCTGCGCCGCAATGATGGCGCGATCGCGCCGATGACGGCGCAGGAAGCGACCGGTCTGGCCGATGCCGCCGCCACCATCATCGATCCCGACCGGATTGGCTGGCTGTGGATCGCCGGGCGCGACGGGCGGGCCATGCTGGTGCGGCGGTACCAGGGCGCGCGGGGCTCGGTCGATTTCGGGCGCAACTTCTGGCGCTGGATGGGGCCGCGCAGCGGGGCCTTTGCGCGGGGGCGGCTGGTCTGGACGCGTGAGGATGGCGCGCTCGCCTGAATTTGGCGGTTTATGAAACCCGCTTGGCAATGACCGTGATGCCGGTCTAAGCATGGGTCACTTCCCGACATCGCAGCGAAATTCGGCCTTGCTCCGGGGGCGGAGGTAACGCCCGTCTGCCAGCGCACCTTAGTGCAGTCGGCATGTCGAAACCCGCTGCCTCCCCTGCCCCCAAGGCAATCGACGTGGCTGTCATTGCCAGCGCGATTGCGCTGCCGGTGCAGGATGGCGCGCCAGCAAAGCGGTTCCGGATCGTGCCCTTCGGCACTTTCAAGGGCCGCGACGGGCGCGGTCCCTGGCATCTCAGGGACAAGGCTCACGCCGAGCAGGTGATTGCGGCCACCAAGGCCTTCCTCAACGGCGTCGAGATGCTGGTCAATTACGACCATCAGACTGAGTACGCCGCCGTTCCCGGCGTAGGCGGTGTGGCCAAGGCTGCGGGCTGGATCAATCCCGGCACGCTCGAAGTCGGTGAGGACGGGATCTACGCCTCGGCCGAGTGGACTGCCCCCGCTGAAGCGGCGCTGCAGGCGCGCGAGTACCGCTACTATTCCCCACACTTCCGTGCCCGTCCCGGCACCGGCGATCTGACCCGCATCGTCAATGTCGGCCTCACCAATTCTCCCAACATCGAAGTGTCCGCGCTCGCCTCCCAGGAGGCTGGCGCTTTCAACGAAGGAAGCTCCATGAAGAAGATTGCGATGTTGCTGTCAGCCTCCGCGCTGACGGCGCTGGGCCTGAAGGCTGACAGCGAAGACGAAGCCGCCATCAATGCGATCGACAAGCTGATCGAGGATGCGGGCAAGGATGCCACGGTCCTCGCGTCGGTGCGCACCAAGTTCAAGCTGGCGGACGATGCTGGCGAAGAAGCGGTGCTGGCTGCGATCGCCACTGCTGCCACCCCGGGCGAGCCCGACCCGTCGAAGTACGTCCCGATCGATGCGCTGAAGGACGTGCAGACCAAGCTCGGCCAGCTGCAGGAGGACAAGGTCCTCGCCGCGGTCGATGCCGCGATCGAGGATGGCAAGCTCACTCCCGCCCAGAAGGATTGGGCGCTGAAGCTGGGCAAGCAGGACATCGGCGAGCTCAACAGCTTCCTCGCCACCGCGCCCGCCTTCAAGGGCGGCAAGGTGATCGACGGCAAGCCCGGCGAGGAAACCAGCAAGCTCACCGAGGAGGAGCGCGTCGTGTGTTCCGTGATGGGTTGGTCCGAGGAAGAGTTCCTCGGCCAGAAGAAGAAGGAAGCCTGATCGATGGTTGCTCTCACGAAGGGTCGCAAGTCGGCTCGTTTCGCAGGCGGCGGCGTCCGCAACCTGCCGGTCGCCGCTCTGGCGGTGTGCTTCACCGGTGGTCTCGCGATCGCCGCTGCGGGCTTTGCCCGTCCCGGCCGCCAAGGTCAGGGCGCGGACAATGCCGCCAAGGCTGTTGACGCAGCCACCTATCGCGCGGTCGGCGTGTTCATGGAGGATGTCACCGGCGGCGCGGCCAATGGCGACAAGCGCGTGGACATTCAGGAAGGCATCTTCCTGTTCGCCAACAGTGCCGCGGGTGATGCCATCGCACAGGCCGATATCGGCCGCCCCTGCTTCATCATCGACGATCAGACCGTCGCCAAGACCAACCCGAACAGCACGCGCGCCGTCGCCGGCATCGTGCAGGAAGTCGGTCCCGAAGGCGTCTGGGTCGATGTCTCCCTCACCAATTCGGCCCTCGCGGCCTAACGAAAGGACTGATCGATGCACGTCACGATCGCAGTGCTGGAAGCCCTCCGCACCGGCTTCAAGCGCGACTTCCAGAATGGTCTGGCAAAGGCCACCCCGCAGTACGAGGCGTTCTCGACGCCGGTCAACAGCACTACCAAGCTGGAGACCTACGGTTTTCTCGGCGACTTCCCGATCTTCCGCGAGTGGATCGGCGAGAAGCGGATCAAGTCGGTCGAGGAGAAGGCCTACCAGCTGATCAACCGCGATTTCGAAGTGACGCGCGGCATCCACAAGAACAAGATCAAAGACGACAACCTCGGTCTCTACGGGCCGCTGGTGAATGGCTGGGGCGACAGTTCCGGCCAGCTGAAGGATCGCCTCGCGTTCGAAGCGCTGAAGGATGGCCATGTCCGCCCCTGCTACGACGGCCAGAACTTCTTCGACACCGATCACCCGGTGGGCAACGGCGTCGTCTCGAACATGTCGGGCGATGGCTCGCGCGATCCGTGGTACCTGATCGACGCCAGCCAGGCGCTGAAGCCGATCATCCTCCAGACCCGGCAGGAGCCGACGTTCGACATGATCGTCGATCCGCAGAGCGATCACGTCTTCAAGACGGGCGAGTTCCTGATGGGCGCCGAAGCCCGCGCGGCCGCAGGCTACACCTTCTGGCAGCTGGCGCACCGTTGCACCGGCCCGGTCAACGAGGCCAACTACGTCGCCGCGTGCCAGGCGATGGAAAGCATCACCGATGACGAAGGTGAACCGCTCGGGCTCAAGGCGACGCACGTCATCACCGGCAAATCCAACAAGGCTGCGACGCGCAACCTCTTCAAGAAGATGAACCTCGCCGGCGGCGAGTCCAACATCTACTTCGAAGACGTCGTGATCCTCGAAGCGCGGCGTCTCCCGTGAGCGGGCAGCGTCTCCGGCTGACCACCTCCCGCCCGGCAGGCTATCGCCGGGGCGGGCAGGTGATCGGCGGCGCGGCGGCGCCCGCTTTCATCGGCCCTGGCGATGTCACGCCCGAGCAGATGCTCGCGATCCTGCGCGATCCGAACATCGCGATCGCTATCGAGATCGAGGAGGACGTCTTCCGCGCCCTCACCGACGAGGAGCGGGCCGAGATCGAGGAGCGTGCCGAGGATGCGATCGAGCTGGCCCCCGCTTCGGGCGGCGAACCCCATACCGCCGAGCCGCAGGGTGACGGCAGCGCTTCCGAAGGGGGCAATGCCGACGCCGAGGCCTCGAAGGCAGGTGGACCCGATGCCACCGCCGACGCCAGCGCCGGGTCTGCGGCCGACGCTGGCACCACCGAACCGAGCCAGCCCGCCGCGGCTGACCCGGCACCGGTCGACAGCGCTCCGGCTGCTGCCGCGCCTGCCTCCAAGGGCACCGGCAAGCCGAAGACGGTCAAGGCCAAGCCCTGACCGCGGGGGCGGGCGGCGGCGCGTTGGTTCCCGCCGCCGCCCACTTCCCCACCACGTTTCATCCGCCGCTCCCGCGCCCGGGAGCCCATCTGACAGGAGGCTGCGCCCGTGCCGATCTTTGCCGATCTCACCGCCATGCAGGCGCGCTTCCAGGCCCGCGATCTGCTCCAGCTGTCCGACCCCGAAAACACCGGGGAGTTGGGCGTGGCGCTGATCGAGGACAAGCTCACCAGCGCCGATGCGCTGATCACCGGCTATGTCGCCCGCCGCCACCGCAACACCGCCCAGTTCGCCGGCAACACCATCCTGCGCGACATCGCCTGCGATTATGCCTTCTACCTGCTGTGGCGCTCTGACGCGCCCGAGTGGGTGATCGAGCGCAAGAAGCATGCTCTGAAGCAGCTCGAACAGATCGCCGCAGGCACTCTGGTCCTCGACCAGGGCGAAGAGACCGCCGCGCCGCGGCCGGGCCAGATCCTCGCCAGCACCGCCGAGAAGCGTTTCGGCCGTGACAATCTGGGTGGCTTCTGATGGCCGCCACCATGGAACTGCGCCTGCGCGGCGACCGCGGCTTCGAAGCTGCGCTGGGCGGGCTGATCGCCGGGTTCGACAACCTTGAACCGCTGGCCGAGCGCTTCGGCGTCTATCTGGAAAGCTCCACGATCGAGCGGTTCGATACCGAGACCGCGCCCGATGGCAGCGCCTGGGACAAGTCGATCCGCGCCAAGGAAACGGGCGGGCAGACGCTGACCGACAGCTCGCAGCTGCGCAGCTCGATCCATGCCGAGCCCGCCAATGGTTCGGTCCGCTGGGGATCGAACAAGATCTACGCGCGCATGATGAACGACGGCGGCACGATCCGCGCCAAGAGCGGCGGCAAGCTGACCTTCCGCCTGCCTGGTGGGCTGGGCTTCCGATCGATGGGCGAGGTGACCATCCCTGCGCGTGCGTTCCTCGGCATCAATGCCGAGGACGAGGCCGAGCTGATGGCGCTGGCCGAGGATTACGCGGCCGAGATCGGGGGCCTGTCATGAACTGGTGGGAAAGCATCCACCTCGCCCTGTCGGCAGGGTTGTTCGTGATCGTCTTCGTCGAAGGCAATGACGAACCCTTCTGGCTGCGTACCGGCACGGCCGCGTTCGTCGCGCTGTTCTGGCTGCCGCTGCTCATCATTATGGCGATCTGGCTGATCGGCGACTGGATCGATGACAAGGTCAAGGGGCTGCGCAAGTGATCATGCTCACCGCCCTCGGCTTCCTCGCGCAGCTTCTGCTGGGCTGGCTGCTGGCCGACTTCCTGTCCGGTGTGCTGCACTGGATCGAGGATCGCTTCGGCCCCGGCCGTACGCACTGGCCGGTGCTGGGTCCGCTGATCTTCACGCCCAACATCGTGCACCACGCCGATCCCACCGAGTTCCTGAAGGCCGGGTTTGTCGGCCGCAACTGGACGACGTGGGCGGCGGTCGCACCGATCGCGGCCCTGATGCTGTTGGCATTCGGCTCGCAGCCGTGGATCTGGTCCGCCGCGATCGTCGGCGCGATGGCCAGCGAGATCCATGCCTGGGCGCACCGCAAGACGCTGGCCCCGCGCTGGGCGTTGCGCCTTCAGGCGATCGGGATGTTGCAATCGCCGCGCCACCACGCGGTCCATCACGTGCCCGACCATCGCCGCCATTACTGCATCATCAGCGACTGGCTGAACCCGGTGCTCGATCACTTCGAGTTCTGGCATTCGATCGAGCAGCTGCTGCCGAAGAGGTGGGTCCGATGATCGCAGCGACCGAAATCGCCCTCGTCCAGGTGATGCTTGATGCGGCCGAGGAAGGCGTGCTGGGCTACCAGTACCAGACGCATGACACCTTCCCCGACCAGTTCGAGGAATATCTGCGCACCCATCCCAACCTGCGCACACCCGGCATCTGGTCCACTTTCCTCGGCATTGTCGAAGGCGTGGACGACGGCGACGCCAACGGCTTTAACGCCCGGGCGCGCTTCGCCCTGGTCGTGGCCGGAGCGAACCTGCGCAACGAGCAGGACAGCCGCCACGGCGACGGCGCGGTGCCCGGTTCGTACCAGTTGATGATCGATGCCATCCGCGTGCTGTCGCGCAGCATGCTGTATCCCGGGCTGGACCTGATGGAGCCGGTGCGCATCCGCAGCGCGCGGCCCGTGGCCCGTACCGAGCAGATGAAGCGCCAGAACCTGTCGATGATGGCGATCGAGCTGGAGCTTGTGCTGCCGCTCAGCGTGTTCACCGATGATCCGGTCGATCTCGATACGCTCCATGTCGACTGGGACATCCCGGCCTTCGGCAATGTCGAACCGCCGCTGCCCGCCGCCGATCCCGATGCAGCTGACCTGATCGAGCTGGGAGACCCTGCACCATGACCGCGCCTGTCCGCCTCGCACCGAAGTTCGGCCGCCGTGTCCGCCATGCCGATGGCCGCCTGTTTGGCACTGACGGTGAACCGGTCGTGCTCGACGCCTTTTACCGCCGCCTGATCGCCGATGGCGATCTGGTCCCGGCTCCCACCCGCACATCACGCCGCCCGAAGAAGGGAACTTCCGCATGACGATCAGTTTCAACACCATCCCGGCCAGCTTCCGCACGCCCGGCCAGCATATCGAATTCGACGCGAGCCGCGCCGTCTCCGGCCTGCCGCCGATCGAGAACCGCGTTCTGCTGATCGGGCAGAAGCTCGCTGCCGGCATCGCCGCAGCGCTGACCATCGCGCCGATCAGCTCCGCCAGTCAGGCTGTCGCGCTGTTTGGCCAGGGCTCGCAGCTGGCGCGAATGGCCGCTGCCTATTTCGGCGCGGACGGCTTCTCCGAAGTCCATGCCATCGCGCTGGATGATGCGGGCGGTTCGGCCAAGGCCACCGCCACGCTCACGGTCACCGGCCCGGCCACTGCTGCAGGCACGATCGCACTGATGATCGCGGGCGAGCGTATCGCTGTCGGCGTGCAGCAGGCCGCCATCGCCAACACCATCGCCGCCGCGATCGCCGCTGCCATCACGGCCCGCCCCGATCTGCCGGTCACCGCCGCTGTCGGGGGCGCGCCCAATCAGCACGTCGTCACCCTCACCGCCCGCAACGGCGGCACCAACGGCAACGATATCGATGTGCGTCACAGCCACTTCGCGGGCGAGGCGCTGCCTGCCGGCGTCGGCCTTGCGATCGTCGCCATGGCGGGCGGTGCGACCGATCCGGTGATCGACGCCGTCTGGCCGGTGCTGGGCGACAACCATTATCGCACGATCGTGCTGGGCCAGACCGATGCCACCACTTACGCATCGGCCGCGGCCGAGCTGGATGACCGCGCGGGATCGGCCCGGATGCTCGAAAGCATGGCCTACGGGTCACGGCGCGGCACGCAAGGGACGCTCGCCGCTTTCGGCGCGGGTCTCAATTCCGAGCTGGTCTCGATCCTCGGCGCTGGCAGCAGCCCGACATGCCCGTGCCAGGTGGCTGCGATCTATGCCGCTGCCTGCGGTTACTTCAGCGCGATCGACCCGGCCCGCCCGCTCCAGACGCTGGCGCTGAAGGGCATGATCGCGCCGAAGGTGGAGGCCCGCTTCACCCGCGCCCAGCGCGAGCTGCTGCTGCGCGACGGGATCTCGACCTTCACGGTCACCCAATCGGGGGCCTGCCTGATCGAGCGGGCGATCACGACCTATCAGACGGACACCTTCGGTCTGGCGGATGTCTCGTTCCTCGATCTCGAAACGCCGCTCACGCTGTTCTTCCTGCGGGCATCCCTGCGCGCCCGGATCGCCCAGAAGTTCCCGCGTCATAAGCTGGCCAGCGATGGCACCCGCTATGGCGCCGGGCAGGCGATCGTCACGCCGTCGACCATCCGTGCCGAGCTGCTCGCTTTGGCCCGCGAATGGGAAGAACAGGGGCTGGTCGAGAACCTTGACCAGTACAAGGCTGACCTCATCGTCGAGCGTGACGCGAACGATCCGAACCGCATCAACGCGCTGGTCCCGCCCGACATCGTCAACCAGTTCCGCGCCTTCGCGGGCGCCATCCAGTTCCGGCTCTGAGAGCCGTCTGAGACCCATTTGAAAGGACGATAAGACATGGCCAATCGCAATCAGGTTATGGGGCAGGTCACCATCGAGATCGATGGCGAGCGCATGCCCACCTCTGGCGAAAGTACGCTCCAGATTGGTGGCCCGCAGCGCGAGAACGTGCCGGGCGATTTCGACGCCGGCGGCTTCATGGAAAAGACTGTGCCGTCGCGCTGCGTGGTCTCGCTGCTGCACCGCGCCCGCGTGAGCATCGCTTCGATGCGCGCGATCGACAATGCCACGCTGATCATGAAGGCGGACACCGGCAAGACGTGGGTCGTGCGCGGGGCCTATTTCGTCGACGCCGGTGACATCGGCCAGGACGGCAAGGTCAGCGTGACCTTTGAAGGCCAGCCTGCCGAGGAGCTGCTCTGATGCGCGCGCTTGTCCATACCCTGCTGCATCCGATCCTCGTGGAGAAGAAGGCGGCGGGAAGCGACGAGGTTGTGATCGAGGAGCTGAAGCCTGCCGGTTTCGTCGTCACGCTGCGGCGGCCCAAGGCCAAGGACCTGAAGGCGTTCGACCGTCATGGCGATGCCGGCATCGCGGCGATCATCGAACTGATCGTCGCCTGTTCGGGCCTCTCGATCGTCGAGGCCGATAACCTTGATGCCGACGATTTCGCCCAGCTGGGAAACTTGCTCGAGCCGCCATCGCCCGGTGGCCTGAAGACTGGCGGCTCTGCTTAGCCAGTCTGGCCAAGTACTTCGCCTTCCAGCCTTCCGAACTGATGGAGCTGGACTGGGAAGAGATCGAGTTCTGGCTGGGTGCGGCCGAGCAGCTGGAAGCCCAGGCGAAAAAGGACTGACCCGCGATGCGTTTCTCCATGATCCTCGAAATGGTCGACCGGCTGAGCGGGCCTGCACGGCGTGCGCGGACGGGCGTGCGCGGCATTGCCGATCAGGCGCGGGCGATGGGGCAAAGCATCCGGCAGGCGGCGGGGCAGGTGCAGCGCGGCGAGCGCAGCCTTGAACATTTTGCGCGCCGCGCGCGGCGGCTGCGGCAGCTGGCGCTGGGGCGCATCTTTCAGGCGGCGGGCAGCTCGGTGCGCGGGCTGACCCGCAACCTCGGCAGTCTGATCACCCGTCTGAAGCTGGTCGAGCGCGCCGGAAAAGCAGCAGGTGCGGGGCTGCGCAAGCTGGGCGGCGCGGGGCTAGGCATGCTGAAGAACGGGCTGCTGGCTGGTGGCGCGGCGGTGGCAGGTGCTGGCGGCTTTGCCCTGTTCGATCTGTTCCGCACCGCAGGCCAGTTCGAACAGTACCAGGTGATGCTGGAAGGGTTGGAAGGATCGTCCACCGCAGCGCGCAAGTCGATGCGCTGGGTGCAGGAATTCACCGCGACTACCCCCTACGAAATCGCCCAGGTGATGGAGGCCTTCGTCGCCCTGAAGGCTTACGGCATCGATCCGATGAACGGATCGCTTACCGCGCTGGGCGATGCATCGTCGGGCATGTCGAAGCCGCTGATGCAGGCGGTCGAAGCGCTGGCCGATGCCACCACCGGCGAGTTCGAGCGGCTCAAGGAATTCGGCATCCGTGCCAGCAAGGAAGGCAACCGGGTCTCCTTCACCTTCCGCAAGAACGGCAAGGACATTCGGCGCGATGCCGACATGACCGGTTCCGCGATCGAGGAGGCGCTGGTCGCCATCATGAGCGACCGCTTCGGCGGCGGCATGGCGCGGCAGGCCACCACGCTGTTCGGGATCATCTCCAACCTCAAGGACATGTGGACCAACTTCCTGCTCCTGGTGGCCGAGGCGGGGATCTTCGACATGGTCAAGAAGGACCTTCAGAGCGTCCTCGAAAACGTGACCGCACTGGCCAAGAGCGGTGAGCTGAAGAAGTGGGCAGAGGATATCTCCGACCGGCTCAAGAAGGCTTGGAAGTGGGGCAAGGACTTTGTGGAGACCACTGACTGGGATCAGGTCGCCCAGGACTTCAAGGATATCGCCGAGGCGATCGGGATCGTGGCTGATGCCATCCTCGAACTGAAGCGCCTGAAGGACGACTACAGCTGGATCGCGCAGATCGGAAATTCAACCATCAACCCGCTCGGCACCGGGATGGGCCTGCTCAACCGCCTTCGCGGAAGCGGCAAATCGGAAGGCAGGGCGAAGCCTGAGCCCGGCTCGCCAGCAACACGGCTGCCCAGCGACAACGATTTCGTGCGCAGGCTGACCGGCAAGCAGGCCGTGCTCGATGTCGGCGGCGCTCTGAAGATCGACATCAGCAGCTCGCGTGATCTCAATGTCCGTGCGACGCCGGTGGCCGCGCCCGGCCGCGCTCTCCCGCTTGAAGTGCGCACCGGCCGCACGATGCGGAGTGCGGCCTGATGGCGTGGCGTGACCAGTACCAGCAGGGCAGCTTCCGCGGCGCGGCCTTCCGCACCGAGGCCGAGGAGCGCAGTGGCGGGCGGCGCGTGGTCAGCCACGAATTCCCCGGCCGCGACGATCCGGTGACCGAAGACCTCGGCGCGCGGGCGAAGACATTCTCGATCGATTGCCATGTCATCGGGGCCGAGTTCCTGTCCGCGCGCGAGGCGCTGCTGACCGCGCTCGAAGCGGCAGGGCCGGGTCTGCTGGTCCATCCGCAATACGGACGGATGATGGCGGTGGTGTTCGACTATTCGTGCAGCACCAGCACCGAGGAAGGCGGCATCGCCCGCTTCCGGATCACCTTTGGCGAGGCCGGGCAGGCGGTTGCCGCGCCCGCCGCCGCTTCTGTCGAAGGCGCCAGCGCGGCTGCGGCCGACGCGGTGATCGCGGCTGCGCCTGGCGCATTCGCTGACGGCTTCTCGATCGCGGCGGCGGCCAGCTTCGTCGAGGACGCCGCTGCCGGCATCGTGCGCGGCATGGGCGATGTCTCGCAGCTGGCCGCTGGCCTGCGCGGCGGGGTTGGCCCGGCGCTGCGAGCCTTCGAGGCGGGGCTCAGCTTCCTGCCTGCCAACGTCACATCGCTGCTGCGCGCGCCGCTTTCGCTCGCCCAGTCGATCAGCGGGCTGGTGCTGGCTGTTTCGGCGCTGGGCGGCGGCGGACGGCGCACCCGGCTGCAATCGCTGGAGATGCTGATCGACTGGCAGCCGCCAGAGATGGAGTTCCCGGTGCGCACGCCCCAGCGCGTGCTCGAAAATGCCAACCGCAATGCCCTGACCCATCTGTTCAAAGTGGTGGCTGCGGCCGAGCTGGTCCGCACCGCAGGCGCGCTCGAATATCCCAGCTATGACGAGGCGGTGGCGGTGCGTGACAGCGTGTCCGATCGGCTCGATGCCCTTGCGCTGGCTGCCGCCGATCGCGGCGATGATGCTGCCGCCGAGGCGTTTGACCGCCTGCGCCGCGCACTGGCCCGCGACATCGCCACGCGCGGCGCGGACCTCGCCCGGATCTACCAGCTGCGCCTCACCGCCAGCGAGCCTGCTCTGGTGCTCGCCCACCGGCTTTATGGCGGCGATGCTGCCCCGGGTTCGGGCCGTCGCAGCCGCGATCCGATGACGCTGGAAGCGCGGGCGGCAGCGGTCGTGGCGCGCAATGCCATCGCCCATCCCGGGTTTGTGCCCGCGGGCGTCGATATCGAGCTGCTGACCACGTCGGCCGAAAGCGGAGTTCGCGCGGCATGAGCACGCTCCCCGATCACATGGTCGAGCTGCAAGTCGGCGGCATGAGCTACTCGGGCTGGACGACGGTCGAGATCGAGCGCGGCATCGACCAGATGACCGGCACATTCTCGCTGCGTCTCGCCGCGAAGGAGCGCACCGGGGCCGAGGACTGGCCGATCGCGGAGGGTGACGAATGCCGGGTGATGCTGGCAGGCGAGCCGCTGATCACGGGCTACATCGACAGCTTCACCAGCTTCGTCGGGCCGGATGAGCGCGGCATCGATGTGCGCGGCCGGGATCGCACCGCTGACCTCGTCGACTGTTCGGCGATTCACAAGCCCGGCAGCTGGCGTGGCCGCAAGCTCGAACAGATCGCGGCCGAGCTGGTGCAGCCCTTCGGCATCGCCATCGCGCTTTCGGGCGAAACCGGCGCGCCCTTCACCAAGTTCGCGCTCCAGCAGGGCGAGACCGTGTTCGCCGCGATCGAGCGGATGTGCCGCTATCGCGGGCTGGTCGCATGGTCGGCCGGTGACGGCGTGCTGCGCATCGGCAATCCGGACAGCGGGCAGAGCATCGGCCGTCTGGTTGAAGGCGAGAACGTGATCTTCGCCAATATGAGCCGCACCGTCTCTGACCGCTTCTCCGAGTATATCGTCAAGGGGCAAGCTGCCGGCAGCGACGATCGCAACGGCGCGGCGGTGGCGCAGGTGCGCGGCGAGGCCCGCGATCCGGCCATCACGCGGTACCGTCCCTTGCTGCTCGTGGGCGAGGAGCAATCCGACCGCGCCTCGCTCCTGAAGCGCGCGCAGTGGGAAGCCGCTGTGCGATCGGGCCGCTCGCAATCCGCGCAGATCACCGTGCCGGGCTGGCTGACGGCGAGCGGCAAGCCCTTCGCCCACGGCATGCGCGCCGATTGCGATGTGCCGAGCGCGCGGATCTCCGGCTCGCTGCTGATCGAGCGTCTCAGCTTCAGCCGCGACGCCGAAGGCGGCACGGTCACCACCTTCGATCTCGTCCCGCCCGAGGCATGGACCCAGCTGGCCGAACCGGAGCCCAAAGCATGATCGGGGCCGCGCGCGAGTTGATGAGCGGGCTGGAAGGCCGGGTGCGCGGGATGGTGGCGCGCGCTATCGTGCGCCTGGTCGACGATGCGCGTCAGGCGCAGGAATTGCAGATCGAGCTGCTGTCCGATGAAAGCCAGGACGCGGTCGAGCGCTTCCAGAGCTATGGCCTGACCAGCGTGCCTCACGCCGGGGCCGAGGCGCTGGTGGTCTTTGCAGGGGGTTTGCGCAGCCACGGCGTGGTGCTGGCGGTCGAGGATCGCCGCTACCGCCTGACCGGGCTTCAGGACGGCGAGGTCGCGCTGTTCGATGATCTGGGCAACGTGATCAAGCTGGGCCGCCAGCGCATCGATGTCACCGCCGTGACCGAGCTGCGGGTCGAGGCTCCCAAGGTCGTGGTGCAATCGGACAACGTGCGGCTCGGCGAGGACGGAGGCGCGCCAGTCGCACGCGTCGGCGACGACGTGGCGGGCGGCAAGATCATCTCCGGCAGCAGCAAGGTGCGCAGCGCATGACCGATCTCGCTCTTGTGTGGAACGCCGATGCCATGGCGGCCGATCTGCTGCTGGCAAACGGCCAGCTGGCCACCGATGACGGCATGCGCACCGCGATCCTGATCTCGCTGTTCAGCGATGCCCGCGCCGCCGATGACGAGACCCTGCCCGAACAGGGCGGTGACCGGCGCGGTTGGTGGGGCGATTCCTATGCCCGCGATCTCCGGCCCGATGCCGGCACCGCGCGCGATGTGAACCGGATCGGCTCGCTGCTGTGGCTGCTGTCCCGATCCAAAATCACTGCCCGGGTGCTCGTGCAGGCCAAGCAGGCCTGCGAGGAGGCGCTGGCCTGGCTGGTGCGTGACGGCATCGCCTCAGCCGTGCGGGTGGTGATCGAGGCGCAGGTGCGCACCGGGCAACAGACGCCTGACCTGATGGCGATCGCGGTCGAGATCGACCGGCCGGGCGGCCCCAACCGCCAGCGCCATGATTTCACCTGGGAGGCATCGACCGCCACCATCACAGCCCATTCGCCGGAGCCCGCCTGATGCCCTTCAACCGCCCGACCCTCAGCGACCTGATCGAACGCAACCGCGGCGATATCGACACCCGCCTGCCCGGCGCTGACAGCGCCCTGCGGCACTCGGTGCTCGATGTGCTGGCCCGGATGCATGGCGGCGCGGTGTCCGGCGTCTACGGCTATCTCGACTTCCTCTCGCGCCAGATATTCCCAGACACCGCCGATGGCGAATTCCTTGCCCGCCACGCCTCGACATGGGGCATCCGCCGCAAGGCTGCGATCGCCGCCACCGCCACCGCCACCGCCACCGGCGTGAATGGCACGAGCATCGCGGCAGGCACACAGGCGCTGCGCATCGACGGACAGGCCTATCGCGTCACGGCACCTGCCACCATCGCTGGCGGCTCGGCCGTGCTGGCGCTTGAGGCGGTCGAGGCTGGCCCTGAAGCCGATCTCACCATCGGCACCGTGCTCACTCTTGCCAGCGCGATTCTCGGCGTGAACGCAAGCATCACGGTCAGCGCTCGAGGCATTCGTGGCGTATTGGAGGAGGATGATTCCAGCTTGCTGGCACGCCTGCTTGACCGCATCCAGAACCCTCCTGAAGGAGGATCATTGAAAGATTATCGCCGTTGGGCGCTTGATCAGCCAGGCGTGACGCGCGCGTGGGTTTATCCGGGCTGGATGGGTGCCGGCACGGTCGGCGTCGCCTTCGTCATGGACCAGCGTGAGGACATCATCCCCGAAGCCAGCGATATCGCCGCCGTGCAGGCCGCGCTCGATGCGCTGCGCCCGGTGACGGCCGAGGTCGTGGTGTTCGCGCCGACGCCCGACCCAATCGATATCGTGCTGCGCATTTCCCCGAGCACGCCAGCGGTGCGCGCCGCCATCGAGGCCGAGCTGGCCGACTTCTTCGCCCGCGAGGCCGAGCCGGGTGGCACCATTGCCGAAAGCCGCATCTCCGAGACGATCAGCCTGGCAGCGGGTGAGTACAGCCATGCGCTGGAGCTGCCCGATGCGGACTACACGGCCGAGGCAGGCCAGATCCCGGCGCTGGGCACGGTGACCTTCGTCTGATGGCGGGCGCGGCAATCATTGCCCGCAGCGAAGCGGATCACGCGCAAGCGCTGCGCCAGCTGCTGCCGCGTGGGCCAGCGTGGGACTTCGCGCCCGATGGTCCTTTCGCCCGGCTGATCGAGGCACTGGCGGCCGAGTTCGCCCGGATCGATGCGCGCGTACTCGATCTGCTGGACGAAGCCGATCCGCGCACCGCGCTGGAAACCCTGATCGACTGGGAGCGGGTGGCAGGCCTGCCCGATGCCTGCACCGGCCAGCCAGACAATGTTGGCGAGCGGCAGGTGGCCCTGCTCCAGAAGCTGACCGGGCTGGGCGGCCAATCGCCAGCCGACTTCATCGACCTTGCCGCGCGGATCGGGTTCGAGATCGACATCGAGGAGCACCGCCCGCTGCGCGTCGGCTTCCTTGTCGGCAATCCCTGCAATGACGAGGCATGGGCGCACGCCTGGACGGTGATTGTCCAGCCCTTCGACGGCGCGGGCCGTCCGGTGCTGTCGATCGCCCACTTCAAGGTCGGCGATCCGGTCGGCACCCGGGTTCGCGGCTTCGGCTCGCTCGATCTGGAATGCGTCATCCGCCGCGCCGCGCCCGCGCATACCACCGTCATCTTTGCCTACGTGATCGAGCGCGAGCCCGATTTCTGGATCGATTTCACAAGCTGAGGAGCAACCCATGCATCGCATCGATACGAGCGGGAACGTCGACAACCGCTTCCACCCCGGAAACCCGGCCACCGGCCAGCAGGCTACGCTGGTCGACCAGGACTGGCTCAACGCCGTGCAGGAGGAGATCGTCAACGTCATTCTCGCCGCCAATATCCCGCTGCTGAAGGGCGATAACGAGCAGCTCGCCGAGGCGATCGTCGCGCTGATTGCCGGCGTGGTGGGTGATGGCAGCGGCGCTGTGCCGACCACCCGGCAGGTGCTGGCGGGCGGGCTGATCACGGGCGGCGGCAACCTCGCGGCCGATCGCACTCTGACGGTCACCGCGGCGACGATCGCCGAGGCTGCGGCGCAGATCCGCAACGATGTGGTTGTGACGCCAGCCAGCCTCGCGGGGCTAATTAGCCTGACCGAGATCGGCGGCGCGTGGATCATCCGCATCGGGTCAGTGATCGCGCAGATCTTCTCCGGCACGGTGAGCGCCAACCTCACGACCGTGCTGACACTACCGCAGGCATTCCCGACCGAGGCGCGCGCCGCCTTCGTCAACGGCGGCCAGTCTGTCTCCACCGCTGAGAGCAACGGCCCCTTCGTCAACGGCATCGGGCTGAGCAGCGTGTCGATCTACAACGCGCTCAATGTCAGCGTCTCGGTCAACGTCCTCGTCTTCGGAAGGTAAGTCATGAAAATCTACTTCGACACCGATCCCGCCACCGGCGAAATCCGCTTCCACCACGAAGCGATCCTCGGCCCGCGCCAGCTGCCGACCTGGAAGAGCGAGGCCGAGCAGGTCGCAGGCAAGCGCCCGGTAATGATCGCCAACCCTGAATGCCGCATCCCGGCCGGTGCGACCGAGATCAGCGCTGCGCGGTTCAACGAGCTGATGGCCGCCCAGCAGCGCGGCGCGGCGATCGAGCTGCGCGGCGGCAAGCCTGTCGCTGTGCCCCATGCCACCTCGGCCGGAGAGCTTGCAGCAGCACGCCGCCGACGTCGTGATCAGCTGCTTGCCGCGAGCGACTGGACGCAGCTGCCCGACAGCCCGCTGTCGCAGGATGATCGCACCGAATGGGCCATCTACCGTCAGGCGCTGCGCGATCTCGACATGGACGGCGATGCATGGCCGATCCGGCCGGATGCGGAAGACGCTGACGAGGAGGCCGAATAATGCCGCGCCGCAAGCAGACCGCAGCTCCCGCTCCTTCGGACACCGCCGAAGCCACTCTGATGATCGGTGAGTATGTCGCCATCGACCGCGAGATCGCGCTGGAGCGGCTCGCTGCGGCCGCCGCGATCGACAAGATCGAGGCCCAGCGCGACACCCGGATCGCCGAGCTGGAAGCGCAGGCCAAGCCGCTGTTCGCGGGGCTGAAGGCGTGGTGGGAAGCTGGCGGGAAGGATGAGCTGGCCAAGGGCAGGCGCTCGGCCGATGTCGCCGGAGCGAAGGTCGGCCTGCGCCTCACGACGCCGAAGGTGAAGCCGATGCGCGGTGTGAAGCTGGGCGACATCGTCACCTGGCTGCAAGGGCTTCGCTGGGCACGCAAAAAGGAGTTCCTGCGCACCAAGGTCCAGCTCGACCGTCAGGCTGTGATTAAGGCGGTGCAGGCCGACAAGACGATCGCCAAGCGCTTCGAGGCTCATCTGACGGTCGAACAGAAGGACGAATTCTTCATCGACACCGGCCTCGACGAGGAGACTCTGAAGAAAGAGATTGCCGCCTCCTAATCGGGGGTGGTCGGGGTGTTGAAGCACCACGAACCGCGAGAACGGGCTCTCGCACCTTGGGCCGTCATGACCGGCCTTCTGGCTCCCCCGGCCGCAAGCGGCGGAGCTGAATTAGGTGTGACTGATGAAGGAAGAGTATAGGTGCGCATCTTGCCTGGCGCTGCTGTTTCGGGCACAAGTCGGGGCGCTGGCAGGCGAGATCGAGGTTAAATGCCGCCGCTGCCGGCAACTCAATTCATGGAGGCCATCGAGCCCTTCTCGGACCGCCCAGAGCGACCCCTGAGGAGACGATCATTGTGGCTTTATGTGCCTCTCAGCCGATCAACGGCCTTTCCCTCTGCGCTGGATATGGCGGGCTCGAACTCGGGCTCGCCATCGCAGAACCCCGATATCGCACTGCATGTTTCGTCGAGCGGGAAGCCCATGCTGCGGCCACTCTCGTGGCACGGATGGAAGACGCGGGGCTGGATCGCGCGCCTGTATGGGACGATCTGCGATCCTTTGACGGCCGACCGTGGCGCGGCCGAATTCATATCCTCTCTGCCGGTTATCCCTGCCAGCCCTTCAGCCTCGCCGGAAAGCGTCGGGGCAAGGCCGATCCCCGGCACCTGTGGCCCGAGGTCGAACGGATCATCGACGAGGTGCGCCCCGGCGTCGTCTTCGCCGAGAACGTCGAGGGGCACATCGATCTGGGATTTGCCGAAGTCGCCCGCAGCCTTCGCCGCTTGGGCTACCGCGCAAAAGCGGGCCTGTTCACAGCGCGAGAAGTCGGCGCTTCGCACCGGCGTCGCCGACTCTTCATCATGGCCCACGCCGACGGCGAGCGATGCGGGCTATCTGCCCGACTTGATGGTGAAGGCGGGCGAGGTCCAGCCGCGCAGCCCGTTCTACATCCCGGACACGAGCTCGGGGCAGTATTCCCTGTCCAACGCGGCGCGCACATGGACGAAGCTCTGGCTGATCCTGCAGGGGCTGGGCTGGCGGCCGGGGACGATTTGCCCCTCTTCACCCCCGGTCCGGGTGAGCTTCACCGGTGGCAGGGGCTCCTTCATCGCCGCCCTGATCTCCAACCCGCGATTCTTCGAGCAGACCATGGGCTGGCCGATCGGGTGGACCGCACCCGGGGAGCCGGTAACGGGGTTTGCAGCTTGGCTGCAGCGTTCGCGTATCGCACTCTCGCAGCTGACTTTGCCCGAGATTGGAAGCGGGAGCGAGGGTGTGCCTGAAGGCTGAATTAGACGCCTCTGAGAGGCGTCTCAGAGGCGTTTTTTCGCTTCAATCGGATTAGCTCAAGTGCTCCAGCCAGTCTTGTCACTTGCTCCAGACAAACCTGACCCGCTACAACAGGCACCGTGGCTGAGGCCGGGAGAGCCCCGGGTGGTCCCCGGAGTGCTCGATGGTGAGCATGCCGTCCTGCTGCGACTGGGTGCGATCGTCGGGATCGCCTCGGGCATTCTGGCATCGGTGATCCTCGCTGTCACCGCCGCGATGACCCTCAGCGAAGCAACGGAAGGCAAGGCTTATCTCTCCGTGGAACCCCAGGCTGTCGCCAGTTGAGCGCTGGCGCCGCAGGAGAAAACCGTTGGAAAACCGTATCCTTGCTGATGCACACAATCTCAAGAAGCTGATCCGCGAGGCCGAAGCGCTCGCTGATGAATCGCTTATCGCCATGGCGCGGCTGAAGCAGGCAATGCTCTCGGCCAGGCAAAACCCCGAGATCGAAGTCCACACCGGCCAGCGCGCCCTGCTGCGCCTGACCGAAGCCGAAAGCATGGCTATGTCGATGTCGACCAACCTGCTGCGCGTGCACGACGAACTGAGCAAGGTCGCGCAGGTCCATGCCGCAGGCGATAACGGACTCCCGACCAAGGTTCCCGCCACGGCGCTCGCCGCCGTTCCGGCCGAACGCGAGCGGCTGCAAGCCTGACTCGATGCTCGAATTCCTCGATTTCTTCAACAGCTACCGGGTCATAATCCAGCACCTCGCCAGCTTGCTGCTTGCCGCGGCAATCTGGCGCTGGGGCGGTGGCCCGGAGCGCTGGCTGATCGCCATCTTTCTCGTCAGCATGGTGCTGCCCGTCTATCCGATGGGGTGGCTGAGGAAGGGTTCGGGGTCCGTCGAGGCCTATTTGCAGGCGTGGTTCGTCATCGACGTGATCGCGACCGGGCTTTTCATTGCCATCGCGCTCAATGCCAATCGCAATTATCCCTTGTGGATCGCCGGTTTCCAGGTCGTTGCGCTGGTGGCCCATGCGGTGGAGGCGATGGTCGATGCGGTCTCGCCGCTGGCTTCGGCGGTGCTGATGATCGGCCCGTCCTATGGCATCCTGCTGGTGCTGATCGGCGGCTTCGTGCGCCACCTGATCCGCCTGCGCCGGTTCGGCCCCTACCGCGACTGGCGGATGAGCCCGCCCAGCCTGATGTGGCTGCGACTCTAATCCTTCGGGGAGAATTCCCATGCCTCACACCCCCGCCTCTGCCCCTGCGGGCACGCGCCCTGCCCGATGCCCGTGCTGACCCAGGCCCGCCTTGCGCAGCGCGACAAAGCGCCGTCCGGCGATGAGCGTGCGGGGGCAATGATTGCCTATCTGCGCGGTGTTGTGCTGGCACCGCCCCTTACCCACGAGCGCGGCCATGCGGTCTTCGTCGACGCGGCCGGTGTCTGGCTGGGTGACGCGCCCTGCGGGATCGGCACCATGAGCACGCTCAGTCTCAGACTGCGCGGGTTGCTGGGCGATGCGCTTCGCCATGATGCGGCGGGCATCATCCTTGCCCATAGCCACCCCTCGGGCCACTGCCGCCCAAGCGGCTGCGACATTGCCGCCACCCGCCGGCTGGCCGAGGTGGCCAAGGCGCTCGACATCGCGCTGATCGATCATCTGATCTTCACGACCGATGCAATCTATTCGATGCGGGCAGGAGGTCTGCTATGAACGCGCTTTCCTCGCACGACCAGTTCCCCGACCGCGACGTGATGATCCCGCGCTTCCGCGAGGCGGGCGATGTCACGCTCGATCTGTTCCACCGCGATGGCCGGGTGGATGACCGTTGGCTGGCGCTCCACCCGCGCGAATTTGCGCTGCTGTGGCGGTTGGCGCAGCAGCCGGGCGAGCGCCTCACCCGCCAGCAATTGCTGGCCGAGGTGTGGCGGATCCACTTCGAGCCGGAAACCAACAGTCTCGCCGTGCATGTCGCCCGGGTGCGGGCCAAGCTTGAACCCTTCGGCCTTGGCCGGCTGATCGGCACGCACCCGGACGGCGGCTATTTCCTCGACGCGCCGCCTGCTGCCGGGCTGTCGGTTTTCGGCACGGTCGGCGCAGGCTAGGGCGGCTCTGGACAGGGCGCGGCGGATCGGTCAATCTTGCTGGCAAAGCCACGCCTTGAGGGATCACACTGCCATGTCCGCTACTGCCACCACGATCGCCAATGACCGCGTCGCCATCGAACTGGGCGAGGACGGCGTCGCCGAGGTCCGTTTCGTGCGCGGGGACAAGATGAATGCGCTCGACCCAGAGATGTTTCAGCGCATCATCGAGGCGGGCAGCACGCTCCAGCGCATGAAGGGCCTGCGCGCGGTCGTGCTGTCGGGTGAGGGCCGGGCGTTCTGCGCCGGCCTCGATCTGTCGAACTTTGCGCGCAAGCCGCCCGAGGACGAGCCGAGCCTGACCGAGCGGACCTATGGCAATGCCAACCGCCCGCAGCAGGTGGCGATGCAATGGCGCAAGCTTCCGGTGCCTGTGATCGCGGCGGTGCACGGCGTGTGCTTCGGCGGCGGCTTGCAGATCGCCAGCGGGGCCGACATCCGCGTTGTGCATCCCGCGACCCGCATGGCGATCATGGAGCTTAAGTGGGGTCTGGTCCCCGATATGGGCGGCTATGCCCTGTGGCGCGGGCTGGTGCGCGATGATGTGCTGCGCGAGTTGATCTACACCAACCGCGAATTCACCGGAGCCGAAGCCCAGACGCTCGGCCTTGCGACCTATTGCGACGAGAACCCGCGCGAACGTGCCTTTGCCATCGCGCGCCAGATCGCGGGCAAGAACCCCCATGCCATCCGCGCCGCCAAGCGCCTTCAGGCCGGGATGTGGGAGCGCGAGACCGATGCGATCCTGCTTGAGGAAAGCATCGAACAGCACGCGATCATGCGCAGCCGCAACCAGGTCGAAGCGGTGATGGCGGAAATGGAACGCCGCAAACCCAACTTCGAAGACGTGTAACCGCGGTTTTCGGCAGCCCGCCATGGCAGGCCGTATGGGGTATTTACCCCATGCTGCACTGCAAAAATTCGCTTGGCGATAGGGGCTTAGGGTCTATTCTCGCGGGGAATGAGCCTGCTCTCCCCACTCGCGTTTGCGCTGCCCGCTCTGGTGTTTGCCGGTGCTGCGGCTGGCTTTGCCGGCGGCCTGTTCGGGATCGGCGGCGGGTTCGTGGTGGTTCCGGCGCTGATGTTCCTGCTGCCGGTGCTCGGCGTCATGCCGGAGCAGACGGCCCATGTCGCCGTTGGCACGTCGCTCGCGTCGATCATCTTCACCTCGATCCGGTCGACCAGCAGTCACGCCAAGCGCGGGTCGGTTGATTTCAGCCTGCTCAAGGGCTGGGCAATCTGGGTGGTGCTGGGAACGGCGGTCGGCACGGTCCTTGCCGATCGGGTGTCCGGCGCGCATCTGGCGGTGATCTTCGGCAGCGGAGTGCTGGCCTTTGCGGTCTATTTCCTGTTGCCGGCGCGGCAGGGCCAGCCGCTGTTTGCCGCGCTGCCATCGGGCCTGCCGCGCGCCGGAATCGCCAGTGCGCTGGGGGCTTTCTCGACCTTGCTCGGCATCGGTGGCGGCACCCTGACCACCTTGACCATGACGGTGTGCGGCACCCCGATCCACCGCGCGATCGGGACAGCTGCGGGGATGGGCGCGGTTATCGCGATCCCGGCGACCATCGGCTTTGTCGTGATCGGGCTGGGCGAGAGCGGGCGTGGCTGGGGCTCGCTCGGCTTTATCAACCTGCCCACCGCTGCGGTGTTGATCGCAACATCGGTGCTGTTTGCCCCGCTGGGAGTGGCGGCGGCGCACATGCTTTCGCCTGCCATCCTGCGCCGCGTTTTCGGCCTCTATCTGACCTTCATCGGCCTGCTGATGATCGCCAAGTTCTGACCCTCTTGCCACTGATCCCAAGGAGTTGCCCATGCCGACCACTCGCCGATCCTTCATCGCCGGTGCCAGTCTGACCGGCGGCCTTGGCGCATTGCCGCTGTCCGCGCTTGGTGCAGCAGCGACCGCTCCGATGGCCGAACCCGATTTCGGACCCAAGATCGGTCAGGCGCTGCTCAGCCGGAACGAGAACCCCTATGGCCCGGCCCCTTCGGCGCTGCGCGCGATGGCCGACACCGCCAAGATGGGCTGCTATTACGCCGACCGCGGCCTCCAGCGGCTGACCGCGATGATTGCCGAGCGGCATGGCGTTGCGCCCGCGCAGGTCGTGGTCGGTGCCGGATCAACCGAAATCCTGTGCGCCATTGCGCTGGCCTGGGGCCGCAAGGGCGCGATCCTGTGTCCCGATCTGTTCTGGGATACCACGGTCATCTATGGCGAGCGGCAGGGTATCACCTCGATCCGGGTGCCGCTTGCGGCCGACATGAACGTGGACCTGCCTGCCATGGCGGCCAAGGCAACGGACGGCGTGGCGCTGGTGCAGCTGTGCAACCCCAACAATCCCACCGGGATGCTGATCGAACCCGCCGCCTTGCGCAGCTTTGCCGCGCAGGTCACGCCCCATGCCACCCTGCTGGTGGACGAGGCCTATAACGAGCTGACCGATCGGCCCGAAGATAATGCGATGATCGATCTGGTGCGCAGCGGCGCCGATGTGATTGTCTGCCGCACCTTCTCCAAGATCTACGGCATGGCAGGCCTCAGGGTCGGCTATGCCATCACCAGTGAAGCCAATGCGGCGCGCATCCAGTCGCACCTGATGAGCTTCGGGGGCAATCTGGCCGGGCTTGCCGCCGCGATTGCGAGCTATGATGACACAGCCTTCCTCAGCCAGTCGCGCGCTGCCGTGCTGGAAGGGCGCGCGATGATCATGGATGCCGTGGGCCGGGCCGGGCTGGATGCGCTGCCGTCCCAGACCAATTTCGTGTTCGTGAAAGTGCCGGATGCCAATGCCCTGCAGGGCGCCATGGCGCAGAAGGGGATTTCCATCCGGGGGTCTTACGGAGAGTGGAAAGGCTATTCACGCGTCAGCACAGGCAGGCTGGAAGACGTCTCCCGCTACGCAGCCGCGCTTCCGGAACTGGCGCAGAAGCTGTGGGGCTGATCGCCCGCTTACCCGAACACCGCCACGCATTGCAGTCCGTCGAGCACCTGCTTGCCATCGGCGTCCCACATCCTGAGGCGTTCCGATGAATAGCCTGCGTCAGCGTGCTGGCTGGCGTTTTCGGCGAGATACCAGCCATCTCTTGACCGGCTTTCCGGGTCGAGCACGTTGAACGACCAGTTGATCGAGCTGATCGGCCCCTGGCGCTGCATCGCCCGCATCGCGCCGGGCGGCATGACATCGCCCATCAGCACCAGTTTGGAGACGGGATCGAGGCTGTGATCCTCGGTCAGCCGCGCCCAGCGGCGCACGGTCGCGCCGCGGTCTGCACCCTTGGGCTGGCCGTGGCGCAGTTCGAAATTCTTGGCCACGAAGGCGGGGGCAAAGGTGTGGGTGACGCTTTCGGTGTCCTCGGGCGGGCCGGGCCAGTCTTCGGGCAAGGCGGAAGGGTGCACGGCATTGGGCTCGCGCCCCTCGCCGAACAGCCAGAAGGCGCTGAGGGCGACCTTGCCGTCGCTGATGATTTCGCTGCGCAATTGCGTGACGTTGCGGCCCTGCCGGACGATGCTGGCGGACAGCTCGATATCCTCGCCCACGGGCGCGACAAAGGCGACCTGTCCGGCGCGCAAGGGCGGCAGGTCAGGGAAGGCGCGCACCGCCATGGTGTAGGCGACCAGCGCCGAGGCCCCGCCATACAGCGTGCGCCCCTGCAACCAGTCGGCGGCATGGGTGAGGCGGGCCGGGCCGGGCTGGCCGGTGACGGGTTCGAGCAGGCTGGCGATAGTCATGCGGCAGCTTTGCCGTGGGCTGCGCGGCTCGTCCAGACTGACGTTAGGGAAGGCGGCATTGCAATCACGCATTGCCTTTGTCCCACCGAATCGCTAGTGCGCCGCTTCCGTTCGGGGCGTTGGCTCCGGAAGGCTCGGCCCGATGGCGGAGTGGTTACGCAGAGGACTGCAAATCCTTGCACGCCGGTTCGATTCCGGCTCGGGCCTCCACCTTTTGATGCAAGCGCCCCGCATGGCAAGCGTTGCAATCCGGTATGTCATGCCGGATATAGCGGCTCCGGCGGTAGGCGTGTCCACCTCCCTGCCAGCGCCATCGATCATTTCCGCCAGCATTGCCCTAAGCGTCAGGAGGACCGGAAACTTGCACGTCCCGCATATATTCGCAGGCTCTTGCGAGCTGTCGGTGGTGATCCCCGTCTATAACGAGGAAGCCGGCCTCGACGCGCTGATTGCGCGCGTGATCCCTGCTGCCGAGGCGATTTTTGCGGACCGGTTCGAACTGATCCTCATCAATGATGGTTCGAAGGACGGCAGCTGGGCGAAGATCTGCCACCATGCCGAACGTGATCCGCGCATTGTTGCGATCAACCTGTCGCGCAATCACGGCCACCAGCTGGCGCTGACGGCGGGGCTTCATCACGTGCGCGGCGATCTGGTGTTCGTGCTGGATGCCGACTTGCAGGACCCGCCCGAACTGCTGGGGGACATGCTGGAGCAGCTGCGGCAAGGGTATGATGTGGTCTATGGCCAGCGGGTCAAGCGCCACGGCGAAACCGCGTTCAAGCGCGGCACGGCTGCGCTGTTCTACCGGATGCTCGGTAGCATGGTCGATACCCACATCCCGCGCGACACGGGCGATTTCCGCCTGATGACGCGGCGCGTGGTCGACCAGCTGAACGCCATGCCGGAGCGTTACCGCTTCATTCGCGGCCTCGTCAGCTTTGTCGGCTTCAACCAGATCGCCTTCCCCTATGAACGCGATGCGCGTTTTGCAGGCGAGACCAATTACCCGCTGCGCAAGATGGTCGCGCTGGCGGTGGATGCGGTCACCAGCTTTTCCACCGTGCCGCTGCGGTTTGCCTCGCATCTGGGGATGCTGTTCGGGATCGCCGGGCTGATGTCGCTGGTGTGGGTTGTGTGGAAGTGGATGCAGGGCGGCACGGTTCAGGGCTGGGCCAGCCTTGCCGCGCTGACGCTGATCATGGGTTCGGTGCAACTGCTGGTGCTGGGGGTGTTCGGCGAATATCTCGGCCGGATGTACATGGAGGCCAAGCGCCGGCCGCTGTTCATCATTTCCGAAGTGCGCCGCCACTCCGTCAGCCTCGATGCCATACCCGGCGGTACGGAAGGGGCGATCGAACCCGAACTGCGCGAGGGCATCCATGTCGCAGGCTGAATTCGACGCCTATGTCGATGAATATGACGCGCAGCACGCCGCTTCGGTCAAGCTGAGCGGCGAGGACCCCGAGTTCTTCGCCGAATACAAGGCGAAGGAAGCCGCGCGGGTGATGGCCGAAGCGGGGATTGCGCCGCAACGGATCATGGATTTCGGCGCGGGACGCGGCAATTGCATCGCCCATTTGCAGCGCGAATTCCCGGATGCGGCGCTGACCGCGCTCGACGTGTCGGCCCGTTCGCTGACCCATTGCGAGGCGCGGGCGATCCGCCCGATCAACACGGTGTGCTATGACGGGCAGACGCTGCCGTTTGAAGCAGGCAGCTTCGACCTCGCATTCACGGCCTGCGTGTTCCATCACATCCCGGCCGAAGATCACATCCGCCTGCTGGCCGAAATCCGACGCACCCTGACGCCGCAGGGGCGGTTTATCCTGTTCGAGCACAATCCCTGGAACCCGGCGACCCGCCATGCGGTGGCGACCTGTCCGTTCGATGCCAATGCGGTGCTGATCAGCGCCCCCGAAATGCGCCGCCGTTTGCGTGCCGCCGGTTTTGCCGACGTGCGCCTGCGCTGGACGCTGTTCTTCCCGGCTTTCGTCAGCGCCCTGCGCCCGCTCGAACGCTGGCTCGGCTGGCTGCCGCTGGGTGCGCAATATTGCCTTGTCGCCCGCTGAGACCATGCTTCAGCGTCTGTTCCGTTTTGCGCTCACCGGGCTTGCCAATTCCGCTGTCGGCTGGGCGGTGATCTTCGGCGGGTTGTGGGCGGGGCTGAGCGGCCTGATCGCCAACGCGGCGGGCTATGCCGTCGGTCTGGTGCTGTCCTTCACTCTGAACCGCCGCTTTGTGTTCGGCGTGACAGGCGCGGTGTCTGGCGGCGAGGTCGCAAAGTTCCTGACCGCCTTTGCCATTGCCTACGGGATCAATGTCGCGGTGCTGCTGCTGGCGCAGTCGGTGCTCGGCCCCGATAGCGCGCTGGCGCAGCTGCCCGCGATTGCGGCCTATGTGGTGATCTTCTTCGTCCTATCGCAACGCTTTGTCTTCAGGCCGGCAGTCTCCGAATGACCCTTTCCCATACGCCGCAGGCGCAAGGCTGGCTGGACCGCTGGCCTGTCGTCCTGCTGATTTGCCTCGCCGCGATTGCGCCTTTGCTGGTGGTGGATTTTCCCCCGCTGGTCGACCTTTACGGCCATCTCGGACGCTATGCGGTGCAGACCGATCTGGCGAACCGGCCGGCGCTGCAGCCTTACTATTTCTACGAATGGAAGCTGATCGGCAATCTGGGTGCGGACATTCTGGTGCAGCTGCTGCACGGGGTGCTGGGGCTGGAAGGATCGGTGCGGTTCGTCGTCATCCTGACCCAGCTTCTGGGCGCTGCGGGTCTGTTGCTGGTCAGCCGCGAGGTGCATGGCCGGATCACGCCTTTTGCCGTGGCGGCGATCCCGCTGCTGTACGGCTATCCGTTCAACTACGGCTTCATCAACTATGCGCTCAGCATGGCGCTGGGGATGCTGGCCTTTGTGGTGTGGCTGCGGCTGCACCGCTCCGGGCGCGAGCTGGCGGCAAGGCTGTGGCTGGCGGCGGCGGGGGCGGCGATCTGGGTGTGCCATACCTATGGCTGGGCCTTCCTCGGGCTGCTGACGGGCTCTGCGATGCTGTGCGAGGTGATCGCCGCGCGCCGCCGCCCGGTGGATGCCGTGCTGCGCATTCTGGCTGCGTGTTGGCCGCTGCTGCTCCCGGTGATCCCGATGGTGATCTGGCGGGCCGAATCCTCGGGCGCGGCGATTTCCGGCTGGGCCTACCAGTTCAAGATCAACTGGATGCTCTCGCCGCTCAGAACCTATTGGCGCGATCTCGATATCGGCGCAGCGGCCGCGATTGGCGCGGTGCTGGTCTGGGCTGTGTTCAGCAAGACGGTGCGGTTCGACCGGAGCATCGGGCTGGCGGCGCTATTGTGCTTCCTGTTCTTCCTTGTCCTGCCGTTCCGGGTGTTCGGATCGGCCTTTGCCGATATGCGGCTGCTGCCTTACGCGATGGCCATCGCATTGGTGGCCATCGCGCCGGTGCGGCACGGGTCGAAGGTGCTGATGGCGGCAAGCGCGATCGCTCTTGCGCTGTTTGCCGTGTGCATGACGGCCACCAGCAAGGCCTATATCGCGCTCGATCGGCAGGTGCAGGCGGCGGTGCCCGCGCTCGACAAGATGCCGATGGGCGCGCGGGTCGCGTTTTTCGTGGTCAAGCCGTGCCGCACGCGGTGGGCGATTTCGCCGCTTGATCACCTGGCCGGCGCGGCGCTGGCGCGGCGCGATGCCTTCGTGAACGACCAGTGGCAGCAGCCCGGCGTCAATCCGATGATCGTGCGCTATCCCGCGGCCGAGCCTTTCGTGCGCGATCCGTCGCACCTCGTGCAGCGTGAGGATTGCAAGCACCGGACCCGGCCCCGGCTTTCGCAGGCGCTGGCCAAACTGCCGCTTGCCGCCTTTACCCACGTCTGGATCGTCGGCGAATATGCCGAGCCGGTCGCTGTTCCTTCAGGGCTCGTGCCCGTGCCGATTGAGGGCAAGGGGCTGCTCTACGCGGTCACGCCCGAAGGCTAGGCTGCGCGGGCGCCCGCCCCGCGCACCAATTGGCCGGGACGCGCGCCGGTTGACTGGTCGAAGCGCCGGATCACCTCTCCTGCCACGATGGTCGCCTCGTACCCGCTCGCACGCTGGTGCAGGCGGCGGCCTCCGGCGGGCAGATCGCGCACCACTTCGGGCAGGTGCAGGCGCAGGCCATCAAGGTCGATCACGTTGAGATCAGCCCGTCCGCCGACGTGGAGCGTGCCGCGATCGGTAAAGCCAACCGCCCGCGCGGCCTTGGCTGACAGCATATGCACCGCCTCGGCGAGGCCCAGCTTGAGAGGGCCGTCCTTCTGCACAAACTGCGTCAGGAGATAGGTCGAATAGCTCGCGTCGCAGATCGCTCCGTAATGCGCGCCGCCATCGCCGAGGCCGGGGACGCAGTAGGGGTGGCGCAGCATTTCATGCGCGCTGTCGAGCGTGGCGTTCTCGTAATTGCCGAGCGCGGCGAGGAACAGCCCGCGGCCTTCGGTTTCAAGCAGCCGGTCATAGGCGACCTCCTGCGGGGTGCAGCCGCGCGCGGCGGCTTGGCCCGCCATGCTCATGTGGGCAGGCGGGGCGTAATCGGGCGGGTTGTCTAGCGGGAACAGCCAGCGCCAGTTGCGCGCGAGTTCGTTGAAGGGGTGGCCGGGGGCAAAATCTTCGGTGAGGAGTGCAGCCCGCAGATCGGGATCGCGCATCGCGGCCACTTGTTCGGGGATCGAAAGGTGGGCGATCTTGGCCCAGCTCGGACACAGCACGAAGGGATGCACCGTCAGTTCCAGCCCGGCGATGAGTCCGATCGGGCGCGGCATCACCTGCGCATGGGCGACGCCCCCTGCGGCATTGGTCGCCTCCAGCATCTCCAGCACCCGCCGCCAGCGTGGCGGTGCGTCATTGCCCGAGGCGAGGGTGAAGGTTGCCGGACGGCCGCTCGCCGCGATCACCCGCTCGATCACCTGATATTCCTTGTCCCACCCCACAAAGGCATCGAGCACCACCTGGAAGGTGCCAGCCCCTGCATCCTTCATGCCGCTGGTGATGGCTTCCAATTCGGCAATGTCGGTGTCGAAGGTCGGGATTGCCTGACCGTCAGCGGTCTTGTGAATGCTGAGCCGCGAGGTCGCAAAGCCCAGCGCGCCTGCCCGCATCGCCTCGGCGGTGAGGCGGCGCATCAGCGCAAGGTCATCCTCGTTGGCGACTTCCCGCGCCGCACCGCGTGCCCCCATCGCATAGACCCGCAAGGGCGAATGCGGCAGATAGGCGGCCACATCGATATCGCGCTTTCCGGCGGCGACCTTGTCGAGATATTCGGGGAAGGTTTCCCAGTCCCAGTCCAGCCCTTCGGTCATCACCACGCCGGGAATGTCCTCGACGCCTTCCATGACGTTGATCAGCATGTCGTGATCGGCGCGGCGACAGGGGGCAAAGCCGACCCCGCAATTGCCCATCACGGCGGTTGTCACCCCGTGCGAGGAAGAGGGGGACAGCTCCTCGGCCCAGATGCATTGCCCGTCATAATGGGTGTGAACGTCAATGAAGCCGGGGGTGACGATCCGCCCGCGCGCGTCGATTTCCTCCGCCCCGCGCCCAAGTCCCGTGCCGATGGCGGCAATGCGCCCGCCGGCAATCGCGATATCGCCTTCGATGAGGTCGCCCCCCGATCCATCGGCAATCGTGCCGCCACGGATCACCAGATCATAATCGGCCTCAGCCATTGGCTCTGCTCCCTCTCATCACTCATCCTAGCGCTGCCCGACCGGGTGGCAATCCGGCAACTCGCACTTTTGCAGCCCGTGCCGGCGCGCTAGGGTGGCGGCATGATCGAAGCCCGTCCCTTGCCGCGCCGTGTCCTCCTTGCCGGGGCGAGCGGGACGATCGGTTCGGCGGTGGGAGCGCAGCTGGCGGCAGAGGGTCATGCGGTCACCGCCCTGCCGCGCGGGGCGCTGGCTGATCCGGCGGCGCTGGCAGCGGTGATGACCGAGGCTCGGCCCGAGGTCGTGATCTCCTGCATCGCTTCGCGGTCAGGTGCGCCCAAGGATGCCGAGGCGGTGGATTACCGCGCCAATCGCGCACTGCTGGAGGCGGCCAAGGCGTCAGGCGCAGGGCAGTTCATCCTGCTGTCGGCGATCTGCGTGCAGAAGCCGCTGCTCGCCTTCCAGCACGCCAAGCTGAAGTTCGAGGCGGAGCTGGCGGCCAGCGGCATCGCCTTCACCATCATCCGTCCGACCGCCTTCTTCAAATCGCTATCCGGTCAGGTGAAGCGCGTTAAGGCGGGCAAGCCGTTCCTGATCTTCGGCGACGGGCAGCTCACGCGCTGCAAGCCGATCAGCGACGGCGATCTGGCGCGGTTTATCGTGAAGGCGATAGACGATCCCGAGGCGCGCGGGAAAATCCTCCCCATCGGTGGCCCCGGCCCGGCGATTACCTTGCGCGAGCAGGGCGAATTGCTGTTCAGGGTTGCGGGCAAGGAGCCGCGATTCAAATCCGTCTCGCCCCGCATCTTCGATTATGCCGAAAAAGCGCTGGGCCTTGGCGCAGGCCTTTCCGACTGGTTTGCCGAGAAAGCCGAATATGCCCGCATCGCACGCTATTACGCGACCGAGTCCATGCTGGTGCTGGACCCTGCGAGCGGCCGGTATTCCGCCGATCTCACCCCCGAATACGGCAGCGAGACGCTGGAATCGCATTACCGGCGGCTGCTGGCGGAAAGCTAGCGCGGGGCGATGTTCCATCCGGCTGGCTGGAGAACCTCGCCGACGTCGGGGACCCAGACTGGCTCGGCTGCATAGTTGAAAGTGAAGACGTGGCTCGCCGTGCGGCGGATGCGGATGCCTTCGGGCAGATCGAGGAGATCAACGCCCGCCTCGCCCGCCATGCGCTCGATCAGCAGGCGCAGCAATGCGCGGTCGGGCCAGATCGTGCAGTAACGCAAGCTGCCGTGGCGGAAGACCACCCCGCGTCCCGCCGCGTCGCTCAGTTCGGGTGCAAGCTCGCTCGCCACATCCTCGCGCCAGCGGGTGACGGCAAATCCGTCCGCAGGCTCGGCCACCCCATCCCGCAAGCTTTCGACGCGGGTGACGGTGAGCGGCATCAGCGGCTTCAGCACGCCCGGCGCAAGGCCTTCGGGGATGCAGAAACTGGCTGTCTTGCTGCCTGATCGCGGCCCGATCAGCACAGGGCAGGCGAGCGCAGCGAGCTTTTCGGCGAAGCCTTCCGGCATGACCGGCAAGGTCGGCACCAGCACCATGCGGTAGCCCGCAAGCTCGGCGTCCGGCGACACGATATCGACATCCAGCCCACGCTGGCGCAGCGCTGAATAGGCTTCGAACACCAGTTCGAGATAGCGGAAGCTCTGCCCCTGCGGCTGGATGCCGATCACCCAGGCGGCCTCATAGGAGAACACCAGCGCGACGGGCGCGCTTGCACATGCTTGCGGGCCGATCGCCTCCAGCTGGGTCGCGGCCACCCGCACCTCATCCGCTGCCTCGGCCTCGGTGCTGTCGGGGCGCAGCAGGCCGGCGTGCATCTGCTCCTGCGCGAAGGGCGCCTGGCGCCAGCGGAAATAGGAGGTGAGTTCCGCCCCGTGCGCGCAGGCCTCCAGCGTCCATAGTGCCACCATGCCGGGCAGCGGCGCAGGGTTGAAGCGCGCCCAGTTCACCGGTCCCGGCTGCTGCTCCATCACGCCCCAGCGGCCGTTCGAGCATCCGCGATAGAGATCATGGTGGAAGGCGGCGATATCGGGGTGGCCCTGCCGCAGATAGGCCGCCTTCTCTTCCTTCGAGAACCAGAACTGTTCGAGGAAGCCGAGAGGATAGGAATCCCACGTCGCCACATCGATATCGCGGCCGACATCGTGGTGATCGAACTCGGTGAAGAAGCCCATGAAGTTGTGGGTGATGTCAACGCCGGGTGAAAGCCGCCGCAGAATGTCCACCTGCTCGGCGTTGAAGCTGGCCACTTGGTCCGAGGCAAAGCGGCGGTAATCGAGCCAATGCGCAGGGTTCGCCTCGGTCACGGTCAGATGCGGCGGATCGACTTCGGCGAAGGAGCGATATTCCATGCTCCAGAACACATTGCCCCACGCGGCATTGAGCGCCTCCACCGTGCCGTAACGCGCGGCGAGCCAGCCGCGGAAAGAGGATGCGGCGGCTTCGGAGAAGCTGAGGACGGTGTCGTGGCAGCCATATTCGTTATCGGTCTGCCACATGGTGATGGCCGGGTGGCGGCCGTATCGTTCGGCCAGCGCGGTGACGATGCGGCGGCACTCCGCCCGGTAGCCTTCATGGCTGAAGCAATAATGCCGCCGTGAGCCGAACCCGCGCGGGCGGCCCTGTTCGTCGATGGCGACCATGTCGGGCATGGTATCGACCAGCCACTTGGGCGGGGTCGCCGTTGGCGTGCCGAGGATGATCTGCAACCCCGCCGATGCCAGCGTGTCGATCGCCCGGTCGAGCCAGCCCCAGTCATATTGCCCCGGTTCCGGCTCAAGACGGCTCCACGCGAACTCGCCGATCCGCACCAGCGAAAGGCCCATCGCCGCCATCCGGCGCGCATCTTCGGCCCAGTGTTCTTCAGGCCAGTGTTCGGGGTAATAGCAGCAGCCGAGTTTCATTGCGGCAATCTCTCCAGCGCGATCAGCCACGCGGTTTCGGGATGGGTGAGGGGGAGGGCAAGGCCTTGGGTCATCAACGCCGCGCCGCTCAGTGTCAGCCCTTCGCGCCAGCCTTCCGGGCCCGCGAGGTAGTGGCGGGCTTTGGCGGGCCACGGCTCGGGCAGAGTGACGTGGTAACGCGCTTCCGGTTCGAGGCCCGCAAGCCGGACGGGCGCGGCATCGAACACCGGCGAGAAGTCGGTCTGCGCCACCAGCGCGAGCGCCTTGTCCTGATGCGTTACCATCATCCCCGTCACGCCGGCATCAGGATGATCGAGCCGCCACAGCACGCCCGAATGCAGCACCCCGCGCCACTGCTTGTAGAGCGCGATATGCGCCGCCAGCGTGGCGCGTTCCTTGTCGGTCATGCGGGCCGGATCGGCCTCCACCCCCATATGCCCGAACATCGCCACCTTGGCGCGGAAGTCCATCGCTGCCCGCCGCCCGGTGATCGGATTGGGCGAGGGGCCGACATGGCTGCCGAGCACTTCCAATGGCAGGAACTGGCTCCACGCGGGGACGATCCTGAGGCGCTCGATCGCGTCGTTGTTGTCGGATGGCCAGACGCGGTGAGTGCGGGCAAGGACGCCCATGTCGATCCGCCCCCCGCCGCTCGAACAGCTTTCGATCTCCACTTGCGGATGCGCGGCGCGAAGGCGGTCGAGGAGGGCGTAGAAGTACTGCGTCTGGCTGTTCCGCACCGATCCGACCCGCGCCTTGGCGGGGAAGAGGTCGCGGTTGTGATCCCATTTGAGGTAGGCGATGTCATATTCGCGCAGCAGAGCGTCGATCTGCCGGAACACCGCGTCGCTGATCGCCGGATCGAGCAGGTTCAGCACCAGCTGCCCGCGCATCGTCGGGCGCTCGCGGTCATGTGCGTGGAGACAACCGGAGCGGTGGGCCCGGTAGAAATCACTGTCGGGCGAGACCATTTCCGGCTCCACCCACAGGCCGAAATCCATACCGCGTGATTTGACGTGCGCGATCAGCGGGCCAAGCCCGTTCGGGAAAATGTCGGGCGAAACGGTCCAGTCGCCAAGGCTGGT
Organism: Porphyrobacter sp.; assembly: GCA_032116115.1. Classification (GTDB taxonomy): domain Bacteria; phylum Pseudomonadota; class Alphaproteobacteria; order Sphingomonadales; family Sphingomonadaceae; genus Erythrobacter. The sequence continues at coordinate 229,800 of JAUMAX010000010.1, forward strand.
CTTGTCGTTGCGCCGCCCGCCGAACCAGCCATCATCCAGCACGAAACGCTCGATCCCCAGCGCCGCCGCATCATCGGCGAGGCGCATCAGCCCGTCTTCCGACAAGTTGAACCCCAGCGCCTCCCACGAATTGAGGTGGACCTTGCGCGGCCCCCAGTCCTTGCGGGCGGGCAGGACTGCGGCGCGTGCGTGATCGTGAAACCGCTGCGCTAGGGCAGAGCGGTCGGGGGCAAGCGCGAACATCGCTGTAGGCGTCCGGTAGCCGACGCTGTGTTCGAGATCGACTTCGCCCCCGTCCCAGCCTGCGCCCATCTGGAGCACCGCCCGCCCGTCGGCGCTGCCCACCATGTCCGCATCGATGCGGGTGTCGTGATCGCCGCTCCACGCAAGGTGCGCGCCCAGCACTTCGCCCGAGGCAGGGTCTTCGAGGATCAGCCAGTTGCCGCCAGCAAAGCCCGGCTTGCCGGCAACCGAGGTGCGGGCGAAGCCTTCTGGTGCGACCGGGCGGCTGTGCTCCTGCATCTCTCCCGCCCAGCGCCCGGTGAAGCTGGTGAGGCGGGAAAAGCGGCGGGGAACGGGGAGGGCGAGCGCGCTGAGCCGGTCGAGGGCGAGCTTGCGCCCGCCGCCGTTGGTGATGGAGGCCCCGGTGCAGACCATGCCCGATGCGCCGAACCACCAGCTTTGCTCGATATCGACGCCGAGCAGCTCGTCGTAAAAGGTGAGGATCAGCTCGGCCGGGTATTGCTCCCAGGCGACGAGGCGGAAATCGGTCGCGCATTCTGTGACGGCATGGTCTGTGCGTTCGCGCAGGCGCACAGCCGGCATCCCGCTCCACCCCGCCTTGCCTTCGGGCAGCAGGCCCGGCACCGGCGCCACATCGGGCTGGCTTTCATGCCGCCCCCGCGCGGTAGCGGCGGCGAGTGCGGCCAAGTCCTCGCCATCAGGCAGGCGCGCGCCGCAATAGATGCAGTCCGCCGCGCCGCCCACCTCCAGCGCAAACACCAGCGTCAGGCCTTCGCCATCGCACCGAATGAACTCCACCAGCAGCCTCTCCCTTGCAGCGCCGGTGAAGAACCTTGTCCCAAGGCTTGCCCGCCACCCGGCAATGCGCTGTAACCGCGCACGAGTTGAGGGGAAAGCGCGCAAATGCCACAAGCTGAAACAGGCGGGAGCCTGACCCAGATCGCCGTGTGCCTCGGGCTGACGCTCGTCATCGCGCTGGCGACGTGGCTGACCCTGCGGCGTGAAGGGCATGACGGGTCGAAAAAGGACGTCTACCTTGCGGGCGGCAAGCTGTCCTGGCTGTTCGTGGCGGGCGCGATCACGCTCACCAACCTTTCCACCGATCAGCTGGTGGGGATGAACGGCAACCAGATGCTGCTGCTGGCATGGTGGGAAATCAGCGGCTTTGTGGGATTGCTGATCCTCGCCTTCGTGTTCGTGCCGATCTATTACCGCGCGCGGGTGACGACTGTGACCGAGCTGCTGGAGCAGCGCTATGGCGGGGGCGGCATCCGCACGCTGGTGTCGGCGCTGTTCCTGTTCGGCATGGTGCTGATCTACCTGCCCGCCGGGCTGTATTCGGGCGCGCTGTTCCTCAAGACCGCCGGGATCGACATGCCGCTGCTGGTGCTGGCGGGCTTCCTCGGCGTGGTGTCGGCGGCCTATACCATGGCGGGCGGCCTTCGCGCGGTGGCGGTGATGGAGACCTATTCGGGCATCGGCGTCCTCGCCATCGCGGTGCTGGTGGTGCTGCTGGCCCTGAATGCGGTCGACTGGAACATTGCCAAGGGCGTGCCGCCGGAACGCCTGACGATGATCGGGGCGGCGGATTCCCCGATCCCGTTCCATACCCTGTTCACCGGCATGATCTTCATCCAGATCTATTACTGGTCGACCAACCAGCCGATCACCCAGAAGGCCATGGCCGCCCCCAATGTGCGCGAGGCGCAGAAGGGCGTGCTGGCGGCGGCTGTGGTGCGGATCCTGATCATCCCGGCGATCGTGGTGATCCCCGGCGTGGTCGCCTTCCAGCTGTTCGGCGATATCAACGATGCGGCTTACGGCCGCTTGGTGGGCGCGGTGTTGCCGCCGTGGCTGTCGGGCGTGTTCGCCGCCGCCATCGCCGCCGCCGTGATCGCGCATACGGCAGCGGTGATGAACGCGGCGGTGGGGCTTTATGCGGTCGACTTCCACGAGAAGTTCGTTGGCACAGTCGAAAATCACTGGCGGCTTTCGGGCATCGTCACGGTGCTGCTGACCATATCCTCGGTCGCGCTGGTGCCGGTGTTCCAGAGCGCAACCAGCATCATCAACCTGCTCCAGCAGTTGAACGGCCTGTCATCGATGCCGATCCTGTCGGCCTTTATCGTCGGGCTGCTGTTCACCGGGGTCGAGAGCCGCGCGGCGATTGTCGGCGTGCTGTGGGGCTTTGCGCTCTATGCGGTGTTCAGCTTCATCGCCGAGCCGATGGGGGCGATCGGCCTGCATTATATCGACTTCATGGTGGTGACGCTGGTGACGAGCGTGATCGCGGCGCTCGCCTTCAACCGCTTCGCTTTGGGCGGGCGGGCCGAATTTGCCCCGCGCAAGGTGTTTGCGCAGCTTGATAGGCGGTCCGAGGAGGATGAGGAGGTCTTCACATGACCCTCGATCTCGCCCGCCCGCACCGGCGCTACAATCCGCTGACCGGCGGCTGGGTGCAGGTTTCCCCGCAGCGCATGGGGCGGCCGTGGCAGGGCGAGGTCAGCCCGCCCGATCCGCCGCCGCCATCCTATGATCCCGCCTGCTATCTCTGCCCCGGCAACGCCCGGGTCGGGGGCGAGGTGAACCCGGCCTATGACGGGGTCTACGTCTTCGATAACGACTTCCCGGCGCTGGCTGAAGATCAGCCGGTCGAGACAAATCACGATCCCCTGTTCCGCGCCGAGGCGTCGGCGGGCCTGTGCCGCGTGATCTGCTTTTCGCCCGATCATTCCAAAAGCCTGCCCGAGCTTCCCTTGTCCGGCATCCGCGCGGTCATCGACGTGTGGGCGGCCCAGACCGAGGAGCTGGGCGCGCGCTTTGGCAGCGTCCAGATCTTCGAGAACAAGGGCGCGATGATGGGGTGTTCCAACCCCCATCCCCACGGGCAGATCTGGGCGACCACGCATTGGGGGCTGGAGGTTGCGCGCGAAGACCAGAACCTGCGCCAATACCTTGCCGATCATGGCCGCTCGATGCTGCTCGACACCGCGACCCGCGAGATCGCGGCGGGCGAGCGGGTGGTGGAGATCAATGACGACTGGCTCGCCATCGTCCCGTTCTGGGCGGCATGGCCGTTCGAGACGCTGCTGCTGCCGCGCTTTGCCGTGCAGCGTATGCCGCAGCTGACCGGAGGCCAGCGCACCAGCCTCGCCAGCATCCTCAAGGCGCTGACGACGCGTTACGACAACCTGTTCCAGACCAGCTTTCCCTATTCGATGGGCTGGCATCAGGCGCCTTACGGCCCGGATTCCTTGTTGCCTGATATCGACCACTGGCAACTCCACGCGCATTTCTACCCGCCGCTGCTGCGTTCGGCCGAGGTGCGCAAGTTCATGGTCGGCTATGAAATGCTGGCCGAGCCGCAACGCGACCTCACCCCCGAACGCGCGGCTGAGATGTTGCGTCAGGTCAGCGGTCTGGTGCATTACCGGGGCTAACCGAGGGGATAAGCAGCATGGATCGCCGCGAGAGACTGATTGCCCGCGCCCGGCAGGGCTACCGGCTCGCCTACGGGGCCGAACCGACGCGTTTCTTTGCCGCGCCCGGGCGGGTCAATCTCATCGGCGAACATGTCGATTACAATGACGGCTATGTCCTGCCCTGCGCCATCGACCGCGAGGCGATTGTCGCGCTCGGCCCGCCCGACAGCAACGCCAAGGTGCCCTGTTTCGAAGCGGTGGCGCTCGACATGGGTGACATGGCCAGCGCGCGCGACAGGTTCGATCTGGCCGGCCCGATGATGAAGGGCGAGAACGCGTGGCAGAACCATGTGCGCGGCGTGGTGGATGCGCTGGGCCGCTCTGGCTATCCGGTCAAGCCGGCGCGGATCGCGATTGCCGGCGATGTCCCGATCGGTGCAGGCCTGTCATCCTCGGCAGCGTTTGGCGTGGCCGTGGCGCTGGCCATATCCGAATATTCGGGGCTGGGGCTTGAGCCGACCACGCTCGCCAAGGTGGCGCAGAGCGCGGAGAACGATTTCGTCGGCTGTGCCTGCGGGATCATGGACCAGATGGCCTCGGCGGCGAGCGTGGCGGACCATGCGCTGCTGCTTGATTGCCGCAGCTTGCAGCACATGCCGATCCCGATCCACCCCAGCCTTGCGATTACGGTGATCGACACCGGGTTGCGCCGCAACCTGACCGAAAGCGCCTTCAACCAGCGCCGCGCCGAGTGCGAGGCGGCGGCAGAGCATTTCGGCATCAAGGCCTTGCGCGATCTTGACCCCGACACGCTTGAAGCGGCGCAGCCCGGCCTTGACCGGACGCTCTACGCCCGCGCCCGCCACGTTGTTGGCGAGATCGCGCGGGTCGAGCCGCTGGCGGTCGCGCTGGCGCAGGGTGACACGGCAGCGCTGGCGGCGGTCATGCGCGAGGCGCACCTGTCGCTGTCGGTCAATTTCGAAGTCTCGATGCCGCCGATCGACCGGCTGGCCGGGCTGGTCGCCGAGGCGCTGGGCGATTCCGGCGGCGTCAGGCTGACCGGCGCGGGCTTCGGCGGCTGTCTGGTGGCCGTGACCGCTCACGAGGCGACCACCGCGATTGACGATGCGGTCGCGCGCTACAACGCCGCCGCCGATCTGCCTGCCCGGGCCGAAACGTTCCGGCCCGTGAGCGGGGCCGCGCCGATCAGGCTCTGAGGCACCCGCCGTCCAAATCGCAGGCACTTACCCTCAGCGGGTGATTTACAGATATAAAAATATCTTTATATGATCCTCGCACCATGGTGATCGAGGACATCTTCAAGGCGCTGGGCGATCCGACCCGGCTGCGCATCGCCCGCCTGCTTGGCGCGATGGAGCTGGCGGTGGGGGAACTTGCGCAAGTGCTCGGCCAAAGCCAGCCGCGCGTCTCGCGCCATGTCGGTATCCTGTGCGATGCGGGCCTTGCCGAACGCCGCCGCGAAGGCAGCTGGGTGTTCCTGCGCCAGAGCGAATCGAGCGCCCCGGTGATCGAAGCGGTGCAGCGCCTGCTCGCGCTCGCCGAAACCGAAGAACCCGCCTTTGCCGCCCTGTGCGAAGCCGACCGGCGCAAACTCGCTGCGATTCGCGATGCGCGCGAGGCTGCGGCAGAAACCTACTTCGCCCGCCACGCCGGGGAATGGGACGAATTGCGCGCGCTCCATAGCGCCGACGCCGATGTCGAACGCCGCCTTGCCGATGCGCTCGCCGATAGCCCGCTGGGCGCGTTGCTTGATATCGGCACCGGCACGGGCCGGATGGCCGAACTCTTCGCCGACCGTGCCGACCGCGTTGTCGCGCTCGACAAGAACCTCGAAATGCTGCGCGTTGCCCGCGCCAAGCTGCAACATCTGCCGACCGCGCAGATCGAGCTGGTGCAGGGCGATTTTGCCGATCTGCCATTCCCCGATGCCAGCTTTGACACCGTCCTGCTGCATCAGGTGCTGCACTTCGCCCCCGATCCCGCGCCCGCGCTGGCCGAAGCGGCGCGCGTGCTGCGCGGCGGCGGGCGGATCGCGATTGTCGACTTTGCCAGCCATGATCACGAAGAACTGCGCACCCGCCACCAGCACGTGCGCCTGGGCTTTACCGATCGCCAGATGGCCGATCTGCTGCGCGGCGCCGGTTTCGCGCCCGCTGCGCCGCTCGCGCTCGAAGGCGGGACGCTCGTGGTCAAGATCTGGACGGCAAAGCGCCGCACCGCCCCTGCTTCCAAAACCCCTGCAAGCCTTACGGAAACTGTCTGATGACCCCGACTCTCGACCAGCTCCACGAATATCGCACCGCCACCGACATGCCGCTGTTTTCCGGCCTGCCGGGTGATGTCGCGGTGAGCTTTGAATTCTTCCCGCCCAAAAGCGAGAAGATGGAAGAGCAGCTGTGGGATGCGGTGACGCAGCTGAAGCCGCTGGCTCCGAGCTTTGTTTCGGTGACCTACGGCGCGGGCGGTTCCACCCGCGAACGCACCCATGCCACGGTCGCGCGGATCATCGCCGAGGGCAAGCTTCCGGCCGCCGCGCACCTCACCTGCGTTGCCGCCTCCAAGGCGGAAATCCGCGAGGTCGCCGAACAATATTGGGAAGCAGGCGTGCGCCACATCGTCGCGCTGCGCGGTGACGCGGGCGAGCCGGGCGCGCCCTTTACCCCGCACCCGGAAGGCTATGCCAGCGCCGCCGAACTGGTGAAGGGCCTGAAGGACATCGCGCCGTTCGAGATTTCGGTTGCGGCCTATCCCGAAACCCACCCCGATGCCCTGTCCCCGCAGGACGATATCGACAACCTGAAGCGCAAGCTGGACGCAGGCGCGACCCGCGCGATCAGCCAGTTCTTCTTCTCGCCCGAAGCCTTCTTCCGCTTCCGCGATGCCTGCGCTGCAACCGGCATCGATGCCCCGATCCTGCCCGGTATCCTGCCTGTCACCAATGTCGCGCAGGCGCGCAAATTCGCCTCTGCCTGCGGGGCGGAGTTCCCGGCATGGATGGACGGATTGTTCCAGGGCCTCGATGAAAAGCCCGCCGCGCGCCAGCTGGTCGCCGCCACGGTCGCGGCGGAAATGTGCCGCCGCCTCTATGCAGGCGGGGTGCGCGATTTCCACTTCTACACCCTCAACCGTCCTGAACTGGCCTATGCGATCTGCCATATGCTGGGCAAGCGTCCCGTCGGAGAAGCCGCATGAGCGCCCGCCACAACCTCCTCGCCGCCGCCAAAGAACGCGTGTTGATCTTCGACGGCGCGTTCGGGACGCAGATCCAGAACCGCAAGCTGACCGAGGCGGATTATGCGGGCGATCTGGGCCTGCCTGCCGACCAGAAGGGCAATAACGACATTCTGGCGCTGACCCGTCCGGATGTGATCGCGGATATCACCCGCGCCTATCTGGATGCGGGATCGGATGTGGTCTCGACCAACACCTTCTCGGCCAACCGCATCAGCCAGGCCGATTATGCCGCCGAAGGTCTGGTGGCCGATATCAACATCGCCAGCGGTAAGCTCGCCCGTGCGCTGGCGGATGAATATGCCGCCAAGGATGGCCGCCCGCGCTTTGTCGCCGGCGCGATCGGGCCGACGAACAAGACGCTTTCGCTCAGCCCTGACGTGGAAGACCCCGGTTTCCGCGAGATCGACTTCGATGAACTCGTCGCGGTCTACAAGGAACAGGCCGCCGCCCTCGTCGAAGGCGGGGTGGACTTCATCCTGATCGAGACGGTGTTCGACACGCTCAACGCCAAGGCCGGGATCATGGCGGTCAAGCAGCTGGAGCGCGAGACGGGCAAGGATATTCCCTTGATGATCTCGATGACGCTGACCGATCTGTCGGGCCGCAACCTTTCGGGCCACACGGTCGAGGCGTTCTGGTACGCGGTGCGCCATGCCAAGCCGCTGACCATCGGGCTGAATTGCAGCTTTGGTGCTGAGCAGCTGAGGCCGCACGTCAAGGTGCTGTCCCAGATCGCCGATACGCTGCTGCTGATCTACCCCAACGCGGGCCTGCCCAACGAACTCGGCGAATATGACGAAGCGCCCGAGACGACCGCGGGGCTGGTGGCGGACTGGGCCGATCACGGTCAGGTCAACCTTCTGGGCGGCTGCTGCGGATCGACCCCTGCGCATATCGCCGCGATTGCCAAGGCGGTGGCCAAGTCCGAGCCGCGCGTGGTGCCGCACCCTGAGCCTGCCATGCGGCTGGCCGGGCTTGAGGCCTTTATTGCTGCGTAATCCTATGACCCCACCCCGTCATCCCCGCGAGGCGGGGATCCAGCTAACCTTGCGACATCGATCCAGACCGGCTGGACCCCCGCCTCCGCGGGGGTGACGAGAAAAGCGAAAAGACCATGACCCAACCCTCCTCCTCCTCCGCGCGCTTCATCAACATCGGTGAACGCACCAACGTCACCGGCTCGGCGGCGTTCAAGAAGCTGATCATGGCGGGCGACTATCCCGCCGCGGTGGAAGTCGCGCGCCAGCAGGTCGAAAACGGCGCGCAGGTGATCGACGTCAACATGGACGAAGGGCTGCTCGACGCAGTCTACGCCATGACGACCTTCCTGAAACTGATTGCCGCCGAGCCGGACATCGCCCGCGTGCCGGTGATGATCGACAGCTCGAAATTCCACGTGATCGAAGCCGGGCTGAAGTGCGTCAGCGGCAAGCCGATCGTGAACTCGATCAGCATGAAAGAGGGCGAGGAAGCCTTCCTCGAACATGCCCGCATCTGCATGGATTACGGCGCGGCGGTGGTCGTCATGGCCTTCGACGAGACCGGTCAGGCCGACACCAAGGCCCGCAAGATCGAAATCTGCAAGCGCGCCTATGACCTGCTGGTGGCCGAGGGCTTCCCGCCTGAAGACATCATCTTCGACCCCAACATTTTCGCAGTCGCCACCGGCATTGAAGAACACAACAATTACGGCGTCGACTTCATCGAAGCGGTCGCGGAACTGCGCGAGCTTTGCCCCCACGCGCATTACTCGGGCGGCCTGTCGAACCTCTCCTTCTCGTTCCGCGGCAATGAACCCGTGCGCCGCGCGATGCACTCGGTGTTCCTGTACCATGCGATCCCCGCGGGCCTCGACATGGCGATCGTCAACGCCGGGCAATTGGACGTCTACGACCAGATCGACCCGGCGCTGCGTGACGCCTGCGAGGACGTGATCCTCAACCGCGATCCGGACGCGACGGAGCGCCTCATCACGCTCGCCGAAAGCTTCAAGGGCAAGTCGGTCGCGGATGAAAAGGCGGCCGAGGAATGGCGCGGCTGGGCGGTCGAAAAGCGGCTCGAACATGCGCTGGTCAAGGGCATCGACGCGCATATCGTCGACGATACCGAGATCATGCGCAGCGCCATCGCGGCAAAGGGCGGGCGACCCATCGAAGTGATCGAAGGCCCGCTGATGGACGGCATGAACGTCGTTGGCGATCTGTTCGGCAGCGGCAAGATGTTCCTGCCGCAGGTGGTGAAATCCGCCCGCGTGATGAAGAAGGCCGTGGCCCACCTGATCCCCTTCATCGAAGCGGAAAAGGACCTGCTCCCCGAGGAGGAACGCAAGGCCAAGGGCAAGATCATCATGGCGACGGTGAAGGGCGATGTGCACGACATCGGCAAGAACATCGTCGGCGTGGTGCTCCAGTGCAACGGCTATGACGTGATCGACCTTGGCGTGATGGTTCCCTGGCCGACGATTCTTGCCAGCGCCAACGACAACAAGGCCGACATGATCGGGCTGTCCGGCCTGATCACGCCGTCACTGGACGAGATGGTGACCGTCGCCGAGGAAATGCAGCGCGCCGGCATGACCATGCCGCTGCTGATCGGCGGGGCGACCACGTCCAAGGTCCACACCGCGCTCAAGATCGACCCGGCTTACGATGGCCCGGTGATCCACGTGCTCGACGCGAGCCGCGCGGTCGGCGTCGCCTCCAAGCTGCTGTCCGATACCCAGCGCAACGATTACGTCGCCGAGGTCGAGGACGAATACATCGCCGTGCGCGATGCCCGTGCGGGCAAGACCGTGAGCGCGCTGCTCAGCCTCGCCGATGCGCGCGCCAATGCCTTCCCCGCCGACATGGCCGCCAAGCCCGCCGCGCCTGCCCAGCCGGGGGTGCATGTCTTCCCCGACTGGAGCCTTGAACACCTGCGCGGCTTCATCGACTGGACGCCGTTTTTCCGCGCATGGGAACTCCACGGCAACTACCCCGCGATCCTGACCGACGAAGTGGTGGGCGAAACCGCCACCCAATTGTTCGCCGATGCCAACGCGATGCTCGACCAGATCATCGCCGAGAAATGGCTGACCGCGCGCGGCGTCGCAGGCCTGTGGCCGTGCGGGCGCGACGGGGATGACATCGTGCTCGACAACGGCGCACGCCTCCCGATGCTGCGCCAGCAGGTCAAGAAATCGCGTGAGCGGCCCAATATGTGCCTTGCCGATTTCATCGACGAGAGCGGCGACTGGATCGGCGGCTTTGCAGTCGGCATCCACGGGATCGACAGCCACTCGGCGCGGTTCCAGGCGGACAAGGATGACTATTCCGACATCCTGCTGAAGGCGCTGGCTGACCGTTTCGCGGAGGCTTTTGCCGAGGCGCTGCACCAGCATGTCCGCACCACGCTGTGGGCCTATGCGCCCGGCGAGCAGCTGACCTGCGAAGCGCTGATCAAGGAAGAATATCGCGGCATCCGTCCGGCTCCCGGCTACCCCGCCTGTCCCGATCACAGCCTCAAGCCGATCCTGTTCGACCTGCTCGACGCGCCGACCAACACCGGCCTGACCCTGACCGAAAGCTTCGCGATGTGGCCGACGGCAGCGGTTTCGGGCTTCTATTTCGGACACCCGGAAGCGGCCTATTTCGGCGTCGCCCGCGTCGGCCCCGATCAGGTCGAGGAATATGCGCAGCGGCGCGGTGTCGATCTGGCGACGGCGGAACGCTGGCTGCGGCCGAATCTCGATTGACGCGGACGCTAGGGCAGCGATGATGCGCGGCATGATCCGCCGCCTTATCGCCGCTCTGGCCTTTATCGCCGCCCCCGCCGCTGCCGAGGTCACCACGCCCCCGCCGCCCGCGACGGTCGTGGTCACTTTCGACAGCGACGGCGTGCGCCCGCTGATCATCGAGGGGCTGGCGAACAAGGAAACGGGCCGCGCCGTTGAAGCCAATGATCCGGTGCGGATAGCGTCGATCTCCAAGCTGATCATGGCGCTGACCGCGCTGCGGCTGGTGGACGAGGGCAAGCTCGATCTGGACCGCGATGTTTCCGAATACCTCGGCTGGAACCTGCGCTCGCCCCATCATCCCGATGCGCCGATCACCCTTACCCATCTGCTGATGCACCGTGCGGGGCTGTCGGACGCAGGCGGCTATGTCATCCCCCTCGGCGAGAGCCTTGAAGCCAAGCTTGCCGATCCTGCGGCGTGGCGCGAAGTTGGGCCTCCGGGCGAAGCGGCATTCGAATATGCCAACCTCGGCTCGCCGTTGGTCGCGACCGCGCTCGAAGCGGCGAGCGGCGAGCGGTATGACCGGCTGGTGGAGCGGCTGGTGTTCGCGCCGCTGGGGGTGAAGGCGTGCCTCAACTGGATCGGCTGCGACGGCGATATGCAGGCCCGCAAGGTGACGCTCTACCGCCATACCGGCGAAGTCGCCGCCGATGGCGCAGACAGGCTGTCGCCCGCCTGCACGATCCCGGTGGCCGAGGGGCAGGCGTGCAACCTTGATGCTTACGTGCCGGGCACCAATGCCTCGATCTTCTCGCCACAGGGCGGGGTGCGGATCGGGATGGTCGATCTGGCGAAGATCGGGAGCGCGATGGTTCGTGGCGGCAATGGCGGCTTACCAAATGCCACCATGATCCCGGTTTGGCAGGCGCTCGAAGCGGGACGCAATCCGGGACAGGCACTATTCTGCCGCTATGGCCTCGCAATGCAACTTATCGGGCTGGATGAAGGCGATGGTTGCGACGACCGGCTGTTCGAGCGCGGAACGGCCTATGTCGGCCATTCTGGCGAGGCCTACGGTCTTCTCTCCGGCTTGTTCTGGGATTTTGAGGAGGGCCGTGGCTTTGCCTATTTCCTCACCGAGAACCCGCCTCCACAGGGTGGCGAGGACACGGGAACATTCACCGTGCGCGAAAAGGCGCTGATGGCGCGGGCGCTGGAGATGGCGGGGAAGCGCTGACGCGCTTTCCTACTTGCCTCGCGGCAGCCATGACCGCGTTCATGTCCCTGTGCGCTCGCCCGATCCGCTCCGCTCCCTTGTCAGACGCTCTGGCTGGCGCAGGGGCGGATTTTCTGTTCCTGGGCAGTGTCTCATCTGTCTCCAACAGCCTCCAGCCTGAACGGGTTGTGGTCAGGCCTCGGCCTTCACCCGCTCGCCCAGTTTGGCGATCAGGGGGGTGGCAAAGGGCTTGGTCAGCATCGTGCTGCCCACCGCCATCAGCAGCAGCGCGGTGAAGGTCGTGGGCGTGATCACCGCCTTGTCGAGCAGGATGTTGGCGAAGATGATCATGATCAGCGCCTTGGTCTGGAGCAACCAGCCGATCAGGCTCGCCTCGGTGCGGCTCCAGCCGAGCAGGCGGCCGGCGATGTGGACGCCCAGCAGCTTGCCGCCCACCGCCGCTACCAGCAACAGCGCGGCGGCGCCGAACACCGCGAGCCCGCCGCCTTCCCACTGGGTGCGCAGGCCGGTCGAGAGGAAGAACACCGGCATCACCGTCAGCAGCACGACATTGCGGAAGCGGTCCATCGCTTCATGGCCGAACCACTTGGCGTCGAGCACCACGCCCGCAAGGAACGCGCCGACCATGTAGTGCAGCCCCGACCAGTCACCCGCCAGCCCGCACAGGGCGAGCCAGATCAGCCCGACCGGCCAGCGGTCGTCCTCGGACAGGCGCGCCATCAGCCACCGCACCGCCATCGCCGCCAGTGCAAAGCCGACAAGGAACACCGCCTGCCGCCCGATCCTCTCCCAATCGAGGAGGATGATCGCCAGGACACCCCAGATCGCGATGTCATCGAGGCTGGCATAGCGCAGGATGCGCTGGCCGAGCTGTTCGCGCAGGATGCCGAGCTTCTCCATCAGCAGCACCAGGATGGGCAGCGCCGTGACCGCGCAGGCCATGCCGATGCCGAGCAGCGCTTGCCAGTACTGCCCGTTCGGCCCGCGCCAGCCGGGGAATTGCAGGATCACGGCGGCGGCGGCCGTGCCGGCCAGCAGGGGCACACCGAGGGCGAGGCCCGCCGTCAGCCCCGTCTCGCCGCGGTGCTTCCACGCTTGGGAAAGGTCGAGCTCGATCCCGGCAATCCACACGAACAGCATCACCGCCCACCACGCGACCCCGTTCAGCGCAACGATCACATCGGGCTTGAAGACGAAAGCGTAGTAGTCCGGAAACACCGCCCCCAGCACGCCGGGGCCGAGCAGAATCCCGCCCACGATCTGCACCACAACCAGCGGCGCCCAGTAATCCGTGCGCAGCACACGCCACACGAGCCACGGCACGGCAAAGATGATCGTCAGCGCGATCAGATAGATTTCGGTGAGGTTCATCCCGCCCGCGTGTCTATTCAGCCGCAGCGCCTCACGCAAATGCGTTTTTCACCCGGCAAACCGCAGTTCGCCCGATTGACGCGGTGCAGCAATTCGCGCATCGCGATGCCGTCTTCCGCAGCAGAAGCGATTCTGTTGCGGGCAGGCGAGCGGGAGAGCCCGATGCAACCCTTCGCGGGGGGCAAAGGCGCCGAAGGAGCAACCGCCCCGGAAACTCTCAGGCCACCGGACCGCTCGGCTGCGTGACACTCTGGAAAGCGTCCCGGATCCGTCCGGGGCCACCGAAGGGGAGGCGTCCCGCCGCGTTGGCGGATGCGCCGAAGCTCTCAGGTCACCCGACAGAGGGGGCAGTTATGCAGCAGCGCCGCGTGCGCTGCCGGACTGCCGTATTCTGCCGGGGAATTTCCGAGTGACCGATCACGACACCGAAGACCATCTCGAAGATATCCCGCTGGACGCCCTGCCGCTCGATGGCTGGCACCGTGCGCGCGGGGCGCGGATGGTGCCGTTTGCGGGCTACGAGATGCCGATCCAGTACGAAGGCATCGTTGCCGAGCACAACTGGACGCGGGAAAGCGCCGGCCTGTTCGATGTCAGCCACATGGGCCAGCTGCTGCTGTCCGGCCCTGATCTCGACGCGGCGGTCGAGGCGGTGCTGCCGATTGATCTCTCGACGCTGAAGCTCGGCCAGCAGCGCTATTCGCTGCTGCTGGACGAAGACGGCGGGGTGCTGGATGACCTGATGGTCTCGCGCTGGCCCGATGCGCTCTATCTGGTGGTCAACGGCGCGACCAAGTGGGACGATATGGGCACCCTGCGCGAGGCGCTGCCGGACGATATCACCCTCAACTACCTCGATGATCGCGCGCTGCTTGCCTTGCAGGGGCCGAAGGCTGCCGACGCTTTGGCGCGTCATGTGACAGGCGAACATCCGCTGAGCGCGCTGACTTTCATGAAGTTCGGCCAGTTCAAGCTGGCAGGCCATGACGTCACGATCGCGCGGGCAGGCTATACTGGCGAGGACGGGTTCGAAATCTCGCTCCCGGCCGATGCCGCTGCCGAAGTGGCCGACCTGCTCTGCGCCGAGCCTGAGGTGAAGCCCATCGGCCTTGGCGCGCGGGATTCGCTGCGGCTGGAGGCGGGCCTGCCGCTTTACGGACACGACATGTCGCCCGAAACATCGCCCATCGAAGCGGGCCTTGTCTTCGGCATCAACAAGCGTCGCCGCACGGAAGGCGGCTTCCCCGGCGCTGACCGCATCATCCGCGAGATCGCTGAAGGCACGGCCCGCAAGTGGGTCGGCCTGACAATCGAAGGCCGCCTGCCCGCCCGCGAAGGCGCGGAAGTCTTCAGCGGCGCCGACCACATCGGCACTGTCACCAGCGGCGGCTTTTCGCCCACTCTGCAAGCGCCGATCGCCATGGCTTACGTGGCGAGAGAATATGCCGCCATCGGCACCGCCATCGAAGTGGAGGTCCGGGGCAAACGCCTCGCCGCCACTGTCGCACCCACCCCATTCGTACCCCACCGCTATTACCGAGGGAGCTGACCCATGCGCTATTTCACTGACGAACATGAATGGATCGATGTTGACGGCGACGTCGCGACGGTCGGCATCACCGATTACGCGCAGGGCCAGCTGGGCGACATCGTCTTTGTCGAACTCCCCGCCGTCGGCACGGGTGTCGAAAAGGGCAAGGACGCTGCCGTGGTCGAAAGCGTCAAGGCGGCGTCTGACGTCTATGCGCCGATCACCGGCGAAGTGACCGAGACCAACGGCGCGCTGGAAGAAGACCCCTCGCTGGTGAACACCGCGCCGGAAGCCGAGGGCTGGTTCTTCAAGATGACCATCGCCGATGCCGGTCAGCTCGAAGGGCTGATGGACGAAGCCGGTTACAAGGCCTTCGTCGAGGGTCTGTGACCAGCGTTCCGCCCGTCACGATCACGCCTATCCCGGCCGCCGCCGGGCCGGCGCGGCTGTTGGTCGCGACCCCGCTCTATGGCGGGGCCGAGGCTGACTACCTGCGCGCCGTGGTCGGTCTGACGGGCGCGGCGCAGCGGGCGGGCGTGGCGTGCAGCTTCGCCTGGCTCAGCAACAACGCCGCGATTGACCGGGCGCGCAACGTACTGGCCGCCGCCTTCCTCCAATCGGATGCCACGCATCTGCTGTTTGTGGACGGCGATATCGGCTTTGCGCCGGAGGACGTTCTGGGTCTCGTCCAGCGGATGCAGGCTGACCCGGAGCTCGCCGTGATCGGCGCGCCTTGCCCGAAGCGCGCGGTCAACTGGAACCTCGTCGCTTCGGCCGCAACCAAGGGGCTGGCGCAGGGCAATCCGGCGGCGCTGGAGCGGTTTTCGGGCCTGTTCACGCTCGACCTCGTCGACCCTGCCGGCCAGTTCCGGCTGGATGAACCGATCGAGCTCACGCGTGTTGGCACCGGACTGATGCTGATCCGCCGCGATGTGATCGAGGCGCTGGTCCAACGCCATCCCGAACTGCGCTACGCCGCCGACGCGCTTGACCGCGAGAGCGGCATCGCCGGCGAACACCTGACCGCGCTGTTCCAGCCCATGATCGATCCTGACACCGGACACCTGCTGTCCGATGATTACGCCTTCTGCCGCCGCGTGCGCGACGCAGGCTTCCGCCTGTGGCTCGCCCCGTGGATGCGCACCTCCCACACCGGCCCCGCGCGCTTTGCCGGAGCCCTTGCCGATCTCGCCGCGCTGAGCGCGGAGCCCGCCTGACCCTTTCACCCCCAGCCACGGAAAACCCTCTCCCATGCGCTACCTTCCCCTCACCGATACCGACCGGCAGGCCATGCTGGCGAAAATCGGCGCGACGAGCGTCGATGACCTGTTTGTCGATGTGCCCGAAGTGGCGCGGCTTGACGGCCCGATCCACGGGTTGCCGATGCACGCGAGCGAAATGGCGGTCGAACGCCACATGAAGGCGCTGGCGGCTAAGAACCTGGTTGCGGGCGATGTGCCGTTCTTCCTCGGCGCGGGCGCTTACCGCCACCATGTCCCGGCGAGCGTCGACACCATCATCCAGCGCGGCGAGTTCCTGACCGCCTACACCCCCTACCAGCCGGAAATCGCGCAAGGCACGCTGCAGGTGCTGTTCGAATTCCAGACGCAGGTTGCGCGGCTCTATGGCTGCGCGGTGGCCAATGCCTCGCTTTATGACGGATCGACCGCGTGCTGGGAGGCGGTGGCGATGGCCACCCGCGTGACCAAGCGCAAGCGCGCCGTGCTGTCGGGCGCGCTGCACCCGCATTATGCTCAGGTCGTGAAGACCATGGCGCACTTCACCGGCGACACCATCGCCGACGCGCAGCCCGCGATCACCGCTGACCCCGAGCTTTCGGGCCTGATCGCGCGGATCGACGAGGAGACTGCCTGCGTCGTGGTGCAATATCCCGATATTCTCGGACGCATCGCCGACCTCACCCCCATCGCCGAAGCTGCCCATGCCAAGGGCGCGCTGCTGGTGGTGGTGAACACCGAACCTGTGGCGCTGGGCGCGATCAAGTCGCCGGGCGAAATGGGGGCGGATATCGTGGTGGGCGAAGGCCAGTCGCTCGGCGTCGGCCTGCAATTTGGTGGACCCTACCTCGGCCTGTTCGCGGTGCGCGATCCCAAGCACGTGCGCCAGATGCCGGGCCGGCTGTGCGGCGAGACCACGGATGCCGAGGGCAAGCGCGGTTTCGTGCTGACGCTCTCGACCCGCGAACAGCACATCCGCCGCGAGAAGGCGACCAGCAACATCTGCACCAATTCCGGCCTCTGCGCGCTGGCCTTCACCGCGCACATGACCCTGCTGGGCGAAAAGGGCCTGCGCGAGCTGGCGGCGGAGAACCACCGCCTTGCCTGCCTTGCCGCAGACCGGCTGGCCAAGGTGCCGGGGGTGGAAGTGCTCAACAACGCCTTCTTCAACGAATTCACCGTCATGCTCGGCGGCAAGCCCGCGCGCGAGATCGTGCGTGACCTCGCCGATCGCGGCGTGCTGGGCGGTGTGTCGCTCGGGCGGCTCTATCCCGGCGTCGCCGCGCTGGAACACGCGCTGCTCGTCGCTGTGACCGAGACCACCACCGAAGAGGATATCGAGCGCCTTGCGCAAGAGCTGGAAGCCAGCATCAAGGAGACCGTGTGATGAACGCCCCCAACAAGTCTGGCTGGAAGCCCGCGATGGAACTCTCGGAAGACGGGATGCACAACGGCCCCGCTACCACCACCGGCAACCGTGCGCTGATGCTGGAAGAGCCCCTGCTGTTCGAAATCGGTCGCGCCGATGTCACCGGCGTCGATCTGCCTCCGGTTGATCCCGCCGCCCCGACCCGCCTTGGCGGGCTGGCGCGTTCGCAGCCGATCGGCCTCGTCGGCCTGACCGAGCCTGAAACCGTGCGCCACTACACGCGCCTCAGCCGCCAGAACTACGGGATCGACCTGGGGTTCTTCCCGCTCGGTTCCTGCACCATGAAGCATAACCCGCGTTTGAACGAGAAGATGGCGCGGCTGCCGGGCTTTGCCGACATCCACCCGCTCGCCCCGCAATCGACGGTGCAGGGCGCGCTGGAGGTGGTCCATCAGTTGGGCCACTGGCTCTGCACGCTCACAGGCATGCCTGCTGTCGCCATGAGCCCCAAGGCCGGCGCGCATGGCGAGCTGTGCGGCATCCTCGCGATCCGCGCCGCCCACGAAGCGCGCGGCGATGCGCGTGAGGTGGTGCTGGTGCCGGAAAGCGCCCACGGCACCAACCCTGCCACCGCCGCCTTCGCCAATTACCGCGTCGAGGATATCCCCGCGACGCCGGAAGGCCGCGTGGACGTTGCGGCGCTGAAGGCGCGGCTCGGGCCGGATGTGGCGGCGGTGATGATTACCAACCCCAACACCTGCGGGTTGTTCGAGAAGGACTTCCGCGAGATCGCCGATGCGGTCCATGCGGTCGGCGGCTACGTCTATTGCGACGGGGCGAACTTCAACGCCATCGTCGGCAAGGTGCGCCCGGGCGACCTTGGCGTGGATGCGATGCACATCAACCTGCACAAGACCTTCTCCACCCCGCATGGCGGCGGCGGGCCGGGTTCGGGGCCGGTGGTGCTGTCGGAAGCGCTCGCACCCTTCGCGCCGCTGCCCTTCGTGCGCAAGGATGAGGATGGTCACTTCTATCTCGTCGAGGAAGAAAACCGCGAAGAGCGCGGGCCGACCTTTGGCCGCATGACCGCCTTCCACGGCCAGATGGGGATGTTCACCCGCGCGCTGACCTACATGCTCAGCCACGGCGCGGACGGGCTGAAGCAGGTGGCCGAGGATGCGGTGCTCAACGCCAACTACATCCTGCGGAGCATGGAGGACATCCTCCACGCGCCCTTCGCCGCCAGCGGGCCGTGCATGCATGAGGCGTTGTTCGGCGACAAGGACTTCACCAATGGCCTCTCGACGCTCGATGTGGCCAAGGGCCTGATCGACGAGGGCTATCACCCGATGACGGTGTACTTCCCGCTGGTGGTCCACGGCGCGATGCTGGTCGAACCGACCGAGACCGAGAGCAAGGCCGCGATCGACCAGTTCATCACCGCCTTCCGCAGCGTTGCGGAACGGGCGCTGGCGGGTGACGAGGCGCTCAAGGCAGCGCCTTACTACGCGCCGCGGCGGCGGCTCGATGAAACGGGTGCGGCCCGCAAGCCCAAGCTGGCTTACGAGTCCTAGGGTTCGCTAGCGCGAACCGCAGACCGCCTGCCCCGCCTCCCCGCCCGGCCACCACAACATAGTGGTACTATTGGTGGCCGGGCAGGGAGGCGGGGCGGGCCGTCTGCGCCACCGAAAGTGGCCGAGAAACAGATTACTTAGGGGCGGGCTTGTTGTCCGCCCCTTCTTCTTCCGGCGCCATCACGATCCGGAACTGCTTCAGGTTCACGATCGCGAGATAGAAGCCGACCACGGTCAGCACGCTTGACCCCAGCACGGCAAAGCCCGCGCCCTGTGCGCCTTTCCAGCCGATCGCCATTTCCAGCATGACAAGCGCCAGGATCGTCGGGAACAGCCGGACGAGGAAGGCGACATGCGCCTTGCCGGCCGAAATCAGCAGGCTTTCCAGGCTCGCGCCGACCAGCTCGACCGCGCCGGCGATGCTGAGGATGATCATCGCCCAGTAGAACCCGGTGAACTGCTCGCCCGCGATCAGGGCAAGACCGGGGCGGCCGAACAGGATCGCAGTGACCACCGCCGTTACGCCCGCAATCGCGGCAATGTTGGCCATGCGCCGCGCAATCTCCACCGCGCCGTCACGCGATTGCACCAACTCGGGCAGGATCGCCTTGGAGATGGTCTGCGCCAGCGCGATCAGCGCCACGCCCAACTGGTTGGCGATGCGGAAACCGCCCGCGAGGTAAGCTCCGCCAAAGGTGCCGACGAGCAGGATCATCACCTGCTTGCCCGCCACCGCGAGGCTGCCTGACATGTTGGTCGACAGCACAAACCGCCACGCATCCTTGTGCCGCGCCGGAATGGCGCGAAGGCTGATCGATGACAGCGGCACCGGCTGCACCCGCGCCGCCACGATCCACAGAGCGATGGCCGTGCCCACTTCGGACAGGGCGAAGGCGAGAATGAAGCCTGTCACATCGGGCATCAGCCACCACGCCAGCACCGCCCCGCTCGCCCGGATCACCGGCTGCACCGCCTCGGCCCAGGTCGCCTTGCCATATTCGGAATGGAGCCGCAGCATCCCTGTCGGCGTGGTGCGGATCGTCAGCAGCGAGATCACGCAATAGCCAAAGGTCAGCCACATCAGTTCGGGCGGCACGTCGAGCCAGAGCGGCGCGGTCAGCACCAGCACCGCTGACGCCAGCGTGCCGACCGCGACCGATACCCCGTCGAGCGCGACGGCAAACCCCGTCGCCTCCCGCGCGCGCTGCAGATCGACGCCGGGGTTGTCGGGATCGGCCCCCCAGCGGACGATGAACTGCCAGGTCTGGAAGCTGGAAAAGCCGGTGATCGCCTGCCCCAGCGCGATGATCAGCGCGAAGTGGCCGAAGCCCTCTGTCCCCAGTGTGCGCGCAGCAATGGCGAGGTAGACAAGGCTCAGCACCGCGTTGAACCCGCGCCCGCCGAGCAGCCAGCCCATATTGGCAAAGACCTGCTTCATGCGTGGGTCAGCTTAGAGTGCAGGCCGGGGCGGGTTTACCATAGGGCGCTCGCCTTAGCCGCAAAGCCTACAACTCGCCAAGCGCGGATAGCGCGCCGGGCGCAACAAATGCGGTGAGACGAGCGGGTGGGTTCAGCCGGGGCAGCGTTTGAAGCGCAGCGTCAGTGCCCCCGCCCTGCCGCTCAGTTCCTTGTCCTCCGGGGCAGGCAGGTATCGGACGTTGAGGAAGGTGTCGCCCCCTTCGCCATCGAGCGACAGCTCCATGGTCTGCGTCCACTGATCGCCTTCGCCTTCCATCGCCAGCTGGATGCTGGCGACATCGGGATCGCTGGCGTCCACGGCGGTCACGGTGCCTTGGCTTTCGTAGAACCCGATCATCTGCGGCCCGATGTCGAGCCTGAGGTCGGACGCCGGATCGCAGGTGCCGGTCTCAGCATCCCACACCCCATGGAAGCGGACGGGGATTGTCGCGGCGGCGGTTGGCGCTGGTTCAGAAGCGGTCGCAGCGGGCGTGGGCGTGGATGCCGCGGGTTCGGGCGCGGCGGTCTCCCGCTCAGCCTCACCCCCGCACGCGGCGAGGGCGATGAGGCTTGCGAGGACCGCCGCACGCATGCGCCTCACCCCATCGTCGGGATCACAAAGGCGTTGCTGCCGTCCTGCGATCCATCGGGCCAGCGCTGGGTGATCTTCTTGTTCTTGGTCCAGAACCGGAGGCCTTCCGTGCCATACTGGTCGATGTCGCCAAAGCCCGAACGCTTCCACCCGCCGAAGGAGTGGTAGGCGACCGGCACCGGAATCGGCACGTTGATGCCGACCATGCCTACGTTCACCCGCGCAGCGAATTCGCGCGCGGCGTGGCCGTTGCGGGTGAAGATCGCGACGCCGTTGCCGTATTGATGTTCACTCGGCAGGCGCACCGCTTCCTCGAAGTCCTTGGCGCGCACAATCTGGAGCACGGGGCCGAAGATTTCCTCCTGGTAGCTCTTCATCTGCGGGGTGACGTGGTCGATCAGCGTCGGGCCGACGAAGAAGCCTTTCTCGTGGCCCTGCAGGCTGAACCCGCGCCCGTCGACAACGATCTCGGCGCCCTCTTCCTCAGCCGTGGTGATCCACTGTTCGATCCGCGCCTTGTGTTCAGGCGTGACGACGGGGCCGTAATCCGCGTCGGGATCGTTGGAGACGCCGATGCGCAGGCCCGCGATCGACTTGAGCAGCTTTTCCTTGAGGCGCTCGGCGGTTTCCTCGCCCACCGGCACCACCACGGGCAGCGCCATGCAGCGTTCACCCGCCGAGCCGAAGGCCGCGCCGGTCAGATCGGTGACGACCTGATCGAGATCGGCGTCAGGCAGCACGATCCCGTGGTTCTTCGCGCCGCCGAAGGCCTGCACGCGCTTGTTGTTGGCCGAGCCGCGCGCGTAGATATACTGCGCGATGTCCGACGAGCCGACGAAGCTGATCGCGGCGATATCGGGGTGATCGATGATCGCATCGACCATTTCCTTGTCGCCGTGGACGACCTGCAGCAGGCCTTCCGGGGCGCCCGCTTCAAGGAACAGTTCGGCGAGCCGCACCGGCACGCTCGGGTCGCGCTCCGAAGGCTTGAGGATAAAGGCGTTCCCAGCCGCGCAGGCCATGCCGAACATCCACATCGGGATCATCGCCGGGAAGTTGAACGGGGTGATGCCAGCGCCGATGCCAAGCGGCTGGCGCATCGAATAGACATCGATCCCCGGCCCTGCGCCATGGGTGTATTCGCCCTTCATGATCTGCGGCAACCCGCAGGCATATTCGATCACCTCAAGCCCGCGCTGCACATCGCCGCGCGCGTCGGGGACGGTCTTGCCATGCTCGGAGGACAGCATCTCGGCCAGCGACTGCATGTTCGCCTCGACCAGTTCCTTGAAAGCGAACATCACCCGCGCGCGGCGCTGCGGGTTGGTGGCGGCCCAGGCGGGCTGGACGCGCTTGGCGGTCGCGACGGCCTGCGCCAGCAGCGCGGCATCGCCCAGCGCGACTTCGGCCTGCACTTCGCCGGTCGAGGGGTTCCAGATGGCGTGCTTGCGGGTGGGCGCGGGAGTCTCGCCGACGATGAAGTGGTCGATCTGACGCATGGATTGGGGTCTCCTGTCTCTGCCGTCCCAATGCCCCCCAAGGCCCGCCCATGCAACCCTTGCGGCTCCCCTCAAAAGTGCTGGCGCACGCAGGCCCGGCAGGGCAGGTTGCGCGGGCTATGAGACGAGAGGAACGGATGATGGGCAAGGCACGGGCAGCGATCGCGGGGCTGGCGACGGCATGGATGGCGAGCGGCGCACTGGCTGAGGTGCCCGAGGCAGACGGCAACATTGTCATCCACGAAAGCCTCGAACTCGCCGCCACTGGCTATACCTTCACCGAAGGCCCGGCGTGGGACGGAGCGCGGCTGATCTTCAGCGATATTCCGGGCGATACGGTTTACGCTTTCATTCCCGGGGAGGGGCCGCCCACTGTGCTTTATACCCCCAGCGCCAATGCCAACGGCCACACCTTCGACCGTGAGGGGCGCCTGCTCAATGCCGAGCATGGCAGCGGCGAAATCACCCGTTGGACGCAGCAAGACGGGCGCAAGACCATCGTCGCGGCCTATCAGGGCAAGCACCTCAACAGCCCCAATGATGTGGTGGTGCGTAGCGACGGGCTGATCCTGTTCACCGATCCGCCCTACGGACTTGGCCAGCGGCAGAGCGAGGTGGGCTTTTCTGGGGTCTTCGCGCTCGACGAAGCGAGCGGGCGGATGGTGCTGATTGACGATGTCCTGTCCCGCCCCAACGGCCTTGCGCTCTCACCCGATGAAAAGGTGCTCTATGTCGGCGACACCGCGACCCAGACGCTGTGGGCCTATGATCTTGCCGCCGATGGCACCGCCTCGGGCAAGCGGCTGGTTGTCGATGTGACCGACGAAAGCAGGCCGGGCCGGGTCGATGGGGTGAGAGTCGATAGCGCGGGCCGGGTTTATGTCACCTGTCCGGGCGGCATATGCGTGGTCGATCCCGCGCGCGAAGAGGTGATCGAACGCCTCGCCACGCCCAAGCGCGCCACAAACCTTGCGTGGGGCGGGCCGGACCTGTCGGAGCTTTACATCACCGCGCTGACCGATGTGTACCGGGTCAAGACCCGCGCCAAGGGCATCGGTTCGTCCAGCCGCTAGCCCGAAGGGATCAGCGTGATCTCGGTCTGGCGCCCGTCGATATAGCGTACGGTAGTGCCGTCGAAGAAAGCATCCTCCTCGGTGCGGAAATCGACCTTCTGCCCGCCCCATTCCGGCACCGCGGCGTAGGACGTCAGCTCGATTGACCACGCCGTGTTCGCCCGGATCGGGCCGCTGCCGCGCGGGTCAGGCTTCTGGTTGTCCCAGAAACCGATGCTCGGCCCCGCGCCGTGGCCGTGGTGGCCGATGGGGTGCGAATAGATCGACGGATCAAGCCCCGCCGCAATCGCATCCTTGCGCGCCTGCGCCAGAGCATCATTGCCGCTGATCCCCACCTTGAAGGCGCGGGTGAGGAAATCCTGCACCCGGTTGCTGTTCGCCAAACCGGCGCGCAGCCCCGCAGGTGCCTCCGTCTCGCCCGGCTTCAACACATAGGCCAAGTGCTGGGTGTCGGTGTTGAGCCTGAGGTAAGCGATGCCGAAATCGGTCCACAGCAGATCGCCCGGCTGGATCACCTCCTCGCCCTCGATCATGCCCTTCACGCCTTCGCGCTGGATCGCAACGGAAGGGTGGAACCACGGGTCGAGGCCCAAGCCCATCAGCCGGTCGCGATACCACCATTGCACCTGCTCTGCGGTGGTGACGCCGGGGGTGATGACTTTCCGCGAGAACGCCTCGCCGATCACCGAATGGGCGATGCGCACAACGGTGGGGTAAAGCTCCATCTCGGCAGGGGTGCGCGTTTCCAGCCAGCGGATCGCGAGGTTCTCGCCGCTCACCACGCGGTCATGCATGGCGGGCGGCAGGGCCTGCATGAACTTGTCGTACTGGCTCAGCGTCATCCCGTCGGCGAACTGGTAGAGATCGCTGGAGTTGATCGCGATTTTCTGCGGGTTCTTGGCCGCGATCAGATCGGCGACCGCCTGCCACTGGTCGGGCTGCTTGTCGGGATCCCATGTCGGTGCGAACAGCCCGCCGAGGCCATAGCGGCTGACGGTGAGCCGCTCGACCGGCTTGCCTTCGCCCGGATCGTGGAAGACGAGGATCGTCCGGCGCCGCGCGTGCATGTTCTCGGCGTCGAGCATGGTGGCGACCACCGGCTCTTCGAAATACTCCCGCGCCACCAGCAGCCACAGGTCGATTCCCTCGGCACGCATGATCTGCGGGATCAGGGTGTCGAGCCGCTCGGCAAGGATGCGGTTTTCGAGCGCGGCACGGGCGCGCGGGGCAAGGATCGCGGGGAGGGCGGGAGCGGCGATTTCGGGCTGCCCCATCGCGAGCGGCGCATCGGCTCCTGAATCCGCTAACGCCGGGGTGGCCGCAAGCAAGGCCGCCAATGAAATGAAGTGCCGCGCGATCATGCATGTCCCCTTGTCCGTGTTGCGCCGACAGTGGCGCGCGTCGGGCGCGGGATCAAGCGCGCTTAGTCGCTTCCATCATCGAACCCGATCCGCTCCGCCGCCGCGCCCGACATGATGAAGCCGATGGGACGCTCGGTCTCCTCCTGCAGGTGGGCGATCAGGCTGGCGGTGCGGGCGAGGAGCGAGATGCCCTTCAGCGCGGCCAGCGGAAAGCCCGCATCGAGCATCACGGCCGGAATCGCGCCATTGACGTTGATCGGAAGCGACCGGCCGATCGCGTCGGGCAACACGGCTTCGATGGTGCGCAGCATGGCGATGTGCTGGCCTTCCATGCCGTGTTCCTTCGCCAGCGCCAGCAGCCGGTGCGCGCGCGGATCGCCGCCTGAATGCTGGGGGTGGCCAAAGCCGGGGATCGCCTTCTTTTCGGCCCGCAAGGCTTTGATCGCGGCTGTGGCGGCTTCGGCAGGGTCACCGCCCTCGGCGACGACTTGCGCATAGAACT
Organism: Porphyrobacter sp.; assembly: GCA_032116115.1. GTDB lineage: Bacteria > Pseudomonadota > Alphaproteobacteria > Sphingomonadales > Sphingomonadaceae > Erythrobacter. Next base: position 255,240 of record JAUMAX010000010.1, read on the forward strand.
TGCCGGCCACTTCCGCGCTGCCCAGCACCACGGAACCGCAGCCGAGCAAGCCTGCGGCAACCGCGCCGTGGAAGGCTTCCGGCGCGGCGGCGTAGCTCATGCGGGTGGCGACCACGCTCGGCACCAGCCCGTGTTCGGCAATCGCGCACAACACCGCGTCAGCCAGCGCCTTTTGCGGGGGCGAGGGCATTGTGCCGGTGACCAGCAGCCAGAAATAGCTGGTGAAGTCGACATGGCCGATCACTTCGCTACACAGGTCCATGCCCCGCACCGTGATGCTTTCCGCATCCGAGGTGCAGATCGATGTGACCGCGTTATCCTGCTTGCCGATGCGCATGGGCCTCTTCCTTTTCGATATTCGAAGTTGATTTCGGTATGCGAAGAATATAGTATCACATCGGTTCCAAGGCAAGCTTGGGGTAAGCAGATGGGATTTGTTGGATGACAGCTCGGCCATTGGCAGGCATCACCGTGCTCGAAATGGGCACCTTCATCACCGGCCCTGCCGCCGGGATGCTGCTGGCCGACATGGGCGCGGATGTCATCAAGGTCGAACAGCCCGGCACCGGTGATCCGTTCCGCAGCTTCAAGGGCGAGCTCTATTCGCCGCATTTCCAGACCTACAACCGCAACAAGCGTTCGATCACGATCGATCCCAAGAACCCCGACGATCTGGCGATCCTCGACCAGTTGGTCGCGACGGCCGACGTGTTCATCCAGAATTTCCGCCCTGGCGTGGCAGACCGTCTCAAGGTCGACGCCGCACGGCTCCAGGCCATCAACCCCGCGCTGGTCTATGCCTCGATCTCCGGTTTCGGCAGCGAAGGGCCGGAGCGGGACCGCCCCGCTTTCGATACCGTCGCGCAGGCGGCGTCCGGCTTCCTGCGGCTGCTGGTCAATCCCGAGCATCCCCGTGTGGTCGGCCCCGCTATCGCCGACGCCATGACCGGCTTCTATACCGCGCTTGGCATCCTAGCCGCGCTCAATGAACGCCACGCCACCGGCAAGGGCCGCGTCGTCGAAACCTCGATGTTCGAAGCGATGTGCCACTTCAACCTCGACGATTTCACCCACCTGCTCTCCGCCGATCAGGTGATGGGGCCGTATAGCCGCCCGCACGTCTCGCAGAGCTATGTGTTCCAATGCGCCGACGGCAAGTGGCTGGCGCTGCATATGTCCTCCCCGCCGAAGTTCTGGGAGAACCTCGCGGTCGCCGTGGGCCAGCCCGACATGCTGAGTCTGCCCGCTTTCGAAAGCCGCGATGCGCGCATTGCCCATTACGAGGACGTGGTCGCCTTCCTCGCCCCGATCTTCGCGCAGAAGACCCGCGACCATTGGACGGCGGAGCTGACCCGCCTCGAAGTCCCCAATTCGCCGGTTTACGACAGCGCCGAAGTCCTCGCGACCGAGCAGGCCCGGGTGCTTGGCATCGAAGTCTCTGACCCGGACGGGCCGAAGGGAGAATTCCGCACGATCCGCTTCCCGCTCAGCTTCGATGGCGAGCGGATGGACAGCGTCACCGCGCCGCCTCTATTGGGAGCCGACGACGCGGCTGTTCGCCGCTCCATCGAAAGGCCAGTGCATGGGATCCGCAGGGGCTGAAGCCGCCACAAAAGACCCCGAATTTCTCTCGACGCTGGAGCGCGGGTTGCGCGTGTTGAAGGCGTTTGACGAGGATCACCCGGAAATGACCCTGTCGGAAGTGGCGGCCAAGACCGCGCTTCCCCCGGCCGTGGCGCGGCGGTGCCTGATCACGCTGGTGGAGCTGGGCTATGTCGGCCAGCACGAACGCAAGTTCCTGCTGCGCCCCGCGGTGCTGACGATCGGTTCGGCCTTCCTTGCCTCGATGCAGATCGAACAGGTGGTGCTGCCGCCGCTGCAAGCCTTGCGCGACCAGACCGGCGACAGCGCCAGCCTCGCCGTGCTGTCGGGCGCGGAGATCCTGTATGTCGCCCACGTCTCTACCGACCGGCGCTTCCGGGTCGCGGCAGGGGTTGGCACGCGCTTTCCCTTCCATGCGACCTCGCTGGGCAAGGCGCTGGCCGCGCATCTGCCCGCGGGCGAGCGCGAGGCGTTGATGGCAGGCGCGCCGTTCCAGCGCTTCACCGAACGCACCGTCACCGATGGTGCCGCGATGGCCGAGCGCCTGAGCCTGATTGCCGAGCGTGGCTATGATTCCGCGCTGGACGAGCTGGATTACGGCATCGTTTCAGTCGCGGTGCCGATCTTCGGGCGCGGCGGGCGGGTGATCGCCAGCATCAACTGCTCCACCTCCACCACCCGCATCTCGCAGGACGAGTTGGTGCGCACGCGCCTGCCACTGCTGCGGGCGGCGGCGGGCGAGATCGAGGCCTCGCTCAAGCGCTGGCCCGCGCTGGAGGCGAGCTTGCGGCCGTGACGGGCGGGGCGATGCAGGTGTCCGGTTTGGCGTGGTCCTGACAGAAAGCTGCCGCTCGGGAAGCGACGCCGTTTGTGCCATCTCTCATCATCGTCGCCCCGTGCTTGACACGGGGCTTGGCTGCTTCGTGCTCTGCCGGGGAAGAGGAAAGGCCTAACCCCGGATCAAGTCCGGGGTGACGGTGTGGTGGACGGCAGCTTACCGCCCACAATCGGTCATAGCCAAAGCCCAGCCTTCACCTCAGAACCTGCCGTTGAAAGTCTCGTCCCCAGGCGTCAGCCGACCCCGTTCGCGGACGCAGCCAAGCGCCGCCCGAGCCATGGCTGGAATCCGCCCAGCGTGGCTTCGAAGCCACACAGGCGTATTTTCGCATATCGAAGTTGACTTCGCATTGCGAATTTCCTAACCCGCGATAGGGAGGGATCGCCAAAAGAGCGACGCGTTGACGCGCGCACAGGGGAGAGAGATATGAAGTTTTCGGGCATGGGCCGCGGCGCTCGTTCGAATTGGGGCCGCACGCTGGTCAGCACCACCGCTCTGACGGTTGCAACGCTGGCTGCCGCGCCGCTCGCCGCGCAGGAGGCTGCTCCGGCTGAAGAGACCGCCGACGATCAGGGCATCGTCGTGACCGGCCTGCGCCGCACCGAAACCCTGCAGGACACTCCCGCCGCTGTCACCGCGTTTGATTCGCAGGCGATCAGCAATGCCGGGATCGAGCGTCCGGCGGACTTCATCGCGCTGACCCCCAACGTCACGCTGGTGGAAACCCAGAACGCGGGCAATGCCTTCGTCATCATTCGCGGCATCACCCAGAACCGCAACTCCGAACCCAGCGTCGCCGTGATCGTTGACGGCGTGCAGCAGGTGAACCCTGCGCAGTTCAACCAGGACCTGTTCGATATCGAGCAGATCGAAGTGCTCAAAGGCCCGCAGGGTGGCCTGTATGGCCGTAACGCCATCGGCGGCGCGATCATCATCACCACCAAGGCGCCGACCGACGAATTCGCGGGCAACGTCACCGCAGGCGTGGACAATGGCTTCGGCTACTTTCTGCGCGGCGGGATCAGCGGCCCGATTGCCGAGAACGTCAAGTTCCGCATCGCCGGTTCGTGGTACGACACCGACGGTTTCATCGATAACATCTTCCTCAACGAAAAGGCCGATCCGGTCGAGGATTTCAGCCTTCGCGCCAATCTGCTGATCGAAGCGACCGACAAGCTGACCTTCGACCTGCGCGGGTCGATGAACCAGCTGCGCACGCAAGGGCTGTATTACAATATCGTCGGTGACGTGAACACGGTCGCCGATGTCGAGGTGAACAACCCCGGCCAGAACGACCGCGATATCTACAACCTCGCGCTCAAGATCGAATATGCCGGCGACAACGCGGTGCTGACCTCGATCTCGTCCTATGACACGGTCAAGGAAGTGCTGACCGGCGACGCGTTCGACTTCAAGCCGATCCCGGACAGCTTCTTCTTCAACCTGTTCGAATTCCTGTTCGGCCCGGGCAACGGCTTTGACCTCAACCAGAGCCAGTATCTGAACGTTAAGGCGTTCAGCCAGGAAGTGCGCCTCGCCTCGCCCGAAGATGGCCGCGCCTTCAACTGGATGGCGGGCGGTTACTTGATCGACACCACGCGCTTCATTTCGACCGGCAACATGATCGACACCGGCAACGGCGTTTTCCCGGTGTTCCGCTCGCCTTCGACCAACCCGCTCAACCCGCAATTCTCCTATCTGGCCGATGGTCAGGAGAACTTCGCCTGGGCGCTGTTCGCGAATGCGGGTTATGAATTCTCCGACCAGTTCCGCGTCGATGCGTCGCTGCGCTATGACCGTGACAAGCGCCAGCAGACGACGCTGACCCCGCAGGCTTTCCTGCCCGTGGTTCCCGGCGTGCCACAGGCCCAGAGCGGCGAGGTCCGCACCGCGATCTTCGATGACTGGCAGCCCAAGCTGACCCTGACCTACGAACCGACCCCTGATCTCACCATCTATGGCGGTTACAGCCGCGGCTTCCGCTCGGGCGGCTTCAACCAGACTGGCGTCGGCGCAGAGGCGACCGCCAATGCCATCGTCGGCGTGGGCGACATCTTCCGCGCGGAAACCGCCGACACCTTCGAAGTCGGCGCCAAGGCGCAGATCGGCCCTGTCCGTCTGGCAGGCGCAGCCTACACCACGCTGTCGAAGAACTCGTACTTCTTCGTCTTCCTCGCCCAGTCGTCGACCCAGAACCTCGGCAACATCCCCGAGACGCGCCTCACCGGCTTCGAGCTGGAAGCGACCGCGGAAATCCTGCCCGATTTCGACATCAACGCCGCGATCGGCATCACGGATAGCGAGATCAAGGAATTCCCCGACGCGAGCGTGATCGGCAACAAGGCGCCGCAGATCTCGAACTATACGCTCAACCTCGGCGCGCAATATGCGGGCGCTCTGAGCGACAGCGTCGACGGGTTGGTGCGGATCGATTACCGCCGCACGGGCAAGACCTGGTGGGAGCCGTTCAACACCACCGTCCGCCAGCCGGTCGATATCGTCGATGCCCGCGCGGGCGTGACGCTGGCCAATGGCGTGTCGATCACGGCCTTCGCGCAGAACCTGTTCGACGAGACCTACAACGCCGAATTCTCGCCCGGGGGCTTCGTGTTCCGCGCCCGTCCGGCGCGCTACGGATTTGAAGTCGGCTACAAGTTCTAAAGGAAACGCGACCATGACCAAGGTGCTGGTGCTCTATTATTCGAGCTATGGCCATATCGAGGCGATGGCCGACGCGGTGGCCGAGGGCGCAGCCAGCGTCGCCGGCACCGAGGTCTTCGTGAAGCGCGTTCCCGAACTGGTGCCGGAGACGGTTGCGTCGGCTTCAGGAATGAAGGTCGATCAGCAGGCTCCGATTGCGACCCCGGATGAACTGGCTGGTTACGACGCCATCATCTTCGGCACACCCACCCGCTTTGGCAACATGGCGGCGCAGATGAGGAACTTCCTCGACCAGACCGGCGGGCTGTGGTTTGCCAAGGCGCTGGTGGGGAAGGTGGGTTCCGTGTTCGTCTCCACCGCCAGCCAGCACGGCGGGCAGGAGACGACCATCACTTCGTTCCACACCACGCTGCTGCATCACGGCATGGTGATTGTCGGCCTGCCCTATACCTTCGAGGGCAATGCCGAGATGGGGGAAATCAGCGGCGGCACCCCCTATGGTGCCAGCACGCTCGCTGGTAATGACGGCAGCCGCATGCCCAGCGCCAACGAGCTTGCCGGGGCGCGCTTCCAGGGGGCGCACGTGGCAGCCATCGCCGCGAAGCTTTCTGCCTGATCGACACAAGGGAGACCGCATGATGACGAAAATCCTCGCAAACCGCCTGCACCACACCGCCTATGTGACCAAGGATCTGGAGGCGACCCGCGCCTTCTACGAAGACATTCTCGGCTTCCCGCTGATGGCGACCTATTGCGAAAAGGACGAACTGTTCGGGAAAGAACGCACCTATTGCCACGTGTTCTTCGAACTCGCCGATGGCAGCGCGCTGGCCTTCTTCCAGTTTGCCGATCCCGACGATCAGGCCGAATTCGGCCCCGAAATGCCGTCGAGCCCCTTCATCCACATCGCGCTCCATGTGGATGCCGATGGGCAGGCTGAACTGCAAAAGCGCATCGCCGCAGCCGGGATCGTCGAACCGCAGACCTATGTGCTGGAGCACGGCTATTGCCGCTCGCTCTATGTCACCGATCCCAACGGGATGATCATCGAGTTCACCCATGATGATCCGCGCGCCGCTCCGCTCGATGCCGGCCGCCGTGCGTCAGCTCACGCCGAACTGAAGCGCTGGCTGGGCGGGCAGCACCACAACAACAACCCGTTCCGCGCCGAAGAAGCGGCCTGATTGCTGGGCCTTGGGGGCGCATGTGAGCATGGCTGCCCCCAAGGCGAACGACGTGGCTGATATCCTGAGCTACGGCGAGGTTGCCGTTGACGGCGGCACGCTGCCGATCTGGATGGCTGGCGAGGGCGCGCCCGTCATCCTGCTGCACGGCTGGACGCTCGATCACCGCATGTGGACGCCGCAGATCGCAGGGCTGGCGCCTGATCATTTCCTCGTCATGCCCGACCGGCGCGGCTGCGGACGCGCCTCCGCCCCGTCTGACCTCATGCGCGAGGCGGACGACGTCATCGCCATTGCCGATTTCCTCGGGTTTGACCGGTTTGCGCTGGTGGGCCTGTCGCGCGGCGCGGTGGTCGCTCTGGATGTGGCGCGCCGGTTCGGGTCACGGCTGACGGGTCTCGTCGTGTCGGGCGCGCCCTTGCCTGCGCTGGTGGCGCGCGAGGAGGTGATCGATCTCGACCGCCTGCGCCTGCTGGCGGCGAGCGGCGATCTGGCCACCTTGCGCGAAGAATGGGCGCAGCACCCGCTGATGCATACCCACACGCCTGAAGCTGCCGCCCTGATGGCCGCGATCCTCGCTGATTACGACGGGCGCGATCTGCTGGTGCCCGGCCAGACCCCCGGCTTCCCGCGCGAGGTGTTGGCGATGCTGGCCATGCCGGTGTTGGCCATGACCGGAGAGCATGACACGCCGTGGCGCCGCGCCTGCGCTGCCGCGCTCGCGGCTGTGGCACCACGCGCCCGCCATGCCGAGATCGCCCGCGCGGGCCATCTCGCCAATGCCGACAATCCGGACGGCTTCAACGCTGCCGTCGCCCATTTCCTGCGCGCCTGCGCCCACCCCCAGACAAGGCTTTCTGCATGACCGCCAACCGTTTCCTCACCACCCACGTCGGCAGCCTGCCGCGCCCCGAAGCCCTGCTCGATCTGGTGTTCGCGCGCGAGAGCGGCGAGGCAGTCTCGGAAGAAGCCTTCGACGCAGCGGTCGAGGACGCTACCGCCTATGTCATCAAGCGCCAGATCGAAGCCGGGGTGAGCATCGTCAATGATGGCGAACAGTCCAAGCCGAGCTACGCCACCTATATCAAGCACCGCCTGTCAGGCTTCGGCGGCGAAGCGGGGCAGTATGAATTTGCCGACCTTGAGGCCTTCCCCGGGGCCAAGGCGCAGGTGTTCGGCAACAAGGGTCGCGCCAAGCGGTCTGCACCCGCCTGCACCGCGCCCATCACCGTGATCGACATGGAAGCCCCCCGGATCGATGCCGAGCGGCTGGTGCGCCTTGCGGATGGCCACGCCACCTTCATGTCCGCAGCGTCCCCCGGGGTGACGGCGCTGTTCTTCCCCAACCAGTACTACGCCAGTGACGAGGAATATGTCTTCGCTCTCGCCGAAGGGCTGCGCCACGAATACGAGACGATTGCGGCGGCAGGCATCACCTTGCAGGTCGATTGCCCGGACCTTGCGATGGGCCGCCATGTGCAGTTCACCGACCTCAGCCTTGAGGAATTCCGCAAGCGCATCGGCATGAACATCGCCGCGCTCAATCACGCGGTTCAGAATATCCCGGCGGAGCAGCTGCGGATGCACCTGTGCTGGGGCAACTATCCCGGCCCCCACCACTGTGATGTGGCGCTGGGGGAAATCGCCGATATCGTCTGGACCGCCAAGCCGCAGACCGTGCTGATCGAAGGCGCGAACCCGCGCCACGCGCATGAATTCGCCTTCTTCGAGGAGCACAGGCTGCCGGACAACAAGATCCTGTGCCCCGGCATGGTCGAGCCGCAGTCGCCCTACATCGAACACCCCGAACTGATCGCCCAGCGCATCGGCCGCTATGCCGATCTGCTCGGGCGCGAGCGGGTGATGGCGGGGGTCGATTGCGGCTTTTCCGTCCATGCGGGCAGCAATGCGCTCGATCCGGAAATCGTCTGGGCGAAGCTTGCCGCGCTGGCCGAAGGCGCTGAGATCGCCAGCGCCCGCTATTTCTAGCGCGGCACCTCTGAGGGCATATCCACACCCGCATTGCTTGCCGACTGGCGCTGCCAAAGGCTAACACCGGGACGATGACCCAAGCTTCTGCCGTTCCTGTCCTGACCGCCCTTGTGGTGGAGGGCAGCGTTGTGCGCGAAATCCCGCCCGCCGAGGTTGCGACCTATGCCGGGCCGGGTTTCGTGTGGCTCCATGCCGAAGGCGCCGCCCACGCGAGCCGGGCGGACTTGCCCGGCTATGTCCCGGCGATGGCGGCGGGCGCGTTGCTGGCGAGCGAGACCCGCCCGCGCTGCGACGAGGTGGATGAAGCCGTGCTGATCAACCTGCGCGGCACGGCAGCCGATACCATGCAGGACAGCGATGGCCTCGTCTCGATCCGTGTCTGGGTCGAAGGGCAGCGCGTGACATCGGTCAGCCGCCACCGGCTCGGGGCGCTGCCCAAGGTGGAGGCCGCGATGCTCGCCGGACGGCTGAGTGATGGCGGTGATTTCGTCGCCGCACTGGCGCAGGCGATCAGCAAGGAGCTGGACCCGCAGGTGGCTGACCTTGGCGACAGCCTCGATGATTGCGAAGGGTCGCTTGATAGCGGCGATATCTACGCGCTGCGCCGCAAGATCGCCGGAATCCGCAGCCAGGCGATTGTGCTGCGGCGGTTTGTCGCGCCCGATCGCGATGCCTTGGCGGCGATGGCGCAGCTTGGCTTTGAATGGATCGACAAGGAAGACCGCCTGCACCTGCGCGAGGCGGCGGACCGCTTTGCCCGCATGGCAGAAGAACTGGAAGCGGTGCGCGAACGTGCGGCGCTGCTCCACGAACAGCTGACCGATCTGCGCGCCGAAAAGATCGACCAGCGCAGTCTGGGGATCGCAGTGACGGCTTTCATCTTCCTGCCGCTCACCTTTGTGACCGGGCTGCTGGGCATGAACGTCCAGGGCATTCCCTATGCCGATCACGCCTGGGCATTCTGGGGTGTGGTGGGGTTCTGCCTTACGATTGCGCTGCTGGTGATGGGCTGGTTTGCCAAGCGCCAATGGCTTGACGACTAGGCTCGCTTGCTCACCGCTTTGGCGAGGCGGGCATAGTCCACCTTGGAGCGGTGGCGGCGGTCGAGCGGGATCTGGTTGATCGGCACGACGGCGGCAACACCCAGCCCGGCAGCGGCATTCTGCCAGACTGACAGGTGGGCCGCGTCACCCTCGATCGCGAGGCAGGCGCGGCCATCCAGCGGGCAAAGCGCCGCGCGCCTGACCCCGGGCCAGCTTCGCGCTGCAACCTCGATAGCAAAGGGCCACAGGCCTTCGATCCGGCCCTGCGTGCGGCCCAGCAGCCACAGCCGCCCCTCTGCATCGAACCGTCCGCCATCGCCGGTGCAGTGCCAGACAGTGCCGTGTTCGTCGCGGGTCTTGGTGGCGGCATTGTCGGCGGGATCGACATAGGTTTCGACCACGTGATCGCCGGCGACGAGGATTTCGTCCTCCACGATCCTGACCCGCACAGCGTCAACCGGCGGCCCGGCGAGCAGGCCTTCCCCGGCGTTGATCCGGGCGCGGTCCTCGGCCGAGAGGGTGCTGACCGCCAGCTCGGCAATCGGTTCGGCCTCGGTCGAGCCATAGACCGCCATGACCCGCAAGGCGGGGTTCTGGGCGGTCAGGCGGTCGACCACATCGGGAAACACCGGTCCGCCGCCCGTAAACACGGTCGTGACGCTGGCGGGCAAGGGTGCATCGGCCAGCGTTTCGGCCAGCACCGGCGGGAGCAGCAGGCGGGTGACGCCGTGGCGGGCGATATGGGCGCGGATCGCTGCTGGTTCGGCGCGGTCAGGACGGCGCAGGGGCCAGTTGGGCAGCACCGAAGTGACGCCGCTACCAAGGTTTGCCAGCACGAACACCGGAAAGGCAACGAGGTCGATTTCGGCCCGATCACTCGCCAGCAGCGGCCCGACCGCGCGGTTTTGCGCGGCGAGGAAGCCATGGCTGCGCAGGATCGCCTTGGCGCGTCCGGTCGAGCCCGAGGTGAAGCTCATCAGGGCGGGGTGGTCGTCTGGCCATTCGGGCGAAAGCTGCGTCCCCCGCAGCATTCCACCTGCCAGCGACAGGCGCTTGACTGTCAGCAGGCGCGGCACCAGCAGCGGCAGCACCCTGAGCATCCCCGCCCCGATCCACGCCTTCACGTCAGCCGCCGCCAGCGCGGTTCTGACCCCCTTCAGCCCCATTGCAGGTTCCGGCAGCACCGCGACCGCCCCCAGCCGCCACAGCGCGGCCAGCGCGGCGTAGAGATCGGGCGTCACCCCCATCGCAATCAGCACCCGGTCCCCCGGCCCGATCCCGCGCTTGCCCCATTCGTCGGCGAGGAAGCCGGCGCGGCAGTACAGGTCGGCAAAGCTGAGCGTCCGCCCCAGCCGGTCGATGATCGCAGGCCGATCCGCTTGCGAGGAAGCCAGCGCGTCGAAGGCTGCAAGAATGGTCAAGCCGGGCGGTGCCCGAACAGGGCGTAGCGCCGGAACACCTGCGCCCCGTGCTGGCCGCTTCTGACCAGCGAGACATTGTCCCCATGCATCAGCGCGTGGATCACATTGGTGCAGCCAAGCGCCTTGGCCGTCTCGTGGAAATGGTGCGCGAGAAGGTGGCCAACGCCGCGCCGCACCCCCGCATAGGTCTTGAGCACTGCGCGGGTGGGCATTGCCGGATCGCGGTAGCCGAGCAGGAAGCCGACAATCGCACCGCTCTCGTCCCGCGCCAGAAACACCAGCCGCGGATCGAGCAGCGGCAGCAGTGGCAGATAGAGGCCAAGGAACCCCTCGCGCGTGATCGGTTTGAAAAATTGCTTGTCCGCGAAAGACCCACCCGCCAGCGTGAAGACCTGCTCCAGCAAGGGCTGCGCGTCTGTGCCATCCCATGCCTCGATGGTGACGCCCTCCACCGGCGCAGGCTCGGCCTGCGGAGTGTCGAGCGCCATTATGGTCGAGGCGTAGTGTGCCACCGGCTCGAACCCCGCCAGCGCCAGCGCCTCGGCGACATGGGGGTGGGCGGCAGGCTCCATCAGGAAGGGCGGGCTGCCGTCGCTTTCCACCACGGTGCGATAGGCGTGCCACGTGTCGCCATCCATCGGGGCGAGCACCGGGCGTCCGGCGGCGCGCGCCACAGCCTCGCGCAACAGCGCCGCGCCTGCTTCTGGATCAGTGAAGGCCAGAGCCCCCAGCGCCACGGCAGGCTCGCCATCCCACGCCGGGCCGTGCGGGTAGAACCGCAGGCTCGCGCCCGGCACCGGCATCTCGTCAAAGTCGCTCATTGCATCCCCAAAGTCGCAAGATAGGCGGCAAACGGCACCAGATTGGCGACCGCCCCCAGCCGGGGCGCGCGCCAGCGGTCAAACCATGCGGTGCGCAGGATCACCATGGCGGCAACCAGCGCGAGGCTCGCCGCGGCCACCAGCGGCAGATGGGCTGAATGCAGCGCATGGCCGGGCGCAAGGCCCAGCAGCGCGACATAGCCCGCGCCAACACCCGCTGCGAGTGCCGCGCCTGCCGCGATCCGGCCCCCGGTCGCCACCACCAGCAGCCCCAGCGCCATCCCCGCCATGCCGAGATTGTAGAAGCTCAATGCGCTCGGCCCGATGGTTTCGCCCACGAAAAACCAGATCAGCCCCGCGCCGCACAAAGTCGCGATGAAATCGAGGTCGCAATGCGGGCTGGCGCAAGGGCGGCGCCGCGCGACCAGATGGGCCCCCATCGCCAGCATCGGCACCACCGCGCCGTAAGGCCCGCTCGCGCCCAGAAACAGGAAAATCGCGATCACGAAAGCGCGGCTGGCGTGCACCGACAGGGCGAGCCGCCGTGCGATCAGGGCGACTGCGATGACCGCCACGAGGAACTGGAGCCCGATCAGCGCAAGGTCCAGCGGCGCTGCAAACAGGTAGCCCTTGATGAAGAATTGCAGGCCGATCGGCACGAACAGGTTGTCCAGCCCCCGCCACGACACCGCCTCGACAATCGCGCCGAACCCCGCAATCGCAAAGGCCAGCACCACCACGTTGACGCGCGGCGCGTCGGTCAGCAGCAACAGCATCGCCATGGCCACGATCACGCTGACCATGAAGAAGGCGACCACGCCCTCCCAGCTCTTCACTCCGTCCTCGACCGCGAAACGGCTGCGTCCATAGGCGCTGCCCGTCAGCGCGGCGGCGGTGTCCGACAGGGTGATGATCGCGAGCGGCAGGGCGTAGAAGATGTACTCTCCGCCCGACTGCAGGAAGACGAACCCGATGGCGAGCGCCAGCCAGATGTCACCGAGCGAGCGCCGCTCGACCGCGTGGATCGCCTTGCCCAGCCCGCTCGTGCGCACCTGCGGCAGCCGCAGCCAGCCCATCAGCGCGAGCGCGATCAGCAGCAGGGCGACCACCGGCCATTGCGTGTCGAACAATAGCGGCAGGGCCATGGCGTAAAGGCCGATGGCGACGTGGATGGTCTTGCGGCTGACCTCGGCGTGCCAGCCGAACCGCTCGCCCGCGTATCGCACAGCGGCGATGACGCCCATCAGCAGCGCGACCGATCCGGCCAGCAGCGCAAGGTTCAGCGCGATGCTCAAGGAAGCACCTCGTCAACATGGAAGGCCGAGTAGAAGAACGCCTGATCGCGCGCAGCCAGCGGCGCGGCGATATCGGGACGGGGTTGGACCCGCGGGGCATATTCGGGCGGCATGGCGCGCGGGGCCATCATGTTCCAGTAGACCAGCCGTGCGCCCGGATTGGAGGCGGAGATGATGCTGCCATAGGCTGCGCGGAACCCCTCGGGCGACATGTATTCGAAGATATCCGACAGGTTCCAGCCATCGACGCCCCCGCTCGCCGCCTGCTCCAGCGGGCCGAGATGGAGGCGGATGCGGCCCACTCTGTCCGCGATGGTGGCGTGATGTTCGGGCCGCCACGCCAGCGGCAGGACCGGGCCGTGCTGGCCGGTCAGGACATAGCGCAGATAGGGGTTGGCAACCGGATCATTGGCAACGAAAGCGTGCTCGATCCGGCGCGCGACATGGTCTGATACGGAGCCTTCAACCTGATCGAAAAACGCCGGATCGCGGCCCAGCGCGCCCATCGCGCGGCGCGAGAAGAAGGCTTTCAGCAGCCAGCGCCAGCGCAGGTTGTTCCACCGGTGCTTGAGGAAGCGGGCGCGCTCCGCTTGCGCGCGCGGCTGGAACACCGCCTCCACCGTGCGGCGCGAATGGACAAAGGGCAACAGGCGGCGGTGGAACAGGCGGAAGTAGCGTTCGAACTTGCCGACCCCGCCCGCGCCGTAAGCGATCACCTCGGGGCGCAGGGCGTGCCAGAAGGCGGCAGTCTCGGCGTCGCACTCCACAAGAACCCGGTCGAGCAAGGCGCTTCGGCGGGTCGAAGGCGCGGCCCCCAGCAGTTCGGTCAATTCGGCATGATCCAGCACCGGAAACGCCGCCAGCCGCAGCTTAAGGCACGCCAGTTGCGCGGGCGACAGGTCGGCGGCGATCACCTCGGCCGGGTCGCACAGCAGCATCGCCAGCGCATTGTCGCCTGCCGAGCAGATCGAGACCAGCCGCCCGCCGGGGCGCGGGCCTATGGCATCGACGAGCACCTCGGCATCCTCCCACAGCTGGGCGTAGCGGATGTGATCGAAGGCGGCTTTCGACGCGATCTCGCTCATGCTTTGGCCACCTTGCCGGTTGCGCCGTCCACTGTCAGCACCTCGCCATCCACGATCCAGCGGGTCGCATCGGACAGGCCGACAACGCAAGGGATGCCGAGCTCCCGCGCGACAATGGCGCTATGGGAGAGCAGGCTGCCGCGTTCGACCACGATGGCTCCGGCGCTGGCGAACAGCGCGATCCAGCCCGGATCGGTGTGGCGCGCGACGAGGATTTCGCCCGCTGCGATACTCTGCCCGCGCGGGTCGGCGATGACGCGGGCGACAGCGGTCACAGTGCCTGCCGAAGCGCCAGTGCCGCTGCGGCTGCGTTCATCGCTGGTGGCTTGCTGCGGGGCTGCGAGGGTCGCCGCAGCACAGGCGGGGCCTTCGGTGATGATACGTTCCGGCGGATCGGGGAGGGCGGCGGCGCGCTCCATCTCGCGGCGGCGGACCTCGGCGAGGCCCGCCAGATCGGCGGTGACGCCGAAGCCCTCGATCGCGCCGAGCACCTCCGGCAGGGTCAGCAGGAACACGTCGCGGGGCGCGCTGAGCAGCCCCATCGCATGGAACTGTGTCCCCATCGCCAGCAGCACGCGGCGCGCGCGGCCGAAGATGCGGGTGCGTTCGTACCGCAGGTTCTCGCGGTCGCGCACGCGGTCCTTGGCCCAGCGCACCAGCCAGCGGGCGACGAGCCGCTTGGCCGGCTTGCCCTTGAGCGCGCCATCGAGCCGCGCCCACGGATCGCCGCGTGTCGGCGCAGGGCCGTGACGGCTGCGGGCGGCAGCGGCGATGGCGGCGAACAGCGGCGTGGGGTCTTCGTCGAGCGTGACGCTTTCGAGCTTCGGCTCCTCGGTGCAGCGGTCGCCGAATTCGGCTATATAGCCCGCAACGCCTGCCGCGATGGCGCTGGCCTCCACGGCGGCGCGGTCCTGCGCGTCGAGCGCGGCGAGCAAGGCCGCATCCTCCCGCGCCGCCGCTCCCATCGCCCTGATCAGCTGGGCAGGCCGCGCCGAGATGATGTCACCCTGACCGATCAGCACATCGTTCAGCGCCGCCATGCCTTCCGCGCCTGCCCAGCCTTCCAGCGCCTTACGCGCCGCTCCGAAGGCGATCATGCACAGGAAATCATTGATGATCGGCGCGTCCCAGCGGTCGAGCAGGTCGGCCTCGATCCGGCGATATTCCGCCGCAAGTTCGGTGAGGGACAGCGTCGCCACCCGATCCGGTGCAGTGGCCTTGAGTGCGCGGTCAAGCCGCTGGCGGAACAGCGCCGACGTTTCCGGCAAGGCCCGCGAGGCTCGCCACAGCCGCCACGCCGAGCGGGCCATGCGCGCATATTCCCTGAACCGCTGGGGCTGACCATGTTCAATCTGGCCCAGCAGCCGTTCCGGCAAGGGCGCGCTCGTCCCCATCATCCCGTCCATGAAGCCGCGATTGAGGCTGTAGCCCGGCAGCATCGCCAGCGCGCGGTGCCAGTTGCCGAGATTGTAATAGACCCGCCCCTCGATGCGGCTGAGCATGTTCTCGAACACCACCCGTTCGGCGCGGATGCGTTCGGGCGGCACCCCCAGCAGGCCGACAAACGCCATATAGACCCGCGCATAGGCGTAGCTGGCGAAAGAGAACGTCAGCGGGGCGACGATGCCGGGGTAGCTTTCGACGATGTTCGAGTTGTCGAACACCATGAAGCCGGGATCGGCGAGTGGCGCAGGGCGCAGGGTCGAGGTGATCGGGCGCGATTGCAGGAGGTAGAGCGCGCCGCCCGCAATGGCCCATTCGATATCCTGTGGCCCGCCGAAAGCGCCCTCGGCGGCGAGGCACAGTTCGGCCACCTCGCGTACTTGGGCCGGGGTCAGCCCCTCGCCATCGCCCGTGGTGCTGGCGATTTCGAGAGAAGGCCGCGCCAGCCACCAGCCGGAGCCATCGACCTCGCCCGCCACCAGCCGGTCGCCAAGACCGCGTGTGGCGGAGATCACCACCCGGTCACGCCGCCCGGCCACCGGATCGGCGGAGAAGGCGACCCCGGCATGGTCTGCGGGGATCATGCGTTGCACCACCACGGCGGGCGGGGCGGTTTCGCTGACCCCGCGGGTCGCGCGATAGGCGGCCAGCCCCTCACCCGCGCCCGAAGCTGAAACCTGTGCAATAGCGGCGGCGATCTCTTCAGCAGGGACATTCAACAGGCTTTCGAACTGCCCGGCATGGCTCGCCTCGGCCCCGTCTTCGGCGAGACCGGATGATCGCACCGCGTATGGCCCCTGCCCAAGGTTTGCGAGCGCCGCGCCCAAAGCCTCGGCGTCCGGCATCCCGCCCGAAGGCACCACGAAGAACGGCGGCACGGCAAAGCCCGCCGCCTGCGCCTGCGCCAATGCGCGGCCCTTGCCGCCTGCCGCTGGCATATCCGCTGCCGCGCCTTCAAGGATCATCCGAACAGGCTCCCCGCGAAAGGCGCAAAGCCCGCCCCGCCGTAACAGGCGAAGACCCACAGGCCCGAGGCATCCTCCAGCGCCTTGGCCCGCTCCGGCGTGGCCCCGGCACGATACAGCAGCGCCGCGCGCCCGGCATAGGCCAGCGCCGCCAGCCCGATCGCGCCTGTCAGCCATGGCGCGCCCGTCGCCCAGCCGACCGCCAGCAGCAGCACGAAGGCCGCCGCCAGACACCCCAGCCACAGCACCGCCCCGCGCTCCGGCCCGAGGACGCGGCTGTACGTCTCCACCCCTTCACGCTCGGACTCAGGCGCCCATAGCTTGCGCCCGATCTCCAGCACGCAGCCATTGGCAAAGCTCAGGAACAGGAACAGCGACAGCGCCGCCACGGGCGTCCCATGGGGCGTCCACTCCGCCCCGGTGATCACCAGGTCGATCAGCGGCATCACCGCCATGTGGCTGACGAGGTAAGCAAAGGGCCGCGCTTTCAGCCACGCAGGCACGAAGAACTCGAAGCTCATCAGCGTCATCCACGCCCACGCGAGGCCAAGCAGCGCGATCAGCTTGAGGTCGACCGCCAGCGCCGCCAGCGCTGCGATAGCCGCACTGGCGATGCCGAGCGCGATGATCGTCTCCAGCCGCACCAGCCCGCGCGGGATCGGACGTTCGGGGCGGAAGCGGGCGTCATCCTCCTTGTCCTTGATCTCGTCGAGAACGCGCAGCTGGAAGAAGAAGGCGAGCGTGATGACAAACGCGGCGAGGTAGGCCGTCAGCCCCGGCGCAGCCCGCCCCGCCAGATGGGCAGAGACGCTGACGCTCGCGCCCGCAAACACCGCGCACAGCACAGCCGTGCGGCCCAGCGGGAAGCGTTCGGCCTGATAGGTCCACAGGCGCGCGGGCAGGGAGGGTCGGGCGCTCGCCATCGCCTCAGCCGCGTGTCCGGGCGAGCTTGTGATGGGCGCTGGTGAACACCCCGCTGGCAATCGCGGCCATGATCGAGATTTCGCCCGCCAGACACAGCCCGGCGGTGACCTCGGCAAGCGCCCGCGCCTTGCCGCTGCCGGAGAGGCCCATCAGTTCGAGCGCGGCGCGCTGATGCGGCATTCCCGTCCCGCCGCCAACCGTGCCGACCATCAGATTGGGCAGCGTGACGCTCATGAACAGCGCCCCATCCTCGCGCGGCTCCATCCGGGTGAAGCCGACCGCGCTTTCCGCCACACAGGCCGCGTCCTGCCCGGTGGCGATGAACAGCGCGGAAAGGCCGTTGGCGAAATGCCCCTGCGCGCCGATCTGACCCGATAGCGTAGCGCCCAGCTGCGCCACCCGCGCATAGGCGAGCATCGCCTCGGCGGAGGTGCCGAGCGTGCGGCGGATCACGTCGGCTGGCAGGATCACACTGGCCGAAACCTTGCGCCCGCGCCCGGCGATGAGGCCGAGGTAACTCGCCTTCTTGTCGCCGGAGAAATTGCCCTCGATAAACCAGTGCAGCGGCTGGATCGGCGTGTTCGCGATGATCCACTCGCACATCGCCTGGGTGGCAATGGTGACCATGTTCTGCCCCGAGGCATCGCCGGTCGCATATCGGCACACGAGGAACACCGTGTCGCTGTCGATCATCGGCTCGATCGCCTGCAACTTCCCGTGGCGGGTGGTGGCATGGGCGGCGGCGGCGAGTTCGGCCTCATGGGCGGTGGCCCAGGCGACGAAGCTGCCAGCCTCTGCCAGCGAGGCGAACACGAAAGCGGGCGCGCGTGCGACATTCTCGCCCAACAGCGCCGCGCTCGCGCCGCCCGCCTGATTGATTGCGTGGGCGCCGCGCGCATAGGATGCGACCAGCGCCGCCTCGCTGGTGGCGAGCGGCAGCCAGTATTCGCCGCTTGCGTGCAGGCCGTTGACGCGCAACGGCCCGGCCACGCCCAAGGGCAGCGCGGTCATGCCGATCGGGTTTTCGATATTGCCCGCGCATTGGCCGAGCAGCACAAGCCCCTCGTCACTGGCGATCGGCCCCGCAGGCGAGCCTGCTTCGCCCGCCCACCATGCACGGATTGCGTCCGCATCGACCCCGCGGCGCACGGTAAAGCGGCGCTTGCCATTCGGGCTGGCACCGCGCAGCCGCTCCGCCAGCGTGCCAGCCGCCCCGGCACCGCCCAGCGATTCGATGAAGGCGAGCAGGCGCCGGGGAAACAACACGCTGACGAAACTCCCATGCTCGGGCTGGCCCGGTGCGTGAGGCACATACATCACGAGTGCTTAAATTTATGCAATGGCAAAGCTTCTTTGCCTGACCCGGGCGCTTGCCGCGAAAGACCGGGCCGCAATCGCATATTGACCAGCCGCCCGGAATCATGGCAAGCGCGCCCCGCGTCTGCGAGCGGCCCCGTGGCCATCGCCCGATGCGGGTGTAGCTCAATGGTAGAGCAGAAGCTTCCCAAGCTTACGACGAGGGTTCGATTCCCTTCACCCGCTCCACCTTT